>NZ_DASZBV010000017.1:0-214765 GCF_035943735.1 Pseudolabrys sp.
CGCGAACGTCTACCGCGTCAACGGTCTGATCGACGACTGCGGCAAGATCGTCGGCGAGGGCAAAGCCAAAGTCGGCTGGTTCGACACCTCGACGCTGAAGGAGCCGTACCGCATCGAGGGCAAGAAGACGATGGGCCTCGAACTCGCCGAGCAGCTCGGCTGGGACGTGCCGGACGCAATCTTCTATCCAACCGGCGGCGGCACCGGGCTGATCGGCATGTGGAAGGCGTTCGACGAGTTGGAGAAGATCGGCTTCATCGGTTCGAAGCGCCCGCGCATGATCGCCGTGCAGGCGGCGGGCTGCGCACCGATGGTCAAGGCCTACGAGGAAGGCAAAGAACACGCGCCGCGCTGGGAGAACGCGCACACCATCGCGTCCGGCATCCGCGTGCCGCAGGCGGTCGGCGATTTCCTCATTCTACGCGCCGTGCGCGAGTCGAGCGGTTTCGCCATTGCTGTGGAGGATCCGGCGATCGAAGTGGCGCTCGACGAGATGGCGCGCGAGGAGGGCTTCCTGTTGTGCCCCGAGGGCGCCGCGACCTACGCCGCCTACAAGCAGGCGCTCGCCGACGGCCGCGTCAAGAAGTCGGACCGCGTCGTGCTGTTCAACTGCGCCAGCGGCTTGAAGTATCCGCTGCCGAAGATCGAGAAGAAACTCGATCGGCACGAGCCGATCGATTACGCGGCGCTGTAGCTTTTTGCTATCTCCTGGTCGCGGGAGGGTGACTTGCATGTGACTAATCGGTACTGCCGCTCCAGTTTAGCCGTGAAGGGAAGCGGAGCCGAGCTAGTGGGAGTGCGGGCTGAGTGTCCGCTCGCTAGTCAGTCCGCGGGAGGCAGTAGATAAACGTCGTCTCAAATGAGCGCGTACGCATGGACATCCTGTCGTTCGCCCGGAGCTTTGCGTTCGTGCTCAAGTGGACGCCGGCTCAGTCTCTAGAGGCGATCGACAGTCGCTATTCAAACCGCAGTGGTGTCATTGTCGAAAACGAGCGGGCAACGCTGCGGAAAGCAGGATGCTGAGTGACGTCCTGCACCCGTTCGTTGCCGAGATGATCGTGTGTCCGTCTCGAAGGCTGCTTAGGTAGTCCGCACCATACCGCAGCATTCTAGCTCTCCGAAATTGTCGATCGCGTGATATGTCCAACGACGATGTAGCCAGGAAACATCGCTGAGTGGCCGATCCCGCTTACGGGCTTGGACGTCCCTCTTCCGTCGCCTCGTTCGCGCTCTCCGTCTGTGCGAATCGTTGTGCGAACTTGTTCCCGATGTAGGCCTTGATAACCGTGGGATCGCGCAGCACGTCGGCCGGCCTGCCTTCGCTCAGCTTTGCGCCGTGATGCAGCACAATGATACGGCTCACCAGCGAGGCGATGATCTTGAGCAAATGCTCGATGATGACGATGGTGACGCCACGCGCTGCAATATTGCGGATTAGTGCCAGTGCCGCGTCGAGCTCGCCGGTGTTGAGACCGGCATTCACCTCGTCAAGGAACAGGAGACGTGGCCGCATGGCGAGGCTCTTGGCGAGCTCGAGGTGCTTGCGGTTGGCCAACGAAAGTTCGGAAGCGAGATAGCCCGCGTGACTGTCCAGTCCGGTAAATTCGAGACATTCGTGCGCCATCGTCACAGCGGCGGCATGGCCGCCATTGCGGCCTGAGAAGATCGCGCCTGCGAGCACGTTTTCGAAGACGGTCATTTCCGAGAAGGGCTGCACGATCTGGAACGTGCGCGCGATGCCTTGCCGGGCGATAAGGTGCGGGGTGGCCGCCGAAATATCGCGTCCTTCGAAGCGTACGGTGCCGGCGGTCTTCGGCAGGAATCCGGTGATGAGATTGACCAGCGTCGTCTTGCCGGCGCCGTTGGGTCCGATCAGGCCGACGATCTCGCCTGGCGCGAGCGACAAGGACACGTCGTTGACGGCGACGACGCCGCCGAACCGGCGCGTGAGACCCTGCACGTCAAGGATCGCTTCTGCCATGTCAGGCTGCTTTCGCCGTGTCGCGCCGCAGTAGCACCGAGCCGCGCTTGACGAACTCGCGCACGACTCCCTGCGGGATGAAGTAGATCACCGCGATGATGATCACGCCGAGCACGGCCGAGTGATAGTTGATGAAATTGATCCAGACGAAGTTGTCGAGGACCATATATATGACGGCGCCGACCAGCGGACCCAGCACCAGGCCCGCGCCGCCCAGCGTCACGATAACCGGCACGCTGATCGACATCAGGATATTGAAGGCGTCGTCCGGATTGATGAAAGCGACCATCGACGCGTAGATCGCGCCGGTTGCTGACATCAGCGCGCAGGACACGACGAAGGCCGCCACCTTGTAGCGCAGCACGCCGATACCGACCATCGAGGCGGCCTGCTCATTCTGCTTGATGCAGCGCAGGCCGAACCCGAATTTCGAGCGTGCGATCAGAAGCGTCAGCAGCAGCGCGAATCCCGCGAATGCGGTCATCACGAAGAAGAACAGCATGCCGACTTCGCGGGGCGAACCGGCCACGATCGGCAGGTTGAGGCCGGTGGCGCCGGCGGTGAGGGCCTCCCAGTTATTGGAGACCTCGCGCATGACCTCGACCACGGCGATGGTGCCGATCGCGAAGTAATGGCCGCGCATGCCGAGCAGGATGCGGCCGAGCACCGCAGAAAAGATCGCGCCGCCGAGCGCGGCGGCCGGCCAGGCAAGCCACATCGGTGCGCCGGCGTTCTGCGCAATGGCGCCGGCATAACAGCCGAAGCCGAAGAAGGCGGCCGTGCCGAAGGACGGATAGCCCATGTAGCCGCCGACGATGTTCCAGGCATAGGCGAGTGCGACGTACATCGCGAGCGTCGTGCCGGCCTGTAGCAAGAAATTATTGGCTGTTACGCCGAAGCCGATGGTCGCGAGTACGAGCGCGGCGCCGAATGCGATTGTCCAGGTGCGCTGCTGCGTCTTCATCTCACTCGAACCCGGACCTGCCGGCGATTCCTGCCGGCCTGAAGACCAGAATGGCCAGCATGATGACGAAGCCGACGGTCGCGCTCCATTGCGAGCCCAACGTTACCGCCCCGAAGCTCTCGAGCAGGCCGAGGACGAGACCGCCGATCAGCGCCCCCGGCACGCTGCCGAGGCCGCCGAGGACGCAGATGACGAAGGCCTTGCCGAGGAAGGTGCCGTCAAGCACGGGGGTGATGGGAAAGGCCATCGCCATGGCGCCGCCGCCGGCCGCAGCCATGAGCGCGCCGATGCCGAAGGTGACGGCGTAGATGCGTGGCACGTCGAGGCCGAGCAGGGTGGCAGCATGCCGGTCCATACGCACGGCGACGATGGCGCGGCCGATGGAGGAATGCTTGAGCAGCCAATAGAGCAGCCCGGTCAGCAGCAGGGCAAAGCCCATGGCGATCAGGCGCGCGACGGACAGGCTCAATCCTGCGATCTGCAGGCTGCCATAGCCAATAGTCAACGAACGCGGCGTTGCGGTGAAGACGTTGATCATCAGGTTCTGCGCCAGCAGATCCATGCCGAACGTCAGCGTGAAAGTGATGAAGATCGGCGCAGCCACGACCTTGTTGATGAGGCCGAGCTGAACGAGGTAGCCGATGGCAAAGAGAATGATGCAGGCCACCCCGGTCCACAGGATCGGGCTGCCCCCGAAGGACTGGACGCCGAAAATGACGATATAGGCGCCGAGCACGACAAAAGCGCCGTGCAGCATGTTGATGATATTGAGAACGCCCCAGACCAGCGAAAAGCCGACGGCCAGACACGCGTAGAGCGATCCGATCAGCAATCCGTTGATGATGTACTGAGCCAGCATTCCGTGCGCTTCGCCGATAGGAAGGCTGGCTGAGGATCAGGGAGCTGATCCGCAGCCGGCATCGAGGGGCAGGGCCGTCCGACTATTTCTGCAACGGGGTCTCGACGTTGCCGGTCTTCACCGAATCCGGTGCCAGCACTGTGAAGTTGCCGTTCTGGATCTGCAGGATGACAGGGCTCGCCACCTTGTTCTGTCCGTCTGGGCCGAACTTGACCGGCCCATAGAAGGTATTGAAGGTCTTGCTCGACAGCACCTTGCGCACCGCGGCGTGCTCGGTGGTCTTGGCCTCCTCGACGGACTCGGCCAACACCTCGCAGCCGGCGGTTGCCGCGGCCTCAAGATAGCTCGGCTCTTGCTTGTATTTCGCCTGGAAGACCTCGTCGTACTTCTTGGTGTCGCCGAAGATGTACGCGTCCTGGTAATTGACGCTGCCGTGCCACCAGGCGCTGCTGGTTACGTGGTCGGCGAGCGGCCCGAGGTTGCGCTGGTATTCGCGATAGGCGGCCGCAGCGTTCATCGTGACGATCTTCGGGTTGAGGCCGAGGCTCGCCATCTGCTTGCGCATCAGCACGAGCTCCTGGATGAAGCCGGTGGCATAGATCCAGTCCGGGTTCTTCGCCTTGATCTCGGTGAGCACGTTGGAGAAATCGAGCGTGTCGGGCGAGTAGAGGCCGTCATAGACGGTCTGCAGCCCTTCCTTTTCGGCCGACTTCTTCAGTTGCGCGCCGATCGCCTTCGGGAACAGCGAGTTCATCGCGATGATCGCCACGGTTTTCAAGCCGGGCACCGCCTTCTTGTAGTAGGCGGCTTCCGCGTCCGAGATCGCCTCGTTCGGGAAGAGGATGCCGTACAGGTTCTTGAAATGCTGGTCGAAGACCGACGGCGTTGCCGCAGCCGTCGACATCATCGGCAGGTCATAGCGCTCGGCGGTCACCGCGGTGACCTTGGTGGCGCCGGAGTTGTACGGCGCCATGACGAAGTCGACCTTGTCGACGGTGGCCATGCGCTGGATCATCTGCGACGCCTTGTTGGTGTCGCTCTGATAGTCGTATTTGACCAGATCGATCTTGCGCATTTCGCCGCCGACCTTGACGCCGCCCTTGGCGTTCACCGCGTCGACGCACATTTCATAGCCGTGCAGCAGCTTGCCACCTTCGTCAGCAAGCGAGCCGGTGAGCGCGACCGGTGCGCCAAGCTTGATCGGATCGGCCGCGTGACCGGGCGTGACGAAAGCGAGCGCCGACACCACGGCGGCGCCGGCCGCAAAACAATTCCTCTTCGCGGTCTTGATCATCCCTTCATCTCCCCTGACGAAAATCGTGCTGCGAGCCCAGACTATCGAAAACGTTAGCATACGGCTTTTCGCTGTCAACTTTTTGGGACAAGAGCCAAACGTGTGCCACCTTGCGGAGGGCGGCGGGCGAGGGGAAAGGCAGGGGCTGACATGCGAATGGCATCTGCAAGCGCCGGCAAGGCGCTGATTCCGGAGCTTCGCGTTGATCGCGCCAGCTTTTTGCCCGGGCGCTGACGAGATTCTGGGCATGGCGAGAGGTCCTGATTTTAGCGACAAAACGCATCGCCGCGCACGGCCTGGCGCGGGCTGTGCAACGGTCGGGAGGATGACCGAGGATGGCCGACACAGGCGTTCGTGCCACTCTGGTGCGGTGCGCACTTTGCGTCCGACAAGGCGTCGAGGGACCAGGAAACGACTCCGCCGGCGATCGGCGCGCGGTGCGGACTGGACGCCACCAAATGCGTAATGTACTCTTTTCGTTACACTAGTTTCCGCGCTTTCGGACCCCACATGATGCCTGAACCCCTGCTCAGCGCCCGTGCTCTCGAAAGCGGCTACGGCGACGTGCAGGTGCTGTGGGGCGTCGACATCGACGTCGCGCCGCGGTCGATCGTGTCGATCGTCGGCTCCAACGGAGCGGGCAAGACGACGCTGCTGCTGACGTTGTCCGGCATGCTCAAGCCGCGACGCGGCAGCGTCGCCTTTGCCGGTGAGAGCCTGGCCGGCCTCAAGCCCAGCCAGATTGTCACGCGCGGTATTGCCCATGTTCCGGAGGGGCGGCGGCTGTTCAAGACGCTGAGCGTTCGCGACAACCTGTTGCTCGGCGCCATCCACCGCAACGACGGTTCGGCCGTCCTGCGCGACCTCGACTTCATCTATTCGGTCTTCCCGATCCTGCGCGAACGCGCCGGGCAGGATGCGACCACCTTGTCCGGCGGCGAGCAGCAGATGTGCGCAATCGGCCGCGGGTTCATGGCGCGACCGAAGCTGCTGATCATCGATGAACTGTCGCTCGGCCTGTCACCCGGCATGGTCGAGGTGCTGGCGGAAAGCCTGGCCAAATTCCGCGATCAGGACATGGCGATCCTTCTGGTCGAGCAGGATGTCATCACGGCTTTCGAGATTTCGGATTACGGCTACGTGCTGGAGTCTGGCCGCGTCGCCTTCCACGGCGAACCGGACCAGCTCCTGAACACGGCCAGAATCCGCGACTCTTATCTCGGCATGTAGCGTGAGAACCGCGGCATGAAAGCCCCGAACATCACCTATATCCGTCCGTGCTCGCTCACCGAGGCGTGCCGCATCCTCGCCAAGCACGATGGCGAGGCGGTGCCGCTCGCGGGTGGACAGAGCCTGCTCGCCGCGCTCAATCTACGGCTCGCTGCGCCGAAGCTGCTCGTCGATATCGGCGAGTTGCAGGAACTGCGAGATTCATCGTTCGGCTCCGGCGATATCCGCCTTGGTGCTCTTACCCGCCATCACGAACTGCTCGACAGCGACGAGGTAAGACGCGCGCTGCCGCTGCTGCCGCGCGCCGCCGCCTTTATCGGCCATGCCGGCATCCGCAATCGCGGAACGTTGGGCGGGAGCCTCGCCTTCGCCGATCCTGCGGCGGAGCTGCCGGCCTGCGCCGTCGCGCTCGGCGCGACCATCTCGATCGCCGGGCCGGGCGGCGCCCGCGAGCTGGCGGCCGCAGATTTCTTCACCGGGTTGATGGAGACCGCGCTACGGCCGGGCGAACTGATCGCCGCCGTGCGTTTCCCCGCGGCCACGCAAGGCACGCGTTATGTCATCGACGAGCTGTCGCGCCGTCACGGCGATTTCGCCGTCGCCGGCCTAGTCATCGCCGCGCCGATGGACGGCAAGCGTGTCGGCGAGGCACGCATCGTCTATTTCGGCTGCGTCGACCGCGCCCAGGTGGCGCGCCAGGTCTCCACCGCGCTTAGCGGCCGCGAGTTGACCCAATCCACCGTTGAGGCCGTGATCGACGCGGTCGGCGAGGATCTCGCGCCGGACGACACGCCCGGCTGGCGTGCCGAAACGAAATTGCGGCTGGCGCGAACGCTGACACGACGCGCGCTGGCGCAACTGACAGGAGCGGCGGCATGAGTGTGGCCGAGAGCGGGCACGAATTCATCGACGTCGAAGTAATTGTCAATGGCCGCACGGTGCGGAGCCGGGTGCGCGCCCGCCAGCATCTTGCCGATTTCCTGCGCCAGGAGCTTGAGCTCACCGGGACCCATCTCGGCTGCGAGCACGGCGTCTGCGGCGCCTGCACGGTGCTCATCGACGGCCGCACCGCGCGCGGGTGTCTTACTCTGGCGGCGCAGGCGCACGGCAAGCGCATCGAGACGGTCGAAGGCTTGTCGGGGCAGGGCGCCTTCGCGCGCCTGCAGGACGCTTTCATCGGGTTGAACGCGGCCCAGTGCGGGTTCTGCACCTCGGGCATGCTGCTGACCGCTTACGAGCTGGTGTCGGAAAAGGTGCCGCGCACGCGCAACGAGATTCGAGACTATCTGTCCGGCAACATGTGCCGCTGCACAGGTTACCACGCCATCATCGATGCCGTCGCCTCGGTGCTGGCCGAAGTCGCGCCAGCTTGAGGAAACTTCCATGAGCGAGGCGACTACAATCGGCAACGTCATTGGCGCCAGCATCCCGCGGCGCGAGCTCAACCGGCTGGTCAGCGGCAAGGGCCGTTACATCGACGATATCAAGCTGCCGCGAATGCTGCATCTCGCCTATGTGCGCAGCCCGCATCCGCACGCGCGCATCAAGGCGATCTCGACCGAGGCGGCCCTGGCCGCGGCAGGTGTCGAGGCGGTGCTGACCGCCGCCGAGATCAATCCAATGTGTCAGCCGCTCGTCGGCGTGGCGCAGCACCGGCCCGGCCATAGGTCGCCGCCGCAGAAGCTGCTCGCCGAGGAGCGCGCGCTCTGGCAGGGTCAGCCGGTGGCTGCGGTGGTCGCTGCGACACGCGCCGAAGCGGAGGACGCGGCTGCTCTGGTCGAAATCGCATGGGAGCCGCTCGAGCCGGTCTGGCTGCCGCACGATGCGCTCGATGCCAGACGGCCGGTGGTGCATCCGGAGCTTGGCGACAACGTCGCCTTCGACTTTAGCATCGAGAAGGGCAATGCCGCCAAGGCCTTTGCCGAGGCGGCGGTGATTGTCGGTGACGATTTCCGCTTCGAGCGCCAGCAGGCAATGACGCTGGAAGCGCGCGGGCTGATCGCCGATTTCAATTCCGCCGACGGCACCCTCACGGTGCACCATGCGCACCAGTCACCGTTCCAGATGCAGGATCTCTATAGTCGGCACTTCGACATCCCCGAGCACAAGGTGAAGGTCGTCGCACCGGATATCGGTGGTGGCTTCGGCATGAAGCTCAATGTCTACACCGAGGAGTTGGCGGCGGTCGCCGCCAGCATCCGCCTAGGCCGGCCGGTGAAATACTGCGCCGACCGGCTGGAGGCGTTTCTCGGCGATGCGCATGCGCGCGATCACGTAATGAGCGCGCGCATGGCCGTCTCCGCCGACGGCAAGATCACCGCTATGGAAGTCGATGATGTCGGCGCCGTCGGGGCTTACGGCATGCCGCTGCGTTTCAACGTGGCCGAAGGCATGATGCTGATCACCATGTGCGGCGCGCCTTACGATTTCTCCGACTATAAGGCGCGCACGCGCTCGGTCTACGTCAACAAGAATTTGATCGGCATGTATCGCGGCGTCGGAATGCCATTCGCCTGCATCCTGCCGGAAGTGCTGGCTGACCGCGCCGCCAATCAGCTTGGCATCGATCCGGTTGAATTTCGCCGCCGCAATTTCCGCCGCAAGGAGACTTTCCCCTGCCTAACGCCAGGCGGTCAGAGGCTGCAAGGACTATCGTTGCAAGCAAGCCTCGACAAGCTCGTCGTCTCGATGGACTACGACGCGCTGCGCGCCGAACAGACAGAGTTGCGCAAGCGTAGCATCTATCGCGGCATCGGCATCGCTACTTTCCTCGAGCAAACGGCTTACGGCCCGCCATACTATGGACCGTCCGGCGCGCGGATCTCGACGCAGGACGGTTGCCATCTGCGGCTGGAGCCGTCGGGCACGATACGCTGTGTCACCAGCATCACCGACCAAGGGCAGGGAACGCTCACCGGAATCGCGCAGATCGTCGCCGATAGCGTCGGCGTCGGTTACGATGATGTCGGCATGATTGCCGGCGATTCGACTATCTCGCCTTACGGCGGCGGCGCCTGGGCTTCGCGCGGCATGATGGTCGGCGGAGAGGCAGCGCTCGGTGCGGGCCGCAAACTGAAGGCCAACATCCTCGCCTTAGCAGGCGCCATCACACAGACGCCCCTCGGCGATCTCGACATCGTCGCCAGCCAAGTGGTGAATACGGGCACCGGCATGGCTGTCATCAGCCTCGCCGACGTCGCCAAGATCGGCTACTTCCGCCAGGACACGCTGCCGCCGAAATTCGACGTGCAGCTTTCTGTCACCCACAGCTTCGTGACCGGCGAGCTCTGCTATATCGCCAATGGCGTTCAGGCAAGCTATGTCGAACTCGATCCGGAGACGGGCTTCATCAAGATGCTCGGCCAGTGGGCAGTTGACGATTGCGGCCGCATCATCAATCCGCTGCTGGTGAACGAGCAAGTGCGCGGCGGCATCGCGCAGGGCATCGGTGCCGTGCTCTACGAAGAATGCATGTACGGACCCGAGGGCTATCTCGAAAACGGCACTATGATCGACTATCTGCTGCCGATGGCCGCCGATCTTCCCGACATCGTGGTCGAGCACGTGGAGACGCCGGAGGCGTCGACGGATCTCGGCGCCAAAGGTATCGGCGAGGCAGGCCTGATCGGCGCCATGGGCGCGGTATGGGTGGCGGTAAACGACGCGCTTGCGCCGTTTGGCACCGCCATCACGCATCAGCCGTTCACACCTGAGCGCGTGCTCGATGCGCTAGCGAAGTCCACCCGCGGGTAGCTAGCTGCGTGCGCTCGTAGATATTCTGAAAATCCAGAAAGTCGACAGTCCGAAGTTGCGCCGGTGCGTAACGTCCTGCGTCAAAAGCGCATCTAAACAATGTGACTCATGAATAAATTGCCGGCGCTAATGACGGGTAGGAATTTGCAGCACGCTGGTTCGCCTCCGCCTTGGCGAGGAGCTCGCGCAGGTAGGCGGCCGCCTCGCGGCCCTTGATTGCGGTGTACCAAGCTTCCTTCACGACGTCTTCGTGCAGGCTCAGCGCGTCCGGCGCGGAGCTCACTACGGCGACGCCGACGCGGATGTTCGGACGTTCGCCGAGGCGGAACGGGCTGATGGTGAGCACGTCGCCCGAGCGGCGGCGGAAGATATGGAAGCCCATGTGCGGCAGGCTGTCGGTGACGAGGCCGACCTGCACGCCGATCGACTCCTCTTCGGCGATCGAGGCGAAATGCTCGACCTCGGCGCGCGCCATGTCGCGGCGCACCGCCTTTTGCCGTTCGGTCAGGGTGACGCGGCCGATCAGGCCGTTGTTGAGGAACGGCTCGATCTGCATGGCGGAGATGAGATTGACGATCGGCGGCTTGCGCTCGTGATAGGCGCGTTTGCGCTCGTGCAGGATCTCCATGATCTTCTCGACGTCGGCCAGCGCCTTGGCGCGATTGGACAGGTCGTCGGGAATGCTCTCGCGCAGCACCTGGTCGAGCGCCATCTCGAAATTGTTGGAGCCGAGCAGAAAGGAAATGGGGCCGGACAGCACGACGATGTGCTCGGCCGTCTCCTCGAGCTGCCGGATGCGCTCGAAATAGGCGACCGCCGACGGGATGTATTCGATGCCGACGCCGAGCAGGGTCGGCAGCGAGACGTTCAAGAGCTCGGACAGACGCTCGAGCGTCTCGATCTTCGCCAACTCGCCCTTCTCGAAGCGGTACAGCGCGGTCCGCGAGATGCCGAGCCGGTCGGCGACCTCGTCGGCGCTCAGTCCGGACGCCAGCCGGAAGGCCCGCAGGCGCTGTCCGATCTCGTCATATTGCAGCGCCATTTGCCTTTGCTCCAGAGCTCAACACAGTTGAGCCGGGGGGACCGCCGCGCGCGTTCACGTCACATTCCATCGGTCGCTTTCGTCGTTGTGTACCATAGCGCGCCATCATGTCTTCCTAACGCTGTAAAGCCGCATTTCACGATGGCGTTTAGCGGCCCCGCAACTGTTCAGCAACTTCGCCAAATCCCGCGACTCTCTCGCGATTGCGTCGGACGAAGCGCTGACGGCACTTATCGTTATCTCGCGAAAGAGCATCGCATATGACGGCGGATAAGCGCGCTCGGTATCACGCGCTTTCTCGCCGTAGTTTTGGCTGAGCGCCTGCTGATGCCTTGGGCTGAACCGGCCATCGTTAGTGCCGCAATTATCGGTCGATCAGCTTTGAGGCGGAATGATCAGCTCCCTGTTATCGGCTCCGGCTTCCCTGTTCCCGCGAGTCATTTTCCCTGATCTAGGGAGTAGGGAATGTGGCTCTAACCCGCTGATTCGCCGCGCCAAAAGATGCTGGGTTGGCCATGGCCGGCGGGATTTCATCGAAATTCCCTGCAAAATTCCCTGTTTGCAGGGAATTCGTTGAGAGACCGGCGCGATCAGCACTGCCGCCCCAGCCAGGCAGTCGGGTCTCTCCCCCAGGTGGTCGCTAAAAACGCGAAAAGGCCGCGAAACCGCGACGTCTTGTGGCTAGAGACGGGTCTCCGGACTACCGAATTCCCAGGGTACGTGCCGACGTACGGGGAAATCTCCAGGCACGTCCGCCAAAATTCCCATTTTGGGGAGACGGGAGCCGGAGACTGGCGTCTCGCGTGGCGGGGAAGCCATCGGCTTGTCCGGCCGCGATTGGTTCGTGCCCTCTAAGCGCGCACACGAGAGCGCCCGCCGCAATCCTCAGCCGCAAGCAAAACGTCAAATCATACCCGAAACGACGCCCCAGCCGCGTCTTCCGCGCGGCTATTTAA
This sequence comes from Pseudolabrys sp., assembly GCF_035943735.1. Classification (GTDB taxonomy): domain Bacteria; phylum Pseudomonadota; class Alphaproteobacteria; order Rhizobiales; family Xanthobacteraceae; genus Pseudolabrys. The sequence continues at coordinate 12,080 of NZ_DASZBV010000017.1, forward strand.
CGCGCGGCGATATACAAGCTGAATTAGCGAAGTACTATATGCACGGCGTCGTGTAGTGTTTCTTGTATATCGCGGCCAACCGAGGCGGCGCGAAGATTCGGTTGACGCGATACCGGCGGTTGATTGCTTTCACCGGATCAGGTCCGGATACTCGGCCGCGGGAAGTTCGGGGCTAGGCTTGTGATTGTGAAAAAGGCGACCGTTGCGGTCGCGTGGGTAACACTGACAGCTATCGCCGTTGCAGGCTGCTCGTCGCAATCGACGTCCATCGTCGGTGACGATGCGGCGCTGTGCCAATATTCGACAGATGCAGGCAGCGGCGATGACATCTCGCGTTGCCGCGGCCGTCTCGACGACCAGCACCGGCGTCTCACCGCGGGCAACGCGACGCGGATCGACGGCTACGCCTTGCTTAATACGCCTGAGCAGCAGCCGAGCGCCGTGGTCGATCGATGTAAGACCCCGAACGCCCCGAAAGATTGTGGCGCGGGCGACATAACCGGCACGATTCCTGCGGGACCGAGGCGCTGAGACGGAAGGTCTCAGCCAGCTGAAGTCACTATGTTTCGGCAGGCCCGCGGAGGCCATCAGCGCTTTGGTCTGCCGAAGGCGTTCAAGATAGAGCGGGCTTGCGTTCGCTATCGGCAAGGAAACATTGTCAGGTGTCGATCCGGGCCGCAGTTTCGTACCGGCTGCGATGGCAGCCTCGGCGTCCTTGTGTCGGCCGAGGCGTTCATAGGCCGCGGCAAGGACGAAGTGCGTACGGCCCGGCGCTGGCGGTGATTGCGAGCGAGCGCTGCAGCCATGGCAACGCGTCATCACGACAATCCGGTATCACATAGATCAGGCCAATGCCGAGCAACCAGGTCCGGCGGGCAACCTGCCGCGTTTTCGGTGCCGGGGTCGCGGTCTGCGCGAAGACGCGCTCGCCACATTTCGGGAAGCCGACCGGTTCGACAGGACTCATTGAAAGAGACTGTCTTCGCTGAAGTGAATGTTTGGCCAGACCGTCTCCACCAGTTCTTGCTTGCTGACGATGCGTCCGGCGTTTTGCGCCAGTTGCCGCTACAGCGTTAACGACTTACGGCGCCGGTGAATGACTTCGCCGTCAGGCTGGGGCAGTTCGGCGCACGTCGGGTCGACTTCGAAACCGGCGAAGCTAAGCACGAGATAGCCGTTATGCCGGCCATCGGCACTTTAACCTGGCTATCAAGAAAATTCAGAATGCCCCCGGAATTTTCGAGACTCACGGCGGCAAAACGTGAAATCCTTTATAAGAGTTTAACGAAGTCGGCGAAGGCCGCTGGGGAGACAGTCTTGTCGTTGCGATTGCGCGAGAGCGCGGGCCCGAACGGGTCCCGCTTGCGTTGCGCTGCTAGTGCGTTGGTCGCGCTGGTAATTTCGCGCGTCTTGGCGTTAGGCGCGGCTAAGATTGATAGCCGAATTGGCGTTGGCAGTCGACGTTCGTGCACAGCCCATGCTGCTGCCTTAGCGGTAATGCCGAACTACCGCGGCCGCGGCGAAGGCGGGCTCCGCGTAATTCCCGAACGCCCTAACCGCAATTTTAAATTGATTGTAAATCGTATTGCAACTAATGCGATTTCCGCTTCGCTATCGTATTTGATGGCGGCCTGGCCGGTCATGGCGCAGCAGCCCAACGTCATTATCCCGGACGGGCGCACTCAAACCCAGGTTCAGACCGCCGGCGCTGTCACGAACATCACTACCGCGACCGTTTCGGGGGTTAACGGTTTCAACTCGTTCTCGCGGTTCGGGGTCGGATCGGGAAATACGGTCAACCTGCAACTTCCGGGCGGCACGCAGAACCTGATCAACCTGGTGCACGACGCGCCGGCCTACGTGAACGGCACGCTCAACGCCTACAAAGACGGCCGCATCGGCGGCAACGTCTACTTCGCCGACCCATACGGGTTCGTCGTGGGCCGATCCGGCGTGGTGAACGTTGGCAGCCTCACCGTGTCGACGCCAACGCGCGAATTCGTCGACAGCGTGATCAGTCCGAGCGGGCAGATCAATGAGGGCGCTGTCGGCAAACTGCTCGCGGGGACGGTGCCGATCTCGCCGGACGGCACCATTCGTATCCGCGGCCGCGTCAATGCCGTCGACGCGGTGCGACTGACCGGCCAGAACGTGTTCGTTGGCAGCGGCCGCGATGCGGTCAATCGCGATCATGCCATCAAGTTTGCCTCCACCGTCAATTCGCGCGGGCTGCACAGCGCCAACGGCATCGTCGTCCGCAACGGTTCGATCCAGATCGTCGCGAGCAATCGCGCAAGCGTGTCGAGTCGCCTGGTCGCGCGGAGCCGCACCAACACCGGCGGCGACATCGTCATCACGGCTGGCAAGGCCATCCGGATCGCCTCGACGGCGAAGCTCAAGGCAGCCAGCAAGCGCGGCAATGCCGGTAACATCATCCTTCGCGCCGGCAGCGACCTCACAGTGAAGTCCGGTGCGTCTTTCGACGCCAGCTCCGCGGTCGGCAACGCCGGCGTCGTCGAGCTCAGTTCCTTCGGGACGTTCAACGTCGCCTCCGGCTTCAAGGTCAATCTCGGCGCGCCGAACGGGCAGAAGGGCACGCTGCTCGTCGATCCGACCGTGGTTGTGATCGGCGATTCGAGTCTCGATACCGGCGTCACGATGTCGAACGCCACAGTCGCCTCGATGATCGCGGCGTTGACCGAGGGCGGCACCTTCCAGGTGAGCGCGACCGGCACCGGCGATTCGATCACGCTTGCGCCGCACGCGGTGATCGATACGCGCCGCCTCAACAGCTCGAACGTCTCGACCGGCAACGCGTATAATGTCGAGTTGGACTCGCCGACGATCGACATCCAGGCGGGCGCGAAGATCCTCGCCCAGGCAGTCAACGCAAACGGCTCGACATGGACAAGTGGGACCGTGTCGTTGGTCGCCACCGCGAGCAACATCTCAGGCCTATCGCTGACAGAGTTGGATGCGACGACCGGCATCGACATCGCCGGCACCATTACCGGTGCGTCGATTAGCGCGGTCGCCAATTCGACCGCGAGCCTCTCGGTCACGAATTATTCGGCGCTCGGTATGGCCCAGTTCGGCGCCGGATTCCTTCTTGGCGCGCTGACGGGCGTCAATGGCAATTATCTCAAGTCGTCCGCCACAGCCAAGGTCACGCTCGAATCGACCGCCAACTTGACCGCCAGCGGCGCGGTCACTTTGTCGTCCGTCGGATCGGAAACGGCGTCGGATCCAGCGATCACCTTCTCGGTGGCCGCGCTACAGAACGCAATCGGCGTGGCGGTCATTGTCGGCATCGTCGACGCCAACATCGCAACCGAAGTCAAATCGGGTGCCACGATCTCCAGCGGCGATCTCAACGTCCTGTCGTCGAACAACGCGACCCTGGACGTCTCGGCGCTGTCGGCCAGCACGCAAACGAAAGTCGGCGGTTCGTTCGCCTATTCGACCGGCACCGTAAACACGAGGGCGCTGGTCGATCCGGGAGCCACGATCACCAAGGTCGGCAACGTTACCGTCGGTGCGCAAAACACGAACAGTTTTTCGACCTCGGCGTCGACATTCGCCGCAGGAACGGGATCGGCGGGCGTTTCGGTCGCGCTCAGCGACATGACCAACAACGCCGTCGCCAATCTCGGCGCCAGCCTTCCGTCGTCGGCGTCAGCGGGCGCGGTCACCGTCTATTCGGGCTCGAACACGACGTCGAACGCCGTCAGCGCGTCGGCCTCAGTCGGCAGCAGTTGGCTCGTGGCGGACGGTATCCAGTCGTTCGGCGGCACCTTCCTCAGTTCGGTTTTCGGAGGCGGCGGAACCTTCGATAGCACCGGCGCCGGCCAGTCCGCGTCGTCGCAAGGTACGCTGACCACCTCGCGGGCCGGCGTCGTCCTCTCGCTCAATCTCGCGTCGCTGAACTCCTCGGCGTCCATCGCGGCCGTCGCGCCGGACGCGACGACCGGCAACATGACGGCGTCTGGCACCGCGCCGACAATCGTCGCCTCGGGCGGAGTCGGCGTGATCAGCACGCTGACCGACGGCGGCATTCGCGGTAACGCCGAGTCGACGATCAACTCGCCCGATACCGGCACATCGAGCAATCCGGCCACGACCTCGGCTCTATCGATGGCGGTGAATGTCGACCAACTGACGCAGTCTTCGAACGCTTATATCGGGTCCGGCGTTTCGGTCACCGCGCCGTATATCGGCGTGCACGCAGACATGTCGTCTCCGATCACGAACACGTGGACCGATTTCGACTCCTTCTCGGCGGTGACGTCGCACCTCAACGCCAATGGCGGCATCGTCAACAACATCCTGACGAGTTACGCCAACGCAACGTTCGACGGCGGAGCGAGCAATCCTAACGGCTCACCGACCGGTATCGCCGGCGCGGTCAACTACTTCGAAATCACCAGCAACACGACGGCCTGGGTGGGCAGCGGCGCGACGCTCACGCAGAGCGGCACGAGCCAGTGCGGCGGGACCGGCACGTGCTGGTCGTCGAATCTGGCAGTCTCGGGCTTGGGCGGGGCTCCGACATCCGTGAGTTGGGCCAACGACATCGTCGTCACGGCGGCGACGTCGACCTCGACGATCAATATCGGCGGCAATTTTTCGTGGCTGACCCTGTTCGGGACCAATTCGTCCTCGCAACAAGGCACGGCGGTCGGCGGCTCGGCTAACGTCAATATATTCAACACCAGCACCGTGGCCGGCATCGGCGCCGGCGCAAGCGTCACCACGAACGGTACGCTGGACGTGTCGGCGACCACGAGCGACCTCATCTATGCGGTCGCGCCGACGTCGGGCAAAGGCGCGGGTCTCGGCCTGAACGGTGTCGTGTCGGTTCTGCAGCTCGACAACACGACGACGGCGGCGATCGACAGTTCGGCGACCGTGTCCGCCGAGACGGTGAATATCGACGCAGAGCAACACATGTCCTCGTTCGACGTCGGCGGCGGCGTCGGCGCGAGCAAGGGCACCGGCGTCGGTGTCGTCGTCGCCATCGCCGCTATGTCGGCGGATACCTCGGCCTTTATCGGCGACAGTTCGAACGTGCTGTCGGCGACCGGTGCGACCGCCGACGATTCCAATCTGACGCCGACATCGGCGGGTTCGGTCAGCGCCTTCGATTTGTACGTCGACGCCCTGACGGTCGGGCGGCTGACGACAGTGTCGGTCGCCGCGCAATATAACAACGACGCGCCCAACTCGACGCCTTCGACCCAGGTGCCGGCGACGCAGCCGTCCTCGTTGAGTAGTGCCGCCATCTTGTTCTTCAAGAACATCGGGACCGGCATCTCGACGAAACTCACGAATGCCTACAACGCTCTGGCGGCAAAAACGTCCGGTCCGGTTCAGGCCCAGAACTCGACGGCGGGCGCGGGCAGCGCTGCCGTCGACCTCACGTCGCTCACGACCTCGGCGTCCATCGCCCATAACGCGACGGTGAAGTACACCCCTGGCGGCAACAACCACGTCACCGTTCAGGCGCTCAACAACACGATTATCGACACGGCCGGCGGCGCGGCTGCCGTGTCGAAGGGCGCACCGGGAACCAATTACACGGTGGGGCTTGCCGGCGCCGTCGCGGTCACGATCAGCAGCGACATGACCACGGCGACGATCTCGTCGTCGAGCATCACCGCGAATAGCACGACCGTGCAGGCGTTGGCGGGCGGCCAGAGCACGACGGTCGGCCTCGCGGTCGCCCTGACCACGGGCACCTCCACCAGCAGCGGGCAGGCCTCCGCGTCGGTCTCGATCGCTCAGATCGATGACGGCGTGCAGGCCGGCATCGACAGTTCTACCGTTGGCCAGGCCGTTGGCGGGAGCGGGAATGCTGGTGCGCTTTCCATAGTCGCCGATGAGACGACTAATATCGGTATCGGCGCCGGCTCGCTTTATGGCGGCTTCGGTTCGGGCAACAGCAACGGCTTCGGCGTGGCATTGACCTACGCTGAGATCGGCGATCCATCGAGCGGCGCGGGGGTGTCGGCGGTACTCTCCAATTCCAGCGTCCAAAACACCGCCAGCCTGAACGTCGAGGCGCTGAACACCAGCCGCATCATTTCCGGCGCGGCTGTGGGCGGCGGCGGCGCCGACGCCAGCGGCTTCGCCGGCTCGGTCGTCGTCAACGATATCGATCCAACCATCCTCGCCGAGATCACTTCGACGCCGGCGGTGAGTGGAACGGCCGCCGTCACCGGTGGCATCACCGTGAGCGGCGACGTCACCGTGACCTCCTCGGGCGGCTCGGTGGCCACGCTCGACGCGCTTATCGCCAACGCAGCGACCGCGGGGAGTTGCCTGACCGGATCGACCTGCGATTCAGGCATCGACTTCACGGGCTCGGCCCTGTCGCCGACGAACACGACCGGCGCGGCCATCCTGGCGGTTGCCGGCAACGTGCAGATCACAGGTAAATCCAACGTCGGCATCTCTATCGTCGTGAATCGGATCGGGACGCGGCACGAGGCCCTGATCGACGGCGCCTCGGTGACGTCCACCGGTGGCGTCGTCAGCGTGTCGGCGAATGACGACTCGGAAATCCTTGGAATTGCCATCGGTGTCAGCGCGGCGGGCGGCTCCATGGCCGGCAATGGCTCGTTCGCCTACAACGCCATCGACAATGACGTGATTGCCCAGATCGGCCACGGCGCAAATACCAGCGATCCGGTCAATACGGCCACGGCGACTGTCGCGGCCGCGGCTGTCGCCGTGACGGCAAATGACGACGCGAAGATCCGCGGCGCCGCGGGTGCGATCTCGATCAATATCAAGGGCGGCAACGCCGTCGGGCTTTCGGCCGCGATCAACCAGATTTCGACTTATGTTTCGGCGGCGGCGGTCGGGGCTCACGTCACCGCCGATAATACGTTGAGCGACAGCAGCCCGCTCGTTACCGGCAATCTCCGGACCGGCGCCGTGCTCGTCGCCGGAAATTCCGACGCCGGCATCCTCACGATCTCGATCGGTACGGCCATTACTGTCGGGAACAACACCAATTCGCCGCCGCCGACGCCGCAACAAAATCTTTCCTCGCTGGTCGGCAGCATGAAGCCGGGCACGCCGTCGAGTCTCACCGGTTTCGGGGGCGGGGGGGTGACGCCGCCAACTGCGCCATCTGCGCCGGCTGCCCCATCCGTGCCGTCAACCGGCATGGCGGGCGCCGGTTCATTCGCGATCAGCACCGAGGGGACTTCGGTGTACTCGGCGATCGGCAGCGGCGGCAACGGCTACAATTCCGCCGTCGACGCCAAGGGCAACGCGCTCGTGCTGGCGTCGAACTCCGACGCGATCTCCGCCTATGCCGGCGCGCTCAGCATCTCGGCCGGGGCCAAATCGGCGGCCGGCGCCTCGGTGGTCGTCAACACCATCAACGGGACGACCTCGGCGCAGATCAGCAACAGCGGCGTCGACGCGCACGGCCTCGGCGCCGGCGCCACGGTCGATAACGGCACCATGGCCACCGCCATCGACCCGTCGTCGGCCGTCACACCGGCGACCGATCCGAACCTCGCGGACGGCACGCAGACCATCAACGGCATTGCGGTCGTCGCGACCTCCCGGCAGTCCGCCGACACGGTCAGCGTGGTGGGCGCCGTCGCCAGCACCGGCGGCGCGATGGACGCCAATGCGGTGACCAACGTCATGGGCGGCACGACCTCGGCACAGGTTCTCTCCTCGAACCTGGACAAGAATCTGTCGAGCGGCGAGACTTCGGCGGTTCAGGTGACCGCCGCAAGCGCGTCCTTCGCCAACAATCTCGACATCGGCATGGCCGATTCCGCGTCGAGCGCCTCCGCCACCATCGCGCTTGCCATCAACACGATGAACCGCACGACCACCGCCAAAGTGGATTCGACCGATATCGGCTCGAGCGTCGTCCCGGTCGGCGCGGTCGGGGTGCTGGCCAATTCCTTCCAAGGGACCTCGGGCGAGGTCGTCGGCGCGGCCGGTTCGGGCAGCAGCGGCGGCTTCGCCGGCTCGGCGCTCACCAACCTGTTCCAGGCGACGACGACCGCGTCGCTGGACCACGGCAACGTCTATTCCAGCGCGCTATCGGTGCAGGGCAACGGCCTGAACGGCTTCTTCGCCGCCGCGGGTGCCGGCGCGCTCGGCGGCTCGGCCGGCATCGGCGCCACCGTCGTCGTGACGACCAGCGACAACACGGTCCAGGCGCTGGTCGGCGACTCCGATGCGAGCACGGCCGCGACCAGCCTGCATCTGACCGGCGCGCTGGTCATCGCGGCGAGCAACAAGACCAACACGTCGAGCTACGCGATCGTCGGCGCGCTCGGCGGCACCGCCGGCATCGCGGCGCAGTTCTCCGGAATGTTCATCACCAACACGGTGGACGCCGAGCTCGACAACGCGTCGGTCACCAATACGGCGACCACGGCCGCCGATGAGGCGGTGACCGTCTCCGCCACTGAGACTGACTCGATCACCCCCATCGTCGGCGGTGTCGCGGGCGGCGGCACGGCCGGCATCGGCGCCGGCGTCAATCTGGTGATCCTGAAGAGCAACACAAAGGCGCTGATGGCCGGGGCGACCGTCACCACCGGCGGTGATGTCGCGGTGACCGCGCTGAGCAACCGCGCGGTCAAGCCGATCACGGCGATCGCGGGCCTCGGCGGCCAGGTCGGCATCGCCGGCACGGTCGGCGTCGTCCTCATCGGCTCGGCTGCGACGTCCGATGAGATGAGCGTGCTCAACGCCGGCGCCACAAGTGGCGACTCGAACAGCGGCACGCTCGGCAACGCCGGCGCCGCGACCGGCACCGATGTCGTCGCCGCGACCGGCAGCGGCGTCGACGGCATCTCCGCGCAGATCATCGGCGGCAGCGTGACTGCGAACAAGGTCGACATCAGCGCGACCTCCAACGTAGCGACGCGCAATATCGTCGGCGCGCTCGCAGTCGGCCTCGGCGGCGGCGGCTTCGGCGCGGCGGTGGGATATACCGATGTCGACCAGACCATCACCGCGAAGGCCACCGGCGGCAGCCTGACGACGCCGACACTGTCGATTGCGGCATCCGCCGGCGACGAAAGCGGCAGCCACGCCGCCGAGTCGTGGGGTATCGCGGGTGCGGGCGGGCTTTACGTGGGCATCGGCGCGGCCGTCGGCGACTCGAACGTCGATAACACGATCGTCGCGGAGCTCGGCTCGACCACCGACGGCGGCAGCACTGGCGCCGCGTCCGGCACCATCGCCGTTAGCGCGACCGATGCATCAAGCCTGGCGTCCTACGGCTACGGCTTCGGCGCCGGTGCGGCGGCGGTCGGATTGTCGCTCGGCTTCTCCAACAAAAAGAGCTCGGTGACCGCCGACTTCGCTCCCTCGACCAGCGTCACGAACTTCGCAAACGTGGCGATCGGGGCCAGCGGCAGCGGCAGTGTCGCTGCGACGACCTATGCCGGCGCTGCAGGCATCGCCTCCGGAGCCGGCGCCTCGGCGCAAGGGAGCGATAACGAAACGATCGTCGCCGATATCGGGCATAACGCGTCAGTCTCGGCGGCGGTCGCCGGTGTGCTGGTGAACGCCACCGCCGCTCCGGACGTCTCGACCACTTCGTACGGCGTCGCCGTCGGCGGCGTCGGCATGGGCGCATCGGTCGCCGAATCGACGGCGGCGGTGAACGTGTCGGCCTATGTCGATCACGACAGCACGATTTCCGGTGGAGGCCTCACGATTACCGCCTCGGCCTTGCTGCCGGGCTCCGGCCATACGGCCCACGCCTATGCGGTCGCCGCAGGCGGCGGCACGTTGTTCGGCGGGCAAGCAACCTATGTCGACACCGAAGACAATTCGAACGTGACCGCCTATGGCGGAACGGGCCTGCATCTTCCCTCGGCCAATGTCACGATCGCCGCCGAGAACGACACCAACCAGCTGTCGGAGGCGCTCGGCGTCGCGGCCGGATGGATCGGCGTCGGCGCCACCGTCGCAGAGACGTCGTCCAACGGCAGCTCGGTCGCCTATCTCGACACCGGCGCCGTAACGGCGGCGAGCAATCTCGGCGTGCTGTCGATCACCGCGACCGGCACGGACTCCAACACGTCGAACGCGACGGCCGGATCGGGCGGCGTCTATGCCGGCGCCGCCGCCATCGCCAACACCACGAGCACCAGCACGACGACCGCCACGCTGAAGGGCAATACCACCCAGGACACGCTCTATTTCGGTGGCCTCGGCATCAACGCCGCGCACACCGTGAGCTTCTCGGCCGACGCCGACGCCTTCCAGGCATCGGTGGTGGGCGCGAGCGGCGGCGGAACCAACAATACGGTCAACGACACCGTCACCGCCGAGGTCGGCCCGTACCTCATCATCAATTCGGCCGGCGGCAACATGAACGTCATCGCCTCCGATACGGTCAATGAAGCGAGCGGCGGTGCGCGCGCCGGCTCGGGCGGCGTGGCGGCCGGCGCGGCGACGTTGAGCAGTTCGACCGTGACGCAGACGGTCGAGAGCCATATCGACAATCACACGATCTTCAGCCTCAACGACAATCCCGCGACGTCGACGGCCTCGATCGACATCGAAGCATACAATTTCCTCAATACCGTCGACTCCGTGAGCCTGTCGGCCGGCGGTCTGTTCGCCGGTGGTGGCGCGCAGTCGTACATGACTGCGACGGCCACGGATTCGGTCGTCATCGACGACAACGTCACTTTGTTCAGCGCCGGCAATATCGCCATCGGCACCGCGGCGCGGATGGCGGCGAGAAACAATGCCAACGCCGATCTGTACGGCCTCATCACCGGCGCCGGCGCCGACACCAAGTCTGACCTCAAAGCGACGCAGTCGGTAACGGTCGGGGACAGCCTGATCGAAGGCTGGGGCACGATCGGCATCTATGCAGGGCAGAGCGGCGACGGCGCCTACACCACCACTGTGTCGGCGAACGGCACAACGGTCGTCTACAATTACGCCCTGATCCCAATCACCGCCGTTTACAAGGGCGCCTCGTCGGCGGAAAGCGATGCGACGTTGACGCTGGCGACCGGCTCGCGCGTGCTTGGCGCCAATAACGTCTCACTCGGCTCGACGTGGGGCACCGTCGCGTCGAACGGCAGCGGCACGAACTACAACCCGTACCTGTCGCTGTTCAGCACCGAGAACCATGATGACGCTGGCGCAACGCCGGTGACCTCGGCCGATGTCATTCTCAACGGCACGATTGCCGCTGGCATCCATCATCAGGACATCATCACGATCGCCTACAACGGCACGGTGACCTTGTCGCCCGGCACCTCGCCGTATGCGCTCACGCTCGAACAGGTCAGCGATCCGAGCCAGTTCAGCCCGGTGATGAGCTACAATCACCAGACGATCCAGTACGCGACCGTCGGTGGCTTCAATCCGAAGCTGGACGTGCTGAGCCAGATCGCGTCGCTGAGCGGACAGACCTGCGACGCGACCTGCTCGAACATCAAGGCCGAGATTGGCAGCCCCAACCCGCCGACCGCGCAGAACGACGATTCCGCCGGCACGAAGCAGCGGCAGATCAACACGCTGATCCAGGAAATCGCCTATATGGCCGACGCCTCCGGACCGTCTTACGTGTTCGGAAACATCGTCGCTTCGGCCGGCAACGTCTCGATCCTGGCCAACACGCTCAGCGGGGCCATCGTCAATGGCGTGACGCCGTCGGTGACCGCCTACGATTCGCCGAAGATCAGCATCGACAACCAGGGCATCGATTTCCTGTTCGTGCATGACCTGCTGCTGAGCGGCGTCTCAGGCGGCCGCGTGAACTTCACCGGAGCGGCGACCGACAGCAGCGTGGTCCAGTCTGCAATGCAGGGGATCACCTTCAGCCGCGACCTCAGCGCGCAGACGCCGTCGATCATCGTCAACGCCAGCTACAACGCGACCAACGTCAACCGCCAGCCGATCGACCAGAATGGCAATGTCCTGGCCACGACGCCGGACATCTATTTCGGCGGCACGGTCACGACCTACAGCGGCCTGCTCAGCGTCACCAACCAGCTCGGCAACGTGCTGCTCGCGGGCACCATGAACGCGGGCACCGTGTCCATGAACGTGCCGAACGGTATGATCGGCGGAAGCCTGGGCGCCAACAGCGTCTATAATTCGAATTACGACGTCGCGTCGCAGTGGACGAGTGTCGAATACCGTCCGACCGACATCGTCACGGCGGTCGAGGCGGCGGCGACGTATCTGGGCGCGGTTGCCCCTCCAGGAACGACCGGCATTGCGTATGTCGACGGCAACGCGAACGCGCTGCCGTACTATTACTACACCGGCGAAGGGAACGGGCCTCAGTACGCGCCGGTCAACTCGTCGGGGTACGGCAACCCCAGCGCGGTGTTCACGGCGCGGCTGATGGCGCTGTTCTACGGCTATGGCTCGCTTTACTCCGCTCTCTTTCTGCCCGTCAGCACAGGCTACGGTCCGGTACCCTTGACGTCCGGTGCAAGCGGATCCGATTGGGAGCGCCACGCCTATCAGGGGCAAGCCTATTGGGGTGACGATTCCGGGCCCTTCAATTGCAGCGGCTGCGGCAACTTCTTCCAGATCGTCCAGTTGCAGAATCAGGTTATCAGCGGCGTGACGGCAAACGCTGCGAGCGCGTCCGCACCGTCGACGATCAACGCGGGCAAAGCGCTGATCATTTCGGCCTCTATCGTCAACATCAACGGCAACATCTCGGTTGGCCAAAGCAGCAATTATTCGGTCAACATCGGCACCGACGCGCTCAACGCCATCAATGCCCTCAAGGGCAACGCGACGGCACTGGCGCTGGCGAAGAGCAACGCGGCATCCGGGCATTACATCGATCTCACCGGCGACGTCGCGGCCGCCAACGGGTCCGATGTGAAGATCGCGGCGTCATATGACGCGGCGACGGATCAGATCATGCTGAGCCCGGTGGTGCAGGGCACCGGCGGCTACGTCTACCTCAACGGCAAGATCATCAGCACGTCGTCGAGCGGCAGTTCGATGGGCAACATCACCGTCCACGGCGGCGCCGGCACGGTCACGGTCAACAATACGACCGGCGTCGACCTGGTCACGAACGTGATCAACACCGGGGTCAGTGCGGCGAGCGTTATCGAATTTGTCGACCAGTCGAAGAACCAGACCACCTGGTATGTCTACAACGCCGGCGCACCTAGCAATCAGCAGGTCAGCGTCTATCAGCAGGCCGGCGTCAACAATGGCGGCTACAGCGGGCTCTCGCCTACGAGTGTCACGGCGAACGCTAATCTCCAGTACCTGCCGGCCGACCAGCTTTACCAGTGGACCGACAGCACGCATTTGACCCGCGCCGATTCGACCGACGTATCCGTGTTCGGCTGGAATTTCGTTGCGCCGGCTAACGGTGGACTCACCGACTATTCGCGCACGCAGGGGACGGTGATCAACGGCACGCAGGCGACCAATTTCTCCGAGACGGTCACTGCCACCGGCTCCTATGTTACGCACGCTCTGGGCACAGCCGATGCGATCAACGGTACCGACTTCAAGAACGGTACCTGGTATCAGGAACGCTACGATGACCTGACGCTGACGATGACCAACCGCGTCAAGGCGAACTTCGGGATCAATCTCAGCTTCACCGGCGGCGGCACCAGTAATATCGCCGTTACGTCGAACTCGAACATCGTCATCGACGCCTCGATCAACAACCTGCAAGGCAACACCTCGCTGACTGCGACTGGCGTGAACTCGAAGGGCACGCCTTCGGCGATCGTCAACGGAGCGTCGCCATTCGTCTCGGGCGTGTCGATCGCGCTGAGCGCGCCGGGCGGCATCGGCGCGGCGAACGCGCCGCTGCCGATCGCCACTTACGGCGGCCAGCTGACGGCGACGTCCGTCGACAGCGATATCGCTATCTCGGCGGCGGGCGGCCTGTCGATCGCGCAGGTGAAGGCCAACCCGGCCGTTACCGGTGCCGCGCCGCAGGGTAACATCTATCTGTCGGCGACGGGGGACATCACCTCGGCGACGCCTTACGACCTGTCCAATCCGATCGTCGCCGGCAAGTCGATCACCATCAACACGTCGGGCGGCGCTATCGGCGCGGTTTCGGGCGTCGACAGCAACGGCCTCGCCACGCTGACCAACATCAATCCGATCGTCATCGAAGCGACCGCGACGGCGTTGTCCGACGGCACGTTCGACGGCGGCCTCCTCAACAGCACGTCGGCGGCCGGCGCCTATATCATCCAGTCGACCGGCAACCTGCGGCTCGGCACCGTTTCGTCGACCGGCGCGCTTTTCCTCGCGGCGGCGGCAGCGGACGGCCAGCCCGCCAACATCCTGAACGGCGTGGCGAGCGGCGGCCTCACCAAGGAGCAGACCGACTACCTCAAGAGCGTCTGGTCCGATCTCGACCTGCTCAACACCAGTTGCGGCAGCGCCAACTGCACACCGCAGTCGGTCGTCAGCTACCAGTCGATGATCAACGCGGCGTACAACGATTACTGGCAGCTGCGGAACATCGCGTTCAGCGACGGCGTCACCTATGCCATCTCGGCGCTTGGCACCAAGGCGATTGGTGCGCAGCTCATCGCCGCGGGCGTGCTGGCGCAGGGCACCGACCTCGTGACGCCGTCGACCGCGACGCAGACCGCGATCCAGACCGAGGCCAACAATCGCTTCATGAAGGATCAGTACCTGCTCGGACTGAAGACGACGGCGCAGCTCGGCGTGTCGCTCGATACGCTGTTCGGCACGCAGGCCGGGCAGGGAAGCCAGTTCCAGGCGGCGGTGTCGACGTCGGCTCTCACGGCCGCACTGACGACCTACAATTCGTCGTTCGCTTATACTTTGCCGACGCTGTCCACCCTGTACACGAACTTGGCCTCCGGCTCGCAATGGACCCAGGACCAGCTCACCTACATCGTCAGCGCCGGGGCCAACCCGGAGAACAACACGCCGCCGCCGTCGATCGCGTCGCTGCCGCTGAACGTGAGCGGCCGGCAGGTGATGCTCTACGCGCCGAACGGCACGATCGGCAGCCTGGCCACGCCGCAGACCTTCTCGTTCACCAGCGACGGCTCGCTGCCGCTGACCGACGTGCAGAAGGCGCTGATGGCGTCGGCCGGCCCCGGTCAGCTCACTGTCACCACTTCGACCTATAACGGCCCGAATGGAGCCGTGCCGGAATACACCGTCTCGATCGCGCAGCAGAGCCTGGTCAAGGTCAGCTCGCTCGGCACCGTCTCGGCCAAGGCGCAGGACCAGATCTACCTCGGCAGCGCGTCCGACCTGAGCCTCGGCGGCATCCCGGTCGCGACCTTCGGTCCGATCGCCGCTGCCTATTCCGCCGGCGTGCAGACGATCGGCGGCGGCGACGTCCTGCTGCAGGCGGTCGGCAGCATCCTCGGCGGCGTGGCCGGCCAGGTCGCGATCTCCGGCGACATCACCAACCTGACGCTGATTTCGGAGACCGGCAGCATCGGCGCGGCCGGCCTTGCCGGGGTCAATCCCGCACAGAATGACAACGCGTTGTTGCTCGCCCTGTCGGGCGCGACTGTCGGTAATCTCGATCAGCTCCAGGCGACGCACGGCATCTATATCCGTCAGACCACGGGTGATCTGGTGCTTGGCAACGTCAATGCCGGCAGCGGCGCAGACGGCGTGCTCCAGCTCGCCGCGACCGGCAGCATCTATGCCGAGTCCGGCTTTACCGACCGCACGGCCGTCCACGTGGTCGCGTCGGCGCTCGACCTGAGGGCGGGCGGGAGCGTCGGCTTCAACGGCGCAACCTTGCAGCCGCTGCAGGTCAAGATCTCCGGCGCCATCACCGGCACGGCGGTCGGCGACATGACGATCCTGAGCCCGAACAGCAACATGACCGTCGGCGCGGCGGGCACCTACGGCGTTCTGACGTCAGGTGGCGCGCTGACGCTCGATACGATCGCCGGCACGATCGCAATCAACGCGGACGTAACCAGCACCGGCGCCATGGATCTTCTCGCCAATGCCGCGATTACGTTCGCCGACGGCACGAGCGCTAACCCGGTGGTGGCGCAGAGCACGGGCGGCGCGATCACGCTCGCCTCGGCGTCCCTGAACATGGGCGCTTATTCGGCGCTCGACGCCGCCGGCGTGCTCTCGGTCGTCACGACGGGCGACGTGACGCTCGGCCAGCTCAGGTCGGCGGCGTCCTACGCCGCCGCCGGCAACGCCGCCTCGATCGTCGTTCAGGCCGGCGGTGTGACGACCGGCAACATCTTCAGCAACGGCGACGGCAGTGTGAATCTTGTCACTACGGGTGCTGGTGCTCGGTTGTCGATGACGGCCAGCACCATCGGCACGACCTCGCAGCGCGTAACGGTGAGCTCGCAGTCCCTTGCCGCGACCGCGAGCGACGGCAGTATCTACCTGACTGCCGCACCGGACATGCGCGCGACGTTGTTGTCCGCGGTCGAGGGCACCGTCGATGTAACCGGCGCCGCCAGCTACACGCTCGATAGCGTTCTGGCTAGCACCGCTGCCGGTGCGACGGGCCACTTTATCGCGCAGACCACCGGCCCCGGCACGCTCACTGTCGGCACCGCGACCGGTCGCGGCACGCTGCGACTCCTGGCTGCGGACAGCGTGAGCTTCGGCACCCTCACCAGCCTTGCCCTCGCGGGCGATCCCGGAGACGTGATCGTCACGGCTGGCGACGGCGCGATCCTGGGCGGCTCGATCACGGCCTACGGCGGAGTGACCCTGACGGCCGGCGCGAACCTGCCTGTCGGTTCGCCGCTCGCAGCCAATGCGAAGATTACCGGCACCGGGAACATCGCGTCGTCTACGTTCATTACTCTCAGCGCTCGTGGCCAAATCGATTGGGCAACCCTCAACGCCGCAACGACCATCGACGTGACCTCCACGGACGGCGGAGCAAGGGTTGGTACGGCGACCACAGTTGGCTCCATCACGATGCGCGGCAAGCAGGACGTCGCATTCGATCAACTGACCAACACTGCCGCGCCCGGCCAGGGCGACGTAACGCTTACGTCCGACAATGGCTCGATCATTGGTGGATCGATCACCTCCAACGGTGCCGTCTCGCTGATCGCCGCAGGCTCGATCAGCGCGACCGGTGCGGCCGGAAACGGCGGCACGCTGAACTGGTCCGTGCTTCACGCCGGCGGCAGCATGTTCCTGCACTCGCTCGGCGACGCGATCACCATCGACGTTGCGGAGAGCGGCGGCACGCTCACGCTGTGGGCCAAGAACAACGTAACATTCAGGCAGGTGACCGCGACCGGCAGCGGCAGCGACATCGTCCTGCGTTCAGATGAGGGGGCGATCATCGCGCTCGGGACCGGCCTGGTGAATGTGGATGCCGGCGGCTCGGTGACGATGAATGCCGCAACGAGCATTACCGGCGCAGAGGTCAGGGCGGGCGGCGCGGTCGGGATGACGGCGACCAACGGCCAGATCGCCTGGAACGCCGTCACTGCCGGGACGACCGTCGACGTGCGTTCGTCCGGGGACGTCGTCGATATCGCGACGATTACGAGCGGCGGGACGCAGACCCTGTGGGCCGAGAATAACGTCACATTCACCCAACTGACCGCCACGACTGGCGGCGCTGACATCACATCAAATACTGGCGCGATCGTGGGCGGCTCGGTCGCTCTCGGCGGCGCAACGCGGATGGTCGCTAAGACGACGATCTCGGGCACCACCGCCACATCCACCGCCGGAGCGATGGAAATGAGCGCCGAGGGGATGATCACCTGGAATGCCGTGGACGCGGCCGGCGGCAGTTTGACGATCATCTCGACCCGCGAAACGATGGATGTCCCGAGCCTGTCCAGCGGCGGCAAGATGACGCTCGACGTGGCCCAGGACATGCTGATTACTCAGATCACAACCACTGGCATTCCCAATGATGCCGGCGACGTTGCGGTGACGTCGCATACCGGGCGGATCACGGGCGGCACAATCGCGGCTAACGGCGGCGTGACGCTCGATGCTCCGATATCGATCACCGGCGTATCGGCCACCGGCGCAACAGGGGCCGTGTTTATGAACACCAACGGCCTCATCGACTGGGCCACCGTGATCGCGGGCACTACAGTCAATGCCCGCTCGACCGCCGACAGCGTTCACTTCGACAGCGTCACCAGCGGCGGCACGCAGACCATCCGCGCCGCGAACAATGTCGACTTCAACCGCCTGACGACCAACGGCGTCATCGGCGACGCGGGTGACGTTATCGTCGCCGCCGACACCGGTTACATCCAGGGCACGACAGTGGCCGCGCATGGCTCGGCCTCGCTGGCGGCGGCGACGACGAACAAGGGTACGACGCTGGTCGCCTCGACTGGGTCCGCGACGCTCACCGCGGGCGGCCTCATCGATTGGGCGACGTTGAACGCCGGTACGACCATCGGCGTGCACTCAACCGGCGACGCCATCGATCTTGTCAGTGCCACCAGCGGCGGCTCGCAGACGATCCATGCCAATCAGGACGTCACTTTCGGCCACCTGACGACGACAGGGATCCCGGGCGATCTCGGCGACATCACGGTGACGTCGGACAACGGCTCGATCACCGGCACCTCGGTCTCGGCGAATGGCAATGCCGCCTTCAACAGCGGCAATTCAATTAACGTGACGACGATGCAGGCGGGCTCCGCGACGCTGAGCACACCGCATGACCTGACGCTCGGACTGTTGAGCGTCTACCGGGCCATGACTTTGGGTGCCGACATCATCGACGTGACCGCGAAACAACTGCCGTCGGTGCCACCGGTGCCGCTGCACGTGACGGTGACTGGCTACCGGGGCGGTGTCGCAACCCATGCCAACCTGACCATCGATCCGCCGCAGGTCATCATCGACACGCTGAGCATCATGGACTCGACCATCGACGTCGATTCGCCCAACCTTACGATCACCAACGGCTACGTGCCCGGTCAGATGATGCTGACGACTCCGGCCGGAGAGATCCTTCTGGACAACCGCGGCCCGGGCCCGGTCGGTGGCGCGAACCTGCAGCTCTACGAGCCGGGCGGCGTCTTCACGATGCAGCAGATCGGCAATGCCAACTTCAGCAACACGCAGGTGGTCTATTACGACACGACCATCTCATCGACGATTATCAACTACGGTGGCGGGAGCTTCACCGGCTCGAGCTTCATCCGTAACTCGCTGCAGGACATGCGCAACGGCGACAACGACAATCTGGACGTGACCGTGCTGCGCGCCCTGTATTTCCAAGGGCTGGTCAACGGGGAGCCGGCGCACGGTCCGATCGAGGTCATCGGCAACGGCCCGGCCGTGAACATCGAAGGTCTGTTTGGCACCGGAACGAAGCGTAAAGGGCGTCGGAAGAATATCCACAGAACCTCGATGGATAGCCGCCACGGTGCCGACTTTGCGTCGATCGCCTATGGTAGGTAGTAGAATCGTGCCACCTAGGCCGTTCACGCAGTGGCGGCCGGCTATCGGTCGGGTGCTTTCATCGATGCGGCTTGCCCCTCTGACGATCGGTTTGGCGGTTGTGACTTTATTCGTCGCGCAGGCCCGGGCGCAGACGTCGCCGCAAGTCAATCCGGGCGTCATCAACCAGGACATCGAGCGCCAACGCCAGCGCTTCGAGCAGCAGGCCGCGCCGCCGAAGCAGCAGGGGCCATCGGTCGTCGGGCCGCAACGGGCGCCCGCGATCAAGGTTCCGGGAGGCGGAGCTACCTTCCTGCTGCGAAAGGTCGTCTTCGATAAGTCCAAGTTCATCAGCGACGAAGAGCTGCAGACAATCGCCGCGAAATATGTCGGTAAGCGGGTGGATATCGCCGCGCTGCAGAACATGATCACCGACGTCAACGCGATCTACGCAAAGCGCGGCATCGTCACCGCGATCGCGACGCTGCCGCCGCAGACCGCCAACAAAGGCGTGATCAAGGTCAAGCTGACGGAAGGACGGTTGCAGAAGACGTCCATTCTCGGCACCCAGCAGACCTCGCAGGACTACATCCGCGCCAGCGTCAATCCGCCGACCGGCGAGGTGCTCGACGTTCCGCAGCTCAACCGCGACGTCGTCCGCTTCAACCGGACCAACGACGTGCAGTTGCGCGCTTTGTTGCAGCCGGGCACCGATTTCGGCCTGACCGATCTGCAACTCGCCGTAACCGAGCCGCCGGTCAACACGCTGCAGCTCTTCCTCGACAATCAGGGCGTTCAGAGTACCGGCAAGAACGAAGGTGGCATCTACTACAAGCGATACGGTCTGCTCGGCATCGACGACCGGTGGACGCTTTATGGCGTCAAGTCGCAGGGCAATCTCAACGGCAACTTCGCCGTCAACGTCCCGTTCAACCCGTGGGGTGGACGGATCGGCGCCAGCTATACCCAGGGGCTGATCAAGATCGTCCAGGGTCAGTTCTCCACACTCGACGTGACGGGCACGTCGAACCAGGCTGCCCTCAACGTCTCGCAGCCCTTCTGGGTGGACGAAACCTGGCTGCTCCAGGCGACCGGTGCCTACGCTTACGGCAATTCCGAAAGCGACTTCTCGGCCGTTCCCGTCACCAATGACCGGTATTCAAAGGATACCGGTGGTCTGTCGATCTCGGCGATCGGGACGAACTACAATATCTCGCTCCTGCCCACCTACAATTCGATCAATTGGCACGACAAGATCCTCGGCGGCGAGCGCAGCTTCAACACCTTTTCCGGCTCCGGAAATGGTGCGCTGCAATTGCCTGAACAGCTGAGCGTCATCGCGCTCGGTGGGTACCAATACACTTGGGAAAAACTGCTGCCGGGTGACCAGCTGATTTCGATCGGTGGCCCGACGACGGTGCGCGGCTATCCGACCAACACCGCGTCCGGCGACAGCGGCTATTATTTCAATCTCGAACTGCACAGGAACATGTCGGACCTGGTCAAAGGGCTCGACCTTTTCGTCTTTACCGACAGCGGCGCCGTTTTCTCGACCGCGCCAGCGGTGACGCAGCTCGATTCGTCCGGGTTCGGCCTGTCGTGGACGCCGTATCTGCCGCTGACCCTGGAGGCGAGCATCGGCGTTCCGTGGCGGACCGTCGTTGCCGACCAGGATCACTATCAATTCTACGGCCGCATTACCTTCAGGCCGTTGCTGCTTTTCACCGAACAAGGCCCGCTCCGCGCCGGAGGAGGCTCGAATGGAGGCTAACATGGATGCATCTCGTCTGTCTGCTTGCACTAAGCTTGCGGCTGCCATTGCCGTCGCGGCATTCGCTGTAAGTCAGGGACCTGCGTACAGCCAGGGCGTCAAGAAAGAGCCTGCGCCGGTAGGCGCGCAAGGCGTGCTGTCGACGCCGGTCGCCAAGGTCGACGGCTTTCGTTCGGCGAAGTTCGGCATGACCGAGGCGGAAGTGAAAGGCGCCATTGCGTCGGATTTCGGCGTCAAGGGCAATGCCGTCCGGGAACAGCCCAATGTCGGCGAACGCACCAAGGCCTTGCTCGTGAAAGTGCCTGACGTCTTGCAGGGCGGCGGCACCGCCGAGGTGTCGTATATCTTCGGGTATCACACTAAGAAGTTGATTCAGGTTTCGGTGTCGTGGTCCAAGGCGACCGACGAGAAGATGTCTCCGGAGCAGTTGTTCTCGAATTCGAGCGTGTTGCGTGACTACTTCATGGCCGAGGGCTTCAAGCCCGAGACGGTCGCGACGAACATGCCGATCAGCGGCGGATTGCTGATGTTCCGTGGCAGCGATACCAAAGATCACACTGCAATGCTGATCTTGCAGGGTACCTTCGCGCAGGGCGAGCACAATCAGCGTGTCCTCACGCCCGCCAGCCTGCTGCTGTTTTATATTGAGGATCCGAAGGCCCCGGACGTCTATCGTCTGCCCCGCGGCTCGTTCTAGCGCATCGCGCGCGGCGGCTCGGTTACCCTATATTCGGCAGGATATGAAGGCAGCGCTTATCGCTCCAGCCAGGCGCGGGAAGAGCTGCCGTGCATTCTCGCTCTCAATGTCGCGACGGACGGCGTGCTCCCAGCCATCGAACCGTTCAAATCCCGCGACCAGGGATTTGACGTCCGGCGCCGGGTTGCGGTGGCGCGAAAACGGGAAGTCACCTCCGAAAAGAACGTTGGAAGAATCGGCGAGCTCAATGCCGCGTAGGGCCCGGCGACGCGGTAAGTACGACGACACGCAGAAAAAATCATAGCGAGCTCAATCGGAGCGGTTGAAGTATGAACGCCTCCCAAACGCGTGATGCCGATCCGGTGTTTCGGAAAGACGGCGCGGTTGGTGGGGATTAGGTGCGCGCACACCAAGTCGCTGAATTGCAAAGGCCTCTCAAGATCGAGAAGCGAACCACCCAGCCTGTCAATTGACGTCGTTCGTTGGCGTGGCCTGAGTTCGCGCTCATCATGTCGGCTGAGGCCCCGCTCGCTCCCGTCGTGGGTTGAGAGCTTCAAATCAGCCCTTGGTCGGTGCTTGGTCAGGCCGCAGAGATTTCGGCGTCCACCTCGGGCGTCATGGTCAGCAGGTGCCTTTCCAATTTCTTCAAGAGTCCCTTGAACGTCTTAATCTCCGATGACGTCAGGCCTTTTTCCATGCGCTCTGCCAAGGCGCATGCATACGGCTGAAACCGTCGCATAAACGCCTTCCCGGCAGGCGTCAGGGAGAGCTTCTTGCTGCGGCGGTCGCGAGCGTCCGGAGCTTCCTGAATCAAGCCGCGCGAGATGCAGCTGTAAGCCGCCCGGCTGATCGAGACCGCATCCATGGAGATGCGTTCGCTCACTTCTTTGGCCGAAATGCTTTTGAATCGACTGACCTGGGACATCAGACGCCATTCGCCGACTTTCAGGCCGAATTCGGTGGCGTATTCGGCCTCACAAATTTTGGAGACGCGCCGCGCCACATTGGGCAACCTGTAGAGGAGAAACTCCTCGGTCTCAAACTGGCGTTCGTCGATCACTCAACGGCTCCCTTTTGCCTTTACATGGCCGACACTTGAAAGGCATTGCGTTTTGATCGTTTCTTGTGAAATAATATCATTTGAAAATATTATGTCCAGGATTTTCAAGGGCATACAAAAAAACCGGAGGAACGAACGATGCTTGTAAAACGGCTGGTTCATCTGCTTTCGGCTCTGACCCTCGCCATCCCGCTAGCGGCGCCGGTCTTTGCTCAGGTTCCGAAAGTCGTGCGTATCGTCGTTCCGCTTTCCGCGGGCGGCGGGGCCGACATCATCGCGCGGATCGTCGCCGAGCAGATCAGCCGGGCGAACGGGATCAGTGTGATTGTCGAGAATCGCCCGGGCGCCGGCACTGCGATCGGGACCGATTATGTTGCGCGCGCAGAGCCCGACGGCGCCACATTGTTGATGACCAATCCCGCCTTCCTCATCAATCCGCTCGTGCGGCACCAGAATTACGATGCGTTCAAGGATTTCAAGCCAATCTGCAATATCGTGAACTTCCCGCTGTTCGTCGTTGTCAAGGCCGATTCGCCATTCCACACGCTGGCCGATCTTGTGAATGCTGCACACGCAAAGCCCGGCACCGTCACGTTCGCGAGCGCCGGTCCGGATACCACCACGCACATCGCATTCGAGACGCTGAAGCTTGCGGCCAAGATGAACGTCATCTACGTGCCTTTCCCCGGCACGGCGCCGGCGATCACCGCGCTGCTCGGCGGACATGTCATGGCGGTGTATGCCGACTATACGAGCGCGGCGGAGATGATGAAGAGCGGCGCGATACGCGCGCTTGCTATCGGCTCGGCGCAGCGCTTCAAGGAATTCCCCGATGTGCCGACGGTGATCGAGTCCGGCTACAAGGATTATGACCAGCAGAGCTGGGACGGGTTGCTTGCGCAGGCGAAGACGCCGCCTGCGGTGCTCGAGCAGTTGCGGCGGTTTGCGGGCGATGCTGCCCGTTCCAAGTTCGTGAAGGACAAGCTCGCCCTCCAGGGCTTGCTGCCCGATGGCGCCTGCGGGGTCGATTTCAACGCGATTCTGCAGAAGCAAAACGATCAATACGGCCGGATCATCGGCGCCGCTCATCTGAAGCAATAACAAAGCGGACATGCACCGTTGACCGCCGTAGAGAATGCGGCGGTGCCGGGTTTGCTGGAGAGAACAAGGGTCATGGGCCGAAACGCGACATTCGAAATCAAGGAAGCGACCATTGCGGGTATCCACGCGGCCTACCACAACGGCGCGCTGACGGCGCGTCAGTTGGTCGAGGGCTATCTGGAGCGCATCGAAACCTATGACAAGAAGGGCCCCTCCATCAATGCCGTGATCTCGCTCAACGCCAAGGCACTCGAGGAGGCCGACCGCATCGATGCCACGTTCAGGGCATCGGGCTTTGTCGGCCCGCTGCATGGCATTCCGATGCTGGCGAAGGATCAGATCGACATCGTCGGGATGCCGACGACGCTCGGCTCCGTGCTGTTCAAGGATTACAACCCGGGCCGCGAAGGCTTCGTTGTCAGGAAGCTGCGCGAGGCCGGTGTCATCTTCCTCGGAAAGGTCACGCTCGGAGAACTGGGCGGCGGCGATACGCATGGGTCGTTGTTCGGCTCGACGCGCAACGTGTACGACCTCGAGCGTACGGCCGGCGGCTCGTCGGGGGGCTCGGGCGCCGCTGTATCGGCGAATTTTTGTACGGTCGCGCTCGGGCAGGAGGGCTTCGCCTCGATCCGGCGGCCATCGATCTGGAACGGCATTGCCGGCATGAGGCCGACGATCGGTCTGGTGAGCCGCTCCGGAGTTTATGGCGGCTGGCCGACCATGAACGGTTCGGTTGGGCCGATGGCGCGGACGGTGAGCGATCTCGCGGCCTTGCTCGACGTGATGGTCGGCTACGACCCGGCTGATCCGGCGACGGCGCACGGCGTCGGTCACACCGAAGAAAGCTACGCCAGGGGCCTCGATGCCACAGCACTCAAAGGCGCGCGACTCGGCATCCTGCGTGAGCCGATGGGTTACCACACGGAGCCGGAGTCCGACGATTTCAAGCAGGTGGATGAGGTTTTCAACCGCGCCATCGACGAGCTTCGCGCCGCGGGCGCCGAGATCGTCGATCCGATTGTCATTCCCGATCTGCGGTCGTTGTTGGCGCTCCGCGCGCGGGATGCCGCAAACGACGACGCGATGTTCGAGACCTATCTCAAGGGCGGCGGAAGCCCCTACCGCACACGCCAGGATGTGATCGGCTCCCCTCTGTTCAAGCAGGTGGTGCCCGGATCGCAACGGCGCATCGCGCATGACGATACGCCCGAGCGGCATCATGCCTATATGATCGCGCGCGATACGTTGATGACCAGAATGCTGAAGGTCATGGCGGACAATCGGCTCGACGCGATCGTTCACAAGGCTGTCGAGCACCAGCCGACCTTGATCAAGGACGGATTGAAGCCGCCCTTCGTCAACCAGAAGGGCGCGTCCCATATCAATACGTTCCTGATGTTCGTCCCTTCGGTCGTCGTTCCCGCCGGCTTTACGCGCGACAGCTTGCCGGCCGGCATCACATTCCTCGGCAGGCCTTACGACGACGGCAAGATGATCCGGCTTGCTTACGCCTATGAACAGGCGACGCGCCATCGGCGTCCCCCGAACGCGACACCGTAATTTGCGAGTGTTTCGCATATCGTTGTTCGCTGCCAAGAAAGCTACAAAAATCGTGGCCTTGAATTCTCCAGATCAATGCGGGTGCCTTCTCATTCGAAGCAGCGAACCCACCCACGAGTTGGATGGCAGGTGTGGCAGACCGTAAAGCTGCCTGACGGAATACTGCTGATTTCGGGCGTGATCTCGCACACCACGGTGCTAGTGGAGCATCCGGAACTCGTGGCTCATCGTATTGAGCGCTTCGCCCGAGCCGTCGGCCGCGAGAACATAATCGCGGGCAGCGATTGCGGCTTTGCGACGTTTGCCGGGAGTAAAGAGCTTCGCCCGAGCATCGTCTGGCCCAAATTCGAGTCCCTCGTCGCTGGTGCTCGGATCGCGTCTGAACGGCTTTGGAAGCCTAAAGACGCTTGCCGACAAAAACCCGAATTCCGGCCCTGCGGGAAAAGGGGGCACGAGTGCTACGACGGCCTCGGTGCATAAACATTCCTGAAAAAGCACAAGTATGGAGGTGGTCGAGGACGAAATATGGCGTCTTGTCCCAAAAAAAATATACCTCGCGCTGGGCGTCGGAGAAACCGGGCGCGTAAAGCAAGCAGCGCATCGCGCTCGACTGCTGCGGTTTCCCTCGAAGTTGACCCTGTCTGATGAGCGTGATTTACTGACCTAAAATTGGTACAAGTGCCATGAGTGGCATGACCGCGGGGACATCGTCGGCAATGGCGCATGCCGCACTGGAAGCGTTGCTTGCATTGGCCGATCCTGTGCGTCTCGCGATCCTGATCGCGGGTGTGCTGGTGGGCCTGGTCCTCGGTGTGATCCCCGGCTTGGGCGGCGTGGTCGGACTGACCTTGCTCATTCCCTTCACTTACAAGCTCGACACGTATTCGGCGTTCGCCCTGCTGCTCGGCATGGCGGCCGTGACGACCATTTCCGATCTCATCCCGGCGGTGCTGTTCGGCGTGCCCGGCAGCGTCGGCGCGGCGGCGACCGTGATCGACGGCCACGCGCTGGCGAAGCAGGGGCAGGCCGGTCGGGCCCTCGGGGCGGGCTATACCGCCGCACTGATCGGTGGCGTGCTCGGCGCGCTGCTGCTCGCCGCCGTCATTCCGCTCATCCGTCCGTTCGTTCTGTATATCGGCTCGCCCGAGCTGTTGAGCTTCAGCATCTTCGGCATGTCGATGGTTGCCGTGCTCAGCGGGCGGGCGCCGCTCAAAGGATTCGCCGGCGCTGGTCTCGGCATCATGCTTGCGATGATCGGTTCGGGATCGCCGACGGGCAACGAGCGCTGGACCTTCGGGACCATCTATCTGTGGGACCACTTGCCGCTCATCCCGTTCACGCTCGGGCTTTTCGCGATGCCGGAGCTCGCCGAGATGGCGATCCTGCGCACCAGCATCGCGCGCAATCCGAAGAACCTTGATTTCTCTGTGGCGGCGCAGTGGCAGGGCGCGCGCGACGCGCTGCGCCACTGGTGGCTTGTTCTGCGCTGCGGCTGGCTCGGCGCGCTGCTCGGCACCGTACCGGGGCTCGGCGCCGCCTCCATCGACTGGATCGCCTACGGACACGCCGTCCGCAGCGAGAAGAACGGCAGGTTCGGCGAGGGCGACATTCGCGGTGTGATCGCGCCCGAGGCGTCCAACAATTCGAAGGAAGGCGGCCATCTGGTCACGACCATCGCTTTCGGCGTGCCGTCGGGCGTGTCGATGGCGGTCCTGCTCAGCGCGTTCCTGCTGCACGGCCTCGTGCCCGGTCCCGACATGCTGACCAAGCACCTCGACGTCACGTTCCTCATCATGTGGAGTCTGACGATCGCGCACGTGATCGGCGGCGCGATCTGTCTCGCCGCGAGCGGAGCCTTCGCCCGTCTCGCGCTGGTGCCCGCCGGCAAGCTGGTGCCGATCATCCTGGCCTTGATGTTCCTCAGTGCCTTCCAAGGGTCGCAAAGCTGGGGCGATCTCTATTCGCTGGTCTTTTTCGGCGCTGTCGGCTGGGTGATGAAGCAATTCCACTGGCCGCGGCCGCCGCTGATGCTCGGTTTCGTGCTCGGGTCGGTGTTCGAGCGCAACTACTTCATCTCGACCGAGATCTATGGCTGGCACTGGCTGCTGCGGCCCGGCGTCCTGGTCATCCTTGCCGTGACACTATGGGTCGTTGCGCGGCCGATGCGCGACAATGTCGTCGATATCGCGCGCACGTTTCGCCGCAATCACGGCATCCGTGCGCGCTTCACCTCGTCGGCTGCGTTCAATGCTCTCATCCTGTTCGTTGCGGCGGCGGCCCTCTGGCAAGCGAGCGAATGGCCGTGGCAGGCCCGGCTGGTGCCGGCGACCGCGGTCTATCTGGTGCTGGTGGCTGCGACGCTGAATCTCGCGATAGAGGTGTTTTTCGTCAGGAGCGAAGATGACGAGCCGGCGCATGGCATGGACAGCAGGTTGGCCGCGCCTGTCCCGCTCGCGGCGAGCCTGCGTCACTTCGGCTGGATGGTCTGCTTCCTGATCGTCGCTTACGGCATCGGCCTGCTGCCGGCGCTGTTCCTGCTCATTCTCCTGCACAGCCGGCTCGAATTCCGGCAGCGCTGGCAGACCGCTATCATCTCAGCTGTGCTGGTCACCGCAGTGTCGTGGCTGGTCTTTGACCGCATCTTCGCGGTCGTCTGGCCGCCATCCCTGTTGGGAGACCTCATGTCCGGCAACGGTCCGAATTTTGCATTTGGATGAAGCGTGACAGACGAGTGACCCCCGACTGGAAGGAAACCGAATCATGTCGAAACTAGCCGCCATCGCCGCCGTTGCCGCCGTCTTCTGCCTCGCAGCGCTGCCCTGCACGCCCGCCCGCGCCGAAGATGTTGCTTCCTTCTATCACGGCAACACCGTGCACATGGTGGTCGGGTTCAGCCCGGGCGGGGGTTACGATCTTTATGCGCGGGTTGTGGCGAAGTACATCGGCAAGCACATTCCCGGCGAGCCGACCGTTGTCACGCAGAATATGGCCGGAGCGGGATCGCTGCGCGCGGCGATATATCTCTATTCGGTCGCGCCCAAGGACGGCACCGCGATCGGCATGTTCTCGCGCGGCATGCCGCTGTCGCCGCTGTTCAAGCTGCCCGGCGCCACCTTCGACCCGGCCAAGTTCACCTGGCTCGGCAGCGTCGCCAAGGACACGATCACCTGCATTTCATGGAAGACCTCGGCGGTGAAGAGTTGGCCGGATCTCTTCAAGAACGAATACAAGGCCGGCGGCGAGGGCAAGGGTGCGGATCCGGACGTCTACGCCACGCTCATCAAGAATTCACTGGGCGCCAAGGTCAAATTGGTGAC
The DNA here is from genome assembly GCF_035943735.1 of Pseudolabrys sp. Lineage (GTDB taxonomy): Bacteria > Pseudomonadota > Alphaproteobacteria > Rhizobiales > Xanthobacteraceae > Pseudolabrys. The sequence continues at coordinate 40,969 of NZ_DASZBV010000017.1, forward strand.
CGGTTATCCCGGCAGTTCGAACATCTCACTGGCGATGGAGCGTGGTGAAGTCGACGGCATGTGCGGCATCTCCTACAGCACGCTGGCGAGCAAGCACGCCGACTGGCTGAAGAACAAGGACGTCAATATCCTCGTGCAAGGCGCGCTCGAGCCCGATCCGGCTTTGCCCAAGGTGCCGTTCATGCTCGACCTCGCGAAATCAAAAGAGCAGAAGCAGATTCTTCAGCTCACTCTGGCGCCGCAGGCGATGGCGCGGCCGTTCGTCGCGCCGCCGGGTGTGCCCGCCGATCGCGCCAAGGCCTTGCAGACCGCCTTCATGGAGACGATGAAGGACCCCGACTTCCTCGCCGAAGCCAAGAAATTGCATCTCGACGTTTCGCCGATGAGCGGCGAGCAACTCGCCGATCTGCTTAAGAGGTTGTACGCGACACCGGCGCCGCTGGTGCAGGAGGCGCGCAGCGCGCTGGGCTACTAAGCGCGCGCGGGACTTCAGCGAACAAGGCGTTCTTCGGCAATTCCATCAGGCGATGGCAAGGGAGCCGCCGTCCATGCGCCGAGGCGCAAAAAAGTAGGCATGTCACACGTAGCCGCATGACCGTGAGCGAAGACCAGGAACCCGCCGCGTATGTCGGGCCGATCGGCGCCTCCTTGCCGCGGATCGAAGATCTGCCGCTGCTGACCGGCAAAGGGCGCTATCTCGACGACATCCGCATGCCGGGCGTGCGCCATGTCGCTGTGGTGCGCAGTGGCATGGCGCATGCGGTCCTCCGCGCCGTTGAGACGCGCGCGGCCGCCGGCGTTCCCGGCGTACAGGCTGTCTTCACGATTGCCGATCTGATGCCAATGCTGCGCAGCGCCCGCATGCCGCTCGGCGCGATGGGCGCGGGCAAGCAGGGCACCAACACGCCCTTCGTGCTGGCGCGCGACGAGGTGGCCTATGTCGGCGAGCCAATCGCGCTGGTGGTCGCGGAGAGCCGCTATTGCGCCGAGGACGCCGCCGCGCTCATCGAGGTCGAGTACGAAGCGCTTGAAGCGGTGCATGATGCGCGTTCGGCGATTCTGCCCGGCTCCCCCTGCGCCCGCCGCGAACTTTCGTCGAACGTGCTCGACACGATGAAGGTCGGCTACGGGGAGGTCGACGCTGCCTTCGACAGGGCAGCGCACGTCTTCGCCGACGAACTGCTGCAGCATCGCGGCTGCGGCCAGGCGATGGAAGGCCGTGGCGTCCTCGTCGAGCCCCGCGCCGCCGACGGTAGTCTCTGCGTCTGGTCATCGACGCAGATGCCGAACGATCTACACAATATGCTTGCGGAGGCGCTCGGTCTCGACGACGGCCTCTTACGCGTGATCACGCCGGACGTAGGCGGCGGCTTCGGCCCGAAGTATTGCATCTATCCTGAAGAGATCGCGGTCGCGGCGGCGGCGCGGCTACTCGGCGTGCCGCTGAAATGGACCGAGGATCGACGCGAAAGCTTCCTGAGCGCGGTGCAGGAGCGCGACCAATATTGGAGCCTGGAGGTTGCGGTCGACGCCGAGGCGCGGCTACTCGGCATTCGCGGGCGTCTGCTGCACGACCAGGGTGCCTATGCGCCGAAGCCGGTGAACCTTCCCTACAATTCCGCGACCGCAATGACGGGCCCTTACGTCGTGCCGGCCTATGCCATGGATGTGGTCGTCGCGCACACCAACAAGGTGCCGGTCTCGTCGGTGCGTGGCGCCGGCTATCCGCAGGCTGTCTTTGCCATGGAGCGGATGCTGGATCTCGTGGCAACCAGGCTCGGGCTCGACCGCGCCGAGGTGCGGCGACGCAATCTCATCCCGCCCGAGAAGATGCCGTACGAAAAGCCGCTCAAGGTGCGCTCTGGCACCGGCATCGTCTACGATAGCGGCGACTATGTCGGAGCGCAGGCGAAGACGCTCGCGGCAGCCGACTGGGATGGCTTCCCCGCGCGCAAGGCCGCGGCGCTGGCGCAAGGGCGCTACATCGGCATCGGTCTTGCGAATGCGGTGAAGGGCACTGGCCGCGGTCCGTTCGAAAGCGGCACGGTCAAGGTGAGCGCGTCGGGTCAGGTGACGATTTTCACCGGCGCGGTGGCGATGGGGCAGGGGCTTGCCAGCGCGCTGGCGCAGATCGCCGCGCAGGAGCTCGGCGTTTCTCCTGACCGGATCAACGTCGTCGCGGGCGACACGGCGACCTCGCCTCTAGGGCTGGGCGGCTTCGCCAGCAGGCAGCTCGTGACGGCGGGCTCGTCGGTGCATCTCGCAGCGAAGGCCGTCTCGGCGAAAGCGAAGCGCCTTGCCAGTCATCTCATGGATATAGACGAGGCCGCGCTCGATCTTGTCGACGGGCGGGTTTCCGTGCGCGGCGGCAACAACAGCGTCTCGCTCGGCGAGCTCGCCGGCATTCTGCGCGGCGCGCCGGGCTACGGCTTTCCCGCCGATCTCGAGCCGGGCCTCTCCGCCGCCATGCACTGGCGCAGCGATGCGCTGGCTTACGCCAATGCCTGCCACGTCGTCGAGGTCGAGGTCGATGTCGCGCTGTGTCATGTTCGTATCGAACGTTACGTCGCCTTCCACGATTCCGGGCGGCGCATCAATCCGATGATCGTCGATGGCCAGGTCGTCGGCGGTATCGTGCACGGCATCGGCAACGCGCTCTACGAGCTGATGGCCTATGACGAGGCGGCGCAGCCGCTGACGACGACCTTGGCCGACTACCTGTTGCCGACCGCGGCGGTGGTGCCGGAGATCGAGCGTCTCTACGAAGAGACGCCGTCGCCGATCAATCCGCTTGGCGCCAAGGGCGTCGGCGAAGCCGGGACGATCCCGGCCGCCGCCGCCATTCTCTCTGCCGTCGAGGATGCGCTCTCCCCGTTCGCTATCCGCATCTCGCGCACGCCGATGACGCCGGACGTGTTGTTCGAGGTCATCCGAAGCACGCTAGCGAAATCCGATTTCGACATCTAGGAAGTGACCCAATGAGCAAACTGAGCCTGACGCTAGCCTGCGGCAACTATGAAATCGTGCGCGCCCTCAAGGAAGGCGCCGTGCAGCCGGAGGGGATCGACCTCAACATCCTCACCGACATGGATTCGACCACGCGCCATTGGCGCTTCCTGCGTCAGGAGCAATTCGACGTCGCCGAGGTGTCGATCTCGTCCTATATCGTGTCGCGCGACCGTGGGATGCCCTTTCGTTCCATCCCGGTGTTTCTGCATCGCCGCTTTCGTCACGGCTTCATCTTCATCAACACCACGAAGGGCATCACCAAGCCGACCGATCTCATTGGCCGTCGCGTCGGCGTGAAGTCGTACCAGGTGAGCGCCATCCTGTGGCTGCGCGGCATGCTCGAGCACGAGTACGGCGTGCCGCACAAATCGATTGAATGGTTCTCCGAGCTTGACGAGGATGTCGAGTTCACGCCGCCGGAAGGCCTGCGGCTGACCAAGATTGCGGACGACAAGTCGATCGAGACGATGCTGGCCGAAGGCGAGATCGACGCGCTGCTGCACCCGGACATAATCGATCCGATCCTCGACAAGGATCCGCGCGTCGGCCTTCTCTTTCCCGACTACAAGGCGGAAGAGATCGCCTATTACAAGAAGACGGGTATCTTCCCGATCATGCACACGATGGGATTCAAGGCCGAGCTGGTCGAGCGCTTTCCATGGATCGTGCCGAACCTCTACAAGGCCTTCGAGGAGGCGAAGGCGATCGCGATGAAGCGGCTGTTCAATCCGCGCGTTGTGCCGCTGGCCTGGTACCAGAACGCGTGGGAGGAGCAGGAGGAAGTGCTCGGCAAGGATCCGTGGCAGTACGGGATGACGCCGCTCAACGTCAAGAACCTGGAGACCGTGGTCGGCTATTCGCACGAGCAAGGCCTGATCAAGCGCCGCATTCCGCTCGACGAACTGTTCCTCAGCGTCTCGGAAGGCCGCAAACGCGGCCATTTCCGCGCCTAAATGTGGTGTCTGAGGAGGTTCATCCAGGCTAACGGCAAGCTCACCCTCGCCCGCGGGCCGCTACCAGCGAGAATGTCCCGAAGAGCTCATCCATCTCGATATGAGTAAGCTCGTCCGTGACGTGTCGGCCCAGCACGGCTGGGCGAAGTACTCGATGTTGAACCTACTTGATAGCGATCCCGGCCTTTGCGACGACCTCGCGCCACATCACGGTTTCGTCGGTCATACGCTTCTGAAGCATGGCGGCGCCATCGGCGGCGACCTCAACCCCGGCGGTGCGAAGACGCTCGCGGATGTCGGGCGCGGTCAGCGCGTCGATTGCGGCGCGTTCGAGCCCGGCGCGGATTGGCGCGGGCGTTGCGCTCGGCGCAAGGAGGGCGAACCAGGCGCTGGTATCGAAGCCTGGCAGTCCAGACTCCGCGAGCGTTGGAACATCGGGCAACTGCGGCGCACGCTGTGATGTAGTGACGGCAAGCGCGCGGAGCTTGCCCGATCGGATAAACTGGAGGACCGAGGGCAGGTTGTCGAACATGATCTGCACCTGCGCCGACAGCAGGTCCTGAACGGCGGGCGCGCTGCCCTTATAGGGCACATGCAGAATGTCGACCCGAGCGCGCTGCTTGAAAAGTTCTCCGGTCATCTGCCCGTTGGAGCCCACGCCTTGGGAGGCGTACGAAAGGCGCCCGGGTTTGGACTTCGCGAGAGCAATCAAGGAGGTTACGTCGGCCACAGGAAGCGATTGGTTGACGACAAGCACATTTGCGACCACTCCGGTACGCGTAATCGGTGCAAGATCGCGTGAGACGTCGTAGGACAGTTTTGGGTAGAATAGAGGGTTAATTGTAAGCGCGCTCGATGCCACAGCCAGGAGAGTATGGCCATCAGGCGTCGAGCTGGTCACCGCGTTTACACCGATGCCGCCATTGGCGCCCGGCTTGTTCTCGACAATGACAGGCTTATCCCAGCGCTCATGAAGCTTCTGCGCGAGAATACGGGCTATGATGTCGCTGGTACCTCCGGCCTGATACGGCGAGACGATTGCTACGGTTCGCGAAGGAAAACCGCTGGCTTGAATCGACGCTTGGGCGTTGGCGGGACCTCCTCCAAGAGGCGCGCCAAGGCCGAGGGCGGCCAAGCCACCGAGAAATGCGCGTCGGCCGATGGCAACATCGATGTCGACGGCTCCGCTACCAGGGCAGAACCGCGAAGAGTGTCGATCATCGCTCATCCTCTCATCTCCGTTCTCACATTACCTTATCGGCTGATGTCTGAAGCCCCTCTGATATCTTAGTGGGCATCGCGTTCGTCGGTGTACCAGTCGGGCTTGTGCGGATAGTGCGGGCCGTCATAGATCTCGACGACCACGGTGTCCTCGCGGGCGATGGCCGGGCCATGCACGTGCCCTTTGGGATTGCAGTAGAAGCTGCCGGGCGTGAGCGTGACGCCAGTTGATGTGTATTCATATTTTCCTTGCAGGCAGAACATGAATTGGTTTGAGGCGTGATAGTGCGGGGCAGGGATGCCGGAGCCTTTGTCGAACCTGATGAGCGCTATCGAGGCGCCGGTGTCGTCGTTGCGCCATAGCATCTTCTCGTGCACGCCTTCGAGCGATTTTGCCCGCCATGGCATGCCTTCTGACTGGATCAGAATTTCCTGCAGATCGGGGGCGCCTTCGGGAAGCTGTGTCATGAAAGTCTCGCTGTTTTACTGTTGCGTCCAGGATACAAGACGTGCGCCGAACACGTGCTCGGCATTGGTCTTACGAATTTTGAATGTCTGCTCGCGGGTGAGGTGGCCGAGGTCGTGGTCGGCCGATGCTGCTCCCATCGGGAAGGGCCAGTCGCTGCCGAGCAGAATGCGGTCGTCGCCGACGATTTCGATGACCGCAGCAAGAAACGCAGGCGAATGGACAATGCTGTCGACAAAAAAGCGTCGAATTGCGTCGCGCGGCTCAAGCGGGAGCGGTGGAATGCCGGGTCGGTTCGTCGTCGCGCCCAGTTGCCAGCGCCCGCACAGAGCGGCGATACAGCCGCCGCCATGCGCCAGGATGATTTTGAGGTCGGGGAAGCGGTGCATCACGCCGGCAAAGACGAGATTGGCTGCGGCAATCGTGGTTTCGACTGGATTACCCAGGAGGTTAGTCAGGTAAAACGGATCAAGCCGCGGGTCTGGTGACGAGCCAGGATGAATAAAGAGCGGCAGCTTTTTGTCGCTTAACGTCTGCCACAACGAATCGTATTGCTCGGAGGCATAAGACAGCGGTCCGAGCTCGGTGCCGGCCACGGCGCCGGCCCACTGGCCGTCGAGGTTGGCCGCAATTCTGGCCGCGAGCTCGGGCTCTTCGACAGGCAGATAGGCGAATGGGCGCAGCGGCGTATGCGTATGGCAGGCGGCGAGAAGGCTGTCGTTGACGAGATGCGTGTAGCTTAGGCGATCCGCGGATGAGAGATCGGGACGAAACAGCGGTGGGGGCACCGACACCACGGCGCCGTCCAGCCCGTCGCGCTCGACGCGGTCCACCAGCGCATTGATGTTGGCCAGCGGATGCAGCGGCACGCCATGCGAACAGATATGCAGCGTCTTCGAGGCCGTCTTCATGCCGAACCGGCCCTTCTCGGCCGCGGCGATGATCGCCAGAGGGATGACGTGAGTGTGGACGTCCCACCCTCCCAATGCGGCTGCTTTCTGCATCCTCGTCCGCCTCACACAATTACATTCATGTCGCGGCCCAAGTGACCGATTTCATCTCGACCAGCCGGGACAAGTAGGTGACATTCGACCTATTGGTCAGTTGGTGTACTTCGCGCATATCATTGATAAACACGTAAGTACCGGCCGGCTCTTCAGTGGCCATCTTGCGGCCGGAGATCGTCTCAATTTCATTGGACCCGCCGCTCAGCGAGATGACGAGATAGGGATGGTAGTGAATGTGAAACCCAAGCGTTTCGCCAGGCTCCAGCTTTACCTCCCACATTCGAACAAATTCGTTCTCAAGCAGGATACTGTCGCCGATGGCGCGAAGCTTGATGCCGCGATCGGTAGCGGCCTTTAACCCGTATTTATCGTCCATGGCAGGGCTCCGGCCTAAGGAATAACGGCGATCGCGTTGATCTCGATCAGGTAGTCAGGTGACGTCATCTTATTGATCTCGACCATGGTCGATGCCGGCAATGGCTCCTTAAAATATTGCGCGCGTACTTTGTGGATTGCCTCAAAGTGCTCCATGTTGCGCACATAGACATCGACCCGGCAGATATCCTCCATTGTGCCACCGGCTGCCTCGATCGCCGCCTTCACATTCTCGCAAACCTGACGGGTTTGTTCGGTGATATCGCCGATGCCCGCGATGCTGCCATCCGGTCGCCGCGCGGTCATTCCGGAGATGAAGACGAACCGGCCGGTGGCTTCGATTGCCGTCGCATGTGAAAATACGCCATTTGGCTGGCGCAGCTTCGGACTCTTGATTTGCACCTTAGGCATGAGGCCCTTCCTTGGTCGTGTTCCGTAGGGGATTGTTCGGCACCCCGAGCTCATTGGCGAGACGGGTCAGCATTATCGAGACAGCAGAATCGAGCTTGACCTTGCCCTTGGCGGCTTGGTGTCGCCGCCACTCCGGCTCGCCAGGTATGAAGAGGTGCTCGACCCCGGCCGCACGTTTGCCGTTCCGTATGCGCTCTGCCGCGGCAGCCACTTGCTGGCGGAACCAACCGACATCGCAGAAATGCGCGACATCGACGGCGATGAAGAGATGCGAGCAGTCGTATGGCACGGCGAAGTCGCCATAGAGCGGTTGTACCTGGGGGCCGAAGGCGCCATGGGAGAGCAGGCCGCACATAAGATCGATCATGAACGATAGGCCAAAACCCTTGGCGCCGCTGGCCGGCAGTAGCATCCCGGCAATGGCCTCGGTTGGGTTGGTCGTGGGCTCGCCGTTCACCGTTACGGCCCAGTTCAGCGGGATTGCTTCTTTGGCCTTTTCGGCCATGCGGATCTTGCCCATGGCCGCCTCGCTGGTGGCCATGTCAAGCACCACCGGAATTTCTCCCGCCGTCGGCAGCGCGATCGCCAGCGGGTTATTGCCCACCACGCGCTCGGCCCCGCCCGGAGCAGGCATCAGAGGCCGCGTATTGCACATGGCGATTCCGATGCAGCCAGCCTGCGCCGCCTGCCTCGCGTAGCGTCCGGCCGTTCCGAAGTGAAAGCCATGTCGCACCGTCACGATTCCCGTGGCGAATTGATTGGCCTTCTCCACCGCGATCGTCATTGCTTGACGCCCGGTGAGGTGCCCGAGCGCGTGGCCTGCATCGAGGACCACGGCCCCGTTGCGCTCCGAGACAACGGCCGCGCTTGTGTTGCGCAAGACGGAGCCCTTACGCAGTCGGTCGATGTACATATCGGCGAGCATCACACCATGCGACGACAGCCCGTCGAGATCCGCCTCGACGAGACCGCCGGCAACCTCGGACGCAGCGTGGTCGGGCAAGCCAGCCGCGACGAACAGGCGGGAGACGAAGTCAATGAGCTCGTTTGCGGCAACGGAGCTCGCAGTTGTGCGACCCTGTGCACTCATCGCAACCGCTTTCGGCCGGTCGAGCGAGCCTCGCCGGTGGCCTGAGCCGCAGCAAGCGACATGGCGACCTTGTCCAAGGTCCGCGTGATGTGAACGCAATTAAGCTCAATCGCCCGTTCCGTCTCTCGATTGAGTGCGGCGCGCATCAATTGCTTGTGCTCTGTGACATCGTCGCGCAGCGGTCCGCTCGACATGATCGAGAGTGCGACGTAGCGGTCCGCCTGTTCGAATAGTCGTCCGCGGATCGCCATCATTGTTGGTGAGCCGCATGCGGCGACCAAGGCTGCGTGGAAATCGGCGTGCTCACGGCTCCAAGCCTCGCTGATAGCGTCTGGTTTGGTTGGGTCGACTTTGCTCTGCCGCGACAGGCGATGGAACGCGCCCAGCAGATTGGCCTCCCACTCGACGCCGCCTTTCTCGATCGACCAGCGCAGCGCGATTGTCTCTATTTCTATGCGGGTGCGCATCAAATCTAGCAGGTTCGAGTTCGAAACCTCAGAGACTCGGAAGCCCTTGTTCTGCTCCAACTCGACCAAGCCTTCGGCCTCGAGTCGCATCAAGGCTTCGCGGATCGGACTTGTCCCCATCCCGTATCGCTCTCGCAGGGCCTCGACGCGCAAACGCTCGTTTGGCATCAGGCGGCAGGCGATGATGTCCGAGCGCAATTGCGACAGCGCCGAAGCGTTCAGCGTCTGCCCGGAAGGGGTCTTGGCGAGTGTTTGTTGCATTGCAACTCCTGAAGCGGTCGCGATGGAGACAGCTCCTGCACGACTGGAGATACGACAGACGAAAACGGCAATCAACGGATTTTCGAAAATCTGTTGACCCTTCGATATTGAGGGTGGCAGGATATGGGGTGGGTCAGGGGGTCTTGCATCGCCGGCCCGCGGGGCATCGACGCTGGAGGGAGAACGGCAATGGCACGTTTGAACGGATTGGTACTGACCGCGATCTCCGCCCTGACTTTGATCTCGGCGCTGCCCCGGGGCGCCGCGGCGGAGGACAAGCCGCTTACCAAGATTACGTTTTCGCTCGATTTCATCCCATTGGGCCGCCATGCACCCTGGTATGCGGCGATCGCCGAGGGCTACTTCAAGCAGGAGGGGCTCGATGTCTCGATCATCCCCTCACAAGGTACGGCGCAGACAATTCAGTCGATTGAGGCTGGCACAGCGCAGCTAGGTTTTACCGACGTCCCGAGCCTGGTGCTCGCCCGTGCGAACGGCGCAAAAGTGAAAATGGTCGCCGTCAATTACGAGAAAGCGCCTTACGCAATCTTTAGTCTGAACACCGGCGCGAACGTAACGCAAATAAAGCAGCTTGAGGGTCTGACGCTCGGTAGCGGCGCCGGCAGTTTCACGCCGAAGGTCATTGCCGGGTTCATGACCCAGCACGGCCTTGATCCGAAGAAGCTAACAATTTCCAACGTCGCGCCGCCGGCGCGCGCGAGTGCTCTGCTCTCGGGCCAGGTGCCGTCGATCGAGTTCTTCGTAATGGCGAAGCCGGGACTGGAGGCGGCGGCGAAGGCAAAGGGCGCGGAGCTCCGCACCTTCCTGCTCGCCGACCACGGACTGACCCTCTATTCAAACGGCATCGTCGCCAGTGACGACTATCTGGCGAAAAATCCCGAGATCGTTAGGCGTTTCGTGCGCGCAAGCCTGCGCGGCTGGCAATTTGCGCTGAAAGATCCAAAGAAAGCAGCGGAAGACCAGGCGAAGTTCGTGCCCAGCCTCGATCCGGCCAAGAGCGTTGCCGAAATCGCCGTGGTGAAAGACCTTGCCGTGACGCCGTATGTCGAAAAGCACGGTCTCGGCTCGTTCGATCCCGCCGAGATGAAGTCGAGTCTCGATTTCATGGTGAAATACGTGGGCGTCACGAATGCGCCTGCGGCAACCGATCTCTACGCCACGGGCTTCCTGCCCGCCAAGCCCGTGAAGCCCTAACGTTTCGGACGTAATGCAGCAAACTCAGCCAACGGAGCGGCGTCTGATCGACGTTGCGCCGGCATTCGGTCACTTCAAGGACGTCCGGCAGGAGTATCGGCTGCCGTCGCGTGCGGACTTGGTGGCGATCGAGAACATCTCGTTCGACCTTAGGGCAGGGTCGCTCGTGAGCCTGTTGGGGCCTAGCGGCTGCGGCAAGACGACTTTCCTCAAGATCGTCGGCGGCCTGATCCGCGCCAGTAGTGGCGTTATCCAGATTAACGGCGAGGATGTTCACGGGCCGCACGCTGATTTCGGGATGGCATTCCAACAGCCAAACCTCATGCCGTGGCGAAGCGTGCTGAAGAACGTGCTGTTCCCGATGGAACTGCGGGGCGACACGGGAACGCGAGTGACGCGGCGGGCTCGCGACCTACTGGAGTTGGTCGGGCTCGAAGGCTTCGAAGACCATTATCCCGCGCAACTCTCCGGCGGAATGCAGCAGCGGGTTGCGCTCTGTCGTGCACTCGTCCATGAACCGAAGCTGTTGTTGATGGACGAACCGTTCGGTGCGCTGGACGAGCTGACCCGCATGGAAATGCAGGATCTGCTGCTTAATATTCGCGCCAAGACGAACGCAACGATCGTGTTCGTGACGCACAGCATTGCTGAGGCTGCGTATCTTTCCGACGTTATAGTCGTTTTCTCAAAGCGTCCTGCAGTGATCGCGGACTACATCGACGTATCGTTGCCGTATCCGCGCACGGCGGAAATCCGCTACTCTGTCGAGTTCACCGAGCTTGAACATCGCGCCGGCCGTGCCTTGGGGATCACGCGATGATCGGATCTGCGCACCGGCTGCTTTATCCCCTTATCGGTTTCGCGGTGATCATTGTCCTTTGGCAGGGGTATGTCGACGTCGCGCATGTGAGCAAGATTGTTTTGCCGAGCCCGATGGATATCCTGCATGCATCCTGGCAGCGGTCAGACTTGCTCGTGCGCGAGACCGTGCCGACGATGCTGGAGAGCCTTTACGGTTTTGCGCTCGCAATCGTAATCGGTATTCCGTTGGCGGTCTGTGTCGTGAGCTCGCGGGTTCTTAATCTCACGATGTATCCAATCCTGATCGCTACTCAGTCTGTCCCGAAAGTTGCCGTCGCCCCGATTATTCTGGTTTGGTTCGGCCTGGGGATGCAATCGAAGCTAGCTATTGCATTCCTCGTCGCATTCTTCCCCATTGTAGTTGACACGGCGACTGGCCTGCAGGCGACGCCGCCCGGGCTCCTAGAACTGGCGCGCTCACTGCGGGCATCCCGTTGGCAGACATTCTGGAAGGTGCAGTTTCCAGCGGCGATGCCCTTCATCTTTTCTGGAGCGAAGGTGGCCGTCACTTTGGCTGTAATTGGTGCCGTCATTGGAGAGTTCGTGGGCTCGATCAACGGCCTAGGAAATCTGCTTTTGTCAGCGAATTCGCAGCTGGACGGACCGCTGGCCTGGGCGGCGCTCGTCTGGCTGAGCGCGCTCGGTATCGCGCTCTTTCTCGGCGTAGTTTTGGCTGAGCGCCTGCTGATGCCTTGGGCTGAAGCGGGCCATCATTAGTGCCGCGCTTATCGGTCGATCAGCTTTGAGGGGGAATGATTAGCTCCCTGTTATCGGCTCCGGCTTGCCTGTTCCCGTGAGTCATTTTCCCTGATCTAGGGAATAGGGAATGTGGCTATAATCCGATGATTCGCCGCGTCAAAAGATGCTGGGTTGGCCATGGCCGGCTGTGATCTCGGCCCCCGTCGCCGATCCTGCCGGCGTTCCTCCTCTCCCTGTCGCTTGCGTGCCTGTTCCTCCCGCTCGCGCTTCCACTCGATGAGGATGGGCCCGGCCGCGGTCACGAGTTCATATTCGCGGGTGGCAGTTGATGCCCGATGGACTTGAGCGTGAAGGGCCGTCCGAAGGCCATCGTGCGACGCTTGGTGCGAATCATCGCGCCAAGCCATATAATGCGCGCCGCTGCAGATGTTCCCGCACGTCGGAAACCAGCGGTCCAACCGCTTCCACTGCCGCCCCGAGTTGCGCGGCCGGCCTTCCCAATTCGCGAACCCAATGGCGCATTTCGGCCGGCGCATCGACGTCAATTCGGGTGCGGTCGATCGGGCCAAGCAGACGAGCGTCGTTGGGCGTGATGGTGGGGTTGGCGGTCATCGCGGCTCCTGAAGATGTCGCGCCCGGCGGGGTCGGGAGAAAAGGCGTGTGCTTTTGCGCTTATTGATACAACCTGAGCCGAATCGTTGCGCAAGTCGAGCAAATACTGGGTCATGGTTGGTGCTATTTATCGCCCGTGTTTGCCAGCTACCCTCGCAAAGCGGGTAAAGCATCGCCATATAAGGGCGATCCACCCATCTGCAGCGCGACGCACGCGGGAGGCGCTCTAACCGAAAGGGCTGCCATGACCTCGCTCGAGACCGACATCCTTCATGCGAAGGAGGCCGCGCAACGCGAGCGCAGTCTCCGGACGCTGGCCGACAACGTGCGGTGGCTCGACGAACACCGCGGGCAGACCGTGCATCCCCAAGCGTCGACGTTGCAATCGGAGCTCACGCAGCAGGCGTCGGAGCCGAAGATCGAGGCCCACGGAGCGGCGACGTGCTCCAGCGCTTGCCCAGCCGGCGAGCCCGCGCAACCAGCAGAACAAGGGCAACAATAATGTGGCCCTGGCAGCGGCTGGCGAATGCGACTCATGCTCGGGTGACATTTCCGAACCAAAGCCGCAGCTATGACGCGTCTCTCCGCGCCGTCCGGTTCTGGGGTTACGACCGCTCGATGGAGAATTCGTTCTTCGTAACGTCTGAGGCGTTGCGGCGAATCGAGCCTGAACTGCAAGCAGACGAAGCGAGCATCCTGCGGGCATTCGACGGCAATCGTGCGCGAATCTACCAGGCTGCGGCCAGGGTCTATGCGCGAGGACGCAGGAGCGTCTACGACCTTGTCGCGGGCGACTTCTAATTTGCGACAGAACAAACAGGATTTCAGATGCAAAAACACAAACATGATGACGAGCCAAAAGACGCCGAGACGGGGAAAGCCCGCAAGCTGTCCGCCAACGCCAGGCCCATCGACGGCTTCGCTCTCGTGGTGGACGGAAAATTCAAAACGCAGTTCGAAACCTCCGACGCCGCGATGGCTGCGGGCACGAAGCTCAAACAGAGATACCCGGTTATCCGGATCGCGATCTTCGATGCAGTGGAGCGCAGCTACGCGACGGTGGAATTGACCGAAATCGCGGCCAAGCCAGGTAGCGACTGACAAGTATAATCCTCGCTGCGCCTTGCGAATTGACGGTCGAACGCAATCCTGGCGGATTTAAATTGCAAAGGCGTGCGACGTCCCTAAACGTCATCGGCGCCGACGAATCCGCACGAAATGAAATATTCAATCATAATCTAAAAAGACTACCGCCGCCCTGATCCGGAAGGCGCAGCTCACGGAAGCAACTGTCAGGGTCTGGCCCGTTTCCCGGACGATGATACGAGATCGCTTTCAGTAACTACGCGCTCATGTTTTTCCGAGGGACTCTTGATGCGATAGGACGGATCGCCCGGCTCTCGCTCCGAGATCGGGACAAGGTAGCGGATTTCGTACGGCCCTGGCGCACAGGGACGAAGCACCTTCGGCTCAAGCTCAACGAGCTGGCCTACACAGAAGTGATGAGTCATCAGGCTGATACTTTCGTGTTTATGAGTGGGCGCTACCGGCCACCATAGCTTCCGTCGTCTTTGGCTTTCGGTGGTATGCAGAGCGTATGCCTCCATGTGGCATTATATATGGATGCGATCGTGCCGGATTGCGAGCCTGCGCGCCCGCGAATAGCGGGCAATTTGTTACTTAACACTCATCAGTCGACTTCCAAGGAATTAAGGCGCAAGCTGATCGGTCGCTCAGGCGTTCGCGCCGCTTAAAGACAATGGCGCAGGTTCGGGCTCGTCTCGCAGGCCGAGCGAAAGGTCGACATGTCAACCGTGACGCTATCGAAGGAGGCGCCATATGTAGATCTCAACGATGGCCTAGTGCTGGCGCAGGCCGTTGTCGATACCATGCGCGACCCGCTTTTGGTGCTCGACCACGATCTTCGCGTCATCGCTGCCGGGCGTTCCTTCTGCCAGACCTTTCGGCTCGTGCGTGAGGATGTCCGCGGCCACCTGCTGTATGAGATCGACGGCGGGCAATGGAATATCCCGGAGCTCCGCGAATTGTTGGAGGCGATCTCGAACGGTCAATCAGCCATCGAGGGCTACGAGGTCGAGCTCGAATTCCCGACCATCGGTCATCGTATCATGCTGCTCAATGCCCGTAAGGTCTTCTATGAGGCGGGTGCCCACAGCTCGGTGCTCCTGGCATTCGAAGACGTTACCGATCGGCGTGCGGTCGAGCGGCAAGTACAGGATTTGATGCGTGAAAAGGACATGCTGTTGGAGGAGATTCAACACCGCGTTGCCAATAGCCTGCAAATCGTCGCCAGTATCCTTATTCTCAAGGCGAGAGCCGTTCAATCGGAGGAAACGCGGCTGCAGTTAGAAGATGCGCATCGGCGTGTCTTGTCGATTGCTGCGGTTCAGAAGCATCTGCATGTCTCCGGTGGTGGTAAGCCGATCGAAGTGTCCGGCTACCTGGTCAAGCTTTGCGAAACGTTGGCTCAATCGATGATCGGTGACAGTCGGCCTATCTCGCTCACGGTCGAAGCCGACGCAGGTGCGATGACCTCGCACGACGCTGTCAACGTCGGACTAATAGTCACCGAATTGGTAATGAATGCGCTGAAACATGCTTTCCCGCTATGAAGCGCGGCGCCGAGATTATTGTCTCTTACAGAGTCGGGGGACGCGGATGGAAATTGGCGGTTTCCGATAACGGGCTCGGAAAGCCCGATGTGGTCGGTAGCAACGCCAAGTCCGGTCTTGGCACGAATCTCGTTCAGGCGCTGACGCGACAACTCGACGCCGTGGTCGATATTGTGAGCGGCATGCACGGTACTGTCGTATCCGTGACGCACGCGACGTTCGAGGCAAAGGCGCACGGGACGAATCGATTGCTACCGGGTTGATCACCGGGCCCCTCACTAAGCGGCAAAGCGCCGTGTCGGGGATGAGGCGCTAAGCCACAATGCCATACGCACAAATAAGCTCAGCCCATTGTATGGGTGCGCCAATGGCGGCGCTGCGAGAATTGGCGCCGCCTAACGAAGTGCGGTCACTCTGACGGTCTGCGCTTCGCCGCCGTACGGACATGGTTTGCCGCGGGTCCGGCTATCCGCAGGAAGCCATCGACGTATCGTCCATAGCATTCTAACGTTCTCGTGCGACAAACGCCGCCTGCCTGCTAGCGGCAGGCGGCGGAGCAGGAGGGCTGACATTGCAGCTATTCGATGAGAAGGAAACCACGGCGGATCTGGACGGCTTACTGCGTAAGGCGGGACACGATCCAGCGAAGCCGCAGGTGAAGGAAATAAGACCATCATCAGTGGCTACTACGCAGGACGGACGGCGCAGGTGCTGGAGCGGGTCCGCGAAGTGTTGGACCGGGTGACGCAGTCTCAGCACTGAGAGGAACCGGCATCCGCTTCCGGCCGTTCGTTCCATCGGAGCAACGGCCATGCACGGCCACGCCTCCAAAGAAGGCTGCATCCGCCAGCGGGCACAGGTGATATGCAGTCTGAAGGCTGTCCGGAAGGCCGTGACAAAGGCCAATGGGCGAAGGCGGAGCAGGAGGTCGATCGCATGGATGAAACCACGAACGGGAGCGGCCGCGTTCGTACGGCAATCAGCCCCGCGTTGGCACCATCGCCATGATGACAGAACCGCCTGAACGCGATCGGCTGGTACGTGAGCGTGCCTACCGCATTTGGGTGGATGAGGGTCGGCCTGAAGGGAAGGACCTCGAGCACTGGGACCGAGCAAAACGCGAAGTGGAAGAGGAGTTCGCGATGACCGAGGGGCACCACGAGCTTAAGCAGTCCTGAGGCGGCAACATATGCCGCGCTACCGCTTCGAAGTTACTAATGACGATACCATCTACGAGGATACGGAAGGCGAGGCCTATCCGAGCGATGAAGCGGCACTCAGGCGAGCGGAGAGGCTAGTGGTGGAGTTGTCCCGCGAGAACGCCGAACTCCTCGGCTGTACCCTTACGGTGGTGGAAGAAGCGGGCACGACGATCGGCGAGTTCACTATTCAGCCGACCCAACAGCTACTCCAATGACCAGTTAAAAAGCCTGGCGGTCAGCCTACCGTAGTACCGGGTCGGTTGGGGAATGCCTTCGTCTCGCTGGCAAATCTGCGGTTCGTGCATGCCACGGGCGGAGCCGCTTAGCCGTGACCAGCAAGCTTGTGCCCCGCCAGGGGCGCGCACCCGCCACCGCTCCTCGGCGCGTGCACTTGCGATGGCGCTTTTCCGACCCAGGAGCAGGATGCCTCGGGCGAATAATGGCCGCACGGGGGCGCTAGGTTACTACCGGCGCGGAACTGCGAGGTTGCCCGGTCGTTCCCCACTGGGGCGAAGCGTGCCGGCCAAATTGGTCGAACACCAGTCTCGGCATTTAGCGCAGAGGTCTACGGTTGGGCTCGGATCATTTCGACGTCATTGTCATTGGTACCGGACCCGGTGGTGCCTCGCTGGCGCATCGGCTGGCTCCATCCGGCAAGCGTATTTTGCTCCTGGAAAGAGGGGGCTACCTGCCGCGCAGCGAGCGAAATTGGAATTCGCAGACCGTTTTCGTCGATGCGGCCTATCAGGCCGAGGAGACCTGGACAAACTCGACCGGAGATACGTTTAGACCCGCATTGCACTATTATGTTGGCGGCAATTCGAAAGTTTATGGGGGAGCGCTTTTTCGCCTTCGCGAGCGCGACTTCGGCGAGGTCGCTCATTCGGGCGGCCTATCGCCTGCTTGGCCCGTCGGGTACGACGTCTTCGAACCTTATTATACGCAAGCGGAACGACTGTTTCACGTGCACGGCGAGCGCGGTGAAGATCCTCTCGAGCCGTGGACGAGCGGACCGTACCCGTTTCCCGCCGTAAGCCACGAGCCGAAAGTTGCGGAGCTCGTTCATAACCTCCGTGGCATCGGTCTTCGCCCGTTTCATATCCCCCTCGGCATCCTCCTCGATGAAAAGGACGGCCTGGCCACCCCAACGAGCCCCTGCATTCGTTGCAGCTTTTACGACGGGTTTCCCTGCCCGTTGAACGGCAAGGCTGATGCGCAGGTCATTTGTGTCGATCCGATGCTTGCCAAGCATCCGAACGTGACACTTCTTACCGGCGCCTACGTTTCGAAGCTTGGAACGGATTCGACCGGACGAGCGGTTAAAGGCGTTCACGTAACGCGAGGGGGCCGCGAGGAGGTCTATTCCGCCGACATTGTTGTTGTGGCCTGCGGCGCGCTCTCATCCGCGCTGCTGCTACTGCGATCGGCATGCGATACACATCCGCATGGCCTCGCAAACCAGTCAGGACAACTCGGACGCAACTACATGCGGCACAACATGAGCGTGCTCATGGCGGTGATGCCTGAGGCGAACGAAACCGTGTTTCAAAAGACAATGGCCTTTAGCGATTACTATTTCGGGTCCGATGATTGGGAGTATCCGCTCGGGCTTGTGCAGATGTGTGCGACGAGTCATTCCGATCAGGTCCGCGGCGAGGCCCTGCCGGAATGGCTGCACTGGCTACCCGAAATGCCGTTTGAGGAGATTGCCAGGCATTCCATGGACTTCTGGCTGCAGGCCGAAGATCTTCCGCATCCCGACAATCGCGTCTATTACAGAGACGGGAAAGTGCATCTCGATTTGATCGAAACAAACACGGAGGCGCTGGCGCATCTCAAGCGCAAACTGAAGCAGGTATTGGACCGATGTGGTCATAATGCGATCTTTCTGAACCGTAGCTTGTACCTCGGCAAAGATATTCCACTCGGGGGGACCGCGCATCAGGCCGGAACGGCGCGTTTCGGAGTAGACCCCGCCAGTTCAGTTCTCGATCTCGACTGCAAGGCGCACGATTTGGATAATCTCTACCTGGCCGATGCGAGCTTTTTCCCCTCCATCGCGGCGGTTAACCCGACATTGACGATTATAGCCAACGCGTTGCGTGTCGCCGACTGCATTGCGGAGCGATTGAAATGACCGTCGCCGGCGTCGTCACTCTTGTCGTTCGATACGGGCTTGTCATGCTGTTTCTGCCGTTCAGCGCCCTCGACAAGGTTTTGAACTTCCAAGGAGCCGTTACCCAGGCCCAAGAGGTCTTTAAGCCTCGCGCCATCGCGACCATTGTTTTGATGTGTGGGCTTTCTATCGAGGTCTTGGCGTCTCTCGGCGTGGTCACCGGCGTCGCCGATCGCTTTTGCGCGCTTCTGATTGCGGGGTATTGCGCGGCCACTGCGGTGCTCTACAAGCGGTTCTGGGCTCCCGGAGATTTCTGGGCGCGGGGCGACAGCAAGGCCCGCAACCTGTTCTGGGATTTTCTCAAGAACCTGTCGCTGGGAGCCGGCTTTCTTTTGCTTGTCATCGGCACCACTGGCGCCGGACTGAAGCCCTTCCTCGCGCATCCATTCGAATCGAGCCACCCCTATGCATTAGCGGGGCATCATCCATGAGCGATATCGGATCCAAGCCATCGATTGCATATTGGCACTTGTGGGTGGATGCAGATGGCGTAAGCCACCAGACGCAATGCCATCTTACAAACTTCGATATGAAGCAAATCGGACCTGCGGACCCGCAGTGGAATAACGAGCAGCGCAGCCATTCCTCTACAGTGGTGTTCACAGTTCAGCCGGTCGGCTGGATCGGCGAATGGCACGAGAACCCGGCCCCACAGTGGATCGTTGTGCTTTCCGGACGTTGGTTCATCGAGAGCATGGACGGGACGCGCATCGAGCAAGGGCCGGGCGAATTCTCGTTCGGCGAAGATCAGAACTGCGTGGAAAAGAAGGGAAAAAAAGGCCACCGCTCCGGTACCATCGGCGACGAACCGGCCGTGTTGATGACGGTCCAGTTGCACGTTTCGCCGTCGCGCGATCCTTGTCGTATCAAATAGACCTTCCATGAACAGTTTCGAAATCAGCCTCGACCCGTTCCGCGCCATGGTGCTGATGAACGCACCGATTGAGCTCCTGGGGGAGGGCTTCCGCTGGTTGGAAGGGCCCGTGTGGTTTGCCGATCATGATTGCCTCTACGTCAGCGACATCCCGAACGACAGGGTTCTGCGGTGGACGCAGGATGGCGGCGTGTCAGTCTTCCGGCGCCCTTCGGGCTTCGCGAACGGTCACGCGCGGGACAGGGAAGGGCGTTTGATCGGCTGTTCACACCAGAATCGTTGCATCACCCGGCTCGAACTTGACGGCACATTGACGGTGCTGGCGAGCCATTATCGCGGCAAACGCCTCAATTCACCCAATGACATCGTTTGCAAATCGGACGGCTCGATATGGTTCAGTGATCCGCCCTACGGCATCAACACCGACTACGAAGGCGGAAAGCAGGCTTCGGAGTTGCCGCCTTCGCTTTATCGCCTGGACGGCGTGACCGGCGCCCTATCGGTTGTGGCAGATGATTTCAATGGGCCGAATGGATTGGCGTTTTCCCCCGACGAAAGACTGCTTTACGTCGCGGAGACCGGCCGCCAGTTCGATCCAGCGGCAAGCCAGTACATCCGCCGGTTCAACGTCTCTGCTGACGGCCGGCTCTCCGGCGGCGATCGTTTCTACAAGGTCCACCCCGGCTTTGCGGACGGGTTTCGTCTGGATGAGGATGGCAATATTTGGTCCAGCGCAGGAGATGGGGTGCATTGCATCAGCCCGCAGGGAGAATTGCTCGGTAAGATCTTGACCGGCTGTGTCGTCTCGAACGTCGCTTTTGGGGGACGCAACCGCTCGCGGCTGTTTATCTGTGCTTCGCAGCAACTGCTGGCGATCTACACGAACGTCAGAGGTTGCATAAGGCCGTGAGCGCCCGTGTTTCCGGCATCATCTCGTTTGGGCTCACAACGCAGAGTTTGGAGCGACTTGGACACTTCTATGAGGACTTGGGGTTCACGGCGGGTCCGTCGGAGCGCATTCCCTCGCACGAGACCGCGCTCTTAGGACTGACCGGCGGCGGGACGCGCCTGCCACTGCGGCTTGGGAAGGCGTGCGTCGCGTTGGATTGCTTCGACGAACGTGGCCGCGAATACCCGGCAGACGCGAGCGCTGCCGATCTCTGCTTTCAGCACTTCGCGCTTGTCACTTCTGATGCTGCTGCTGCCTGGGAGCGCGCGCTAAAGAGTGGGGCGACGGCAATCTCGAAGCACGGCCCGGTCACATTGCCCGAGTCGGCAGGCGGAGTGACAGCCTGCAAATTTCGCGATCCTGAGGGCCACCCGCTTGAGCTATTGCAATTTCCCGCCGCGACCCAAATGAAGTGGCAAGGCGATGGCATGCTCGGAATCGACCATTCCGCGATCAGCGTGTCCGATGCTGCCGCGAGCGAACGTTTCTATGTGGCGCTCGGCCTGTCGGTGCGCAGCACAACGCTAAACCAGGGCGAAGCTCAAGCGGCTCTTGACGGGCTGCCGAAGCCGATCGTTCAGGTCGTGCCGATGCTGCCGCCTCAGGCCCCCCCGCATCTTGAGCTACTCGCCTACCGGGTTCCGCTCGGCCTGTCGGCCGGCCCGGTAAGGGCGAATGACGTCGCCGGGACGCGTACGGTCTGGGCGTCCGATCGGGACGCCCTCTTATGTGACCCCGACGGGCATCTCCACGTGCTCAGAAAACGGAGTTGACCCAATGATCGATGTGGAAGTCGCGGTTGCCGCACATGCCACGATAGGAGAGTCGCCGACCTGGTCGGCGTCCGAGCGAGCGCTCTACTGGATTGATATTAAGAAGCCTGCACTGCATCAATATATTCCAGAAAGCGAGGCCCTTCGGACTTGGCCGCTGACGAGCGATGTCGGCGCTTTTGCGTTTTGTGAAGATGACTCCGCAATCGTTGCGCTGCGTCACGGAATCTACCATCTTGACTTGTCTTCCGGAGAACTCGATTTACTCGCGCCGCCGCCTTTCGACCCGAGGCTGTTTCGCTTCAACGAGGGAATTTGCGATCGCACCGGACGCTTTTGGGTGGGTGTCATGTTCGACCCCGTCGCGCCCGCTCCCGCGCACCAGAAAGGGCACCTGCACAGCTTTACCTTCCAGGGCGGCCTCAGGTGCGAAGACGATATTGCAGAATTGCACAACGGCATGGCGATAAGCGAAGACGGGAAGCAGTTCTTCCTGTCGCACAGTCGGGAAGGCATCATCTACAGATTCGACTTTGATTCCGCATTGGGCGGCCTCGGCGGCCGCAAGGACTTTGCGCAAATCCCGACCGGTATCGGACTGCCGGACGGGGCGGCCATTGATCGTGAAGGTTGCTATTGGTGCGCGCTCCACGGGGCCGGCCGTCTTCGGCGCTACACACCAGATGGCAACGTAGATCGCGAGATCAAACTGCCCGTGAGCAAGCCGACGATGTGCGCATTCGGTGGAGAGGATCTCGACGAGATGTATGTGACGAGCGCTGCTGAGGGGATCGATATTGCCGAGGAACCTCTCGCCGGGGCTTTGCTGCGGTTTCGCCCCGGCGTGAAGGGAATAGCACGATCGTGCAATACGGGCGCTGTCGCAAAAATGGCGCGTGTTGCGAAACGGCGCATTGATTAAGTTCGAAGCTAAGTTGACGTGGTGCGTCGACCGCCGGTGGCGCGAATGCCCATCCGCCAGTGGCGAATCCCGGATACAATGTCATGCCGCCGTCAACAAAAAGGGTGGCGCCGGTCACATAATCGGCGGCATCGGACACCAGCCAAGCCGCAGCTCGCGCAACGTCATCGGGCTCGCCGATGCGCTTGTAGGGCACCAAGGTCATCAGGTCGCGATAGGCGTCAGTCGTGGCCCAAGCATCGGTATTGATGGGTTTGCGGATCGCGCCCGGAGCGACGGCAATACCTCGTGCGTGGCGGACGCGGGCGCGTCGGCGCGCGTGTCGATGCCGCGGCCAATGACGCAGCAGCCGAGATGAGCCCCGACCAGATCGCGCTCGTTCAGGACAGCTTCAGGAAGGTGGTGCTGATCGCAGCGACCGCCGCCGACGTCTTCTACGACCGTCTGTTCGAAATCGCGCCGGACGTCCGGCCACTGTTCCCGGACGACCTGAAGGAGCAAAAGAAGAAGCTCGTCGCCATGCTCGCGACCGCCGTCACCAACCTGCATCAGGTCGAAATCATCGCGCCCGCCGTGGCCGACCGTGGCAAGCGGCACGCCGCCTACGGCGTCAAACTGGAGCACTACGAACCGGTCGGTGCAGCGCTTTTGTGGACGCTGGAGCAGGGGCTCGGACCGGCCTTCACGCCGCCGGTCAAGGACGCCTGGACCAGCGCCTATCTCCTGCTCGCGGGCGTCATGCAGGACGCGACCGCGGCCGCCTGAGCCAGGTCGATGGTATCTTCTAACCCATTGAAGGGCCGCAAATTCCGCGCCGGTCGCGTGGAACGGGACTTGCTTGGCAAGGACGGGGGAAGGCCAGCAGGACCAGGAGCCGTGGCTGAATTTCATAAGGATGCAGCGACCGCGCGTGCACCGTCGGCAGACGGTGCGCGCGACGCGTCGTTGAAAATCCTCATCGTCGACGAAAGCCCGATCCGTGCCGCCATTCTGGCCGACGGGTTGCGCGAGGCCGGATTCCTTCTGGTGGAGCGGCTAGCGGAGACGCGCAATCTGCTCGACCGCATCTACACCATCGATCCGGACGTGATCCTCATCGATCTGGAGAACCCCAACCGCGACACGCTGGAGCAGATGTTCCAGATGAGCCGTGCGGTGCGCCGGCCCGTGGCGATGTTCGTCGACCACAGCGACCGCGCCTCCATTCAGGCGGCGGTCGACGCCGGCGTCTCCGCCTATATCGTCGGTGACCTGAAGAAGGAGCGCGTCACCAGCATCCTCGATCTCTGCATCTCGCGCTTCAATGCCTTCTCGCGGCTTCAGGCCGAGCTCGAAAGCGCGAAGGATGCGTTGGCAGAGCGCAAGGTCATCGACCGCGCCAAGGGTCTGTTGATGAAGGCGAAAGGCCTGAGCGAGGAGGGCGCCTACGCGCTGCTACGCAAGACGGCCATGAACGAGAACAAGAAGATCGTCGACATCGCCCAGTCGGTGGTCACGGCGGCGGAATTGCTCAAATGAGCACGCGATTGCGCATCGGCTTTATCCCGCTCGTCGACGCGGCTGCCCTGATCGTCGCCGTGGAATGCGGCTTCACCGCCGCGGAAGGCCTCGACGTGTCGCTCGTCCGCGAGGTGTCGTGGTCGAACGTGCGCGACAAGCTCAACATCGGCCTGTTCGATGCGGCGCATATGCTCTCGCCGATGGCTATCGCCTCCAGCCTCGGCATCGGCCACCTGCGGGTGCCGCTCATCGCGCCGTTCAATCTCGGCCTGAACGGCAACGCGATCACTGTTTCCGAGCCGCTTTATGCCGCCATCCTGGCGCATGCCGATGGCGACATCACCGATCCGGGAGTGTCGGCGCGCGCGCTTGCCCGCATCGCCGCCGAGCGCAAGACCGCCGGCGAGGACCAGCTTACCTTCGGCATCACCTTTCCGTTCTCGAACCACAATTACCAGACTCGTTTCTGGATGGCGGTCGGCGGCATCGATCCCGACGAAGACGTCAGCCTGGTGGTCTTGCCGCCGCCATACATGGTCGAGAGCCTGCAAAGCGGGCAGATCGACGGCTACTGTGTCGGCGCGCCGTGGAATTCGGTGGCGGTCGGGCAGGGCATCGGCCGCATCCTGCTTTTCGGATGCGCCATCATGGCGCGCGCGTCGGAGAAGGTGCTGGCCGTGCGCGAGCGCTGGGCTGACAAAAATCGCGACACGCTCGATGCGCTGCTGCGCGGGCTGGCCCGCGCGGCTGCTTTCGTCGAGGACGCCGGCAACCGTGCCGACGTTGCGCGCATGGTGGCGGCGCGGCTGGACGTCGCGGACGGCATCATCGCGCGCACGCTCGCCGGGGACCTGCAAATTGCCGTCGATGGATCGACGCGGAGCAGTGACCGCTACCTGATAATCGGCCGCGACGGCGCCGGCCGGCCCGACACCGTGCAGGCGGCCTGGATCTACGCGCAGATGGTGCGCTGGCGGCAAACGCCATACAGCGACGCGTTGCTGAACGATGCGCGCGCCGTGTTCCGGCCGGACCTGTACGATGCGGCGCTGGGACTGCAGGCCTCGCCCGCCGGCAACCTGCCGCCCGACGGCATAGGCTGCTTCTCCGGGCCGGCGTTCGGCCCTGCAGACGTTTGCGGCCACCTCGCGGCATGGCCGAAGCGCCCGGCGGCGCGCCCGCGTCTGTCGGTGGTGCGCTGACTGCCGCGTTGCACAAACTTTCTGCATTCGCCGCCTGAGCTTCACGCAGCGGTACCGGCGCGGACCGCTCCGGAAATCATCGCCGTATGCCGCCAACCCTCTGAAAAAGTTGATGTCTTTCCGAAGCCGTGCCGTCTGGCACGACACTTGTATTGTACCGGTTGAACGGCGCCCCGCTTGGGTCGCCGGGTCCAACGATGGGCCATCAGCAACGCCGCTGTCCTGACACCGCGCATGCGGTTCGCAGGGCTGCGGCTTTTTTATTGGTGCGAACGGCGAGGCGATCATCGATGGCGAACAGCGACAGGCGTGGCCGCAACGGCATCAGCCGCCGCAATCTGCTCAGGGCCGGCCTCAACGAGCTCACCTCCGGCGGCATCGTGCTCGACAACAAGGAGGTGACGAGCGCCGGCCCGGATCGTGCCGTCGTGTTCCAGAACCCTTCGCTACTGCCGTGGATGAGCGTGCGCGAGAACATCGCACTCGGGGTCGACCGCGTCTATCCGAAGGCGAGCCGCGCCGAGCGCGCGGATATCGTCTCATATTATCTGTCGCGCGTGGGCCTCGCCGACGCGATGGACAAGCGCGCCTCCGAACTGTCCAACGGCATGAAGCAGCGCGTCGGCATAGCGCGCGCCTTCGCGCTCTCGCCGAAACTGCTGTTGCTCGACGAGCCCTTCGGCATGCTCGACACGCTAACCCGCTGGGAGCTCCAGGAGGTGTTGATGGACGTGTGGTCACGCACCAAGATGACGGCGATCTGCGTCACCCACGACGTCGACGAGGCCATTCTGCTCTCCGATCGCGTGGTGATGATGACGAACGGCCCCAAGGCGCGCATCGGCTGCGTGATGGCCGTCGATATCCCGCGGCCGCGCACGCGGCGCGAACTGCTCGATCATCCCCGCTATTACGATTATCGCCGCGAGCTGCTCGACTTCCTGGCCGAGTACGAGCATGGCAACACGTCCGCCGCGCCCAAACAGCCGGCGGCCGCGTGATGAGCGAGCCACTGGTCATCGTTGGCAACGGCATGGCGACGGCGCGGCTCGTCGATGAACTCAGCCGCCGTGCCCTTGGCCGCTACGCCATCGCCGTCGTCGGCGCGGAGCCGAGGCTCGCCTACAACCGCGTGCTGCTGTCGTCGGTGCTGGCCAAGGAGGTGGCGCCGGCCGAGATCGAGTTGCGCAGCGCCGACTGGTGGCGGACGCGTGGCGTCACGCTGCTCTATGGACGGCAGGCGGTGAGCATCGATCCGTCGCTGCGGCGCCTGCGGCTCGACGGCGGCGCAACCCTGCCTTACACGCGGCTCGTGCTCGCGACCGGCTCGCAGCCGATCCGCCTCGACGCGCCCGGCATGGGACTGGCTGGCGTGATGACCTTCCGCGATCTCGCCGACGTCACCGCGATGGAGGCGGCCGTCGCCAGACACAGGAACGTCGTGGTGATCGGCGGCGGCCTGCTCGGCCTCGAGGCCGCCTACGGCCTCGCCATAGCGGGCGCCAATGTCAGCGTCGTTCACCTGATGGACCGGCTGATGGAACGCCAGCTCGATGCGCGCGCCGCGGCCATGCTCAAGCACGAGGTCGAGGGCCGCGGCATCGCCGTGCATCTGAACGCCCAGACGACCGCCATTCGCGGCCGCGGCCGCGTCGAAGCAGTCACGCTGGAAGACGGACGCAATCTCGCCGCCGATCTGGTGGTGGTCGCGGCCGGCATCCGTCCGAGCGTCGACCTCGCTCGCACCGCCGATCTCGACATCAACCGCGGCATTGTGGTCGACGATCATCTACAGACCAGCCGTCCCGGTATCTTTGCCATCGGCGAATGCGCCGAGCACCGTGGCGTCTGCTACGGGTTGGTCGAGCCGGCCTACGAACAGGCGCGCGTGCTCGCCGAACATCTCGCCGGCGCTCCTGCCGCCTACCAGGGCAGCGCCATTGCCGCCAATCTCAAGGTCGCGGGCGTCAGCGTCTATTCTGCCGGCGACTTTCTCGGCGGCGCGGGCAGCGAAGCGATCGTCTTCTCCGATCCCGGTCTCGGCCTCTACAAGAAGCTGGTGCTGCGCGACGGCCGGCTGACAGGCGCCGTGTTGTTCGGCGATACTTCCGACGGCCTCTGGTATCTCGACCTCATCCGCTCCGGGGCGGCAGTGGCCGCGTTTCGTGACGATCTGGCGTTCGGCCCACCGCCGGTACAACGCCGGGCGGCGTGAGGCGCGCGGTGAACGCTCCCCTCCAGCACCCGCCGCCGATCCGCAGCACGTGTCCGTATTGCGGCGTCGGTTGCGGCGTGCTGGCGCGGCCCGACGGAGAAGGCGGCGCGGCGATATCCGGCGATCCCGACCATTCGTCGAATTTCGGACGTCTATGCTCGAAGGGCTTGGCGCTCGGAGAGACGCTCGGCCTCGCGCCGCGCCTGCTGCATCCGATGCTGCGTGCGGCCGACGGATCGCTGCAGCAGATTGCATGGGACACGGCCATCGATCGGGTCGCGAGTGGCTTCGCCGAGACGCTGGCGAAGCACGGGCCCGATTCGATCGCCTTCTATCTGTCCGGACAATTGCTGACCGAGGACTACTACGTCGCCAACAAATTGATGAAAGGCTTCCTCGGCTCGGCGAACGTCGACACCAATTCGCGGCTCTGCATGGCGTCGTCGGTCGCCGGCCATCGCCGCGCCTTCGGCAGCGACACGGTGCCCGGTTGCTACGAGGATCTCGACGAAGCCGATCTCATCATCCTCGTCGGATCGAATGCCGCCTGGTGCCATCCGGTGCTCTACCAGCGCATGGTCGCCAACCGGCGCAGGCGCGGAGCGCTGATCGTCGTCATCGATCCGCGCCGCACCGCAAGCGCGGAAGACGCCGATCTGTTCCTGCCGATCGCGCCGGGCATGGATACCGCGCTGTTCAGCGGCCTGCTGGTTCACCTCGCCGACACGCTCGCGCTCGACTACGTCTATATCGAGCGGCACACGACCGGCCTCGCCGATGCTTTGGCGCGCGCGCGGGAAATCGCACCCGACCTCGACGCGACGGCCGCCGCGACCGGCCTCGATCCCGCCGACGTGGGCCGCTTCTTCGACCTGTTCCGCACGATCCCGCGCGTCGTGACCTGCTATTCGCAGGGCGTGAACCAGTCGGCGCAAGGCACCGACAAGGTCAACGCTATCGTCAATTGCCACCTTGTCACCGGCCGCATCGGCAAGACCGGCACGGGGCCGTTCTCGCTCACCGGCCAGCCGAACGCCATGGGCGGCCGCGAGGTCGGCGGACTCGCCAACCAGCTCGCCGCGCATATGGACTTCGTGCCTCTCGACGTCGATCGCGTCGGCCGCTTCTGGGGCGCGCCCAACATCGCGCGCCGCGAAGGGCTGAAGGCGGTGCGCATGTTCGAGGCGATCGAGCGCGGGCAGATCAAGGCGTTGTGGGTGATGGCCACCAACCCCGCGGTGTCGCTGCCGCGCGCCGCGTCCGTGCGGCGCGCGCTCGGCAAACTCGACCTGTTCGTCGTCTCGGAAAACGTGCGCGACAATGACACGGTCAATGCCGGCGCGCATGTGCTGTTGCCGGCGGCGGCGTGGGGCGAAAAAGACGGGACGGTGACCAATTCCGAGCGGCGGATCTCGCGGCAGCGGCCGTTCCTGCCGCTGCCGGGCGAGGCGCGGCCCGACTGGCGGATCGTCACCCAAGTCGCGCGTAGCCTCGGATTTGCGAACGCGTTTCCTTATGAAAGCGCCGCCGACATTTTCCGCGAACACGCCGCGCTCTCGGCGTTCGAGAACTACGGCACGCGCGCATTCGACATCGGCGCGGTGGCGGATGTCGGCGACGACGCCTTCGACGCGCTCGCGCCGATGCAGTGGCCGGCGCGCAAGCACGAGGCGCCGGCGGCGCGCATCTTCGGGCGCGGTGGTTATTTCACCATGAACGGCAAGGCCCGGCTGGTCGCGGTGGACAAGCCGGCGCCGCGCGCGGCGACCTCGCGGCAATTCCGTTTTCGCCTCAACACCGGCCGCGTGCGCGACCAATGGCACACGATGACGCGATCGGGCTTGAGCCCGCGGCTCGCCGACCACCTGCCGGAGCCGTTCGTCGAGGTGCATCCGCGCGACGCCGCGCAGGCGCAGCTCGCCGATGGCGGCTACGCGCGCGTGAGCACGGCGCATGGGTTATGCGTGCTCAAGGTCGTGGTCAGCGCCGGCCAGCGGCGCGGCTCGCTGTTCGCGCCCATCCACTGGAGCGACGCGACCGCCTCGTCTGCGCGAGTATGCGATCTCGTGGCGCCGGCCTGCGATCCGCATTCTGGCCAGCCGGAGGCGAAGGCGACGCCGGCGGCGATTGGACCGGTCGATTTCCGCTACGCCGGCTTCGCGCTCGGCTTGACGGCGGGCGATCTTCCGCCCGGCACCTGGTGGGCGCGCGTGACCGTGCCGAATGGAATGGGCTTGCTACTGGCGAGCAACGACGCGCCGGACAAGTGGCGCGCGCATGCCGCGGCCGCTTTCGCCGGAGCCGAAATCGCCGAGTACTCCGACGAGGGCGGCGTCTACCGCGTAGCCGCGTTCCGTGACGGGCGGCTTGCCGGCTGCATCTTCATCGGACCGCAGGCGGCGGCGCCGCGCTGGGACGCGGTAAAGCCGCTGTTCGCCACCGAAGCGCTTGCGCCGGCGGAGCGCCGCGCCGTGCTGTCCGGCAAATCGCCGGACGGCCGTGCCGCCGACGGCCCGCAGGTCTGCGCCTGCTTCGGCGTCCGCCTCGGCGCCATCCGGCACGCCGTCGATCAGGGTGCGCGCACGACCGAGGACATTGGCGTGGCGCTGCGCGCCGGCACCAATTGCGGCTCGTGCCTGCCCGAGCTCAAGGCCACTCTCGATCGCCTCGCTCGCGCAGAGTCCATCCAGACTGTGATAGAGGCTGAGGGGCACGCGTGAGGGCCGTTGAGCGGGTGAGTGAAAATGGCTTGACGCCTTGCAGCGGAAATGGCGCTCGCCTGACACAATGGTAACATGCGCGTCGGCGAGTCAGCCGGCGTCGCCGTTTGTGTCCGATAGGGAAAAATGAAGAAAATTGTTGTAGAGGACGATCATTTCCTGAAGATTCTCGGGGTCATTCTCGACCCAACGACGGCTGAATCGCACCGCGAGGCTGTATGCCGGTTCTTTGCGCACGACGTGCCGGATTTCCTCGGATGGTGTGAGCAGCTGCGCGCCCGCTTTCCCGGCCTGTATCCGGTCGAAGTGGTGTTCGTCGCCGATCAGGAAGAGCTTGCGGCGAAGATCCGGGAGGCCGACGCAGCCATCGTCGAAAGCCTTATCATAGATCGCTCTGTTCTGGCCGCGGCGCCACGGCTTGCCCTGGTCCACAAGTTTGGCACGATCACGAACAATATCGACCTTGCTGCGTGTGCCGAGCACAATGTACCGGTCGCGACCGTGCGGCGGCACGTCAATATCGCGGTGGCCGAGCAGGCGTTTTCGCTAGCGATGGCGCTGGCCAAGCGTATTCGGCCGCTTGCTGGTCTCGTCGAAGCAGGTGCTTTGGAAGCTGCGGGCTGGCACGTGCGCGAGCGCAGCCCCTTCGCGGGCTATTCGAATTTCTCCGGGATTACCGGGCTTAAGATGCTGTTCGGGGCGACGCTCGGCATCATAGGGCTTGGTGAAGTCGGTCGCGAGCTGGCACGCCGCGCACAAGCCTTCGAAATGAAAACGTTGTACTTCCAGCGCAGGCGTCTTGCGGAACAAGATGAATTGTCGCTCGGCGCGACTTATGCGCGGCTGGACGATTTGATGGCCAGGTCTGATTTTATAGTCGTCCAGTTGCCGCTGAACGAATCCACGCGCGGGCTGATCGGCCGGAACGAATTGGCCCGCGTCAAACCGGGCGCGGTCCTCATCAACGTGGCGCGCGCCGAACTGATCGATCACGACGCGCTTATCGAGGCTCTTGAACACGGCCGCTTGGGGGGCTTCGGTCTGGACGTGGGCTACAACGAGCCGACCGATCCAGCCGAGCCGTTGCTGCAGTATCGCGACGGAAACGTCATTTTGATGCCGCACACTGCGATCGGCGCCCGCGACAATGCCCTGTACGATCTGGATCGGCTGTGCTCGAACGTGTGGCACGCCGTCACCGGCCGGCACGCCTCGAACTGAGCCTCTCCAGCAAACGCTAATGCTGCGCGTCTACCCTCGGCGCAGTTGTGAGGCTACGCCACTTGGCCGTCTCCGCACGGATACGCGCGCGTAGCGCCGCGGGCGTCGTGTGGCCGGGCTCCATTCCCTGCGCTTTTAGCGCGGCAACGACATCCTTTGCGGCAAGCGCGTCGCCCATGGCCTGATTAAGGCGTGTCGCGATTGCAGGCGGCGCATGAGCCGGCATGACGACCGCCATCCACAAGACGACCTCGTAACCGGTGAGCCCCGCTTCCTGCAGCGTCGGCACGTTCGGCAACGACTCGATCCGTCCAGCGCTGGTCACCGCCAGAGGGCGTACCTTGCCCGCTCGTATTTGTCCCAGCGTAGGGGCGAGCGTGCCAAATTGGATTTGGATGCGATCCTCAGCCAGGTCGAGAATTGCCTGGCTGGAACTCTTGTAGGGGACTTCGGTCAGTTCGACGTCGGTAAGAAGCTGGAAGAATGAGCCGGCAATATGGGCCAGACTCGAGGGTCCGGCTGAGGCGTAATTAAGCGTGCGCGGCTTCGCTTTCGCCAAAGCGATCAAGCCGGCAACATCTTTCGCGGGCAGGGTCGGGGATACCAAGAGCACGTAGGGCTCGGTGCCGATCATCGATACCGGCGTAAAGTCAGCGACCGGATCATAGGGGAGCTTGGGATTGAGAGCCGCAGAAACAGCATGGGTGCTGCTGGTGGCGAGACCGATCGTATATCCGTCGGGCGCGGCGTGCGCGACTAGCGAGGTCCCGATCTCTCCGCTTGCACCGGCGCGATTGTCGATGACGAAAGGCTGGCCGAGTTCGCTCCCCAGCTTTTGCGCGACGATTCGCGCAACGGTGTCTGTTGCGCTGCCGGCAGGAAACGGCACGACGAAATGCACCGGACGGTCCGGCCATTTGCCGCCCTTGTCCTGCGCGGTTGCACTGCCGGCAGCCGAGATCAATGTCACCCCCAGAAGCAAAATCAATGCGCATCGGGAGCGATGAAACGGGCGGTTGCTTCGCTGAAATATCATGTTCATCACCGTGAATTCTCTAGATCAATCTGCAACGCCAGCATAACGCGATTATGCATGTTATAGGTGCCTATCAGGACCGACAACTCCACGATCTGACGGTCGTCGAAATGTTTCCGAACGGCTGCAAAGACATCGTCCGGCACGGCGACGTCCCGCGTCATGGCATCGGCATATGCGAGCGCCGCTCTTTCATCGGGAGAGAACAGGTCCGAGGCGGACCATTCACGCAATGCCTCGCATTCGTCGAGGGATACGCCATCCGCGAGCGCGAGCTTCGGTATGTGTTGAGCAATCACATAATCGACGCGATTGATTAGAGCGATGCGAATAATAAGGAGTTCTCGCAGTCTTCCGGAGAGTGTGGTCTTCCACCGAACCGCGTTGAGATGCTCGAACCAGCTCGCCGCAATTGGTGGGCTATGGAGCAACAAACGATAGACGTTGATGAGGTTTCCGCGTCGTCCGGCGCTGATACGCGCGGCAAGATCTGCGGTTTCGGGCGTATCTTCGCCCTCAATGTAAGGTATGCGACTCATGAGGCGACTTCACAACATCCACTGGGTCATGATCAAGCACTCGTCTGTGATATCGGCGCGGACGAGCACATTATACTCCTCCTGAAACGACGCTGCCGCCAATGCCAGAAAGGGTTTTCGATCGAGGCGCCCTCAGTATTCAGCTTGGAATGATTGGCAGCATGATCCAGTTCGACGAGTCTCTCTCGAAATGAATCGCATTTTGAGCCTGAAAGATCGACGGGGGACGGTTACCCGCGTCCGCGTGCAGGTACGGCCCAACTCCTGAAAGAGGAAACGGGACCCCCGGCATTTTTGCAGGCCCGCCGGGATATTCGTAATCCCTTCCGCGCACCGTGAGCGCAAGGCGATAGCCCGCCGGAATAGCGATGGACGTTGACCAGAGCTCGATATCGAGGCCGACAGGTTCGCCGGGAACGAGCGGCTGCTCCTCGTCGTGCGCATGATAGGGCCGATACGGCAGGCTGCGGGTCATGTCGAGCTTGCGTCGTGAGGCGCGGAGCCATCCGAAGGCGATCGGGGTGTGCGGATCGTGCGCGCCTTGGAAAACGACCTCGTCGCCGTTCGGTGCGAACACGCGCAGGATCAAGAAAACATCAGCATCGATGGTAGCGGACGAGATGTGAAGTCGTGCGGAGAGGGGGCCGGTGATTTCCAGCGGCTCCGACAGTGGAGGCGTCGAGAAGGTCAGTCCGTCGCCGGAGCTGTCGTAGCTAAGTACTGCCTGTCGCGCAGGCGGTTCCGGTTGAAGCACGCCCGCGGCGGGATCAAGATAGAACCTGGTCCATGTTGTCCGTGCGAGCGGCCACTCGTTCTCATGCCTCAAAATGAATTTTTCGCCGGGGTGGCGGACCTGCAGTTGAACGCGCGGCTGTTTGTCCCAACCGGTTCGCTCACCCTTCAGGAAATGGCCGAAAAAGCGCTTCTGCAGTTGGAGGCCATAATCGGTGTAAAAATGCGTCCAGTGGGTGTCGCCATGAAACTCGAGCCATTTTTGCGCAGACGCCGCGCGCATGAACGCTTCGGTGTTGCCCCGCAAGTGCAGCGCATGGCCGCCCCAATTTGCCGCCGAGAGGAAAGGGACGGTGATGCGCTCGAGTTCGGGCGAGCGCGCCCGGTGGTAATCGTCCTCGAGCGGGTGTGCGAGCGCGCTGGCGACGATGTCATTGCGGTTCTCGGCTAGCGCCTCATCTGGAAGGGTTTCCGGTCCGGTGACGAGGTCGCCGGTGAGGGGGCTGCGCGAACCGCGACCGCCGTAGCCGTGCTGCATCGGAATGACACCGCGCGCATACCAATTGGTCAGGAATTGGCAGAAGATGCCTCCATGGTAGCAGACGTCCCGGTAGTGATCTGCCGCGCCCTCCCAGGCGCAGATCGCAGCGAGATGCGGCGGATTGAGCGCGGCCACCTGCCAGGCATTCATCGCGTAGTACGAAATGCCGTTGAGCCCGACTTTGCCGCTGCACCAGGGCTGTCGAGCAGCCCATTCGATGCACTCGTAGAGGTCACGGGTCTCGCGCGGAGACCACGGGTCGAGGAAGCCGGGGGAGCGGCCGCTGCCGCGGGAGTCGACGCGTACGACGGCATAGCCGTCCGGGACCCATTTCTCCGGATCGACGACCTCCCAGGCCTGATAGCGGTTCGATGAGCCCTGCGTTACCTCGGGGTGGCCCTCTGCAAGATGCTTCCACGCATAGGGGCGGCTGTCGGGAAACGACATCCCTTTGGCATACGGCCCATAGCTCATGATGACCGGATAGCGCCCCGCCGCGGCCGGACGATACACGTCGGCGCGCAAGACCAGGCCGTCATCCGCTTCGATGGGAGCATCGAACTCGATCCGCATGTCGTCGTAAATTTCGTTTTCCACTTTTGCGATCGCTCCGTACTGCGGTGCGGGAATCAGCGCGTCCTGCGGGGCAGGATGATTTCAAAGACAAACCGGTCTGGCCGGCAGATGGTCTCGCCCAGAATAAAAGTTGCGCCTCGTCGGTCGACGCCAGTGTAATCGACCCGGAAGATCGGAAAGCCGGTCGGCATCTGGAGAAGCCGGGCTTCATCTTCGCTCAGCGTCGATGCGCTAAACTCGCAGCGCAGGCTTGCGATCGGAATGCGTTTCTTCTTGAGCAACGTGAAAATGAATTCGCTGCCGAGGTCGGCGCCCAAACGCCGCGCGAGCGCAGGCCGCATGTGCAGGCGATGGAGGGCGACAGGAACGTCGCTGGCGAACGTAAGCTTCCGGTGCCGAAAGATCGTGCTTCCGCTGCGCAGCCCGAGCCTGGTGGCGACGGACCCGGTCGCGCGCGTCGGGCCATGATCCACCTCGACAAGGCGTGGCACGAAACCAGCGCGCCTGATTTCGTCGCCGATGGATCGGTCGGGATCTCCCGCAAGGACGCGATGGATGCGCGGCTTCGACCGCACGAAGACGCCGAGCCCTTGGTGGCCTTCCACCAGTCCTTCGTAAACGAGTTCGCGGAGCGCGCGACGGACGGTGATCGCGCTGACGCGAAACGACTTTGTCAGCTCGGCGAGACTCGGCAGGCGGCTGCCGGATGGATAAGTGCCATCCGCTATGCGCGCCCGGAGAGCTGAAAGCAAATCGGAATAGAGGAAGCTCCGCGGTTTCGACAAACGTGTCTTAGCCATCCGATGGCCGTCCCATACCTCTGTTTTAGCCAAGATGTTGACGGAAGAAATCGAGCGTGAGCCCCAGCGCGCGGTCTGCCTCGGGCTTGCTGTACGTTTTTCCGCCGATGCGGGCGAAGGCGTGATCGGCGCCGGGATATTTGTGGATCGTCACGAGGGGATTAGCCGATAGCCTTCGTTCCAAAAGCTCGTTGACTTCGGCCTGCACCCACCGGTCCTTCATCGCCATGTGCAGCACAAACGGCCGGTGCAGATTCGGCGCCTCCCGGATATTGTGCTCAATGTAAGTGCCGTAATATGCGACGGCGCAATCGATGTCGGTGCGGCAGCACATGAGGTAGCAGAGCTTGCCGCCAAGGCAGTATCCGACCGCGCCAACCTTGCCGTTGCACTCGGGCAACTTCTCCAAAAAGTGCCACGTGTCTTCCATGTCGCGGACGGCGAGATCGTAGTCGAAGTCGTAGTATAGATCGAACGCCCTCTTCACATGCTCGAGATTGCCGTCGGAGAGCTCCACGCCGGGGTCTTGCCGCCAGAACAGGTCCGGGACGAGACAGATGAAGCCGGCTTGCGCGAATTCATGCGCGTGGTGCCGCATCGTGTCATTGACGCCCCAGATTTCCATGATGGCGATGATCGCGCCGGCCGGCTTGCCGTCGGGAATCGCGAGATAAGCCCCCATTTCCCCGTCGCGAAGCTTGATCTTGATGTTTTGTGTTTTCATGTCCGCACTCATAGATTCAGTAAGGTGCGGGCGTTGCCCGCAAAGATGGCGTCAGTATCGTCTTTCGGCAAACAGAGGGCACGCACGCCGCGGATCGTGTCGCGAATGAGCGCGCGTCCGCGCTCCGGGTCGAATGGCGCGTCGGTCGCGAAAAGACACCTCGAAGTGCCGAAAAAGGCGTGCCCGCATCTCGTCGGCGCTTCCTCGCCGCCGAGCGCAGTGTCGGCATAGAGCATCTTGTAGTAATCGAGCGGCGGCCGCTTGAGCCCGCAGTCTTCCGCGACCGGATTGCGATCGACGGTTCCGAAGAAGATCTGCCTGAAGCCGAGCTTAATCTTCGCCGGGAAATATGGGATCATACCGCCCATATGGTGGCTGATGATCTTCAGCGTCGGTAGTTCATCGAACAGCCCGGAATAGATCAGCCGCGTCATGCACGCGGTCGTCTCGTAGGGCCATCCGAACGAGAACCAGACTTCGGCTTCGGAGGTTTTCTCGGTGGCATAGTCCGGAAAATCCGGGCCGCGCATCGGGTGGACCCAGACCGGCAAGTTCTTTTCGGTCATACGACGGAAAATCGGCCGAAATTTCGGATCGCTGAGTGGCGTGCCGGCGACATTCGTGAAGACTTGAATGCCGCGCGCCCCGAGTTCGCCCGTCGCCCGGTCGATCTCGCGCAAGGTCGCATCGACATCGTTCATCGGCAAGGCAGCGATGAAGGTCGGAAAGGCGTAGGGATGACGGCGGCAAATGTCCGCCAGGCAATCGTTTGCAATCTTGGCAAGCTCGACTGACACCGCTGGTGGCCCGAGCAGTTCGAGCGGCGGATTTGCCAGCGAAAGGACTTGCCGCAGGCCGTCGAATTCTTCAACCAGTCGCAGGCGGGCATCGACATCGACCAGCGTATCGAGCCGAGGAAAGGCCTTTGCCGCGACGTGGTCTGGGGCGATCTTTTGCAGCCGTTCGAGGTAAGGTCGCGGCATGAAATGGTTGAACACGTCGATGATCACGTCGACTCCCGGTCCCCGGCTGCGGATAAACCTGGTATACAAAGAGACGAAATTTGAGTAAAGGCGCGCGTTCACAGGACAGGTGCCCATGCCGCGGCTCGATCCCGACTCTGTCGTGCTACATTCGACCGGCAGCGGAGCGCCGGTTTTGCTGCTGCATTGCCTCGGGGTTGACCGGCGCTTCTGGGATTTCGCTGAAGGACTTGCGGAAAAGTTTCGCCTCCTCGGCTTTGACCTCCCGGGCCATGGCGAAACGCCGGTGCCCTCGGATGCATATAGCATTGAAGATCTGGCCGACCTCGCCGTTCAGGTGCTTCGCCGCGAAGGAATATCGCGCACGCATGTTATAGGCATCTCACTCGGCGGATTGATTGCGCAGAGACTTGCGGCCGCTTACCCCGATTTAGTGGATCGATCGGTGCTGATCGACACGACGCCGCGCTACACCGATGAGTTGCGCAGCATGTGGGCCTTGCGCGCGAAAGCCGCACGAGAGCAGGGCGTCGGCTCGCTCGTCGATGGCTTACTGCCAATCTGGTTCACTCCGCAGGCCATTGCCCAAGACAGTCCGGAAGTCCGCTACGTGCGCGAAGCGCTCGCGCGCTGTCCAGGCGAGGGGTATGCGTTGGCCTGCGAAGCGCTCGCTGCAGCCGATTTGCGCGACGACGTCAAGCGGATCAAGGCACCGACGCTCGTTATCTGCGGGGACGAGGATATCCTGAGCTTCCTCGAGGCTGCGCGCTGGCTTGCCGCGACCGTCGTGGGCGCCAAGATCGGCTGGATAGCGCGGGCGCGGCACGCGTCCGTCCTTGAACGGCCGACGGAAGCGCTCCGGCTGATTTCCGATTTTCTGAGCGGCTAAGCATCCACAGCCGCCACTTGTCATACAAAGTGAAATGTAGCACGTTACCTCCAAAAACAGGGTCGCAAATACGCGGCCGCGCTCGGAGGGAACGCAATGACATCCACAACTGTGGAGCAGAGATCCGCCCAACTCGTTGCGCGGTTCGAACGCCTGCCATTCTCGCGGTGGCATCGCAATTTCTTCATTCTCGCATTCTGCGGAATTGCTTTCGACGCCGCCGACTTCGCCCTGTTCGGCGCTGCGCTGCCACCGGTCGCCAGAGAGTTTGGGCTCGGGCCTGCCCAGAGTGGTCTGCTTGCGACGGTCGGATTGGTCGGCGCCTTCCTCGGCGCGCTGTTCTGGGGAACGCTGTCGGATTACATCGGCCGGCGCACCGCGTTCCAATCGACTGTCGGTCTATTCGCCATATTTAGCGGCCTCGTGGCGGTCTCCTGGAACGTGGCATCCCTCGGCGTCTTCCGCTTCTTGTCGAATTTCGGTCTCGGCGGAGAAGTGCCTGTCACCTTGACGCTCAGCTCCGAGTTCAGCCCGGGGCGCATCCGCGGCGGGATGGCCGGCAACATCATGGCCGCCTTTCCGGTCGGGCTTGTGATCGCGGCCGGGCTCAGTCTTCTCATCATTCCGCGGTGGGGATGGCGAGGTCTTTTCGTCGTCAGCGTGGTGCCGGCAGTCCTTCTATTCTTTGTGCGAAGATACATGCCGGAATCCGTCCGCTATCTGCTCGCGAAAGGGCGGATTGCCGAAGCTGAGAAGACCGTCGATGACATTGAGAGGCAGGCCATCGGCCGCACGCTAACGGCTGCTGAAATCGACGCGCTGCCGAATCTCCGGCCGGAGGTAGCGACCGAGACGAAGGTCACAGTCTTCGAGTTGCTGGCTCCCGGGCGCGCGAAGAACACGCTGCTGCTCTGGGTCGTCTCATTCGGCTTCCTGTGGTCTTCGAACGGCATCCTGTTCATGCTTCCCACGATTCTGCAGCAGCGCGGCATTCCGCTCAGCCAAGCGATCAGTTTCATGCTCGTTCAGGCGATCGCCGCCGTGTTCGGATATTCGGCCTGCGGCTTCCTGATCGACAAATATGGGCGCCGGCCGGTGCTGTTCCTGTATTATTTCATTGGCGCGTTTTGCCATCTGTGGTTCGCAATGGCGAGCGGGATGTGGCTGTACTTCGCCGCGGCGGCAGTAGGCTGGGTCAATCCGGGGGTCTATGGCGCGACCGGAATCTATGTCAGCGAACTGCATCCGACCCATCTGCGGGCGACGGCGGTGGGCTGGTTCTTCGGGATCGGCCGCATCGGCTCGTTCCTGGCGCCCACTGTGGTCGGCTTCATGCTCGCCTACGGAGCCGGCGCCTATGTGCTGCACACATTTGCTC
Source organism: Pseudolabrys sp. (assembly GCF_035943735.1). Lineage (GTDB taxonomy): Bacteria > Pseudomonadota > Alphaproteobacteria > Rhizobiales > Xanthobacteraceae > Pseudolabrys. Next base: position 80,201 of record NZ_DASZBV010000017.1, read on the forward strand.
TCTCATTCCTGGTTGCAGCATTCGCGCTGCTCGCGATCGGTGTTGAAACGCGTGGCAAAGCGCTCGAGGAGATTTCCCAAGCCCGAGCAAGTTAGCAGGCGGAACGACCGTTCTTCTGTCGGGTTGCCCACGCGTCTCTTGGACGGCCAGGTGACCCGAGCCGGACGCGATTTTGGCTTCCTACGTTGGGCCCTTTGTGGGCCACAGGTGAGCGCGCGCCGACCGCAATTCGGCCGGAAAATCAGGCGCAAAGGATGAGCGACGCATAAAGGGGGCGCGGCGCTCTTTATAGCTCTTTGATACCCCTCAAAATCATTCCGCATCGCTTCCTTATGGTCGGGGCCTTATTTCCAGGCCCGAACCAGAACCATCCCGAAAGGGAGGAAGCCATGCTCGACATTCTTATGCTGGCGCTCGCCGCCGGCCTCTTCGTCCTCACCATCGGCTACGCCTACGCCTGCGACCGCCTCTGAAGGTGCGCCATGCCCATCGACTATTCGCTCGCCGCCCTCGTGACCGCGGGGCTGCTGATCTACCTCACCTACGCGCTTCTGCGTCCCGAACGCTTCTGAGGACGCGCATGATCCCGAAAGGTGTGACGCGGCTTTCGGAAAAGATCGCGCGTAACGAAAGAGACATGCCATGACCGTCATCGGTTGGGTCCAGATCGTTCTTTATTGCGCGATCATCGTCGCGCTCACGCCCGTCCTGGGCGGCTACATGACGCGCGTGTTCAACGGCGAACGTACGTTCCTGTCGCCGGTGCTGCGGCCGGTCGAGGCGCTGCTGTATCGCGTCGGCGGCGTCAACGAGAAGAGCGAGCAGGGCTGGCTCGCTTATACGATCGCCATGCTGCTGTTCCACGTCGGCGGCTTCGTCATTCTCTATGCGCTGATGCGGCTGCAGGCATCGCTCCCGTTCAACCCGGCGGACCAGTCCGCCGTCGCGCCCGATCTGTCGTTCAATACGGCGATCAGCTTCATCACCAACACCAACTGGCAGAACTACGGCGGCGAAAGCACGATGTCCGACCTCGTGCAGATGCTCGGCCTGACGCACCAGAATTTCCTGTCGGCGGCGACCGGCATCGTGCTCGCGGTCGCGCTCATCCGCGGCTTCGCGCGCGCTTCGGCGCGCACGGTCGGCAACTTCTGGGTCGATATCACCCGCTGCACGCTCTACGTCCTGCTGCCGATCTGCGTCGTCTACACGCTGTTCCTGGTCTGGCAGGGTATCCCGCAGACGCTCGGCGCTTACGTTGATGCAACGACGCTCGAAGGCGCCAAGCAGACCATCGCCGTCGGCCCGGTCGCCTCCCAGGTGGCGATCAAGATGCTCGGCACCAATGGCGGTGGCTTCTTCAACGCCAACGCCGCGCATCCGTTCGAGAACCCGACCGCGTTGTCGAACTTCGTACAGATGCTGTCGATCTTCGTGCTCGGCGCGGCGCTCACCAACGTGTTCGGCCGCATGGTCGGGAACCAGCGCCAGGGCTGGGCGATCCTCGCCGCCATGGGCGTGCTGTTCATTGCGGGCGTCGCGGTCTGCTACTGGGCGGAGGCCAACGGCACCAGCCTCCTGAACTCGCTCGGTCTCACCGGCGGCAACATGGAAGGCAAGGAAGTCCGCTTCGGCATCGTCGCCTCGGCGCTGTTCGCGGTGATCACCACCGCCGCCTCCTGCGGCGCCGTCAACGCCATGCATGACTCGTTCACCGCGCTCGGCGGCATGATCCCGCTTATCAACATGGAGCTCGGCGAGATCGTCGTCGGCGGCGTCGGCGCCGGCCTCTATGGCATGCTGTTGTTCGTCATCGTTACCGTATTCGTCGCGGGCCTGATGGTCGGCCGTACGCCGGAATATGTCGGCAAGAAGATCGAGGCGCGCGAGGTGAAGATGGCGATGCTCGCCATCCTGATCCTGCCGCTGATGATGCTCGGCTGGACTGCGGTGGCGGCCGTCAATCCGCAAGCGCTGCCGCAGCTCGGCAACAGCGGGCCGCACGGCTTCTCCGAGATGCTCTATCTCTACGTGTCCAGCGCAGCCAATAACGGCTCTGCATTCGGCGGCATCACGGCGAATACGCTGTTCTTCAATATCACCGGTGCGGTCGCGATGTTCTTCGGACGCTTCTGGATGATCGTGCCAGCCATGGCGATCGCCGGCTCGCTCGCCGCCAAAAAGTCCGTGCCGCCCTCGCTCGGCACGTTCCCGACCACCGGCGGCTTGTTCGTCGGCCTGCTCGTCGGCGTCATCCTCATCGTCGGCGGCCTCACCTTCTTCCCCGCGCTCGCGCTCGGCCCCATCGTCGAACATCTGGCGATGCAGGCCGGCCAAGTCTTCTGAGCAAAAGATTCGGAGTTCAAGACGATGGACACCTCGAAACTGCGCAAGCGGATGCCGGCCTCGACTCTGCTCGATCCGAAGATCGTGTTGCCGGCGATCGGAGAATCCTTCGTGAAGCTCGATCCGCGCACGCTGGCGAAGAACCCGGTGATGTTCGTGCTCGAAATCGTCACCGTGCTGACGACCGTGCTACTCGTGCGCGATCTCGTGAGCGGCGGCCAGTCGATCGTCTTCGAATTCCAGATCGTCATCTGGCTGTGGTTCACGGTGCTGTTCGCCAACTTCGCCGAGGCGGTGGCGGAGGGCCGCGGCAAGGCGCAGGCCGACACGTTGCGCAAGACGCGCACCGAGACGGTCGCCAAGCGTCTGCTGATGCCGGACAACCGTGAGGTTTTCGAGAGCGTGCCGGCGACCGAACTCGAGGCCGGCGACCTCGTCGTCTGCGAGACGGGCGACGTCATCCCCGGCGACGGTGAGATCATCGAGGGCATCGCGTCGGTCAACGAGGCGGCGATCACCGGCGAGTCCGCGCCGGTCATCCGCGAGTCCGGGGGCGACCGTTCGGCGGTGACCGGCGGCACCACTGTCATCTCCGACCGCATCATCGTTCGCATCACGTCCTCGCCCGGCTCGTCCTTCCTCGACCGCATGATCAAGCTGGTGGAGGGCGCCGAGCGGCAGAAAACGCCGAACGAGATCGCGCTCACCATTCTGCTGGTCGGACTGACCATCATCTTCGTCTTCGCCACCGCGACGATCCCGAGTTATGCGACCTACGCCGGCGGCGCCATCTCGGTCGTCGTGCTGGTGGCGCTGTTCGTCACGCTGATCCCGACCACGATCGGCGCGCTCCTCTCGGCGATCGGCATCGCGGGCATGGACCGTCTCGTGCGCTTCAATGTGCTGGCCATGTCCGGCCGCGCGGTTGAGGCCGCCGGCGACGTCGACACGCTGCTGCTCGACAAGACCGGCACCATCACCTTCGGCAATCGTCTTGCGACCGAGATCATCCCGGTGCCGGGTGTGAGCGAGCGCGAGGCCGCGGAGGCCGCGCTGCTCGCCAGCGACGCCGATGAGACGGCGGAGGGCCGCTCGATCATCACTTTGGTGCAGGAAAGTTACGGCTTGACGCGGCAAGCGCCCGCAGCCGATGCACGCTTCATCGAGTTCTCGGCAACCACGCGACTGTCGGGGGTTGACGTCGGCGGGCGCCGCCTGCGCAAAGGCGCGATCGACTCGGTGCTCAAATTTGCGTCCGAGCAAGCCGGCCAGAGCGTTCAGGAGCCGCAGGCTTTCCGCGTAGCGGTAGACCGGATCGCCCGCTCCGGCGGCACGCCGCTCGGCCTCGTCGATGGCGGCCGCATCCTCGGTGTCATCCACCTCAAGGACGTGGTGAAGCCGGACGTGAAGGATCGCTTCGCCGCGCTGCGCCGCATGGGCATCAAGACGGTAATGATCACCGGCGACAATCCGGTCACCGCCGCCTCGATCGCCTCGGAGGCGGGCGTCGACGATTTCATCGCCGAGGCGACGCCGGAAGACAAGCTGCGCTACATCCGCAACGAGCAGGCGAACGGCAGGCTGATCGCCATGTGCGGCGACGGCACCAACGATGCGCCGGCGCTCGCCCAGGCCGACGTCGGTGTCGCCATGCAGACCGGCACGCAGGCGGCGCGCGAGGCCGGCAACATGGTCGACCTCGATTCCGATCCGACCAAGCTCATCGAGGTGGTGGAGATCGGCAAACAGCTCCTGATGACGCGCGGCTCGCTGACGACCTTCTCGATCGCCAATGACGTGGCGAAATACTTCGCCATCATCCCGGCGATGTTCGCCGCCTTCTACCCGCAGCTCGGCGTGCTCAACATCATGGGCCTGTCGACGCCGCAGAGCGCCATCCTGTCGGCGATCATCTTCAACGCGCTCATCATCATCGCGCTGATCCCGCTGGCGCTGAAGGGCGTGAAATACCGGCCGATCGGCGCCGCCGCGTTGCTCCGCCAGAATCTCATGGTCTACGGCATCGGCGGCATCGTCCTGCCGTTCATCGGCATCAAGGCGATCGATGTCATCGTCACCGCGCTGCACCTGGCTTAACGAGGTTACGGTCATGTTGAAGGAAATCCGCCCCGCCATCGTGTTCATCGTCGCACTGACGATCATCACCGGCCTCATCTATCCGCTGGCGATGACCGGCCTCGCCGGCCTCGTCTTCCCCTCGGAGGCGCAGGGCAGCCTGATCGAGAAGGACGGCAAGGTGATCGGCTCGGCGCTGATCGGCCAGAACTTCACGAGCGACAAGTATTTCCACGGTCGTCCGTCGGCGACGACGGCCCCCGATCCGAAGGATGCCAGCAAGACGATTGAGGCGCCGTACAACGCGGCCAATTCGGGCGGCTCTAACCTCGGGCCGACCAGCAAGGCCCTTGCCGAGCGCGTGAGGGCCGACGTCGCCAAGCTCAAGGCCGAGAATCCGAACGCGGCCGTGCCCATCGATCTCGTCACCACCTCCGGCAGCGGTCTCGACCCCGATATCTCACCCGACGCCGCCTATTTCCAGGTGCCGCGCGTTGCGAAGGCGAGGGGCCTTGCGGAGTCCAAGGTCCGCGACCTGATCACCGGTCATGTCGCCGGACGCACCTTCGGGCTGCTCGGCGAGCAGCGAGTCAACGTGCTCGAACTCAATCTGGCGCTGGATGCCATCAAGTCCTGATCGACACGGGATTCCCCGCTGCCCGCCGCGGACGCAAATCGGCCGCGGGTTTTTTCGTGTATGATCCGCACGAGGAAACGGCATGGCCAGCGTTGAAACGCCCCGCGCGTCGCCCGACGCCCTTCTCGCCCTGGCGAAAAAGGAGGGGCGCGGGCATCTGAAGATATTTCTCGGCGCCGCGCCCGGCGTCGGCAAGACCTATGCCATGCTCACGGCAGCGCGCAGCGAAATGCAGGGCGGCCGCGACGTCGCGGCCGGCCTCATCGAGACGCACGGCCGCCGCGAGACGGAAGCCCTGGTCGAAGGCCTCCCGCTGCTCCCACGCAAGCCGGTCGTCTACCGCAACCAGATGGTGCGCGAGTTCGACCTCGACGGCGCGCTTGCACGACGGCCGAGCCTGCTTCTGGTGGATGAATACGCGCACACCAACGTGCCCGGCAGCCGCCATCCCAAGCGCTGGCAGGACATCGACGAACTGCTCGACGCCGGCATCGATGTCTGGACCACGCTCAACATCCAGCATCTGGAGAGCTTGAACGACGTTGTCCAGAAGATCAGCAAGGTCCGTGTACGCGAGACCGTGCCGGACAGCGTGTTCGACAAGGCCGACGAGATCGTGCTGGTCGACTTCCCGCCCGACGAGCTCCTGAAGCGCCTCGCCGAAGGCAAGGTCTACGTGCAGGACACGGCGGCGCGCGCGGTCGAGCATTTCTTCAAGCCGCAAAACCTGACCGCGCTACGCGAATTAGCGCTGCGCCGCGCCGCCGAGCGCGTCGACGCCTCGCTGATCGAGCGCATGCAGGCGCAGGCGATCGAGGGCCCGTGGGCGGCGGGCGAGCGCATCCTCGCCTGCATAGGCCCGGACCAGATCTCGCCAGCGGTGATCCGCACCGCCAAGCGTCTCGCCGATCTCATGGACGCGCCGTGGCTCGCGGTCACGGTTGAGCGGCCCGGCGCGAGTCTGGACGAGGCCGCCCGGCAGCGCATCGACGAGGCCATGGCGCTGGCGCAAAGCCTCGGCGGCGAGACCCAGACGCTCACCGGTACCGACGTGCCGGCGGAACTGCTGCGTTTCGCCAAGTTCGAGAACGTGACGCAGATCGTCATCGGCCGCTCGCGCGGCGGCTATTTGAGCGAAGTCCTGCGGCGCTCGCTGCCGCACGAGCTCGTGCGGCGCACGCAGGATATCGCCATTCACGTGGTGACGCGGGAGACCGAGGCGGTGGCAGAGGCGAAACGCCCGCCGAGCTCGACCCGGATCGCGCCGCTGCCGTTTCTCTATGCCGCGCTCGCCGTCATGGCGGCGCTGGCGGTCGGTAAAGGCCTCACCGCCCTGACGCCGATCCCGAATCTGTCGATGGTGTTCATGCTGGCGGTGCTGTTGATTGCCGTCTCGTTCGGCGTGGGGCCGGCGATCTTCGCGTCGTTCCTGTCTTTCCTCGTCTACAACTTCTTCTTCATCCCGCCGCTCTACACCTTCACCATTGCCGAGCCTTTCGAGCTGCTGGCGCTCGTCATCTTCCTGATCGTCGCCATCATCTCTTCCGCCCTGGCCGGCCGCGTGCGCCAGCAGGCGACTGTCGCCGCCACACGCATGCGCGCGACGCGGCGGCTTTACGAGTTCACCCGGCGGCTCTCCGGCCTCGCAAGTCTCGACGCAGTGGCGGAGGGGGCGGCGGGTGAAATCCATGTGAGCCTTGGCCGCGGCGTCATCGTGCTGCTGGCGCAGGGCGACGACGATCTCGCGCTCGCGGCCGCCTGGCCACCCGAGGACACGCTCGATGCGGCGGCGACGACCGCCGCGCGTTGGGCCTACACGCACCGCGAGCCGGCAGGCGCCGACACCGGCACGCTGCCGACCATTCCCTGGTATTTCACTCCTTTGCGCATCGGTGCCAAGACGCTCGGCGTCATCGGCGTCGCCCGCGGCGAGGGCCAGCTCGATTCCGAGGCGCGGGCGCTGCTCGACACGCTGACCGAGCAAACCGCGGCGGCGCTGGAACGCGCGCTCCTGTCGCGCGAGATGGTGACGGCGAAGACCGCGACCGAGACCGAGCGCGTGCGCAATACCCTGCTTGCCTCGATCTCGCACGACTTCCGTACGCCTTTGTCGTCGATCCTCGGCGCGGCGACGAGCCTGATCGATTATCGTGACAGGATGCCGGATGCGGCGCAAAAGGACTTGCTGAGCCAGATCAAGACTGAAGCCGAAGGGCTCGACGAGATGGTGCGCAACCTGCTCGCCATCACCCGCATCGACGCCGGCGCACTGGAACTTCGGCGGGACTGGGTCGACCTGCGCGAGATCGTTGCGCGGGTGGTAAACGCCGCGCGCCGCCGCGGCGCCGCGCAGGCGATCGAGGTCGAGATGCCCGAAAACCTGCCGCTGGTGCGCGCCGATGCGACGCTCGCCGAGCAGGCGATCGGAAACGTGGTCGCTAACGCCGTCGTCCATACGCCCAAGGAGGCTCGCATCGCGATCGATGCCGCCATCGCCTATGGCGACATTGTGCTCCGCGTGACTGACGACGGACCTGGCGTCGCCGCGGAGGTGCAGTCGCATATCTTCGATAAGTTCGCCAAGGCCGCCGGCGGGCCGGCCGATGGCGGCGAGAGCACCGGGCTTGGACTCGCGATCGCCAAAGGGATCATGGACGCGCATGGCGGGTCGATCCGGGTCGAGAGCCCGGTTGCGAAAGGCCGCGGCGCGCGCTTCATTCTCGTCTTCCCGTGCGAGGTCCCGCCCACATGAGCAACAATCGGCGCGTGCTCCTGGTCGATGATGAGGCGGCGATCGTCCGGTTTCTGCGGCCGGCGCTCGAAGCGAACGATTTCGAGATCGTCAGCGCCGGCACGGTGGCGGAGGCCATCAAACGTGTGGCTGCCGACTCGCCCGATATAGTCCTTCTCGATCTCGGGTTGCCCGATGGCGACGGCAAGGACGTCATCCGCCGGACCCGCGAATGGTCCGACGTGCCGATCATCGTTCTCTCGGCGCGCGAACGCGAGACGGAGAAAATCGAGTCCCTCGATCTCGGCGCCGACGATTACGTAAACAAGCCATTCAATGTCGGCGAGCTGATGGCGCGGATGCGAACCGCGCTTCGGCATCGCATGCAGCGCAAGGCCGAGCCGCCGATTCTCCGTATCGACGACCTCGAAATCGATGCCGTTCGCCACCGGGTGACCCGCGCCGGCACCGAATTGCGGCTGACGCCGAAGGAATTCGAGCTGTTGTCATTCCTGGCGCGGCACGCGGGCCGGGTGGTGACGCACAGGCAAATCCTCGCCGCGGTCTGGGGCCCGGCGCATACGGATGATACGCAATACCTGCGCGTCTATATCGGCCAGCTTCGGCAGAAGATCGAAGCAAAGGCCGACGACCCGCGGATCATCCTCACCGAGCCGGGCATCGGCTATCGGATCGTGGAGGCCTGAAGGGCTGCGATGTCCGGTACTGCCACCCCAGCCTGCGGTTGCACGTCCTGTCCAACATTCGGCGCGCCGGGCAGCGCATCCCGGTCCTGCGCTTCCGGCAGTATCGGCCGGCGACTGCGCATCCTATCGTATGGATGGATTTGTGGAGATCGAGCATGAGCGACGTTACCGACTACACGCCACCGAAGGTGTGGACCTGGACCAAGCCGAACGGCGGCCGCTTCGCCAGCATCAACCGGCCCATTGCCGGGCCGACGCATGAGAAGGAATTGCCGGTCGGGCGCCATCCGCTGCAGCTCTATTCCCTGGCCACGCCGAACGGCCAGAAGGTCACCATCATGCTCGAGGAGCTCCTGGCGCTCGGGCACAAAGGTGCGGAATACGACGCCTGGCTGATCAAGATCAGCGAGGGTGAACAGTTCGGCAGCGGCTTCGTCGCCGTGAACCCGAACTCGAAGATTCCCGCGCTCATGGATCGCAGCGGAGAGAAGCCGATCCGCGTGTTCGAATCCGGCGCGATCCTGCTCTACCTTGCCGAGAAGTTCGGTGCTTTCATGCCGAAGGAGCCGGCGCAGCGCGCCGAATGTCTGTCCTGGCTGTTCTGGCAGATGGGCAGCGCGCCGTATCTCGGCGGCGGCTTTGGTCATTTCTACGCCTACGCGCCGACGAAGATTGAATACGCCATCGATCGATTCGCCATGGAGGTAAAGCGGCAGCTCGACGTGCTTGATCGCCGCCTCGCCGAGAGCGAGTACATTGCCGGCGGCGACTACACGATTGCCGACATGGCGATCTTTCCTTGGTACGGCGGTCTGGTGAAAGGCTGGCAGTACGGCGACTCGGCGCAATTCCTGAGTGCGCACGAGTACAAGAACGTGCACCGCTGGGCGGACATGTTGCTCGCGCGCCCGGCGCTGAAGCGCGGCCGCATGGTCAACCGTATCAGCGGCGAGCCGGCGAACCAGCTACACGAGCGGCACGAAGCCGCCGATTTCGCGACCAAGACGCAGGACAAGATCGCCGCGGCTCCATGAGTCCGGTTGAAAAGGACGGGATGGGACTGCGCTAATGCAATTCGCGGGGCGGCCGCACGCGGCTTCGCTCTGTTTTCCATGCCGTGCCGAACACGTAATCCCAAAATCCGGTGGTGACGCCGAAGTTGACGTCGCCGCCGCGGTAGTGGTGCGCCGCGTGGCGCAGTCGCGCGCGGTACAAGTAGGAATTCGGCTGTACTCGGAAGTGGTGCGTCGCGTAATGAACGAACACATAGGCGAGGTAGCCGGTCATGAGGCCGGACGTCATCGCCGCCGCGGGTTCGGTGCCAATCAGGAAATACAGGGGAACCGCAAAGCCGAATATGGCGGCGACAACGCTGACCCAGGCGGGCGTGCCGATCAGCTCGAGCGGGCGATGATGATGCTTTTCATGCAGTTCGGACAGGACCGGGACGTGGTGGAAGACGAACCTGTGCAGCAGGTATTCGATCAACGTCCACGCCGTGAGGCCGAGCAGATAGCTTGCCAGCCAAGCCTGTACGTGGCCGCGCAGCGTCGCGATGAGCAGGATCGATATCAGCGGCGGAAACAGGAAGAATTCAGCGAAATACGTGAGTTTACTCATTCTCATGGCGCCGCTCACATGTGCTCGCCCGGCGAGGCGCGGTCGGCCCGCATCAGGGCAAACTAGCGCGTTGGGAAGCCAGCGACATTAAGATTCTGTCATGATCACACCGACGTCCCGTGTCCTGACGGCCTGGCGCGGGGCGGCCGGTCGCCGCCATCCGTCCGGTTCGTCCGCTCCTTCGGCCCGCAAGCAGGAGGCATTGCCGAGCCCGGTAATCGACGGTGGGAAGTCGCGTGCGCGGTATATTGCAGCGGTTCCGGCGCGGCCGCATAATCCGGAGTGTCGAAGCCGCCTCGAAGCGGTTTCGTGACACGAAAGAAATCGACATGTCCAAGATCGACGATGGCAAAGGCGTTGCGCGGCGGGCGGTACTGCAGGGCGCCGGGGCGGGGATCGGAATGGGACTCATGGCCGGCATGACAGGCGCGGCGGCGGCCGCGCCGGAAACGGCGATCTGGAGCAGCGAATACTGGGCGCACAAGGGCAGCGTGAAGCTCAATCTCTGGCGCAAGCGTCTCGGCGCGCCGGCGGCCGGCGAGGCCGCGCGCCCGGTCGTCTTCCTGGTCCACGGCTCCTCGAATTCATCGCGTACGTCCTACGATCTCTCGGTGCCGGGCCACGGCGAGTACTCGCTGATGAACGTGCTTGCCCGCGAGGGCTACGACGTCTGGACCATGGACCATGACGGCTATGGCCGCTCCGGCTCGTCCGGCAATAACTCCGACATCGCCAGCGGCGTCGAGGACCTCAAGGCGGCGATGCCCGTCGTGCAGAAAGAGAGCGGGCGGGCGAAGGTCCATCTCTACGGCACGTCGTCCGGCGGCATTCGCGCCGCGGCCTACGCGCAGGCGCAGCCCGAGCACGTCGACCGGCTGATGCTCAGCGCCTTCACCTACAAGGGCAACGGCGCGGCCGAGATCGAACGCCGGCGCAAGCGCATCGACCAGTTGCGCGCCAATAACCGCCGCAAGCGCGACGCCGCCATGATCCGTTCGATCTTTACCCGCGACGGCCATCCGCAGTTCTACGATCCGGCGGTGGCCGAGGCGATCATCGCCGACGAGATGAAGTTCGGCGACACGGTGCCGACCGGCACCTATCTCGACATGGCGGCGAACCTGCCGATCGTCGATCCGAAAAAGGTCATGGCGCCGGTGCTGATGCTGCGCGGCGAGTTCGACGGCAACTCGACCAACGACGACCTGCTCGACTTCTACCGGCAGCTTCCGAATGGCGACCGCCAGTTCGTCATCCTGCCGCAGACCGCGCACAGCGCCGGCTGGGGCAAGAACCGGCATCTCTTGTTCTATGCGCTGCGCAACTTCCTCGCCGAGCCGGCGCCGATCGCGAGCTGACGCAGCGCGCGCTCCTCAACGCATGCGGTCGAGGCTGCCGAAGAAAATGCCGTAGAGCACGACGTAGGCGGCCTGCAATCCGGCCGCGATCAGGAACGGCAGCGCGAGGTCGCCGCGGTGGAGGAGCCAGCCGCCCAACAACGGGCCGATGGCGCGCGGGATCTGCAGCGACAGGTTCTGGATGCTGGCGGCCATGCCGCGGCGTTCGGCTCGCGTGAGATCGGCGGTGACGGCCTGCCGCGCGCCGACCGTGCCGCGATTGAAGGCGGAGCGGACGGCGTAGAGCCCCACGGCGATGCCGAAGGCCGGCGCGAACGGCATCGCCGCCAGGCAGAGGATGCCGAAGCCGCGCATCAGGAGTACGGCGCGGACCGGTCCGAAGCGGCTGGCGAGACGCCCGCTGAGCAGCGAGCCGAATGCGGCAAGCACGAAGCCGACGGCCATTGCCGGACCGATCGAACTCAAGCCCTTTCCGTAGCGGAGCGCGAACCAGTAGGCCATCAACGGGCCGATCATGCCGATGCCGAAGCCGTTGACGACGTTGGCGATGGCCAGCCGCCGCAATTGGCGGTTCTCCTGCCGCGTGATGTGGTCCCCGGACAACGGATGGAGCGTGGGCGGCGCGGGTGGCGCTTGCGTTTCCTGCGTCAGCGCGAGCGCAGCGACGGCGACCAGCGAGCTGAGCGCCGGCACGACGAACAGGAGCCGATAGCCGTTGACGGTGATGTCGCCCGACAAGACGCCGGGGAGCAAAGCGAGGGTCGCGCCGGCGGCCATGCCGAGGAAGCCGACGGTGGCGTTGAACGAGAGCGCCTGGCGTCTCGTCGCGCCTTCAACCTCGCGCGCGATCCACGCCTGCTCCACCGGCGCGAACGGGCCGGCCGCGCCGTTGGCACCACGGCCGAAGCCGGCAATCGTCGCCGCGGCGAACAGGACAACGTCGCTGCTTATGACCATGACGGCAAGCGCGGCGAGGCCGGACACGACCTCGTAGATCAGCAGCATCGCGCGCCGGCTGCGCCGGTCGCTCAAGGGACCGACGATGGCCGTCAGCGTGGCGCCGAAAACGAGGCCGGCGGTGAGCACTGCGCCGATGACGGTGCCGCCGAAACCGAGCGCATGCAGATAAAGCGCGAAGCTCGCGACGGTGACGCCTTGGCCGACGCTGCGGGCGAACCGCGACACGATCAGCAGGCGAATATTGCGGGGGAAGGCCCGGTATCCGGTTCCGCTCTGGCGCATGGCCGCCGGACAGTACGGGCGGCGGCGCATCGACGCAAACGCCGCTTCCAAATTGCAAATAGTGTGGTGCCGGCGGATCGCTACGTCTAGAAAGGAGCGGGGGCTAGAGGTCCATGATGGCTGAAACGGCAGCGTCCGGAGTGGTCGTGGCGGTGTCTCTTGACGCTGACCATCGCTTCAGCAAGCCGGTGCGTGAGCGCATCAGGCTGCTGGCCGGCCTCGGGGTCGAGGGCGACGCCCATCTCGGGGTCACGGTTCGGCACCGCTCGCGCGTGCGCAAGGATCCGACGCAGCCGAACCTGCGCCAGGTTCACCTGATCCATGAGGAACTGTTTGCGGAGCTTCGCGCCGGAGGCTTTGAGCTGGCGCCGGGCGTCATTGGCGAAAACATCACCACTCGCGGCATCGATCTGCTTGCGCTTCCGCAGGGGACGCGGCTGCACCTCGGCGCGGACGCGGTTGTCGGCGTCACCGGGCTGCGCGATCCGTGCCGGCAGCTCAATGACTTCCAGCCCGGCCTGATGGCCGCCGTTCTCGACAAGGACGAATCCGGCGACGTCGTGCGCAAGGCCGGCATTATGGCTGTCGTCCTTGTCGGCGGCGACATACGCGCCGGCGATGCCATTCGCGTCGAACTGCCGCCGGAACCACATCGGCGGCTCGAGCGCGTCTGAACTTTCCTCCGCACTCTAAAGGCGCGTGCGGCTGTGTTCGCCGCTGGCCGTTTTCAAAGTTTTGCGGCACAATAGCCGTCGTTGGCGATGTCGCGGGGACAAGGTGATCCGCCCGACTGCAGCATGGGCTTTCTTGGCGATTGCGGCAGGCGTGCTGCTCGGACCTCCGATGCCGGCGCGGGCGCAGACCGTCGATGCTGCGGTGGCGCTGGCCGCCGATGTTTCGCGCAGCATCGACGAAGACGAATTCAAGCTGCAGCGGCAGGGCTATGCTGCTGCCATCACCAGCAAGCAGTTCCTCGCCGTCCTCGCCTCGATGCGGCACGGTGCCGTGGCGCTCTGCTTCATCGAATGGGCCGGCATCGGCGATCAGACGGTTGTCGTCGATTGGACGGTGGTCCGCGACCGCGACAGCGCCGAGGTCTTCGCCAAACGCCTGCTGGATGCGCCGCGCTCGAGCTCTGGCCGCACCGCGATCGGCGACGGCATTGATTTTGCGGTCAAGCGTCTCGCGGCGGCGAAATTCATGACCGAACGTCAGGTCATCGACGTCTCCGGCGACGGCACCAGTAATTCGGGACGTGCCGTGTCCATGGCGCGCGACGAAGCGGTCGAGAAGGGGATAACGATCAACGGCCTCGCCATCATCAACGAGAAGACCGGCGGCGAATTCGGCACGTATCTTTATGCCCATACGCATCCGCCGGGCGGCCTTCAGCATTACTACCACGACAACGTAATCGGCGGGCCCGGCGCCTTCGTGCTGCAGATCGTCAATTTCGACGCCTTCGCGCAGGCAATGACGGACAAGCTTGTCGCCGAAGTTTCGATGCGCAATGCGCCGCGCAGACGCGCAAGCTTGTCCGCGCCGGGCGCGGGCGATCGCTGACGCGACGCTTCATTCGAGCTTGATGCCGGCGCGGGCGATCACGTCGCCCCACTTGGCGGAATCCTTGGCGATGGTGGCGGCGAACTCCTCAGGCGTGCCGCCGCCGGGCTCGTCGCCGGTCTTCTCGAACTTCTGCAGGAAGGCCGGCGATTTCAGCGCCCTGTTGATCGCGGCATTGAGTTTGTCGACGATCGGACGCGGCACGCCCGCGGGCGCGATCACGCCGGTCCAGGTCGCGGCGTCGTAGCCTGGCACGCCGGCCTCGGCGACGGTCGGCAAGTCGGGAAATGCCGGCGAGCGATGGTCCGCCGTCACCGCCAGCGCATGCACCTTGCCGGCATGCGCGAAGGGCGCGATCGACTGCAGGCTTTCGAACATCACGTCGACGCGGCCGGCCATCAGATCCTGGATGGCGAGGGCGCCGCCGCGATAGGGGACGTGGACAATCTGAACTCCGGTCATGAATTTGAACAGTTCGCCGCCGATGTGGCCGGGCGAACCGTTGCTGGAGGAGGCGTTGGTGAGCTTGCCCGGATGCGCCTTGGCATAGGCGATCAGGTCCTTGACCGATTTCACCGGCAGCTGCGGCGACACCGCGAGCAGCATCTGCCCTCGCGTCACCAGCGCGATCGGCTGGAAATCGCGCTCGATGGTGTAGGGCAGCTTTTTCACCATGTGACGGGTGATGGCGAGCGCCCCGATCGGCCCCATGCCGAGCGTGTAGCCGTCCGGCGGCGCCTTGGCGACGAGGTCGAGCCCGATGGTCAGCGCGCCGCCGGGGCGGTCGTCGATGATGACCTGCTGCCCCAGTTCCTGCGACAGCACGGCGCCGAGCAGCCGCGCGGCGTTGTCGGTGGCGCTGCCCGCCGCCTGCGGCACGATCAGCCGGATCGGATGATCCGGAAAATCCGCCGCAACCGCAGCCCTGCAAGCGCAGATCAGTGCAATCGTCGTGAGAACAAGCCGGCGCATTTTCTCTCCCCCAAGTCTCGTTTTTCTTTGTCGCCAAGCTCACACAAAATCGCCCGCGCTGCCATCCCCGTCGCGCGCGAACGCGCCTGCCGAATTGACAGGGCGAGTGCCGCCGCTAGTCTCGCCGCAAAACAGTCGGGGGGAGACATGTTTCGCACCACACGCAGGATTTTTCTGGCTGGCGCGCTGGCGACGGCGATGGGCACGGGCGCCTGGGCGCAGACCTATCCGGACCGGCCGATCCACATCATCGCGCCGTTTCCGCCCGGCGGGCTGGTCGACGTTTTGGCGCGCGCGCTCGGCGACGAGATGTCCCGCTCGATGGGGCAGCCGGTCGTCGTCGAAAACAAGCCGGGCGCCGGCGGCAATATCGGCGCCGACATCGCCGCCAAGGCGGCGCCTGACGGCTACACGCTGCTGATGACCTCGCCGGGCATCCAGAGCATCAACCAGTTCCTCTACAAGTCGATGCCGTTCGATCCGGACAAGGCCTTCGTGCCGATTTCGATGGTCGCCGACATGTCGATGGTCGTGGTCGTGCATCCGAAGACCGGCATCACCACGCTCAAGCAACTGGTCGATTTCGCGCACGCGCATCCGGGCAAGCTGAATTTCGGTTCGGCCGGCATCGGCACCACCGGCCATCTCGGTCTCGAGCTGTTGATGCATGCCGGGCACATGAAATTCACGCACGTGCCGTACAAGGGCGCGGCGCCGTCGGTGACCGACCTCATCGCCGGTCAGATCGACGGCGTGGTCGACAACCCGCCGACTGTGCTCGCCCACATCAAGGCCGGCTCGATCAGGGCGCTGGCGGTCGCCGGCAAGGAGCGCCTGTCGGTGCTGCCCGACGTGCCGACGGCGGCGGAAGCCGGACTGCCGGACTGGGAAGCGTCGTCATGGTTCGGACTGGTGGCGCCGGCCGGCACGTCGAAGGCCATCGTCGATCGGCTGCATGCCGAGGTGGTCAAGGCGGTGAAGTCGCCCCGCATTCAGAAAATGCGCGATCGCGGCATGCGCATTGTCGGCGACACGCCCAAGGAGTTCGGCGACCTGATCGTTGCCGAGCGCAAGAAGTGGGGCGAGATCATCACCAGCGCGCACATCACGGTGCAGTGAGGTGCGTCACCGCCTACCGCGGCCCAAGATCCGTAGCCGCGGTTGGCTGCCCGGCGCAGTACGGCGGCAGGCGAGCATGTTGTTTTGGAGGGGCAGGCAGCGGTAGGCTACCGAGACCACGGACCGGGCAGCCGGGCAGACATGCAATCCGGAGGGCGGATGGTCAATCGATTGGCAGCGGCACATTTCACCGCGGCGATGCGGCATTGGCGGCCTCCTGCCCTCGTAGCGCTCGCGGCGGTGGCCGCGCTGACAGCCCTGACCGCCGACGCCCTGGCGAAGCAGCCACGTCACACGCAACCCGCAGAGACGGCGGCGCCGCGCGCTGCAGGTGAGCCGATCATGGCGATCGTGTCCATCAAGACCCAGCAAGTCACGTTCTACGACGCCGACGGCTGGATTCTGCGTGCACCGGTATCGACCGGCATCAAGGGGCGCGAGACGCCCGCTGGCGTCTTCGCCGTCCTGGAGAAGGAAAGAGACCACCACTCCACCATGTACGACGATGCCTGGATGCCGAACATGCAGCGCATCACCTGGAACGGCATCGCGCTGCACGGCGGGCCGCTGCCTGGGTATGCCGCCTCGCACGGCTGCATTCGGATGCCCTACGGCTTTGCCGAGAAGCTGTACGACAAGACGCGGATCGGGATGCGCGTGATCATCGCGCCGAACGACGCCGCCCCGGTGGAGATTTCCCATCCGGCGTTGTTGACGCCGAATGCGGAGGCTCTCGCCGCGGCCCCGATGCGTGCCGAGACGCTCGCCCGCGAGGCCGCCAAGGCCAAAAAGGCGGCCGACGAGGCAAAGAAAGCTGCGGCGCGCGCAACACGCGAGACGGCATCGCGCACGGCATCGCTACGCAAACTGAAATCGCTCAAGACCCGCGCCGACGCCGAGCTCGCGTTCGCCGACAAGGCGCTCGCCGCGGCAAAGACCGACCAAGCCAAGGCGCGGGCCGAGGAGCGGCGGCGCAAGGCCGCGTCCAGGGCCGCGGAAGCGGGGATGCGGCTCGACGCCGCCACGGCCGATGCGAGCTCGGAACGCGATGCGTATGCGGCCGCAAAAGACGCCGTGAAGGCGGCCGAAACCAAAAAGGTTGCCGCTGCCAAAGCCGCGAACGAAGCGAAGCTCGCTCTCGAACCGGTTTCGATCTACATCAGCCGCGCCACGCAGAAGCTCTACGTTCGACGCAACACGCGCAAGCACTGGCCTGACGGAGGTGAGGTATTCGACGCAACCATCGAAGTTCCGGTCACCATCCGCAATCCCGACAAACCGATCGGCACGCATGTGTTCACCGCGATGGCCCGAACCGGCGCGGGCCTGCGCTGGACCGTGGTCACGATCGACAACGGGGATGACGCCAAGAACGCGCTCGACCGCGTCACCATCCCGCAGGAGGTGCTCGGCCGCATTGCGCCGACCGCCTCGCCTCGATCCTCGATCGTCATCTCGGACGAGCCGCTGAGTAGCGAGACCAACTATCGCACCGAATTCGTCGCGGTGCTGAGCAACCAGCCGCAGGGCGGGTTCATCACGCGCAAGCCCAGCACCAACATTGACGTTGCCGGCGACGACGACGTCCGACGCAGCGGCTTCCCTGCTTTTGAGGACGGTTGGCGTAATGCGCCTCGGCGCCGCGGCTATTATCGGGCGCCATGGAGCTGGTGGTAGCGCGTTGGCGGATATCCGTTCGTCCCTGACAGAACGTGCCGAGATGTCAGTTCGCAGCGGCTTCGGAATATCGCGCGTAAAACTGGGACACCCGCTGTCGCCACATAGCGACAAAGGCGCCAGAGGTGACGTTATTGACGTTTTTCCAGATGCGTTTGACCGCCGGAAGCGTATTGCCCCAGATGGCGCGCTTGCACCACTTCTCGCCTTTTTCCCTGCCTTCGTCCGTCGCGCACATTGACCGCCACGCAAGCCGATGCGGGTGGCTTACGTGCTCTGCCGCGCCATCGATCCCCTGCTGATGAATGAGGTAGACGTCGCTCAAGGTCGGCTTCCTGTGCGTGAAGATCTCAAACAGGATGCCTTCGGTCATGAACTTCAGTGCGGCGGCGATAGTATTGTCACGCGCATCAAGAATGTCGCCGTCGCCGTACTTTTGGAATTCGCTCCTGCTCAGTTGGTACAGGCCAATATACGACCCGGTGCGCTGCTTGGGGTCGAAGCCGGACTCGATCTTCGCCACGGCCTTCATGAAAGTGAAGTCGAGTCCCAGGAGGTCGGATACCCGCTTGATTTCGTCGATCGGTGTCCCCGGCGGGATGTCCTTGAGAGACTCCAGAACAGTATCCGCCGGCTTGGTGTCGGGAGGCACTTCCGAATAAGCGTAATAGGACAAGTACGGTAGATTTCGCTTTGCATCGTTCCGCTCGGAATGCTCGATCGTAGCGGCGCCGGCAGCCTCCTCCAGACGCGCTTCCTTCCGAGCATCGGCCGGTTGATCGGGCTCCAAAGCAGCAGCCGAGTCGCTGTCCGGGTTCCGCTCGTCGTTCAGCGGCCCGTCGTCTGTGTAACGCGGCGGCAGCTCCGCCTTTTGCGCGAGCGGATGTCGGTCAGGCTGCTTCGATGATCCCGCTGACCCGGCCGGCCACGACGGCTGATCGACGTGTTGATACCCTGCCGCGCATGCCAGAACCGCTACGAATATGTAGGCCCACCAGGACGTTCGCATTCCCGCACCCCCAGCCGCCGGGTCAGGTTCCAGCTCATATCACCCGCGAGCCACATCATAATCTGCAATACCTGTTGGATTGCAATAGCGCCAGATAACGGTGCCGGTGGGGCGAGATCATCATCAGCGCGCACATCGCGGTGCAGTGAGGCGCGTCACCGCCTGCCGCGGCTCGAGACCCGTGTCCGCGGTTGGCTGCTCCGCGCGGTCAAGCAGACCTGTGCATGATCGGCCCGATGGTCTGCGTCGAGCCATATGCGGCCCCCGGTCGCCTCGCGCCAACTGAGGTCTGGTGGGGTGTAGCGTTGCTAGAAGTCGCCGTCCAAAGGCGCATCGCAGTGATCGCCCTCGACGCGCGCCGTGTATCTGTTCACTGCATGGTCCAGGCCGCACGCCATGCAGGCGAGACGCACGAACGCGTCCTGGACCCGTTGATCCTCGAACGTGGCTTGGACTTTGTACCCTGTCTCCGGGCATCGAAACACGATTTCCGGCATCTGTCCCCCAGTGCAGAATCGATCGCTTCATGTTTGCGCGAGATGCGAAGCGCCGCCGCGCTGAAGACGCGGGCCGGTCGCGGCAACCTCACCGAACAAACTCTTCGCTATCAGGCGAGAGCAGTGAGGGAGGATTCGCCGGCGTCGCGAAGCACGACTTTGTTTCTGATTGTTTCCGGAGCGCCATTAGAAACAATCCTGAACCGAATGTTCAGGCCTTTTAGCCTGTGGTTAATGAGCGACGCCTACCGTCCCTCTCGAAATGGCGCTGGGGTATGCCAGCAAATTTGGGGGACTGCCTATGTCTGCAATTTCGTCCAGTATGGCCTCGTCGTCCTTCTCGCCGCTTGCGCGACTGCAAGATGAATTGAACTCGGAGGTATCCTCCGGCACGATCAATTCGTCCGACCAGAACGCACTCAGCGCGGCGCTCACCGACATCGACTCTTCGCTCAAGAGCGATGCCACCAGCGGCGGCAAGCCGTCGCGGACCGACATGCAGTCGAAGATCAACGACCTGATCTCGAACGAAGTCACCAATGGCAAGCTCACCAGCTCGCAGGCCGACGAACTCAAGCAGGTCTTCGCCAACGCCTTCAAGGGCGGGCCCGGTGGTCCTGGCGGCCCCGGCGGACCGGGAGGCCCCGGCGGCCAGGACGCTTTGGCCGCCAGCACCGGTTCGAGCGCGTCGGATTCGAGTTCGTCGAGCTCCGACATCACCACGCTTCTGACCGACTTCCTGAATTCGCTGAAGAGCTCGAACGGAGGCTCGTCGACCTACGACACCAGCGGCAGCAGCCTCGCCGCGCAAATCCAGTCGCTGGTCCTGAACGTTCAGGCCTGATCCTGTTAGTCGGCCTGATCTGTGAAAACGACGCCGCAGGCCCCACCCGGCGTCGTTTTTTTTCGACGCGTGGCGCGGTCAGCGCATCGGCATCGGCATCGGCATCGGCATCGGCGGCGGCATGGCCGGACGCAATTCGGCGCGCTGCTCCGGCGTCAGCATCTGATACAAGGCAAGCACAGGCCCGTGCGTCGCCCGCACGAGATCGAGTCTTGCCGAAGCCTGCGCCTCCAGCACATCGAGCTCGTTCGGCACGTTCTTGGCGTCGCCCGGCCCGCGCGCCAAGCGGTCGCACGCGGCGTGCAGCTTGGCGATCGCCGGCTGGGCCGCGTCCTCCACCTTCCGCCAGGCCTGCCGCTGCTCGTCGGTGAGACGCAATTTGCTCGTCAGATAGCCAGCCATGCCTGCTTGAAAATCGAGACGCGTCTCGCAGGCGATGCGCGACATCATCATCGGCCGCGGTCCGGCGAAAAACGGCGGCTCGGGCGGCGGGCCGAACGGTCCCGCGGCGGCGTCGTGCGGCGGCAGCGGTCGCGGCGGCAATTGATGCGCCGGTCCCAGCGGGACTCCGGCCGGACCCGAGGCCTGCGCGAGTTGCGTGAGCAAGCCCGCTTCGTCGAAACCGGGGGCCGCCTGCGCGACACGCGCCTGATCTTTCCAGCGCACCGCCGCGACAGCGGCAGTCCCCGTCTCCGAGGCGCCGGCCGGCGCCCGGTCGCCATTGCCGAGCGCCAGCATCAAAATGCCTGCCGCGGCGGCGACCGTTAGAACTCTGGTTGCGAGGCTCATGACAACTCCTTTCGTGAAGGCGCCCGGAATAGCGGCGGAGCCTCGCCGAAATGCGTCGATCATTTAGTGTTTTGTTTCGCGGCTTTCGTGCAATGTCTCCGGATCCGCAAAATCCCGAGGGTTTCTTCGGTCTAGAAACATTTGGAAACAAAACGGGCGCGTTGACTGGCGCGCTGAACGCGCTATCCGGTACCGATGAGCTTACAGCCCCACATCCTCGTCGTCGAAGACGACCGCGAAGTGAGCACTCTCGTTTCGCGATTTCTGCGCGCCAACGGCATGCGGGTGTCGCTTGCCAGTGACGGCCGGGCCATGGACAAGGAGCTCAGGGACGCGCGAATCGACCTGATTGTGCTCGACGTCATGCTGCCGGCCGAGGATGGGCTCAGTATATGCCGGCGCCTGCGCGCAAGCTCGATGATGCCGATCATCATGCTCACCGCGAAGGCCGAGGACATCGACCGCATCGTGGGGCTCGAAATGGGCGCCGACGACTATCTCGCCAAGCCGTTCAACCCGCGCGAATTGCTGGCGCGCATCCGTTCGGTGTTGCGGCGAACATCCGTCCACGGCGCTGAGGTGGCACCGCAAAGTGGCGTCTTCAATTTCGCGGGTTGGCGGCTCGATCGCCACGCGCGGCAATTGTTCAATCCCGACGGCGCGCATGTCGCGCTCACCGGCGCCGAGTTCGACCTGCTGCTCGTCCTCTGCGAGCGACCGCGCCGGGTGCTGCGGCGCGAGCAGCTGATCGATCTCACGCAGGGCCGCGCGGCACATCCGTTCGAACGCAGCGTCGATATCCTCGTCAGCCGACTACGGCAGAAGATGGAGCAGAATCCGAAGGTGCCGGTGCTGTTCCAGACGATACGCTCCGGCGGCTACATGTTCTCGCCTGAGGTGACCGTGGCATGAACGCGTTCATGCAGCGCATCATGCCGAGCCGTATCGGTACGCAGATTGCCGTTCTGGTGGTCACCGCGATCGTCGTCGCGCACGTCGCGATCACGACCGTCATCTTCTTCGGCCACAGCCACGCGCCGGAGCCGCCGTTCCTGGAGATAGAGAGCCTCGTCACAACGCAGCGGCTTATTGCGGCCGAGCCGGACGAGACGCTGCGCGCGGCGATGCTGATCGCTGCGCAGCGCGCTTACCCGGATCTGCTGGTGCTGTCGCAGGCGCCGGCGGCGGACAACGCGTCGCCGGAGGACCGTTTCCTCCCCGATCTGATCGGCCGCGTCAACGGTGTGGGGGTCTTCATCGCACATGTCCCGGCCGGCGACGCTTCGCAGCAAATCGCCGTCGCCCGCCTCGCCGATGGCCGAGCGCTGGCCGTACCTCTTCGCGCGCCCCCTCGGCACCCCTTCCTGTCGCCGGTGGTGTTGGGCACGCTCGCCTTCATGGCGAGCGCGCTCATCCTTCTGTCGCTTTGGGCGGCGCGGCAACTCGCGGCTCCGCTAGCGCGCGTCGCCAGTGCCGCCGACCGTTTCACGGTCACGGCCCGCAGTCCGCTCCTGTCCGAAGCCGGCCCGGTCGAAGTGCGCCGTGTCGCCAAGGCGCTGAACGACATGCAGGCGCGAGTCGTGACGCTGATCGAGGATCGCACGCGCATGCTCGCGGCGGTCAGTCATGACCTGCGGACGCCGATCACCCGGCTGCGCCTCCGCGCCGAAGACATTGACGACGTGAACCGGCGTGCTCCGATCCTGCGCGACCTATCGACCATGGAAAACCTGGTGCAATCCGCGCTCTGGTTCCTGCGCGGCGAGCTCGAACCGACGCCGCGCGTAACCACCGATCTGCCGCCGCTGGTGCAAACCGTCTGTGACGACTTTTCCGATGCCGGCCATGCCCTGCGCTACGACGCTCCGGCGCACCTCTACGTGCGATGCGCGCCTGAGCAATTGATGCGCGCGATCCAGAACCTCATCGACAACTCGCTGAAATTCGGCGGATCGGTCGAGGTTCGCGTGCGCAGCGCGGGCGCCGAGGCGCTGATCGAGGTGGAAGATGACGGCCCCGGCATCCCGGCCGTAGAGAAGGACCGTGTCCTCGAGCCGTTCTACCGGGGTGACGCGGCGCGCAGCCTGAATGACGGCGACAGCTTCGGCCTAGGTTTGTCGATCGCGCGCTCCATCGCGGTGCAGAACGGTGGCCGGCTCGAACTCGTCGATGCGAAGCCGCACGGCCTCATTGCACGCATTGCGGTCCCGCTTGAGGTCTGAGGGCTGCGTACGATCTGGGAGAAAGTGACCCCGCGCCTCGCTCAGCCGAGCCGGTAGCCCTCAGGCGAGCAGCGGAACAAGGTCTGCGCGCGCTTCACCCGCGCGCTCGGACCGGGCGTGAGGCCCCAGTGGTCGACGCGTCCCGGCGGCCAGACCCATTCTTCCGGCTTGCGCGGCCGGTGGTCCTCGCCGACCTGCTGCATGTCCGAGGTGTATTCCAGCGGCATCTCTTCCGGACCGCAGAAATAGGCGAAGACATTGTTGCCCGGCCCGTGCCGTCCCGGGCCCCATTCCACCGGATAGCCGTGGTCGCGCATGCGGCCGATGCCGCGCATTGTGGAATCGTCGTCCGGCATCTCGAAGGCGACATGATTGAGCGTCGCGGCCGTGTTGAAGCCGATGACCATGCTGTGGTGGTCGGTGTTGTCGCAGCGCAGAAAACGGAATTGCCTGGTCTGGTCGGACAGGCGGAAGCCGAGCGCGTCGCGCATGAAGGCGAAGGTCGCCTCGTTGTCCGCGCAATTGAGATTGACGTGGGAGATCTTGCGTGGCCGGTCGGCCCGGTCGGCGGCATCGGCATGATCGGCGAGGCCGCAGACGACGGCGAAGCTACGGCCTTCCGGATCGCGGCAGCCGAAGCCGTAGCCGCCCGCGGCGAGCGCGCGCGGCGAACCGTCGACCGTGCCGCCGGCGCCCACGACCTGGCGATGCAGGCCGTCGACCGTGGCCCGGTCGGCCGCATCGAGGACCATGCGCGTGAGGCCGAGGTGCGGCGCCCGGTGCAGCCGGAGGATATGATGAAACGCGCCGGTGCCCCGCATCAGCACTTCGTCGGCCGGACCGGCGATCGGCGTCAGATTCCACACGTCCGAGAAGAACCGCGCTGCC
Organism: Pseudolabrys sp.; assembly: GCF_035943735.1. Taxonomy (GTDB): domain Bacteria; phylum Pseudomonadota; class Alphaproteobacteria; order Rhizobiales; family Xanthobacteraceae; genus Pseudolabrys. The sequence goes on from NZ_DASZBV010000017.1 coordinate 104,498, forward strand.
GTCTCCAGACCGGTGACGCCAAAGTCCACAGCGCGGACGGCGCGTACGCTATAGGTCGGCATGGGAATTCCGTGTGTGGAGGAGGGACGTCGTGGACCCTCCGGATGAGCTCATGCTAAAGCTCGTAGCGCAAAGCAGGGCGGATTGTGAAGGCCGCGGGATAAGCATTTGCACCAACAATACGCGCGTCTCCCCCCGCCACCGAGGCACCATGACATCCTGGCCTAACCAGACCGAGCATCTTTTCATCCTCAAAAACTTTGTCTTCGCCAGCGGTGAGCCACTCGCCGAGCTGAAGCAGCATGTCGTCACGTTCGGCACGCCAACGCGCAATGCCGCCGGCGAGATCACGAATGCCGTGCTCCTGCTGCACAATACGACCGGCAGTGGCGCGACGTGGCTGTCGCCGGAGATCGCCGATCATCTGTTCGCGCCGGGCCAGCCGCTCGACGCCGGCAAGTTTTTTCTGGTCGCCGGCGACATGATCGGCTTCGGCCGCTCGAGCAAGCCGAGCAACGGCCTGCGCGCGCGGTTTCCGCATTATCGGTACGCCGACATGGTCACGGCGCAGCATCAGGTGCTCACCAAGCATCTCGGCGTCCGGCACTTGCGGCTCGTGCTGGGCCTGTCGATGGGCGGCATGCTGACCTGGATGTTCGGCGAAATGTATCCGGATTTTATGGACGCGCTGATGCCGATCGCCAGCCAGCCCGGACCGATGAGCGGCCGCAACTGGATCCAGCGTCGCATCAATATCGAGGCGATCCGCAGCGATCCGGAGTGGAATAACGGCGACTACGAACGCAATCCGACGCGCTGGGTGCTGACGGCGCCGATCGGCGCCTTGATGACGCAGAGCGTGGTGCGCATCCAGGAGATGGCGCCGACGCGCGCCGCGGCCGACGAGCTCTACCGCCGCTTCGTGGAGCGGGCGGCGAAAGGCGACGCCAACGACCGGCTCTACCAGCTCGAGGCCTCGATGGATTACGATCCGTCCGGCGCGCTCGACCGCATCAAGGCGCGGCTGTTCGCCCTCAATTTCGCCGACGACGCGCTCAATCCGCCCGAGCTCGGCGTGCTGGAGCCGGCCATCGCCAGGATTCCCGGGGCGCGGTGCAAGACGCTGCCGGCGGGAGCGTTAACGCAGGGTCACTATACGACCATGCGCGCCGAGCTCTGGCAGGGCCATCTGGGCGCCTTTCTCGCCGGGCTGCCGCCCGCGTGATGGTAAATAAACGCTTGTCATTTACCGACCAATGCAAGGCACCCGCGACGGTGTGGTGCAAAGCCGCAGATCGCTAAAATTTTAGCCGATGAATTGAGCCAAAATCGATTGATCCGCCCTAGGTTCCACCCGGATGAGGTGGACGGGGATGAGTGCCGGATCAAAAGCAACGATCGGAGCGTTTGCACGTGCACAAATCGCGTGCGTGCGCGCGCGCCTCGCCGCGTCGGGCGGGCGGGTGCGTGCGACGCAGCAGATGGCCGGCGCAGCGTTCATGATCCGCGTTGCCGGCGCCGGCATCGTCTTCGTGTCGCAGGCGCTCCTGGCGCGCTGGATGGGCGAGCACGCTTTCGGCAATTACGTCTATGTCTGGACCTGGCTGCTTCTTCTCGGTGACCTCTTCCATTTCGGCCTGCCGCTGACGGCGCAGCGTTACGTGCCGGCCTATACGGAGGCGGGGGCATTGCCGCTGTTGCGCGGCTATCTGCAAGCCAGCCGCTGGATCGTGTTTCTGATCGGCGCGGCCGCGGGTGCAATCGGTCTTCTCATGATCTCCCTTGCCCGCGGCGCATTCGACCGCGACCTCATCGTGCCGCTGATCTGCGGCTGCGTCGCGTTGCCGTTCTTCGTCCTTACCTTCATGTCGGACGCGCTGGCGCGCTCCTATGACTGGGTGCGGCTGGCGCTGCTGCCGGCCTATATCGTGCGGCCGCTTGGTCTCATCGTCGTCATCGGCGTGCTGCATTTCGCCGGCATGCGCGTCGACGACATCTCGGTGCTGGCAACGTTGGCGATCGTGTCGGCGCTGGTCGCCTGCGCCCAGACCATCCTGCTCGACCGCGGCATTGCCGGCATCGTCCCGCGCGGTCCGAGCCAATTCGCGCTCGGCGAGTGGCTGCGCACGGCGGCGCCGATCGTGCTTGTCTGGGGCATGTACACGCTGCTGACGTCGACCGACGTGCTCGTGCTCAAGCATTTCCGTCCGGCCGAGGATGTCGGCCACTACTTCGCGGCGGCGAAAATCATCGCTCTGGTCAGCATCATCAACTTCTCGGTCGGCGCGGCGGCCGCGCACCAGTTCACGCGGCTGCACGTCGCCGGCGACCATGACGGTCTGTCCGCCTACGCCGCCGACACGGTGCGGCTGATGTTCTGGCCCTCGCTCGCGGTCACCTTGTGTGTGCTGGCGCTCGGTCGCCCCTTGCTGATGTTGTTCGGACCCGGCTTCGCCGGCGCCTATCCCATCATGGCCGTGCTCGCGGTCGGCCAGCTCGCGCGCGCCTCGGTCGGCCCCGCCGAACGCCTGCTCAATATGGTCGGCCAGCAGAACCGCTGCGCGCTGGCTTATGTCGCCGCCTTCGCCGTCAACATCGTCGGCTGCATCGTCCTGGCGCCGCGCTTCGGCGGCATGGGCGCCGCGGTCGCGACCGCCGCCGCCTTCGTCACGGAAGCCGTGTTGTTGGCACTGATCGCCAAGCGGAGCGCCGGCGTGTGGCTGTTCGTCTGGCGGCCGAAGCGCCGCTCCGACGCGCGTCTGAACGCGCTGCGGCCGCAGCTTGGGACGGAGAGGTAGCATGACCGCTCAGCTCTTCGTTCTCGACGCCGCGCGCCCGACCGACACACCCAAGGTCGGGCAGGGCGCTGCTCGCTCAATCGATGCCAAGGGTAGCGCGCTCATTACCGTCGACATCCTTCGTGGCGAGCGCCTGCGCCAGCTCGATCTGCAGCCATACTGGCAGGATCTGGTGAGGCGCGCCGAAACGCCGAACGTCTTCATGAGCCCGGCCGTGATCGCCGCAGCGGCCGCCGTCGATCCCGATCTTGTCGCCTTGGCGGCGTGGCAACCGGCGGCCGGCGGACCACGGCTTGCCGGTCTGTGGGTGTTCTCGATCGGACGGCCTAACCGGTCGCCGCTGCCGATCCGCGTGTTGCGCGCGCCGCCGATCGACCATGCCTATCTGTCGTCACCGGTAATCGACCGCGACGTGGCCGAAATCACATTTGGTGCCATGCTCGACGCCGTCGCCAATGCGCCCGACCTGCCGAAGATCGTCGCCCTCGATGCGCTGAGTGCGGAGCCCGCCGCGCGCGATGCGCTGATGCGCGTGCCTGCGGCGCGCGGCTATGCGGTGCACACGTTCACGAGCGGCGAGCGGCCGATGCTCGCCTCCGGGCTCGATGCGAAGTCCTATTTCGAGGCCGCTTTGTCCGCCTCGAGCCGCAAGAAGCTGCGCCAATACCGCCGCCGGCTTGGCGAGAAGGGGCGGCTGGAGACGCGCCACCTGACCGCGCCGGAGAGCGTATGTGCCGCATTCGAACAATTCCTTGCGCTGGAAGCGCAGGGCTGGAAGGGCCGCGCCGGCACCGCTCTGGTGAGCAGTGCCAACGACGCCGCGGTCGCGCGCACGATGGTCGCGGCGCTGGCGCGCGAGGGCGCCGCATCGATCTTCGCGCTCGAGCTCGATGGGCGTCCGGTCAGCATGCAGGTCGTGCTGCGCGCCGGCTCCATCGCCTTCACCTGGAAGACAACCTACGACGAGGCCTTCGGCGATTTCTCGCCCGGTATGCTGCTGCTCGAGGATTACACCGCGGCGCTGCTCGAGGACCGCCAGGTCGGCGCCGTCGATTCTTGTGCCTTCGATGCGAACTCCTACATGGGCACGTGGATGGAACGCCGCCACGTCGCCAATGTGTGGATTGGCGTCGGTCCGAACAGTCAATTCCGTCTTGCCACCCAGTTGCAGAGCGCCTTCCTGCGCGTGCGCGCGACGGCCAAGACGCTCTATCTGCGCGCCCGCAAAGGCGCGAAGTCGCTGAACACCCGAATTCGTCTCAACAACACACCCGCAGCGCGGGAGAGCAGCAATGCATGACACGCAAGTAGCAATCGTCGGCGGGGGCCTTGCGGGCTCGCTCGCCGCGGCGATGCTGGGACGGGACGGCGTCGACGTCGTCTTCATCGACCCGAACAAGCAGTATCCGGCCGAATTCCGCTGCGAGAAGCTCGACGGCGACCAGATGGCCATCCTGCGCCGGACCGGGCTGGCCGATGCGGTGGTGAGCAACTCGACGCATGACCGCGAAGCCTGGGTTGCGCGCTACGGGCGCATCGTCGAGAAGCGTCCGGGTGACCAGCAGGGCATCTTCTATGCGTCGCTCGTCAACACGGTGCGTGCGGAGATTCCCACCAATGTGCGCCACATCGAGGCGAAGGCGACCGGCATCACCACAAGCGTCGACCGCCAGACGGTGACGTTGTCGAACGGTGAAGAAGTGCGGGCACGGCTCGTCATTTTGGCGAACGGCCTGAGCCTGTCGCTGCGCGACGCGCTCAAGCTCGGCCGCGAGACGGTCAGTAAATGCCATTCGATCAGCATTGGCTTCAACATGAAGCCGCTCGGGCGCGAGGCGTTTCCGTTCCCGGCGCTGACCTATTACAGCGAGACGCCGGCGAACCGTGCGGCGTTGATCACCATGTTCCCGATCGGCGAGGCGATGCGCGCGAACCTCTTCGTCTACCGCGACATGGACGATCCGTGGCTGAAGGCGTTCCGCACCGCTCCGAAGGAGACGCTGCTGGCGATGATGCCATCGCTAGCAGGCCTCGCCGGCGATTTCGCCGTCGACGGCTTCGTGCAGATCCGGCCGGTCGATCTTTATGTCAGCACCGGCCACGAGCAGGACGGTATCGTGCTGGTCGGCGACGCCTTCTCGACCTCGTGCCCGGCCGCCGGCACCGGCGCGCGCAAGGCGCTCAACGATATTGAGCGCCTGTGCAACCACTACGTCCGCGCCTGGCTGGAGACGCCTGGCATGGAACGGCAGAAGGTCGCCCAATTCTACGCCGATCCGGTCAAGCGCGCCTGCGACGATTTCGCCAAGGACAAGGCGTTCCAGCTCAAGTCGTTCTCGCTCGACCCGAGCCTCACTTGGAACCTGCGGCGCTGGGGCAAATTTTTCGCGCAATCCGGTCGCTGGGCGCTGCGCGAGGCGATGAAGAACGAAGTGGCGCCGGCGCGCGAGGCGCGCGTGCTGGCGGGCGATGAACAGCCGTCCCTGAACTGACACGATCCGAGCAAACATCCGGGCATCCGGCAGGAAAGATCGCACCAATGACACAGGCCGCCGTCGTTCGCGTCGAACGCGCGCCCCCGCCACAGGCGGACGCGGCCTCGCGCTCGCGCGCGCCGGAAGGTGCGCTGCTGTTGTCGGTGCACGCCGACCTCGGCGAAATCGAGCGGGTATGGCGGGAGTTCGAGCGGCATGCCGACTGCACCGTCTTCCAGAGCTTCGACTGGCTGTCGACTTGGCAGGAGCAGGTCGGGCTTCTGAACGCGGTGGCGCCGCGCGTCGTAATGGGGCGTGCAGCGAACGGCGCGGTCGCCTTCATCGCGCCGTTCGCCATCGCGCGGAAGTCGACGCACAGGGAACTGGTCTGGCTCGGTTCCGACCTCAACGATTGCAATGCGCCGCTGCTCGCGCGCGGCTTCGCGCAACGGTGGGACGCCGTCGCCGACCTGTGGCCGCGCGTGCTCGACTGTATCCGCGGCTTTTCGGACTCGGCGTTCGATGTCGTGCGGCTGGAAAAGATGCCGGCGACCGTCGCAGCGCAGGCCAATCCGTTTGCCGCGCTGGAGACCACGATTCATCCAAGCGGCTATTACGCAACGCCGCTGGGGTCCGACTGGGAGACCTTCTACACGTCGAAGCGCTCCTCTTCGACGCGTCGCCGCGACCGCACCAAGCGCAACCGGCTCGGTGACTTCGGCGCGGTAGCTTTTTCATCGCTACCCAGCGGGCCGGACGCCGTCGCCGCGCTCGACGTGCTGGTTGCTCAGAAGTCCGCGACCTTCGCCAGCCGCGGCATTCCCAATTTCTTCGCCAAGCCCGGCTATCTCGCCTTCTATCGCGCGCTGGCCTCGAGCGCGCGCACCGGCAGCCTCGTCCACGTCAGCGAACTGCGCGTCGGCAGCGAGGTGGCGGCCGCCAGTTTCTGTCTGATGTTCGGCGGCCGCTATTATTATCTGCTGTCCAGCTACACGGACAAAGAAATGGCGCGCTTCGGGCCAGGCGCCGTGCACCTGCACGAACTGATGCGCTACGCCATCGGCCAGGGCGTCAATGTCTTCGATTTCACCATCGGCGACGAGACCTACAAGCGCGACTGGTGCGAGGAGACGGAGAGGCTCTACGACCACATCGCCGTCGCCAGTTGGCGTGGCGCGCTTGCCGTGCTGCCGATGCGCGTCGCGCGCAACGCGAAACGCACGATCAAGCAGACGCCTGTGCTGTGGGCGGCGTTCACCTGGCTGCGGAAGGCAACGTCGCGGATCGCGCAAGTGCTGCGCTTCGGCGGTCGCTCGGCCCCGGCGCCTGGTGCGGACGCTATCGTCTTGTCCGAGCCGTCGGCTCAGACGGGCCAGATGCCCTAACGCACATTCGCCGCGGCCAGTGGCGGCGCCTGTCAGGGCTTCGCATGGCCGCACCGCAGCAAATGCCGTAGCCGCCGATCCTGCGCCACGGAACCTCTGCCGCGACCGATCGGTTGAAGGTGGGGGAGAGGATCGACATGCCGCGCTCCGCGACCATCACGCGTTTTCCCGGACTCAGGCTCGGCCGAGCCAACGACAACGACGTCGGCCCGTTAAACTGGCGTCGCGGCCTGTTCCGCATGTGGGTGCTGGTTTCGAGCGCGTGGGTGCTGGGCTGGGCCGTCTACCTGGCGATCTGGGCCCTGCGCTGGGGTTTCGACCGCCTGGGCGACCTGCTTGCAATCCCCGTGCTGCTGTTCGGACCGCCGCTTGCGCTGCTGCTGTTCGGGCTGGCGACGGTCTGGGCGTTCCGCGGCTTCGCGCCCGACAAGCGGGCTTAGGCCTGCGCGACGTCCTTGCCGGCGTCCTCTCGCGCGAAGGTCGGCGCCGTGCGGTCGAAGAGTATCTCCAGCGTATAAGCGTTCGGGCAATAGTCGTGATAACTCTCCGCGAGCTTGCTGTCGGCAAGGTCACGCTCGCATTGCCGCTTGTAGCCGCAGTTGATGCACAGCCGCTGCAAATCGCGCATGACCAGCGGGTCCTTCTGCGCCAGGGCAGCGGGATCGACGCCGAGCGCCTTCAGCATCTCCTGCAGCAGGCGGGCGCCGTCCGGTCCGCGTCGGGTGAGGGTCAGCAGATCGGGCGGCGCGAGCGCCAAATCGCGCGCGATGGCGGCGACCTCCTCGGGTCCGCAAGCGCCGAGCTGGCGGCCGGTGTCGACGGTGTCGCGGTAATTCCTTACCCAGCGGGCGATCGCGCCGAAGACGCTGTCGAAGCCGGAATAGTGCGGTTCAGCCGGACGGTTTTCCATCGCTGGGTCCTCCATAACGAATGCTAGGAGTCGCCGCGGTGGCGGCCTTGACCTGGGTCAATCGCCGGCCGGCGCCCGCTTTTTTGATCCGATTTTCGCCCTTCAGAATGCCGGAATAATTTTACAGCCTGCCGGAACCAAACCCGGTGCGGAGCATTACGCCCTTGGCGTGAGGTATTACTGGGGGGCTCGGTTCAATCGCCGCCGTTACGACAATAACCAGACAGATGCCATGGGTTCGGCCTTCCGTCGCAGCCCTGGCTCGACGCTGCCGATGAACCGGATTGTCCTGTTCGAAGATAGGTTTAAGGGTCGAGCCGTCCGGCTCGCGGAGGAGGCTTACGATGGCGCGTCATAGCGGCGAGAGCCGACAGGCGAAGGCCAGGTCTGAATCCAAGGTCGCGGAGGCCATCGCGGCCGGCGGCGTGCTCGAGGTGGAGCGGAACGGCGCTGTCAAAGCCAACGGCACAACGAACGGCAAGGACGCCACGGAACTCCACGAGTTCCTGCACGCGCTCCAGGCCATGCGCGCCGGCGACTTCTCCGTACGCATGGCGGGGGACCACGACGGCATTGTCGGCAAGATCGCCGACACCTTCAACGAGATCGTCGCGGCCAATCAGCGTATGGCGCACGAACTCGAACGCGCGGGCGAAATCGTCGGCCGCGAAGGCAAGACGCGCCACCGCGTGAAATTCGGCTTGTCGAGCGGCGCCTGGAGCGAGATGGAGGGCTCCGTCAACACGCTGATCGACGATCTCTTGTGGCCGACCAAGGAAGTGACGCGGGCGGTCGCCGCTGTGGCGCAGGGCGATCTGATCAAGACGGTGCGCACCGAGGTCGACGGCCGGCCGCTCAAGGGCGAGTTCCTGGAGTCGGCGAACATCGTCAACACGATGATCAAGCAGCTCTCCGTGTTCACCTCGGAAGTGACGCGCGTGGCGCGCGAAGTGGGCACCGAAGGCAAGCTCGGCGGTCAGGCGCAGGTGCGCGAAGTGTCGGGCGTGTGGAAGGATCTGACCGAGTCGGTCAACTCCATGGCCTCCAACCTCACCGCCCAGGTGCGCAACATCGCCGAGGTGACGATCGCGGTCGCCAACGGCGATTTGTCGAAGAAGATCACCGTCGACGTGCGCGGCGAAATCCTGCAGCTCAAGGAAGCCATCAACACGATGGTGGATCAGTTGCGCTCATTCGCCTCGGAAGTGACGCGCGTGGCGCGCGAGGTCGGCACCGACGGCAAGCTCGGCGGCCAGGCGATCGTGCCCGGCGTCGCCGGCACTTGGAAGGACCTGACCGACTCGGTCAACGCGATGTGCGGCAACCTGACCGACCAGGTTCGTAACATCGCGCAGGTGACCACCGCCGTGGCGCGCGGCGACCTGTCGCGCAAGATCACCGTCGACGTGCGCGGCGAAATTCTCGAGCTCAAAGACACCATCAACACGATGGTGGATCAGTTGAACGGCTTCGCTTCCGAAGTCACACGCGTGGCGCGCGAAGTGGGCACCGAAGGCAAGCTCGGCGGTCAGGCGCAGGTGCCCGGCGTCGCCGGCACCTGGAAGGATCTGACCGACAACGTCAACTTCATGGCGTCGAACCTGACGGCGCAGGTGCGCAACATCGCCGAAGTGGCCACCGCCATCGCCGGCGGCGACCTGTCGAAGAAGATCACCGTCAACGTCTCGGGCGAAATCCTGCAGCTGAAGGAAACCATCAACACGATGGTGGACCAGCTCAACGCCTTCGCCGGCGAGGTGACGCGCGTGGCGCGCGAGGTCGGCACCGAAGGCCGCCTCGGCGGCCAGGCCAACGTGCTCGGCGTTGCCGGCACCTGGAAGGACTTGACCGACTCCGTCAACTCGATGGCATCCAACCTGACGGCGCAAGTTCGCAACATCGCCGAAGTGACGACCGCGGTCGCCGGCGGCGACCTGTCGAAGAAGATCACCGTCGACGTGCGCGGCGAAATTCTCGAGCTCAAGGACACCATCAACACGATGGTGGACCAGCTCAATGCCTTCGCCGGCGAGGTGACGCGCGTGGCGCGCGAGGTCGGCACCGAAGGCAAGCTCGGCGGCCAGGCCATGGTGCGCGGCGTCGCCGGCACCTGGAAGGACTTGACCGATAGCGTGAACTCGATGGCGTCGAACCTGACCGGGCAGGTCCGCAACATCGCCGAGGTGGCGACCGCGGTCGCGCAGGGCGACCTGTCGAAGAAGATCACCGTCAACGTGTCCGGCGAAATCCTGCGCCTGAAGGAAACGCTGAACACGATGGTGGACCAGCTCAACGCCTTCGCGTCGGAAGTCACGCGTGTCGCGCGCGAGGTCGGCACCGAAGGCAAGCTTGGCGGTCAGGCGCAGGTCCCGGGCGTCGCCGGCACCTGGAAGGACCTGACCGACAACGTGAACTCGATGGCCGGCAACCTGACCGGCCAGGTGCGCAACATCGCCGAAGTGACGACCGCCGTGGCCAACGGCGACCTGTCGAAGAAGATCACCGTCGACGTGCGCGGCGAAATTCTGCAGCTCAAGGACACCATCAACACGATGGTGGACCAGCTCAACCGCTTTGCCGGCGAAGTGACGCGCGTCGCGCGCGAGGTCGGTACCGACGGCCGTCTCGGCGGTCAGGCCAACGTGCCCGGCGTCGCCGGTACGTGGAAGGACTTGACCGACTCCGTGAACTCGATGGCCGGCAACCTGACGGCGCAGGTGCGTAACATCGCCGAGGTGACCACCGCCGTGGCGCGTGGCGATCTCGGCCGCAAGATCACGGTGGACGTGAAGGGCGAAATCCTCGAGCTGAAGAACACCATCAACACAATGGTGGATCAGCTCAATGCCTTCGCCGGCGAAGTGACGCGCGTGGCGCGCGAAGTCGGCACCGAAGGCAAGCTCGGCGGTCAGGCGGAAGTGCCCGGCGTCGCCGGCACCTGGAAGGACCTGACCGACAACGTCAACTTCATGGCGTCGAACCTGACGGCGCAGGTGCGCAACATCGCCGAAGTGGCCACCGCCATCGCCGGCGGCGACCTGTCGAAGAAAATCACCGTCGACGTGCGCGGCGAGATTCTGCTGCTTAAGGAAACGCTCAACACGATGGTGGAGCAGCTCCGCTCCTTCGCCGCCGAAGTGACGCGCGTCGCGCGCGAAGTCGGCACCGAAGGCCGCCTCGGCGGTCAGGCGGTCGTGCCCGGCGTCGGCGGCACATGGAAGGACCTGACCGACAACGTCAACCTGCTCGCGGCGAACCTCACCACGCAGGTCCGCAACATCGCCGAAGTGACCACCGCCGTGGCGCGCGGCGACTTGAGCCGCAAGATCACGGTGGACGTGAAGGGCGAAATTCTCGAGCTCAAGAACACCATCAATACGATGGTGGACCAGCTCAACGCCTTCGCCTCGGAAGTCACGCGCGTCGCGCGCGAGGTCGGCACCGAAGGCAGGCTCGGCGGCCAGGCCGAAGTGCCCGGTGTCGCCGGCACCTGGAAGGATCTGACCGACACCGTGAACGTGATGGCGGCAAACCTGACCGAACAGGTGCGCGGCATCGTGAAGGTGGTGACGGCGGTCGCCGACGGCGACCTGAAGCAGAGCCTCACGGTGAAGTCGAAGGGCGAAGTCGCGGCGCTGGCCGAGACCATCAACAATATGACCGCCACGCTCGCCACTTTCGCCGATCAGGTGACGACGGTGGCCCGCGAAGTGGGCGTCGAAGGCCGTCTCGGCGGCCAGGCCAACGTGCCCGGCGCCGCCGGCACCTGGAAGGATTTGACCGGCAACGTGAACCTCTTGGCCGCCAACCTGACCACGCAGGTGCGCGCCATCGCCGAGGTGGCGACCGCGGTGACCAAGGGCGACCTGACGCGGTCGATCCAGGTCGATGCCCGCGGCGAGGTGGCCGAGCTCAAAGACAACATCAACACGATGATCGGCAACCTGCGTCTGACGACCGATCGTAACACCGAGCAGGACTGGCTGAAGACCAACCTCGCCAAGTTCACCAACATGCTGCAGGGGCAGCGCGACCTCGGCACCGTCGGCCGGCTGCTGCTCAGCGAACTCACGCCGCTCGTCAACGCGCAGCAGAGCGTGATCTACCAGATGGAGGCGGAGAACGAGCCGCGGCTGCAGCTCCTCTCGTCCTATGCCGGCTCCGAGCCGGGCGGGCACCCGAACGTGCTCAGGCTCGGCGAGAGTCTCGTCGGTCAGTGCGCGCTCGACAAGCGGCGCTTGCTGATCACCGACGTCCCGGACGAGGCGATCCCGATCACCTCGGCGCTGTTCAAGGCCGCGCCGCGCAACATCATCGTGCTGCCGGTGCTGTTCGAAAGCCAGGTGAAGGCGGTGATCGAGCTCGCCTCGATCGACGTCTTCACGCCGCTGCAGATTACCTTCCTCGAACAGCTGACCGCCTCGATCGGCATCGTGCTCAACTCGATCGAAGCGACGATGCAGACCGAGGGCTTCCTCAAGCAGTCGCAGCAGCTCGCCGCCGAGCTGCAGACGCAACAGCGCGAACTGCAGCAGACCAATGAGCAGCTCGAGCAGAAGGCGCAGCAGCTCGCCGAACGCAACGTCGAAGTCGAGCGCAAGAACCAGGAGATCGAGCAGGCGCGTCGCGAACTGGAAGAGAAAGCGGCCGAGCTCGCGCTCACCTCGAAGTACAAGTCCGAGTTCCTCGCCAACATGTCGCACGAGCTGCGCACGCCGTTGAACTCGATCCTCATTCTCGGTCAGCAGCTGGGCGACAACCCCGAAGGCAACCTAAGCCCGAAGCAGGTCGAATTCGCGCGCACCATCCACGGCGCCGGCACGGATCTGTTGAACCTCATTAGCGACATCCTCGACCTGTCGAAGATCGAATCCGGCACGGTCACTGTCGAGGCGGAGGAGCTGCTCTTCTCCAACCTGCTCGACGCGGTGGGGCGGCCGTTCCGGCACGAGGCGGAGTCGAAGCAGCTCGGCTTCGAGGTCTCGGTCGACAGCGAGCTCGGCCGCAGCCTGACCACCGACTCAAAGCGCCTGCAGCAGGTGCTCAAGAACCTGCTTTCGAACGCGTTCAAGTTCACCTCGAGCGGCGGCGTCAGGCTCAAGGTGATGCCGGCGCAGTCGGGCTGGACCACGAACCATCCGGTGCTCAGTCAGGCCTCTGGCGTAGTGGCCTTCGAGGTGTCCGATACCGGCATCGGCATTCCGACCGAGAAGCAGAAGATCATCTTCGAGGCCTTCCAGCAGGCCGACGCCTCGACCAGCCGCAAATACGGCGGCACCGGTCTCGGCCTCGCCATCAGCCGCGAACTGGCGAGCCTGCTCGGCGGCGAAATTCAGCTGCGCTCGACGCCAGGTGTCGGCAGCACCTTCGTGCTCTACCTGCCGCTGCAATATGTCGGCTCGACGGTGACGGCGCGCGCGGGTGGCAACGCGCCGTCGACACAGGCGCCGGCCGGCGCAATGCTGTTGCCGGAGCGGGTGGCCGCGGAGGTGATCCCTGACGATCGCAGCGAGCTGATGCCCGGCGATCAGATCCTGCTCATCGTCGAGGACGACCCCCACTACGGCCGCGTGCTCGTCGATCTGGCACGCGAAAAGGGCTTCAAGGTGCTGCTCGCTTCGACCGGCGCGCAGGCGCTTGAGCTCGCCAAGCAGTATCAGCCGACGGCGGTCTCGCTCGACGTGTTCCTGCCCGACATGCTCGGCTGGAGCGTGCTCAGCCAGCTCAAGCAGAATCCGCTGACGCGCCATATCCCGGTGCAGATCATCACGCTCGATGAAGACCGCCAGCACGGACTGGCGCGCGGCGCCTTCTCCTTCGTCACCAAGCCGACGACGATGGAGGGCGTCGAGGAGGCGCTCGACCGCATCAAGGCCTATGCCGGCCGTCGCCGCAAGCGGCTGCTGGTGGTCGAGGACAACGCTGCCGAGCGCATGAGCATCTCGGAGTTGCTCGGCCACGACGACATCGAGATCGAGGCTGCCGAAACCGGGCAGCAGGCGCTCGATGCGATGCGCCGCGAGCTGTTCGATTGCGTCGTGCTCGATCTGCGCCTGCCGGACATGAGCGGCTTCGAGGTGCTGCAGGAGCTGAAACAGGAGAGCGCTCTGTCGGACGTGCCGGTGATCGTCTTCACCGGCCGCGAGCTCACCCCCGAAGAGGATGCGCAACTGCACACGATGGCGCGCAGCATCGTGGTGAAGGGCGTCGAGTCGCCCGAACGTCTGCTCGACGAGACGGCGCTGTTCCTGCACCGCGTGGTCGTGGATTTGCCGATCGAGAAGCAGCGCATGCTCGAACGGCTCAACAGTTCCGACGAGGACCTCGTCGGCAAGACCGTGCTGCTGGTCGACGATGACGCGCGTAACATATTTGCGCTGTCGAGCGTGCTCGAGCGCCACGGCATGCGCGTGCTGACGGCGACCACCGGGCGCGAGGCGATCGAGCTGATCGAGTCGAGCCCTGAAATTGCGCTGGTGCTGATGGACATCATGATGCCGGAAATGGACGGCTATCAGACCATCGAGCAGATCCGCGGCAAGGGAACTTTCGGACGCCTGCCGATCGTGGCACTCACCGCCAAGGCGATGAAGGGCGACCGTGAAAAATGTCTGGAGGCCGGCGCCTCCGACTACCTCGCCAAGCCGGTCAACACGGAGCAACTGCTCACAGTGCTGCGTATGTGGCTGCACCGCTGAGGTCAGTGCATGGAACAGAACGACAAAGTCAATATTCTGCTCGTCGACGATCAGCCGGCGAAGCTCTTAAGCTACGAGGTCGTGCTGCGCGATCTCGATGAGAATCTCATCCAGGCGAGCTCGGCGACCGAGGCGCTGGAAATCCTGCTGAAGAACGACGTCGCCGTCGTCCTCGTCGACGTCTGCATGCCCGACCTCGACGGCTTCGAACTGGCGGCGATGATCCGCGATCATCCACGCTTTCAGCGCACTGCGATCATCTTCATCTCGGCCATCCATCTCACCGACACCGACTATCTGCGCGGCTACGAGATGGGCGGCGTCGACTACGTGCCGGTGCCGGTCGTACCGGAGCTGCTGCGCGCCAAGGTCAAGGTCTTTGCCGAGCTCTATCGCAAGACCCGGCAGCTCGAGCAGCTCAATCGCGAACTGGAAAAGCGCGTGGCGGAGCGTACTGCCGAACTCGAGGCGTCCTCCGTCCTACTGCAGGAGAGCGAGCAGCAGCTGCGGCTGGCGACGGAAGCGGCCGAGATCGGTCTGTGGGATGTCGACAACGTCACCGGCGTCTTGTTCTGGCCGCCGCGCGTCAAGGCGATGTTCGGCATATCGCCGGACGTCCCGGTGAGCATGGCCGATTTTTATGCCGGGCTGCATCCAGACGATAGAGCAGTGACCGTGGCGGCCTTCACCGCCGCCTGCGACCCGGAGCAGCGCGCCCTCTACGATGTCGAATACCGTGCCCTCGGCAAGGAAGACGGTGTGGTCCGCTGGGTCGCCGCCAAGGGCCGGGCCCTGTTCGACGGCGACGGTCGCTGCGTGCGCGTCGTCGGCACTGCCGTGGACATCACCGAGCGCAAGCAGGCGGAGGAGCGCCAGCTCCTGCTCGCGCGCGAGGTCGATCACCGCGCGCGCAACGCGCTTGCGGTGGTGCAGGCGATCGTGCGGCTGACGCGCGCCGGTACGCAGCAGGGCTATATCGAGGCCGTGGAAGGCCGCATCCATGCGCTCGCGCAGGCCCATACGCTGCTGTCAGAATCGCGCTGGGAGGGCGCCGACGTGCGGACGCTTGTCGGCGAGGAACTGGCCCCGTATCGCGGCGGCGATGCCGCGCGCGTGAAGCTCGACGGGCCGGCGGTGATCCTGTCGCCGGAGAAGGCGCAGAATCTCGCGCTGGCGCTGCATGAGCTGGCGACCAACTCAGCGAAATACGGCGCCTTGTCGGCGGCGAAGGGCACTTTGGCCGTCGGCTGGCGGACCGACCGCAATATTCTCACGCTGTCCTGGCGAGAGGCCGGAGGGCCGCCTGTGCAGGCCCCGTCGGCACAGGGCTTCGGCACCAAGATTCTCAACGCCAGCATCAAGCATCAGATCGGCGGCAACGTCATCTGGGACTGGCGGCCGGGCGGGCTGCATTGCACCGTGCAGATACCGATCGAGCGCGAAGGCCGCCCGGCGGAGCAAGCCTCGCTCCACGGTGACGAGAACCTGGTGCAGCTGCCGACCAACGCCATGAAGCGCGTGCTCATCGTCGAGGATGACGCGATCATCGGTATGATGATGCGCGAAATCCTGTCCGACCATGGCCTGTTCGTGGTCGGCCCCTGCTGCAGCGTCGCCGAGGCGTTGGCCGCCGCAAGCGGCGAATTCGACTGCGCCATCCTCGATCTCAATCTCGGTGGCGAGTCCGTTTATCCCGTCGCGGCACAGCTCGTGGGGCGAAGTATCCCGTTCGCCTTCGTCACCGGCTACGGTCGTGAGAGCATCGATACGAAATTCGCTCATGTTCCGGTTCTGCAGAAGCCCATCACGCGCGAGGGCCTCGAAACATATTTGCGCACGACGCTCGGTGCGCAGCCGCCCGCCGATGTCCCAATCGGTAGCGGCAATTCGCCCGGTGCGGCATCGGCCCTCAGCGCGTAGTGTGGCTCTGTTGTGGCTGAATAGGGCTCTTGTCGAGGGGAGAGCCATTTGGATTGATCCGGTAATGCGACTTTTGCTCTTTTCATTATGATCGCCGAAGACGATGTCCTGCGCTTTGCCGCCGGGCTCTTCAAATCCGTCTGGGCTTTGGAGTTGCTGCTGGCGCTTCGGCGCGGCGGCGACCGGTCGTGGCTTGCCGAGGAGCTCATCAAGGAGCTCCGCAGCAGCCGGGTGGTGGTCGTGGAAGCGCTGAGCAATCTCGTCGTGGCCGGTCTCGTCGTCCAGGAAGAGGACGGGCGCTTCCGCTATCATGTCGGCAGCCCGGGTATCGACGAGATGATTGGCGAGCTCGAGGCGCTCTACGCCACGAAGCCGACGGTGGTCATGCGAGAGATCGTGACGACACCCAACCTGAAACTGAGAATTCTGTCGGATGCATTCAGGATCAAAGAATGAGCAACCCGGTCGCAACGATCGTCTATTTCCTGTGCTTCGCCACCAGCGCCGGCTGCGGCTGGCTGCTCGTGCGCAGCTACCGGCGCACGCGGTCCGCGCTGCTGCTGTGGACGGCTTCGTGTTTCGTGCTTCTCGGGCTGAACAATTTGCTGTTGGTGCTCGATCTCGTGTTCCTGCCCGACACCATCGATCTGCGGCCGGCCCGCCTGGCGACGGCTCTGGCGGCGCTCGCGACACTGCTCTACGGGTTCATCTGGGAGCTCGACTGAGATGTATAATTTCCTGTCAGGAATGGTGACCGCCGGCTATCTCGTCGCCGCGCTGTTTTTCTTCCGGTTCTGGCGCCGGACCAAGGACTCCTTGTTCGCCAATTTCTCAATCGCGTTTCTGCTGTTCGCCTCCGGCCAGTTCGGGTCGATCTGGTTCGACGGGCAACATGACGACAACACGTGGATATTCCTGTTGCGGCTCGCAGGGTTCGTCCTGCTCCTCGTGGCCATCGTGCGCAAGAACTTCACGCCGGCGGCGCCGAAGTAGCGCCGCTAACTGCGCCGCTTTGCCGGTTTCGCCTTGAGGAAAGCGGCGCAGAGCGCCGGATCGAACTCGCGATAATCGTTGGTGATCTCGCGTCCCTTCGGGATGTCGACCTTGGCGATGGCGTAGCCGTTGTGCAGGTACGTGTTCGGGTCGTCCGAATGATTGATGTAATGGTCGTTGTCAACGGTGAACAGGATCTCGCCGTCCACCCGGTAGGCATATGACTTGAGGAAATCGCGCGCCTGCTTCGGCAGCCGCGCGAATTGCTTTGGCGTATAGCATCGGTCGAAGCCCTCGACGAAGCGCCAGATCTTTGTGCCCTTGCGGATGCGCTCGGCGGCATAGACGCCGAGGCCATGGATCGGGCTCCTGTCGAGATAGGTCTTAACCAGCAGCATGTCGCCTTCGTCGGGGAATCGCGGGCAGGGATCGTTCCGCCACCGAAGGTCGGCGGTCGGCGCGTGTCAAGGACAACGGCCGCTTCGCGGTCAACTCGCAGTGGACGGCCGCACGGAGGCCAGCCACACGCCGGCGAGGATGAGGCCGAAGCCGGCGACGTGGAAAACAGCGAGACGCTCGCCGAGCAACGTGGTGCCGAAGACTGCCGTATAGATCGGAACCAGGTGCAGGAACGGCCCCGCCCGGTTCGCGCCGATCAGTTCGACGCCGCGATTCCAAGCCATGAAGGCGACGACGCTCGGAAAGATCGAGACGTATGCGATCGCCGCGAGCATCGGCCAGTCGATCTCGAAACGGGCGCCGCGCCAGAATTCCACCGCCGCGAATGGCGCGGTGAGCAGCGTCGACAACACGGCAAAGACGAAGATGAAGCTGAGGGCGTGCATCGGCGGCCGCAGCCGCAGGCAGGCGGCATAGACGGCGAACACCAGCATGTTGAAGACGATGATGAGGTCGCCGCCGTTGAATTGCAGCTGAAGCAGCGCCTGCGCGCTGCCGTGGCCGATGATGATCAGCACCCCAAGTGACGACACGGCGATGCCGGCGAACTGCAGCGGCGAGATGCGGTCACGGAAAAGCGTGGCGCTGGTGCCGACGATCAGCACCGGCACCAGCGAGTTCAGCACCGACACGTTGAGCGCGCTGGTGTACTGCAGGCCGATGTATTGCAGCGCCGTGAACAGCGCGCCGCCGGTCAGGCCGAGCCACAGCATTGCCGGCCAGTGGCGGCGGATGGCGGGCCAGTCGCGCTTGAGATGAGGGCGCGCCCATGGCCACAGCAGCACCGCCGGGACCAGCCAGCGGATCGTCGAGACGCCGATCGGCGGCACATGGCCGCCGATGGCGCGGCCGACGATGTGGTTGCCGGACCAGAATAGAGCGGCGGCCGCGAGCAGCAAGTAGGGATTGGCGAAACGCGGCCTCGTGCGCTCGCCGGGTTCGGGGGCGACCTCCCGGTCGACGCTGGCGCTCATGGGGCTCACCCGGCAAGAGAGAGCGAGGATCGTAGCACGAGCCGTGCAGCCAGTACCGAGACGTTGTCGGGCCGTCAGTCGCAGCGCACGCTCATGCCGCCGTCGACGACGAGCTCGGTGCCGGTGACGAAGCGGGCCTCGTCGGAGGCGAGGAACAGCGCGGCGTTGGCGGTGTCGCGGCCGTCGCCCATGAAGCCGATCGGAATGCGCTTCTGCCGCTGCGCCAGCAGGGACTCGACGTCGCCGCCGGCGCGCTGCTTGGCGAGCCGCGCCTCGACCATCGGCGTGTGCAATTGCCCCGGCACCACGGTGTTCACGCGGATGCCCTTGGCGGCATATTGCACGGCGACCACGCGCGAGAGCTGGATGACGCCGGCCTTGGTTGCCGCGTAGCCGACCTGGAAGGCACCGGTGAAGCGGATGCCGGAGGTCGAGGCGAGATTGACGATGCTGCCGCTCTTCTGCCGCTCCATCACCGGCAGCACGTATTTGAGCGTGAGGAAGACGCTCTTCAGGTTTAAGTCGATCTGCGCGTCCCACACCTCTTCCGACATCTCGACCGGCCCGCCGTGCGCCGAGCCCCCGACGTTGTTCACCAGCACGTCGATGCGGCCGTAGCGCGCGAGGCAGGCCGACACCATCGCCGCGACCGATTTGCTGTCGGTGACGTCGCAGGCGTGCACGGCGATCTCGCCGCCGATCGCCTTCACGCGCTCGACCGTCTCGGCGGTGGCGTCGAGATTGCGATCGACTGCGAAGATTTTCGCCCCTTCCTCGGCGAAACGAACGGCGGTGGCGCGGCCGTTGCCCCAGCCCGGACCGACACTGCCGGCGCCGGTGACGATCGCGACCTTGTCCTGCAGGCGTCCGGCCATGGCGCTCACTCTCTGGTGCTGAATCGGTAAAGCCGCTGCGGATTGTCGACGAGCAGCGCCCGCCGGGCACCGTCGCTCGGCGCCATTTCGGCGATGAGGTCGACGAGTTGGCCGTCGTCAGGGATGGGCCCCCGATGGTTCGGGTGCGGCCAGTCGAGGCCCCAGAGGGCGCGATCGCCGGCCTCGGCGACGAGCTTGCGTGCGAACGGCACGGCGTCGGCATAAGGCGGACCCTGCCGGGTGGCGCGGTCGCAGCCGCTCACCTTGACCCAGACATTGCGGTCGTCGAGCAGGCGCAGCAACGCCTGGAAATTCGGCTGGTCGAGGCCGAGCGAGGCGTCGATGCGGCCCATGTGGTCGATGACGACCGGCACCGGCGCGCGGTGGATCGCCGGCGCCAGCTCCGCGATGCGGTCCGCGTGCATATGGATCTGCAAATGCCAGCCGAGCGGTGCGAGCTGCCGGCCGAAGGCGATCACATCCTCGATGGACGCGCCCGTTTTCAGGTGCGGCATGTAATGGAACCGCACGCCGCAGAAGCCGGCAGCGTCGAGCGCCTTCAATTTGGCATCGGAGATCGTCGTCGGCGCCAGCGCGACGCCGCGATAGCTGCCGCGCCTGGCCGCGAGCGCATCCGCGGTGGCGGCGTTGTCGAAGCCGTGAGCGGCGGTGTGCACGACGACGCAGCGCTCGATGCCGAGGTAATCGTGCAGCGCGAACAGGGCTTCCTTCGGCGCATCGGCGGGGACCGTGGCGCGGCCCGGATCGTAGGGAAAGCGCGCCCCTGGCCCGAACACGTGCACGTGTGTGTCGCATGCCCCGCGCGGCAGTTTCAGCTTCGGCTTCGATGGCCGAGCCACGAAGGTGGGCGCTTCGGTCGTGGCCACCTCAGGCTCCCGGCGCCTTGGTTGCGTTGAACGCCGGCTCGGCCACGGCGAAGGCGGCGAGCCAGTCGGCGACACGTGGATAGGCGCCGCGCCAGTCGACCGGCTTGCGCCAGTCGAGATAGCCGAGCGCGCAGGAGAGCCCGATGGCGACGATGTCGGTGGGGGCCGGATCGGGCGGCGCGGCTTCGAAGGCGGCGAGGCCGCGCATGACCTTGCCGCGCTGATGCGCCAGCCAGCGCTCCGAATAGGTGCCCGGTTCGCGGAAGCGTCCTTCGTACACCATCAGCAGCCCGGCTTCGCAGGTGCCGTCGGCGAGCGCCGCGCGCGTCAGCGCCTTGTAGCGGGCGAGGCCGCTCTTCGGCAGCAGCCGCTCGGTGCCGGCCTGCTCCTGCAGGAATTCGATGATGACCCGGCTGTCATAGAGCGCGGTGCCGTCTTCCAGCAGCAGGCAGGGCATCTTGCCGAGCGGGTTCTGCGTGCGCAGCGTGTCGGCCTCGTTCAGCGTCTCGGCCGGTACGAGCCGGATGCGCTTCTCGAGGCCGAGGACGAGCATCGCCATCCGGACCTTGCGGCCGAACGGCGACGTCAGCGTCGAACGAAGGACCCAGGTCGGGTTGTCGGTCATGCGAACGATTACTTACTTCTGCGTCGGCACGCCGGCGTCCTTGATGACCTTGGCCCACTTCGCCGTCTCGCTGGCGATGAAGGCATGGAACTGCTCCGGCGTATTGCCGACCAGGATCGCGCCCTGGCTGGAGAGTTTGGACACGACGCCCGGATCCTTCATCGCCTCGACGGCTGCCTTGTTCAGCGTCGCGATCACGTCCTTCGGGGTGCCGGCCGGCGCCACCATGCCGTACCAGTTCTCGGTGAGAAGTTGCGGCATGCCAACTTCGGCGGTGGTCGGCACGTCCGGCGCGCTCGGCACGCGCTTCTCGGAGCCAACGGCGATCGGCTTGAGCTTGCCCGCCTTGATCTGCGGCAGCAGCACCGGCAGATCGAGGAACACCATCTGCACCTGGCCGCCGAGCAGGTCGTTCACCGCCGGCGCCGCGCCGCGGTACGGCACGTGCACGATGTTGATCTTGGCCGTGAGCTTGAACAGTTCGCCGGCGAGTTGCGGCAGGCTGCCCGGACCGGAGGAGGCGAAGTTGAGCTTGCCCGGCTCCTTCTTGGCCAGCGCAACCAGTTCCTTCATGTTGTTGGCCGGCACGTTGTTGGCGACCACCAGCATCTCCGGCACCTTGGCGACGAGCGTCACCGGCGCCAGATCCTTCAGCGTGTCGTAGGCGACCTTCTCCATGCTCGGGCTGATCGCCAGCGCGCCGGCGCTGACGACGCCGATCGTGTAGCCGTCGGGCTTGGCCTTGGCGACGACGTCCGTGCCGATCACGCCGCCCTGGCCGCCGCGATTGTCGATGATGATCGTCTGCTTGAGGATCTCCGACATCTTCTGGCTGACGACGCGCGCAATGATGTCGTTGGGCCCGCCGGGCGGGAAGGGGACGATCAGGCGGATCGTCTTGTTCGGGAAGCCCTGGGCCGCGGCGAGCGCGGGCGCAAGCAGCACGACGAAGGCGGCGGCGAGTGACCGGAATGCTTTCACGATGATCCTCCCTGAGGTACGGCGCGCGATCCGCGCCAAGCGCGGTCGAGCGATCTCGTTTCTCAGGGAAGATTACCGGGCGACCGGATTTGAGGGAAGTTCACTGCCGATACTCTTTCGGCATGGCATACGAATATGCGATTGGCGATATCAAGTGCCGCCCCGTCAGACAAGCCGCGCGCCCGCCCAGCGGCGGCTGCGCACGAGCGTTCGGCAGACGTCGCCCAGCATCTCGGCGGCGTCCTGCGTCAGCTTCGGCAGTTGGCCGCGCGGGGTGACGATGCAGACATGCGTCGAGAGGTGCGGCCGCACGATCGGATAGGCGACCAATTGACCGCGCGCGAGTTCTTCCTGCACGGCGGCATAGGTGAGGATGGTGTAGCCGAGGCCGCGTTCGACCATCGCCTTGGCGAAGGCGACGCTGTCGGCCTCGATCTGGACGCGCAGCCGCACGCCGTGCTCGAGCGCGGCATTGTCGACGAGGCGGCGGTTGGCGTGCGCGCCGTTCGGCAGGATCAGCGGCAGGGCGCCGAAATCGCGGATACGGAAGGTCTTCGGATGCGCCTTGTCCTTGAGGCGATGTCTGGGTGGGCCGATGACGAACATGCGCTCGCTCAGAAGCGGGCTGATTTCCAGCGCTTCCAGGTGCGGCGGGTTGTGCAGCAGCGCGAGATCAATGCGCTTCTCCACCAGCCATTCCTGCAGCGACGAGGCGACGCCTTCGCGCATGTGCAGCGCGGTTTCCGGCCACGCCGCCTGGAAGCGTTCGACGAAATAGGGCACCAGCAGGCGTCCCGCCGCCGGCGGAACGCCGAGGACGAGGCGGCCGCGCGCCGGCGCACGATCCTCGCGGATCTCCTCGCGCGTCTGATGCACGAGCTGAGCGATCGCCTCGGCGCGCTCGAGAAGACGCGAGCCGGCGGCTGAGAGCCGCATGCCGCGGCCATGGCGCGAGAACAGCGGCGTACCGAGCTCGTGTTCGAGCTTCTTGATCTGCCGGCTGAGCGCCGGCTGCGCCAGCCGCAGCTCCTGCGCGGCGCGGCTGACGCTGCCGGCCTGCGCGACGCGCATGAAGTTGCGCAGCTCCCGGAGCTCCATGTCTGCCTCTCGTTGCTCTATGCTTATTTGGCATAGCTTAACCGCAGCGATGCCGTGGTCAAGAAATCGGACTGAGGCGCTGATGCTGTGGCCGGGCCGCTGCCGGGCCGTTATAGTCGCGCGCGCGTCGACAGGCAGTGAGGAGAGAACGGACGATGACGACAGGTGCGTTGCAGTTTCTGGTGCTCGAGGGCGACGGTATTGGCCCGGAAATCACCGCGGCGACCCTCGACGCGCTGCACGCCGCGGCCGAGCGGTTCGCATTGCGCATCGCCTTCTCGCACGCGGACATCGGCTGGGCGGCGCATCGTGCGGTCGGCACGACCTTTCCGGACGCGGTGTTCGAAAAGGCGAAGGCGGCGGACGGCGTCATCCTCGGCCCGGTGTCGCACAACGAATATCCGCCGCGCGCCGAGGGCGGGCTCAATCCCTCCGGCGAATTGCGCAAGCGGCTCGACCTCTACGCCAACATCCGTCCGGCGCGGTCGCGCGAAGGCTTCCCGCCACGCTGCGGCGTGCCGGTCGATCTCATCGTGGTGCGCGAGAACACCGAAGGCTTCTACGCCGACCGCTCAATGCATGTCGGACCGGGCGAGTTCATGCCGACGCCGGACCTGGCGCTCGCCATGCGCAAGATCACGCGCAACGGCTCGACCCGCATCGCGGAGGCGGCCTTCAAGCTCGCGCGGCAGCGTCGGCGCAAAGTGACCTGCGTGCACAAGGCGAACGTGCTGCGCGTGTCGGATGGGCTCTATCTCGAATGCACACGCGCCGTGGCAGCGCGATATCCAGACGTTGCCTACGAAGAGCGCCTCATCGACGCGATGGCGGCCCTCCTGGTGCGCGACGCATCGCAGTTCGACGTGATCGTCACCACCAACATGTATGGCGACATTCTCTCGGACGAGGCCTCGGAAATCGCCGGCAGCCTCGGCCTCGCCGCCTCGCTCAACGCCGGCTCCGAGCATGGCGTGGCGCAGGCGCAGCACGGCTCGGCGCCGGACATCGCCGGCAGGAACATCGCCAATCCGTCGTCGCTGATCGGCTCGGCGGCCATGCTGCTCGCCTGGCTCGGCCAGCGCCGCAACCACAAGGCGCTCGAAGAGGCGGCGCAGGCGATCGAGGCCGCGCTCGACCGCGTCATCGCCGATCCGGCGACACGCACGCCCGACATGGGCGGCACCCTCGGTACCGATGCCTTCGCGGCGGCGGTGGCGAAGGCGATCAGTCGGTGAAGCCGTACAGCCGCTGCGGGTTCGTCACCAGCACGCGCGCGACCAGCGCGTCGTCCTGCAGCCAGCGCGGCACCAGCGCCAACAGTCCCTTGGTATCGATGTCCTGGAACGGCAGTTCGTCGGACTCGCCGGGTTTGCGCAGATCGTGCTTCGGCGTGTGCGGCCAGTCGGAACCCCAGACGACGCGCTCGGGATTGGCGGCGACGATGCGGCGCGCCAAAGGATCGATGCGCGGATCGAACGGATCGGCGGCGATGCGGTAGGCACCGGAGATCTTCACCCATATCTTGCCGCTCTCGAGCAGGCGGAGAAGCTCGCCCAGCGCGCTGCCGTCATCGGCGGGCGTGACCAGGCCGAAGTGGTCGATCACCGTCGGCACCGGTAGCGCAAGCAGCGTCGGCGCCAGCGGCGCGAGCACGGAGGACGGCACGAATATCTGTACGTGCCAGCCGTAGCGCGCGCACAGCGTCGCGGCGGCGGCGATGTCGCGGCGCATGACGTCGAGCGCGCCGGCGCCGCCGGTGGCGATGTTGACGCGCAGGCCGCGAATGCCGCGCCGGTGCAGGTCGTCGAGTTCGGCGCCGGGCACCTCCGCGGGCAGTACGGCGACGCCACGTGATCCCGGCAGCTCGGCCATGCAGTCGAGCATGCAGGTGTTGTCGGTGGCGTAGAAGCTCGGCTGCACCAGCACGACGCGGTCGAGCGACAGCCGTTTCAGCATCGCCGCCAGATCGGCGGTCGGCGCGTCCATCGGCGTGTAGCGGCGGTCTTTGGCGAGCGGATAGCGCGTCTTCGGCCCGATCACGTGCACGTGGCAGTCGGCGGCGCCGGCCGGCGGGAAACGCGCGGCCATCAGCGCAGTCCCATCAGCGTGAGCGCGGCGCGGCCGTTCGGGCCATACGGATTGCCGAGCGAGTAGCTGAGATCGAAGTGATTGTACTCGGGCGCCTCGACGAGCTCAGCCGGTTTGCCCGCGGCTTTAACCGCGGCGACGAAGTCGCGCGCCTGGCGGATGAACTCCGGGCTGTCCTTGCTCCCGACCGTGACGGTGATTGGCGTGTGCAGCCGGTCGAGATGGCGCTGCGGGCTCATCGCGTCTTCCATGGCGTCGCTGAATTTGACGTAGTCGCTGCGCTTCGATAACCGCACCGGCTTGAGGTCGTACATGCCGCTCATCAAGAGCGCGCCCTTGATGAAGTCGGGAGCCAGCCCGAACTCCGCCTGCCAGTCGATGGTCAGCGCCACGGCGGCAAGGTGCGCACCCGAGGAATGCCCGGCGAGATAAAGCCGTGATGCGTCGCCGCCGAACTGCGCCGCGTTCTGGTAGGCGAAGGCGATGGCGCGGCGCACCTGTGCCGCCATGGCGGAGAGGTCGCCGCCGAAGTTGTTCACCGGCGCGAAGTCGGCGACGACGTAATTGACGCCGGCATCGACGAACATCTCGGCGGGGAAAGCGAAGTTCTTCGCCTCGCCGCGCAGCCAGGCGCCGCCATGGATGAACACCATGACCGGCGCGTTCGGCTGCCGCGCCTTGAACACGTCGAGCCCCTCGATCGGCGACGGCCCGTAGGCAAGACGCAGCGGCTCGCCCAATCGCCGGCGCGCCGCCTCGCTGTTGGCGGCCTGCCGCATCTGGATGTCGGCCATATACGGCGCCCACACCGTCTGGTCATAGGCGCGGTCGAGACCTTCCTGGTCGTAATCGCGCCAGACGCGCGGCGCGGCGGTGTTCGAAGCGGCAATCGACATGAACTTTCAGGACCTCAAATCTGCACGCGCGAGCGATGCGCTGACGCAAGGCTAGCACAAAGTGTCATCCGAAACGCGAACTGGCCGCCCGCGCCCGGCCTGTCTAGAGTGCGTGTCGTCGATGGCAATGCAAGGGCCGGAGTTCGCATGGCGGACAAGCAGGAAGAACTGTCGTTCACCTATTTTCCAGAGAACTATCGCTGGTCGCACGGGCTCCTGATCGGGCTCAACTGTGCGCCCTGGGGCGGTGCCGAGATCGGCGAGGTCAATCGCATCGGGCTGCGGCTCAAGGGCTGCGTCGGCGACGACGACGCCTGGTTCCGCGAATGGGCGCGCGAAGGGCGCACCGTCGAGGACCGCGGCCGCGCCCTGATGGCGGAAGGCCGCACCACGAGCGGCGCGCAATACCTGCAGCGGGCCAGCATCTATTACCACGTCGGCGAGCGCTTCCTTCAGCCCAAAAGCAGGGAGGGCAACGACGCCTACATGCGCGGGGTCGCCTGCCTGCGCGATGCGGCGAAATACATCAAGCGGCCGAAGCTGGAGCACGTCGAAATCCCGTACGGCGATACCAGCCTGCCGGCGATCTACGTGCACGCCGAGCCGGCCAAGGCCGGCGGCAAGGTGCCGGCCGTGGTGTTCTTCGACGGCCTCGATGTCACCAAGGAGATCCAGTACTTCAAGGGCGTCGCCGATCTCGCCGCGCGCGGCATCGCCTGCCTGATCGTCGATGGTCCCGGCAACGGCGAGAGCATCCGCTTTCGCAATCTCTATCTGCGGCACGACACAGAGCACTACGCGACGCCGGTCTACGAGTATCTGGCGGCGCGACCGGAAGTCGATCCGAAGCGCATCGGCGTGATGGCGATCAGCCTCGGCGGCTATTACGCGCCGCGCGCGGCCGCGTTCGAGCCGCGCTACGCCGCCTGCATCGCCTGGGGCGCGCAGTGGGATTACCAGAAGATATGGAAGGACCGGTTTGACCGGCTCGCGCGGGCCGACACGCCGTCGCTGTCGGTCGCGTCGCAGCACATCGCCTGGGTGCTCAATGCGTCATCGCAGGAAGACGCGCTCAAGCGGCTGGGGCCGTTCAAGCTCGACGGCGTTGTGCAGAAAATCGCCTGTCCGTTCCTGATGCTGCACGGCGACGGCGACGAACAGATTCCGCTCCCCGAGGCGCAGAAATGCTTCGATGCGGTCGGCGCGAAGAACAAGACGATGAAGATCTTCACGCGCGAGGAAGGCGGTTACCACCACTGCCAGATCGACAACCAGAGCATCTGCTCCGCCTATATGTGGGACTGGCTGGAAGAAGTGCTGAAGCCCGCCGCCTGAGCGCCAAAAAAATCATGCCCGGCGGAGCCGCCGGGCATGATTTGAGCTTGTGTTTAATTACTGATCGAGGTGGATGTTGTTGTCCTTGATGACCTTGCCCCAGCGCGCGACCTCGCTGGCCATCATTTTGCGCGCCGCTGCCGTGGTCTGCTCGTCCTTCGGATAGGCGGACACGCCTTCCTTCTTCCAGATCGCGAGCAGCTTGGGATCCGACACCGCCACCTGCACGGCGTGGTTCAATTTGTCGATCACCGGCTGCGGCGTGCCGGCCGGCGCGAACAGCGCCTGCCAGAACTGGATCTTCAGTTTCGGCCCGAACACGTCGACAAAGCTTTTCACGTTCGGCAGTTCGGGCACCTTGTCGTTTGACGTGATGCCATAGGCCTTCATCTGGCCGACGGCGACCTGCTGCACGACCGATTGCGGCGTGGCGAAGAACAGGTCGACATGGCCGCCGAGAATGTCGGTGAGTGCCGGTGCCGCTCCCCGATAGGGAATCATGTCGACCTTGGCGCCGTCTTCCTGCGCCAGCAGCGCGGTGGCGAGATGGCCGGTCGCGCCGAAGCCGGGAATTGCCGCCTTCATCCGCGTCTTCTTCATATCGGCGAGCAGCGACTTCAGGTCGTTGGCTTCCAGCGTCTTGCGGCCGACCAGCACCAGCGGATTGCTGTTGACGAAAATGATCGGCGTCAGGTCCTTTTCGGTGTTGAACGGCAGGTTCTTGTAAAGCGTGACGTTGGCGGAGATCTGCAGATTGTGCAGCAGCAGCGTGTAGCCGTCGGGCGCCGACTTCGCGACCTTGTTGGTGGCGATGATGGTGCCGCCGCCGCTGACGTTCTCGACGATGACCGTCTGCTTGAGGGTTTGCGACATCGACTGCGCGATCTGCCGGGCCGTCTGATCGGTCGGGCCGCCGGCGGGGTAGGGCACGATCATGGTGATGGTGCGACTCGGATAATCAGCGGCCTGCGCCGGCAGGGCCGCAAACGTCAGCCCCGCGAGTGCGAGTGCCGCTACGACAGTACGCCTGATCATGATGTCCTCCCTTGTGTGTCTGTTTTTTGTGAAGCTTACCGCTGCGGAATGACCGGCAACAAGAGATATGGCTCCTTGCCGGGCGCGAAATGCAGCGTATTGCGGCGGGCAAAGATCGCCGCGGGGCGGTCGTCCTTGTCGATGTGCAGGAACGGACCGACGCCTTTCATGGGGTAGGGGGCGTTCGGTAACGCGATGTCGGTGCCGTCGACCTCGTAGTCCTTGCCGCCAATCGTGAGGGCCAAGGTGTAACCGGGCGGCACGACGATGGAGGTCGGCCAGATCTCGACGTCGACCTCGACCGCCTCGCCCGGTTTGAGCGGCCATTCCTCGTCGTGCGTGTGCCAGGGACGGTACGGCTTCGATTTTGCCGGATCGAGCTTGCGGTGCGAGGCGCGCAACCAGCCGAGACCGATCGGCGTGCGCGGGTCGTTGGAGCCGATGAAAGTGACCTCCTTGCCGGCGGGATCGAACAGCCGCAGCGCGAGGATCAGATCGGCGTCGGTCGTCTCAGAGGAAATCCAGAGCTTCGCGGCGACCGGGCCGGTGATCTCCAGCGGCTCTTTCGCCGGCGGCAGGCGGAAGGTGAGACCGTCGCCGGTGGTCTCGTAGCTCAGCGTCGTGCTCGCGCCGGGGGCGGCGGTCGACAACCGCTGGCCGTCGGCGACGAGGTAATGTTTGGCCCATTGCGTGCGCGCGAGCGGCCATTCGTTCTCGCCGCGCAGCACGAATTTTTCGTCCGGATGGCGGATGTTGAGCGACACCTTCGGCTGCTTGTCCCAGCCGGTGTCCTCGCCCTTGAGGAAATGGCCGAAGAAGCGCTTCTGCAGCGTCTCGCCATACGTGCTGTAGAAATGCGTGAAGTGCGTGTCGCCGTGCACCTCCAGCCATTTCTGCCGCGAGCCGGCGGCGAGATAGCCCTCGAAATTGCCGCGCGTGTGCAGGCCCATGCCGCCCCAGTTGCCGGCCGACAAAAGCGGCGCCTCGATCTGCGCGAAATCGGCAATGCGCGCGGCGTAATAGTCGTCGAACAGGCGACGGCGCTTCGGCTCGCCGGCCGTATCGACGCGGTTCTTCTTCAATTCCTCTTCGGGTAACGTCTCCGGTCCGGCCACCGGCTCGCCGGTGACGACGCTCTTGATGCCGCGCTCGCCAACGCCATGCTGCACGCTGATGACCTGCCGCGGGAACCAGGAGGCGAGGAAGTCGCTGTAGATGCCGCCGTGCCGGCAAAGCTCGCGGTAATAGTCGGCCGATCCCTCCCAGATGCAGAGCGCGGCCAGATGCGGCGGCCGCAACGCGCCGGCCGTCCATTGGTTCATGGCGTAATAAGATATACCGTGCATGCCGACCTTGCCGTTGCTCCACGGCTGGGTGCCGGCCCATTCGATGCACTCATAAATGTCCTGCGTCTCGCGCGCCGACCAGACGTCGAGCACGCCGGGCGAGCGGCCGGCGCCGCGGGAATCGATGCGGACGATGGCGTAACCCTCCGGAACCCATTTCTCCGGGTCGACCAGTTCCCAGTTCTGATATTTGTTGCTCGATCCTTGAAGCACCTCGGGTGCCGCCTTGGTGAGTCGCGCCCAGTTGCCTTTGTATTTTTCCTGGAAAGCGGCGCCCTTGGCATAGGGGCCGTAGCTCAGGATCACCGGGCAGCGACCTGCGCCGACAGGCCGGAACACGTCGGCGCGAAGCACGATGCCGTCGTCCATCTGAATCGGCGCGTCCCAGTCGATCTGCATGCCATCGCGGATCTCGGATTTCGTGTCGCTCATGTGCGGGTCTTCCGTGTGAACACGCTGGGGACGTGCAGTCGAAAGCAATCGCGCCGGGTGAGCAAGGATTTCGTGCGCCGGCGGCAAATTAAATTGCGGTATTTTCCCGCCGCGAAAATCCGTTATCGCAATGCCGACAAGCGGCCGCGTCGGCTTGCGCGTCTGCGCACCTTGATGACATTGATGCCCGTCACCGGAGCGCCCGCGTTGCGTCGTGCGTCGTCGTCGCCCGGACAGGAATGAGGCGCGGCGCTCAATGCTCGGTGGATTTCTGGCGCTGATCTCGGCGGTCAGCTTCGCCTGGTCGAACGCCACGGTGCGGCGCGGCGTCTTGTCCGGCACCGTACTGCAGGCCGTCGGTATCAGCCTGCCGATCGCGCTGCCGGTGTTCGTCGTGGCGATGCTCGTGAGCGGCGGCTTTACCGCGCTCGCCAGCTTCAACATGCGGAGCTGGGGGCTCCTGGCCGTCGCCGGCGTCATCCACTTCGCTTGGGGCCGCTACTGCAACTACCGCGCCACCAAGGCGATCGGCGCCAATCTCGTCGCACCGATCCAGCAGTGCAGCCTGATCATCACGCTAGCACTGGCGATCTTCTGGCTCGGCGAGCCGCTCACCGTGCTGCGGCTGATCGGCATCGCGCTTGTCATCGCCGGTCCGGCGATGACCCTCAAGCCGGCGAAGCGCCCGGTCGATCCGATGCCGCCGGAGTCCGCGGGCGAGACGACATTCATTCCGGAATATGCGGAAGGCTATCTGTATGCGAGTTTGTCCGCGATCGGCTTCGGCCTGAGCCCGGTCATCATCCGCATGGCCTTCGTCAAGAAAAGCATCGCCATCGGCATCGCCGGCGGCTTCGTGTCGTATCTGGCGGCGACCGTCGCGCTGATGCTGGTCTTGGCCTTGCCCGGCCGCTGGACCGACTTCCGACGGGTCGACCGCCGCACGGCGAAATGGTTTGTGGTTTCGGGGCTGCTCGCCTGCCTGTCACAGATGACGCGCTACATGGCGCTGGCGGTGGCGCCGGTGTCGGTGGTGTCGCCGATCCAGCGCCTCTCGCTGGTGTTCCGCGTCTATTTCGGCTGGCTGATCAATCCCAAGCACGAGGTGTTCGATGGCCGCGTCATCGCCGGCACCGTGGTGTCGCTCATCGGCGCGGTGGCGCTGTCGGTCAGCATCGGCGATGTTGCGCAATTCGTGTCGCTGCCGGCCGGCCTTGCGAACGTGCTGGGCTGGCATTGGCCGTGAGTAATCAGGGGGATGCTATGGACATCGATCTGCCGGAGGTGGTCGCCGAGGTGAGGGCGGCTTTCGACCGCTACGAGACCGCTTTGGTCAAGAACGACGTCAATGCGCTCGACGGCTTCTTCCGCGACGACCCGCGCACCGTCCGCTACGGCGTCAACGAGAACCTCTACGGCTACGGCGAGATCGCCGCGTTCCGCGCGGCGCGGTCGCCGGTCGCGCTCGGCCGCAAGCTCTCGCGCACGGTGATCACGACCTATGGCCGCGACGTCGCGGTCGCGTCGACCTTGTACGAGCGTCCGTCGGCGCCCAGGCGCGTCGGCCGGCAGATGCAGACCTGGGTGAAATTCCCGGAAGGCTGGCGCGTCGTCGCCGCGCATGTGAGCCTGATGGAAGAGAAGAAGTAGCGGCTTCGCT
Source organism: Pseudolabrys sp. (assembly GCF_035943735.1). Classification (GTDB taxonomy): domain Bacteria; phylum Pseudomonadota; class Alphaproteobacteria; order Rhizobiales; family Xanthobacteraceae; genus Pseudolabrys. Next base: position 136,367 of record NZ_DASZBV010000017.1, read on the forward strand.
CACAAAGCCGCCACCGTCTGCACCTCGATCAGCGCCGGCTCGATCACCAGCCGGTCGATCATCAGCAGCGTGTTCGGCGGGTAGGCGCCGCCCGCGAACATGCGCGGGAACTCGCGCTTGCGGAAGGTCATGAAATTCGGGATGTCCTGCGAGTGCACGAGGTAGGTCGTGAACTGCGCGACATTGCCCCAGCCGGCGCCGGCGGATTTCAGCGCCGCCTCGATATTGGCGAAGGTCTGTTTGCACTGTTCGTCGAAATTGCCGTCGGCGGCGATCTTGCCGTCTTTGTCGACGCCGAGTTGCCCGGCGATGAACAGGAATTCCGACGCCTTCACCCGCGTCATCTGCGAGTACTGCCCGAGCGGCTGTCCGAGCGCGTCCGGGTTGACGATCTTGATCTCCGCCATGGTCGCCTCCGTGTGAAGGCGGTCAGCCCACTTCGACGACCTCCTCGGGGAACTGATGCAGCCGGTCGCCGGGGCCGTTGCCGCCGATCAGGTAATTGTCGCACAGCCAGTTGAGATAGCCGCCGTGCACGTAGGTCGGATGGACGACGATGTTCATGTCCTTCTCGATCGTCCACGGCTCGTCATTGCGCACCAGCGGTCGCTCGACGAGATCGTAGCCCTGGCCGTGGCAATAGAGCCGTGACTCGGTCGGGCGGCCGTTTTTCGCCATGAAGTCGTTGAACGCGTCCCAGATGTCCTTGCAGGGGGTGCCGGGCTTCAGGAGATCGAGCGTGAACTTGCGCGACGCCTTGCAGAAGGCAAGCTCGTCCTTCATCTGCTGCGGCACCGGCACGCCGACGACGCAGGACCGGCCGAGCTCGGTGTACATGCCGCCGGGGCCGTTGTCCTCGACCAGCAGCGCGATCTGGTCGCCCTTCTGGATGACGCGGTTCTGCAGATGCCGGTTGGCGAACTTCGACGGCTTGCCGAGCGGCATCGAGGCGCAGAGATAGATGCCGTTCTCGCTGCCGTGCGTGACGCTGTACTGCTGCGCGATCGCCGCGACCTCGACGTCGCGCATGCCGGGCTTCGCTGCGGCGAAGGCGGCGCGCATGGCGCCGTCCTGCATCAGCGCCGCGCGCTTGACCAGCTCCATCTCCTCGGCGCTCTTGATCACCTTGATGCGGTCGACCAGCTCGGTGGCGTCGACAAAGGTCGCCTGCGGCAATGCGCGCTTCACGTAATCGAGCAGCGCGTAGGACATCTGGTAGGTGCCGACGAAGCCGACGGTGGCCTTGGCGTAGGGCTTGAGCGCCTGCACCGCGAGTTCGGGGTCGTAATCTTTGGTGTAGTGCGCCGAGGCGTAGCTCGGCGTCGTCAGTAGCTGCTTGACGCCGCGCCAGGTCTGGTCGCCTTGCGCGGTCGGCTCGCTGCCGCCGAACGGGCCCTGGCAGACGACGCTCATGTCGTCGTCGCGCGGGAAGATCACCGTGTTCGGGTAGCCGTTGGTCGCCGGCATGTCGGTGAAGTAGCGGACGTAGCCGCCCATGTGGTCATTGTTGTTCTGCATCAGCAGAACGTCGATCTTGTCGCGCTGCATGGCGGCGCGGACCGCGGCCCAGCGCCGCTCCAGCTCGGCGGTGGAGACGGGGGTGTTCAGGCGGTCCGACAGGGCCATGTCATTTTCTCCAGGAGGCGGGTTCGCGCACGATGTTGATCATGCGCCTGGGCTCGCCGTTGAGGAAGCAGCGCATATTGTCTACGATCGTCGGCATGGCGCGGTCCTCGTAGCCTTGCGAATAGCCGCCGAGATGCGGGATGCACTGCAGGTTCTTGGTCTTCCACAACGGGCTATCCGGCGGCAGCGGCTCTTTGGCGTAGACGTCGAGCGCGGCGCCGGCGATCTGGCCGCTGTTGAGCGCCTCGATCAGCGCCGCCTCGTCGACCACGCCGCCGCGCGCGACGTTGACCAGATAAGCCGTCGGCTTCATGGCGGCGAGCACTTCGGCATTGATGATATGGCGTGTCTCGTTGCTCATTGGGATCAGCACGACGAGGTAATCGAGTTCGCGCACGACGTCGATGAGGTCGGCGCGGCTGGCCATGCGGTCAAAGCCGGGCGCCGGGCGCGGCGAGCCGCTGATGCCGACCACCGTCATGTTGAAGGCCTTCAGCATCGGCGCCAGATGCTCGGCGATGAGCCCGACACCGAGGATGCCGACGGTCTTGCCGTCGAGCAGGCCGACCGGCCAGCGCTCCCAGGCGTGCCGCGGCTGCGCCAGCGCCGTGCGCGGCATGTCGCGCGCGAGCGAAAGCATGTAGGCGATGGTCGCTTCCGACATCGGCGGCCCGTGGATGCCGCGCAGGTTGGTGACCAGCACCTCCGGATCGAGCGAAGGCAGATCGATGATGTTGTCGACGCCGGTGCCCAGCGCCTGGATCCATTTCAGCTTCTTGGCGTCGCGCACGACGTGGTCGGCCATCGGCGGCGAGAAGCAGAGCAGGATGTCGGTGTCGGCAATATAGGGGTCGACCAGGGTGTGATGGCCGACGACATTGACGGTCAATTGTTGCGGGAACCGCTCCAGCAGCATCTGCTTGTAGCGGGCGCGCATCGACTCTTGAACTTCGGTGAGGATAAGAAGGTTTGGCATGGGCACCCTGGGACGTGGCCGGGCAGGTATAGTGGCAAACGCGGCCGCGGCAAATGACGCGACGGCGTTGGCCCGTATCGCGGGACTGAGCTAGGATCGCTGCAAACGGGGAGGGCGGTAAATGCCGATCGATCTGGCGAGCGTGAACTGGCTGTACGTGGCGATCCTGGCGGTTTTCGTCTTCGTGGCCAGTCTGATCGGCAACTTCCTCAGTTTCGGCCGCCGGGGCTCGGGCGCCCTGCTGACGGCGATCCTGTTCGCCGCCGCCTTTGTGGCCTGGAGCTATTATCCGCACCACCTGCCGCTGCCGACGTCGCTCAATCCGCCGCCGGTGCCGGTCGCCGCCGCGCCGCCGCCGCCGCCGAAGCCGGCCGCGCCGGTGCGCCCGGCCAACCCGGTCACGGACATAACGCCGCCGAAGCCGCAGTAGGCTTGCATCCGCCCCGGCGGATGATGTTTTCTCCTTCTCGATGAGCCGCGCAGCCGGGGCGCTGCGTGCGTTCACTGTGACCAGGGCGGAAGTACATGAAAAAAGTCTATTCCGACGCGAAGGCCGCGCTTGCCGGTGTGCTCAAGGACGGCATGTTGATCTGCTGCGGCGGCTTCGGCCTCTGCGGCATCCCGGAGACGCTGATCAAGGCGATCCAGGAGTCCGGGGTGAAGAATCTCACCGTGGTCTCCAACAATGCCGGTGTCGACGGCGCGGGCTTGGGCCTGCTGCTCGAGACGCGTCAGGTCAAGAAGATGATCTCGTCTTACGTGGGCGAGAACAAGCTGTTCGCGCAGCAGTACCTCGCCGGCGAGTTGGAAATCGAATTCAACCCGCAGGGCACCTTGGCCGAGCGCATCCGCGCCGGCGGCGCCGGCATCCCGGCTTTCTACACCCGCACGGGCGCCGGCACCGACATCGCCAAGGGCAAGGAAGAGCGTGAGTTCGACGGCGACCGCTACATCATGGAGCGCGGCATCGTCGCCGATCTGTCCGTCGTGCACGCCTGGATGGGCGACCACGAGGGCAACCTCGTCTATCGGAAGACGGCGCGCAACTTCAATCCGATGATGGCGACCGCCGGCAAGGTGACCGTCGCCGAGGTCGAGCACCTGGTGCGCCCCGGCGAAATCGATCCCGACCACATCATCACCCCCGGCGTCTACGTGAAGCGCATCATTCACGTGCCGAACGCCGTCAAGCACATCGAGCAGCGCACGGTACGCAAGCGCGTCCCCGCCGCCGCTACCGGAGAGGAGGTCTAACAATGGCCTGGACCCGCGATCAAATGGCCGAACGCGCGGCCAAAGAATTGCGTGACGGCTTTTACGTCAATCTCGGCATCGGCATTCCGACGCTCGTGTCGAACTACATCCCCGAGGGCATGACCGTGCAGCTGCAGAGCGAGAACGGCATGCTCGGCTTCGGTCCGTTCCCCTATGAGGGCGATGAGGATCCGGACCTCATCAACGCCGGCAAGCAGACCGTGACCGAGCTGCCGACGACGAGCTTCTTCTCGTCGGCAGACAGTTTCGCGATGATCCGCGGCGGCCACATCGACATCGCGCTGCTCGGCGCCATGCAGGTGGCCGAGAACGGCGACCTCGCCAACTGGATGATCCCCGGCAAGATGGTGAAGGGCATGGGCGGCGCCATGGACCTCGTCGCCGGCGTCAAGAAGGTCGTCGTCATCATGGAGCACACGGCCAAGAACGAGCCGAAGCTGCTGCACAAGTGCAACCTGCCCCTGACCGGCGCCGGCGTCGTCGACATGGTGATCACCGATCTCGGCGTCTTCACCATCGACCGCAAGAAGGGCGGCATGACCTTGATTGAGCTCGCGACCGACGTCAGTCTCGACGAGATCACGCAGAAGACCGAGGCGAAGTTCAGCGTCGATCCGAAGCTGAAGCACTGAGGGTCGACCATCAAAGGCGCCGCCGCTCCGGAAAGCGGCGGCGCAAGTCGTTTCAGAGCAGGGGACGCATCCTTATGAGTGACCGCGACGCCCTGACCGAGCGGGTCGATGCGCTGGAGATGCGCGCGACCGAGCAGGAGCGCACGATCGAGGACCTGAACGCCACGATCCTCGCGCAGTGGAAGGAGATCGAAGACCTCAAGCGGCAGTTGGCCCGCCTCGGCGCGCAGATGCAGGAGCTTGAAGCGCATGCGCCGGCCGGCGAGCCGGAGCCGCCGCCGCCGCATTATTGAGCGGCGGTGGGGGGCCCGCTTGCTCGGTGCACCTTCGGGGTCGTCGCGGCGAGGAACCGGCGCATGTCGGCGGCAATCTCATCGGCTGCTTCGTCGAGTGCGAAGTGACCCGCCTCGAGGATATGGACCTCCGCCTTCGGCAAGTCGCGTTTGTAGGCGGCGACCTCCGGCAGCGCGAATGAGGCGTCGTACTTGCCCCACACGATCAGCATCGGCGGCTTGAATTTGCGGAAGTAGGCTTGCCACGCCGGATACTCAGCCAGATTGGTGCGGTAATCGTAGAAAAGCGCCACCTGGATGTCGGCGATCCCGGGCTTGCTCAGATAGGCGAACTCGTCGTCCCATAGATCGGGATTGTAGCGCTCGGGGTGGGGCGAGCCGCCGACGTGACGCGCCTTCGCGCCCTGCAAAGCGGTCAGGCGCTCCCGGAATACGGATTCGTATTTCGCGCGGTCGGCCCAGAACGCCCGCGGCGCTGCCCAGCGTTTCTCATCCAGTCCGTCGTCGTGGGCGACCGCATTCTGCACCACGATCGCCGTGATGCGTTCGGGGTGCGCGACAGCGAGACGAAAGCCGACGGGTCCGCCGTAGTCGTGAACGTAAAGCGCGTATTTCGTTAAGCCGGCGGTTTGCGTGAAGCCGTCGATGATCTGCGCCAGATGATCGAACGTGTAGTCGAATTTGTCGGGCGATGGCGCGTCGGAATGGCCGAAGCCGGGATAATCGGGGGCGATGACGTGATAACGATCCGCAAGCATCGGGATGAGGGTGTCGAACTCACGCGACGATGACGGCAATCCGTGCAGGAGGAGAAGCGTCGGCGCGTGCGCGGGCCCGGCCTCGCGATAGAAGATCTTGATGCCGTCGACCTGGGCGTACTTGTAGACGGTGGTCGAATGGATCGCCGGTACGGGCGATGCCGTGGCGGGTGTGGATGCCGGGAGCAAACTCATCAGAGCGGCAACAATCGCGGCTGCCGCCGTCATTCGTGCAAGCATGTTGGCAGGGTCTCCGAGGCTTCACCGTGCCGTCGGGCAGGGCGGTTGCCGAGGTCAGGAATGGCAACGCGGGATGAACACGCCCGGCTGCGAATTATTCCGAAGCCGGCGGCAGAGCGGCCATGCGGCGACGGCAGGCCGGAACGAACGCTTGCGCGCTCCGCTTGTCCGGGCATGCGCCGCAAGGAAGACCTCACCCGCGAGATCGACAGCCTCAAGGAGCATCTGCCGGATTGGGCGGCGCGGCTGCTCGACATTGTGCGCGCGCCGCACGCCGTCTGGGTGCGCGTTCCGTTGGCGATCGTGCTGATGGCAGGCGGCTTCGTCGGCTTCCTCCCGATCCTCGGCTTCTGGATGCTGCCGCTCGGTCTCGCACTGCTGGCAGTCGATCTGCCGTTCATGCGCCCGCCGATGGCGCGGCTGCTCGCTTTCATCAACGGAAAGCTCGCCAAGGCCTGAGCCGTGCCGTCCGGCCGATGACTTGGGCGCGCGAACCTGCTAGGTCGCTGGCGCGCGGCGGCAGCCTTGATGCGGTCAAGGCCTTCCGCGCCGACGCCCGCCTAGCCGGCCGACCGCTCTCAATTCCTTCGAGGATATCCCATGCTCACTCAAGCCGAACGCATGAAGGCCGCCGACATCCTGATGAACGCCCAGAAGGAGCGGAAGCAGGCGACGCAGCTGCACGTCACTTTCCCAAACATCACCATCGACGATAGCTACGCGATCTCGACGGAAGTCGCGCAGCGCAAGATCAAGGCCGGCGCCAAGCTCATCGGCCACAAGGTCGGGCTGACCTCGAAGGCGATGCAGCGCTCCTCGATGATCGATGAGCCGGACTACGGCTACATCCTCGACGACCAGATCATCGGCGACGGCGCCAAGGTGAAGCATTCCGACTACTGCAAGCCGCGCGTCGAAGTCGAACTCGCTTTCATCATGGGCAAGCGGCTGCAAGGACCCGGCGTCGGGCTGGCCGAGGTGCTGCGTGCCACCGAATACGTCGTGCCGGCGATCGAGATCGTCGATGCGCGCATCCAGGACCAGCGCAAGATCGTCGACACCGTCGCCGACAATGGCGCCGCCGCCGGCATCGCCATGGGCGGACGTCCGGTCGGGCCGATGGACGTCGACCTGCGCTGGGTCGGCGGCATCATGTATCGCAATTCCGAGATCGAGGAGACGGGCCTCGCCGCCGGCGTGCTCGGCCATCCGGCGCTCGGCGTCGCCTGGCTCGCCAACAAGATCGGTCCGCACGGGCACGCGCTCGAGCCCGGCCACATCGTGCTCGCCGGCTCGTTCACCCGCGTCGTCTTCGCGCAGAAAGGTGATACCTTGCACGCCGATTTCGGGCCGCTCGGCGGCCTCGCCATCCAGTTCGTGTGAGGGCAGGGAACAAGCATGACGACGGACTTCCAGCGCAACGCCTTCAAGCACGCGATCGCCGCCGGCAAACTGCAGATCGGCCTGTGGTCGAGCCTGTGCAGCAACATCGTCGCCGACATCATCGGTGACTCCGGTTTCGACTGGATCCTGCTCGACACCGAGCATTCGCCGAACGAGATCCCCGATCTCGTCGAACAGTTGCAGGCGGTGCGCGGCGGCACGGCGACGCCGATCATCCGCCCGGCGTGGAACGACGCGGTGCTGGCCAAGCGCGCGCTCGACATCGGCGCGCAGACGCTGCTGTTTCCCTACGTGCAGAACGTCGAGGAGGCCAAGCGCGCCGTCGCCTCGACGCGCTATCCGCCGCAAGGCATCCGCGGCGTCTCGGTCGCGGCGCGCGCCAGCCGCTACGGCCGTACGCCCGGTTATCTCGGCAAGGCCAACGCGGAGATCTGCGTGCTGGTGCAGGTCGAGACGCGCGAGGCAATGAAAGAGCTCGAGGCGATAGCCGGCGTGGATGGCGTGGATGGCGTGTTCATCGGTCCGTCCGATCTTGCGGCGTCGCTCGGTCATCTCGGCAATCCGGCGCATCCGGGCGTGCAGGAAGCGATCCACGACGCCGTGAAGCGGCTGAAGAAGGTCGGCAAGCCGGCCGGCATCCTCACCGGCAACGAAGAGGAAATCCGCCGCTACATCGAATGGGGCTACCTTTTCGTCGCGGTCGGCTCCGACGTCGGCCTGCTCGCCAAGAGCGCCGACACTCTGGCCAAGAAGTTCAAGGGCTGAGTTTCCATTGTCATTCCGGGGCGCGCCGAAAGCGCGAACCCGGAATCCAGAAGACCGATTCCGAGCGAGTGCCTGGATTCCGGGTTTGCTTGCTGCGCTCGCGCCCCGGAATGACCGAGTAGCCAACGCTCCGCCGCCCGTATTCTTTGTTCGGCCCCGGGGAGGCCGGTCCCTTTTTCCGTTTCCCCAAAAGGGGACTGGAGCGCCGGGAGGCGCCAGGGGGCTTGCGAGGCCCCCCTCATGGACCGCCCTTGCGATCGGGCGATCCGCACGCCGTTCGAGACGGGGAGATGAGTCCCGTCCCGGGCGCGCCACCCCCTTGCGATCGGGGGTGCTGCGCCTCCCGGCGCTCCATTTGCTGGCTCCGCGAGAGACGAAACCAGCCACGGCGCGCATTGTCGGCGCGCCGGGTCGGCCGCGGCGTCCGCCGCCTCATGAGAGCGGCGGGCACCGATGCCGACCATTCGTCAGAGTAGGGATGGTCTGGATTATAGTCAAGTAGATTAGGAAATTAATTGTCAATCCGCGACAGGCTCTGCGGCCCGCGTCTTTGCGCTAAATCAAGATCGGTCGCCGCGGCTCCGGCAGATTGTTGCGAAAGCAACAAAGGAAACGCCGATGGCCGCCGCGCCCGAACCGATCCATGACATCGCGCATCTCGGCAGCGTCGAACTGCTGACGCCGAAGCCGGAGCAGAGCCTCTGGTATTTCCGCGACCTGCTCGGCATGGAGCCGGTGCACGAAAGCGGCGCCTCGGTCTACCTGCGCGGTTACGGCGACTACGCCACCTCGACCCTGAAACTCACCGGCGCGAAAACCAATGGCGTCGGCTGCATCTCCTGGCGCGCGGCCTCGCCGCAGGCGCTCGAGCGGCGGGCGAAGGCGATCGAAGACGCGGGTCTCGGCATCGGCTGGAGTAACGGGGACTACGGCCGCGGCCGCTCGTATCGCTTCCGCGATCCGGACGGGCACGTGATGGAAATCTATTACGAGGAGCAGAAGTTCGTCGCGCCGCCGGAATTGCATTCGACGCTGAAGAACCTGCCGCAGAAATACACCGGCCGCGGCGTCTGCGTGCGCCGCGTCGATCACCTCGCGCTGCTCGCCAAGGATGTGGAAGCGAACCGCAAGTTCGCCACCGGCCTGCTCGGCTTCCAACTGCGCGAGCAGGTGCGTTACGACGACGGCAAGACCGAGATCGGCTCGTGGATGAGCCCGACGGCGATCCATCACCAGCTCGCTTACGTCGTCGACGTCAAAGCCGCGCACGGACGCCTGCATCATTTCTCGCTGTGGGTCGACAATCGCGACGACGTGCTGCGCGCCGCCGACATTCTCATCGAAAACGGCATCTTCATCGAGGCCGGCCCCTCGAAGCACAACAACTCTCAAGGGTTCTATCTCTACAGCTACGAGCCGGGCGGCAACCGCGTCGAGATCTATTCCGGCAGCTTCCTCGTCACCGCGCCGGACTGGGAGCCGGTAACCTGGGACGAGAAGGAGAGGGGCACCGGCACCTACTGGGGCGCGACGCTGCCGGACAGCTTCATCGAATACGCCACGCCTGACGTGCAGACGGATACGAAGGGTCCGCTGCCGGAGGTGCTCAAGGAGGCGATCGCGTCGCTGTCGTGAACGAGGCTCTCTATCCGTTCGTCCCCGCGAAAGCGGGGACCCAACGCGCCTTCTCCGGCGGCACGTCAGCGCTGGATTCCCGCTTTCGCGGGAATGAACGGAGTGGGGGATAGCTGCAGGCATAGCAACAGGAGCGAATGAACAATGTCTCTGCCGCCCCGGATCGACACCAAGGCCGTGCGCACCCGCATCGGTCCCTATAGCGACAAGAAGGCGACGCTCGACGAGCGCAACGCCATCTACCAGGAGCTGATCGGTTTCGTGCCGCCGCGCATCGAGGCGCGCATGGCGGTGACCGGCGCGCTCGATCCGCAATTGCTCGACATGCAGGAGCGGATGCGCGAGCATGCGATGTATCCGAAGTGCTTCGACACCAAGACGGCGCAACTGATGCTGTTCGGCATGCTCTTGATGGACATGAGCGACGCGGCGCAATTGCACGCCATCGCCGCCCGCCGCGCCGGCGCCTCCTGGGAGGAGATGCAGGCGGTGATCAGCCTCTGCTTCCTGTTCCGCGGCCTGCCGGCGGCCAACCGGGGCGCGGAAATCCTCGCCAATCTCGCCAAGCGCGAGGCCGAGGCGCAGGCGGCCTGATGGGCCGCCGCCCCGCGTCCTCCGGTCGCGGTCATAACCCTCCGGGCCCGCCGGCGCAGCCTTTGGTCGCGCTTGCCGGATGGCGAAAAGATCGGGATGATGGCCCCGACAGAGGGCCTTATGGCAGGCGACATCATCCTGGCGACCGAGGATCTGACGAAGGAGTTCGCCGGCTTCGTCGCAGTCAGCGGCGTCAGCCTCGAAGTCCGGCGCGGCTCCATCCACGCGCTGATCGGCCCCAACGGCGCCGGCAAGACGACGTGCTTCAATCTGCTCACCAAGTTCCTGCAGCCGACGCGCGGCCGCATCCTGTTCCGGGGCGACGACATTACCGGGCTGGACGCCGCCGACGTGGCGCGGCTCGGGCTGGCGCGCTCGTTCCAGATCTCGGCAGTATTTCCGCATATGACCGTGCTGGAGAATGTGCGAATCGCGCTGCAGAGGAAGCGCGGCGCCTCGTTCGACTTCTGGCGCCCGGCGGCGGTGCTCGAAGAATTCAACGCGCGCGCGCTCGAATTGATCGAGGATGTCGGCCTGTCGCCATTCGCCGACTGGATGGCGGTGGAACTGCCCTATGGGCGCAAGCGCGCGCTGGAGATCGCCACGACCTTGGCGCTCGACCCGGACATGCTGCTGCTCGACGAGCCGATGGCCGGCATGGGCCATGAGGACATCGCCCGCATCGCCGCGCTCATCCGCAAGGTCGCCGCCGATCGCACCGTGCTGATGGTGGAGCACAATCTCTCGGTGGTCGCCGACCTTTCCGACCGCATCACCGTGCTGACGCGCGGCCGCGTGCTGGCCGAGGGCGACTACGCAACGGTGTCGAACAACCCCGAGGTGCGCGAGGCCTACATGGGAGTGGGTCATGCTTGAGCGCGCGCCGCCGCTGCTCGCGGTCGAGAACCTGCAGGCCTGGTACGGCGAGTCGCACATCCTGCACGGTGTCACCTTCGACGTGCGCGAAGGCGAGGTGGTGACGCTGCTCGGCCGCAACGGCGCCGGCAAGACGACGACGCTGAAGTCGATCATGGGCATCGTCAGAAACCGCACCGGCTCGGTATGCTTCGAAGGGCGCGAGCTCATCGGCCTGTCGTCCGACCGCATCGCGCGCGCCGGCATTGCCTTCTGCCCCGAGGAGCGCGGCATCTTCGCCAGTCTCGGCGTCGAGGAGAACCTCCTGCTGCCGCCACAGGTGCGGCCGGGCGGCCTTTCGCTCGAGCAGATCTTCACGCTGTTCCCCAACCTCAAGGAGCGGCTCGGCTCCAGCCAGGGCACCAAGCTTTCCGGCGGCGAGCAGCAGATGCTGGCGATCGCCCGCATCCTGCGCACCGGCGCGCGGCTCCTGCTGCTCGACGAGCCGACTGAAGGCCTCGCGCCCGTGATCATCCAGCAAATCGGCCGCACCATCGGCAAGCTGAAGGAGCAGGGCTTCACCATTCTGCTCGTCGAACAGAATTTCCGCTTCGCCTCGACGGTGGCGGATCGATTCTACGTCATGGAGCACGGACGCATCATCGACCAGTTCGCCAACGCCGAGCTCGATGCCAACGTGGAGAAACTGCACGACTATCTGGGCGTATGACTGCACAACAATGGCCGCAAGGCCGCATAAACGGAGGAAACTGATGAAACGGACATTGGGACTTGTTGCGCTCGCTGCGAGCCTGGCCTGCGGTACGGCCTACGCGCAGCAGAAACAGATCGACGTCAAGGTCGGCGTGCTCACCGACATGGCGAGCCTCTATGCCGACGACACCGGCATCGGCTCGGTGATCGCCGCCAAGATGGCGGCGGAAGACTTCATGAAGAAGCATCCGAACGTGAAGGTGTCGGTGGTCAGCGCCGACCATCAGAACAAGGCCGACGTCGGCACCAACATCGCCAACCAGTGGTACGACGTCGACCACGTCGACATGATCGCCGACGTGCCGAATTCCGGCGTCGCGCTCGCCATCTCGCAGGTGGCGGCGGCCAAGAACAAGGTGTTCGTCGCCTCCGGTCCGGCCTCGTCCGATCTCACCGGGTCGAAGTGCACGGCCAACACCGTGCATTGGACCTACGACACCTGGATGCTGGCGAACGGCACCGGCAAGGCCATCGTCAAGACGGGCGGCGACACCTGGTTCTTCCTCGTCGCCGACTATGCCTTCGGTCACGCGCTCGAGCGCGACACCGCGGCGGTGGTCGAGAAGAACGGCGGCAAGGTGCTCGGCCAGGTCGCCGTCCCGATCAACAACAGCGATTTCTCGTCGTTCCTGCTGCAAGCGCAGCAATCGAAGGCGAAGATCATCGGCCTCGCCAATGCCGGCGGCGACACCATCAACTCCATCAAGCAGGGCGCCGAATTCGGCATCACTGCGGGCGGACAGAAATTTGCCGGCCTCCTCGTGTTCGCGCCGGACGTCGCCGCCCTCGGCCTGAAGACCGCGCAGGGCCTGACCTTCACCGAGACCTGGTACTGGGATCTCAATGACGGCAGCCGCGCCTGGACCAAGCGCTGGGACAAGCTGCGCAATGCCGCGGGCAAGATTCCGAGCATGAACATGGCCGGCGTCTATTCCGGCACGCTCGCTTATCTGCAGGCGGTCGCCGCGGTCGGCAGCGCCAAGGACGGCAAGGCGGTGGTCGACAAGATGAAGACCATGACCTTCGATGATCCGCTCTTCGGCAAGAGCACGGTGCGTCAGGACGGCCGCGCGCTGCACCCGGCGTATCTGTTCGAGGTCAAGAAGCCGGGAGAGTCGAAGTATCCCGGCGACCTGTACAAGCTGAAGGCCACGATCCCGGCCGATGAGGCCTTCCGTCCGCTCAAGGACGGCGGCTGCCCGCTGGTGAAGGGGTAAGGCTCTTGTCACCTCTCCCCGCGTGCGGGGAGAGGTCGACTTCCGAACGAAGTGAGGAAGTCGGGTGAGGGGACGTTGCCACGAGTCTGAGCTCGCGACATGCCCCTCACCCCAACCCTCTCCCCGCAAGCGGGGAGAGGGAGAAGAAAGCCAGCCATGACGACGATCTTCGGCGTTCCCACGATGGCGCTGTTCGGTCAGCTCCTGATCGGGCTGATCAACGGCTCGTTCTATGCGCTGCTGAGTCTCGGCCTCGCCGTGATCTTCGGCATGCTCAACATCATCAATTTCGCCCATGGCGCCCAGTACATGCTCGGCGCGGTGACGGCTTATCTGCTGCTCAATTATGCCGGGCTCGGTTACTGGCCGGCGCTCATCCTCGCGCCGCTCATCGTCGGCGTGTTCGGCATCCTCATCGAGCGGCTGTTCCTGCAGTGGCTGTACAGGCTCGATCATCTGTACGGCCTGTTGCTCACCTTCGGGCTGGCGCTGATCTTCGAAGGCATCGGCCGCAACTATCTCGGCTCCGCCGGCGTGCCCTATACGCTGCCAGACTCGCTGCAGGGCGGGCACAATCTCGGCTTCATGTTCCTGCCGAACTACCGCGCCTGGGTGATCGCCGCCTCGCTGGTCATTTGCTTTGGCACGTGGTTCGCCATCGAGCGCACGCGGCTCGGCGCTTATCTGCGCGCCGCGACCGAGAACCCGACTTTGGTGCGCGCCTTCGGCATCAACGTGCCGCGGATGATCACGCTCACCTACGGCTTCGGCGTCGCGCTCGCCGCCTTCGCCGGCGTGATGGCGGCGCCGATCTACAACGTCTCGCCGAACATGGGCTCCGAACTGATCATCGTCGTCTTCGCCGTGGTGGTGATCGGCGGCATGGGCTCGATCCTTGGCTCCATCTTGTCCGGCTTCGGCCTCGGCGTCGTCGAAGGGCTGACCAAGGTGTTCTATCCGGAGGCGTCGAACACGGTGATCTTTGTCGTGATGGCGATCGTGCTGCTGGTGCGGCCGGCGGGCCTGTTCGGGCGGAGAATATGATGGATCACGCCGCCGGCCCGCTCGCCAAGCGCTCGCCGCTCGCCGCGCAGAGCCAGACCATCGCCTTCGTCGTGCTGATCGTCGCGCTGATCGTCGCGCCGTTCTTCACCTATCCGCTGTTCCTGATGGAGTGCATGTGCTTCGCGCTGTTCGCGCTCGCGTTCAATCTGCTCATCGGCTACGTCGGCCTGCTGTCCTTCGGCCATGCCCTCTATTTCGGCTGGGCGAGCTACATGGCCGCGCATGCCGCGAAGGACTGGGGCCTGTCGCCTGAATTGTCGATCCTTGTCGGCACGGGGACGGCGGCGCTGTGCGGGCTGATCGCCGGGACGCTGGCGATCCGCAGCCAAGGCATCTATTTCGCCATGATCACCTTGGCGCTGGCGCAGATGATGTACTTCGTCGCGCTGCGGGCGAAGTTCACCGGCGGGGAGGACGGTATCCAGTCGGTGCCGCGCGGGCACCTGTTCGGAATTTTCGACCTGTCCAATACGACGGAGATGTACGTCTTCGTCTTCGTCATCTTCATCGCCGGATTTCTGTTCATCCGACGCATCATCCATTCGCCGTTCGGCGAGGTGCTCAAGGCGATCCGCGAGAACGACCTGCGCGCCACCTCGCTTGGCTACAAGATCGACCGCTACAAGCTAATGGCCTTCGTGCTGTCGGCGACGCTCGCCGGGCTCGCCGGCGCCACCAAGGCGCTGGTGGTGCAGATCGCCTCGCTGACCGACGTCTACTGGCCGATGTCGGGCGAGGTCGTGCTGATGACCCTGGTGGGCGGGCTCGGCACCGTCTACGGACCGATCGTCGGCGCCTTCGTCATCCTGGCGATGCAGTACAAGCTCGCCTTCATGGGGCAGTGGGTGCTGGTCATCCAGGGCGTGATTTTCGTGGTCTGCGTGCTCCTGTTCCGCCGCGGGATCGTCGGCGAGATCGCCCACCGGCTGCGCATCAGGCTCTAGGCGGCCGGCCGTCCCGGGCAGGCGGCGGTTCATCATGAATCGACGATTCCGCGCGCCGAACGGGCGGCGGATGCATAAGACTCCCTTAAAATACCGATTTTCCTCGATGAAAGCCCGTCCGCGGCTGCCTTGGGCACCGTCCGTTCATCGCAAAGTCAGGTTCGATCAGTAGGGTGGCCGCTTCACCCGGCGCCAGGCCGGGAACCTGGTGCCAAACGCGGTGCGCGATGAACGTCCATGATCCCAGCCTGACGTCGACCATGGCCCTGCCGAAGATGGCCCTGCCGCGCCGGCGTATCGGGGCCTTCAGCGGTGCCCACATCGCCGTGCTGACCGCGCTCCTGCTGCTGGTCGTCTCGATCCCGATCTGGACGAACCCGGTCCCGCCGCTGTCCGACTACGTCAATCACCTCGCGCGCATGCACGTGATCGCGGACATCGCGCACGATCCCAATCTCGCGCGCTTCTACGAGATCGATTGGGCGCCGGTGCCCAACCTGATGATGGACATCGTGGTGCCGATGCTGGCGCGCTTCATGAGCGTCTATCTTGCCGGCCAGATCTTTCTCCTGTCGATGCTGGCGCTGATGCTGTCGGGCGGGCTGGCGCTCAACCGCGCGCTGTTCGGCCGCTGGTCGGCGTTCCCGCTGATCGCGGCGCCGCTGCTCTTCAACCACGTCTTCCTGGTGGGGCTGACCAACTTCATCTTCGGCATCGGGCTGGCGCTGTGGGCGCTGGCGGCCTGGGTCGCGCTGCGCGAGCGTCACTGGTCGCTGCGCCTCGGCGTCTCGGCCGTGTTCGTCATCGCGCTCTATTTCTGCCACCTGTCGGCGCTCGGCGTTTACGGCGTCGGCCTGCTGGCGATCGAAGCGCACCGCCTGTGGTTGCGCCGCCGCGAGGCGCTGCCGATGCGGCTCGTCGATTTCTGCGCCACCGGCGTCCCGTTCCTGCCGACGGTCCCGCTGCTGCTCATGAGCCCGACCATGGGACTGGCCGGCCAGTATTACTGGGAGCGCCTCGGCAAGATCGACGGGCTCATCTACATCATCCAGTGCTACTCCGACATCGTCGCGCTGGCGCTGCTCGCGACCTTCATCGCCGGCGCGGTATGGGCGATCCGCCATCGCCTGATGCGCGTGCACCCGCTGTTCTGGGTGATGCTGGCGGTCAGCGCCGCTGTCTATCTGGCGATGCCGCGCGTGCTGTTCGCCACCTATATGGGCGACCAGCGGCTGCCGATCGCCTTCGTGTTCATCCTGATCGCCTGCATCGACATGGACCTGCGGCATCGGCTGGTGCGCCGCGGCTTCCTCACCGTGCTGGTGGCCTTGCTGCTGGTGCGGGTGATCGAGGTCGACACCGCCTGGGCGAGTCTCTCCACCTCGACCAGCGAATTCCGCGCCTCAATCAAGCGCGTCAAGCCCGGCTCGCGGGTGCTGGTCGCCTATGCCAAGGCCGACGCCGGCGACACGGTCGACGACTATGCTCTCGTGCACTTGGCCTGCCAGGCGATCATCGAGCGCTCGGCGCTGGTGACGACCGCCTTCACGGTCAAGGGCAAGCAGATCATGCACGTCCGCCCTGCCTATCGTTCGATTGTGGATACCGAGGATGGCACGCCGCCGAGCACCGCGCGGCTGCTGCTGGCCGCCGACAAGCCTGCGCCCAACGGTCCGCATTACTGGGACGACTGGTCGCAACACTATGATTATCTGTATCTTTTGTTCACCGACACGGACGCCGACAACCCCGATCCCAAGCACATGACCTTGGTTCAGGACGGCACCAACTTCCAGCTTTACCGAATCAACAAGCCGGCCGAGAACGCGATTCAGCACTGAATCCAGCACCTTGCCGGTGGGCGCGCGGACCGCTTTGCGGTCGGCTGCCGCTTTGCAATGCGCGCGAATCGTTCTACACAGAAAAATCAGTCCGAATTTGTGGTGGCGTCTGGAGTGCATTGCCGGCGTCCGCCGATCCCTCAGTGATCGACGCGTCTTGCCCGGCGCTCGCGACGGATCACGTATGCCGGCAGGCACGAACGCGCTGCGACTGGAGAGGGTCAACCGCAAATGGCTGGACCTGGCGGAGCGTCGGCTCGTTTATTACGAAGAGCTTTATCGCAGTGGCCGCTGGAGCCTGTACTTCCCGACGCAGGACCAGTTCGCGGTGCGTATGCTCGACGCGATCAAGGTGGTGAAAGTGCTGCGGCGGGTGGCGCAGCACATTCCGGAGAAGCCACGCAGAAGCCTGCTGCGCGCCGCCGCCTGAGGCTGGCCGCGCTCGCCGCCATCGTTCCGCTCATCGCCTGGTCGTGGCCGCTGCAGGCGGACGACGGCGACCTCAAGCTCGGCGAAGAGCTGTTGCAGAAGAACTGCGCCCGCTGCCATGCCGTCGGCCGCAGCGGCGCAAGCCCGAGCAAGGAGGCGCCGCCGTTTCGCGTGCTCGGCCAGCGCTATCCGGTGGAATCGCTCGAGGAGGCGTTGGGCGAGGGCATCCTCTCCGGCCATCCCGATATGCCGGAATTCCAGTTTGACGCCGACCAGGTCGGTGCCATCATCGCCTATCTGAAGTCCATCCAGCAGCGCTGACCGCCGCCCGGCGGCGCGCCTTCCGGGATTCCCCATGACCAGTGCTCTTTTCTCGCCGATCCGGCTTGCCGGCCTCGAGCTCGCGAACCGCATCGCCGTCTCGCCGATGTGCCAGTATTCGGCCGACGACGGCTCCGCCACCGACTGGCACCTGATGCATCTCGGCATGCTGGCCAACTCCGGCGCCGGTCTGGTGGTGGTCGAGGCGACGCATGTCGAGCGGCACGGCCGCATCACGCACGGCTGCCTCGGGCTTTATTCCGACGACAACGAGGCGGCGCTGGCGCGCGTGGTCTATCAGGCGCGCCGCGCCGGCCATGCCAGGTTCGGCATCCAGCTCGCGCATTCCGGCCGCAAGGGCTCGGCGCAAAAACCGTGGGAAGGCGGCGGCGCGCTGAAGGACAGCGAGGATCCGTGGCCGACCATCGCCGCCTCGGCGCTGCCGTTCGGCGAGGGCTGGCACACGCCGCGCGAGGCGACCGAAGCCGACATGGACCGCGTGCGCGACGCCTTCGTCAATTCCGCCAGGCGCGCGGTGCGCATCGGCTTCGACGCCATCGAGCTGCACATGGCGCACGGCTATCTCGCGCACGGCTTCATGTCGCCTTTGTCGAACAAGCGCACCGACCAGTACGGCGGCTCGTTCGAGAACCGCATGCGCTTTCCGCTGTCGGTCGCCAGGGCGGTGCGCGCCGCGGTGCCGAAGGAGGTGCCGCTCGGTGCGCGCATCACCGGCAGCGACTGGCGCGAGGACGGGCTGACGCCGGACGACGCGGTCAACATCGCGAAGGCGTTGAAGGCGGAAGGCTTCGACTTCCTCTGCGTGTCGTCGGGCGGCGTCGCGCTCGACATCCGCAACCCGTCGGAGCCCGGCTACAACGTCGCCATCGCGGCGCGGGTGAAGCGCGAGGCGGGCATCGCCGCGCGCGCGGTCGGGCTCATCGTCACGCCGGAGCAGGCGGAGGCGGTGGTCTCAAAGGGCGAGGCCGACATGGTCGCGCTCGGCCGCGGCTTCCTCGACGATCCGCATTGGGGCTGGCATGCCGCCAAGGCGCTCGGCGCCGAGGTGGCGCGGCCGCGCCAATATCTGCGCGCCGGCCCGAAGCTGTGGGCGCCGGCGGCGAAGGGGTAGGGGCGCCTCTTTAGTCTTGAGGCCGGGCCGCATGCCCGGCTTCACCTTCCCCGTGCTGGGAGTGTCGACCCGCCCGTGCGTCCACGAAGGCGCGGCGGGCGAGGGGGCGTCACCGCCGGTTCGGGTTGGGCAAGGAGACGACATCTCCGCCATTTCAGGTGGCGTCGATATGACGTAGGTTCTCACACGGTCCGTAACATCGCATTTGGGGGTTTGGTGCCATGGGGTCTGCACAGACACAAGGCGAGCTCTGGGGCGCCCGCGCCCGCGAATGGGCTGATCTGCAGGAGGTTTCGTTCGGGCCGCTCTACGACGCCGCGCTCAATGCGGCCAAGGCTGCCACTGGCTCTGCAGTGCTCGATGTCGGCTGTGGCGCTGGTCTGGCGCTCAAAATGGCGCAGGCACGGGGTGCGAAGGTTACCGGGCTCGACGCCGCGGCGGGACTTGTGGAAATCGCCAGGCGCCGTTGCCCTGGCGGCGACATCCGCCTCGGTGAGTGCGAAGAATTGCCATTCGCCGACAACAGCTTCGACGTCACCACCGGTTTCAACTCTTTTCAATACGCGACCGATCCGGTGCACGCGCTGTCGGAGGCCAAGCGCGTAACCAAACCAAACGGATATGTCGTTGTCGCGGTCTGGGGCGCCGCAGACCAATGTGAACTCGCGCCCTATCTTGCCGCAGTCGGCAAGTTGCTCCCGCCGCCGCCGCCCGGCGCGCCAGGGCCCTTTGCCCTGTCGGCGCCCGGCGCGCTTGAAGCTTTGGTCGGCAAAGCCGGCCTGACGCCCGGGGCTATCGCGAGCGTGATCACGACGATGCGCTTCCCCGACGAGGCAACGACCGTGCGAGGGCTATTGGCCTCGGGTGTAGCCGAGCGCGCCATCCGCAACTCTGGCGAGGACGCTGTGCGCAAGGGCGTAAGCGACGCCGTTCGTCCATCTCGCAAAGGCGATGGGTCCTACGAATTCAAAAACGAATGGCGGTTCCTGTTGTCCCGGGCTTAGCGTTCGCGCCTGTCCGAGTGGGGCTGGTAGCGGCGATCATCTGTCCTGCGCATTCGGTTCGTCTCGTTCCTTGATATCCTCGGCGCGTCGATCGCCTACGCGGCGGTTCGGTTTGACGCGGGGCCGCGCGCGGCGATGAGCGCGTGTGTCGGTGCGACGACTGGCGGCTGTAGGACCTTGATGATCGCACCCGCTCTTTTTATGCCAAATTGACGACCGTCGAAATTTCAGTAGCATCCCTCCGGGGGGAGGGCATCACTCTGGAGGCGACAATGATGAAGCTCTTCAGCCTGGTTCTCGGCTCCGCCATGCTTTTGGCTGTGACCTCTCAACACGCAGGCGCTCTTGAGGTCAAACGAACGACACGCGCGGTGGTCGAGGGGATGTGCGGTGGCGGCATCCAATCAGGCGGCGGCCACAGCGGCTGCACGATTTGCACGTCGAAAATGTGCACCGACTATGATTGCACGAAAAAGAGCTGCAAGCTCGTGAACTTCATCAAAGGCCGCCCCGGCTCGATCCGTACCGGCATCAATCAGGTCGGCGTCAAATCGACGACCGTGACAAAGAAACCGATCGACAACGGCTCCGGCTTGAAGCCGGTTTCGACGATCGGGCCGGTTGGCGGGAAGGGCGGCGGCATGAACCAGTCCAGCGGACACCACCGCTGACATGCAGTGATCGGGCGGTGCTTGAGCGGGAACCGCTACAGCGCCAGCTCCGGAAATTCGCGCTCCATGCGCGCGAGGTCGTCCTCGGTGTCGACGTCCCACAGCGGCGGCAGTTCGCGTGAGGTGAGGCCGAGCGCGGCGATGCGCGCGCGCGTCTCGGCGAGCACGGACGGCACGCTCCAGGTCATCTCGACGAAGAGTTCGGGATGCGGGGCGCGCGCGCCGATCAGCACATAGCCGCCGTCCTCGGCCGCGATCAGGACCACGTCGTGCGTTGCGAGCGCGTCTGCCGCGTCGCGCAGATGCGCCGCCGTGAGCGCGGGACAGTCGGTGCCGATGACGAGCGTCGGCCGCGCGCCGAACGCCGCCAGCATGCGCGCGCCGAGATCGCCCTCGGGCTGCGGGCGCAACGTGACGTCGAGATCGCGAAAGCTGCGGTGCCTGGTATCCGGCGCGCACCACACCGTCACGTCGCCAATGGTGGCGTCGCGCGCGGTGGCGACCGCGCGCTCGGTCAGCCGCTCCTGCAGCACGGCGGCGGCGTGCGCGCCGATCGCCGGTATCAGCCGCGTCTTGGCAAAGCCGGGGACCGGCGCCTTGGCGAGGATGGCGATGTCAGTCGGCGGCATAGCCGTAGGCGCGCGCCAGTCGCTGCGGGTCGGCGCCGAGGAAGAAGGCGAGCCGCAGCCGCCACATCAGCAGCACCGTGCGCACGATGCCGTGCGCCTGCCAGCGGCGCGGCGAGGTGGTGACGCGCGCGGCGAGGCAGAGCGGGCGCGACAGGCGCTTCAGCCGCGCCGAGAGCGTCACGTCCTCCATGAGCGCGATGTCGGGGAAGCCGCCGGCGCGGCCGAAGGCCTCGCGCGTGACGAACATCGCCTGGTCGCCGGTGGCGATGCCGGTCACCCGCGAGCGCAGGTTCATCATGGCTGCGACGACCGGCAACGCGTTGCCGGCGAAGCGCACGTCGAAGCGGCCCCAGACGCGCGGCGATCGCGCCAGCGCCTCGCGGATCAGGATGTCGGCATTGTCGGGCAGGCGCGTGTCGGCGTGCAGGAACAGGAGCACGTCGCCGCGCGCCGCCGCGGCGCCCACATTCATCTGCGCGGCGCGGCCGCGCGGGGCGGCCAGCACGCGGTCGGCGAGGGGCGCGGCAAGCGCCGCCGTGCCGTCGCGCGAACCGCCGTCGACGACGATCACCTCGGCGCCGCGCCTGCGGAGCGGCGCCAGCGCTTCGAGCGCCGCGGCGATGTGGGCTGCCTCGTTGAGCGCGGGCATGACGATCGACAGGGTCATTCGGCCGCTTCCTTGAGCGCGCCGCCGCAGCTCGATCCCTGGCCAGCGGTGCAGCCGAAACAGTGCCCGGCGACGCGGATCGGATTGCCGTCGATGGTGTCGTCAAGCAGATCGGAGAGGTGGACGCGCTCCTTTGCGCCGCGGGTCAGCGGCAGATCGAGCATCTGGTTGAAGTCGCAGTCGTAGAGAAACCCGCGCCAGTCGACCGAGACGAGATTGCGGCACATGACGCCGCCGAGATTGGCGTCGAGATGCGCGTCCTGCAGCAATTGCAGATAGCCTTCGAACTCGCCTTTGCTCACCAGCATCGAGCCGAAGCGCTGGATCGGCATGTTGGCGAGCACGAACAAATTGTTGAACACGATGCCGTGCTCACCTCCGAGGATGCGCCTGTAATCGGCCTCGAGCGCGTGTTGCGCCGGCGGCAGCGACGGTCCCTGCGGATTGTAGACGAGGTTGAGCGCGAGCGCGGGATCGCGGCCGCAGCCAAGCGCGTTGAGGCGCTTGAGGCCGTCGATCGAGCGATCGAACACCTCCTTGCCGCGCTGGCGCTCGACATTGTCGGCGAGATAGCAGGGCATCGAGGCGACGATCTCGACACCCTCGGTGGCGAGGAAGTCCGCGAGGTCCTCCTGGCCGGGCTCGGACAGAATGGTGAGATTACAGCGGTCCATCACCTTGACGCCGAGGTCGCGCGCGCCGCGCACCAGCCGGCGGAAATGCGGATTGAGCTCGGGCGCGCCGCCGGTGATGTCGAGCGTCGGAATGCTGCGGCGGGCGAGCACGGCGAGCACGAGATCGGCGATCTCGCCGCTCATCTCCTCGGTGCGGTTCGGCCCGGCATTGACGTGGCAGTGCACACAGGACTGGTTGCAGCGATAGCCGACATTGACCTGCAGCGTATCGAGGCGGCCGCGCGCGAGCGCGGGGAAGGGGATCGCTTCGAGCAGCGGCAGCGTGTCGCGCATGGTGGCGTCCTCGCGGGCGCCGCCATTGTGCCATGGCCGCGCGAGCGCCGAAACCGTGTGCGGCCTTAGCGCGCCAGCGCGGTCTGCACCGGCGCGGGCAGGCCGACGCGGCCGTAGCCGGGCAGCTTCACGGCCGGATGGCGCAGGTCGAGCCCGGCGACGAGGCCGAGCAGGTTGATTTCGATGCCCTCGACCCAGCCGATCTTCAGCGACACCAGCCCGCCGGCGTTGAGCTCGACGCCGGTGCGACTGTCGGTCAGGCCGGCGTAGAGGCCGGCGCGCCAGTCGCGGCCGACCGCGTTCGGCGGCAGCGCCACGCCGAGTTCCGGCACCGCGCGCAGCACAGCGGCGGTGAAGGAGTTGCTGTTCGGCCCTGGCCAGACGCGATAGTCGCCGGCCTGCGCGAACTTGTACGCGGTGACGGCACCCTCGACGCGCGGGATGAGCCGCTCGGCTTCCGCGCCGGAGACGTCGGCGATGGCCTTCGGCGTCGCGCCGTACCAGCGGCCGTCGACCGGCCAGTTGTTGGTGCGCACCGGCGCGCCCCAGCCGACCACGTCGTAGCGGGTCCAGCGCGTGTCGCCGGCGCGCTTGAACACCACCCAGCTGTGCACGGCGAAGACGCCCTTCCAGGCGCCGGCGGTGCCGGTGAAGATGATCAGCCGTGCCCGCTCGTCCTGCGTGGCGCGCGGCAGCAGGCCGGCGCTCGACCAGTCGGCGTCGCGCCACGAGCGCGGCGCGTCGCTGGCCAGGAACAGCGCAGCGCGGGCGAGGATCGGCACGAAGAAAACGAGCAGGATGAGGAGCATCAGGACGGTGCGGGCACGCGGGCGAGGGAGCGTCATGGGTGAGACGCTAACATAGGCGCTGTTTTCGCCGGAAACAGGGCAGGGACGGCGGTGCTTCCCAGGCTGAGGGCGTGCTCCCTCTCCCCGTTGGGGAGAGGGTTGGGGTGAGGGGGGTCATGACTCTCGAATGCTGTAACCCCTCACCCGGCGCACTGCGTGCGCCGACCTCTCCCTATGGGAGAGGTGAAGCGTATACGCGGCGGCACATCGGGTTCGATAACCTCAGCGCACCCGGTTGCTGGCGATGGTGATCTGCGGATAGCGCGCTGCGTCGCGGACAAGGTCGGCGCTCGCCACCTTGTCCCATTCCATGCCGACGATGCCGCCGCGGCATTCGGCGACGAGATTGCCGGTGACGACCGCGCTGCCGGCGCCGGGCGCGACCGAGACGCCGATGCCGAGGCCGGCGCGGCGCACGACGTTGCCGGTGACGCTGACGTCGCGCATGTACTTGCCGGCGCCGACGCTGATGCCCATCGACGGCGCATCCTCGATGACGTTGCCGGTGATCGCCGCGTCGGCTTCCACCGCGATGCCGACGCCGGCGGCATCGGGCCCGCCCTGCGGCCGCCGCGGGGTCAGGCGGCGGATGAGATTGCCCTGCACGACCGCGAGACGGCCGCCGTCGTTGAAATTGGTGCAGACGACGCCGAGCGCCGCGCCGTCGACCGTGTTCGCCGAGATGACGGCACCCTCGAAATCGAACTCGGCGTAGAGCGCGACCTCGCCGATGGCGCCGCAGGTGTTGCCAAGGATCTGCAGCCCGAAGGCGGCGTTGCCGCGCACGGCGGAGAAGGCGCAGCGGCGCATGACGTTGTTGCGCACGATGACGCTCGCCGCGCGGAAGACGTTGACGCCGTTGCCGTTCTGGCCGGTGCCGCCGGCGCGCGCGCCGATATCCTCGATGGTGTTGTCGGCGACGATGCTGCCGTCATGGCGCTTGGCGCTCTGCCAGATGCGGATGCCGCCGTTGCCGGCGCCACGCAAGGTGTTGCCGCGGATGACGAGGCCGCGGCTGTCGTTGCAGAAGAGCGAATTGTTGGCGGCGTTGGCGAGCGTGTTGCTCTCGACGATGCCGTCGCAGCTTTCGAGCGCGAGCGCGTTGCCGCCGGCATTGGCGATCGCGCAGTCGGCGATGCGCAGGCGCTTCACCTGCGCCAGATGCACGAGGCCGCGGTTCGGCGGCAGCGGCAGGTTCGCGCCGTCGATGACGAGGCCGGACAGCGTGATGTCCTCGCCACCGTCGGCGGACATGAGCGACTGGCCGTGCGTCAGCGTCAGATGCGTCGCGCCGCGCACGCCGAACATTTGTGCGCCATTTGGCAGGCGCAGGCCACCGGCGCGGTATTGGCCGGCGGCCAGCGTCAGGGGGCGACGGGCGCGCGCCGCCTCGTCGATGGCGCGCTGCAGCCGTGCCGTCTGGTCGTCGGGCGCGCCGGGGCGGACGCCGAACTGCACCGCGTCGACGCCGTGCACAGGCGGGGCGGCAGCGGTAGCCGCCGGCACAAGCGCGGCGACGGCGGAACCGGTGAGCAGAGCGCGGCGGTCGAGCGGCATAGGCGGCATTGTGCCGCCGCGAGGTTAACGCCGTGCTGCCGCGGCGACCGCCATCAGGATGGCCTCGCCGGCGCGGGCGAGATCGGCGGCATTCAGCCGCCGGCGTTCGCCCCTGCGCCGCGGTGTGCGGTTGAGCGGCGGCAGGTGCACAAAGGCGGCCAGCCGCAGGCCTTCCGCGGCCACCGCCTCGGCGCCGCGCCAGCAGATGTAATTGCAGAGGTAGCGGCCGGCGTCGCGCGACAGGTAGGAGGAGACGCGGGCGCCTTTTGCCGCCGCGAGCAGATGCGCCGCCGGCATCGGCATGGGCCGCGCGGCCGGGCCGACCGGAAGGATCGCGTGCCGGCGCAGCGAGGCGCCGGTTTCGTCCGGCAGGAGCGCGAGCGCGTTGCGTGCGCGCGTCTCGATGCGGATGCGTTTCTCGCGCGTCGCCACGCCGAACATCAGCAGCGCGTCGGGTTTGTGCCGCGCGATCAGCGCCGGCAAGTCGCGGTCGACCGCGGCATAGCTGGTGGTGAAGACGTGGCCGATCAGGCGTACATCGCCCAGGCCGGGACGGCGCAGGCGCGCCAGACGCTGAACCAGCGGCGTCGTCGGGTTGACCGGCGCGCCGGGGAACGGGCCGAAGCCGGTGATGAGGATGGTCGGCACAGAATTAGATTCCCAACAATCCCGCGATCTCCTCGACCGCGAGCGTCGGCGCGAGCGTGCCGGCGGCGACGGCGGCCTCCGCTGCTTTCAACTTCGCGCGCACCGCCGGATCGCTGCGCAGGCGCGCCGTGAGCCGCTCCTCGAGCATGGTCCACATCCATTTGACCTGCTGCGCGCGGCGGCGTTCGGCAAGTTCGCCGGTCGCGCCGAGCTTGTCTTTGTGTTGCAGCACCTGCGCCCATAACTCCGGGACGCCGTTGCCGGTGAGCGCCGAATAGGTGATGACCGGTGGCGACCAGCTTGCCGACGCCGGCGTGAGGATATTCAAAGCGCCGCGGAAATCGGCGGCGGCCAGCTTCGCGCGCTCGACATTGTCGCCGTCGGCCTTGTTGACGGCGATCATGTCGGCGATCTCGACCACGCCCTTCTTCAGCCCCTGCAATTCGTCGCCGGCGCCGGCGACCATCAACAACAGGAAGAAATCTGTCATGTCGGCGACCGCCGTCTCCGACTGGCCGACGCCGACCGTCTCGACGATGACGACGTCGTAGCCGGCCGCCTCGCACAGCAGCATGGTCTCGCGCGTCTTGGCGGCGACGCCGCCGAGCGTGCCGGAGGCGGGCGAGGGGCGGATGAAGGCGTGCGGATCGACAGCGAGCCGCGCCATGCGCGTCTTGTCGCCGAGGATCGAGCCGCCCGTGCGCGACGACGAGGGATCGACCGCCAGCACCGCGACCTTGTGGTCGCGCGCCGTGAGATAGGTGCCGAGCGCGTCGATGGTCGTGGACTTGCCGGCGCCGGGCGCGCCGGTGATGCCGAGCCGCACCGCCTTGCCGGTCGCCGGCAACAGCTCCTGCACCAGCCGGTGCGCGTCGGCACGGTGGTCGGCGCGCTTGCTCTCGATCAGGGTGATGGCGCGCGCGAGGCTGGCGCGGTCGCCGGCGCGGATGCCGGCGGCGTATTTCACGAGTTCGCCATATGAGTTTGGCTTGGGAGAATGAGACATCCGACACTATTGTTCGGAATCAGATTTATCGCCTTGGCATAGTGCCATCAACTTTTCGATCGCCGATTCCAAAGGCTCTAGATCGTTCTCGTAAATTGACCAGAGAATCTCGATATCGGTCTTGTGATAGGCGTGCCGCAGAAAATTTCCCAAATCCGCAACCTGCCTCCAAGGTATTTGAGTAAATTGCTCTTTCCAGTCTGCTGGAATGTGGCGGGACGCTTCGCTTAATATTTCCAGAAACCGTTCAAAGGCAGCCCGTGTGGGTGGGCTCGACGTCAAGACAGAGATCTGATGGCCATCGAGCAAGGAGCGGATTTGGTCAATTGCGCCTCGCATATCCGTCAGGCGCCAGTAAACGCGATCGACCATTAGAAGACCTCGACAATGTCGGGCTGGATCGTTGCAGCCATCGTCGGATCGAGACTGCGCTTCATAAACATATTGGCTGGAATTCCGATCTCGTCGCTAATGATGTGAGAAAGTCCAACGAGGTCGATCAGCGAAAATTTAATGTCTTTTTTCACAGTGACTAAAACGTCGAGGTCGCTGTTTGCGCGATAGTCGCCACGAGAGCGGGACCCGAATATGGCCAGACTCGTAACACCGCGCTCCCGCAGCGCCGGCTCAAGGCCGCGCAGGTGATTGAGAATTTCGTCCCGGTCAAGATCAGCAGCGGTGGTCATACGATCTATCGTATTCTAAACGAAGCCAGAAATCACTCCGCCGCCCTTTGGTCATGGCCAAGCCGGTGGTGCAGCGTCTTCAGGAGTTTTTCCGCCGCCTCCGAGATCACCGTGCCGGGCGGGAAGATCGCCTCGGCGCCGGACTTCATGAGCGCGTCGTAGTCCTGCGGCGGCACCACGCCGCCGACCACGATCATGATGTCGTCGCGGCCCTGACTCGCCAGTTCCTTCTTCAGCTCCGGCACCAAAGTCAGATGCGCGGCGGCCAGCGACGAGACGCCGAGCACGTGCACGTCGTTCTCGACCGCCTGGCGCGCGGCTTCCGCCGGCGTCGCGAACAACGGCCCGATGTCGACGTCGAAGCCGAGATCGGCGAACGCGGACGCGATCACCTTCTGGCCGCGATCGTGGCCGTCCTGGCCGATCTTGGCGACCAGCAGGCGCGGGCGGCGGCCTTCGGCGGCCTCGAAAGCCTCGATCAGCGTCTTCACCCGTTCGACCGCGCCGGTCATTTTGCCTCCTTTGCCGACCTCCCGCTTGTAGACGCCGGTGATCGCCTTGATCTCCGCACGATGGCGCCCGAACACCTTCTCCAGCGCCATCGAGATTTCGCCGACCGTTGCTTTCGCGCGCGCCGCCTCGATGGCGAGCTCCAAGAGATTGCCGTTGCCGGTGGCGGCGCGCGTGAGCGCGTCGAGCGCCTGCTGCAGCGCGGACGGATCGCGCTCGGCCTTCAGCCGCGCCAGCTTCTCGAGCTGGTTCGCGCGCACCGCGGCGTTGTCGACCTTGAGCACGTCGATGTGCTCGTGCTCTGTCGGCGGGTATTTGTTGACGCCGATCACCGACTGATGCCCGCTATCGATGCGCGCCTGCGTCTTGGCGGCGGCCTCCTCGATGCGCAGCTTCGGAATGCCGGCCTCGATTGCCTTGGTCATGCCGCCGAGGCCTTCGACTTCCTCGATGTGGCCCCAGGCCTTTTTCGCCAGTTCGTAAGTGAGCCGCTCGACGTAGTACGAGCCGCCCCATGGATCGACGATGCGGGTGGTGCCGCTTTCCTGCTGCAACACGATCTGCGTGTTGCGGGCGATGCGGGCGGAGAAGTCGGTCGGCAACGCCAGCGCCTCGTCGAGCGAGTTGGTGTGCAGCGACTGGGTGTGCCCTTGCGTGGCCGCCATGGCCTCGATCATGGTCCGTGCGACGTTGTTGAACACGTCCTGCGCGGCGAGCGACCAGCCGGAGGTCTGCGAATGCGTGCGCAACGACAGCGCGCGCGCGTCGTCCGGCTTGAACGGCTTCAACAGCTTCGCCCACAACATGCGCGCGGCGCGAAGCTTGGCGATCTCCATGAAGTAGTTCATGCCGATCGCCCAGAAGAACGAGATGCGCGGCGCGAACTGGTCGACGGTGAGGCCGGCCTTCATTCCGGCGCGCACGTATTCGACGCCGTCGGCCAGCGTATAGGCAAGCTCGAGGTCCTGCGTCGCGCCGGCCTCCTGCATGTGATAGCCGGAGACGGAGATCGAATTGAACTTCGGCATCTCCGCGGAGGTGTAGGCGAAAATGTCGGAGATGATGCGGAGCGACGGTCCGGGCGGATAGATGTAGGTGTTCCGCACCATGAATTCTTTGAGGATGTCGTTCTGGATCGTGCCGGACAGCTTGGCGTGCGGCACGCCCTGTTCTTCCGCAGCGACGATGTAGAGCGCGAGCACCGGCAGCACCGCGCCGTTCATGGTCATCGACACGCTCATCTGGTCGAGCGGGATGCCGGAAAACAGCGTGCGCATGTCGTAGATCGAGTCGATCGCCACGCCGGCCATGCCGACGTCGCCGGCGACGCGCGGATGATCCGAGTCGTAGCCGCGGTGCGTGGCGAGATCGAAGGCGATCGACAGGCCCTTCTGACCGGCGGCGAGATTGCGCCGGTAGAAGGCGTTGGAATCCTCCGCGGTGGAGAATCCGGCGTATTGACGGATGGTCCACGGCTGCGCCGCATACATCGCCGGGTAGGGGCCGCGCAGGTACGGCGGCTTGCCGGGATAAGTGTCGAGGAAATCGAGCCCGGCGACGTCGCTCTCGCCGTAGACCGGCTGCACCGGGATGCCCTCGGGCGTCAGCCAGGCGTGCGCTTGCGCGTCAGCACTCACGCGCGCGTCGGTAAAGTCGACCGTGGCGAAGTTCGGAATGCGGCTCATGGCTTACTCACGATAGCATGGGCGGCGGTGAGCGTCGCGAGAACGTCGCAGCCCACGTAGATATAGGCCTTCACCCCGGCGGCGTTCCAGGCCGCCTCGTGCTCGCCCGGACGGCCGGCGAGATGCACGACGGCGCCGGCCTCGGTCAGCGCCGTCGCTGCGTCGGCGGCGTCCGCCGCATAGACCTTGTCGCTCGAGCACAGGCAGGCGAGGCGCGCGCCCGACGCCTTGAACGCGGCGATCATGTCGTCGCGGTTCTTGAAACCGTCGTTGCCGACGGTCTCGATCCCGCCGGCCTCGTAAAAGTTTTTGGCGAAGGTGGCGCGGGCGGTGAAGTCCGACGCCTTGCCGAGATTGGCAAGGAACACCTTCGGCCTCGCGCCGGTCTTTTTGAGGATCGTGTCGGACCTGTCGCGCAAGCGCTCGAACGGTTCGGCGAGCCGCAGCGACGGCAGCGGTTCGAATTGGGTGGCCTGTTGCGCCGGCGCTACGCGCGCAATGTTGAGCACCTTTACCGGCCTTTCGCTCAAACCGGGATAGTCGCTGACGCCGGTGAGCGCGTCACGCCGTTTGGCGACCGCCGCCTGCCGCGCCGCGCGCGTGGTGGCGACCGTCTTCTGGATCAAGCCTTGTTCGAGCGCCGCGGCAACGCCGCCGGTGCGTTCGATATCCTGCACCAATGCCCAGGCCGCCTTTGTCAATTCCGAGGTCAGCGCCTCGATGCCGCCGGAGCCGGCCGCCGGATCGGCGACGCGGTAGAGATTTGATTCTTCGAGGAGGATGAGCTGCTGGTTGCGCGCAACGCGGCGCGCGAAGCGGTCGGGCAGGCCGAGCGCGGCGGTGAACGGCAGGACGGTGATGCTGTCGGCGCCGCCGACACCGGCAGCGGTGACCGCGATGGTGGTGCGCAGCATGTTCACGTAAGGGTCGGGCGCGCTCATCATGCGCCAGGCGGTTTCGGCCGCGACGTAGGCCGGATGCGGTGTCAGGCCGCACGCTTCCTCGACCCTCGCCCACAGTTTCCGCACGGCGCGGAATTTGGCCACAGTTAGGAACTCGTCGGCGTCGGCAGCGAGCATGAAGGTCATACGCTTGCGCGCGTCGTCGAGCGCAAAGCCGGCCACTTCCAGCAGGCGCAGATAGGCGATGCCGGTGGCGACCACGAAGGCGAGTTCCTGCGCCTCCGAGCCGCCGGCTTCGTGCACGGCGCGGCCGTCCGCGCGCAGGAAGCGTGCCTTGGCGTAGCCCTTGTCGGCGAGGCCTTTGGCGGTCTCGCCGGCGCGTTGCGATAAGTCCGGCCACGGCAGGGGCGCTCGTCCCGTGCGCGCCATGTCGCCCAACGGATCGAGGCCGAAGTCGATGGTCAGGCGCGCCGGGTCGAGCTTGCGCGCGGCGACGAGGCCCGTGACAAGTTCGGCTATCGGCCGCCCGGCGAAGGGCGCCGTCTCGACGCGCAGCGCGATCAGGTCGAGCATGACGCCGTCGAGCGCGCCGGCGAGTGCGGCGGTGTTGTCGGCCTTGACCCCGAAACCGTGCGCGGACGGTGCGCCGGCAAGGACGAGGGCGAGTGCATCGGCGCCGTTTGCCAGATCCTGCAGCGCCTCGGCATTGGCGGCGGCCGGATCGGGATGATCGACGCGCTGCATGATCCGCCAGGGCAGGCCCGGCGCGCGGCCCGCGACCGGAGCGACGCCGGCGGCGCGCCCGTAGAGCGGCTCGACCGCAATTCCATCGTAGGTGCGGGAGACGAGCTTCTCGAAAGGCCGGTCCTTCAACGCCTTCTCGACAAGGCGGCGCCACTCGGCACGGTCGGTGGCCGGGAATTCGGCGGCGAGGGGGAGGTCTTGGTGCACTGCGGGATCGGACATTCCGGCAAAATGCCACGGATGCCGGGCAGCGCCAATGCGGGGTGTTCCGGAGACTGGAACACGCCGGGCCGGGGCGGCTGGTCCCGCCCGGTGTCAGCGCGGCGGCAGCTTCTCGATGGCTTCGTGCGCGAAACGTGCGGCGGCATCGGCGATGCGGGTTCGGGCCACGATCAGGTCCGGCGCGATCTCGGCCAGCGGAACAAGCACGAAGGCGCGCTCGAACAGGCGCGGGTGCGGCAAAATCAAATCATCGTCGTGCAGCGAAATATCGTCGTAGGCGATGATGTCGATGTCGGCGGTGCGCGGACCCCAGCGCTGTTCCCGCGCGCGGTCGCGGCCGAGCGCGCGTTCAACCTCGTGGGCGCGCGCGAGCAGTTGCTGCGGCGTCAGCGCGGTTGCGACGGCGATGCAGAGGTTGATGAACGGCGCCTGTTCGGTCACGCCCCAGGGCGGCGTGCGGTAATCGGACGAACGCGCGAGGAGGCGGATCGTCTGCCCGTCACACAGCAGGCTGACGGCGCGATCGAGAATGGCACGGCTGTCGCCGACATTGCCGCCGAGCGCCAGCCACGCGGTGCTCATGGCCGCGCGGCAGGGCGCGTACGAACGAGCTTGACGCCGACATCGCTGAAGGTGGCGGCGATCGGCGCGTGCGGCTTGTGGATCGTCACCGTCACGGCCTTTACGCGCGGAAACGTGCCGAGCACGGCGTCGGCGACGCTACCCGCGGCGGCCTCGATCAGCTTGAATCGCTGCGACAGGAACGCCTCGGTCGCGCAGGTGACGACGGCGTCGTAGGACACGGTGTCGGCGACCTTGTCCGACTTCGCCGCGGCCGCGAGATCGATGTCGAACTCGATGTCGATACCGAAAGTCTGGCCGACCTTGGCCTCGTGCGCCATGACGCCGTGATAGGCGTGCAGCGTCAGCCCGGTGATGAAGATACGGTCGTTCATCGTGCGCCCTCGATAGCCGCCGTCACGCGCAGCGCCTGCACCGTCTCCTGCACATCGTGCACGCGCAGGATGGCGGCGCCCTCACGCGCGGCGATGAGATGCGTGGCGATGGAGCCGCCGATGCGCTCGGTCGGCTCGGACGGCGAGACCGAGGCGATGAAGCGCTTGCGCGAGGCGCCGACCAGCAGCGGCAGGCCGAAGCGCTTGAATTCGGCGAGGTGGTGCAAGCAGGTCAGGCTCTGCTCCGGCGTCTTGCCGAAGCCGATGCCGGGATCGAGCACGATCGTCGCGCGCGCAATGCCGGCCTGCGCGGCGATTTCCAGTGTGCGGGCAAAGAAGGCGACGACGTCGGCGACGATGTCGATGGCCGGGTCAGCCTTGTCGCGGTTGTGCATGACGATGACCGGCACGCCGTATTTCGCCACCAGCGACGCCATGGCGGGATCGCGCTGCAGCCCCCAGACGTCGTTGACGATGGCGGCGCCCTGATCGAGCGCCCAGGCGGCGGTCGAGGCCTTGATCGTGTCGATGGAGACGGGGAGGCCGAGCCCGATCACCTCGGGCAGCACCGGCCTCAGGCGTGCAAGCTCGTCGTCGGCGCTGACGCCCTGGTTGCCGCCGTAGGGGCGGGTCGATTCCGCGCCGACGTCGAGGATATCGGCGCCTTGCACAATCATCGTGCGTGCACGCGCGACCGCCACGGACGGATCGACGAAGCGGCCGCCGTCGGAAAAGGAATCCGGCGTGACGTTGAGGATGCCCATCACCAGTGGCCGCCCGGGCGCGAGGAGGGCGGCGAGCGATGCCGTCGCGGCAGCGGCGAGGGGACGGGCGAGGGCCATGCGGGTGGCTTTGCTCTGGCCGCCGAAAACTGTCAAGCGAGCGGGACGGCGCCCGCTCAGTAGCGGATCTTGAGCGGCAGGTCCTTGGCGTCGGCGATCCAGCGCGTCACCGCGCGTTCCGACGGCAGCAGCCGCACCAGCTTGCGCTTCTGGTTGGCCTCGGCCATCGCCCTGGCGAGGTTGGCCGGATTGCGGACCTTGAGCTCCTTGACCGTATGCACGCCGGCGGCGCTGAGGAGCTCGGCGTATTCCTTGCTGACGCCTTTGACCCGCATGCGGTCGGCGCCATTCGCCCAGCACAGGAGCTGCTTGGGGTCGAGGCCGGTCTTCTCGGCCAGCGTCAGCCGCTGCTTCAGCGTGCAGGTCTTGTCGAGCAGGGTGGCGGTCGACCGGATGCCATGCTTCTTGAGCACGGCGGCGACGTCGGCGTCGATATCGGCGATATCGGTGATCGGATACGGCATGTCTCGTTCCCGCCTCCCCGCGGGCCTCCGTTCCGATATCGTCAGATGAACTGCGACAGGCCGGGCACTGCGCCGACGATCTCGCCGACCGTGTCCTCGCCCGCCTGCTCGCGCGCGAAGGCCAGGGTCTCGCGTGCCACGCCCTGCACCTGCGCCATCGACAGGCCGGCCGCCATCATCTTGGTGCCGGCCCCCATGATGCCGCCAAGCGCGAACATGCCGCCGCCGCTTGCGTCGATGCCTTCCTGCGATTCCATGAGTTCTTCGGCGCCGGGCAAACGCTCGAACAGCGCCTTCACCTTGTCCGGTGGGCCTTCCTTGACGAGGAATTGAAAGATGATGCCGACGGCTTTCTCGGCGGCGTCCCGGTCGACACCGACAGTGGCGACGAGCCGCGAAATGAGTTCGTCCATAGTCCCCTCTCTCCCGCACTGGCGGCGGGTTCACGTCATATTGGACGGCCCGCCGCGCCCTGACAAGCGCATCACCTCAATGAAGCCGCAGGTGTTGCCGTCACGCACTATCGCCGCCGTGGCGATGACTTAGATCAAACTTGTAGCGAAGGCACGGCCGGCTGTGGTGGTGTCTGCGTGACGTGCTTACGGATCAGAGAAGCGCTTGCCGAGAATGCAGGGCAACCGCCTTGGGTTTCATGCGGTGCACGCGCCCTTTTCAGTCCGGGAATGCATTGCTAGTTTGCCCGATACCACACCGGAGAGCCCAAATGAGCACCCTCGACGCCGTCCTGAGCCAGATCGATCGGGATTTCGAGCAGAGCGTCGAGCGTCTGTTTGCGCTGCTGCGCATCGCCTCCGTCTCGACCGATCCGGCCTATAAGGAGCAATGCCGCACGGCCGCCGAGCACGTGGCCGCCGACCTCGACTCCATCGGCTTTACCTCCGAAGTGCGCCCGACGCTCGGGCATCCGGTCGTGGTCGCCAAGGCGAACGGCGTCGCCGGCCCGCATGTGCTGTTCTACGGACATTACGATGTCCAGCCGGTCGACCCGTTGAACCTCTGGAAGACGCCGCCGTTCGAGCCGTGCATCGAGACGCTGCCGGACGGCCGCAAGATCATCGTCGCGCGCGGCGCCTGCGATGACAAAGGCCAGGCGATGACCTTCATCGAGGCCTGCCGCGCCTACCACAAAGTCACCGGCAAGCTGCCTGTGCCGATCACCACGATGATCGAGGGCGAGGAGGAGTGCGGCTCCAAGAACCTGTTCGGTTTCGTCCGCGACAACGCCGACGAGTTCAAGCTCGACCTGGCGCTGGTCTGCGACACCGCGATGTGGGACCGGAAGACGCCGGCGATCACCACCTCGCTGCGCGGCCTCGTCTACGAGGACGTCAGGATCACCTGCGCCGATCGTGACCTGCATTCCGGCGTTTTCGGCGGCGCGGCGCAGAACCCGCTGCGGCTCCTGTCGAAGATCCTGTCGGCGCTGTGGGACGACAGCGGCCGCGTCACCATTCCCGGCTTCTATGACGGTGTGAAAGACCTGCCCGCCGACATCAAGACGGACCTCGCTGCGCTCGGCCTGACCGAGGAGAAGTTTCTCGGGCCGATCGGGCTCAAGCATTCGTCAGGCGAGAAAGGCCGGCTGCTGATCGAGCAGATCACCACGCGGCCGACTGCCGAGATCAACGGCATGGTCGGCGGCTATACCGGCGAGGGTGCCAAGACGGTCATCCCGGGCGAGGCGAGCGCCAAGGTGTCGTTCCGCCTGGTCGGGACGCAGGACCCGGAGAAGATCCGTGACGCGTTCCGCGCCTTCGTGCGCGCGCGCCTGCCGGACGACTGTAAGGTCGAGTTCGGCAATTTCGGCGTGGCGCCGCCGATCCAGCTCTCCTACGACAATCCGGCGCTCGGCAAGGCGCGCACGGCTTTGGCCGAAGAGTGGGGCAACAAGGCGGTGACGGTCGGCGCCGGCGGCTCGATCCCGATCGTCGCCGACTTCAAGAGCGTGCTCGGCATGGATTCGCTGCTGGTCGGCTTTGCGCTCGACGACGACCGCGTGCATTCGCCGAACGAGAAGTTCGACGTCACCTGCTACCACAAGGGCATCCGCTCCTGGGCGCGCATCCTCGACGCGCTGGCGAAAGGCTGAGGCGGCCGGCACAAACAAAAAAGGCCGGGCGTTTGCCCGGCCTTTTCGTTTCGGTGTCGCGAACGGCTTAGAAGCCGCGGCGGCGGACTTTCTTGGCCGCCTTGCGGGCGGCGTAGCGCGCGTCGCGCGCCGCCTTCTGCTCGGCCAGCAGCCGCTCTTCTGCCTCGGCCTTTTCGGCGGTGATCAGGCGCTCGAGCTCTTCCTGCTCCTTGCGCGCCTTTTCGGCGATTTCCGCCTGGCGGGCTGCTTCGGCGGCGAGTTCCGCCTCGCGGGCCTTGCGCGCGGCTTCACGCTCGGCATTGCGCTTGTCGCGCGCCTCGGCGACGGCGCGGCGCGCCGCCTCTTTCTCGGCGAGGCCAGGATCCTGGGCGGCGGTGCGGAACTTCTCCAGCAGCGCCTTCTTGGCGGCTGCAGCGGCACTCTGACGGTCACGCAGGTCGGGAGTCTGGAAGCTCATCTATTCTCCGGTGGGATGGGTTGATGCCGCGAAAACGGCGAATTAGTGGAGGGTATGTATCCAGCGGGCGGCGAATCCGCAAGCCATGCGGGGCGAGAAGGCGCCATGTGGAAAAATTGCCGGCTCAGTTCTTGAGCTTGTAACCAGTGCGGAAAATCCACCCGACGATGGCCAGGCAGATGAACAGGAACACAAACGTCATCACCAGGCTGATTGCCGGGCTGACGTCTGCCACCTCGAAGAAGCTCCAGCGGAAGCCGCTGACGAGGTAGACGACCGGGTTGATCAGCGCGATCTTCTGCCAGAGCGGCGGCAGCACGTGAATGGAATAGAAGGTCCCGCCGAGGAAGGTCAGCGGCTGGACGATCAGAAGCGGCACGATCTGCAGCTTCTCGAAGCCGTCGGCCCAGATGCCGATGATGAAGCCCAGCAGGCTGAAGGTGATCGCCGTCAGCACCATGAAGCCGACCATCCAGAACGGGTGCGCGATGTGCAGCGGCACGAACAGCACCGAGGTCGCCAGAATGATCAGTCCGAGGACGACCGACTTGGTCGCCGCCGCGCCGACGAAGCCGAGGGCGATCTCCACGTAGGAGATCGGCGCCGACAGAAGCTCGTAGATCGAGCCGATGAAGCGCGGGAAGTAGATGCCGAACGACGCGTTCATGACGCTTTGCGTCAGCAGCGTCAGCATGATCAGGCCGGGGACGATGAACGAGCCGTAATTCACCCCCTCGATCTCGGAGATGCGCCCGCCGATCGCGGCGCCGAAAACGACGAAATAGAGCGCGGTCGAGATGACCGGCGAGACGATGCTCTGCGCCAGCGTGCGGCCGGTGCGCATCATCTCGGTCGTGTAGATGGCAGCGACGGCGCGGAAATTCATGGCGCGCTCCGCGTGTCGTTGACGAGGCCGACGAAGATCTCCTCGAGCGAGGATTGATTGGTGTGCAGATCGCGGATGCGAACGCCGGCCTCGCTCAAGGCGGCGAGCAGCGTGGCGACACCGGTGCGCTCGGCGCGCGTGTCGTACTCGTAGATCAGCTCGTGGCCGTCCCCGCCGATCGCCAGGTTGAAGGCGGCAAGCACCGGAGGAACGGCCGCCAGCTTGTCGGCGACCTGGAGGACAAGGCGCTTCTTGCCGAGCTTGCGCATCAGCTCGGACTTCTTCTCGACCAGGATCATCTCGCCATTGTTGATGACGCCGATGCGGTCGGCCATCTCCTCGGCTTCTTCGAGGTAGTGCGTGGTGAGAATGATGGTGACGCCGGCATCGCGCAGCGCCCGCACGACGTCCCACATGTCCTTGCGCAGTTCGACGTCGACGCCCGCCGTCGGCTCGTCGAGGAACAGGATCGCGGGCTCGTGGCTCAGTGCCTTGGCGATGAGAACGCGCCGCTTCATGCCGCCGGACAGCTGCACGATCTTCGAGTGGCGCTTGTCCCAGAGCGACAGGTCCTTGAGCACCTTTTCGAGATAGGCGGGGTTCTTCGGCTTATTGAACAGTCCGCGCGACATGGTGACCGAGGCCCAGACGGTCTCGAACGGCGCCATCACGATCTCCTGCGGCACGAGGCCGATCAGCGCGCGCGTGGCGCGATAATCGGTGATGATGTCGTGGCCGCCGACGCTGACCGAGCCGCCGGTCGGCCGCAGGATGCCGCAGATGATGCCGATCAGCGTCGTCTTGCCGGCGCCGTTCGGGCCGAGCAGGGCGAAGATCTCGCCCTTGCGGATGTCGAGATCGATGCCCTTGAGCGCCGTGAAGCCGGAGTCGTAGCTCTTGGTCAGTTTCGATACGGAGATGATCGATTGCATGTGGGGACAGGCGCTGTGGGCGAGCAACCGCATGTAGGTCGCTCGCACGAGTCTCGCCAGCCCCGGCCGGTTCCCTCTCCGCGCAGCGTTGCCGAAATGCAACGCTTTCTCAGGCGGCCGCCGCCAGTTCAGTGAGGCTGTTCAGCACCCGCTCCGGCGGGAAGTCGGGATACTCGTCGGGGTATTTCGCGCGGTTGATCCACTGGCCGTGGAAGCCGACGGAGACGGACGCCATGACGTCCCAGCGGTTCGACGAGACGAAGGTCACATCGCCAGGTTTGCAATTGAAATGCTTGGTGACGAGGCCGTAGACCTCAGGCCGCGGCTTGAACATCTTGAGCACGTCGACCGAGAGCACGGCATCGAGATCGCCGCGCACGCCTGCGCCGTCGACCGCGCCGTCGAGCATTTCGGGTGAGCCGTTCGACAGGATGCCGGTTTTGTGGCCCTTCGATTTCAATGTGCGCAACGCGGCGCGCGCGTCCGGGAACGCATCGAGATTGAAGTAGGCCTGCAAGAGCTGCGGCTTCAGCGCCGTGTCGACAGACGGCACGCGCGCCAGCGCGAAATCGAGCGCGCGATCGGTCAGCGTCCAGAACGGCGCATAGCGGCCGGCCAGCGTCAGCGTCCAGGAGTATTCGAGCTGCTTGGTGCGCCAGATCTCCGACATGCGCTCGGCGTCCGGGCCGGCCTTGTCGCGGAAGCGGGCGATGGCGGCATGCACGTCGAACAAAGTGCCGTAGGCGTCGAATACGAAAATGGACATGGTCGCCTCAATGATCGGAGAAACCGCGCCCCGGGTAGCATGTGCGCGGGCCACGTGCAGGACACCATCGTGTGAAGGGCCCGCGCCTGCAAAACGAAACGGCCGGCGCAGGTGCGCCGGCCGTTCGGATTTTTATGCTTGCGCGCCGCTCTACTTGGTCGCCGCCGCGAACATCGCCTCGACGTGCTCCCAATTCACCAGGTGATCGAGGAACGCCTTGAGATAGTCGGCACGGCGGTTGCGGTAGTCGATGTAGTAGGAGTGCTCCCACACGTCGCAACCGAGGATCGGGGTGGCACCGTGCACCAGCGGGTTCTCGCCGTTTGGTGTCTTCATGATGGCAAGCTTGCCATCCTTGACGGCGATCCAGGCCCAGCCGGAGCCGAACTGGGTCATGCCGGCCTGCGAGAAGTCCTCTTTCACCTTGGCCAGACCGCCGAGATCCTTGTCGATTGCCGCCTGCAGCTTGCCCGGCAGCTTGTCGCCGCCGCCGTTCGGCTTCATCCACTGCCAAAAATGGAGGTGGTTGTAGTGCTGGCCGGCATTGTTGAAGAGGCCCTGGTTCTTGCCATAGGCGCCCTTGACCACCTCTTCGAGCGACTTGCCCTCGAGGCCCGAGCCTTCAAGAAGCTTGTTGCCGGTATCGACATAAGCCTTGTGGTGCTTGTCGTGGTGATATTCGAGCGTTTCGCGCGACATGTAGGGCGCAAGCGCGTCGTACGCATAAGGCAGATCCGGCAGCTTGAAAGACATCAGCTCCTCCTCGCGGCAAACTTTGTGTGAAATGGCCTTGACGGTTGAAACCCGAGCCCCGGGCGCGAGTTCCCTCGATGGAAATCTAATTAGGCGCTGGCGCGGCCCGCGGCAACGGCCCCGGCCAGTTCGGCCGGTCCGGGTGCGCGGTCGGGGGTTGTCCGCGGCCTGCCCGCAGCCTTAACAGAATATGCAGGTCCGTCGTGCTACTTTAGCGTTTGCCGTTGTAATGACTGCGAAATCGACGAAATCCTTCGTGAATTGAAGAGCCTAGCGTATTTGCGCCGTTTCCCTGGAAGCCGGCGCCGGAATTGAGGGAGGTGCCCGTGCGCATGTCAGCGATTCTCTATGGGATAGGCGGCCTCGCCTTCATCTTCGGCGTGGCGCTGGCCGGCTTCGGCATCCCGGTCTCCGAATTCAGCTTCGGCAACACTTTGATCATGTCGGGGGCCACGGTGGGCGCCTGCGGCCTCATCGTCATCGCGCTGGCGGCGG
The DNA here is from genome assembly GCF_035943735.1 of Pseudolabrys sp. Classification (GTDB taxonomy): domain Bacteria; phylum Pseudomonadota; class Alphaproteobacteria; order Rhizobiales; family Xanthobacteraceae; genus Pseudolabrys. The sequence continues at coordinate 176,551 of NZ_DASZBV010000017.1, forward strand.
TCACCGCGCAGCTGCAGCGCCTCAACGACCTGCTCGGTCACGGGGCGTTGGTCGGCGCAGCGCACGAAACCTACGACGCGCAGCCGGCTGTATCCGAACCGCATCCGTTCGAGCCGCGCGGGCCGGCCGCGCCGCCCGAATTCCCGATGCCCGCGGCGCCAGCGCCGGCGCTGCGCAATCCAGAGGAGCCGCCGCAGGTCGAGGAGGAGGAGGCCTCGCTGTCGCCGGAACAGGCCGCGCCGATGGCGGCCGCCAACGAGCCGGCGAAGCCGGCGGAGAGAACGTTCGACACCGGTTGGCCGCGCCAGCGACCCGCTGCGGCCGCGGCCGAGCCGCCGAGCCAGCCGCGTCAGCGCTCGACCTTCTTCGACTCGATGTGGCCGCCGGAGAACAAGATGCTCGAGCGCCCGGCCGACGAGGCCGAGGCGAGCCGGCCGGCCGAGCCGGCCGAACCGGAAGCGCCGCCGGCGCCGGAGTTTTCCGAAGCCGCCCCGCCGCCGCCTGCCGCCCGGGCCGAAGAGCCGAAGCCGCGCGCGATCGCGATCCTCAAGTCCGGCGTCGTCGACGGCATGAGCTACACGCTTTACGTCGACGGCTCGATCGAGGCCGAATTGCCGCAGGGCACCCTGCGGTTTGCCTCCATCCACGAACTGCGCGCGCATCTGGAAAAGAACGGCTGACGCTTTTCCAGTCATCGGCGGCACCGGGCCAAGTCTAGGTTCGGTCTACGCCTATGTTCTTCTTGCCGGCGCATTCTCCGGACAGTAATCTTTAAATATTGGATTCTTCCCCGGGCTCGAGGCGGGCGAAGACGTCCGGCCAATTCTAGCGCGAAGACTTCATGACACGGGAATGACGCCGATGAGCGGGGATGGGGGCGTAGGCGGACCTAACTACATTGCGCTGACGGCGGAAATCGTCTCCGCCTATGTCAGCAATAACAGCGTTGCCGCGGGCGATATCCCGGCGCTGATCAACCAGGTGCACACGGCGCTTAGCCGGGTCTCCAACGGCAATGCGGACGCCGGCACGGAGAGCCCGAAGCCGGCGATTTCGCTCAAGCGGTCGGTGACGCCGGAATACATCGTCTGTCTCGAGGACGGAAAGAAATTCAAGTCGCTCAAGCGCCATCTGCGCTCGCAATATAACATGACGCCGGAGCAGTACCGCGAGAAGTGGAACCTGCCGCCGGATTATCCGATGGTGGCGCCAAGTTATGCGGCCGCCCGCTCCGAGCTCGCCAAGCAGATGGGCCTCGGCCAGCAGCGCCGCCGGCGCGGCAAATAGGGCGACAGGAAAGTCATCTTTTGCGTCTTGACGGAAGTCCTTCAAGGATTTAATCCTTGGCGATGGCTGCAAGTCCGTGGCCGTCAGAGGAGGTCGCCGTCGATGCCGCCCTTGCCCAAACCTCCGTCGGCCGTGCGGGCGAGGCCCTCGCGCCGCCGGCCGCGCCCCGTCGAGATGGCGGAGCCGACAGTCGATGCGTTTCGCGCCCGCCATCTGGCGCTCGGCCGCCGGCGGATCGCGACCGAACACCGCGCGGCCGCCGTCACGGTCGACGAACAGGAAAGCCCGCTCGCCTGGCTCGCGCGCCGGCGCGGTCGCGACGGCCGCGCGCTGATCGAGCCGCATCAGCTGCAGGCCGGCGAGCGGCTGCGGCGGGATTTCACCGTCGCCGATCTCATGCCACACGTCACCACCAATTGGGACAATCCGCTGGCCTCGGGCGGCGCCGCGGCGTCGGCCGCCAACGACACCATGACGGATGCCCGTCGCCGCGTACACGCGGCGCTGGAAGCGGTCGGCCCGGAGTTCGCCGGGCTGCTGCTCGACGTCTGCTGCTTCCTGAAAGGCCTCGAGGACGTCGAGCGCGAGCAGCGCTGGCCGTTGCGTTCGGGAAAGGTCGTGCTGCAGCTCGCGCTCGAGCGGCTGGCGCGCCATTACGGCTATGCGGGAGAGACTCGCGGCCGCGCGCGTGCGCCGGTGCGCACGTGGCTTGCCGAAGGGGCGGCGTTTTCGGTGAAGTGAGCGCTCAGGCGGTGGCGAGCGCCGCCTCGGCATCGGCGCGGATGCGCTCGACCATCGAGCGCAGCCCATTCGACCGCTGCGGGGTCAGGTTCTCGCGCAGGCCGAGCTTGTCGAACACGGCGATGGCATCGATATCGAGAATGGCCTTCGCGGCTTTGCCCGAATAGAGCGCGAACAGGATGGCCACCAGCCCGCGCACGATATGCGCGTCGCTGTCGCCCTCGAAGCTGAGCACGGGGCCGCCGGCACCATCCGCCTTCACGTGCGTGACCAGCCAGACCTGGCTGGTGCAGCCGCGCACCTTGTTCGTTTCGGTGCGTTCCGCCTCGGGCAAAGGCGCCAGTTCGCGCCCGAGCTCGATGACATAGCGATAGCGGTCATCCCACTCGTCGAGCAGGGCGAAGTTGTCGATGATCTCGTCGATTCCAGTCATTCAGCCGTCGCGCTTGCCGGGGCGAACGATGCTCCGTGGGCCCGATATATAGGCTCCCGTGCTGCGATGGCCAAAAATCTTGCGATCCGCCGGCGAGATCAATGCCGGCGGGCGGAACGGCGCGCCGGCGCTCAGACGGCTGGACGGCCCGGTCGCTCGCGCCTCGGCGGCAGCGGAACCGGCCCGTGCCAGGCCGGCTGCATGTCGTTCTTGGTCAGCGTGCCGTGCTGCGTCTGCTCGGACACATTGACCAGCCTGGCGGCAGACTTCTCGTTCCGGGCCGCGACCGTGCCCGTCTTGTCCGTCTCGGCCGGCTTGTCGACTCGCGCCATGATGAACTGGACGATCGTGCGCGCGCCCGCTTCCGCCTTCTCGCCGAGCGCCGCGGCGACCTTGCCGCCGGCGACGCAGGCCTCGGGCTGACGCCCGCAGAAGCCGCGCGCGTCCGACACCGCGGCGCTGGCGACGCTCATCGCCTGCGTCGGATCGATCTGCGCGTCCGAAGACTTCGGGCCGCTGCCCGGCAACAGCAGGCAGACGACGCCCAGCCAGAACGCCATTCGCAACAGGAAGAACATGACCCTACCCATATATCCCCGGCGGTTTCCCCTCCGCCTTGTCTCACAATCTAGCAAACAGGCCTGAAGCTGTCGTTCGCGTCTTTCCGATGTTTTGGCTCAAACTCGCCGCGAATTTTCGGACAATTCGAGACATCTCGTTTTGTCTCAAATTTTAAATGTCGTTTTCGTTCCCCGCGCGCGCCGCGTCGCGCGCGCAGCAAGGGCCATGGTTAGCGCCGATTAACTATGGGGATGCGGTGCGACACGAAAGCCGCGATCGCAACACAACGTTCACCATGGATCGCGAATCGAGCCGTTGCGGCGGTCGTATCGCACCTGTCGCCGGTGCATAGCGGGCAAGATCGCTCGACTTTTAGCGTTCGCTTAAGTCGGCCCTCCTAAGCTCGCCTCCAGCAATAAGGGGCGCGTCTTCTTCGTTTGGGACGTGGACAGGGACCGTGAGCTTCCTCACGCCAGTGTGGAACTATGTCGATGCCTTGGTGCATCCGGTGGCGCAGAACGATGCGCTGACCGCGGCGCGCCATCGCGCCTTCATTGCGCCGCGCCTGATCGGCAGCTTCGCGGCGCTCGCGAGCTTTCCCGTCTATCTCGCCTTCCGCGGCGTGCCGAGCCTGCTCGAGACCTTCGTCTTCGCCTGGCTCGTGGCGCCGATCCTGACCGCCTATTTCCTCTCGCGCACCGGCCGCTACGAGAGTGCGCATGTGCTCTCGTCGCTGGCGCTGACCGGCCTCGTCGCGGTGGTCGCCTGGTGCACCGGCGGCATCGGCTCGTTCGCCGCGATCTGGCTGGTGGTTGTGCCGCTGGAAGCTTCGCTCTCCGCGTCCCGCCGCGTCGTGGCGCTGGCCTCGAGCTTCGCGCTCGCCGCCGCCGGCCTGCTGCTGACGCTGAGTGTCGCGCACCTGCTGCCGCCGCCCTCGCTGATCGGCGATACTGATGGCGCGCTCGCTGCGCTCGGCATCGTCTCGGCCTCGCTCTACGCCACCGGGATCGCGCTCGGCGCGGAATCGCTGGCGCGCACAAGCGTCTGGATGCGCTACGCCGAAGAAGACCGCTACCGGTTGCTCGCGCGCAACATGACCGACGTGATCGCGCGTCATGGTAAGAACGGCGCCGTGCTGTTCGTGTCGCCCGCGGCCGAGGCCTTGTTCGGCGCGCGCGTCGGCGATCTCGCCGGCCATGGCCTGTTCGACCGCGTGCATGTGACCGATCGCCCGGCCTACCTCACCGCGCTCGCCGATGCGGCGTCACGCGGCGAAACGCGTTCGGTTGAATTCCGCATCCGTCGCGAAGGCGAGCGCGGCGCCGAGTTCGTCTGGGTGGAGATGCGCTGCCAGCCGCTCGACGATGCGGGCCAAGACGGGACCGCGGAGCGAGAGGTTGTCGCCGTGCTGCGCGACGTCAGCGAGCGCAAGACCAATGAGCGGGCGCTCGATATCGCGCGCGCCGAGCAGGAGCGCGCCAGCGCCGCCAAGAGCCGCTTCCTCGCGACAATGAGCCACGAGCTGCGCACGCCGCTCAACGCCATCATCGGCTTTTCCGAGATGCTCACCGATCCGTCGCTGGTGTTCGATCCGGCGCGCAAGCTCGAATACGCCAAGCTCATCAACGACTCCGGCCGGCACCTGCTCTCGGTGGTCAACGGCATCCTCGATATGTCGAAGATGGAGACCGGCAATTTCGAGATCACGCCGGAGCCGTTTGCGCCCGCCGCCGCCATCATGAGCTGCTGCGACCTCCTGGCGCTGAAGGCGCGCGATGCCGGCGTCGAGATCAAGACGCGCATCGCGCTCGACCTGCCGGAGCTCGTCGCCGACCGCCGCGCCTTCAACCAGATCCTGATCAATCTCGTCTCCAACGCGATCAAGTTCACGCCACGCGACGGCCGCGTCACGGTCGCCGCGCAATGCGAAGGCGCCAAGCTTGCGCTAGTGGTCGAGGATACCGGCGTCGGCATCGGCGAAGACGATCTGCCGCGCATCGGCGAAGCCTTTTTCCAGGCGCGCGCGTCCTACGACCGGCGGCACGACGGCACCGGCCTCGGCCTCTCGATCGTGAAGGGATTGGTGCGGCTGCATGATGGTGAGGTTGACATCGCAAGCCGTCTCGGCAAGGGAACGCGGGTGACCGTGCGGCTGCCGCTCGAGTGCGAAGGACAGCGCCCTGCGGTCGATCCCATCAAGCTCGTCACCGAGCGCGCCGACGATCTCGCCGCAGCCGCCAATACCGACGTTCATGCCCAGGTCAAAAAAAGTGCGTAAGCCTGCCGCCCGCGCCCACGCCGTTCCGGCCGGCCGCTTCGCCAGAGCAGGCGGCGCGATCGCGCGTTATCCGCGCGAATTCGTCGGCATCGTAATGGCGAGCGTGGCCTCGGTGTGGATTTTCACCAACGCGCTGTTCCTGCAGAAGGGGCCGCACCCGGCGCCGATCTTCGCCGCGCGTCCGGTGACGCATCAGACGGTGCCGCTGGCGCCGCCGCGCCCTGAGATCGTCGCGCCGGGCACGCCGATGCCGGTGCCCGCGCCGACCGTTGCGCCGGCGCCGGTTACGGCCGCGGCACCGATGAGCCGCACGCAGCTCATTTCCAGCATTCAGCGCGAACTCAATCGCCGCGGCTTCTACGATGGCGTGGTCGACGGCGTTTGGGGCGCGCATACCGACGCCGCCGTGCGCGATTTCATCCAGACGACGGGCGCCAAAGTCACGCCGGATGCGAACGAGGCGCTGCTGCGCGCGATCGCGGGTTCCAACGCACAGCGCAAGACGCAAGCTGCTCCGCACGCCGATCCGATCGCGGCGCTGCTGGCGCCGTCGAACCAGGCAAAGGCGCCGCCGCAGTCCGTTCCGGCGCCGCCCGCGCCATCGGCCCGGATCAAGGCGGTGCAGCGCGCGCTCGACGATTTCGCTTACGGCCCAGTCAGTGCGACCGGTGCCTACGACGCCGATACGCGCGCGGCGATCGAGCGGTTCGAGCGCTCGCGCGGGCTGCCGGTCACCGGACAGATTTCCGACCGTCTCGTGCGCGAGCTCGGCGGTATGGTCGGCCGACCGCTGGAGTGATGCGCCGCGCGCGTGCTATCAGCGCGGGACCATGCGCCTGAAATCGAGCATCTGGGTTTCCGCCTACCTACGCCGCTGCGACGTCGAAGGCGCTTTCGCCGCCGTGCGCCGGCGCGGGGCGGAAGAGGCGGGCGCCATCTTCATCAAGCTCAACCGGCTCGACGGGACGGGCACGCTCTACGGTCCGGCGCCGCAAACGATGTTCGACGACGCGCAGCCGGCGGACCGGCTGTTCACCGCGCTCGTCGGTGGCGCGACGCCGGCGGCAGACGCCGACATCGAGGCGCGGCTGGTGAGAGAGATCCGTTTCGATCCGGACGTGTGGATCGTCGAGATCGAGGACCGCCGGGGCCGCAACTTTCTCGACGACGCGCTGGTCTGATCAGCCCGTCCGGTCGGTCTTGCGCGCCGGCGGCGTCGCGCGCGTCGACCGCGCATGACGGCCAGGGCTCGCGAACGAGCGGGCGCTGCGACGTTCGTCGTCGTAGTGCGTGGGTTCGTAGGCGCGCGTCCTGCGCGCAAGCTGGCCGCGCCAGATCGTCGTCATCTGCGTGGCCGCCTGCGGCGTGATGTCGTCGAAGAGCTGCGCCAGGTCGTAGACGCGCTGCACCGACTGGCCGATGGCGGGATCGAGGAACAGGAGGACGCGCTGCAGGACCGCCGCGCTCATGCCGAGCGCCTTGGCGGCGACGACCAGCGGTTCGCCCGAAGCGTCCGTGGCGATGCGCTCGGCCAGCGCCGGCGCTACGCCCAGCGCGGCGGCCATCAAACGCGCGAACTGGGTTGGATTGCGCTGCAGCGCGGCGCTCTCGAGCCGCGCCAGCACGTCCGGCGCGGCGGGGCGCTGCGCCGTGCCGTCGGGGATGAGATTGCGCAGGATGAGCCGTCGCTCGTCCGACGGGACGGAGAAGAACAGCTCAGTGAGATCGTCGCGCCTCGGCGCCGCCGGCTGTGCCGCAGGGGTAGGCATCGGCATCGGCGTCGGCGCTGGCGCGGTGCCGAGCTTGTGCAGGACTGCCTTCGGCGCTCCCGGATAGCTGCGCAGCGTCGCGGTGACGACGGCACGGGTGGCGTCGTCGACCATGTCGATCAGGCCGCTCGCCAGCTCGAGGTATTGTGTCTCTTCCTCGGTCGTGTGGACCGGCTTCTGGACATAGAGATCGGTGAGGACGCGCAGCAACGTCGGCCGGATGTCGACGCCATCACGGCAGGCGAGATCGAGCAGGCCGTCGATGGGCGGAGATACCGGAGATTTCGCCATACGCAGAAGGTTTCACAGACACCGTGGATGCCCGCACATTAGCGGGGTGCCGTTAGCAGAGCGTTAACCTTGGACGCCCTTTAATCGCCCCGTGCGCCGAAGGTCCCAGGCGTCGTCGGCGCGGAAGAGGGGCTGCGATGGGCGAAGTGATTCGGTTTCCTGACGAGTCGGCGTGTGCGCGCGGCGGCAGATATATCGACGCCGCGTCTGAACCTGCCACTGTCATCATCCTTCCGGTGATCCGCATCGACCGCGGATCGGACGGAAGCAACGGACTTGAGCCGCATACCGGCAACAATTCAGGCCGCCGCCGCCGGCGTCCCCTGATACGCTGAGTTCCGGCTCATAAGAATTTGATGCGAACTGCGCTGCAACGGCCTCGGTGCGGCCCCGTTTGGGCACCGCGTCTTCTCGCGCTGGCTGTGCTGGCTGTTCTGGGGGGCTGTGCGACGCAGGGCGACTTCGGCGAGGTCAGACCCTCGCTCACGCGCGACGACATGCACGACTGGCTGTCGCTCGACGCTATTGCCGGCAAGCCGACCTGGCCCTCCGATTTTCCCCTGACCGAAGACGAGCGCGCGCTACGCGATCTCGCTTATCCGCTGATCGAGCAGCCCTACGACCGGCAGAAGTTCTACTCGGTCGCCGGCGAATACGGCGTCATCGGCGCCAATCACCGCGTGCCGTTCGACCGCACCGCCTATACCACCCACCTGTTCGGCGACGAGCAGCGCACGGCGACGTCGCGCTACGCAGCGCTCGGGGATGACATCGACAACGACATCACGCGGCTGCCGCAGTTCTTCGAGACGGCGGCGCGCGTACTCGACGTCGACGGCAAGCGGCGCAAGAGCATGTTCTACGTATCGGCGCTGAGCGAGCACGAGCGCACCAATGCGGTGCGCCGCATGGACGAGAACGCCGCGATCGTGGCGATGGTGCGCCGGTCGCTGGTGGAGCGCGCGTCGGCCTATCGTTATGCGCTGGAGCGGCTTGTCATCATCACGCCGGATGCACGCGCGGTGCAGGTCGAGCAGGCGCTCAACGTGCTGCAGTCGAAGATTGCGTACTACCGCAATCACCTGCCGCCGGGCTGGGTGCGCGAACAGAGCCTCGCCTCGAACTGATCACTGGCCCGTATCGGCTTGCTGTTCCGGCGCGCAGGTCGCGGCGTCGACGGCGGCCTGCGCCTTCGGCATCAAGCCGGGCTCCGTCGCCAGAGCGCGGATGGCAATAAGGCCGGTGTCGGTCGGCGAATCCACGATCAGGCGGTCCGCGGCGGTGACGTTTTCCTGTTCCGGCATCTGCTCGTGCTGCGCCTGCGTCATCAGGTCGAGCTCGATCACGCGGCGCCCGGCGGCGCGGTCATTGATTGCGTAATAGGCGACGTCGGTCCGCGTATAGAACGAGACCGAAGTGTAGGACGGACTGACCGGCACGGTGATCTTCAGCGGTCCCTTGCTGAGATCGTAGCGGCAGATGGAGCTGGCCATGGCCGGATCCATCAGCGGCATGATCGCGGCGCCGGGCTGTGGCGGGGGCAGGGGCGTCACCTTGTTGACGGGCGCCAGCGCGATGAGGCGCGAATAGGCGTCCTGCGTCGCGGTGCGCGGCAGGATGATCACGGTCGCGATGTGCACGATGCCGCCCAGCAGCGCACCGCCCAGCAGCATGAGCAGCCAGCGGATCATGGGCAGGTCCTCGTCGTCACCGTCGGCATCGGCAGTTCGCGCCCGGCCTTGGTCGCGACCCCGATGGCGGTATCGTAGAAGCGCAGCACCAGTTCGTAATGCTCGATGCCGCCGGTCGGCAGCCAGTTGCCGGCGCTCGCGCGGGGGCCCACCGTGATGGTGAAGCTGCCGTCCGAGCGCCTCACGACCTCCTCGCTGGTGAAGTCGTGGCGATGCACCGAATTGGAGACAAGCTCGCCGTTGTTGTAGAGCGTCAACGTCCAGAAGCGGGCTTGCGGCGTGATGCCGGACAATTGGACGTCGCAGCGGCCGTCGAGCGGGCGCCCGGCATCGTCGCTGGTCGCCGTGAAGGAGACGCCGTCGCCGAGGGCGATAGGCAGGCGGCCGCTGCGCGCAATCTCAGCCCGCGCGTAGGGGTCGGCGTCGACGGTGCCGGTCTTTGGCCACGCCGTCCAACTGCCAACGCGCAGCGCGTCAAAGGCGGCGCCGCGCGTGAGGGCGTAATAGGTCGCGCCGAGACCGACGGCGGCGGCGACCAGCAGGGTGAACAGCGTTCCGAACAGCAGCCGCACGAGATGACCGCGGGTGAGATCTCTTGATTCGTGGTGAGGAGACTACGCCGGAGCAGGGCGCGCGGCTAATTCAGTTGCGGACAAAGGCCCGCCCCTCAAGCGCATCGGTGAGGGCGTCGCCACGGCCCGGCAGCGTGGCCTCGCGTTTGACCTCGCTGGCGACGGTCGGCAGCGGTCCGAGCGCCTTGGCGGCGTCGTCCATCATGTGTTCGACGCGCACGAGAACCTCGGCGCCGCGCCTGGTCAGCATGCGCGGGCGTGGCGGCGGCGCTTCCGCCGTCTTGGATTTCGCGCTCGCGATCATGTCCGGCCGCGCCGGCGGCGCAGGAATGCCGGGCAGCGGTTTGATCTCGATGCCCTGATGCGCGTAGGTCATGATGTCGTGCCAGGCCATCGCCGGCAGGGCGCCGCCGGTCATGCGGTTCATCGGCTCGTAGTCGTCGTTGCCGAACCAGAGGCCGCAGACGAAGTTGCCGGTGTAGCCCATGAACCACGCGTCGCGCGACATGTTGGTGGTGCCGGTCTTGCCGGCGGCGGCGATGCCGTCGAGGCGCGCGCGGCGGCCGGTGCCGTTCTCGACAACCGAGTTCATCATCTTGATCATGTCGAGCGCCACGTGCTCGGGCAGCACGCGCTTGGGCTTCGGCCCGTCGCGGTCGTAGCGCCAGACCACCTTGCCGTCGCCGGTGCGCACTTCGAGGATGGCGTGGGGCGCAATCTTCATGCCGAGATTGGGGAAGGTGGCGTAGGCGCCGACGTGCTCGAGCAGGTTTACGGCGTCGGCGCCGATCGGTAGCGACGGCGTATCGGGCAGCGGCGTGGTGATGCCCATGTCGCGCGCTGTCTTGATGATGCGGGAGCGGCCGAGCTTGGCGTTGCCGTCGCCGACGATGATCGACAGCTTGACGGCGATGGTGTTGATCGAATGCGTGAGCGCAGTGATCAGCGGCATCGCGCCGCGGAAGCCGCCGCCGTAATTGTGCGGGCACCAGTTGCCGAGACACACCGGCGAGTCGACGACGATCGACGTCGGCTTGAGCCCGTGCTCGAGCGCGGTGGCATAGACGTAGGGCTTGAACGACGAGCCCGGCTGGCGCATCGCGTCGGTGGCGCGGTTGAACTGGCTGGCGCCGTAATCGCGGCCGCCGACCATCGCGCGCACCGAGCCGTCGGTGTCCATCAGCACCGCATCGGCCTGATGCGCGTTGTATTGATCGCCAAACTGCCGCAGCGCATTTTCCACGGCTGCATCCGCCGCGCGCTGCAGATTCATGTCCAGCGCGGTGCGCACGACGAACACGCGCTCGGTCATCGATTTGGGGAACGTCTCGACCAGCTTCTTCATGTCGTCGAAGGCGTAGTCGAGATAGTAGTTCGGCGCGTGATCGTCGCGTCGATCGACGGGGGTGGCGGGGTGGCGGCGGGCGCCGAACACCTGTCCCTCGGTCATGAATCCGGTATCGACCAGATTATCCAGCACGACGTTGGCGCGGGCGCGCGCCGCCGGCAGATTGACGTTGGGCGAGAACTTGGTCGGCGCCTTGAACAGGCCGGCGAGCATCGCCGCCTCGGCCAGATCGACGTCGCGCGCCGACTTGTTGAAGTAGTACTGCGCCGCCGCGTCGACGCCGAAGGCGCCGCCGCCCATATAGGCGCGGTCGAGGTAGAGCTTCAAAATCTCGTTCTTGGTCAGCCGCGACTCCAGCCACAGCGCCAGGAACGCCTCCTTGATCTTGCGGTCGAGCGTGCGCTCGTTCGACAAGAACAGGTTCTTGGCGAGCTGCTGCGTCAGCGTCGAGCCGCCCTGCACGACGCCGCCGGCGCGCGCATTGGTGGCCAGCGCGCGGAACGTGCCGGTGATGTCGACGCCGAAATGCTCGTAGAAGCGCCGGTCCTCGGTCGCCAGCACCGCCTTGATCAGGTGGTCGGGCATCTGGTCGAGCGGCACCGAGTCGTTGTGGCGCACGCCGCGCTGGCCGATGACGTTGCCGTAGCGGTCGAGGAAGGTGACGGACAGTTCCGACTTCTTCAGCCAGTCGTCGTCCGAGGTCATGCGGAAGGCGGGGATGGCGAGCGCCAGCATGACGATGAGGCCGGCGGTGCCGAGCGTGGCGCCTTCGCCGATGAATTCGACCAGCCAGCGCCGCCAGCCGGCGACGTGGAAGCGGTCCATGAAGGTGGAGAAGCGCTCGTAGCTCTCGCGCAGGCCGGCGAAGCTGCGGAACAGTCCGGAATCGACCCGCGAATCGAGGCCGAGGAACAGCCTTCGCAGATTCGGCCGCCAGTCCTCGGGAAACAGGTCGCGCACGGGTTTAATCGTCCGGTCAGTGGGTTAGGCCGCGGCCGGCGGGCTCGCGCCGGGGCCGGGCCTAATGTAGCGCAGGCGGGGGCCGGCGGGAATGCCGCAGGGGCCGCACCTGTTCCCAAGGTGAACGGGAAATACGCCCCTTTTTCGTCATTCCGGGCTCGCGGCCGAAAGGCTGCGCCTCGGAATGACGGACCAAAAGGTTGCCTAACCCGCCGCATCCCGGCACAAGGCGGCCATGGCAGACGAGACCGCCGACACCCCCTTCTGGAAGCGCAAGAAGTTCTCCGAGATGACCGACGCGGAGTGGGAGAGCCTGTGCGACGGCTGCGGCCGCTGCTGCCTCAACAAGCTGCTCGACGACGACACCCACGAGACGGTGTTCACCGACGTCGGCTGCGTGCTGCTCGACGGCGACACCTGCCGCTGCAAGGACTACACGCACCGGCAGAAGCAGGTGCCCGACTGCGTGCGGCTGACCTGGCGCAACGTGCGCCGGCTCACCTGGCTGCCGCCGACCTGCGGCTACCGGCTGGTCGCCAACGGCCAGGACCTCGCCTGGTGGCACCCGCTGGTCTCCGGCGATCCCGAGACGGTGCACAAAGCCGGCGTCTCGGTGCGCGGCCGCGTCACCGCCAGCGAAGCGGACGTGCCGGACGAGAAGCTCGAGGAGTACATCGTGGCGTGGCCGGGGAAGTGGCCGAAGGGGGCGCGGGGCAGTGCGACGCCGTTGGGACAAGAGCGGGCGAGGGGCAAGGTGGCGGGCAAGGGGAAGTAAGGGCGAGGGGGAGGCGAAGAAGGTCGCCCTCAACCTTTCGTCGTCGCCAGCCGCTTCTCCATCAAGCTTGCTAAATTCACGAGATGCCGGGCGAGCGCTGCGCCCTCCGTTCGCTCATCGAGCGTCCAATCTTTCTGACCCTTCAGGAAATATTCGGCTGAGAACCGGAAGTCCTCCGGCGATATCGGGTTCAATATCTTCACGACCTTCGGCTCATAGCCGCCGACGGACAACGCTTGAGTGATTCGCCGTTTGAGGTCGTGCGCCCGCGGAACCTTGCGGTGGCCAAGCTCGGCCAAGATCGATTTCAGGGTCTCGAGCTTGTCGCGCTTCTCATCAAAAAGCTTCTCCAACTGGATAATCGACAGATTGGCGAACTGGCGCGTCGGCATGGCGTCCCTCTACGCAGCGCGTTTGAGCTCGAATGTCTTGCCGTCCCGGGTCGACACATGGCCGAGGCGGGTGGCATAGCCGTGCTGTATGGTTTGTCGAGCCTGCAGTTCAACCGCGGTTTTGTGACAACCGTGCTGGTGGGTTGCCTGGTGTTCGGTGTGTCCATACATGTCGCGGCATGGAGACTTCTCGGGAGACTGCGCGAATGACATTCGAACAATTTGCGCTGCTCTGGCCGATGATCGCGATCCCACTGGTGGCGGCTTCGGCAGTTGTGCTGACCCGGCTTCTGGAGCGGCACGCGGAGCGTCATCATCCGGCTGAATGAAGGCCTATAATCGAGATAAAAGTCCTTGACGCGCTGACCTTCCTCCGCTATCCTTCCGGCATCCTCCACAACCCAATCAGGATGCCCCCATGACGCCCCGCAGGTCCGAGCGCGCAGCGGCGCAGCGTTTCTATCGGGAGATGGACGGGGAGGCAGCGCCAGCCTCCGGCACCGCGACCCCCACCCCCAACCCCTTCCCACAAGAGCCTGCGCCCGGGCGCGCGCAAGCGCGGCCCGGGTGGGGAGGGGAGAAGCAAGACCTCATGGCTCAGGTGCGGGCGCTGTACGAGGGCTCGGCCGTGCCGGTGCGCGAGATCGCGCGCCGCGCCGGCGTGTCCGAACGCACGCTTTATAAATACGCGCGCAAGAACAACTGGGCGCCGCGCTACGCCTGGATGCCGGACGGCTCGCGTCCGCCGGCGCGGCCGGGGCGGCGGCGCTGGAGCGAGGCGCAAGAGAAACATCATGCGCGCGCCGAGCAGTTCGCGCCGGGCCAGGGCGCCGGCGGCCGCTTCATCCGCCGCGAGGACGTCGGCCAGCCGTTCGCGCAGGGCATCAAGGCGCTCGATCCGGTTGGCCGCGCCGCCGCCGTGCGGGCGAGCGCCGACGCGGCGCGCGCCGCCAGACTGGCCCAGGCCAAAGCCGACGCCGAAGCCCAGCTCCAGAAGCACCTGCGCATCATCGAGAACGTCAGCCTCGCCTGCGCGGAGTACAGCCGCTTCAAGAGCGACCGCGCCGGGCGCGGCCGGGGGCCGCTCGATGACCGGATTGAGCGCCTTCATGTGCGCCTCATCGAGACTGCGGTGGAGAACTGGCACCGGTTTGTCGATCGGGAAGACCTCGGGATCGAGGCTGTCGAACGGCCGTGACGCGGCGGCCCGCACGCCGCAAGCGCCGGTCACATCCGCGTGTTCCATGCCGTCATGAGGCTGGACACGGGCGGCGCGTTGCCGGCGTGATCCGCTGCATAGCCGCGTCCCGCTCGTCGTTATTGCAATGCGGGAACGGTTGCGGCATTGAGCCGTTCCTCCGGCTCGCTCCTCCAATTCGGATACCGTCACGTTTATGTCGTCGCCCGCGCCCACAGCTCACGATGCGCCTCACGCCGCGCACACGCCGCACGCCGCGGCGCATGCGCATGGCCGCGCGCATCCGGCGGCGCACACCGAGGCGGAGCCGCGCGCGCTCGCCCATGCCGAGATCCGCACCATCATCTTCGGCATCATGCTGGCGATGTTCCTCGGCGCGCTCGACCAGACCATCGTCGCGACCGCGCTGCCGACCATCGGCGTGCATTTCGGCAATCTCGCCGAATTGTCCTGGGTGGTGACCGCCTATCTGCTCACCGCGACGACGGTGACGCCGCTCTACGGCAAGCTGTCCGACGTTCACGGCCGCCGCGGCATGATGATGGCGGCGATCGGCTTGTTCGTCGCCGGCTCGATCGCCTGCGCGCTGGCGCCGTCGATGACCGCGCTCATCCTCGGCCGCGGATTGCAGGGCCTCGGCGGCGGCGGCCTGATGGCGCTGTCGCAGACCATCATCGCCGACGTCATCTCGCCGCGCGAGCGCGGCCGCTATCAGGGTTACATCGGCGCGGTGTTCGCCTGCTCCTCGGTCGGCGGCCCGGTGCTCGGCGGCTTCCTGACCGAGAAGCTCGACTGGTCGCTGATCTTCTGGATCAATTTGCCGCTCGGGCTCGCCGCGCTGGCGATGACGGCGCGCACGCTCAAGCTGGTGCCGCATCACGCGCGCAAGCATCGCATCGACGTCATCGGCGCCGTGCTGATGATGCTGGCGGCGGTGGCGCTTTTGCTCGCGCTGTCGTGGGGCGGCCACGATTATCCCTGGCTGTCGGCGCCGATCCTCGGCTTGTTCGCGGCGTCGCTGGCGTTGTGGCTGCTGTTCGCCTGGCGGCTGATGCGCGCCGAGGAGCCGTTCCTGCCGCTCACCGTGCTCGGCAATCCGGTGGTGCGCAACGCGGCGATGGCCGGCGCCTGCAACATGGGCGTGCTCGTCGGCATGACCATCTACGTGCCGCTCTACTTCGAGACGGTGCTGCATCTCTCGGCCGGCGAGTCGGGCGTGGCGTTGATCCCGCTGATGGGCGCCTCGGTGCTGTGGTCGACGATCTGCGGCCGGCTGATGATGCACATGGTGCACTACAAGCGCGTGCCGGTGATCGGGCTCGTGACGGCGATCCTGGCCTGCGGCGTGCTGGCGGTGTGGCCGGCGACGCTGCCGATCTGGCTGTTGCTGACGTTGCTGTTCATCATCGGCTCGGGGCTCGGCACCGTGTTCCCGATCTCCACCGTGTGCATGCAGAACGCGGTCGTGCGCTCGCAAATGGGCATCGCCACCGGCGCGGCCAACTTCTTCCGCGCGCTGTTCTCGGCGCTGATCGTTGCGGCGCTCGGCGTCATCGTGCTCGGCCATCTCGGCGGCGGCGCCGGCACCGCGGTCGAGACGCTGGCGAAATCCGCCTCCGGGGCGAGCCTGGCCGTGGCATTCCGTTACGTGTTCATTGCCTGCGCGTTGGTGCTGGCCGCGGGTCTCGCGCTGATGATCGCGATGGAAGAGCGGCCGCTCAAGGGCCCGTCGCCGCCGTCGGAAGGCGCCACCGCGCCGTCGGGTCCGGCGACGCCGATCCCGGAGGAAGGACTGTCGATCGTGCACTGAGCGGCAGCGCCTCGCTCGAAATTAAAACCCCGGCCCTGCGGCCGGGGTTTGTCGTTCGGCGCTCGCGCGCCGCTTCAGTGGTTGTCGGGGAAGTCGCGCTGCAACTGCAGGCGCACGTTCGGATCCGGATCGGCGCCGGCATATTGGCCGTCCACGATCACGGTGTTGCTGCCGACCGACGGCAGCGCCTGCGCGCGGATGCCGGCGAGGCGATCCATGCCGACATGGCGCGGCGCAGTCGAGTACTGATACTGGGCGAGCGCCGGCGTGGCGACAAGCGTGGCCAGAGCGGCGGCAAGAACGAGCTTCTTCATTGTGTGTCTCCATTCGTCATGCGCGGGCTTCGCCCCGCGCGACGGCTGACATGGGTGCGCACCGCAGGCGCCGCTTGTCCGAAATTGCTGTTTCCTGCGTGGAGGACGCGCGCAGGGCACGCATGCACGCGTGTCATGCCACCTTCACACTTCGTTGAATTGCACGGCATCGCGGGCGGCGCGATATCTCGCGCAGCCCGGCATTACCAGATCGGGATTCGGGGAGGCGACGGTTCAAGCGAGGTCCAGCACAGGACCTTTGAATGCGACGCACTGAATTTTCTTTCGGCGGCTCGCTGCCTCGACACGCTGCGGACGATGTCCGCGTCACCATCGAAACATCCACAATCGTCGAGCGCGGCGGCGCGCTATGGCGGGAATTGGACACAGAGGTCATCTCTGTCACGCGCGGCAACAGCCGTGGCGGTCTTACCGGCTGGCAGCAAAAGCGGGTGGGCAACTACATCGACGCGCACCTCGGCGAGCCGCTGCGGTTGACGGCGCTGGCGCAGCTCGTGGGCTTGAGCCAGTTTCATTTCGCGCGCGCCTTCAAGCAGAGCTTCGGCGTGCCGCCGCATCGCTACCATGTCGGCCGGCGCATCGCGCGCGCCAAGGAGCTGCTCGACGAGCGCGCACATTCGGTGACGGCGATCGCGCGCAATCTCGGCTTCGCCGAATCCAGCTCGTTCTCGGCGACATTCCGCCGTGTCACCGGCGTGTCGCCGATGCGCTATCGCCGGGAGCGGCCATGAGGGCAGTGCACACCGTCAGTCGCGGGCGAGCGCCGCGCGCGTCGCTTCGGCGAGCGCCGCGAGCTGATACGGCTTGCGCAGGATCGGGAAACCGTGCTGGCGGGTGAGCGCCCGCGCATAGCCGCTCGTCAGCAGCACCGGCAGGCCGGGATAATCACGGCGCACGGCCTCGGCGAGTTGTAGGCCGTCGATATCGCCTGGCAGCATCACGTCGGTGAACACGAGATCGAACGGCCTGCCCGAAGAGAGCAGTTCGAGTGCGTCGCGTCCGGTGTCGACGGCGACGGTGCGGTAGTTGAGTTGCTCGAGCAGCGTGATCGCCACCGTCTGCACATCCGGATTGTCTTCGACCAACAGGATCGTCTCGCCGTGTCCGCGATGGTCGGACGTGCTCGGCGTCGGCACCGACGGCGCGACCGGTACGGTCGTGCGCGGCAGATACATCGTCACGGTGGTGCCACGGCCGACCTCGCTCGCCACGCTCAGTAACCCGCCGGACTGCTGCACAAAACCGTAGGCCTGTGACAGACCGAGGCCGGTTCCCTTGGTGGGCCCCTTGGTGGTGAAGAAGGGTTCGAAGATCTTGCCCAGGATTTCCGGCGCGATGCCGGTGCCGGTGTCGGTGACGGTGAGGGCCACGTAATCGCCCGCGAGCCGCTCGGCCGTTTCGGTGCCGGTCAGCGTGCGGTTGGCGCCTGAGACGGTGACGACGCCGCCCTTGGGCATGGCGTCGCGCGCATTGACCACCAGATTGACCAGCGCCAACTCGAACTCGGAGATGTCGATCGCGATCGGCCACAGGGTGGACGGCATGTCGACGCACAGGTCGACGTGGCCGCCCGTCGAGCTCGCCAGCACGTCATGGAAGGCGTCGACCGTCTCCGCTGGATTGACGCTACGCGGATTGAGCGGTTGCCGGCGTCCGAAGGTGAGCAGTTGCCGGGTCAGGTTCTCGCCGCGCGCGGCTGCCGCCTGGATGGCCTCGAGTGCACGGATATGTTTGGGATCGGAGATGCGGCGCATCAGGGTCTGCGCCTGGCCACTGACGACCATCAGCAGATTGTTGAAGTCGTGCGCCACGCCGCCGGTCAGCTGCCCGAGCGCCTCCAGCTTCTGCGCCTGCGCCAGCAGCTGTTGCGTGCGTTCCAACGCCGCCTGCGCCTCGCGCCGCTCGGTGACGTCGCGGGTGATCTTGGCGAAGCCGACCAGTTTGCCGTCGTCGTCGTGGATCGCGTCGATGACGACGTTCGCCCAGAAGATCGAACCGTCCTTGCGGACGCGCCGGCCCTCAGCCTCGAATTTTCCTGTCTCGGCGGCAACGGCGAGTGCGCGATCGGGGATTTTGAGTGCGCGGTCTTCCTCGGTGTAAAACTGCGAGAAATGACGACCGATGATCTCCGACGCGCGATAGCCCTTGATGCGCTCGGCGCCCGTGTTCCAGCTCGCAACAATGCCGTTCGGGTCGAGCATGAAGATCGCGTAGTCGGTGACGCCGGCGACCAGCGAGCGGAATTGCTGCTCGCTCGCGCGCAGGGCCTCGCGGGCCTCCTTCTCCTGCGTGAGGTGACGGCCGGCGATATAAATGAGCTTGTCGTCGACCGTCATGGTCCAGTCGATCCAGCACCATGAGCCGTCACGATGGCGGAGCCGGGTCTCGAGTCGCGCGGTCTGCCGCCCGCCCGCAAGTTGCGCGCGACAGGCCTCGACGGCGGCGGAATCGTCGGGATGGCGCAGCTTGCTGATATGCATGGCGGTGAGTTCGGCTTCGCTCCAGCCGAGCAGCGCGGTCCAAGCTGGATTGACGCTGAGCAGGTAGCCTTCGAACGTGGAGACGCCGAGCAAGTCCTGGGATACCTGCCAGATGCGGTCGCGCTCGCGTGTCCGCTGCGCGACCTCGCTCTCGAGCCGGTCGGTGAGATGCCGCAGCACTTCTTCCTTGCGTACCCGCACCGTGGTTTCGAATACGGTGACCAGTACCCCGCCGACACCGGCCGGGGCGCTCGCGTCGGCGATGGGGCTGTAGCTGATGGTGAAATAGGCCTCTTCCGGAACGCCGTAGCGCTGGATCAGCCAGGGATGATCTTCGGCAAAGAAGCCGGGACGTTCGCCGCGCAGGATCGATTCAGTGAGGGGGCCGAGGTCGTGCCATAGTTCCGGCCAGACCTCGCACGCCGGTCGCCCGAGCGCCCGCGGGTGGCGCTCGCCGAGCACTGGCGCATACGCGTCATTGTAAAGCGTGATGAAGTCGGGACCCCAGCGGACGGCCATCGGAAAGCCCGACGCGAGCATGAGATCGACGACCAGTTTGAGGCTGGCCGGCCACGCCCCTCGCACGCCGAGCGGCGTCGCCGCCCAGTCGAACACGGCGATGCGGCCGCGCATTTCGCCCGATGGCGCAAGAGCCACCGACAACGATTCAGTTGTCTCGCCGCGCCCTTGGCGCATCCCGCAATCCCGCTCGCCGCAACTACCCGTAACGTACGATAGGCTAAAGAGTTCCGTCGAGCGATGACCGCGGAATTCAACCTGGCTGCTGGTCTATCGAGCGGCCCGTCGCGAGGAAGACCACGAGCGCGGGCTGAACCCATCGGTGTCGGCGGACGGGCGCCATCGGGCTGGCAGGTCATAAAATTCGCTGCGATCGCGTTATTGACGCAAGTCAAGGTCGGCCGCTCGGCGACTATTATCAAGCATTCCAGACATCGACTGTCCGAGGGGGGCACCTTGAAACGTCTTATTGGCACAGGGGCTCTCGTCGCGGTCATTGCGGTTTTGGCGGTGGGTGTGTGGGGCGCCTTCCTGCGACCCGTAACCGTAAAGGTCGCGCCAGTCGTTCGTGATGTTCCTGTTCAGGTCTTCGGGCTTGGAACGGTCGAGGCGCGGGTCGCTTCGAAAGTGGGCTTCAAGGTCGCCGGCGTGCTGGTCGACTTGGGCGCCGATGTTGGCGACCGGGTGCCGAAGGGCGCAGTGCTCGCGCACCTCGATGACCGGGAGCAGAGCGCGCGGGTCGCACGCGCCCAGGCGGCGAGCCAACAAGCCGAAGCCAATCTCCAGCGCGCTTTGGCGAACGTGCAAAAGGCCGGGGCCAACTTTGCCAATGCCAAGACCATCAACGAGCGCCGACAGAAGCTGGTGCAAAGCGCGACCACCTCGGTGGAAACCGCGGAGACTGCCAGGACCGCGCAGGACGCCGCCGCCGCCGACGTGAGCCTCGCCACCAGCGATGTGGCGGTAGCCCGCGCGGCGATCGGTGACGCCAAGGCACAATGGCAGCAGGAAACGGCCACACTCGATTTCCACACGCTGGCGGCGCCCTACGATGCCATGGTGACGGCGCGGCTGAAGGAACTCGGTTCGGCGCTCGGCGCCGGCGAGCCAGTGTTTACGCTGATCGATCCGAAGACGGTGTGGGTGCTGGCCTTCATCGACGAGAGCAAGGCCGGCGAGATCAAGGTCGGCGAGTTGGCGGAGATCGTGCTGCGTTCGCGAGCCGGCCAGCGCGTTACCGGTCGCGTCGCGCGCATCGAGCCGGAGAGCGACCGCGTCAATGAAGAGCGCCGGGTTGAAATTGCGTTCGACGCCATTCCGGCGAACTTCAATCTGGGCGAACAGGCCGAGGTCTACATCACCACAGTGCGTCTGCCGCAAGCCGTGCTGGTGCCGGAGGCGGCGATTATCGGGCTTGGCAGGAACCAGGGTACGGTCTGGACGGTCGAGAACGGCGCCCTGCAACAGCATGTCGTGACACTCGGGCACCGGCTGCTCGATGGACGTTTCGAGATCACCGGTGGTGTGCCGGCGGGTGCTTCCGTCGTCACCGAGCGGGGCGGTGGCATGCGGGTCGGCCGCTCCGCCAAGATTGCGGATGGGTCGGCCAAATGAATCTCGCCTATCGCGACATCAAGCACAATCTCTTACGTTTCGTGCTGACCAATTTCGGGCTGAGCCTCTTGCTCGGCATCGTCATCATGATCACCGGCGTCTATGGCGGGCTGATCGACGATGCGCTCAAACAGGCGCGCGCGGCCAACGCCGATCTGTGGGTGGTCGAAGCCGGCACCAACGGGCCCTTCGCGGAAGCCTCGCGCATCCCGGGCGATACGCGCGAACTGGTCAGCCGCGTTTACGGCGTCGCGCGCGCGGGCTCGGTCACCTATCAGTCGGTGCAGACCGATGTGAACGGCCATCCGCTGCGCATGTATCTCATCGGCTACGAGCCGGGGCGGCCGGGTGGGCCGCGCCGCCTCGCCGCCGGGCGCGAGATCCTGCGCGGTCACTACGAAATGATCGCCGACCGGTCGACCGGGCTGAAACTCGGGCAAGAGGTGCCGCTCGGCACGCGCGGGCACCGGTTTACGGTGGTCGGTTTAATGCAGAACGAGGTCACCTCGGCCGGCGACCCGGTCGGCTATATTACCCTGCGCGACGCGCAGACGCTGCAGTTCGAGCTGGCGCCGCCGGCCTCGCGGCGCGAGCAGGCGCGCGGCGGCGTCGGCGAGACCAACGACCAGGTCAACGCCATCATCGCCAAGGTCACGCCCAACGTGAAGGTCGACGAGGTGGCCGCGGCGCTGTCGCGCTGGAAGCACCTTACGGCGCTGACGCAGGATCAGCAGGAGACGCTGCTCAGCAAGTTCGTGATTGAGCGCGCGCGCAAGCAGCAGGGACTGATCATGGTGCTCTTGGTGATCGTCTCGGCGGTGATCATCGCGCTGATCGTCTACACGCTGACCATGGACAAGGTGCGCTCGATCGCCACGCTCAAGTTCGTCGGCGCGCCTGATCGCACCATCATCGGTCTCATCGTGCAGCAGGCGCTGTCGATGGGCATCTTCGGCTATCTCGTCGGGCTCGCTCTCGTGCTCGTCTTCATGCCTTATTTCCCGCGGCGGCTGGTGCTTGATCCCGAGAGCGTCGCCATCGTGTTCTTCATCACCATCGGCATCTGTTTGGCCGCCAGCACGATGGGCATCCGCCTCGCGCTGAAGGTGGACCCGGCCGAAGCGCTGGCCTCGTCGGGGTAGCGCATGGCCGAGGTGACATCACAACCGGTCGTGCGCGTCGAGCACTTGTCCAAGCACTTCGGCGAGGGCGCGGCGCGCGTCGACGCGCTGGGCGACATCGATATGGACGTCTTTCCGGGTCAGGTGGTCGGGCTGATGGGTCCGAGCGGCTCGGGCAAGACGACGCTGCTGCACTGCATCGCCTGCATCCTGGAGCCGAGCAGCGGCCGCGTCACGCTCGACGGCGAGCTGGTCTACGAGGACCGCTGGCTCAAGGCCGACTTGCGGCGGCTCAGGCTCGACAAGATCGGCTTCATCTTCCAGTACCCGAACCTGCTGCCGTTTCTCGACGGCACCGACAACGTCGCGGTCGTGCTCGACCTTGCCGGCTATTCGTCCGCCACGTCGCGCAAGCGGGCGGTGGAGTTGCTCGAATATCTGGAAGTCGGCCACCGCAAGCACGCGATGCCGCGCCAGCTTTCCGGCGGCGAAGCGCAGCGGGTGGCGATCGCGCGCGCGCTCGCCAACAAGCCGCGCATCATCCTGGCCGACGAGCCGACGGCGCCGCTGGATTCGGTAAGGGCGCGAATCGTGATGGATCTTCTGCGCAGGATCGCCGTCGACCAGCAGGCCGCGATCATCGTTGTCACGCATGACGAAATGATCCTCGACCGTTTCGACCACATTTTCCGGTTGCGCGACGGACGGCTCGAGAAGGACACCGCACCGACGACTGCCGCGCTGTCCGAAGCGGCTGCGCGGCCACCTTCTGTTATTTGATGAACGTCCCGTTGCGCAGCTCGGTGACGGCCTGCTGCAGCTCGGCCTGTGTGTTCATCACGATCGGTCCGTGCCACGCGACCGGCTCCCTGATCGGCTTGCCGGAAACCAAAAGGAAGCGGATGCCGCGCTCGCCGGCCTGTACTGTGACCTCGTCGCCGCGGTCGAACAAGACGAGCGAGCGGTCTCCGACCGGTTCGCGGAAGAGGATTTCCTCGCCGTCCACCTGCTTCTCGGTCAGCACGCCGATCGGCTTCGAGGCGTAGGCGAAGGCGCCGTCGCCTTCGAACACGTAGGCGAAGGCATGCCGCTCCACTTCGACCTTCAGCGACTTGCGCTTGCCGGCCGGCACAAAGACGTCGAGATAGCGCGGATCGGCGGCAACGCCGTCGACCGGACCCTTTTTGCCCCAGAACTCACCGCAGACGACGCGCACGCGCGTGCCGTCGTCGTCGACGACCTCCGGAATGGCGGCGGCCTCGACGTCCTGATAGCGCGGCGCCGTCATCTTCAGCGACGAGGGCAAGTTGGCCCACAATTGGAATCCGTGCATGCGGCCCTGCGCGTCGCCCTGCGGCATCTCCTGATGCATGATGCCGCGGCCGGCGGTCATCCACTGCACGTCGCCGGCGCGCAAAGTGCCGCGATTGCCGAGCGAATCGCCGTGTTCGACCGTTCCGGCCAGCGTATAGGTTATCGTCTCAATGCCGCGATGCGGATGCCACGGGAAACCGGCGAGATAGTCGCTCGGCCGGTCGTTGCGGAAGTCGTCGAGCAGCAGGAACGGATCGGTTTCGCCGGTCTCGCCGAAGCCGAAGGCGCGGCGCAATCTGACGCCGGCGCCCTCGATGGTCGGCTTCGACTGCACGACGCGTTTGACGGGTCGGATGGACATGGGGAGTCACCTTTCTTGATCAGATTATCGCATCAGCGCCCACGCTTATCCTCCCCCTCCAGGGGGAGGGTAATTACGCCGCCGCCTGCTTGCGCGCGGGCGCGAGCCGGCCGGCGAAGTCGATGAAGCGATCGACAAAGGCTTTGAGGAAGCCGCGCACCGTCTCGTCCGGCACGCTCGCTTCGCCGTCGATCATCTCCGGCTTGAACTGGATGTAGGCCTCGCCGCCGAGCACATGCAGGCCCTGAGTGCCGAGCACGGCTTTGAGATGCTGCTGCGCGACCGCGGTCGAGATGACGCCGCCGGACGTGCCGATCACCGCCGCCGGCTTGTTCGGCCACGACGTCTTGCCCCACGGCCGCGCGCCCCAGTCGATGGCGTTCTTCAACACCGCCGGGATCGAGCGGCTGTGCTCCGGGGTGACGAACAGCAGCGCGTCCGAGCCCTCGACCTCGCTCTTGAAGCGCGCGACGGCCGACGGCACCGGCTGCTCGTTGTCCTGGTTGTACATCGGCAGGTCGTCGATCTGGATGAAGTTGGCGTCGACGGCGCCGCCACCGAGCTTCACCAGCGCCTCCGCCAGCTTGCGATTGATGGAGTCGCGGCGATTGGAACCGACGATCACGCCGAGCTTGAGTTTGGCCATGGCTGCCTCTATCTGTCCGTGGTAAGGAGTTACGCTTTGATACCAAGGCTACATAAATGACCATGCCAAAGACGCAAGAAGGCACAAGTCTGTTACCGGGTAACCTGCATGAGCCCGGCGACTGCCGCGCCATCAGCGCAGTGCTCTCCCGGGTCGGCGACAAGTGGACCGTGCTGGTGGTGTCGGCCCTGGGCGGCGGGCCGAAGCGCTTCAACGAATTGCGCAAGGCGCTCGGCTCGATCTCGCAGCGCATGCTGACGCTGACCTTGCGGGCGCTGGAACGGGACGGCCTCGTCACGCGCACCGTGTTCCCGACCGTGCCGCCGCGCGTCGACTACGAACTGACGCGGCTCGGCCGCTCGCTGCTCGAGCCCGTCAACGGCTTGAGCGCCTGGGCGCGCGCCAACCGCACGGCGATGGAAGCGGCGCGGGCGCGGTTCGACGCGAACGAACCGGCCAAATAGCCGGGTCGCGGCAGGCCCAAAATTATCGGCGTGGTGCCGCGGTACCTGCGATCGGCGCAATTTGCGGAGGAGTATGTCCTTTATCGAAGCCGGCGATTGCGTCGGCGAAGTTTACGTTCCGGAAACCGGGCTGGTCTCCAATCGGTGGAGATCGCGAGCGGCGACCGCATCGAGATCGCGATGGTGCGACACGACAGCGTCGCTCGGCCGCTCCTGATGACGGAGGCGCGATAATGTCGGGCTTTTGCCACGCTCCCGTCACGTGCCGTTGCTACGCCGATTGATCGCACGCCAGCGAAGGTATCCGGTGCCGCGTTTCTTTTTCCACTTCTCCGACGGGTCACGTCAGTTCACCGACGACGGCGGCATCGACCTTTCCGGTCTGCGCGATGCCCGCGCGCATGCGACCAGTCAGGTGCGCGAACTCAAAGCCGCAATGTGTGACCCGCACATCCAGGATTTGAGCGACTGGAGCATGAGCGTGGCGGACGGGCGCGGCCGCACGGTGTTCGTGCTCGGCTTCGATCTCAAGCCGCGTGCGATCGTGCCGCTCACGCCAGCAACGCCGCGGCGAGCATCGCCAGACACGTCGCCAGCCCCGCCGCTGGCACCCAGAGCGGCACCCGCACGTGCGGGTGCGGCGAAGCCGCCTTCCGGGCGCGCAGGCGCAACAGCGAAAAATTGACCGTCGCGAAGACGACGAGCGTCGCGAGCGAGGTGCCTTCGGCCAGCCGCTCGAACGGCACCGTCAGCGCCAGCGCGAGCGTCGCCGCCACGATGAAGCCGGTGGCGACGAGCGGCGTCGCCGTCTTCGGATGCACGTGGCCGAAGAGCGCCGGCAGGTCGCCCTGGCGGGCCATGCCGTAGATCACGCGCGCGGCCATCGTCAGTTGCGCCAGGATGGTGTTGAGCGTGGCGACGATGGCGATGGCGCTGATCACCAGCGGGCTGGCGCCGGTCAGCGTGCGCAACACCAGCGCCAAAGGCGCCGGCGAACGGGCGAGGTCGGCCGCCGGCACGGCGGCGACGGCGATCGCCGCCACCGCGAGATAAAGAACGGTGGTGACGATCAACGTCAGCACCATCGCGCGCGGGATGTCGCGATGCGGCACCTTCGCCTCCTCGACGACGTTGGCGAGGTCCTCGAAACCGATGAAGGCGAAGAAGGCGAGCAGCGCCGCGTAGCCGATGCCGGCGAGGGCGTGCGCCTCGAGCGGCGGCGGCGCCAGCACCGGCGCCAGCGACACACCGGACGCGACGCCGGCGGCGATGATGTAGACGAGCCCGCCGACCTCGATGAGCGTGAACAGGCTGGCGAGCAGCACCGATTCGAGAATGCCCCAGGCGGCGACAAGGCCGAGCCCGATCAGCACGCCGGCGACGATCAGCGGCGTCGGCCAGGCGACGAACTGGCCGATATAGCCGGCGCTGCCGAGCGCCACCGTCGCCGAGGCGACGATGCCGATGACCATGGTGAGAAGGCCGATCGCCGTCGAGGCGAGGCGCGAATTGAGCGCGGCGCGCACGTAGGCGGCTTCGCCGGCGCTTACCGGGAAGCGCGTGGAAAGTTCGGCATAGGAGCCGACGGTGAGCGCCATCGCCGCCGCGGCGAGCGCGAAGGCCCACGGCGCGGCCGTTCCGGCGTGACCGGCGACGGCGCCGATCAGCACATAGATGCCGGCGCCGACGGTGATGCCGACGCCGTAGAGGAACAGCAGCGGCAGGCCGAGGCGGCGGCGCAGTGCGGGGGTGAGGGCGGAGTCCATAAAAAATTTTTAGCGCATGGCGGCCGCAGGCGGCTTGCGCACGGTCAAAACCGCGCTTTGCGCTCGCCTGAGGCCCGCTATATCGCTAAGCTACGGAAATGCGGACAGCTTTCCTGATTCTGAGCCTCGTCGTCGCGGCGCTTTCGGTCTCCGGCTGCACCCATTGCGGCTGGATCTGGGACCAGGGCCCGCACGCCTGCCAATCCGACGACGTGCATTAAGCGCCGGACGCGGCTGGTCTTTTTCGGCCGGCGGCCACCTACAGGACTGTTGTCCAAAAATTCTTCCAAAAAAGTCCTAGGACTGCATTGACAGCGTAACGCTCCTCAGGTACATATTCGGCACGCTCTAGAGCTGCGCCGGAGACGATCGGCAGGACGCGGCGGACGGATCGCCCTCTTCAACATAGGCTTCACGGAACAGCGGCGGCGCATCGGGCGTTGCCCTTTCGACCATTCGCCGCATCTGCGGCACGTGGAAGAAGGGGCCTCGTCATGCCGACCGTCGAGAACAATCGCATCGTCGAAACGCCGACCGAAGCGCGCGCCGGCGAAACCGGGCAGGGCGTCCGTTATGTGCTGGGCATCGGCGTCGTCGCGGTGATCGTCGCTTTCGCCATCGTCTATCTCGTCTATTTCGGCTGACGCCGCAGAGGCGGGCTTACGAATTTCCGACGCGCCGGCTTCGCAGCCGGCGCGTTTTGCGTTTGGGGGGACATCATGGGCGTGCCGATCAAGATCGCACCGGAGCGCATCGCCGAAGGCAAGCGCCTGTACGAGCTGACCGCGACTCCGCTGGAGGACATCGCCGCCTTGATGGGCGTGTCGCGCTGGACGGTGCAACGCCGCATCTACGAATGGGGCTGGACGCCGCGCACCGCGCTGAGGCGCCGGGCCGACGGCAGCATCGTCGCGCCCGCGCCCGCCAATATCGATGGCGAGGCGCCGCCGACGCCGCCCACGCATGAGGAGCGCGTCGCGCTCGCCGCCCACTTTCATCGCACGGCCGCGCGCGGCCTCGATACCGTCAACCGCATTCTGGACAAGTGCGGACCGAGCGACGAGGCGGGCACCGAGAGCGCCGCCCGCGCGCTGGCCGCGACGTTTCGTGCCCTGCGCGAAATGACGGCGTTGATGCCGTCCGACATCACGGCGCCCCGACATGAAGCCGACGACCAGCCCATACCCCGCAGCATTGACGAGTTCCGCGAAGCGCTTGCGGTTCGCATTGAAAGGATTGTCAGAGCTCACCGGAGCGGAGCAGGCGCAGGCGGAGGCCGTGGCGGCGATCATGGAGGAGAGCCGGCGCAATGAGCGTGAATGGTTCGCCGCCGATTTCCCGGTTCTCGGCCTGGATCACCAGCTAGCACCCGCATTTGCCAATTCCGGCGAGCCCTGGAGCACCTGGCTGATCCTGGGCGGCCGCGGCGCGGGCAAGACGCGCGCCGGTGCCGAATGGGTCCGCAGCGTCGCGCTTGAAGACGCGAAGGCGCGCATCGCCCTCATCGGCGACAATAAACAAGACGTGCGCGACGTGATGGTCGAGGGCGTTTCCGGCCTGCTCGCCGTGCACCGCGACGACGAGCGGCCGCAATGGTTGCCCGCGCTCAAGCGATTGAAATGGCCGAACGGCGCGGTCGCACAATTGTTCTCGGCGGAGGATCCGGAAGGCCTGCGCGGGCCGCAGTTCTCCGCCGCCTGGCTCGACGAACTCGCCAAGTGGCGTCATGCCGAAGCAACCTTCAACATGCTGCAATTCGGGCTGCGCCTTGGCGACCGGCCGCGGCAGGTCATCACGACCACGCCGCGGCCGATCCCTTTACTGAAGCAACTGATCGGCGATCCGCGCACGGCGGTGACGCATGCCGGCACGCGCGCCAATGCCTTCAACCTGGCGCCGACGTTTCTCGAGACGGTGCTGGCGCGCTATCGCGGCACGGAATTGGGACGGCAGGAGATCGACGGCGAGATCGTCGAGCAGCGCTCGGACGCGCTGTGGTCGCGCGCGGCGCTGGCGCAGTGCCGCGTGACGGCGGCGCCGCCGCTCGTGCGCATCGTGGTGGCGGTCGATCCGCCCGGCTCGGCGCGCGCGGGCTCCGACGCCTGCGGCCTGGTCGCCGCCGGCAAGGCGGCGGACGGCACGCTCTATGTGCTGGCCGACGAGAGCGCTGCGGGGCTCACGCCGCAGGTGTGGGCGACGCGCGCCATCGCACTGTGGCGCAGGCTCAGGGCCGACGTGCTGGTGGCCGAGGCGAATTTCGGCGGCGACATGGTGCGCGCGGTGATCCGCGCGGCGGACGCCAGCGTGCCGGTGACGACGGTGCATGCGACGCGCGGCAAATACGTGCGCGCCGAGCCGGTGGCGCAATTGTACGAGCAGGGGCGGGTGCGCCACGCCGGGGCGTTCGCGGCGCTGGAGGACGAGATGTGCGACTTCGGCCTCGATGGGCTGTCGTCGGGCCGCTCGCCCGACCGTTTGGACGCGCTGGTCTGGGCGCTCACGGCGCTGACGTTCGGGATGCGAGCGGAGCCGCGGGTGAGGAGTTTGTAGATGGCGCAGACCAGACAGGAAGCGCGGGACTATGAGCTGTGGCGCTGGATGCGTCCGGACTAGCGCCGCTACTGGAAGCCGGGCTGCGAGAGTGATCCGCTTTATACGGAATTCGAGCGGGTTGAGCGGAAGTTTAGTCCGGAACAGCCGCGGGTGCCGGCGGGTGTTTCGGAGGGAGGGCGTTGGACCAACGGTTCGGATGGAGTCGGTGCGGGAACGAGGCCGTCAACGTCTGTAAGTCGGCCCAGTGGCCAGGATTCCGCGCCAGATCGCCTTGGATTGTGAAATGATGCATAGGCAGGACCTGTTCATTTGCAGAAGCGTTCGGATGCGGACTTGCTATGAACAAGCGTATTTGCGCTTATCGAACTGTCAGAACGGAAGGCCAATACCTCCGCTGAACTTCTGAGGAGCCCATGGAGATAGCAAAGCGTACGCTAACACTACGTGGTCGCAGCGGTACAATTGATATTCCGATCAGGATTTATGCGCCCGAGTGCGAGAAGCCGGGCGTCTGGCGATGCCGGTACGAAATTGGCTGGCCGGAAGGGCACCATTCGCTTGCAGGTTATGGAGTTGATTCGATGCAAGCGATTATCATTGCCCTCGGCATGATCGGCGCAGAAATCTATTCGAGCAGTTACCATAAGTCGGGTGATTTGTGGTGGGATGCGCCAGGGAACGGTTACGGATTCCCCGTCGTGCCGGCATTGCGCGATCTGCTTCAAGGCGACGACGCGAAGTATCTCTGAGTGTCTCGTGTCCCAGGTGCTGCGCAACGCTAGCATTTCACCGTCGTCCTGAGGTGCCCGCGCGAAAGCGCGGCCTCGAAGGACCTGTGAGTCCTCAATATGCGATTCGAGAGCCAGAGACCCTTCGAGGCTCGGCGGCTACGCCGCCTCGCTCCTCAGGGTGACGTGAGAGGCTGGGTCGATGCCTGGGCACGAGGATAGAGCATGTTCGATCTTCTGAGAAAACTCCTTCCCCCCGAGCGCAAGGCGTCGCGCACGGCGCGCGTCATCGCGGTCGAAGGCGGCGGCCGCGCGCGCTGGACGCCGCGCGACTATGCGGCGCTGGCGCGCGAGGGCTACACGAAGAATGCCATCGTGCATCGCGCGGTGCGGCTGATCGCCGAGAGTATCGGCGGCCTCACCTTGCTGCTCTACGAGGGCGCGATCGAGCACGACACGCATCCGCTGCTCGATCTCGTGCGCCGGCCGAACCCGCGCCAGGACGGCGCCTCGTTCCTCGAGAGCGTCGCGTCGTATCTGCTGCTGTCCGGCAACGTCTATATCGAGGCGGTCGGCTTGACCGGCGAGGCGACGTCGGTGCGCGAGCTCTACGCGCTGCGGCCGGACCGCATGAAGGTGGTGCCGGGGCCGGACGGCTGGCCGCAAGCCTACGACTACACGGTGTGCGGCCAGACCGTGCGCTTCGACCAGACGGCGGCGCAGCCGCCGATCCTGCAGCTCACTTTGTTCAATCCGCTCGACGACTATTACGGCTTCTCGCCGCTCGAGGCGGCGGCGAGCGCCGTCGATCTGCACAATGCCGCGGCGCGCTGGAACAAGGCGCTGCTCGACAACGCGGCGCGGCCGTCCGGCGCGCTGGTCTATGACGGCGCCGACGGCGCGCCTTTGTCGGAGCCGCAGTTCGAACGGCTCAAGAGCGAGTTGGAGCGGCAATATCAGGGCACGGCCAATGCAGGGCGGCCTCTGGTGCTGGAAGGCGGGCTCGACTGGAAGCAGATGGCGCTGTCGCCGAAGGACATGGACTTCCTCGAGGCCAAGCACGCCGCCGCGCGCGAGATCGCTCTGGCCTTCGGCGTGCCGCCGATGCTGCTGGCGATCCCCGGCGACAACACCTATTCCAATTACCAGGAAGCCAATCGCGTGTTCTGGCGGCAGACGGTGCTGCCCTTGGCGAACCGCATCGCCGGCGCGCTGACGCAGTGGCTTTCACCGAGCTTCGGTGTGGATCTGACGCTGGCGCCGGATATCGACAGGATCGAGGCCTTGAGCCCCGATCGCGCCGCATTGTGGGACCGCGTCAGCAAGGCGCCGTTCCTCACTGTCAACGAAAAGCGCGCGGCGACCGGCTACGGCGCGCTCGATGGCGGCGATACCGTGTCGCCGCAATAGCCGACGGAACGAGTCGTTCCGCCTGTCGTTTCTGGTGTGAGCCCCGCGTGTGCCCGGCTCGCAAATACCAAACACAGGAGGAACTATGAGCAGGAAAACGATGCTTGCCGTCGGTCTGACCGCGGCCATGGTGCTCGGCGTCACCGCCGCGCAGGCGCAGACCTCGACGGCGCCGAACACGATGTCGCCGAATTCCACGTCGCAGCCGTCCAAGATGAGCCCGTCATCGTCCGGCGGCGCCATGAACGGCGGCGCGATGGCCGGCGCCAAGACGGCGAAGGCGACCAGGGCGCAAAAGAAGTTCCTCGACGAGGCGATCGAAGGCGATCGGTCCGAAGTGGAGATGGGCAAGCTCGCGCAGAAGAACGGCGCGGCCGACGACGTCAAGCAATTCGGCCAGACGCTCGAGCAGGATCACAGCCAGCATCTGCAGCAGGTGGTGCAGATGGCGGAGCAGATGGGCGTGACGCCGCCGAAGCAGCCTAACGCCAAACAGAAGACACTGTACGAGCGGCTGAGCCGGGAGCACGGCGCGCGTTTCGACACGGCCTTCGCGCGGGCGATGGTCAGCGACCACAAGCAGGACATCGCCAAGTACGACCGCGAGGCCAAGGCGAAGGGGCCGCTCGCCTCGCTCGCCGAGCAGACGATCCCGACCTTGCGCAAGCATCTGCAGATGGCGGAAGCGATCGCCAACAAGGGCGCGGCGACCGGCTCCGGCGGTATGAGCAAGTAAGTCCAGTTATTGCGCCGGGCTTTGCGCCCGGCGTCCGATGGATGACGTCCGTTGCGCGGCTGAGGCCGCCGGCGGGCGTCATTTTTTATGGAGCGCTCAGGAGGAGAGGCGGCGCGTCTTCTGCCACAGGTGCAGCGCGACCACCGCGGCGGCGATCGTCAGGACGAGCGCAATGAGCGCGCCCCAGACCGGGCCGTCGCGGGTGAGCGCGACGGCGAGCATCAGGAATGCCGCGTTGCCCCAGATCAGGTGCAGGACGTAGTGCCGGCGCGCGGCGGGCGGCAGCGCCGCGGTCCAGGCGAGGGCGTTGACGACGCTGCGCGCGGCCGGCCGCGCCGCCTGCGGCAGGGCGGCCAGCGCCGCGGCATAATGATAGCCGGCGAGAACGATCGCCAGCAGGGCGAGGGCGACGAGCGCAGCCATGGGGGCGAGTCTCCTCCGGTGCGCTTTAGAAACGCTTAACGGCGTTATTCGAGTTCCAATTCATGAACGACGTGATCGCCACCTTCGCCGAGCGTGGCGATCTCGCGCATCTGGCGCTGCTCTTGTGGGCGCTGTCGGCGACGGGCCTTGCCTGGTTCGCGCTGCGCGAATTGGCCGCCGCCAGCCGCCGCTTCGACGATTTCGTGCGCGAGCTGGCGCGCTTCAACGACCTGTTCGGAGGCAAATGATGGACACGCTGCATACCGTGCTGCGCTCGCTGCGCGGCGAGACCAAATCGCGCCGCGACACGCATCTCGACGTGTTCCGTGAGTTCCTCGATCACCTCGACCGCGCCGCCCGCCGCCGGAGTGCGCCGCCGCCGCGCGCGCTCAAGACGAAATTGAAAGAGCGCGGGCGCAAGCGCTGACGCTTTCTTCCCTCTCCCCGCACCGCGGGGAGAGGGTGGCGAGCAGCTTCGCTGCGAGCCGGGTGAGGGGCCTCGTCGGACCTCACCGCCCCCTCACCCGTCATCCTCGCTTTCGCTCGGATGTCGACCTCTCCCCGCAAGCGGGGAGAGGTGAAGGACATGCCATGCTCGCTCCGCTCACCGATCCTACGCTTGCCGACGTGTTCGCGCCGAAGACGCGCATCGCCGCCGACGGCACCGTCGAGGGCTATGCCAGCCTGTTCGGCCAAATCGACGCCGCACGCGACATGGTGCTCAAAGGCGCCTTCCGCGACTCGCTTGCCGTGCGCGGTCCGCGCCGCGTGCCGATGCTGTTCCAGCACGATCCGGCTGAGCCCATCGGCATCTGGCTCGAGCTTCGCGAGGACAGCCACGGCCTCTATGCGCGCGGCCGCCTCATCCCCGAGGTGGCGCGGGCGCGAGAATTGCTGTCGCTGCTGCGTGCCGGCGCCATCGACGGCCTGTCGATCGGCTTTCGCGCGGCGCGTGCGCGCATCGATTCGAAGACGCGCGTGCGCAGCCTTGTCGCGGTGGATCTCTGGGAAATCTCGATCGTCACCTTCCCGCTGCTCGCGGGTGCGCGCGTCACCGCGGTGAAAGGGGAGTCCCCTCGGCCTCGCTCGTCCGCGCGGGCGCGCGCCGAGCGGGCGTGGGCGGAGGTGGCGGGCGCCGGCGGTGCCGCGGACGCACCGGCACGGCGGCGTCCGCGCCTCCTGGCGCCGCAGGCGCGCAGGGCGGGGCGCATCCGCGCCTGGCGGGCGGGGCTGTGACGCGATGCTGGCCGAAGATTTCGAGCTGCAACGCGCGCTGGCGCTGCGCGCGGTCACGGGCGGCTTGCTGCGCCTGAGGTGGCTCGCCGCGGTAACGCGCTTCGAGCTTGCCATGCACCGGCACATGCGGGCCCTGAAATACAACCCCGACCAACCGCGCGTACCGCGCGGCAATCCGGACGGCGGGCAGTGGACGGAGACGGACGCCAACGGCAATCCGGTTGCGCAGCGGCGCGTGCGTCTGGCGGGCGACGCCCCGACGAACGACCCGCCGGAGGTGCCGAAGGAGCGACCGAAGACATCCAGTGAACGGGTCGGATGGTTGAAAGCCACCGCACGCACGGCCGCTGAACAAGGAATTGCCGCCGTCGAAGTCGCGAAACTGTACCCGTGGATGGCTTATTACGCTGCCGGCATGCAGTCGTACAGCGATCCGCCACGCTCATTGGACGAGTTGCAATCGGCGACGCCGGGGCCGGGATATGATATACATCACATCGTCGAGCAAGGTCAGGCGGAAGATGAGGGGTACCCTCGCGAAGCAATAGACAGTCTCGACAATCTGGTTGTCATTCCAAGGATGAAGCACTGGGAGATCAATCAGTGGTATCAAACACGGAGTCCGGAATTCGGCTGGCAAACGCCTCGAGACTATCTGGAAGGCAGAAACTGGGCGGTCAAGCGGTCGGTGGGTCTAGAGGCGCTTAAGATTGTCGGAGTACCGAAGCCGTGAGCCCCCAACTCCTGAAAGATATGCCCGTCGTCGAATTGGTGAATCAATTTACAGAGATTACATCGCGCCAGTACGACGCCGCGCTGTTCGGTAATATTACAAAGTATAATTCCCTGGTCGATCAGATGCTCGCCGTCGCAGACGAACTTAAGTCGAGACCCGGTGACCAGCGCAGCGCCCTAGTGCCGCTTCTGGTCCATCCCAATCGGCAGGTACGGTTGATGGCGGCCGAATTTACTTTGGGCCTGGCGCCGGTGGCTTCGCGGCAGACGTTGCAGGAGCTTTCCGACGCGAAGGTGTACCCACAATCGGCCTACGCGATGGGAACCCTTCGCGCGCTTCAGCGCGGCGACCGCAAGCCGACGTAGTACGTCAACAGTCCGCGCCCCATGAATCGAGATGGCCGGGACATAAGGGCGTTCACGCCCGTCTTCGACGTGTTGTGCTCGGCCATAACGATTTGTTGGCGCCGCTCAGACGGAACGGCGCCATCTCACATCACTGCTTCGCCCGTGCCGCCGCGACGATCGGCTTCAGCCGTGCGATCTCCTTGTGCACCAGCGCGGCGAGCGCCTTCGGGCCGCGCTCGTCCGGCTCGGGGATGACGGCGCCGAGATCGTTCAGGCGTTTCTTGACCGCCGGCTCGTCGAGCCCCTTGTTGAGCGCAGCGGCGAGTCTGTCGATCACCGCCTTCGGCGTGCCCTTCGGCGCGAACACCGCGTAGAACGGCGCGCAGTCGAACTCGGGCATGCCTTGCTCATATGAAGTGGGCACGTCCGGCAGCAGCGGGCTGCGCTTCTTGGCTGCGATGGCCAGCGCTTTCACGGTACCGGCGCGGATGTGCGGCAGCGGCCCGAGGATCGGGTCGCAGTCGTAATCGACGTTGCCGGCGAGGATGGCGTTCATCACCGGCGCCGTGCCGGTGAAAGGCACCAGGGTCGGATGGATGCCGATCGCGGAATTGAGCAACAGGCAGCCGAGATAGGAGACCGAGCCGACGCCGGCGTGGCCCATGTTCAATGTCTTCTCGTGCGCCTTGGCGTAGGCGGCGAACTCCTTGAGGTTGTTCGCCGGGAAGTCCTTGCGCACGGCCAGCAGCTCCGGCTGCACGGCGATGACGCCGACCGGCTCGAAGTCCTTCTCCGGATCGTAGCCGAGGTTCGGATAGAACATCGGCGCCGCCGCGTGCGTGCCCATGTGACCGGAGATCAAAGTGTAGCCGTCCGCCCTGGCGCGCGCGGCGCGCAGCGAGCCCACCGTGCCGCCGGCGCCGCCGACATTCTCGACCACGAAGGACTGGCCGAGATGGCGCGAGAAGATGTCCGCCACGATGCGGCCGGAAATGTCCGCCGGGCCGCCGGCCGCGAACGGCACGATCACCGTGACCGAGCGCGTCGGATAGTCGTCTGCCTGTGACGTCGTCACACCGGCGAGCAGCACAAAAGCTGCCGCCATCCATTTGAGTGTCATCGTCCCCTCCCTGAGATGTCGTTCTTTTTGTTGCCGGCAAGCTTGCCAGTTCGCGGGCCGGCTGGGGAGGGGGATTCTGAGCTGGCCGCCGGATTGCTGTTTTCGCCATGCGACACAGCCGGCGCGGCCGACCTGAAATTGCAAGATCCATCGCACAAGGAGAACCCGAATGGATATCGACACCGGTACCGGCCTCGAAACGAAGGCCGGCATTCCGCACGACGCCGTGGTGACGCACGGCGACATGATGCGCGCCTTCGAGGCGTTCAAGGAGACCAACGACGAACGGCTGGCCAGGCGCGACGGCGACGTCGTGCTTGAGCAGAAGTTGGCGCGCATCGGCGACGCCGTCGACGCCCAGGCGCGGCGGCTCGACGAGATCACGCTGAAGGCGGCGCGGCCGGCGCTCGGCAACGAACGTGTCAGGAGCGGTGCGCCGGAGCACAAGGCGGCGTTCGAGGCCTATGTGCGCACCGGCGAGAGCGGCAATCTGCGCGCGCTGGAAGTCAAGGCGATGTCGTTCGGCTCCAATCCGGACGGCGGCTATCTGGTGCCGCCGGAGATCGAGGCGACGATCGGCGAGCGGCTGATGGCGATCTCGCCGATCCGCAACATCGCCGGGCAGCGCACGATCTCGAGCAACATCTACAAGAAGCCGTTCATGACCACCGGGCCGGCGGTCGGCTGGGTCGGCGAAACCGACGCGCGCACGCAGACGGCCTCGCCCGTGCTCGACGAACTCGTCTATCCGGCGATGGAGCTCTACGCCCAACCGGCAGCGACGGCGACCTTGCTCGAGGATTCGGCGGTCAACATCGACCAGTGGATCGCGCAGGAGGTCGAGCAGGTTTTCGCGCAGCAGGAGGGCGCGGCCTTCGTCGCCGGCGACGGCAACAACAAGCCGAAGGGCTTCCTGTCGTACACGACCGTCGACAACGGCGCGTGGAGCTGGGGCAACATCGGCTACGTTGCCTCGGGCGCGGCCGGCGCCTTCGCCGCGACCAGTCCGTCCGACGAGCTGGTCGATCTCGTCTACGCGGTGAAGGCTGGCTACCGGCAGAACGGCGTCTTCGTCATGAACCGCAGGACGCAGGCCGCCGTGCGCAAGTTCAAGGACTCGACCGGGCATTATCTGTGGCAGCCGCCGGCGGTGGCGGGCGGCAAGGCCTCGCTGATGACCTTCCCGGTGATCGAGGCCGAGGACATGCCCGATATCGCCGCCAATTCGCTGTCGATCGCCTTCGGCGACTTCAACCGCGGCTACCTGGTGGTCGACCGCGCCGGCGTCTCGGTGCTGCGCGATCCCTATACGGCGAAGCCGTATGTGCTGTTCTACACGACCAAGCGCGTCGGCGGCGGCGTGCAGGACTTCGACGCCATCAAGGTGTTGAAGTTCGCGGCGTCGTAACGACGTATCTTCAGACCGCGGCGCGGCCTTCCCGGCCGTGCCGCGGTTTCAGTCCGCGCTTGCGGAGCGCGACCCATGCGGATCGACGATGACGTAGCCCGCGATCGAACGGACGTGCTCACGGGTCAGGTGATTGCCGGAGTTGCCGTCGTGCCCGCGCCAGTCCTTGCCGTCGACGTGGCTCATGAGGATCATCACGTGATGATTGCGTACCGCCGCCATGCCGGCGGCCGGCTGGGTCCGCGGAAACTTCTTCGCCCAGGCGGAGGCGAGATTGAGCTCGCGGCGGATCTCGCCGAACACGTAGCGCGAGGCCTCGCAGCCGCAGAATTCGTAAGGGCAGCCGGCGGGCCGGCCGCCGACGACAACCGTGTTGCCGTTGGCATCGACCGGGCTCACCGCGGCGTACGCATCGTGTGCGGCGGCTTGATGCCGCGGCGCGGCGGCGGCGCGGTCGGAACAGCCGCGCAGGTCGCAGACGATCGGATTATGCGTTGTGGCGCCGCGATGGTGATGTGCGGAGCGGGGCGTGGCATTGCCTGGCGTTGTGATCAGGCAGACAAAGATCGCCGTGATGAAAACGGATGCGGATTTTATCAATTCAACCTCGCAGCTCTGGAGCGGCTTGCGGCCGCGGAAACGGCTCCTTCGGGTGGCGTGGCAATCCACGCGCAACGCTGAGCATTTATCGGGGCGAGGGGGGCGTGACGAGCGCCGACGGCCGGTAACCTGACCGCGTAACCTTAATGCGTCGGGGAATTGTGACAGATCAGGCGGTTACGCCAGCATGTC
>NZ_DASZBV010000018.1:0-7500 GCF_035943735.1 Pseudolabrys sp.
CGCATCTCCGACGCTCCCACCCCGGCCACCGCTCCCCGCCCCGCGTCTGGAGACGCTTGATCAGACGCCCCTCGGTAACGGGACGGGATGGCAGGCATATAAGTCTATCAATATAGGAATGTCAACAGTCCTAGATCACGAATTATTACATATCTCCCGTCGGCCTGGAGGTGCGAGCGCAGCGAGCCACGAAGGATCTGTGACTCCGAGGTCCTTCGAGGCCCGTGCGCTTTCAGCGGACGGGCGCCTCAGGACGAGGGAGCTAGGCAGGCTAAGCCGTCCGGAACCGTAGCCGACACCGCACCGAAGCGGCCGCTGCAGTGCAACCAAGGTCGGTGTTGAACAATTGTGGTCCGGGGCTATATCCAGCCGAAACCGGCAACACCATCAGGAACTTGCAAGGATCTTCGGGCGAGATCACGGGAGAGCGATGAGCACGATCAGTCAGGAAGAGGTCAGAAGCGTCCGCCACTGGACCGACAGCCTGTTCAGCTTCACCACCACCCGCAATCCCGGCTTCCGCTTCCAGAGCGGCCAGTTCGCCATGATCGGCCTGGAGGTCGACGGGCGGCCGCTGTTGCGCGCCTACAGCCTGGCCAGCGCCAATCACGAGGAGCATCTCGAGTTCTTCTCGATCAAGGTGCCGGACGGCCCCCTCACCTCGCGGCTGCAGCATCTCAAGGTCGGCGACCGCATCCTGCTCAACGGCAAGCCGACCGGCACGCTCGTGCTCGGCAACCTGATGCCCGGGCGCAATCTCTACCTGATGGCGACAGGCACCGGACTGGCCCCGTTCCTGTCCATCATCAAGGACCCGGAGACCTACGAGCGCTACGACAAGGTCGTGCTGGTGCACGGCTGCCGCACGGTGGCCGAGCTCGCCTATGAGCGGCTGATCACGCAGGACCTGCCCGAGCACGAATTCCTCGGCGAGCTCGTCGCCGAGAAGCTCGTCTACCACCCGACCGTCACGCGCGAGCCGTTCCGCAATTCCGGCCGGCTGACCGAGCTCATTGCCACCAACCGGCTGTTCGAGGAGACCGGCCTCGACACGCTCGATCCGGCGCACGACCGCATGATGATGTGCGGCAGCCCGGCCATGCTGAAGGACCTCGCGACAATCGTGCGCGACATGGGCTTCGCCGAGGGCAACAGCAATGCCCCCGGCCAGTACGTGATCGAGAAGGCCTTCGTCGAGAAGTGATTTGCATTGTCGTCGCCGGGCCTGTCCCGGCGACCTCGCTTAGGAAGGCTGTGCTCGCCTAAGCGGGATGGCCGGGACAAGCCCGGCCATGACAGTTACTGAGCGACGCGCGGCTCTTCAGGATGAGGCGGAGAAAGGCTGCGGCTTCTGTTCTTGTCGCCGCCGATCGCCCTCTACGTTCAGCCCTGCACCACCGTCACGTGCGTGCCGACCGGGACGCGATTGTAGAGATCGATGATGTCCTGGTTGAGCAGGCGGATGCAGCCCGACGACACGGCGTGGCCGATGCTGTCCGGCTCGTTGGTGCCGTGCAGGCGGAAATAGGTGTCGTGGCCGTCGCGGTAGAGATAGAGCGCGCGGGCGCCGAGCGGATTGTCGATGCCGCCCTTCATGCCGCCGGCATAGGCGCGATAGCGCGGCATCGCCGCGATCATGGTCGCGGTCGGCGTCCAGTGCGGCCATTTCTCCTTGCGGCCGATGATGGCGCTGCCGCGGAAGTTCAGCGCCTCGGAGCGGCCGACGCCGACCGAGTAGCGCATCGCCCGGCCATCGCCCTGGATCAGGTAGAGCTTCCGCTCGGGCACGTTGACGACGATGCTGCCCGCCTTCTCCTTGCCGCGCCAGGCAACCTCCTGCCGCCTGAGGTCCGGATCGACCGTGGTATCGACGGCGGGGATCGTGAAGCCGCCGTCGTCGACGGCGCCGTAATTGCCGCCTGAAAACATCTCGAAGCCGTTCTGCTTGCCGCAGGCGGCCAGCAGAAGAGGCAGCGCGGCGACGAGCATGGAGCGGCGGCTGAAGGAGGGGAAACGGCGGCGCGGAGCGTCGGAGGACTGGGACATAAGGTTCACTGTGGCCTTCACAATCGGGACGGGCAGCATTGTGCACGCCGGTACCTGAAACAAGCAACAAAGGCGTGACCGCCGGGCGATTGTCGACGCGCTGCGGCAGGAAGGCCACCCCCTCACCGGGACGTTTTTTGGAAACCCTATTCCGATTTCCAAAGTTTGCGGTACCATACGGGGTCGCTCCCGAAGGGTACGGACGTCCGATGAAGCGTTCCGTGACGGCCCGCAACGAGGTTCCCGCCGCCGGCGCGCCGCGCACGGTGACGGAGGCGACGTATCAGCGGCTGCGCCAGGACATCATCTGGGGCCGCCTGCCGCCCGACACGCCGCTGCGCTCCGACGAACTGCGCGCCGCCTACGCCGTCGGCATCAGCCCGCTGCGCGAGGCCCTGTCGCGGCTGGTGGCGGAACGGCTGGTCACCGCGATCGGCCAGCGCGGCTTCCGCGTCGCGCCGCTGACGCCGGACGATGTCATGGATGTCACCGAGACGCGGCTGGTGATCGAGAAGCACGCGCTCGCCCGCTCGATCCGCGACGGCGATGTCGCCTGGGAGCGCGAAATCGTCGCCAGTTATCACACGCTGTCGCACGGCCCCTTCCCGCTGGGCCCGGGGCCGGCAATGGAGCCGTGGGTCAACTTCCACCGCCAGTTCCATACCGCGCTGATCGCCGCCTGCGGCTCGCGCTGGCAGATCGAACTCGCCTCGCAACTGTTCGATCAGGCGGAGCGGCATCGCGCCGTGCGCGCCAAGATCGTGCCGGAAGGCAAGCTCAAGCGCGACGTCGCCGCCGAGCATCAGGAGATCTACGAGGCGACGCTCGCCCGCAACACCAAGGCGGCCGTGGCCGCCCTCGAACGGCATTACCGGACAACGGCGGAGCATGTGCTGACGGCGCTGCAGCACGTGCCGAAACTCAAGAAAAAAGCGCACTAAAAAATGAAACGGGAGGAACGACCATGCCAGCCTATTTCAGCGCGAGGACGACCCGGCGCGTAGCAGCGGGCCTCATCGCCATTGCCGCGGCCTCTGTCTTCGGTCTCGCCCCGCAGCGCGCGGACGCCGCCGATCCGATCAAGGTCGGTTTGAGCCTCGGCCTCACCGGCGCCAATGCGCCGAACGGCGGCCAGCTTCTGCTGTCGCTGCAAATCTGGCGCGACGACGTCAATGCCAAGGGCGGCCTGCTCGGGCGTCCGGTCGCGCTCGTCTATTACGACGACCAGACCAATCCCTCCAACGAGGTGACGATCTACAGCAAGC
The DNA here is from genome assembly GCF_035943735.1 of Pseudolabrys sp. Taxonomy (GTDB): domain Bacteria; phylum Pseudomonadota; class Alphaproteobacteria; order Rhizobiales; family Xanthobacteraceae; genus Pseudolabrys. The sequence continues at coordinate 3,312 of NZ_DASZBV010000018.1, forward strand.
TCCTGAACGTCGACAAGGTCGACCTGCTGCTCGGGCCCTACGGCACCAACCAGATCAGCGCCGCGCTGCCGCTGCTGGCGCAGCGCAACCTGACCACGATCGGCATGCTCGGCACCGCCGCCAACAGCGGCATCCACTACAAGAACTACTTCTCGATGATCCCGCTCGGCACCGATCCGAAGCGGGAATTCTCGCGCGGCTTCTTCGCGGTGGCGATGGAGCAGAACCCGAAGCCGAAAACGGTCGCCATCGTCGGCAACGACGCCGAGTTCGGCAAGAACTCGACCGACGGCGCGCGCGAGAACGCCAAGGCGGCCGGCCTCAAGATCGTCTACGACGAGCGCTATCCGCCGTCGACCGCCGATCTCGCGCCGGTCGTACGCGCGATCAAGGCGGCCAATCCGGACATCGTGTTCGTCGCCGCCTATCCGCCGGACACCGTCGCCTTCGTGCGCGCCGCGCATGAGGCGGGCTTAAGCCCGAAGATGATGGGCGGCACGATGATCGGGCTTCTGGCCACGCCGCTGAAGATCAAGATGGGCCCGGAGATGAACGGCTACGTCAACAATGCCGAAGTCTATGTGCCGATCCCGACCTTCAACTTCCCCGGCGTCAAGGAGGTGCTGACGAAGTACCACGAGCAGGCCAAGGGCAAGGGCATCGATCCGTTCGGCTACAATTTCGCGCCTTACGGCTACGCGGCCGGACAGGTGCTGGCGCAGGCGGTCGAAGCCACCAAGAGCCTCGACCACGCCAAGCTCGCCGAGTACATCCGCACCCACACGCTGAAGACGGTGGTCGGCGACATCAAGTTCGGCAAGGACGGCGAATGGGCCAAGCCGCGCATGATCGTGACGCAATGGCAGGGCATCAAAGGCCACGATCTCGGCGAGCTGAACGACCTGAAGAAGTGGGTGGTGGTGTGGCCGGCGGCGAACAAGACCGGCAACCTCGCCTATCCCTTCGCCAAGGCGGGGCAGTAAACAACACAGCGGTCGGCCTCGTGAGAGACCGGCCGCTCTTAAATAACAAATGGCCGGGCCTCGCCCGGCCATTTGTCTTTAGGCGCGTTCGAGCCGCGGCTACTTCATCATCTCTTCCGGCGGCATCGGCCCCCAGAGGTTGGAGGCGGACGGATCCTTCGGCCACACCTTCGGCTTCTGCGGATTGTCGCGGTGCCACGGTCGCGGATCGAAATAGCCGAGCTCCTCGTCCTTCATCTGGTCGAGCTCGGCGAACAGCTCGGTGATCATGCCGTTCGGGCTGCGGTGATAGGCGAAGAGATTGTGGCCGATGCCGTGCCGGCCGGGACCCCACAGCATCCTGTAGCCGTTGAGGCTGAGGAAATCGCAGGCCGTCTCCAGATGGCCCCAGTCGCGCAGCTCGAACGCGGTGTGGAAGTGCCGGTTCGAGCCGGTCTCCATCAGGTTGATCGTGTGGTGGTCGACGCCGCAGCGCAGGAACGAGAAGAAATCCGACATCCAGTCCGAGACGCGGAAGCCGAGCACGTCGCAATAGAAGGCCGTCACCTTCTTCACCTCGGTGACGTGAAAGGCGACGTGGCCGAGTTTGTGCGGCACCACGCCGTTGCGCGCGAACTTGAGCGCCTGCGGCTCGGGCCGCTTGAACACCTCCATGACGGTGCCCTTCGGATCCTGGAACGCGACCATGTCGGCGATGGTCGGCTCCGGGTCTTTCTTGCGCGACGTCTTCACGCCGTGCGCGGCGGTCTGCTTCTCGAACGCGTCGAGGTCGTCGTTCGGCCCGAGCTCGAAGCCGACACGCGTGCATTGCGCCGCCGCGCCACGGCGCAGCACCACCGCGTGATGGTCGACCGTATTGGCGAGGTAGACCGCGTCCTTGTCCTTCGCCGTCAGCGTCAGGCCGAGGATGTTGGTGTAGTACTCCGTCTGCTGCTCGAGATCCGGCGTCTCGTAAGCGGCGTGGGCGATCTTGCGGACTCCGATCATGGCGTGGCCTCCCTTTTCGGCTGGCTGTCGTTTTCGAACAATTCGATGATCGCGGCGACGTCGCGCTCGCCGATGCCCGGCAGCGCGCGGCGGTAGATGTCGATCAGGCAATCCAGAAGCGGCGTGGCGACGCCCTCGGCGTCGGCGAAATCCTTGACCATGTCGAGGTAATGCGCGAGCCCCGGCGCCGAGCCCTGCTGCGGCGTGAATTTGCGCGCGACCATCCATGGCGCGCGGATGCCGAACTGCGTCGAGCCGCCGCTGCCGCTGGCGATCGACTTGACCAGCAGGTCCATGTCGACGCCGGTCTTCGCGGCGATCACCATCGCCTGCGCGGTGCCGGCGATGTGCAGGCCGACGAGAAGATTATTGATCAGCTTGGCCTTGGTGGCGGTGCCGAAGGGCCCGAAATAGGAGCAGGAATCGGCGAAGCCGGCGACGATCGGCTCGAGGCGGCGCACGGCCTCGCGGTCGCCGCCGAGGAAGATGACGCCCTTGCGCGCCGCCACCATGCCCGGCGTACCGCTGACCTCGCCGTCGACGAACGACACGCCCTTGGTGGCAAGCACCGGCACGTATTTCTGCTTCACCGGCACAGGATGCGAGCCGAGTTCGACCACGATCTGCCCCGGCCGCGCGGTATCGAGGAGACCGTGCGGCCCCTGCACCACCTCCTGCAGCGCTTCGTCCGATGGCAGGCAGGTGAAGACGACATCGGCCGCGGCGCCGACCTCCGCCGCCGATTTCGCCGGCACGCCGCCGAGCTTCTCGAAGTCGGCGAGCGAGGAGCGGCGAAAACCGACGACGCGGTAGCCGCTCTTGATCAGGTTATCGCAGATCGGCAGGCCGATCTTGCCGACGCCGATGAAGCCGATGGTGTCCATGTCGACCTTCCTGTCGTTTCATCCCGGCCGCCGCTCTCTTATGCGATGTCGATGGAGCGGTCGGAGTAGTTCACAGTGATGCCGAAGGAGCCTTCCATCAGCGTCCATTCGCGGATCTCGCAAGTGCGGATGCCGTTGACGACGAAGGGATCGCGCGCGGCGATCGCACGCGCCTCCTCGGCCGTTTCCGCACGCAGGATGGTCATGCCATCGCCGCTGGTGCCGACGTCGAAAGGACCGGAGGCGAAGACCTTGCCTTCCTTCTCGAGGCCGATCATCCAGCGCAGATGCTCGGCAAGATAGGGCTTCAGATCGGCGCCCTTGCCGCGCGAGAGCACGACGTAGAGCTTGCGCCGGAGCATGTTCCTGGTCAGCGCCTGGATGTCCTGCTCGGCCGTGGTGCTCATCGCAGGTCCCTCCGCTGACCGTCCGCCGCGCTAGCCGGCGACCATCGTGTTGACCAGCGTACCGCAGCCGGCGATCTCGATCTTCACCTCGTCGCCCGCTTTGAGGAACTCGCCGCGCGGCATGCCGACGCCGGCCGGTGTGCCGGTGGCGATGACGTCGCCGGGGTTGAGCGTAAAATGACGGCTGAGATAGGCGATCTGCTCGTGCGCATTGTGCACCATGCGGCCGGTGTTGGAGTCTTGCTTGAGGACGCCGTTGACCCACAGCTTGATCGAAAGGTCTTCCGGATTGCCGATATAGGCGGCCGGCGTCAGCCAGGGCCCCATCGGCGCCGAATCCTCGAAGCACTTCTGCCCGACCCAATCGTAGATGAAGGGCGTGCCCTCACGCTTCATCAGGTCGCGCGCCGACAGATCGTTGATGATGACGTAGCCGGCGACGGCATCGAGCGCGCGCTCCTCGGAGATGTTGCGCGTCTTGCGGCCGATGACCACGCCGAGTTCGGCCTCCCAGTCGACCTGCTTGGAAAACGGCGGCAGCCGCGCCGACACGCCGGTGGCGATGATGCCGCTGGCCGAGTTTTTCAGAAAGAACCACGGCTCGGCGCCCTTGGTCATCGACGGGCGCTTGCCGGTGGTGCGCTCGGCGATGTCGGCCATCTCGTTGAGATGGTCCCAGTAGTTGGCGCCGGCACAGAACAGTTCGCCCGGGTAGAGGATCGGCGCCAGCAGCTTGACCTGCGCCAGCGGCACACCGCCCTTGGGATCGGCATTCGCCGCGGCCGCATGCAGTTGCGGATGCACCGTGTCCCAGGCTTGCAGCAGACCGAGCACCGAAGACGGGTCGCGCACGCCGCCGGCGGCCCCGAGTAATTTCGCCGCCTCGTACACCGTCTCGCCGATCAGGACGCCGGCCGCCGGCTGCCCC
>NZ_DASZBV010000018.1:17500-133731 GCF_035943735.1 Pseudolabrys sp.
CTTCTGCGCCACGCCAACGGTTACGAGAGCGCCTACGGTCACATGAGCGCGTATGCGCGCGGCATCGAGGACGGCACGCATGTGCGCCAGGGCCAGGTGATCGGCTTCGTCGGCTCGACCGGCCTGTCGACCGGCTCGCACGTGCACTTCGAAATCCGCATCAACGGCCGCTTCGTCGATCCGATGCGCATCAAGCTGCCGCGCGGCCGCGAGCTTGGCGGAGGGATGCTGGCGAGCTTCGATCAGGAGCGCGAGCGCATCGACGGCATCATGGCGCGCAAGCCGGCGCGCGTGGCGGCGCGCTGAGTTTCACGATTTAAGAGAGAACTGTCCTCCGCTCATGCCCGCGCAAGCGGGCATCCAGCGCCGGGTCCCCGCTTGCGCGGGGACGAGCGGAGGAAGAGGCAGTATTACGCCGCCGCGGCCATCTTGCCGTTGAAGGTGAGGCCGAGCTTGTCGCCCGACACATTCACCGTCTCGCCGTCCTTCACCGTGCCGGCGAGGATCATCTCGGCGAGCGGGTCCTGCACCGACTTCTGGATCACGCGCTTCAAGGGGCGTGCGCCATAGGCCGGGTCCCAGCCCTTGTCGGCGAGCCAGTCGCGTGCACTCGGCTCGAGCACCAGCGTGATCTTGCGATCGTCGAGCAGCTTCTGCAGCCGCACCATCTGGATGTCGACGATGCGGCCCATCTCGGTGCGCTTGAGCCGATGGAACAGGATGATCTCGTCCACGCGGTTCAGGAACTCAGGCCGGAACGCAGAGCGCACCACCGCCATGACCTGATCGCGCACGGCATCGGTGTCCTGGCCGTCCGGCTGGTTCACCAGATAATCGGCGCCCAGGTTCGACGTCATGATGATCAGCGTATTGCGGAAGTCGACCGTGTGGCCCTGCCCGTCCGTCAGGCGTCCGTCATCGAGCACCTGCAGGAGCACGTTGAACACGTCCGGGTGCGCCTTCTCGATCTCGTCGAACAACACGACCTGATAGGGCCGACGCCGCACCGCTTCGGTGAGCGCACCGCCCTCCTCGTAGCCGACATAGCCCGGAGGCGCGCCGATCAGCCGCGCGACCGCATGCTTCTCCATGTACTCGGACATGTCGATGCGCTGAAGCGCGCTCTCGTCGTCGAACAGGTATTCGGCGAGCGCTTTCGTCAGCTCCGTCTTGCCGACGCCGGTGGGGCCCAGGAACATGAACGAGCCGATCGGCCGATGCGGGTCCTGCAAGCCGGCGCGCGCGCGGCGCACCGCGGTCGAGACGGCGCGCACCGCCTCGGCCTGGCCGACGACCCGCTTGGCGAGCTCGTCCTCCATGCGCAGCAGCTTTTCCTTCTCACCTTCGAGCATCCTGTCGACCGGCACGCCGGTCCAGCGCGAGACGACGCCCGCCACGTGATCGGCGGTGACGGTCTCCTCGACCATCGCAGTCTTGCCTTCGGTGTTCTCGACCGCCTTGAGTTTCTTCTCGAGGTCGGGAATGCGGCCGTAGGCCAATTCGCCGGCCTTCTGGTACTCGCCCTTGCGCTGAGCAATGGCGAGCTCGTTGCGCGCATCGTCGAGTTGCTTCTTCAATTCGGTCGCCGAGCCGAGCTTCTCCTTTTCGGATTTCCAGCGGCTGGTGAGGTCGGCCGATTTCTTCTCGAGATCGGCGAGCTCGACCTCGAGCTTGCCCAACCGGTCCTTCGAGCCCGGGTCGCTCTCCTTCTTGAGCGCCTCCTGCTCGATCTTCAACCGCACGATCTCGCGGTCGATCGTATCGAGCTCTTCCGGCTTGGAATCGACCTGCATCTTCAGGCGTGCCGCCGCCTCGTCCACCAGGTCGATCGCCTTGTCGGGCAGGAAGCGGTCGGTGATGTAGCGGTTCGACAACGTCGCCGCGGCGACGATCGCCGAGTCGGCGATCCGCACGCCGTGATGCTGCTCGTATTTGTCCTTCAGGCCGCGCAGGATCGAAATCGTGTCTTCGACCGTCGGCTCGGAGACGAACACCGGCTGGAAGCGCCGCGCCAGGGCAGCGTCCTTCTCGACGTGCTTCTTGTACTCGTCGAGCGTGGTCGCGCCGATGCAGTGCAGTTCGCCGCGCGCCAGCGCCGGCTTCAGAAGGTTCGACGCGTCCATGGCGCCGTCGGCCTTGCCGGCGCCAACCAAGGTGTGCATCTCGTCGATGAAGAGGACGATGCCGCCTTCGGCCGCGGTGACTTCCTGCAGCACGGCCTTGAGCCGCTCCTCGAACTCGCCGCGATACTTCGCGCCGGCGATCATGGCGCCAAGGTCGAGCGCCAGCAGCTTCTTGTCCTGCAGGCTCTCCGGCACGTCGCCGTTGACGATGCGCAGCGCGAGGCCCTCGACGATCGCCGTCTTGCCGACGCCCGGCTCGCCGATCAGCACAGGATTGTTCTTGGTCCGCCGCGACAACACCTGGATGGTGCGGCGGATTTCCTCGTCGCGGCCGATAACCGGATCGAGCTTGCCGTCGCGCGCCGCCTGCGTCAGGTCCCGGGCATATTTTTTCAGCGCATCATAGGCATTCTCGGCGGAGGCGGAATCCGCAGTTCGGCCTTTGCGCAGCGCATTGATTGCGGCGTTGAGGTTCTGTGGTGTGACGGCGGCGGCTTTGAGAATCTTCCCGGCCTCGCTGTCCTTCTCCAGCGCGAGGCCAAGCAGCAGTCGCTCGACGGTGACGAAGGAATCGCCCGCCTTCTCGCCGGCCTTCTCGGCCGCGTCGAAGACTCGCGCCAGAGCGGGATCGAGATAGACCTGGCCGGCGCCGCCACCGGAAATCTTCGGCCGCTTGGCGAGCGCAGCTTCCGTCTGCTGCAGCGCCTGGCGCGAATTGCCGCCGGAGCGGTCGATCAGGCCCGCCGCCAACCCCTCCGGGTCGTCAAGCAGCACTTTCAGGAGGTGTTCGGGGGCAAACTGCTGATGGCCCTCGCGCATGGCCAGCGACTGCGCTGACTGCACGAACCCGCGGGCGCGGTCGGTGTATTTCTCGAAATTCATGGTCTCAACTCCTTCGGCCCAAACTGGCACCGTTTCCGCGGGTCCCCATCGTGGGCGGCCCGCCTCGATCCATTATGTGGGAACGCTTATGCGGGTTTGAAGAGCCCTTCCGCTTGAGATAGGTCAGGACGAGCCCCTTTTCCCGCCGGAATCAGGTCCCTCAATTTCCATGGCAGCCGCCACGATCCAGTCGATCTATCACTACCCCGCTAAGGGGCTGTCGCCGCAGGCGCTCACCCGGGCCGCCCTGACCGCCGGCGGCACCCTGCCGGCCGACCGGCTCTACGCCATCGAGAACGGCCCGACCGGCTTCGATGCTGCCCACCCGGCCTACTTCCCCAAGCAGCGCTTCCTGATGCTGATGCGCAACGAGCGGCTTGCGGCCCTGAAGACGGACTTTGACGAGGCGAGCCGCACGCTCAGCATCCGCCACGAGGGCCGCGAAGCGGCGCGCGGCGACCTCCGCACGGCAGAGGGCCGCGCCAACATCGAGGCGTTCATGGCGGCCTTCTGCGCCGACGAACTCAACGGTCCGCCGAAGGTCCTCTACGGGGAAGGCCATTCGTTCTCGGACGTGGCGAAGAAGGTGGTCGCGATCATCAACCTCGCCTCGATCGCGGCGGTCGAAACCGCCGTCGGGCGGCCGGTCGACCCGTTGCGCTTCCGCGCCAATCTGTACGTGACCGGCTGGCCTGCCTGGCGCGAGTTCGAACTCATGGGCCAGGAAATTGACGCCGGCGGCGCGCGGCTGAAGGTGGTGAAGCGCATCGTCCGCTGCGCGGCGACCAACGTCGATCCGCTGACCGGCGTGCGCGACATGACGATCCCGCAGACGCTGATGCAGACCTTCGATCACATGGATTGCGGCGTCTACGCCGAGGTCGTTACCGGCGGCGAGATCGCGGTCGGCGATACGGTGCGTGACGGCAGGCTGCTATAGCGCCTTGTGCTTGCGGCCTTCGAGCGTTCCGATCAACTCGGAAAACGGGTTGCCGACCGCGCGCGCGACGGGCGCAGCCTGCCGCGGCGCGTCCGACATCTGCTGCACCACGCGGTGCGGCACAGGCGCAGGCGCAGGTTCAGCGCGCCGTGGCGGCTGCCGCGCCTCGTGCTTCACGGCCGGCGTTTCGGCGTGCGCCTGCTCGGCCTCGATCGCCGCGATCAATTCGGTGATGGGCGAATCGACGCCGCCGTCCGCACCCGGCACGCTGACCGGGCCATTGGCAGCAATTCGCGTCTCGCCGTGGCGCGCGCTCGGCATCACATAGGCGATCACTCGCGAGCGCGAATAGATGCCCTCGCCGACCGTCCGATTGTGATTGCCCGAGATGATGATCGGATCGCCGTTCTTGTCGATGCCGGAGACGACGCCGACATGGCCCCCGCGCCTGCCGCGCGTGAGGACGGCGATGGCGCCGACGCGCGGCTCGGAGATGCGCCGTCCGTAATAGGCGAACGACCGTGCAGCATCGGAATTGGTGCCGGCATAGCCGAGCTTGGCAAGAATGAAGTTCATGAACGTGGCGCACCAGAGCCGCTTCCGGTCGGTCGGATTGGTGCCCATGTATTTGCGCGCTTCCGAAACCAGCGCCGGCACGGCGTAGCTCGTGTGCGCCGACAACGAAACCTCGGTGAGCGGATGAGGAGCGAGCGCTGCGGAGCGCTGCGCCGGGCGGACGGGGTGCGGATGCTGCGCCGGCGGCGCGTGACGCGGGCGCGGCAGCGGCGTGCCCGCAGCGGGTTCGATCAGGATCGCGAGGCCGACACAGCCGGCGGCGAAGGCAAACCTTGTCCGTGAACGCATGGCGGGTGCCCAGTCTTCTTGAGCGCCGGAATGAGGCCGGCCCGCACCCGATTTATCACGCCACTTTTAGTCGCTTTCGAGCGATTGAATTTACAATGAAGTGGTTTACGCGGCGCGCGTAACCTTAACGCGCAAGCGCGCGCCCGCTTGCAAAACGGGCGCGCGCTCGACGTCGATCGATCAGCCGCCGGGTTCGACGTAAGCCGCGATGCGGCTACGCGGATAGACCGACTCGGCGACCGTGTTGTTGTGGTTGCCCGACACGATGATCGGGTTGCCGTTCGGGTCGATGCCGCTGACCACGCCGACATGACCGCCGCCGCGCCGGTACATCACCGCGATGGCGCCGACGCGCGGGCCGCCAATGCGACGACCGTAGTGCAGATAGCCGGTGGCAAGATTGCCACCGCCACGGTGGCCCGTGTCGCGCAGAACCTTGTCCATGAACGCCCCGCACCAGAGCGTGCGCCGGTCGGTTGGATTGGTGCCGAGATAACGGCGCGCATCCGCGACCAACGAACTGCCGCCGAAGCTGCCGAACGTGCTCACCGGCTCGGTGGCGACGTGCTCACGCTCGCCACGACGGCGGCTGACGCGGCTATGGCGCGCAGGCGCAACGGTGGCTTCGGACTCGACGCCTCTCGCGCCGTACTCGGGCATGCTGCCCGGACCGCCGTAAGCGCCGGTCGGTGCCGCCACCATGGAGTGCGCGGCGCCAGAGCGATATTCCGCACGCAGGTGGCGATGATGCACGACATGATGCGCAACATGCTCATGGTGGCGTACGTAGCGATGATGGTGCGGCCGCGCTGACGCGGCACTTGAGCTCGCCGCGAAAGCGACCGAGCACGCCAAGACCGTCGCACCATATTTTACAAGTCTCATCAGATCATTCTCCTCGTTGATCCTTTTGAGCGTTTCTCCCCAAACACTTCAGCGCCTTTTCCAAATTGGAAGAAAGGCTGAAGCGTGTCAGCTTTTTGATTGCTGGATGGATTTTTCGTGCCATACGCCGGAATCGGCAGCACGCAGGGCTGCCATACCGTAATTTTGTGCGGTGTCCAACATATTTTATCGGCTTTGAATACGTCGGCAGATGACGGATGAGCGCACGAGGGATGGTTGTTGTCGTCGCGCGATACACGCATGTCCGTTTCGAACAGTCTTTTTGTAAATTTCCGACGCGCGAGGCCGGGCATCCCGCTCCAGGCGGGTAAGAGAGATTGCAGCATCGACGTTCCAAAGAAAAAAACCGCGGGCGAAATGTTCGGTGGCCGCGCATTATCGTCGCGAGGCGCAGAGGCATGCGCTCGATCGGCGGCGAATGGCCGCGGGCGCCCCGGGCACAAGCCGCGCGGCACAGGGGCGGGGCGGCATCAACCCACACGGAACGCCTGTTTGATTTCGTACGCCGGCGCATTTATCAATAGCCGCATGTCAAAGACCCCCGACGTCCCCTCCCTCGCCGAACTGCGCAAGGACATCGACCGCATCGACGAGACGATGCACAATCTGCTGATCGAGCGCAGCGAGATCATCGGGCGCCTCATCGCGGTCAAGAAGAGCCAGGAGACCGGTTCGGCCTTCCGGCCCGCGCGCGAGGCCGAGATGATGCGGCGGCTGGTCGAGCGCCACAAAGGCATCCTGCCGCTCGACACGGTCGAGAGCATTTGGCGCGTCATCATCGCCACGTTCACCTATGTGCAGTCGCCCTTCTCGGTGCATGCCGACCTCTCCGCCGGCGACGCGCTGATGCGCGACAGCGCCCGCTTCCATTTCGGCTTCACGGTGCCGTTCGTGCCGCACATGGGCGCGTCCGGTGTCGTGCAGGGCGTCTCCGAGTCGAAGGGCGACCTCGGCCTTGTGCCGGCGACCGCCGTGGCCGGGGCCGGCGCCTGGTGGAGCGCGCTCGAATTCGACACCGCGCCGAAGATCATCGCCCGCCTGCCCTTCGTCGAGCGCCCGGATCATCCGGCCGCGCTGCCAGTGTTCGTGTTGTCGCGCGTCGCCGCCGATGCCATGGCGACCGACATGTCGGTCTGGAGCGTGCGCGTCTCCGGCTGGAGCGCCAAAGCGGCGCAGGCCCTCGCGGCTGAGGCGGACTTCATCGCGGTACCCGACCGCGCCTTCGACGGCGCGGCGCTGCTCATGAGCCTGCCCAGCGACAATTCGCTCGACGGCATCAAGGCGACCCTGGTCAAGGCCGGCGCCACCTTGCGCTCGGCGGCCCTCGTCGGCAGCCACGCAACCCGCTATACGGTTGCCGCCGACAAGGCCTGAAACGTCCGGATCCGACCATGACCGACCGTCCGCAACCGCGCCCCGGCGTGCTCGACATTGCCCCGTACATCCCGGGCAAGAGCAGCGCGCCCGGCGTCGCCAAGGTGTTCAAGCTCTCGTCCAACGAGACGCCGCTGGGCCCGAGCCCGCATGCGATCGCCGCCTACAACGAGGCCGGCAAGCACCTCGAGGATTATCCGGACGGCGCCGCGACCGCGCTGCGCGAGGCGATCGGTCAGACGTTCGGCCTCGATCCGGCGCGCATCGTCTGCGGCGCCGGCTCCGACGATCTGCTCAACCTGATCGCCCGCGCCTATCTCAAGGACGGCGACGAGGCGATCCACGCCACGCACGGCTTTCTCGTCTATCCGATCGCGACGTTGGCGGCCGGCGCGAAGCCCGTCGTCGCGCCGGAGACCGATTACACGGCCAACGTCGATCACCTGCTGAGCGCGGTGACGGCTAAGACCAGGGTCGTCTTCCTCGCCAACCCGAACAATCCGACCGGCACCTACATCTCGTTCGACGAGGTGAAGCGGCTGCATCGCGGCTTGCCGCCGCACGTGCTGCTCGTGCTCGACGCGGCTTACGCCGAATACGTCGATCGAAACGATTACGAGGCCGGCATCGAGCTCGTGGCCACGTCCGAGAACGTCGTGATGTGCCGCACCTTCTCGAAAATCTACGGGCTGGCGGCGCTCCGGCTCGGCTGGATGTACGGCCCGGCGCACATCGTCGACGCGGTCAACCGCGTTCGCGGCCCGTTCAACGTGAACGCGCCGGCGATCGCCGCCGGCATCGCCGCCATCCGCGACACCGCGCATGTCGAAAAGGCGCGCGCGCACAATAAGCACTGGCTCGCCTGGCTCACCGAAGAGATCCGCGAACTCGGCCTGAAGGTGACGCCGAGCGTGGCCAACTTCGTGCTCATCCATTTCCCGGAGACGCCGGGCCGCACCGCCAAGGAGGCCGACGCCTTCCTCACCAAGCGGGGCCTCATCTTGCGCGGCGTCGCCGGCTACAAGCTGCCGCATGCGCTGCGCATGACCGTCGGCGGCGAGGAGGCCAATCGTCTGGTCGTCGCCGCGCTGCGCGACTTCCTGGGGAAGGCCGCGTGAGCAAGACCCTCTACAATCGTCTCGCGCTGATCGGCGTCGGGCTGATCGGCTCGTCGATCGCGCGCGCGGCGAAACTGCAGAACGCCGTCGGCTCGATCGTCGCCACCGCGCGCTCGCCGGAGACGCGGCGGCGCATCGCTGAGCTCGGCCTCGCCGACCAGGTGGTCGAGACGAATGCCGAGGCGGTCGAAGGCGCCGATCTCGTCATCGTCTGCATTCCGGTCGGCGCCTGCGGCGCCGTCGCGGCCGAGATCGGGCCGCACCTTGCGCCCGGCGCCACCGTTTCGGATGTCGGCTCGGTGAAGGGCTCGGTGGTGCGCGACATGCGCCCGCATTTGCCCGCCCATGTGCACTTCGTGCCTGCGCATCCGGTGGCCGGCACCGAATATTCCGGGCCCGACGCCGGCTTCGCCGAGCTGTTCGTGAACCGTTGGTGCATCCTCACCCCACCGGACGGAACCGACGCGGCGGCGACCGACAAGCTGGCCCAGTTCTGGACGCTGCTCGGCGCCAATGTCGAGGCGATGACCCCGGAGCATCATGACCTGGTGCTGGCGGTGACCAGCCATCTGCCACATCTGATTGCCTACACCATCGTCGGTACGGCGGACGAATTGCAGAACGTGACGCGTTCCGAGGTGCTGAAGTTCTCGGCCGGCGGCTTCCGCGACTTCACGCGCATCGCCGCTTCCGACCCGACGATGTGGCGCGACGTCTTCCTCGCCAACAAGGACGCGGTGCTGGAAATGCTCGGCCGCTTCAACGAGGACATCTCGGCGCTGACGCGCGCGATCCGCAACGGCGACGGCGCGACTTTGTTCGAGCACTTCGCGCGCACGCGCGCGATCCGCAAGGGCATCGTGCAGATTGGCCAGGATTCGCCGGCGCCCGACTTCGGCCGCCCGCATCCGGACCTGCCGCACACGCCGATGCCGAAGCCTTACGCCGCGGAAGAGTAGTGCTTCGTTGAATATATCGAGCGTTGCGACACGCCCGCTTCACCTCTCCCATAGGGAGAGGTCGCCGCACGAAGTGCGGCGAGTGAGGGGTTACAAACTCACTGACTCCTGAACCCCCTCACCCCAACCCTCTCCCCACAGGGGAGAGGGAGCCTGCCGTGCCGTAGGCCAAGTCTAATCCGACACAACCGCGAACTAGAACAACGCCGGCGTCTTGCCGATCGGGATCGGCCCGAGGAACATCGCGCCGTCTTCGAAGCGCAGCGGCAGCGCCACCGCGGGCCGCCCTTCGAGCGTCGTCTGCTGGCCGAGCGCGTTGATGCCGGCACCAATATTCGAGCTGAGCTGCTCGCGCGCGGCGTTGCCGAGGCCCGGAGCCAAACGGTCGAGCGCCCCGGCCAGTTTGTCCATCGCCGGCGAGCTCTGCACCATCTGCTTGGCGCCGATCTCATCGAGGAACTGTTCGAGGCCGGCGACGGTGACCTGGATCTGGCCGTCGAGATGGCCGCCGGCGTTGAGCGTCAGCGCGCCGTTGCCGACCGCCAGGATGTCGCCTTGCGATACGCGCGCCTGCGGCACCTCGATGCGGCCGCCAGCCGCCTGCAATTCGCGGAAGCGCACCTTCCAGGGCTTCGGCGAGAAATCGGTGACGCCGCGCAGGACCGTATCGATCGTCGCATCGATCGGCTTGGTCGCGGCCGGATGAAGGCCGGGAAGCGACGCCTGCTGTACACGCAGCGCCGTCTCGATGCCGCCCTTGTCATCGGCCGACGGGGCAGCGACGCGCCCATGCAATTCCAGATGCTGGGCCTTGAGCCAGACGTCGCGCTTGCCGCCGGCGACATGGTCGATCTCCGGCGCGTCGAAGACCAGCGACACGCGCTGCGGCGTCGCCGCCAGCCCGCGCACGCTCGATTGTCCCAACGTCCAGTTCGCCTCGAACTCGGGAGTCGCGCCGGCGCCGCCGATGCTCACGGGACCGTCGAACTCGCTGATCAGAAGGGTCGGATCGTAGATCTGCGCGGCGACGAGAATGCGTGGCAGCCGCACATCGAGCGGCGGCGAGAAGTTGCGGAACTCGGCCGTCACCGGCCGGCACGTCACCTCGATGCGGAACGGATAGCCGGCGATGTCTTGCGAGCCACAGCCGAACACGCGGCCCGCCGCGGCCTCGTGCTCGCGCCAATCGGCAATCACCTCGGCCGCGCGCCCGGAGGCGTACCACCAGAAAGCGCTCCAGCCGCCGATGAGCGCGAGCACGAAAACCACCATCGCCAGATAGCGGCGGCGCGTCCGGCGACGGGATTTCAGATCGATCGGCATATCCGACATCGCGGCTCACACACCTTCCGAATGCGGCGTTTCTGCGCCAAATCTCCCAGGCGCGGCCTTGCGCTGGCGGCAGGCGGCTGGTACCGGAGCCGCGTTCCTTGCTCCTTGTCAACGCCGCAGGCCACTCCCGCGCAGGATGAGCACAACAATCGACCAGTGGGGCGGCGATCTCTGGGTTTTTGCCTACGGCTCGCTGATGTGGCGGCCTGGTTTTGAATTTCAGCAGCGCCGACCCGCGCGCGTGATGGGCGCCCATCGCGCCCTCTGCGTCTATTCGTTCGTGCACCGCGGCACGCCGGAGAAGCCGGGACTGGTGCTCGGGCTCGACCAGGGCGGCAATTGCCGCGGCGTCCTCTATCGCGTCGCTGCCGCGAAGCGCGCGGAGACCATCGCGTATCTGCGCGGGCGCGAGCAGGCGACCATGGTCTATCGCGAATGCTGGCGCTCGGTCTGGTTCCTGGATGACCCGGGACAGCGGGCACAGGCGCTTTGCTACATGGTCGACCGTGGGCACGAGCAATATGCCGGCCGGCTGAGCCTGGAAAAGCAATTGCACTACGTGCGGCAGGGGCATGGCCGCTCGGGCAACAACCGCGATTACGTGCTGGAAACGGTGGCCGAGATCGAACGGCAGGGTTACCGCGACCCCGAGCTGCACCTGCTGGCCGATCGGCTCAAAGGCGTGCACGAGCACGCGTGAATTCAGCCGGCGCGCCGCGCCCCGCCCTCGGCGACGAGCCGCGCCGTCGCCGTTTCGATCTCGTCCTGCAAACGCCGGATGAAGTCCTCCTTGTCGAGCCCCGGCGGGATCGGATCGAGGATCTCGACCACCACCGTGCCCGGACGCCGCAGGATCGACCGGCGCGGCCAGAACACACCCGAGTTGAGCGCGACGGGCAGACAGGGCACGCCTTCGGCGGCGTAGAGATACGAGACGCCGTATTTGTAGCGCGGCTCGGCGCCGACCGGCCGCCGCGTGCCTTCGGGGAAGATGATGAGCTGTCGCCCGCGCGCGAGCTCGACGCGCGCCCGCTCCGCCATCTGCACCAGCGCCTGCGAGCCGGCGCGGCGATCGACCGCGACCATGCGCCCCTTGATCGTCAGCCAGCCGAAGATCGGAATCCACTGCAGCTCGCGCTTCATGATGAAGGTCGGGCTGTCGAACAGGTGCAGCAGGGCGAAGGTCTCCCACGCCGACTGGTGCTTGGCGGCGACGATGACGGCGCCCGGCGGAATCTTCTCGCGTCCGCGCAGCTCGAAATCGACGCCGGCGATGACGCGCAGCAGGACGAGGTTGACGCGCCCCCAGGCCTTCGCGACTTCAACGATCGCCTGATACGGCAGGAAGAACGTCGGCAGCGCGATGATCAGGAAGACCAGCGTATTCAGGTAGAAGCAAATGTTGAATGCGACAGAGCGCAGAATCGTGACCATGGCCGCGCTCCTCACGTAGTGTCCGGATCGATGCGCATCCGGACGTGCGCGAAGAGATATTTCAGATATTCGCTGATGAAAAGCCGCATGGTCTCGCCGTTCGACCACCAGGGATTGGCCTTGATCTTTTCCGACACGACCGGGAACGGGATCAAGGTCGTCTGCGGCATCTGGTGCTCCATCTCGGCCATGGCGCGCGGCATATGCCAGTTCGACGTGACGATGATCAGCGAATTGAAATTGTGCTCGACCGCCCAGCGCTTGGTCTCGATGGCGTTGCCGAAGGTATTGAGCGCGGAGCGGTCGAGATCGACGCAGCAGGTGAAGTACTTCGAATAGAGCGGCATCAAATGCGCAATCTCGGCGGCGCGCGTGTCATGGTGCACGCCGGTGATCAGCAGCCGCTTGCCGCGGTCGGCGGCGAGAAGTTCGATCGCATCGGGGATGCGCGCGGGGGCGCCGGTGAGCACGACGATGCCGCTGGCATTGCGGTCAAGCGAAACCTCCTCGGTCTTGATCTGCCAGACGAACCAGAAAAAGCCGCCGGTCAGCAACAGCGCGGCGACGAGGCCGGCGGTTATCGTGAGGAAGCCGATCCAGCGGACCAAACCGGAAAACATATCAGTCGATCATCTCGAGCGTGCTGTTGACGGTGTGCCGCGAGGTGAAGGCGGTCACACCGGCGATCAGAAAAACCTGGAACAGCACCGCGACATAGCCGCCGATGCCGATGGCGAAGGAGCCGAACAGCGCCGTGGTCTGCTCGCCGCCCGCCGTGCTGCCGAACCAGCGGCTCAAGCCCGCGGCCAGCGCGAACAGCGCCACCGCGGCGCCGCCGCCGATGGCGCCGCCCTCGAGCCCTAGCAGCAGAAAGTGACGCTGGAAATTCTCGGCGATGAACCGGTTCTTGGCGCCGACGAAATGCAGGACTTCGATGACGGTCTTGTTCGTGGCCATGGCGCCGCGGGTCGCGAACGTGACGGACAGGATCGTTGCGGCGATCATCAGCACCAGGATGGTGACGCCGATGGCGATGGCGGTGCCGGACATCGTGCGCATGCGGTCGATCCAGCCGCGATGATCGTCGAGCACGGCGCCGGGCACCTGCTGCGTGAGGTCGTTACGCAGCAGCGGCAGATCCGGCGCAGCGCCGCGCGCGACCTTCACCACGATCAGCCGCGGCACCGGCAGTTCGTCGAGCGTCAGCCCGCTGCCGAGCCATGGCTCGAGCAGCTTTGCCGATTGCTCCCTGGTGTAGGCCTGCACGTCGGCGATGCCGGGGAAGTTCTTCACCACCGCGGTCGCCTTGGCGACGTCGGCGTCGGTATCCCGGCCGGACGCCGGGATGATCTGCACGGTCATTTCGTGCGAGACGTCGGATTGCCATTCGCTGGCGGCCTTGCTCACCAGGATGACGCCGCCGGTGGTGAGCGAGGCGAGGAAGGTCATGATCGCGACCACCGCGACCAGCGCACGCCCGGCAATCGAATTGCGCGGCACCAAAGGCGTCTCGTAGCGCGGCTGCGGCACGGCAGAGACGCGCGGCACCGGCGTGAAATCGCTTCGGACGGTTTCGCTCATCCCCTCGCCTCAGTCGTAGATGTGCAGGCGGCCGTCGTGCAGCACGAGGCGCCGGGCATCGTACTGGTCCATCAAGGCGATGTCGTGCGTCGCGATCACCACCGAGGTACCGGACTTGTTGAGCTCGATGAACAACCTGAGCAGCCGCTGGCCCAAAGTCGGGTCGACGTTGCCGGTCGGCTCGTCGGCAAGGAGCAATTGCGGACGGGCGATGACGGCGCGGGCGATGGCCGCGCGCTGCTTCTCGCCGCCGGAGAGGACGGGCGGCAGCGCCCAGATGCGCTCGCCGAGGCCGACCCAGTTCAGGAGTTCGATCACCTCCTCGCGGTAGCTGTCCTCTGGCCGGCCCATCACGCGCAACGGCAACGCGACGTTCTCGTAGGTGCTCATGTGGTCGAGCAGCCGGAAATCCTGGAAGACGATGCCGATCCGCCGCCGCAGCGTTGCGACCGCGTCCTTGGACAGGGTCGCCACGTCATGGCCGAACTGGGTGATGAGGCCGCGGGTCGGCTTCAGCGACAGGAACAGGAGGCGCAGCAGGGAGGTCTTCCCCGCCCCTGACGGGCCGGTCAGAAACTGGAATGAATGCGGCTCGATGCGAAAGGTGAGGTCGCGCAGAACCTCCGGCCCCATGCCGTAACGCAATCCAACATTTTCGAATCGGACCAAACCCGTCTCCGCCACCCCGGCTCGTCAACCCCCGCAAGGCCGGCCAGCGCGCCCCGCAACGCTGATTCCCCGCTAGAACCAAGGTTTTACAGCATTATGGCCGCGCCGCCAGAGCGGAAAGGCCGCCCATCCAAGGCATTCGGGCGAGGCCATTCGCCGCCCCATGGTTTCCGGTCCTTTAACGGTCGGCTGCTAGGTTTCTGACCGGGCTACCGGTTTGGATTCCATGCTGATCGTCTGTCCGAGTTGCGCGACGTCCTACCAGATCGACCCCGGGTCGGTCGGGGGGACGGGACGTATGGTGCGATGCGCACGTTGCCGGGCGACCTGGTTCGCGACCGCGCCGGCGCCCGGGACGACGGTCGACGCCTTCGTCGACAGCGTTATCGCCGAGGCCGAGGCCGAGCAGGCGCCGCCGGCCACTCCGCCCACCGCAGCGCGGGAGCCGGTCCTTCCCGCCGTCACGAACATCGCCCCGCCGGACGACTTCGGCCACGACGAGGCCGCGCCGGGATCGGTGCCCGACGTCCATGCGCCCGAGGCTGAGACGGCGAATTTCGCCGCGGCCGACGACTTTGTGGCCGCCGAAGCCGAAACGGTGACCATCGCCGACTCGCCGTCGCTGGTGCCGCCGATCGAGCACATGCCGCTGCCGGAGCCGGGCGCGAAGGCGGAAGATGATTCGGAATCCTTCGTCGCCCGCCGCCGCCGCCTGCAGACGAAGCGGCAGAAATCGCGGCGTTCGTCGCGCTGGACGGCGATCGTGCTCGTGCTGTTTGCCTTCAACGTCGCACTGATCGGCGCCCGCAACGAGGTGGTGCGCTACCTGCCGCAGACCGCGTCGCTGTTTGCCGCCATCGGCCTGCCGGTCAACCTGCGCCAGCTCGACTTCGAGAAGGTGCACATCACCCGCGAGACGCAGAACGGCGCCAGCATCCTCTTGGTCGAGGGCAAGATCGTCAGCAAGTCGCACAAGCCGCTCGAAGTGCCGCGGCTGCGCTTTGCCGCACGCAACGCGACGGGGCAGGAGGTCTATGTCTGGACCGCCAAGCCCGAGCGCAGCGTGCTGAACCCGGGCGAGGCCCTCGAATTCCAGAGCAGCCTGGCCAAACCACCGGCCGACGCCACCGACGTGATGGTGCGCTTCT
Organism: Pseudolabrys sp.; assembly: GCF_035943735.1. Classification (GTDB taxonomy): domain Bacteria; phylum Pseudomonadota; class Alphaproteobacteria; order Rhizobiales; family Xanthobacteraceae; genus Pseudolabrys. The sequence goes on from NZ_DASZBV010000018.1 coordinate 32,831, forward strand.
TCACGGCCTCGGACGCCATGGCCGGCGGCAAGTAGCCGCACCGACCTGCCGCGACACCGCCCACGGCCTAAAATTCAATCTACAGTTGTATAACGGCGCAACCACCGCTAGCATCGCCAGCACAATCTGCGGTGGTAGCGTTATGTGGCGTCGCGTGGGGGCCGGCGAGAGCCGCGCCGGCCTGGGGAGGAACACGGCCGGATTGGGCTCCCTTTATCCGGAGCTCGACTGCGTGCGCGCCTGCGTCGCCCCGGCGGCGCTGACCGCGGCCGAGGACCGCGCCGCCCGCCTGGCCATCGGCGCCGACCGCGCCCTGATCGCGGCAGGCGCCATCGACGAGGAGAGCTACGCCCGCGCTTTGGCCGAGCACATCGGGAGCCGGTTCGAGCCGTTCGACGACGTCCCGCGCGATCGCTGCACGCTCAGCGACGAACGCCTGATCGAAGCCGCCGCCGCCGGCCTCGTCCCGCTCGGCGACGGCGAACAGCCCACGCTCGTGGTCGCGCCGCGCCACGCTGCCGCACGGCGTCTGATGCAGTTGGCCGACCGCGCTCCGGAGCTGTCGCAGCGCTTTCATTTCACGACGACGGAGCGGCTCAATGGCTTCGTCCTCGGCCATGCCGGCGCAGCGCTGAGCGAGCGCGCCACCGGCTTGCTCGAGGCAGTGTCGCCGGCGCTGTCGGCGGCTCCGCCCTGGCGTCCCGGCCAATTGCGGCTGGTCCTGCCGATGACCCTCGCGGGCCTGGCCCTCTTCCTGTGGGCGCCGGCCACGACATCGCTGGCGCTCGAAGCGGTGCTGGCGCTGTTCTTCCTCGCCTGGCTGGTGCTGCGGTTGTCCGGCGCGGCCGTGCGTCCGGAGAGCCGGCCGCCGATCTCCGCAGGCGCCGACGACGAGCTGCCGATCTATACCGTGATCGCCGCGCTGTACCGCGAAGCGCGCTCGGTCGACAAATTGCTGCGGGCGATCGACCGGCTCGATTATCCACCCGAGAAGCTCGACATCATCCTCGCCATCGAAGCGGACGATCTGGAGACGCGCGGCGTCATCGATGCGCGCACGAGCAAGCGTCCGCTCTCGGTCATCGTCGTGCCGACGGGCGGGCCGCGCACCAAGCCGAAGGCGCTCAACGTCGCGCTGGCCTTCGCGCGCGGCGCCTACACCGTCGTCTACGACGCCGAGGACCAGCCGGAGCCCGACCAGTTGCGCCGCGCCCTCGCCGCCTTCGCCACCGCCGGCGACCGGCTCGCCTGCGTGCAGGCGCGGCTGTCGATCGACAACACCGACGACAGCCTGCTGACACGTCTGTTTACCGCCGAATATGCGGCGCAATTCGACGTGTTCCTCGGCGGGCTGGCGGCGCTCGGTCTGCCGCTGCCGCTCGGCGGCTCGTCCAATCATTTCGCCACCGCCGTGCTGCGCGAGGTCGGCGGCTGGGACGCCTGGAACGTCACCGAGGATGCCGATCTCGGCATGCGGCTCGCCCGTTTCGGCTATCGCTCCGGCGTCATCGCCTCGACGACCTACGAGGAAGCGCCGGCGCGGCTCGGTCCCTGGCTGCGCCAGCGCACGCGCTGGTTCAAAGGCTGGATGCAGACCTGGCTCGTGCACATGCGCGCGCCGGTGCGGCTCTGGCGCGATCTCGGCGCCGCCGGCTTCTGGACATTCCAGCTCGTGGTCGGGGGCAACGTGCTGTCGGCGCTGGTGCATCCGCTGTTCGCGGCGAACCTCGCCTATGCCTGCGTGACGAACAGCGGATTGAACCTTGACGTGCTGCTCGTGCTCTATGGCTTGAATCTGGTGAACGGCTATGTGTCGTCGGCCGTGCTGGGCTGGATCGGTTTGTCGCGCCGGCGCCTGACGCGCACGGCGTGGATCCTTCTGCTCACGCCGCTGCACTGGCTGCTGTTGTCGTGGGCGGCGTGGCGCGCGCTCTATCAATTGCTGATCGCGCCCTACAGGTGGGAGAAGACCGAGCACGGCCTCGCCCGCCATTCGCGGCGCATGCGGCGGCTGACGCAGTCTTTGCTTGCGCTGGAGCGAGAGCTCGCCGCAGCGCACGCGGCCGGCGCGGTGCCGAAAATAAACGGGGCGCCCGCGGTGGCCGCGGGCGCCCCGGTGCAGAACAGCTGACGCCTTACTGCTGCTCCATGCCGGCGTCCTTCACCACCTGCTGCGCGGTGGAGCGGCCGGCCTTGATCTCGGCAGCGAACTCTTCCGGCGTATCGAGCGCCGGCACGAGACCGCGGGGGAACAGGTTCTTCTCCTGGAACTCCTTCTCGCCGACGATCGCGCGCACTTCCTTGTTGATCCTGTCGATGACGGGCTTCGGCGTGCCGGCCGGCGCGAACAGCCCGTACCAGCTGCGCGACGGCGGGCCCTTGTAGCCGGTGTCGGCGAGAGTCGGCACGCTCGGCAATTGCGGCGTGCGGATATTGTTGGCGAGTGCGAGAGCCTTCATCTTGCCGGCCTTGATGTGCGGCATGACATTGCCGATGCCGATGAGCGCGATCGGAGTCGAGCCCGACAGCACCGCGTTGGTCGCCTCGCCGCCGCCGCGGAATGGCACGCGCACCCAGTCGGCGCCCTTCTCTTTCTTGAGATGCTCCATGTAGACGACCAGCGGCAGCGACGCAGTGAGGTAACTGAGCGTGCCCTTCTTCGCCTTCGACAGCGCGACGAGATCGTCGACCGTATTCACCTTGAGCTCGGTGTTCACGATCAGCGCCTGGATGATGCTGAACAGGTTGACGATCGGCGTCAGTCCGGTCTCCGCATTGTAGGTGAGGTTCTTATAGAGATATTGATTGTAGATCAGCGGATCGGCGTCGACGATGCAGATCGTGTAGCCGTCGGGCTTGGCCGCGGCACAGGCGCCCATGGCGATGTTGCCGGCCCCGCCGGGGCGGTTCTCGATGATGATGTTCTGACCCATGCGCTGCCGCAATTTGTCGGCGAGCACGCGCATGAAGATGTCACTCAGGCCGCCGGCGCTGGATGTCGTCAGCACCTTGATCGTGCGGGTCGGATAGTCCTCGGCGCGGGCCGGAGCGGCCGCGCTGATGACGATGGCTGAAAGCAGGAACAGGCAGGCCGCAAGGCGCCGCATGGCGTGAACTCCCCCGTGAGCGTTTCCAGACGTTTATTGTTGTCAGCGGGGGTATTTGAACATCGACCTCGCGCGCCGGCAAGGCGGAGAGGCGGTCAGCCCGCCAGGCGGGCCTTCACCAGCGCGCTCGCCTTGCCGAAGTCCATCTGCCCGGCGTACTTGCCGCGCAGGACGCCGATGACCTTGCCCATGTCCTTCATGCCGGCGGCGCCGGTCTCGGCGACGGCGGCGTCGATGGCGGCCTTCATCTCGGCCTCCGACATCTGCTGCGGCAGGTAGCCCGAGATGATGGCGATCTCCTCCTGCTCCTGCTTCACCAGGTCGTCGCGGCCGCCCTTCTGGTAGAGCTCGACCGACTCCTGCCGCTGCTTGATCATCTTCTGCAGGATCGAGAGCACGGCCGCGTCGTCGAGCGGCTTGCCGGTCGTGCGCGCCTCGATGTCGGCGTTCTTCAGCGTCGCGTTGACCATGCGCAGCGTCGAGACCGCGCGCTCGTTCTTGGCCTTCATCGCCTCGGTCAGGGCTTTGTTGATGTCGTCGCGCAGCACGGTGCTAATCCCTTGAAAAATGGCCCCCGGACCGACCCGCAACGCGGATGGGGTCAACCCCCGCCGGTCCCTTGCCTTCCCATACATAATACGCAACTAAGAGGCCATGACCCAGACGCAAGGAAACCCGGCCGGGGCTTGGGCGGAACCCAAAGCCACGGCAGTTTTGGTGCTGGCCGACGGAACGGTGCTGGAGGGCTTCGGCTTAGGGGCCACCGGCCATGCCGTCGGCGAGGTGTGCTTCAACACCGCCATGACCGGCTACGAGGAGATCCTCACCGACCCCTCCTACGCCGGACAGATCATCACCTTCACGTTCCCGCACATCGGCAACGTCGGGACCAACGAGGAGGACATCGAGAGCGTCAACATGGCCGCCCGTCCGGGCGCCTGCGGCCTCATCCTCCACACCGACATCACGGCACCGTCGAACTACCGCGCCACGCGCGGGCTCGACGAATGGCTCAAGGCCCGCGGCATCGTCGGCCTCGCCGGCATCGACACCCGGGCGCTGACCGCGCTCATCCGCGAGAAGGGCATGCCCAACGCCGTCATCGCGCATGCGCCGGACGGCAAGTTCGATCTCGCCGCGCTGAAGAAGGAAGCGCGCGAATGGCCCGGCCTTGTCGGCATGGACCTCGTGCCGCAGGTGACGAGCGGCCAGCGTTTCACCTGGGACGAAACCGAGTGGGTCTGGGGCAAGGGCTACGGCCGCCAGGACAATCCTGAATTCCATGTCGTCGCCATCGACTACGGCATCAAGCGCAACATCCTGCGCCTGCTCGCCGGCGCCGGCTGCAAGGTGACGGTGGTTCCGGCCAAGACGTCGGCCGAGGACATCATGGCGCTCAAGCCGGACGGCGTGTTCCTGTCGAACGGCCCCGGCGATCCGGCGGAAACCGGCAAGTACGCGGTGCCGGTGATCAAGACGCTGGTGGACTCAGGCACGCCGACCTTCGGCATCTGCCTCGGCCACCAGATGCTCGGCATCGCCATGGGCGGCAAGACGCAGAAGATGCATCAGGGCCATCACGGCGCCAATCATCCGGTGAAGGACGTGACGACCGGCAAGGTCGAGATCACGTCGATGAATCACGGCTTCGCGCTCGACAAGGAGTCGCTGCCGAAGAACGTCGAGCAGACGCACTTCTCGCTGTTCGACGGCTCGAACTGCGGCATCGCGCTCAAGGACAGGCCGGTGTTCTCGGTGCAGTACCACCCGGAGGCCTCGCCCGGCCCGCGCGACAGCCATTACCTGTTCACGCGCTTCGTCGACATGATGCGGCAGAAGAAGCAGAAGAAGAGCGCGTAACGCGGGGCGCGCAGCGAGCCCGGACCGGCCGCACTGCGTTGATCGGTACCATGTCCAAGCCCCTCACCTATCAATTCAGCGACGACGGCATCGTCCCGAACAACGCATTGCCGGTCGTCGTCTACGAGGGCGCGCTGGATCTCGGCCGCAGCGGCAATCCGGCGGCGGCGATCGAGGCGCTGTTCCGCTCGAACGGCTGGGGCCGCGACATGTGGCGCAACGGCGTCTTCCCGTTCGTGCATTACCATTCGATGATCCACGAGGCGCTCGGCATCGCCCGCGGCCACGGCCGCATCCAGCTCGGCGGCCATCAGGGCCAGGTCTTCGACCTCAAGACCGGCGACGTCGCCATCCTGCCGGCGGGAACCGGGCACCAGAAGCTCTCCGCCAGCGACGACTTCCTCGTTGTCGGCGGCTATCCGCCCGAGGGCACCTACAATCTCTGCCGCGGTGACAATCCCGCCGAACGTGATAAGGCCTTGCAGACGATCCCGCGCGTGCCGCTGCCGCAGAGCGATCCCGTGCTCGGCACGAGCGGCGGCCTCACCGATCTCTGGACCCGCTGATGGACTGGATCAGCTTCTACGATTTCAAGCATTCCGTGATCTACGTGAATGCGCGGCACCGCGACGTGCACTACCGCACCATCGCCACCGACATCGCCAAGCTTGTGCCCTCGCCGGATGCGCGCGTGATGGACTACGGCTGCGGCGAGGCGACGTCGGCGGCGATCCTTGCCGATGCTTGCGGCCATCTCACCATGGTCGAGGCGGCGCCGAACGTGCGCGCCGCGCTCGCCGCGCGCAACGCCGGCAATGCCAGGATCGCGGTGATGACGCCGGACGAGGCTGCGGCCGAGCCGGCGCAGTCCTACGACATGATCGTGCTGCACTCGGTGGCGCAATACCTCAGCGCCGCCGAGCTCGACGGCTTGCTCGCGCGGTTCCACCGCCTGCTCAAGCCGGACGGCCTGTTCGTCCTCGGCGACATCATCCAGCCGCGGCTCGCGGCGCCGATGGCGGCGATGGCGTTGCTGCGCTTCGGCGCCGCCAACGGCTTCTTCTGGGCGGCGGTCGGCGGCCTGATGCGCATCTTCGTGTCCGACTACCTGAAGATCAAAAGCCAGGTCGGGCTGTCGCATTACGAGGAAGCGGACATGCTGATGAAGCTGCGCGACGCCGGCTACGACGCGAAGCGCGCGCCGCGCAATATCGGCCACAATCAGCAGCGCATGACCTTTCTCGCGCGGCCGCTAACCGGGCATTAACCGCACGCGCCGCGGGAACCCACAGTGGCCGCTCGCATAACTTTCCATCAAGCCTGCGCCCTTACGACAGGTGTCGGCCCGGTGGCGGAGTGGCGACGCAGAAGCCATGCAAGGTCTTCCAGCCTGGTTCGATTCCAGGCCGGGCCTCCACCCGCTTAGTTGAGCATTGATTTAGCTCGCGAATTCTACCAAAAAGTCCCACCGCAGCTCGAGGTGGGACACAGTTTCGTTCGCGGCTGTTCTAGTTCATCGAGCGTTCCTTTGGGGCCGGGGGTACTGGTCCCTTTCCATGGTCCCTAGCCCCTTTTGAAGCGAGCGATGGCCCCTTTTCACATGCCGAATTTATTCGTCATCTTAGCCGTAACAGCGCATGATGGGACATCACCGGCGAGGCTTTGTCCCGTAGGTGTCGGTGACTGAGAGACGCGTCCCCGCTCCCGCTCGCATCCTAGGGGGGAGACTATGACCGCTCAAAATACGTCCAAGAATGCACCTGAGTGTCACCGCTGCGGTAGCGCCATGGTGTTCGTATCGGCACAGATCGCCGCTTCAAAACCCGTCAATATCTTCCTCTGCTCCAATTGTGTCGTATTGGAAGTGAGGGGAGAGGCCGAAGCTATGGCGCAAATGCCAGAACGTGCCCGAAGTCAGAACATCATTCCGATACAGTAAGGCCCGCCTCAGTTGGCGGCCTCTTTCGTTGGTGCCGCCTCTTAGCGGCTGTTGTCTAGAAGATGCATGGCCGAATCGGCGAGCCGCTTCTGATCGGCGGCTCGCGTATACAGCTCAGCTTGCTCGATCGAGTCCCAACCGAAAATAGCCATGAGCTGACGGGCTGTAGCGCCTTTTTCAGCGGCGATCGTCGCTCCGGCCTTGCGTAAACCGTGCGCTGTGCAGTGGGCTAGCTCCGCCTGGTCGCACCACTCGCGCATCTTGTTGCCGAAGCCAGCATCCGTGAACGCGCGCCCGAAATCGGTCACGAGGAACGTCAGATCACCGCAGGGGGAGGCATCAATGACCTCTTGGAGGACGGGCAAGATGGTCAGTGTGAGCCGCTTCGGCTTGCGATTCCGATTCTTGTGCTGCGTGAAGGTGAGCTTGCCTTGGTGCACATGCTGACGGCCAAACCTGATCGCGTCTGATCGCCGCTGCCCAGTAAACAATAGAAGAGACAGCGCAAGGCGCGCCTTCGTCCCGATCGGATGTCGCTCCTCGAATTGACGGACCTCCTCGACGCTCCACGTGTGGTAGCCGGTCGAGCCGGTCTTGAATTTTTCGATCTCTCGGGCCGGATTCGCCGTCACGTAGTGCTTCTTGACCGCGAACTTGAACACCTGCCGGATCGCCTTGATTCGGCTATTCGCCGCTTCTGGCGCATTCATCTTCCGATCCCGCAGAACCTCGATGGCCTCCGGATCCATCCGACCCAAGGGCATGTCGCGAAAGAACCGGTCAGCGCGCGGCGCTATCGGCTCGTCGAAGGTCCCCTCGAGGATTAGACGGCGCACACGCTGAGTCTGCGGATCAAGCCGCTTAAAATCCATGCATTCGGAAAAGTACTTCACACAAAGCCACCGCCAGGTGTTGGGGGCAATCCCGTGCTGAATACGCGGCGCTGGAGCGCCCTTGGCCTGCTCGTAGGCGGCCATGAACTCGGGCGTCCAAGGGATGCCGCGCAAGCGGACCTTCGGACGGCCTCGAACTCGGTAATAAGTTCGGATGTTTCCGTGCCGGTCGGTATCTTCGACGCAGCCGGGCGGCAATCGGCGTGGCATTTCCGGCGAGCATACCAGCATCAGACTGCCACCTTCCAGTCTTCAGCAGTCCCTTCGCTATGCTCATCCGGCAGAGCATCGAAGGCCAGATCGAGCGCGCGAACATCCCAAACCTTGCGGCTGTCAATCAGCTTCGCGGGTCCCACCCTGCCATCCTGCCGCATCTGATCGAATTTCGACGGCGAAACGCCGAGATACATCGCGGCCTCCTCTCGAGAGAGGCCGCGCCGCGGGCCGGGACGAATCTGAGAAAGGGTGGCAACCATCGCGGACGGAAATTGCGCGAGAATGCCCCTGCCCGCCAGAGGAACAAATTTCAGTTCTTGCTACATCACTTCTGCATAGCTCGGAATTCGACTCCCTCAGCGCGCGGGGATCATGAACGGCCAATGTTGGCCCTTTAGCCACGGCAAGGGCGCTTGCCATAAGCTGCGGCTCGTCCCGCGACAGCGCAGCCTCGATTCAGGGCGGCAGTGGTGTCGCTAAGCGCATGACCTCTCGTTTCCTTGCATCGTGAATCAGCGGGCGCAGGGGGAAGATGCCGGGTTGTCTTTGTCTCTCCCGACAACGAGAGGGTTTTCCAGCTTATCCCCAGACAGCGGCGGCCGGGCCGGTTCCACGGTCATGTCGCGTACAGACAACATCCCGATACCCCGACACTGTCAGATTGGGTAAGGGGCTCCTCGGGGGCGCCTGTGAGCGATCGTACTGACCAGATCATCGCCTCATTAAAGATGCCGAGGCCGCCGTGCCCTCTCTGCGCATGGCCGCTGTGGCAGACCGGGATTGAGCACTTGGCGTCTGACCGTGAACGCCGGTCATTCCTGTGTCCGCGTTGTGAATACGTTGATGCCCAAGAGACGCGGATAATGCGGCCGGCGGCTTAGCGATGGCTCGGCAGCCGATCTACTTGCCATGGACCGAGGCTGACGACGAACTGCTTCAGCGGCTCTGGCGTGCTCCGTTGACGGTCACGGCGATAGCCCGCCGTATGCACCGGAATACAGAGACGATCCGCGCCAAGGTGAATGCGTTGGGACTGCCACCGAAGGTGCGCTCTGTGCCCGCGCGATCAGGGAGTGGACCCCGGAGGGAATAGCGCCCGGGGGTCCTGAGGACGATGCGCGCCAGGGCGAGCACTCCTCGAATCGACGCCGCCAATATGGCTCTGTCGCGCGGCAGGCTCCCCGGAATTCGGAGCTTCGGGCGCGAGTGGGCGAGGTTTTCCTCGTCATGCTCGTATCGGTTGACGAATGCGCGAGTCTTCCGCACCATGCGATCCTTAGCTGTAGCAGGGGCTAGGGGTTGGAATGCGCTTTTTGGTCTATGTGCTCGCGGCCGGGGCCGTTTGGGCGTGCGTTGGCTCTTCCGATGAGGCTACTAGCAAGGAGCGCGGAAGCGAGATAGCGGGGCTTGCCAAAACGTGCGCCGAATTTCGAGAGCGCTTGGCCGCTTCCGGCAAAATCTTCGGAGACGTAGTACCGCGATTTAGTTTCCGCGACTGGGATGAGGACCATCCTGACGATCCGAAAACAGATAATCGGGCCTACACCGTCGAGAACGTGAAGGCGGTTGATGGCGAGCTCGATTGCGCTCGGAAGTCCGATCAGCTCTCAGTTTTCCAGATGAACGTCACCACCGCTGGCGAGGACAGGGACGATCTCCTTGCCGTTGGTCGGTTCATGGTCTCGATGTACGCCGTGACGTGGGCTTACACGGGCTGGTCAAAGCCCAAGGTGCAAAAGATTGTCAGTGACCTAATTAAGAAGGCGAATAGCGAAGCAAAGAAAAGCGAATTCCGCGGGGATTCGGTGACGCAAGGTAAGGCGGAGTACGAGATCACGGACGATGTTGATCTGGACTACACGGTGGGCGGTGGGTTGACCCTCATGATCGACGCCAGCACTTCTCCCCAGCAGTAGACCGCTCGCTACTTCAGGACACACCACCCGAGGGTACTGGCCCCTTTAGCCCCAAAAGGGGCCAGCCGGGATTTGAAAAGGGGCCGGTGAGCAATTCACCATGAGCCATACATTTCGGTTGTAGAGGGCCGCCCTTTCGTGCACGTTTTTGTTGCAGGGGGACTCAGTGCTGCTAGCCGCGACAACCGAAGCCGCCATTTTTCTTGGGCTGACGGCCGAAGGGTGGATTGCCACTGGGACTTTTGTGCTTGCCGCCGCGACCGTAGTCCTAGTGGCGGTTGGACTGTTCCAGATTAGTTCTGCCCGAGAAGAGACCAAGAAGACCCGAACCCTTGAGGCTTGCGACCGGTATGATCGCGACGCCGTACTATATAACTGCTTGAGAAGGCTGGCGTTTGCGAAGACTAGCGGTGCTTTGGCTGCGGAACCTACAAAGTTCCGGCCGGAGGTAAGCACCCTGTTGAATTACTTGGATTCCCTTGCTGTTGGGATAGCTCAAGGCCTATATATCGAGGAGCTGGCAAGGGACCATGTGGAACCAATCCTCAAGCGCCACGTAGACCAGTTCCTGGGGCCGGATGCGCCGAATGTCGGCCTTGATCGCGCCAATTACGCTTGCTTAACGGAGTTGAGAGCTAAGTGGTCGAACTCGACTCCTAGGTTCCAAGACGGCCAATCTCGCTGGAAGAGGAGGAAGAAACAACAATGACGGTGATCAATCGTTCGGGTCCCAAGTTCTGAGGACCATAAAAGGGCCGCTTGCGCGGCCCTTTTCATTTCAAGTCACTCAAACAGATCCCCTTGAATTACCCGGAACGCCCGACGGCGCTCGGTCGGGGTCTGCGTCGGCACCGGCGGCACGGCCTTAAGCGCGGCCTCGATCAGGTCGGCCACGGACCACGCCCGCTCAGTCAGACCGAGCGCCATCGCAGGCGTCATCCGCAACGCTTCATGGGTCCGGCATAGATTGTAGAACGCGGCGTGCAGGCTGATCGCCGCAAGGTGGCAATCGATCTTCTTTGAGAAGCCATTGCTGAGCCGCGCGAACCGCTTTGAGCCCATGCGCAGCGTCAGGTTCTGGCGTTCGACGTAGCTGGTCGAAATATCCTCCGGCTCGTTCGCTACGGCTACGCGCTCTACGGCTACTACCTGAGCCGGAGAATAGCGGCGGGAGGCTTCCGTTACGTTCAGGTGCGTTACCGAATAGGTCTTGTTGATCACGCCGTGCGCCGCGCGGCCCCCGAAGGCGTCACGGATCGCGTTTTTGTACGGATGGAAGCCATCCGTGCTGATCTCCGGCACGCCGATGACGCGCTGGCGAAGGTCCTGAATGAAATCATCCGTGGTTAAGCGTCTGCAGGTCAATTCGTCCGCTACGCGATATCAGCGTGAACTGGCCTATTTGCTAAGTATCCTTTGACGAAAGAGGCCGCCAACTGAGGCGGCCTCACTCGGGCATGGGAATGCCGAGTTCTTTAATAGCGCGGGCGCAGATTTTGGCTGGCTCGCGTTCACCCAGTCGGTATGCGTTAATAACTTTCGCCGCGACCAGCTCGCAGACTGGATCAGTGCGGTCTATCAGGCGAAGTAGCGACAAAGTGGAATCGTAGGCGTCCGTGAGAACTGCGACCTCGGTCGGGCCGAATGATGCCTGCTGCAATAGTCGCTGAATTGGCACGGCTTACCCCTGACGCCCCACCGCCACAGGATACCGCATTATCACCCCGAATTGGACGAAAGCCAAGCTTAGTGCGAGGTGCCAGAATCCTCGCCAGAGCCGGGTGGCCAGTCCTTCTGATCCGCCTGCGCCGTTTCGGTGCCGTGCGACGAACGCAGAAGCCGCGTCCATTCCTGCGCAAGGCGCAGCCATGTCGCCTTATACGTCGCTAATCGAGTTCTTTGCCATGCGCTCACATTCAAGCGCCTGCTTTCGATATTCGTCAGAGCGGTCATTCATTCCCCTCAGTACGCCCAATCGTTAAAAGGGACCACCTCTCATTTCAAAAGGGGCCAGTGAGGATGGAAAGGGGCCAGTACCCACCCGAGAATGCGAACATAGCACGAACGTCCTGCCAGCGCCCAATGTTCCCGGAAAGAGGGCTAGGGCTACTCCTAAATACATATAAAACCCACTCCGCCTCCAGCAGCTCACCAACGTGGCGAAGCTATCACCCCAAGAACGCGTATATCTGGCCAAAAAGCGTCTTTTCGCGGTACTCGAACGCCACACGGTGGCCAATGCCCGTACCCTTGAGCAAAAGATCAGTGATGCAGGCCCATTCGGCCAGCGCATCGACCCGCACGTCCTTACCGAGGTACGCAACGACTTGGTCAAAACTGGGGAGCTCGTCCGCGACAAACATGCGAACGCTCCCTGGTTCTACCTCGGGAACAGCCCTATCCAGGCGGTCTTGGAGCGGTTGAACGAGCAGCTACCAATCTACGAAGCGCTCCTGCAACCGACCCTGAGCCGCCGCGTGGGGCAAGCGCTCGAGATTGCCACCTACCGCGCGCTCTGCCTTACGGAAGGCTGTGACTTCGATGGGCGCTACATTGACCTTGATGAGCACGGGGACGAGCTCCCATATCGAAAGCAGGAGCCTTCGCAACACATCGGCATCAGATCCTTGAGCGGCGACGAGCGACTCGACTTCATCGTCCGCACTCCCGACGCCGGCCCGCTCGGGATTGAGTGTAAAAACGTCCGCCACTGGCTTTACCCTCACGTGGAGGAGATCAAAGAGACCTTATCCAAATGCATCGCCATAGACGCGGTGCCAGTTCTTATCGCGCGCAGAATCCCCTACGTCACCTTTCACCTGCTCTCGCGGTGTGGCGTCATTGTGCATCAGACGTATAATCAACTGCTTCCCGAAAGCGATGCAGAACTCGCGGCGAAAGCTAAGGAGAAGACCCTTCTGGGCTACCACGATATTCGGCTGGGCAACGAGCCCGACGCGCGCCTAAAAAAATTCATTTCCAAGAATATGCTTTCGGTGGCAGCGCAGGCGCGCGCCCGCTTCGAGGATAATAAAGACCTGCTGGATGACTTCGGTAACCGTCGAATCCCCTACGAAGAGTTTGCGGGACGCATCCGCCGTCGCGATCAAGGCTTAGGAGATAAATGGGATCCGGACCCTTGATGCCACGATCTCTCGGCTTCTTCCGCTACTTCATTCGATAGGCAGTTGTGTCCCATGTCTCAGTACCCTGACGAACCGTCGGACGGCTATTTATCCGACGTCATCCCGTTCGAATACACCGCAGCCATCGGCGAAATCTTTTCAAAATGGGCACTTCTTGAGCACGAGATTGATGTGATGATATGGGACTTAGCGGGTCTAAGCGATACTCCAAAGATTGGCGCCTGCCTGACCGGTCAATACGTTTCGATAGCCGCCCGGTTCAGCGCCCTGATTGCGCTGGCTCGAATTAGGGGCGCCTCAGGATTCCAGCTCGCAAAGCTCAATAAATTCAAAGAACACGTTCTAGGGCTTGCCGAGCGGCGGAACCGGGTCGCACATGATCCGTCGCTCACAACGTGGGATCTTAAAACGTCGCCCCTCTCGGCGAAGACCTACAGACTGCACAAAACCGCACGTTCAAAACTCGAATATACCCTTAAGCCGATCGACCTAAGCGAGCTTAGATCATTGCGAGAGGAAATTGACAATACTCTCACAAACTTTGGGGGGTTGGCGCTCGATCCCTCTCTCGCGCCTTATGAAGTCCGTTAACCGCGTCGCCAGAGCCGCACCGACTGCTACATCGTCGCGCGCTTCTGGCCTTTGGGGCGTCGAAGGTGTCATTTAACCCGCGGTTCCACGTCAGCTCGGTCGATGGTAGGGTATCGATGCATATATTCCACGACGGCATTTACAAGGTCGGCCTCTAGCGGTTCACCTGGCTGAATCGGCGCAACAGGTTCGACATGCAGCACCTGGTCACAGTCCCGTCCTTCGCCACCTGGTACGTGATCCAGGACCTGTTAACGGCCTGATGGTCAAAGGTCACTCGGAGATCTCCCGCCTGTGTGTGGTTTGGGCCCCTGAACGAGACTTCTACGCCGGTCTCTCGCTCTCCGCCAAGCGGCTAAGAAGGCGGGCGGCCGCTGTTGGGTGCCATACACCGCCTCGCGGAGAGGGCACCCCCATTGCTGTAAGTTCCGCCGCCACGGCTCGAACGGTGGTTATGCCCTTGGCCTTGATCTCATCGATGATCGCCTGAAGATTCGTTGCACGCTGCTCAGCATTCGCCTTCAGCGCGGCGACCGCTTCGCGGTTTCCCGTGTACTTTCCGCGCATACAGGCGGCTCCGTTCGGGTTTCCCAGCTTTACCCCGCGGGCCTTGGCGGCGGCGAGCGCTGCCTTTGTACGTTCACTTATCCGGCGGGCCTCGTCCTCGGCAACGGCCGCCAGGATGTGGATGGTGAGGCGGTTCGCTGACGGCATGTCCGCCGCAACGAAATCGACCCCGGATCCATCAAGGCCGTGATGAAATGGAGGTTGCGGGCCAGACGGTCGATTTTGGCCACCACCAAAGTCGCGCCGATCGCCTTGGCATGTTTCATCGCGGCGGCGAGTTGCGGTCGGTCTGATCGCTTACCGGATTCCACCTCGGTGAATTCGGCGGCGGGAGCCTCGCCCTTCAGGAAGGAGGCGACGGCTGCGCGCTGTGCCTCCAACCCGAGGCCAGACTGCCCCTGCATGGCGGTCGAAACTCGATAGTAGGCGACGTGCTTGCGAACTCGGACCATGTCTCATTTCCCTGCAACGGACGTTACAGGGAATTGTGTACAACGCATACTGTTTACCGTAAACGGTAAACAGTATGCGTTTCTGCATGGGTGTCGTTCGGCCTATGCTGAAATGCAGTGTCAGGGGTGTCAGCTGCGATGCCGATCTTCCAATGGCCGGAACACTCATCGATCCGCTCTGGCCAAGAGCGACCACGATAAGCCTCAGCGGTCGTCAGGGCGCACGTCGGGCAGACGCACCTATCCACGGTCGGTCTCGCCGAGTTCTTCAAGAGCGGGGTGGCCGTGCTTCTTCAGCCAGGCGTCCAGAGCCTCCCGTAGGATGCCGCTGACCTTTCCAGGACGACCCATTCCGAGATTGCTCAACCGTCGCCAGTCGGCCTCGGTCAGGTAGACGGTGACCTTCTTCGGCGGATTGGAGACCGGCTGGAGCGATTTTGCCTTCCCGGTGGTCCGTTTGCCTGTCGGATTCGCCATCAGTGCGCGCTTGCCATCGTGTCTGTCAGATACCCATGATTTACAGCAAACGGCTGACGGCAAAAAGCCCGCCGAGCCAGGCTCGACCGGAAGGGCAGTGGAAGGACGGGCTCTACGCGGTCTGTTTCAGGCGGCAAGCTATCTTTTGCCGGCAATGTTCGGCCGCCATCGGTCCATCAGCGACGACGATCGGCACCGGTCCACGGTGCGTGTAGGCGGTGCTGGGTATCCGCAGCCACCAATAGCCTTGCCGATCGACCCGCGCTTGTGCGGCGCCGCCCTCGGCCAGCAGGTATGTCGCGCCGTCTACCAACTCTCGAATTTCCATCTCACCACTCCTCATAGACAGGCCGCCGGGCCTTTTGAGACCCGGCGGCCGGTTGCAGGATGTTCTGTGGTAGGAAATTGCGAATTTGTTGGGTGAGAGCCTACGCGATTCACCGTTTACTGCAAGCGGTTTTTTTAGCGAGCCGGCCGACTCTACGGTGCGCCGGCGCGCGGGCGAAGACTAAGCGAACGCCATGATGCTTGGATCGACAAAGTCACCCTTCGCCGGGCCGACTTTGTCGCCAGCGAACGGAAGTAGCAACTCCATTTGATCCTTGAATTGTTTTCTCCGGGCCGTGCGTTCGATACGATCTGGCTGCGGCAGCGGCGGAAGCTTCGGCATTTTGCCTTCAAGAATCTCTTCAATCGTCACGATCTGAAGACGAGGCACTCGCCCGTGGGCGGATTTTGAAACATAACCAGCGGCGGCGGCTTCCGTCTTCATTGGGCCGGTAGGGTCAGTTAGAGAGATCAGAATGCCCATCTCTGCGCCTTCGCGCTCGATAACCCCGCGCAGGTCCCGGACCATCTGGACGCCGACGTTCTCTCCGCCCTTGACCGAAATGATGATTAGACCATCTCCATAAGGGCCGTTCTTAAACATCATCCGTCCATCAATGCCACGATCAGCCCCTTTCTTTTCTTCCCGGTACCAGCGAGCGCCGAGCCTCCAGGCCGCCCACCATTGAAATTGATGTTTGTCCCGCGCCGCGAGCTCGCGCGCGCCTGCGAGGTCAACGGGGCGGCCTGCCACCTGATATGAGTTTTGTGAAGCGCCCATAGATTTGAGGCGGCCTTCGATCAACGTGACTGCGTAATGAGTTACGTCAATCCCCATCCACTTGCGCTTCATGCGCTCGGCGGCTTCGATTGTAGTCCCGCATCCGCAGAACGGGTCGAGCACCACATCGCCCTCATTCGAGGAGGCGCCAAGAATGCGCTCGAGCAGCGCGATTGGCTTTTGTGTCGGATAGCGCAGCCGCTCTTGCGCTTGCGAATTGATCGGGTCGATATCCGTAATCATATCCTGAATGGGATTGCCCGCCGACGCACTCAAGTATCTTTTGTATCTGGGCGTCTTGCCTCTGGGTGGCCAATACACAATGCCGGCAGCTTCGAGAATATCGAGCCGCTCTTGCACGGACATCTCGGGATAGCCGGGCGGATGCTTGAACCAATCGGGAAGCGCGCGGTCTGGTGGCAACTCCCAATGTCGGCCCTTCCTCGTTGGATCGATGCCGCGCCAAGGCTGACCCGAGCTACCGGTGCGAGTACCAGGTCCATCGAGCGTTACGGACTGATAGGTGCCGTTGCCGTCTTTTGTACGATAATGGCTGTCAAGGTAGGACTGGTTATATTTCTCGTACACGCGGTTCCACGTGTATTTGTCCGATGCCGAGTAGAAAAGAATATTATCGTGGATCGGCCCCCATCGCTTTGCGCGACCGTGCGCCTGTGTCCGCTTCCAGATTACTTCATTCCGAAAGTTTTCGTGCCCCCACACTGCATCAAGAATGACTTTCAGGTAGGCACTGGCGGTCGGATCGCAGTGGAGATACATGGAGCCGGTAGGCTTCAGCACGCGCCGCATTTCGATTATGCGAGCGGTTATCATTGCCAAGTAGGCCATCATCCCGTTTTCACCGAGCCACTTCCGAAATCCGGAAACGACTAGCGCGACATCGCCATTGGCGCGGATGATGTCGTCATAGGCGTGTTCCGCATGGTCACCCCAATCCCAGGTGTCACGGAACGCCTCGGCTTGAGCTTGCGAAACTGTGCCGCCGTGTTTAAACAGAACGTTGTAATTGGCATCTGAATTGAAGGGGGGATCCAAATAGATCAGGTCGACGGACTCGTCCTTGATCTTCTCCCGAAGCACATCAAGGTTGTCGCCGAAGTACAGCTTATTCATTTCCCCAACCCCGTTTCCACCGGGATGGTGAACAAACTTCCCTAAATTGTGCTCAAGATCTATGGTTTCCGAATGGTTGAGGCCGATGCGATTGGCGGCGAACGGGCCGGCGCGGTACGTCCGCGCGCCGGCCGCTCCACCCACGCCACCGCGAGAGGCGCGCGGCGGCATTAGCTTGTAAGTCGTTTGATCTCGCCGTCGATCTCGGCGAGATGCGCTGATACCGAAAAGTACGATCGCGCATTCTCCCTGTGCAGCCCCGCCATTTCCCGCTCGGCTTCTTCCTTCGGAAGGCTTCTCCATTCGGGCAAGAACGATGGGAGGGCATTCAGTCGTGCAATCTCGTGCGCGGCCTCCAGTCGCATGATGTGCAGCCGGCGGAGAAGAGCGTCGCGCTGCGTCACGCGAACGCCCCATCCGAAAGCTGCTTCCCAACGGAGGCGTTGAACTTGTCCCAGACCGCCTGAGCGGTCTGGTGCGCGTCACCGCCGCCATTCACATGGATCGCCATGTTATGGATCTCGAGGCTGGCGTGGCCGATGCCCTTGGCAGGGCTCAATGACGGCGCGCCGCCACGCGGCTGGCCGATCGACAGGCCGGGTACACTGACGTTCGGACCCTTGACGATCGCCCCCGCGAGCAGGTTCTTGACCATGTCGAGGAAGCTTTGCGCCCACGACTTGCCCTTCTGCTGTGCGTCCGCAGTGCTTCCGCCAAGCGCATTCCGCAGATCGCGCACGGTGCTGGCAAGCGGGGTGCTGGTGAGGCGGTCGGCGTTGCCATAGAGCGACAAGCCCATCGCCGCGCGCTCGCGATTGAAAGCGCGCCGGAGGGTTTCCGTATGGCTGTGGGGCCCGACTTCTTTGACCGAGTTGATCGCGTCCTCGCGCTTCTTCAGCGCCGCCTTCGTCTGCGGCGAGAGATTGGCATAGACCGCCTGGTCGACGGCGTAGAGAACGCCCGCAACGCTGAAGACGCGCAAAATGCCACCGAGCAAGCCGGACAGCAGCGTGCGGCCCATCGTTGCGCCAGCCGCAGAAACAGCGGTGGCCTCCGTCGCGCCAAAGCTCAGCAAGCTTTTACCGACCATGGCGCCCAAGATGCCGCCCATCGGGCCGCCAGTGGCAAGCCCGATACCTGAGCCGAGCACCGTGCCGACAATTTGACGGCCCAGCGAACTCGACAGCAGCTTCAGTGCGACCGTACCGGCACCTACCTCCAGGCCGGCGACCGCGGCGGGGTTCTTCTCGCCCCATGACCACAACGATGTGGCGATCTTGCGCATCGCTTTCACGATGCGCGTGGCTGGGCCAAGGAGGGGACCGACGAAGACGGCTTGCAACTGGGTGGTCTGTGCCGAGAGCGCTTCCACGTTCTGCGAAAGCGTCTCCATCGACCGGGCATACGCCTTGTCGTAGTCCATCGCCTTTTTGTAGAGCTCAATGCGCGCCTTGATCTGGTCGCGCTGGATAATCATGAGCTGCACCAACTGGCGCATATTCTGCGTGCCCTGAAGGTGGGACACCCATTGGGCAATGGCAGCATGATCGTTCAGGTTCACCTTGTCCCGCTGCATCGCGGGCAGCAGATACTTCATCGTCCACTCGAAGGGATTCTGCGAGGCGAGGTGGCCATCAACGACGCGGCCGTCTTTGCCGAGCAGTCCTTCGCTGCCGAGCCAGGGCGAGACCTTCTTGGCGTAGGTGTTGGCAACGAAGTAGCGGCCGAAGGCAGCAAGAGACGAGCCGGCACCACCGCGGCTACCACCGCCGCGGCCGGTCATAAACTCCTGCGTCAGCTCCGAGACGATCGGGAAGAAGTCTTGCGTCCAGCCATGCACCGCATCACGGGCATACTTGAACGTCTGGAACAGCGCCGTGGGCTGGACCAGGCCGCCGGTGGCGAGCACCGACTGGCCTTGGAATTTGAGCCACTTGCGGAAGGTTGGCTCGTCGGCGATCAGATTTTTGATTTCAGCGCCTTTGACGGACTCGATGATCTGATCGCGCACCTGCCGCGCTTTATCCTCGCCCTGCGATGCGCCGATGACGGTCATCAGCTTGGCGAGGTCCGGGAGCGTGTCGACCGCCATGTCGAGACGATTGCCGAGCGCATAATTCAGCTCACGCAAACGGTGGAGGTTTTGCCCTTCGGTCGCGGTGGGAATGGCCGCGGTGATACGGCGCGCCGCCGCGATCATCCTGCGTTGTTGGTCCGGCGCGAAGCCTGCCATATCGAGGAGGGCTTTCTCGTTTTGCAGCGCCGCGCCCTTGTCGAAGACGGAGCCGGCTGCGTGCAGCGCTGTCTTGCCGCCGTAATATGCGCCCAGCAGACCCAGGCCGCCCATTCCACCGCCATGATACCGCTGCACCCCGATCTTCGTCTGAAGCTTCGCGATTTCGCGCAGGTTCTGCACCTCCGCGGACATCCACGATCGCCCTTTCTGGGCGCCCATCTCCTTCGCCATGGTGCGGGCAGCATCAGAGGCGCCGCGGAATGCGGACGAGAATTGCCGCACGTCGGAGGAGAGCGCGCGGGTCGCAGCGCCCGCCTCCTTGAGCTGCTTGGGCAGCATATCCATGCCGCCGCCGATCTTCTTGAGTTCGGTGGTGACCTTCACCAACCGCAGAATGTCTTCGGCGGCCTTCTTCGCTGGTCCGGAGAGCTCGTTGACCAGGCGTAGGATGACGCTGACTTCCATCGCCGACATACGTTAGCCCTCCGCCAGAGATGGCTCGGGCCGATCGGCGGGCGGGCCGAACGCAGCCCAGGCGGCATATCTCTGCCAGGTACTGATGACCGCGGGCGGCGCGGGATCAGCGATCGCCAGTAACTCCTGACAGAATTCCAGTTCCTCATTGGAGAACTCGTTCAGGAACGACATTGACCGCCTCTGCTGGGGGAGATTTTCTCTGGATGCCAGCTCGGTCGCGAGCTTCGGTGCATCTGCGTGCTTCCACCGCCAACGCCGCGTGCCCGTGATGTGGTCGGGCGCGTCCGGCTCGACAAGCTCCAGAAATTCCAAATAGCCAGTGTACGACGCACATGCCTTGACATTGTAATAGCATGTGGTGGCATCGAGACTCCTCGTGGGTGAGGCCGTGCGCTCGACGCGCTCCAGCCTGGCTTTGGTCGTTCGGTTCATGATGTTTTTCCTTGTTGGCGTTCGATTTCGACCAATCGCCGTTCGAGATCGGCGACTTCGAGAACGCGGCTTTGCCTTTCGATCAGTCCAACGATCTGTTCGCCCGCATCAGGGGCGATCTGCCCTGCTGTCACGGCTCGAATGACGGCTGCAATGGCCTGAACAGCATCCGCAGCCTTCTCGACGGTAGGAATCTCGATCAGAATCGGCTCCGAGACGGCTGGCGGGATCAGGGTCCGCAGCAAGGCGACCGCCGCCGCCGTGTTGCCTCCCAGAGCACGTTCCCGCAACTTCTCGATGATGGCCGGCATGTCGTCAGCGATGATTTGCTTTAGGTCGCGCGGGAGTCGGTTACGAGATCCGCGGCGGCGCCCGCCATTCCCTTTCTGGAACGGGCGGCCTCGCGGTTTCGGCCGCGCAGATTCCACGTTAACTGCGCCACTCTTTTCTGACGGTTCGAGTGCCACCATTAGGTCGCCTCCGCTTGCCTTTTGAGCTCGCCGGCCAGAGCGGGGTCGAGGCGCGCAACCCGCATCTGATCGGTCAAGTTGAAGGATGCGCCAGCTCGGAAGGGGTTGCGCTCGCGCTCGCGCACGTCTCGGAGGAACTCGGAGTTCTCCGCGGCTCGCTCGGCCGTCAGTTTCGCTCCCTCGATGCGCATCATGCGCATGAGCTCATCGGACTCGTTGTCCTTGGCGTCCTGCTTGATGGCGATATCAGCGCGATCGCGCCAGGGCAGACGAGGGAAGCGCGACTTCAGCTCGGCCGCGATCTCATCGTCGTGCAGCGGTCGGAAGCTGCTGCTTGCCGTGTCGAAGCGCGTAACTCGGCGGCCTTCCGTGTCGGTAGTGAATACCCGGACCTGATCGCCCTCGATGTCCACGGTAAGCCGCGCGGCAAAGGCAGGGGCATAGGCGGGGTCCCCGCAGTAGGTGGCGGCCAGGGCGGCTCCGCGTTCTCGGACGACAGCCGCGCGCAGCGAGCCGTTTTCTTTTCGCAGGCGGCCGAGTTCCTCGAGAGCTTCGGCCTGGTCTTGGTGATCGAACATTCGTTTCTCCATGTGTGTCGCCGTTCGCGGTGATCGACCACGTTGTCCGGCGTGTTGATGATTTAGACGTGCTCCACCGCCGATGTTCGGCAAGTGGTGTCGTAGAGGCCCAAAATTGGCCGCCGGTGCGAGTTGCGGCGCCTGCGCGAGCTGGAGCCGCCAGCCGCGGATTTGCGAACAGGCGGCCTTGTTACGCGGCTAACGGTACGACGGAGGCAGCGGGACTGTTCAGGTGGCCGGGCGGCCAACGCGAGTTGAAGTGTCGACCGCCATCACGATCCGGAGAGACGGATGGCTTGCCCTGAGACCGCAGATACTCGGCCCAGGCACTCCATTCATCGGTATCGCCGTAGATGTACGTGCGCTTGCCGACGCCGGGAATGTCCCGCTCCTCGCCATGCTTCGGTCTGGCCGGTGGTGCGCTGGAGGCCTGTGCGCTAGGCGCCTCAGCCAATGCCTCAAAACGGCGCTGCGAGAGATACCGGCAGGCGTGCACCGCCGGATGATCCGGCTTCGATTTCAGGTAGGCGACGTACCGCGGCAACGCTGCGATCGCCTTAGCCCGATCATCGGCCGAAAGCCGCTCCCAGATGTCCCATGCCTCCGCCTTCGACATGATCGGCGTGCGCGGGTACGGCTTCCAGAACTTCTCGTCGAATTCGACCGAGTAGGCGCGCGGTTCGGTCTTGGTGCGCTTCTTCGCTGCCTTCTCGCCTTCGCCGCACGGCGTCGGGTCGTCAGACCCGACAAGATTCTTTCTTTCTTCTTCCATTCCATTCCTATTCCCCGGTGCATCAGCATCGGTTTGAACAGGCGCTTCGCTGGCGAATGCTAAGTCGCTTCCCAGAGATTTCAGTGCTTTAGCTTGCCCGCCGGCGCGCCCAGCCGTGCGGCGTTTTTCAATCCGGCCGAGCGTGTGTTCGAGTTCTTGCCGGAGGCGCTTCTGGGTGATGCGATTGCCATCGATGGTGAGCAAATCTAAAATTTCGGCGTTGACCTTGCGCCACTTGTCCATTGGCAGGCGCGCCGTGCGAGCCAGCCGGACTTCATCATTCGGCAGAGAGCCGCCACCTCGCCACATAGCCATCAGGATCAGGAGGTATGCCCCGTGCTGAACGGTGGTGAGGTGCTGAGTGTCTGCAAGGTAGTCGTTGGTCCACAGCATCATTCCGTCGGCGGCGCTCATTTGGCGCCTCCATGACGAGCAGCGGATCTTGATGCCGCATTGAGAGAGTGGTACAGAGTTGTTAGCAAGAAAGCCTCCTAGCCCTGTCGCGATTGCCGTCGCGCAGGGCTTTTCATTTGGACACTCCGGGATGCTGGCTCGCCGTCGCGAGCCAACCTCTCAATTAGACGGCGGAGACGTTAGCCTGCGGATCGGCCGGCCGGCGCGGCCACATTCCCTGCTCACGGAGGGCCGCCTTCACGAGGTTCTTCACCGCTGAGGCGCAAGAGAGGTCCTCTTGGTCAGCGTATTCTTGCACTGCCGTCTTCAGAGCCGTGGAAACTCGGAAGTGCCAGGTGGTATCGTAGGTGCGCTGCATGTTTGTCGTCCTTCCTTGAACGCAAAAAGCCGCCCGATGGGGCGGCTTTTGCCGTTGAGATGATGATGTTGAGGCGGTGGTGGTCTACAGATGAAGCCACCAAAAGCAAAACGCGCCCCTGCGGGCGCGCTGCGCAGTCTTCTTCGACGTTGCCGTATCTATACGGTAGGTTCGGTAGAAACGCAAGCCCTCGGTACTGTCTTGGACACCCACAATGCAAAAAGCGCCCGCATTCCTGCGAGCGCGATTCCACATCATTGCAATTTGCATACTCGCGTTCGGGGATTTTTGTCAACCCGCTCCCGACAAGCGCCCGATCCCGGATAGTCGTTATGCTGCGCGCGCGCACGCGCGTGTGTCAAATTCGTAAAATTCGTCGAGCGATGTCGCTGAGCTGTTGCGTCGAGGTGAAAGCAACTTCAATTTGGTGGGACACAAGTGGGAATACGCCTTGGGAAACAATGGGAGTATTCCGAGTCCCACTTTTTCCCAAGCCCTTGAAATTCCTCGAAACTGGAGGCCCAGGCCGGGCATCGGCACTCCGCGCTACCCCTCTGGCAATGCTGAATCTTTTTCCGCAAGGTCCCACTGAGGAATGATTGGGGTCGCACCCGCGCGGGTGTCGTCTTCTCAATTAGCGCCTCAACCGAACACGAAGTTCGACAGCGAGAGGAATCAGTTATCACAATTCGAAGCAGTTTCCATAACTGCTGCTAGCTGCTTAGCTGACCGATTCGGTATTCCGCGCTTCTATGATGAAGCCTGCCCGTAATGCGGCTGACTTAATGCTTTGGTACCCGCAGAACCTGACCCGGGTAGATTCGGTCGGGCGAATCCAGCTTGTTAAGATTAGCCTTGTAGAGTTCAACTCCTCGATGAGGATCGCCAAGGAGTTCTTTCGCTATGCCACTGAGCGTGTCGCCACGTTTGACTTCGTAGAGGTCATATTCGGCATTGGCGGTTGGTTGCTCTCCAAGCCCAAAGTTAGCTGGGTCGAGCTTGTCCAACTGCGGTTTGACCCTGGCGAGAGTGGCGGGGCGATACGGCCGCTGATCCTTGAGCCTTTTGGGGTCTTCAAGCCACCTGCGCTGCGCGCTCATACTCACTTCCCAAAGCTCGGAAGGCCCGGGCGCACGGTCTGCGGCAGCAAACTCGTTCGCGAGCTTGTAGTAGAGGCTCTGTTCCTCGGAATTCTCAATGTACTCCGAATAATCAGGCTTCAGGCTGTAGATCGGAGAAGATTGATCATTTGCGTCGAGCACGAGCCCGGCAGCGCGCGCGCCGTCGAGTATCCAGTCGAGCGCTTGGTCAGATAAGCCACGCCTTTCGCCTCCGCCACCGACGGCACTGTGGACGCCCGGGAACCACTTCTGTTGATAGGGAGCATCGGCGTCGCTGGATTTCTTGCCTGCTGAATCATTGAGCTGGTCTACGTTGTCCCACAGGGTTGGGACGAAGTCCTCGCGACGCTCGTCGATCGCTACTGCGTGTCGACCACTTGCCACGAAGTTGGATAGAGAAGTGTCATGAAATAAGTATTTTCTGTCTATTGCCTTTGAGATTGCAAACCGTGCAGGAATGCCGAGAGCGCCAACTGTGTCCCATACGCCGAGGTACTTGATTGTCAGAAATGGCGCATCCTTGGAAACCAATTTAGCCTTGGTGCGCCAGTCCCGCTCCTGAGCATTGATGCAAATACCCGCGGAATGATCCCGCCTGAAACAAAGAACCTCCTCTTGATAGGAGGCTGATGAATCGCGGCGACGATACAATTCAACGGCTTCTTCGGCTTTTGATGCGTATCTACGCTCAAGAATACCGGCGACATGCAGCATCCCCACGAAAGAGCGAGCCGTATACGCCCCTCGTGAGAAGCCGAAGACATATATCTCGTCGACTGGCGTGTAATTAAAAATGAGAAAGCGGTACGCGTCTGCAATGTTTTTTACGAGGCCCGCGCCGAACATGCCGCCGGCCAGTTCTTCACCTTTGGATGTGCCCACACCCTCATCATAAAAAATGACCTGCGCTGTGGCGTCTGGCGTCAGCGGGAGAACGCTCTCTGCCGTTAGCACTACGTTGGTCGGGCACTGGGCGTCGAGCCGATTCCACGTGCCGTCGAAGCAAAACACCAAACGTTTCATGTTCTTACTCACAGTTGAGATTTGGAAGCGCGGATTTTGTCGGCGGGATTACCAAATGATCTTGGCTCCCAAGATCCTAAGGACCGCCCCCCACCACTAACTTCGAACCTATCATCAGGACGGAGGAGTGGAGCCTCGCACTTAAGCTGGAATAACCAACAACTTGACTAACTCCGGGCCGGGCCCGATTGAGGCGCCGCGCGATCGCGCGCAATGTTATCTTGGCAGGATCCAATCCATTGTTCACGGCTGAATCTATCGATTGTGCAATTTCAGTCGCCGTAGCGACGGTATGATCCTTATCCGTTTCCACCACGAGAACTCGTGCCTAGGGATAAGTTTTGGATAGCTCCTCATAAAGCGGACTATCGGAAGCCACTTTTGGCAGCGCACGCCGTTGCAAAACTCAGTGGACGCATGAACCGCAGCAACGCCGACCGCGTGTATGCAATTTCGTCCGCCAATTAATAACATCCGCTAGACACCACACTAAATGAGTGTAATGTATATGGAGCAAGATGCAACCCAAATGCATGAGGCATCACGCAGGGGGAGACTACCCAAGACAATAACAAAGACGGCAGTTTGCGGCCGCGACCCGCAGCCGAATCTCGAAGTGTTTCAGACGCGATACTTGCGTCTGGGAAGCATTTTTATTGCCGCTCTCATGTTTCTGAACTCGCGCTGTAGCGCTCGTGCGTGAGGATGTGCGATGCAAGCGATCTGGCGTATAGTGGCGACTTCGTTTTTCGCGATGTTGCTTGCGGCCTGCACTGCGGCCAGTTTCAAACAACCAATCGCAGGTTTCGCCGATGCGACGAAGGCCGCCTCGACGAGCGTGGACGCCTACTCGAAAACGATTGATGCCGCCGCGCAGGACGAGAAGATAGACGAAGTGATCGCGAAGCCGTCGAGGATCGAAATCCCGCACGGCGATTGCAGGATCAATTCTAAGGGGTGCCGGCCTATGGTGCGCATTGGAAGCGTCACCACGCCACTTGCGCCGACACCGACCACCCCTAAGCTCAAAATGCTGGTGGCCGGCCTCGTCACATACTCTACGAACCTCACAGCTATCGGGAACGCAGAAACTCAATCCGATTTAGCTTCCGCGATTAACGCCACGAGAGCACAAACGGTCGGGCTAGCCAAGGCGATCGATGGGCTAGAATCGCAGCGAAGCCCACACGCTGGCAAGCTCGAACCAACGGTCACAGCCTACGCGTCTCCGATCGCTGACGCAGTAACGCTCGGTCTCGGGCTGGCACTAGAACAGTTGAAGCTAGCTGCGCTTCGCGAAGCAACGGGTCGAATGGATGAAATCTTCCCCGTTGCTACGCGGATATGCGCCGAGTATGCGGTGAGTGGCCTAAATATTAGCAAGGATGGCCTTTTCAAATCGTTCGAAGATGCCAACACGGTAGTAGTTGGGCCGAAGGTTACGGCCAAGCAGGTTGAGGCCTTACAGTCGGCAGCCGCAGCTCTCGACGCCGCTCTTGCAACGGATCCGAAAAAGGTTTTCGCGGATTTGAGGAAGGCGCATTCTGCATTGACGAGGGCTCTCAACGATCCGCAGCCATCGTTGGATGAGCTTTGGGTCGCCCTACAGCAAATCTCCGATGATGCTGTGAAGATCGAAGCCATTTCGGCCGCGCTGGATAAGGCCCGTAAATCCACAAAAACGTAGGGACCTGAAGGTCATGGCACTTAGGGGCGATATCGACGCAATCATCAGGTCGCGCGACGAGGCGCACGATGCCCTTGAAAGCAAGATCAGCGATGTTCAGGATCGGATTGATCAGATCGTGGATGTTGCGCGGGATCGCGGCTATACGCCAGACGAGCAGAATGAGTTGGATACGCTTAAAACAGCTCATGCCGAGGTTCTGGATACGGATCGCCACATTCAACTCGTCACAGTATCCGCGTTAGAAAACAGCCAGGCGCTAAAATCGCTGATCGAAAAGATCGACCGAAACAATAGGGATCTGAAAGCCGCGTTCGACGATATCCAATCTGCAGCACAAGCCATTAAGAACATTGGCGACGTGCTGTCCAAAGTCAGTTCGCTTCTCGGCGGGCTTACCGCCTTGCTTGCGCTTCCGGCCTAAACGTCCTGAGCCCGAGAGGAACGCACGCGCCCTGACAGAACTGTTGCCTTCAACAAGACGGTCTCCAATGCCAAATCAGCCAGAACAAAGTGAAGCTGAAGCTTTAAATCGAGCGGGTGGCCTGCTCCGGTTTGCGGCAGAGAACAGCCAACTAAGTGAAGATATAGTGGGGCCCATCTGCGCGGCCTGGGACGCGCGTCAAAATAATGCATGGACCCAAGCAGTCGCGGTTAAATTCTGGATCGCGTTTAACTCGCTTTGCACGCTGGTAAAACCGGTAACAATGGATTCTCTTTCGACAAATTTGAAGGAAGTACCCCCGCCGTCTTGGCTACGTCCCTGGAAACCACATCCGATATCTCTTTCAAAACGCACGGCGGACCATTATTTGATTCTTCTCGTCGTGCTCCTGCTGTTAGCAGTTGTCTTCGCCTTCTTGCAGTCGAAGGTCGGCGACTTCGCGAAGCAGATCAAAACTCAGATCGATCTCGCTGACAAACTAGTCGTGCAGATGACGACCAATGTCGACTCTTTAGATAAGGATGGCATTTTCGATCTGAGGGATGTGAGGCCCGGCAATCTCGCGACGGTATCCCTTTTGCAGCAGCAATTTCAGGAATTAAGTTACCTTGAAGAGCAGATGCTGCAGGAGCGTCATGTGATATCGGCATTGAGCACGCTTGGGTTCGGCACCTACCCCTACGCGCCCGGTACGTATGAGCCCGCAGCGACAGCGTATGAGATCCGGGCGTCGCTAGCTAACTATAAGGATGTCCGACGAAAGGTAAATTCTTACCTGCTCCACGAAGGCCTCGCAATCGAGATCATCAGTTCTTCTGTGCTGCCTATTGTGCTTGGCCTCATGGGCGCTTGCGCATACGTGGTCAGATTGATTTCGGATCAGATCAAAGATGCTACATTCTCGACGACTTCTCCAATCAGGCATCGCGTCCGCTTGCTCTTGGGAGGCCTTGCTGGGATCGTAATTGGATTTGGCGGAATAGTCACAAGCGCCGGGTTATCTTCGGCAGCATTGGCTTTTATAGCGGGATATTCCATCGAGCCCGTATTCGCGACTCTGGACAGCATTGCTTCGAAATTTCGCCGCTAGTCTTTAGTGGTCGGGAAGGAAGCTTGATAGGCGGTCACCGCCTCTTTGTAGCTGTTCACGGCTTCAGGATAATTTTGATTTATTAGCTTGTGATATAATTGAAGCATGACGGAATATAGATCCGCATCAATTCTGCCGGACAATTGCAGTTCTTCCGTATAGCGCCGGAAGCGCTCAATCGCTTTGCGAGCCCCTTCTGCTCGGACTGAGCGATAATGTTCTATCGAAATACGATATCTCTCCAAGCCCTCTCGGCTCCCGCTTTCGTCCAAAGCTGGGACGCTTGCCAAGCCGACCAGTTCTGGAGTGCTGTAACGGACAACCATCTGGTTGCTGCTGGCTCGGCTACAGTTGATAAAATCGGATGTCGCAGACAGGTCGCACGAGTAGGTCTGCGCGTGCGCAGAGGTTAGCGCCGGAGCGGTCGCAACTAGCGTCGCGAGCAGTAGTTCGCAAACAAGACGCAACAGACCCATCCGTTTTCTTTGGGACTGGACATTTAGGGTCGATTTTAGAGTTATTTACTCTGCAGTTCAAGTGAGAGGGAACATTGTCAAAGATGCCGCATGAGATCTGAGCACTGGGCCAACCCGGCAACGTCTGCGTCTGATCGGTGATTACCTTCCCTGTCCCGACGAACACGGAGCTGCTTGCGAGTTGAGACGTCCGCCTTAGAAACTCGGAGATGGGATCGGCTGTCGCCTCGGCTGAGGGCTTCTCGATTCCTCAATAAGTCAATTCATGCCGGTGCGGTCGGTCAACTCTAATCAACTGACGGCCGAAAGGGCGCCTTCCCATTTTCGGGTGCGATTTTTCACGCGGCCTTTCAACTCGCGGCGCAGAGTCGTGCTTCTCGAGCTGGGCCTGAGACAGCCCCAAACCAGCAGATCGGTGGGACACGAGCCGAAAAACGCCTTGAGAAGCAATGGGAGCTGGTCCAGTCCCACAATTCTCTAAGCCATTGATGTTACTGGAGGTTGGAAGTCCAGGCCGGGCCTCCAATCCAATCGCCGCATAGGCGTCCCGCGCCCGCCCGCATGCTCGCAGGGCAATGGCGTGCTAGGCTGATGGCGCTGGTCAAGTAGCCCGAACCGAGCATGCCCATCCGCACGGCCATCGTCGAAGACGAGCCTGAGCTGCGAAAAATGATCGTTTCGCTGCTGCAGGAGGATCCGGACTACCACGTGGTCGCCGAATTCGCCGAGGGAGCGCCGGCCGTCGCGGCCATTCCCGGCCTCGCCGCCGACATCGCGCTGGTCGACATCGGACTACCGGACATGTCCGGGATCGAGGTCATCCGCGCACTCAAGGCACGTTGCCCGGCATGCAACGTGCTGGTGGTCACCACCTTCGGCGACGAGAAGACCGTCACGGCCGCGCTGGAAAGCGGCGCCGACGGCTACCTCCTGAAGGGCACTTCGCGCGAGGAGCTGAAACGCGATATCCGGTCGCTGCAGGACGGCGGCTCGCCGCTGTCGCCGATGATCGCACGCAAGCTTCTCAACCGGCTGCGCGCCGAGCCGCAAAAGCGCCGCAGCGCCGATGCCGAGGCCGTATTGACCGCACGCGAACAGCAGGTGCTGGAAATGATCGCGAAGGGCTTCTCCTACAGCGAGACGTCGAAGATCTGCGGCATCAGCGCCACGACCGTGCACACTCACCTCAAGAGCATCTATCGCAAGCTCGAGGTCCACTCCAAGACCGAAGCGGTCTACGAGGCGCGGCGCCGCAGCCTCATCGGTTAGGCGGCACATTCAACGCCAGCCGGACGGTCGTCCCGCGGCCCGCGGCACTGTCGATCGACAGCGACCCGCCGGTCGAAACGCTCGCGATCCGCTTGCGCATGTTCGACAGGCCGCGTCCCGAGCCGGCGGCGGCGGGATCGAACCCGCCTCCGTCGTCCGCAACGACGATGGCGATCGTCGATCCCGGCTCGCGGCGCGCCGTGAGCGTTACGTTCGCGGCATTTGCGTGATGCAGGACGTTGCTCAACGCTTCCATAAGTATCAGCTTGATCGCCAGCGCGTCGCGCTCCGCCAGTCCATCGATCTGCGGCAGGTCGTCGACGTCCCAGTGCAGATCGATGCCGGCCAGTTCAAGGCCGCTCGCCATCCGGTGGCGGACGTTGCCCAGCAGCATGTTGATATCGCTGCCATCGGTTTCGATGCTGTCGACCAGCAGCCGCAATTCGATCAGCATCTCCCCGATGCGCCGTTTGACCTCGGACAGGTTGACGTTCTCGACCGTGAAATAGGCGAGCAGGCTCGCGAGGCTGGCGCCGATGCTGTCGTGCATATCGGCGGAGATCTTGCGGCGCTCGGCGAGCGCGGAATTCACGATGTCTAGCTGCGCCTGTTGGCCGAGCTTGCCAAGGCGATGAATGAAAGCGGCCGCGGCTGCCATTGCTGCCGTCAGCACGAGCCAGCAGAGACCGAGAATGTAGAAGTAGCCGATATACTGACCGCGCAGATAATCGGCGCCGTATCCGACCGCCACATAGAACGGCGTCGTGGGCGAGACCACGAAGCTGCCGACTCGTGTCACCTCGTCGATACCGCTGCGGCTGTCAAAGGTGCCGCTTTTTTCGCCGGCGAGAATCCGGTTGTAGACGAGCGGCATGCGCGACACCTCCGCACCGTATCCGATCGCGCCATTGAGGGTGCGCACCCGCACGACGCCATCCCTGCCGGTCAGGGCCGCCAATCCACGGTCGCTGACCTTGAGCTTCTCGTAGAGTCTGACGAAATAGCTCAGCCGATAGGACAGCAGCACCACGCCGGAGAAGGCGCCGGACTTGTCGCGCAAGGCGCGCGAGAACTGGATTTCAGGCTCCCTGGCGAGAACGCCCTGCAGCGGCGCGCTGACATAAAGGCCGGACGCGGTGCCGTCGGCGTGAACACGAAAGGTATTGCGGTCCTTCAAGGATAGATCGGGCGCCGGATACGCGGTCGCGCTGGCGATGAGCCGGCCGTCGCGGTCGAGAATGGCCGGACCGATCATCGAGGGATGCAGCACGTAGCGCTGCAGCAGCCGGTGCAGCGCCTGCCGGTCTGGCTGCGAAACGGAGCCTTCCGGTAGTTCCGCCGCAACCCGCTCGAGAATGGCATTGGCGGTCGCGGCGTCGTTGTCGAAGTCGACCAGCAGGATCTGGGCGATGTTCTCGGTCTGGCGGTAGTATTCCGCATCGACCTTGCTCTTGAAATGCAACCCCTCGAGAACGCACAGCACGAGCACCAGACCGGAGAATGCCGCGCAGATCGGCGCGATAGAGGCCCGCGAAAAACGAGCGAAGATCGAGCGGATGTTTTTTCGGATCGTCATTGCGAGCGCGAACTTCTTTCCGACGCGCACCGGGCGGTGGACATCGACTGTGCGGCGTCACCAGTTTTGGGGAGACAGGACGGCAACTTCTATACCCAGTTCTGGGGATTGGTCGAAGTGCCGGCATGATCCACCGTCCGCGGCTCGGATCATCAGCCTCACGGGACTTCAGCCGCCATGCTCGACATTCCGCGCCCGACCAGCGGAGCCCAGCTGACGGCCAAGCAGATGTTCATGCTCTTCCCGTCGCCGATGTTCACGGGAAAGCTGCCGGACATCGGCCTCTGCGACCGGATCGAGAAGAAGCTGCGCGAGTTGCAGAAAGCCGGAAAGGGGCGGTCGACGCCGGAGGGCCTGGTCTTCGCCTACATGACGCCGGACGACCTGCAGAACGTCCCGGAGATGAAGCCGCTGGTCGACGTGATCATGGTCGAGTCCGGCAACATCCTGGACGCCTACAGGATCAAGCGCGACTCGCATTACATCACCAACATGTGGGCGAACATCGCCAACCCCAATCGTCGCCACGGATTGCATATCCATCCGAACTGCCTGTTGAGCGGTCTCGTCTACATCAAGACGCCGCAGCGGTGTGGACCGACGGCGTTCATCTCGCCGCGCCAGTTCGCCAAAGGGTTCGAGCCGGCCTATCTGGAAAAGAACGAACTCAATTCCGACACCTTTGTCATGCCGCCGGAGAAAGGCCGCATGTTGCTTTGGCCGGCCCACATTCCGCATGCGGTGGAACAGGGCGCGGCCGATGAATCGGAAGACCGGATCGTGGTCGCCTTCAACATCATGATCCGCGGCCTTATCGAAACCGAGACGGCGCGCATCGACCTGCGTTAGCGGGTGGCCTCCAAACATCGCACACGGTGTGATATGCTGCGTCTGTACTGGAGTGGGCGCGGCCGATGCTTCGCATCTTCACCGGGCTGGCTTTGATGGTGGTGCTTGCCGCCTGCGCGGAGCACCGCGATCACCTGAGCGCGCATTACCTCGACCAATATGCCGAGGCCGACCCGCACCCGGCGCAATTCCGCGAATGTCACGGGTTTTCCTGCGCTGTCCCCTCGCGCGTCGTGCTGCGCCCCGCGGATTGGCGGCGCGTGCATGCGATATTCACGCCGCCGGCAAAGGACGCCGCCACCGAGCGCCGCCATATCGCCGCCGCGGTCGCGCTGATGCAGCGGCTGGTCGGCGCGCAGACCGGCACGTCCGCGCATCAATGGACTCACAAGGACATGATGATCCTGCCCAATCTCGGCGACCCGACGCAGCTCGACTGCATCGACGAGGCGGTGAACACCTGGACCTACATGACGATGATGGAGCGTGACGGCCTGTTCCGCTTCCATCACGTGGCGCCGTTGGCCTTCGCAGGCTCGCCGGTCGATCCGAACCCGCGCAATGCCGCCGTGCTGGAGGAGCGCGGTGGTACGTATTACGTGATCGACCCAAGCCTGGTCGACAGCGGAATGGTGGCGCCTGTCCTGCCGCTCACGGCATGGCTCGATAGCTGGCCGCCGGAGCTCTCGCGCTTCGACAGCGCCGGCCTGCCGAGGTCGTAATCGGGAATTTCGCGCTCAGCCGCGGCTGCGCGATCTCGCCTGCTGTTTCCGGCCGGTGCGCGCCGCGCGGCGCTCTGCCGCCATCACGAGTTGGCCGGTGTCATCGATCCGCACGGAGACGGACGATGGGTCGGCGGAGGCAAGAAACGACAGAAGACGAGAACTGTCCTCAGCCGGCAACGCGAGAAAGCTGCGCAGCATTTCCAGCGCGCCGGGCTCCTGGCTCCAGTACAGCAATTCGAGAATCCGGCTCGCCGGCACCCGAGTCGACATGAGGTTCTGGATGAGCTCGCCGATTTCCGCCGAGCTTGCATCGACCGATTTCCGTCTGATGACGTCGTCCTCGCTTCGCATGTGCGCCGCCCCCCGACTGGCTTTGACATTGCGAACAATGTCGGCTGCCAAACACTATCACGCGCTCGCGCGATTGCTATCGCAGTTGACCCATTTTAGCCGCAGGCAAGCGCATAGCCACTACCTCAGATTGTAATACGTGCATGTGATGACCGGCGCCGGTCGGTCACTTCGACGGATAGACCGCCACCATCTCGAGTTCAACCCGCGCACCCGGCGTCGACAACTGGTTGACGCATACAGTGGTGCTGGCCGGGGTCCAGTCGCCGAAATAGTCGGCCATCGCTGCGACCATGCCGTCCATGTCGCGCATGTCGGTAAGGTATTTTGTCACCTTCACCACATCGGTCCAGGTGAGGCCCTCGTGCGCGAGGATGCCCTCGATGTTCTCCATCGCCAGCCGGGTCTGCGCCGCGATGCCGACGGGGTGATTGTGTTCGGACAGGTCGTGCGGGTGCCGATGGTAGAGCGGCGACGGCGTCGCGCCGGAAATGAACAGGAGGTCGCCCGGCGCCGTGACCCTGATCGCCGGGGCATAGGGCATATCGGCCTTGCGCGACGGCAGGGTCTGGATTTCGCCGATCGCCGGATTGCTCGGCGAGGTCTTGAAAGCCGGCGGGCGCTTGCTCATTTCTCTGCCGCTCTCCGTGGCACGAGCGGCAAGTCTGGGCATTCGGGGCGGCAGCGTCAAATACCGCCGCGGCAATCGGCCCAATAGCTGTGGCGAGCCGGGCCTTCGCCCTTCCCTGCCCGGCGATTATGGTCTAAGCAGCCCCTCGCGCGGGGCCGACCCCCGCCCGGGGCCAAGGACGCGCGTGAAAGCGCGCCCTTTTTTTGTGTGCCCGCTTCTGCCGGAGCGCCCGCTCCGGCCGCCGCGGTCGGAAAAGTTGCAGGACGGATGCCGAAAAGAACCGACATCAAATCGATCATGATCATCGGCGCCGGGCCGATCGTTATCGGCCAGGCGTGCGAGTTCGACTACTCCGGCACGCAGGCATGCAAGGCGCTCAAGGAGGAGGGTTACCGGGTCATCCTGGTCAACTCCAATCCGGCGACCATCATGACCGACCCGGACCTTGCCGACGCCACCTACATCGAGCCGATCACGCCGGAGATCGTCGCCAAGATCATCGAAAAGGAACGGCCCGACGCGCTGCTGCCGACCATGGGCGGGCAGACGGCGCTCAACTGCGCGCTGAGCCTGCGCAAGATGGGCACGCTGGAGAAGTTCGGCGTCAAGATGATCGGTGCCACCGCCGACGCCATCGACAAGGCTGAGGACCGCGAGCTGTTCCGCGAGGCGATGACCAAGATCGGCCTGCCGACGCCGCGCTCGCACCACATCAAGACGCTGGCGCAGGCGCTCGAGGCGCTCGAGGACATCGGCCTGCCGGCGATCATCCGCCCCTCCTTCACGCTCGGCGGCACCGGCGGCGGCATCGCCTACAACCGCGCCGAGTTCATCGACATCGTCGAGGGCGGCATCGACGCCTCTCCGACCAACGAGGTGCTGATCGAAGAGTCAGTGCTCGGCTGGAAGGAATTCGAGATGGAGGTCGTTCGCGACAAGAACGACAACTGCATTATCATCTGCTCCATCGAGAACGTCGACCCGATGGGCGTGCACACCGGCGATTCGATCACCATCGCGCCGGCGCTGACGCTGACCGACAAAGAATACCAGATCATGCGCGACGCCTCGATCGCGGTGCTGCGCGAGATCGGCGTCGAGACCGGCGGCTCGAACGTGCAGTTCGCCGTCAATCCGGAAGATGGCCGCCTCGTCGTCATCGAGATGAACCCGCGCGTGTCGCGCTCGTCTGCCCTCGCGTCGAAGGCGACCGGCTTCCCGATCGCCAAGGTCGCGGCCAAGCTCGCCGTCGGCTACACGCTCGACGAGATCGCCAACGACATCACCGGCGGCGCGACGCCGGCTTCGTTCGAGCCGACCATCGACTACGTCGTCACCAAGATCCCGCGCTTCGCCTTCGAGAAATTCCCCGGCGCCTCGAACGTGCTGACCACGTCGATGAAGTCGGTCGGCGAGGCGATGGCCATCGGCCGCACCTTCCAGGAGAGCCTGCAGAAGGCGCTGCGCTCGCTGGAGACCGGCCTCACCGGTCTCGACGAGATCGCCATCGAGGGCTTCGACGCCACCAAGGGCATCGAGGATGCCGACAACAAGAACGCCATCCGGGCCGCGCTCGGCACGCCGACGCCGGAGCGCCTGCTCAAGGTCGCGCAGGCCATGCGGCTCGGCGCAACGGATGAACTGATCCACAATGCCTGCCGCATCGATCCGTGGTTCCTCGCGGAGATCCGCGGCATCGTCGAGTCGGAAGCCGAGATCAAGGCGAAGGGCCTGCCGACCACCGCCGGTCCGTTCCGCCGGCTCAAGGCGATGGGCTTCTCCGATAAGCGCCTCGGCAAGCTGACCGGCAGCGACGCCGACGGCGTGACGGCGAAGCGCCGCGCGCTCGACGTACGGCCGGTGTTCAAGCGCATCGACACCTGCGCGGCCGAGTTCGCCTCGCCCACCGCCTACATGTATTCGACCTACGAGGCGCCATTCGCAGGCAGCCCGGTCAACGAGGCCAGGCCCTCCGACCGCAAGAAGGTCATCATCCTCGGCGGCGGGCCGAACCGCATCGGCCAGGGCATCGAGTTCGACTATTGCTGCTGCCACGCCTGCTTCGCGCTCAAGGAAGTCGGCTTCGAGACGGTGATGGTCAACTGCAATCCGGAAACGGTGTCGACCGACTACGACACGTCCGACCGGCTCTACTTCGAGCCACTGACGCCGGAGGACGTGCTCGAGATCGTCGACACCGAGCGCTCCAGAGGCACGCTGCACGGCGTCATCGTACAGTTCGGCGGCCAGACGCCGCTCAAGCTCGCCGAGGCGCTGGAAAAGGCGAAGATGCCGATCCTCGGCACGTCGCCCGACGCCATCGACCTCGCCGAGGACCGCGATCGCTTCAAGAGGCTGCTCGACAAGCTCAAGCTGCGGCAGCCGCAGAACGGCATCGCCACCTCGCTCGGCGCCGCGCGCGCGATTGCCGACAGGATCGGCTATCCGGTGGTCGTGCGGCCCTCGAACGTGCTTGGCGGGCGTGCCATGGAGATCGTGCGCGACGCCGCGCAATTCGACCGCTACGTGGCGCGGCTGACGGGCGATCTGAACCGGCCGAGCGAACTCGTCATCTCCGATCGCAGCCCGCTGCTCATCGATCGCTATTTGTCGGACGCCACCGAAGTCGACGTCGATTGCCTCGCTGACGGCAAGGACACCTTCATCGCCGGCATCATGGAGCACATCGAGGAGGCCGGCATCCATTCGGGCGACTCGGCCTGCGCGCTGCCGCCGTACTCCCTCGACGAGAAGACGATCGCCGAGCTTTCGCGGCAGACGCGCGAACTGGCGCTCGCGCTCAATGTCGGCGGCCTGATGAACGTCCAGTACGCCATCAAGAACGGCGAGATCTACGTGCTCGAAGTCAATCCGCGCGCCTCGCGCACCGTGCCCTTCGTCGCCAAGGTGATCGGCCTGCCGATCGCCAAGATCGCGTCACGCGTCATGGCCGGCGAAAGTCTGAAGAGCTTCGATCTCAAACAGCGGCCC
This sequence comes from Pseudolabrys sp., assembly GCF_035943735.1. Lineage (GTDB taxonomy): Bacteria > Pseudomonadota > Alphaproteobacteria > Rhizobiales > Xanthobacteraceae > Pseudolabrys. The sequence goes on from NZ_DASZBV010000018.1 coordinate 70,208, forward strand.
TACCAGCATCGCGCGGTGAAAGAAGCGGTGTTCCCGTTTGCACGCTTCCCTGGCGTCGACACCGTGCTCGGCCCGGAGATGAAGTCGACCGGCGAGGTCATGGGTCTCGACAAGTCGTTCGAGATCGCTTTCGCCAAGAGCCAGTTCGGCAGCGGCACCAATCTGCCGCGCAGCGGCACCGTCTTCGTCTCCGTGCGCGACGACGACAAGGTCCGCATCCTGCCGTCGGTGAAGCTGCTCGCCTCGCTCGGCTTCAAGATCATCGCCACGTCGGGAACGCAGCGTTACCTCGCCGAGCAGGGCGTCCCCGCCGCCAAGATCAACAAGGTGCTGGAAGGCCGGCCGCATATCGTCGACGCCATCAAGAACGGCGGCGTCCAGCTCGTCTTCAACACGACCGAGGGGGCGACAGCGCTGGCGGACAGCCGCTCTTTGCGGCACGCGGCCCTCTTGCATAAAGTGCCGTACTACACCACTCTTTCAGGTGCCGTTGCGGCAGCGCAAGGTATCAAAGCCTATCTCGGGGGCGACCTCGAGGTGCGTGCGCTGCAGACCTACAATCAGGGCCGGACCTGAACGGACTTTTCGGACAGGCTTCGGACCGGACACGGCAGCGTGCGTGAGGCCGGTTAGGGGTAAGGACCGCGGCGACGGGAACCGGGCCGCGGTTGAAACGTATTTGACCGGCCCCTCGTATTTCAGACTCCGGTGGCGGGGAACCCGTGGCCGGAGTCGAATTGCGAATGGATCGAACTGAAAGCTGGAAGGGCTTGGCGGCGGAAGACGCGCGATCAAGTTGCCGCCAGGAGGAGAAGAGACGATGGAAAAGCTACCGATGACCGCCGCAGGCTATGCCGTGCTCGAGGCTGAGCTCAAGCATTGCCAGCAGGTCGAGCGGCCCCGCATTATCCAGCAGATCACCGAGGCGCGCTCGCACGGCGACCTGTCGGAGAACGCCGAGTATCATGCCGCCAAGGAGCAGCAGTCGCTCAACGAGGGCCGCATCGCGGAGCTCGAGGACAAGCTCGCGCGCGCCGACATCATCGATGTCTCCAAGCTGTCCGGCGACACGATCAAGTTCGGCGCCACCGTGACGCTGGTCGACGAGGACACCGAAGAGAAGAAGGTGTGGCAGATCGTCGGCGAGCCAGAGGCCAACGCCAAGGCCGGCAAGATTTCCATCACCTCGCCGCTCGCGCGCGCCCTGATCGGCAAGGCCAAAGGCGCCTCGGTCGAAGTGAACGCGCCAGGCGGCGCCAAGGCCTACGAAATCAAGAAGATCGAGTGGCGCTGAAAATCATTCGGACAAACAGGGGGTTGGAAGGCCGCCGTGAGGCGGCCTTTTCGTTTTCAGGGCCACGCACTGAAATCGCTTCAGCGGCCGCCACTCTTCATCGGGGATGCCGATCGGCGACGCTCAGTCTTCCATCGGCACCATGGCCGCGTCCTTCGACTGGCGCAGCACCAGCGAGGTCTTCACGTTGCGCACATTTGGCGCGGCGGTGAGTTTCTCGACGAAGGTCTGGAAGGTCTTGAGGTCCGGCGCGACGCATTTGAGGACGAAGTCGATTTCGCCGGACAGCATCCAGCATTCGCGCACCAGCGGCTGCCCGCGCACGAAGCTTTCGAAGGCCGCCAGATCGGTCTCCGCCTGGCTGGACAGGTGCACCATGGCGAAGACGGCGATCTCGTAGCCGAGCATCTTCTCGTCGAGCAGGCCCCGGTAGCCCTTGATGAAGCCGGCCTCCTCGAGCGCGCGCATGCGGCGCAGGCAGGGCGGTGCCGAGATGCCGACCCGGCGAGCCAGCTCGACATTGGTGATTCGGCCGTCGTCCTGGAGTTCCTTCAGGATCTTGCGGTCGATGGCATCGAGACGGGCGGGCACGTATGGCTCCTCGGATTGGCCGGCGAGCAGTCATACCGCGAAATAAAGTTTCGCGAAAGATTATTGCGCGCGCTGTCCGCAGATCGCGCGGACCGGCCCGAGGGTTGTGGGCGGTCGGGTTGCGTATCTTGCATGGCTCGACCGAAAGCAATAAATGGTGCGAGCGGTGCCCGGAGAACTCCCAGCCGCCCGCGCCAGACACCACCTCCAAGAGCCGGCGCTCCAGACCGGCCCGTTTGCGGGCGATGCTTGCCCGCCGCCCGACAAGGGGGCGCCTTTCATGTCCAAGACCGTCCATCGCAAGGTCGTCATCATCGGCTCGGGTCCGGCCGGCTACACGGCGGCGATCTATGCCGCCCGCGCAATGCTGCAGCCGATCCTGCTGCAGGGCATCCAGCCCGGCGGCCAGCTCACCATCACCACCGACGTCGAGAACTATCCCGGCTTCGCCGATGTCATCCAGGGCCCATGGCTCATGGAGCAGATGCAGAAGCAGGCCGAGCACGTCGGCACCGAGATCGTCACCGACATGGTCGTGGCGGTCGATCTCAAGCAGCGGCCGTTCCGTCTCGAGTGCGACTCCGGCGACGTCTATCTCGCCGACGCGCTGATCATCGCCACCGGCGCGCAGGCGCGCTGGCTCGATCTGCCGTCGGAGCAGAAATTCAAGGGCTACGGCGTCTCGGCCTGCGCCACCTGCGACGGCTTCTTCTACCGCAACAAGGAAGTCATCGTGGTCGGCGGCGGCAACACCGCCGTCGAGGAAGCGCTGTTCCTCACCAATTTCGCCTCCAAGGTCACTGTGGTGCACCGGCGAGAATCGTTCCGCGCCGAGAGAATCCTGCAGGACCGGCTGTTCAAGCATCCGAAGATCGAGGTCGTCTGGGACACGGTGCTCGACGACGTCGCCGGCAGCGAGAGTCCGCTCAAGGTCGAGCGCGTGCGGCTGAAGAACATCAAGACCGGCGCGATCACCGAGCGGACGGTCGACGGCGTCTTCATCGCCATTGGCCACCAACCTTCCTCCGAGCTCTTCGTCGGCCAATTGCAGATGAAGCCGTCCGGCTACATCGTCACCGGCGGCCACTCGACGGCAACATCGGTGCCCGGCGTGTTCGCCGCCGGCGACGTGACCGACGACATCTACCGCCAGGCGGTGACAGCCGCCGGTCAGGGCTGCATGGCGGCGCTCGAAGCGGAGAAGCATCTCGCCGCCCATCACCATGAACGTGCGGCGGCGGAGTGACCATGGCGACAAATCAGACATCGATGGATTGGGACAAGCTGAAGGTCTTCCACGCGGCGGCAGAAGCCGGCAGCTTCACACATGCCGGCGAGCGTTTGGGCCTGTCGCAATCGGCCGTCTCGCGCCAGGTCTCCGCCCTCGAATCAGAGCTCTCTGTTTCGCTTTTTCATCGCCACGCACGCGGCCTGATCCTCACCGAACAGGGCGAACTGCTGTATCGCACGGCGCACGAAGTGTTCATGAAGCTCGAGGCGGCGCGCACCAAGCTCACCGACAGCCGCGAGCGGCCGAACGGCGAATTGAAGGTGTCGACTACGCCCGGCATTGGCGTGCACTGGCTGACACCGCGACTCGGCGAATTCCTCGATCTCTACCCCGAGATCCACATCACGCTGCTCACCACCGACGAGGAGCTCGACCTCGCGATGCGCGAGGCGGACGTGGCGATCCGGCTGCGTCAGCCGACGCAACCCGACCTCATCCAGCGCAAACTGTTTTCCGTCCACTTCCACGCCTACGCCTCGCCTGATTATCTCAAGCGCTCCGGCACGCCGCGGACGCACGAGGAACTCGACGCCCACCGTATCATCCTGCTCGGCGGCGGCATCGTGCCGGCGCATATGCAGAATCGCCGCTGGCTGCTCGAGGTGAGCCGCGAGGGCAAGGGGCCGCGGACGCCCAACCTCACCGTCAACAACGTGCTCGGCGTTTTGCGTGCGTGTCAGAAGGGCCTGGGCATCGCGATGCTGCCCGACTATCTGGTCGAGGAGAACGGCGGTCTGGTGCAGTTGTTCGGTGAAGCCAACACGCTCGCGCTCGATGCCTTCTTCGTCTATCCGGAAGAATTGAAATCGGTGGCGCGCATCCAGGTGTTCCGCGATTTCCTCGTCGCAAACGCGCAGCGTTGGCATTTCTGAACGCGAAAAAGGCGGCGTCCGCGTCGCGGACATCTGCATTGCCTTGCGCGGATTTCGGCGTGAATTGAAGCTGCATGGCTGACATGCGGCCATGCGCTTGCCCCCGCACGACCTGTTCAGCATATTGCCGATCTCGCTGCTGCGCCGGACGAATGTCCTCCCAGAGTCGCCGGTGCAGGAGCTGTTCCCCTCTGGAATATGTTGCCGTCCCCCACGACGGTATACTGACCAACCGGGCCCCGAATTTGGGGCCCGGTTTTTTTTGGCGTGTTGGGTGCCCGACAGGTGCAGGCGGCGCGCGCTACGGCTGCCGGTTGCGGGTTTGTGGCAGCCGCCGTCGAGAAGCCGGCGATCACGCAAATGTCATAAGTTGAAACGTAAAATCACGGGGCCTGACCGGAGCCGAAACACCGCGCGTCGACTAGGTTGCAGCGTCAGAAACGGCCGCATTGCCCCTGCGAATCAGTCGGTTAGCCGTGCAAAATAGTCACAGTCGGCAATTCTTCGGTTCATTTCTCCGAGCTAACGCATCGTTTCGAACCTTGTCGGGTATATTTGCGACTAACACGCCAACAAAGGGTGGCCATGACGGCCCCTCAGTCTTGGGAGACACGCGGTGAAGTGCGCCCGGTTTAATCGGCTTCTGGCTTCCACGGCGCTCGGGTTCGTGCTGGCGATCGCCAGCCATCCCGGCATGGCGCAGCAAGCCGCCGACCAGCAGAAAGTCGACGCCGGCGTCCCCATTCCGGACACCTCGCTTCCGCCGCCGCTGACGGCGAAGGACGTTCAGTCCGAAGGGAAACAGAACGCTGCGGTGACTGCGCCGCCGGCGCCCGCGACGAAGGCCGAGCCGCAGCCGGCGCAGAATGCCGCCGCACCTGCTCCGGCGCAGAATGCCGCCGCGCCCGCGCAGAGCGCGACAGCGCCTGCCGCCGAACCGGCGAAGCCGGCGGCGGTTGCCGCACAGGCGGTTGCCGATCGCCTGCGCGAGCTGATCACCAGCCGCCAGTTCGATCGCATCGTCGGCCGCAAGGCTGACCGCGAGGGCATCGAGAGCTATTACAAGCATCACGACTACGCGCCGATCTGGGTCGCGAACGGCGCGGCCGATACGCGCGCCAAGTCCGCCGCCGACTATCTCGCCCATGCCGATCAGGTCGGCCTGGAGCCGTCGGATTACCCGACGCCGGCCTTCAAGTCGGACATGAGCGCCGATCAGCTCGCCGAAGCAGAAATCAAGCTGACCGAGACGGCGCTGACCTTCGCACGCCAGGCGCAGACCGGCCGCGTCTCGTTCACGCGCGTCGGCAACGACATCTCCTTCCATCCGGCCGCGCCGGAGCCGGCGGAAGTGCTTGCAAAGCTCGCCGGCACGGACGACGCCGGCAAGGTGCTCGACGCATTCAATCCGCCGCAGCCGGAATTCAAGGCGCTGCGCGCGAAGCTCGCCGAACTGCGGAGCAGCAAGGGCGACGAGCCGAAGCCTGACGCAAAGCCGGTCGCGCCACAGGTGCGCATCCCCGAGGGCAAGATCCTGCGCCCCGGCATGAAGGACGAGCGCGTCATCGCGTTGCGCAAGCGGCTCGACATTGCCGGCGACAAGAACGATCCGCGCTATGACGACAAGGTCATGGACGCAGTGAAGGCGTTCCAACTCAGCGCCGACATCGGCGCCGACGGCATGCTCGGCCCGAATACGGTGCGCGTGCTCAACGGTCAGAAGGTCGCGGTGAGCAAGCATCGCTCGCTGCAGAACAAGATCGACACGATCGTCGTGAACATGGAGCGTTGGCGCTGGTTCCCGCGCGATCTTGGCGACGTCCACGTGATCGTCAACGTCCCGGACTTCACGCTTACGCTTTACAACCACGGCAGTGTCTACTGGCACAGCAAGATCGTCGCCGGCAAACCGGGCAAGGCGACGCCGATGATCTCGGCCGAGATGAAGTACATCACGGTCAATCCGACCTGGAACGTACCGCCGTCGATCATCGAGAAAGAATATCTACCGGCGCTGCAGGAGGATCCGCAGGCGCTCGACCGCATCGGCCTGAAGGTCGAGGAGAAGCCGGACGGCACGTTGCACATCTTCCAGCCGCCGGGAGCGGCGAACGCGCTCGGCCGCATCCGCTTCAACTTCCCGAACAAGTTCCTCGTCTACCAGCACGACACGCCGGACAAGTACCTGTTCGCGCGCGACAAGCGCGCCTACAGCCACGGCTGCATGCGCGTGCAGAACCCGGAAACCTATGCAACGAAGTTGTTGTCGCTCGTCGACCCGGACGAGCACTACAACGAAGCGCGCATCGAGAAGATGTACGGCTCGAGCGAGATCAATATCAATTTCAAGAAGCCGGTGTGGGTGCACCTAACGTATCAGACCGCTTTCGTCGACGCGGACGGCAATCTGCAATTCCGCGACGACGTCTACGGCCGCGACGCCAAGATGCTGGAGATCCTGAAGGGGCCCGAGCGACGCGTCGCCGATATTCCGGTCGAGCGTCCGCCGGACACCTCGTCGAAGCCGGTGCGCGTGCCGGCCGGCATGGTCATCAGCGGCAACGGCCCGCGTTACGGCGGCGGCGGCCCGAACTTCTTCGACTTCCTGTTTGGCGGCGGCGGACCGTCGCAGGCGCCGGTCTATCGGCCGCGCGGCTATGTCGGCAACAACGGCCGTTATTACCGCTGAGCAAGCCAACGCTTCGAGGGGCGCCGGCGATCGCATCGCCGGCGCTTTTCATTTTTGACGTCTGGCGGCGAAAGCCGGAAGCGGTCAGCGCGCCTGCACCGCGCCGAGCAGCAGGCTGACGCGGCCGTCACCCCACAGCGGCAGCAACAGGCGTATGCCGCCATCGCCCGCGTAGCAGGTCGGCGCGCGCGCCTCGACCGTGGCGCTCGCCTGCGCGCGCAGGAACCCCAGCGGCGCCTTAAGATCGACCTCGTCGATGAACGTGCCGCTGAGCGCCGTCTCCTGCGCCAGCAGCAGGCCGCCGGCGAGATGAGTGAAGCGGAAGCGCTCCGGCTTGTCGAAGACGTCGAGCAGCAGCACTTGCCCGGCCTCCTTGCTCAGCGCCGCCGGATCGAGATCGTCGCTGAACGGCATCTCGTTGCCGCCACGACGAAGCCCGCGCCAATAGGCGTGAACGGCGGCGATATCGCGCGGCAGCGTGTCAGGAAGCGGGAAGGGATGGCTGGGCTTGTCCATGGCGGTCCCGATGCGGATGGTACAGGTGGGTGGACTCGAACCACCGACCTCTGGTTCCACAGACCAGCGCTCTAACCAACTGAGCTACACCTGCAGGATCGGCCCGCCTCACGGTCGGACCGGCGGAAACTAGGTGTCCCTCACCCGTTTGGCAAGTTTCGATTTTTCCTGCTGCGGCGGCCAAAAACGAAGACCCGGGCGCGATGCCCGGGTCCTGGGTCCGTTCGCGGCGGCAGCCGGTCAGGCGGCCTTGCCGAAGGACGAGAAGCTTTCCTTGATGGGCTCGGCGCTCTCGGTCGCGACCTTCTGCGCTTCCTCGCCGAGGGACTTGGCCTGCGCCGTCATGGTCTCAAACTGCGCACGCATGTAAGCCGTACTCTTCTCGACCACTTCGGCGTAGGACTTCGCCGTCATCAGGTCGGTCATGAGATCGAAGGCGGCGTTGGAGTTGGCGCGGGTGGCTTCGATCACCTTGAGGCCGTAAGCGCAGCAGCCCTTCGAAGCGGTCGAGTAGGTGTCTTCGAGAACGTCGGTGGCCTGCTCGGCCGCGCTCTTGACCTTCTCGTAGTTCTCCTTCGCCTGCGCAATGCCCTTCTCCGCGAACTCGCGGAAGGCAGCCGGGACCTCCATCGACGGGATTTCGAATTTGGGAATCTCGAACTTCGGCAGTTCGAATTTCGGGGTTTCGAAGGCGGGCGCGGCAGCAGATGCGACCGGCTTCTTGGCTTTCGGCGGGGTCGCCATTGTGGTGGTTTCAGCCATGACACTCATCCTTGGGTCAGGAGGGCGGTATCCGGCGAGGAAAACGAGCCGCCACCCTCGGCTAAACGGCTCGCGCCTGACATTCCGGAGTCGGACACAGTCCGGCCCCGCTAGCTCAAATGTCTTATAACACAAATTTTTTGCATTGCAATAAAAATATTGCGCTGCACAAATTTTCCAAAAACTCTCCGCTGGCGCAGGCGCCAGGGCGGAATTCTCTTTCAACGACAGCCTGTTGGCCGGTCAGTGGCTCGCGCCGGAGCCGCCGATTTTGGCCGCGTGCCGGCTCAGCTCGCGCGCCTGCTCGGTCAACGTCGCCACCTGATTGGTCACGAAGTCCGAATGCATGGCCGCCACTTCCGCCGCGTCCTTAGCCCGCATCAGCTTTTGCGCGAATTCGAACGAGGTGGCGATGTTCCGTTCGGTGAACTGCATGGCGAGCGTCCCGATTTCGCGCGCGCCGCTCTGCGCGTTCATCGCCTGGGTCTGCGCCACAGTGGCGGCCTGCTGGGCTGCATTCACGAAACTATCGAACGCAGTTCTCGCCTGTTCCATGCTGCGTTCGGCGAAGGCGCGCATTTCGCCCGGCATGTCGAAAGCGCCGTTATCCCTGCTCATCTGGAACCTCCTTGCCGCTATCCCGCTCTCTGTTAACGCTTACACGCGTCGATTGTGCCGAATCCACGCCGCGCTCGCGCGAAAATTAACGTTGAAGTTGGTTCGCGGTGCGCGCGGCGCCCGCCCGCATAGACCTGCCGCGGAAGCAGCCGTATTAAAGCTTTGTTAGCCGTATTCCGTATGACAGCGCGAGATGAGTGAGCCCAGGTTCCAGTTCGGCTGGCTGAACGATCGACGGCTCGCAGCGCACGCGCTGGGTCCGACGCCCGTTTGGCTATGGAGTGCACACGCCCCGCGGATCCTGTGGGCGAACCCCGTTGCCGCGGCGATTTTCGATGCGCCGTCGCCGCAAGCCGTGGCCACGCTCGCGTTCGAACCGCAACATGCGGCGGCTCTGCAGATTTCACGCCTCGCCGCGAGCTTGCCGCAGGGCGGCCCGCCGCGGCTCGAACGGCTGCGCGGCTTCGGCGCCGCGCTCGGCGGCACCCTGATCTGCCTGTGCTCGCGCATCGCGTTGGCCGACAACAGCAGCGCGATCCTGGTCGTCGCCACCGAACGCGCCGGCAAGGAGCTCGCTTTGCCCGAGCGCGCGCGGCGGCTGCTCGCCGACATCGCGCCGGCCGCGGCGATCTTCACAGCCGACGGCGAATTGATCGAAGCGCAAACCGCGGCGAGGGACCGGCTCGACGGCCGCCGCGATCTCGTAACGCTCGACGCGGCGACAATCGCGCGCGAGGCAAGCCTGCATGGCGCGGCCGAGGGCGACACACCGGTCGGGCACGTCGAGATGCTCAAGCTCGATGCCGGCGCGACCTTCGCCCTGCTCGCCGCCTTCACCGGACCGCAATCGCGGCCGGCCGAGGCGCCCCTGCGCGAGACGATCACGCTGGCGCCGCCGATCGTGCCCAATCCCGCCGCGATGGAAGCGCGGCCGCGGCGCGGCTCCTTCCGCTTCGTCTGGCAGATGGATGCCAGCCTGTGCTTCACGCTCGGCACCGCCGAATTCGCGCGTCTGCTCGGGGCGCAGACGGCCTCCGCGCTCGACCGGCCGTGGCACGAGATCGCAGCCGCGCTCAAGCTCGACACCGACGGCCGGCTGGCGCGGGCGCTGGCTGCGCGCGACACCTGGAGCGGCATCGTCATCGAGTGGCCGGTTGACGGCACCAGCGAGCGTCTGCCGATCGAAATGTCCGCACTGCCGGTGTTCGATCGCGACCGCCAGTTCGGCGGCTTCCGCGGTTTCGGCATCTGCCGCGATATGGACAAGCTCGACCGCCTGCAGCGCCAGCGCGCCGCCGCGCCGAAAGCGCCGGAGCAGCCGCAGCAGCCCGAGACGAATGGCAAGGTTCTGCCTTTCCCCGTGCCGCAGGCCCCCGTCGCTCCGACAGATGCGCCGAAGCTGCAGCCGGCGCCTGCGCCCGAAGAGCCGCCGGCGCTGAGCCCCGGCGAGCACAGCGCGTTTCAGGAGTTGGCGCGTGAACTGAGCGAGCGGCTGAAGAAGCCGCCGGCAAGGAGCGGCGACGGCGAAGGCGTCGAGGAGCCGTTTGTCGCGCCCGCACCGCCCGAGCCGGCGCGGGTCGCGCGCAACGACAACGCCGCCCGGGAAGCGAGCGAAGGCCGTCCGATCCTCGAGCGGCTGCCGGTCGGCATCCTCGTCTACCGGCTCAACAACCTGCTCTACGCCAATCGCGCCTTCCTCGACTGGACCGGCTACGACACGCTCGACGCGCTCGCCAATGCCGGCGGCCTCGACAGCCTGTTCATCGAGAGCAAGGACAAGAGCGCCGCCGAGACGAAGAACGGCGTGCGCACGCTCACCATCTCTACCGTCAACGGCGACCAGAAGCCCGTCGAGGGCCGGCTGTTCGGCGTCTCATGGCACGACGAGAACGCGCTCGTGCTGATGATCAACACGCAAGCCCCGCCCGTCGAGGACACCGCCAGGGCGGCGTCAGACGCCGCCGCGCTCCACCGGCTCGCGAGCGAGAACAGCGAGCTCAGCGCCATCCTCGACACCGCGACCGACGGTGTGCTCGTGCTCGATCGCGGCGGCCGCGTGCTCTCGGCCAACCGCAGCGCCGCCGCGCTGTTCGGCTACGAGCCAAGTGAGCTGGCCGAACGTTCGCTCACCGAGTTGCTCGCGCCGGAGAGCCGCCAGCCGGTGCTCAATGCGCTCGAACGGCTCGCGCAGCAGAGCGGCACGCAATTGCCCGACGCCGGACGCGAGGCGCTCGGCCGCGTCAGCCGCGGCGGGCTCGCGCCGCTGTTCATCACCGTCGGCCGCATTGAGGGCAGCGAGAAATACTGCGCGGTGCTGCGTGACATCACCGCCTGGAAGCGTACGGAAGAAGACCTCATCAACGCGCGCCAGGAGGCGGAGAAGGCCTCGACCGCGAAGTCGGAATTCCTCGCCAAGATCAGCCACGAGATCCGCACGCCGCTCAACGCCATCATCGGCTTTTCCGAAGTGATGATTGACGAACGCTTCGGCGCCATCGGCAACGACCGCTATCGACAGTACCTCAAGGACATCCATACCTCGGGCGAGCACCTGATCTCGCTGCTCAACGACCTGCTCGACCTTTCCAAGATCGAGGCCGGCAAGCTCGACCTCACCTTCGTCACCATCAATCTCAACGACATCGTGCAGCAATGCGTCGCCATGATGCAGCAGGAGGCGAACCGCGAGCGCGTCATCATCCGCACCTCGCTCAATCCGCAGCTGCCGCCGATCGTCGCGGACGCGCGCTCAGTGCGGCAGATCGTGCTCAACATCCTGTCGAACTCGATCAAGTACACGGGCGCCGGCGGCCAGGTCATCGTATCGACCGCCGTAAACGAGGACCACGAGGTCAGCTTCCGCGTGCGCGATACCGGGGCCGGCATGAGCGAGAAGGAATTGCAGACGGCGCTGGAGCCGTTCCGGCAGCTATCGACCTCGGCCCGCTGGGGCGCGACCGGCACGGGCCTCGGCCTGCCGATCACCAAGGCGCTGGCCGAGGCCAATCATGCGCGCTTCCGGATCACCAGCGAGGTCGATGCCGGCACGCTGGTCGAAGTCGCCTTTCCGGCGACCCGGGTTCTCGCAAAATAGCGCTGCATGACCGCGCAGAGCCGGCCTTGAAAGGGTCACAGAGGCCCAGCAAGGTTGGTTCCAGCAGGACCGATGCTATAGTCCGCCGGTCTGCGCCGCCGACACAACCGGAAACTCCCCATTGACGCCCGCCGCCGGCTTGAAACGCCTGGGATTTGCGCTGCTCGCCGTAGTGGTGGCGGGCGGCGGCCTGCTGGCCGCACGCGGCGTCCTGGTGTCCTCGGATTCGGTGCGCGAGCAGGCGCTCGACGAAATCCAAGCCGTCACCGGGCTGCGCCCCGTCCTGCGCGGGCCGGTCGAGGTGTCGCTCTTCCCGAACGGCACCGTCAGCTTCGATGACGTGGCCCTCGGCGATGCGAAGACGCCGGCGCTCACGGCCGAGCGCCTTGTCGCACGGCTGCGCTTCCTGCCGCTGCTCATCGGGCATGTCGAGATCGCCGACGTCTCGCTGGAGCGGCCGCAGATCGCCATCGATCTGGAGCCGAACGGCGGCTCGAATTGGGCCGGCCTGATCACGTCGCTGGCGAAGAGCCAGAAGCCCGGCGCGCCGCGGCCGACCGCGTTCTCGGAAATGCGGATCAACGACGGCACCGTGACTTTGCGCGACCCGCAGAGCGGCGCCAGCGAGCGGCTCGACGGAGTCAATTTCTCGCTCGCCTGGCCGTCCATCTCGAAGACCTTCGGCGCCACCGGCCGCTTCGTCTGGCACGACGAGCCGATCGACGCGAGCATGACGCTCGCCGACTTCTCGGCCGCGCTGGCCGGCAACCGCACCGGGCTGAAGCTGCGGCTCAGCGGCAAGCCCGGCAAGCTCGCCTTCGAGGGCGCGATCGGCGTCAAGCCGACGCTGAAACTCGACGGCACGATTGCCGCCGACTCGAAATCGCTGCGCGACGTCATGGCCTGGGCCGGACAGACGCCGTTGCCCGGCGGCGGCTTCGGACACTTCTCGATCAAGGCGCAGACCAACGTCGTTGGCGACACGATCGGCCTGTCCGGTGTCAACGTCGATCTGGACGGCAACACGGCCGAGGGCGTGCTGACCTATGTCGTCGACGGACGCAGTTCGCTGCAAGGGACGCTGGCGTCCGACAAGCTCGACCTGACGCCCTACGTCTCGACGGCGCGGTTGCTGACGGCCAACGAGCATCAATGGAATAACACGCGCATCGCGCTCGACGGGCTCACCGGCAGCGACTTCGACCTGCGCATCTCCGCCGGCAAGGTGATCGTGTCGAATGCGACGTTCGGGCGCACCGCCATCGGCGTCACGCTGCGCAACGGCCAATTGGTCGTCAATGTCGGCGAAGCTCAGGCCTATGGCGGCGTGATCAAGGGCTCGATGCGGCTCGCCGACGCCAAAGGCGGCATCGACGTCAAATCGCAACTCAACTTCAACGACGTCGACCTCGAATCCTGTCTCGACCAGTTGTTCGGCCTGCGCCGGCTTGAAGGCAAAGGCGACATCGCTTTGTCGCTCGAGGGCAAGGGCGACACCGTGCTCGGCGTGACCCGCACGCTCAACGGCACCGCCTCGCTCAAGGGTCAGAACGGCGCGCTGGCCGGTCTCAACATCGAACAGCTTTTGCGCCGTCTGGAACGCCGCCCGCTGTCGGGCGGAGGCGAATTTCGTACCGGCCGCACGCCGTTCGACAAGATCGCGATCGATCTGAAGATCGTCAACGGCCTCGCCGGCGTGCAGACCATGGCCATTTCCGGCACGGCCGTGAATCTGGCGCTTGCCGGCTCCGCCTCGATCCCGCAGCGCGAACTCGATCTCAAGGGCACCGCGGCACTGGTCGCGGCCTCGCGGCCCGGCGCGTCGCCGTTCTCGCTGCCGTTCATCGTGCAGGGATCGTGGGACGACCCGATCATGCTGCCCGATCCCGAGGCGCTGTTGCGCCGCTCCGACGCCGCCGCACCGCTGCTCGACGCCATCCGCGACCAGCGGGCGCGCGAGAAAATCCGCTCGACGATCGAGCGGCTGACCGGCGCGCCGCGCGCCGACGCCACGCCCGCGGCCGATCAGCCCGCGCCGGCGAACAAAGGCGAGTAGCCTAACTTACATCTGTATGCCGAGGCCCTCGCGCGCGCGTCGGCTGGCGCCGCGCTTGGCGATCACCGACGAAGCAATGGTGCCGAGCGCCACCACCGTGATCATGATGGTGCAGATGGCGTTGATCTCCGGCTTCACGCCGAGGCGTACCTCGGAATAGATGCGGATCGGCAGCGTCGTCGCACCGGGCCCGGTGGTGAAGCTGGCGATGACGAGGTCGTCGAGCGACAGCGAGAAGGCCAGCATCCAGCCGGCAATGACGGCAGGCCCGATCAGCGGCAGCGTGATCGTCATGAAGGTTCTGAGCGGCGGACAGCCTAGATCGAGCGCCGCCTCCTCCAGGCTACGGTCGAAGCCGATCAGGCGCGACTGCACGATCACCGTGACGAAGCACATGGTCAAAGTCGTGTGCGCGGCGGCGACCGTCCAGAAACCGCGGTCGATGTTCATGGCGACGAACAGCAATAGCAATGACAGGCCGGTGATGACCTCCGGCATGACCAGCGGCGCGTAGGCCATCCCCGAGAACAGCAGCCGTCCGCGAAAGCGCCCCGCGCGCGTCAGCGCCACGGCCGCGAGCGTGCCGAGCACGGTCGCGGCGGTCGACGACAGCGCCGCGATGCGCAGGCTGGTCCAGGCCGCGGCGATCATGGCGTCGTCGTGCAGCAATTCGCGATACCAGGCGAGCGACCAGCCGCCCCACACCGTCACCAGCCGCGAGGCATTGAACGAATAGATCACCAGGATGCCGATCGGCAGATAGAGGAAGGCAAGGCCGGCGAGCACGGCGATGACGTTGAAGGCCGAGGTGCGCCGCATCACGGCGTCTCCCCGATGGCGCGCTTCTGCAGCCGCTCGTAGAACAGGATCGGCACCAGGAGCAGCGCGAGCAGCGCCACGGCTATCGCCGAGGCGACCGGCCAGTCGCGGTTGGAGAAGAACTCAGTCCACAGGGTCTGCCCGATCATCAAGGTGCGCGAGCCGCCGAGCAGATCGGGAATGACGAACTCGCCGGTGATCGGGATGAAGCAGAGCAGCGCGCCGGCGGCGACGCCGGGCAGCGACAAGGGAAAGGTCACGCGCCAGAAGGCACGCAGGCGCGTGCAGCCGAGATCGGCCGCCGCCTCGAGCAACGCCGGATCGAGCTTCTCCAGCACCGCGTAGAGCGGCAGCACCATGAACGGCAGATACGAATAGACGAGGCCGATATAGACGGCGGTGTCGGTCGACAGCCAGACGCGCGGTGCATCGATCAACTGCAGCCGCATGAGCACGTCGTTGAGCAGCCCGTCGCGCTGCAGAATGTTCATCCAGGCGTAGACGCGGATGAGGAACGACGTCCAGAACGGCAGCACCACCAGCATCACGAGGAGCGGCTGCAAGGCGCGCGGGCTGCGCACGATGCCGTAGGCGATCGGGTAGCCGATCGCGAGCAGCAGCGCCGTAGAGAGGCCGGCGACCTCGAGGCTCTTGAGATAGGAGCGCAGATAGAGGTCGTCGGAGCCGAGCAAGGCGTAGGCGTCGGTCGTTAGATGCGCGGCGAAATCCTTCAGGCCGGCCCAGCCGGCGGCGAGATCGAGCACCGGCCGGTATGGCGGCAGCGCCATCACCGTCTGCGAGAAGCTGATCTTCAGGACGATGACGAAGGGTACGAGAAACAACGCGAGCAGCCATAGATAGGGAATGAGCACGACGAGGCGGCTGTCGCCGGGACGCCGCAATGGTGCTGGCCTTTTCATTGCGTCAGCACCACGCCGGCATCGGCCGGCCACGACAGCCAGACGACGTCCCCGGCGGCGACGTTGCGCTCGCCGCGAGCCGCAGTATTGGGCACCGCGACCTTCATCAGCGAGCGGTCGGCAAGGCGCACCTTGTGCACCGAGCGGTCGCCGCGATAGCCGGTCTCGAACACGGTGCCGGCGACGGCATTGGCGGCGTCCGCCGGACGCTCCATGCCGAGTCGGATCTTCTCCGGCCGCAGCGCCAGCCACGCCGTCTCGCCGAGCGCCGCCGTTTTGTCCGCCACCTCGATGCGGCCGATCATGCTCTGGAAGACGCCGGGGGCGGAGAAGCGGCCTTCGAGCAGCGACACCTCGCCGATGAAATCGGCGACCCAACGCGAGTTCGGCCGCTCGTAGAGTTCCTCGGGCGTCGCCACCTGCGCCAGGCGGCCCCGATCCATCACCGCGATACGATCGGCGACGATCATCGCCTCTTCCTGGTCGTGCGTGACGATGACGAAGCTGGTACCGAGACGGCGCTGCAATTCCATCAGTTCGAACTGCGTTTCGGCGCGCAGTTTCTTGTCGAGCGCCGCCAGCGGCTCGTCGAGCAGCAGCACGCGCGGCTGCTTGATCAGCGCACGGGCGAGCGCGACGCGCTGCTTCTGCCCGCCGGAGAGCTGATCGACGCGGCGGCGGCCGTAACCTTGCAGCCGCACCAGCGCCAGCATCGCGTCGACGCGCTCGGCGATCTCGGCGCGCGTCACCTTCTCCTGGCGCAGACCGAAACCGACGTTCTGCTCGACGTTGAGATGCGGAAACAACGCGTAGTTCTGGAACATCATGTTGACCGGCCGCCGGTGCGGCGGCATCGCGCCGATGTCCTCGCCGTCGAGCAGGATGCGGCCTTCGCTCGGCGCCTCGAATCCGGCGAGCATACGCAGCAGCGTGGTCTTGCCGCAGCCGGAAGGGCCGAGAAGCGCAAAGAACTCGCCGTGCCGGATATCGAGCGACAGGCAGTCGACCGCGGTCAGCGTACCGAAACGTTTCGACACGGCGTCGAAACGAACCAGCGGCTCCCCCGTTTCCCCCATTGAATCCCCCGCACGCGCAAGCGCTCGCCGCACGCTAGCGGGCGTGGGCGCGCGTCTCAACACGAGAAATGGCGCGGTGAACAGCCGTCACGCCGACAATGTGCGGCGCACCGCGTCCTTCCAGCCGGCATATTTGCGCTCGCGCACCTCGGCCAGCATCGCCGGCTGCCACCGTCGATCGCAGGTCCATTGCGCGGCGAACACCTCCGGCTCCGGGCACAGGCCGGCGGCGCGGCCGGCGAGATAGGCCGCACCCAAAGCCGTCGTCTCCATCACCCTGGGCCGCTCCACCGGCACGGCGAGGATGTCGGCGAGGAATTGCATCGTGATGTCGCTGCCGGTCATGCCGCCGTCGACGCGCAGCACCGTCGCATCGCGGAACGCCGCCAGGCAGTCGGCGCGCATGGCGTCGAGGAGATCTCGCGTCTGGTAGCCCACCGATTCCAAAGTCGCCCGCGCGATCTCGGCGTCGCCGGACTTACGCGTCAGGCCGAAGATGGCGCCGCGCGCCTGCGCGTCCCAGTACGGCGCGCCGAGGCCGACGAAGGCCGGCACCAGATAGACCTGCTCGGCCGGATCGGCGCGCGCGGCGAGGGCCCCCGCCTCGGCCGCATGGGCGATGATCTTGAGGCCGTCGCGCAGCCACTGCACCGCGGCGCCGGCGACGAACAGCGCGCCCTCGAGCGCGTAAGTGCGCTTGCCGTCGATCTGGTAGGCGATGGTGGTGAGCAGGCGGCTCTTCGAGGCGACGCGTTCGCCGCCGGTGTTAAGCACGGCGAAGCAACCGGTACCGTAGGTCGACTTGATCATGCCCGGCTTGAAGCAGCCGTGGCCGACGGTCGCCGCCTGCTGGTCGCCGGCGATGCCGCGGATGGCAATGTCGCCGCCGAACAGCCCGGTGGTGCCGAACCTGCCGCAGCAGTCGCGCACCTCCGGCAGCAGCGCCATCGGCACGCCGAACAGCCTGCACAGCTCTGCGTCCCAGGCGCCCTTGCCGATGTCGAAGAGCAGCGTGCGTGCAGCGTTGGTCGCGTCGGTCGCATGCACGCGCCCCTCGGTGAGGCGCCAGAGCAGGAAGCTGTCGATGGTGCCGAAGGCGAGACGGCCCGCTTCGGCCGCGTCGCGCGCGCCTTCTACGGTGTCGATCAGCCACGCGATCTTGCTGGCGGAGAAATACGGATCGAGCACCAGCCCGGTCTTCGCCGTCACCGCCGCTTCGCAGCCTTGCGCGCGCAGCCGTTCGCACAGAGGGGCCGTTCGCCGGTCCTGCCAGACGATGGCGTTGTGGATCGGCTTGCCGGTCGCCCGATCCCACAGCACGGTGGTCTCGCGCTGGTTGGTGATGCCGATGGCCGCCACATCCCTCGCCGTGAGCCCGGCCTCGGCCATACAGCCGCGCACCGTTTCCAGCACCGCCGCCCAGATCGCTTCCGGATCGTGCTCGACTTCGCCGGGCGCCGGATAGATCTGCGGCAACTCGCGCTGGCAGGTGGCGAGCGGCGTGAGCGCGGCGTCGAAGGCGATGGCCCGCGTGGACGTCGTGCCCTGGTCGATGGCGATGAGCGCGGGCGGCACGTCAACCTCCGGTTTGGCCTCGAACTGGCTCGATAGACAGCCCCAAGGCCCGACTGTAATCTCCGGCCGACAAAAAACGATAGGCCATCGAAGGCCGGTCACAGAACGAATTCAGGGGAGGACTTGATGATCAATCGACGGCATCTGCACGCTATCGTCATCGGGCTGGCCGCAGCGCTCACGGCCGGCGCCGCATCGGCGCAGGATTTTCCCAATCGCGCGGTGACGATCATCGTGCCGCAACCGCCGGGCGGCGGCACCGACATCATCAGCCGCCTCGTCGGGCAGCAACTGTCGGTGCAGCTCAAGCAACCGGTCGTGATCGAAAACCGCGCCGGCGCCGGCACCGTTGTCGGTAGCGAAACGGCGGCGCGGGCAAAACCCGACGGCTATACGCTGCTCGCCGGGCTCACCGCCAACATGGCGGTCAATCCGAGCCTGTTCAAACATCTCAACTACGATCCGATCCGCGATTTCACGCCGGTCGGCATGATGGCGGAATTCCCCTTCGTGCTCGTGGTGAGCAAGGACTTCCCCGCCAAATCCGTGAAGGATCTCATTGCGCTGGCCAAGGCAAAGCCCGGGCAGATCAACTTCGCCTCGGCCGGCAATGGCAGCGGCCAGCATCTGTCCGGCGAGCTGTTCAAGCTGATGGCCGGCGTCGACATGACGCACGTGCCCTATCGCGGCGCCGCGCCCGCCTATACCGACGTGATCTCCGGTCGCACGCCGGTGTTCTTCGACAACCTGTCGAGCGGCCTCGGGCATATCCGCGGCGGCAGCGTGCGCGCGCTGGCCGTCACCGGCACGAAGCGCTCGCCGCTCCTGCCCGACGTTCCGACCGTCGCCGAAGCCGGCGTGCCGGGCTATCAGAACTACGTCTGGTTCGGGCTATGGGCGCCGAAGAACACGCCGCAGCCGATCATCGAGAAGCTGCACGCGGAGGTCGCCAAGGCGATCGCCACCAAGTCCGTGCAGGACCGCATCAAGCAGGACGCCGGCGTGCCGATGGATACGCCGCTCAAGGACATCGAGCCGATGGTGAAGGCGGAGATCGCGAAATGGGCGGACGTGATCAAGCGCGCCAAGATTCCGCAGGTGCAGTGAGCGGCGTCCGGCGCCGCCCTAGTTCAGCAGCACCAGGCTGGTGACGGCCTCGTCCGAGTCGGCCCAGATTGCCGACGCCAGCTTGCGCGGCGTCGGGCCGTAATATGAGCCGCTGCTGACCATAGGACGCGGATTGCACAGCACCGCCGAAAGCCGGTCGCGCAGCGCCTTCGTCGAGACCGGCTTGAGCAGGAATTCGTTGACGCCGAGGCAGACGGCCTCGACCACGCGCGCCTTCTCGCCGTGTCCCGTGAGCATGATCACCGGCACGTCGGGCAGCGGAAACGTCTCGGGCGAACGCACCATGCGCATGAAGCTGGCGCCGTTGAGGCCAGGCATCTCCCAGTCGAGGATGACGACGTCCGGCGCCTGATTGCGGATCATCTCCAGTCCGCTTGGACCGTCATGCGCCTCGCTGATGTGGCGCACGCCCATGCCCAGCAACATCGTGCGCACGACCTTGCGCATGTATTGCTCGTCGTCGACCAGCAGAATTCGCGCGCTGGCAAAATGCGATGCGATATCCTTTTCCATCGTCGTCCCCGGTGCGGTACGCAGTAACGGAGTAGACCAGAAAAGATTGGATTTGGAATAAAATGCTTCGCAGAAAAATGCGTCGTTCGTTTAAGGCTTCGATAACCATAAGCCGCGCACTCAGCGCGCCGCCCGCGCTTCCGCCGCGCCCAGCGAGGCGATGAACCGGTTGATGGCGATGCGCTCGTCCGGGCTCGCCTTGAGGCCGAGCTTGGTGCGACGCCAGAGCACGTCTTCAGCCGTCTCCGCCCATTCCTGCTCGACCAGATAGCGGACCTCGGCGCCGGTCAGGTCCTCGGTCAGCTGCGGCCCGAGATCGTCGATCGATTGCGCCTCGCCAAGAATCATTTCGACGCGCGTGCCGTAGGCGCGCACGAGCCGGCGCGCCTGTGGCTCCGACAGGAACGGCCAGCGGGCAATGGTGCCGGCGACCTGATCGTAGAAGTCCTGCGCCGGAAAATCGCCACCGGGCAGATGCGAGTCCGCGGTCCAGGCCGGCCGCGTCGAAAAGAACGTGCCGATCTTCGTCATCGCCGCCTCGGCGAGCCGCCGATAGGTGGTGATCTTGCCGCCATAGACGGTCAAAAGCGGCGCGACGCGGAACGGCTCCTCGAGCACCAGCTCGTAGTCGCGCGTCACGTCTTCCGGCCGGTCGCTGCCGTCGTCGACCAGCGCGCGCACGCCGGAGAACGACCACACCAGTTCGTCGGGCGTGACCTTATCGCGGAAATACTGATTCATCACGTCGCAGAGATAGAGGATCTCGCGCGCGTCCGGCGCCGGTGCGTTGAGGTCGCCGACGAATTTCTCGTCGGTGGTGCCGATCATCGTGAAGTCGCCGGCGAAGGGCAGCGCGAAGACGACGCGCTTGTCCGGCGCCTGCAGGATGTAGCCGGTGTCGTGCTCGAAGCGGCGGCGCACGACGATGTGGCTGCCCTTGATCAGCCGCACCGGCTTCGGCAGCGGCGTGCGCAGGATGGTTTCCGCCACTTCGCCGATCCACGGGCCGGCGGCGTTGACCAGCACGCGCGCGGTGGCGACCTGCCGGTGGCCTCGATTATTGAGCACCAGTTCCCAGTCCTCGCGCCGCTCGGTGCGCACCACTTTCGTGTGCGTGCGGATGTCGGCGCCGCGCTCGCGCGCATCGAGCGCGGTGAGCACGACGAGGCGCGCGTCGTCGACGGCGCAATCGGAATATTCGAAGCCGAAACGGAAGCTGCGCTGCAGCGGCTGGCCGACGACGTTGTGCGTGAGATCGATGGTGCGCGCCGGCGGCAACAGCCTGCGGGCGCCGAGCCAGTCGTAGAGCATCAGGCCGAGGCGCAGCGTCAGCGGCGCGCGCAGGCCCGGCAACGGCGGCAGCATGAAGCGCATCGGACGGATGACGTGCGGCGCCATGCGCAGCAGCACTTCGCGCTCGTTGAGCGCCTCGCGCACCAGCCGGAAGGCGCGGTGCTCGAGATAGCGCAAGCCGCCGTGGATGAGCTTGGTGGAGGCGGACGAGGTGCCGGAGCCGAGGTCGTTCATCTCGACCAGCAGCACCTTGAGGCCGCGGCCGGCGGCGTCGCGGGCGATGCCGGCGCCGTTGATGCCGCCGCCGATGATGGCGATGTCGAAGTCGGCCATGGGGAGAACTGAGCGCCGCTTCCTTCAGGCCGCGGACTTCGGCGGCGGTTGAGGGCGCGACCATAGAGGACGCCCGTTAACGTCGATTAAAACCCCGGAAATCAGGCCGAATTGCAGAATCGCCATAGCAACGCCATATCCGTCCCGTGATTTGCGGGCCCCCGCCCCCGCTTCTGGAACAGTCTGCATGCCCTCCCCGCGTCTTCTGGTGATCGAAGGCAACTCGCCCAGGACCATGGCCGAGCACGTCGCCGTCGGCGGCACGGTGGCGAGCCAAGGCTATGCCAAGCTGCTGCGCGAGCTGATGCCGGGGGCGACGGTCGAGGCCTGCTTTCCGGCCGACCCGGCGGCCGCCCTGCCCTCGGGCGCGGCGCTGGAGGGCTATGACGGCGTCACCATCACCGGCTCCGGCCTGCACGTCTATGACCGTGGGCCGGAGGTGACGCGGCAGGTCGAACTGGTGCGGGCCGTGCTCGGCAGCGGCACGCCGCTGTTCGGCTCGTGCTGGGGCCTGCAGGTTATCACCGTGGCGGCGGGCGGCAGCGTGCGGCGCAATCCGAACGGCCGCGAGATCGGCTTCGGCCGCGGCATCCGCCTGACCGAGCATGGCCGCAAGCATCCGATGTATGCCGGCAAGGCCGATGTCTTCAACGCGCCGACGGTGCATCTCGACGAGGTCGAGACTTTGGCTCCGGGCGCCACGGTACTCGCCGCGAATGCGATGTCGGCGGTGCAGAGCATCGAACTGAAGACCGGCGGCTCGGCCGCCTGGGCGGTGCAGTATCACCCCGAATATCCGCTGCGCGAGCTTGCAGCGATCGTGCGCCGCATCGGCATGGGGCTGATCGCGGAAGGCTTCTTCGCCGACGAGCGCGACATGACGAGCTTTGCCGAGGATCTCGACGTGCTCGACCGCGATCCCGCCTGCAAGCGGTTGTCGTGGCGGCACGGCGTGTCGTCGAACGTGCTCGACAAGACGCTGCGCACCGGCGAGCTTGCCAACTGGCTCGAGTTCCAGGTGCTGCCGACGCGCGCCAAGCGCGGGCGAGGCTGAGCCTTCGTCTTCTGCCAGGAGAGGTTGCCCATGGACTTCGCCAACAAGACCGTCGTCGTCACCGGCGGCACCGGCGCGCTCGGCACAGCAGTGGTCGGGGCGCTGCTGCAATATGGCGCGCGCTGCGTCGTTCCTTATGTGCACGAGGCGGAGATGGCCCGTTTCGCGCATCGCGATCATAAGAGCCTGACGCTGGTCGCGGTACGCGATCTTTCCGACGAGGCCGATGTCGGCAAGCTCTACGCGCAAGCGGGTTCGCTGTGGGCCTCGATCCACATCGCCGGTGGCTTCGCCATGGGCAAGGTCGCCGACACCGACAAGGCGGCGCTGATGGCGCAGATCGACCAGAACCTCGTCTCGTGCTTCCTGTGCTGCCGCGCGGCGGTGAAGGCCTTTGGCGCGAATGGCGGCCGCATCGTCAACGTTGCGGCGCGTCCCGCGCTGGAATGGCGCGCGGGCGCCGGCATGAGCGCCTATGCCATCGCCAAGGCCGGCGTCGCCGTGCTGACCACGACGCTCGCCGAGGAGGCGGCGAAGGACGGCGTGCTGGTCAATGCCGTGGCGCCCTCGATCATGGACACGGCGGCCAACCGCGCCGCCATGCCGAAGACCGACCACGCTGCTTGGCCGAAGGTCGAGGAGGTGGCGGCGACCATCGTGTTCCTCGCCTCGCCCGACAACCGCGTGACGCGCGGCGCCGTCGTGCCGGTGTACGGCAAGGCGTGAGTGGCGAGCCGTAGGGTCGGCTAAAGCCGACTTGCGATGCGCGCCTTTGCCCACCCTACGCATATTCAATTGTCAATTAGCCATGACTGATCGCCCGTGTTGTTTGAACGGCCCCGGGTGAGCCGGCCTTCCCTACCCTCGGTTCTATAGCCGAGGGTGTGGCGCGCCGATCAGGCGCGACACTTCCAGCCTTGTACCGCATGTCTCTCTCGAAACATGCGGGCGCCTCTCGGCGCGCCACGGCGGTGTCAGTACGGCGCACGGGCCACGCTTTCGAGAACGTGGACCAGCCACGCCTGTCAGCCAGCTCCTGGCGGCAGGTCCTAGTGCCTGCGAGTGGAGCCCCGTCGCCGCCCGGGGATTCGACATGCGTATTGCCGAACCCGCGGGCACCGCATCCGCTCCCGTCAATCGAGACGCCTCGCGACGACGCCCCCGGCTGAAGCGGACGGTGGGATCATACGCCAGCGGATAGGACCGGTCAATAGTCCTAATTAAAAGAATCTATGCTGCGCCGCGTTCTATCCCTCGCCTGCAAGAGGAGGGATAAACAGCTAGCCCGCCACCGGCACCAGCTCGACGGTGCGCAGATGGCGCTGGACGGACGACGAGGCGACCACGGTGCGGTTCTCCGCAAAGGCCTCGTGGTTCTTCTCGATGTCGTCGAGATCATAGAGATAGTTCACCATCAGGCCGTGCGCCTGCTTGATCGCCCGCTCCGAGGTGTCGCCCAGAAAGTCGAGCCGCTCGAGGCGCGCGCCGTTGCCGAGGTGGAAGCGCGCCACCGAGTCGGCCGGCAGGCCGCGGCGGTTCTTGGCGCGCAGGAAATACCAGGCGGCGGCGCGCAAGAGTGGCTCGCGCAGCGGCTCGGACGTCGTCTCGTTGCGCCACCAGTCGGCCGTGTCGAGACCGGCCAAGGCGGCCTTGTCGTCGGGCGAGAGCACGATCGAGTTGTCGTCGGCGCGCTCGCGCGCGAGCCACGACGCGAAATTCGGCACCGGCGACAGCGTCACGAAGGTGGTGAGCTTCGGCAGGTCGCGGCAAAGATCCTCGACCACCTGCTTGATCAGGAAGCTGCCGAACGAGACACCGGCCAACCCGCGCTGGCAGTTGGAGATCGAGTAGAACACCGCCGTGCGCGCACGCTCGAGCTCGGTACGTTCGCGCTCCGGCGCGAGGATCGGCGCGATGGCGCCGGGGATGTCGCGGTTGAATGCAATCTCGACGAAGATCAGCGGATCGTCGACCAAAGCCGGATGGAAGAAGGCGTAGCAGCGGCGATCCGGCGGATCGATGCGGCGGCGCAGGTCGTCCCAGTCGTGGATCGCGTGCACCGCCTCGTAGCGGATGATCTTCTCCAGCACGATCGCCGGCGTCGACCAGTCGATGCGGCGCAGGACGAGGAAGCCGCGGTTGAACCAGGACGAGAACAGATGCACGAAGTCCTCGTCGACCGCGGCGAGGTCGTCGCGGTGGCCGAGCGCGTCCATCAGTTGCTCGCGCATGCGCACCAAAGCCGTGGTGCCGCCGGGGGCGAGGTTGAGCCGGCGGAACAGCTCCTGCCGGCGCGGCTCGGAGGCGGCGTGCACCTCGCGCGCGGCCGCATCGCTCGGCGCCTCGCGCCAGGCGGCGACCGCCTTCTCCATGCGCTCACGGTCGGTACCGAAGCGCTGCGCCAGCGCCTCGAAGAAAGCAACGCGGGGACCGGTGCGCAATTCGGCGTAGCGGCCGAGGATCTCCCGCGCCAAGGCGACGCCGGACGCTTCGCCGCGGCCGGAGAGAAGGTCCTCGCACAGCTCGATCAGGCTTTCCGAGCGGAGCGGATCCTGCCCGCGTTTCTCGCGCGACAGCAGCGCGCGACCCCGGTCGGAGATCGTCTGCAGCAGTTCGCCGAAGAACGACGTGTTCATCAAGGTCTCCGCGGCCGCGTCCGGGGCCGCGGCGGTATCATTTGCCGACGCCCATCAGATGGTTGGGCAGCCATGTGGCGATCTCCGGAAAGAAGCACAAGATCACGATCGCCAACATCATACATAGGACGTAAGGGATCGTCCCCCACATCACCTTCACCAGCGGCACGTCCGGCGCGATGGCGTTGACGATGTAGATGTTCAGCCCGACCGGCGGGTGGATGAGGCCGATCTCCATGTTGATCGTGAGGATGACGCCGAACCACACCGGATCGAAGCCGGCCGCCGTGATGATCGGCAGCAGGATCGGCGAGGTCATCAGGATGATCGCCGCCGGCGGGATGAAGAAGCCGGATACCAGCAGGAACATGTTGATGAGGAACATCAACACCCACTTGTTGGCGTGCATGTCGGCGATGCCCTGCGCCAAGGTCTGCGTCAGGTAGAGCGACGTCAGCATGTAGCCGAACAGCACGGCGGCGGCGATGATGGTCAGGATCATCACCGACTCGCGCATCGTGTCGCGCAGGATCGCCCAGATCTGCGCCGGGCTCCACAGCCGATAGATGAGGATGGCGAGGATCAGGCAGAGCGCGGCGCCGACGCCGGCCGCTTCCGACGGCGTCGCGACGCCGCCGTAGAGCGAATACATCACGCCGAAGATGATGACGAGAAACGGCGCGATCTTCGGGATGGACGTAAATTTTTCCTTCCACGAATAGCGGAAGTCGATCGCGTGCGAGTGGAAGCCGCGCTTCCAGATGATGAAGATCGTCCACGCCATGAACAGGCCGGTGAGCATCAGGCCCGGCAACACGCCGGCGATGAACAGGCGGCCGATCGAGGTCTCGGTGGCGATGCCGTAGAGGATGAAGGTGACCGACGGCGGGATGAGGATGCCGAGCGTGCCGCCGGCGCAGATCGAGCCGCAGGCGACGTCGTCGGGGTAGCCGCGACGGCGCATCTCCGGAATGCCCATCTTGCCGATGGCGGCGCAGCAGGCCGGCGATGAGCCGGTCAGCGCCGCGAAGATGGCGCAGGCACCGATGTTGGAGATGACGAGGCCGCCGGGCAGGCGATAGAGCCAGCGGTCGAGCGCCTCGTATAAATCCTTGCCGGCGGGCGACGAGCCGATGGCCGCGCCCATCATCACGAACATCGGGATGGCGACGAGCGTGAAGTCGTCGAGGCCGGACCAGAAGGTCTCGGCGACGACATGGAAGCTGTCGAAGCCCTGGAAGATCAGAAGAAAGATGATCGAGACGGCGCCGAGGCCGAAGGCCACGGGAATGCCGGACACCAGCATCGCCAAAGTCGCGACGAGAACGAGGCCGCCTTCCTGGGTCGGGCTCATGGTGCGTCTCCCAGCGCGGCCTGCGCCTGCTCACGCGCGAAACGCTCGGCGTCGGCCGCCGGCGCGAGGCCGAACGGATGCGCGCGGCCGGTCACCAGCGCGAGGAATTCGGCAATGTACTGCAGCACCAGGAGGCCGAGGCCGACCGGCATCGAGAGATAGGGAATCCACAGGCGCGCGCGCCAGACGGTGTTCGATTTCCAGCCTTCCGAATAGGCCTGAAACCAGTACTGCGTGCACACCACCCACAGCACGACGCAGAAGGCGATCGCCAGCACGGCGGTCGAGACGGCGAGCCAGTAGCGCGTGCGCGGACCGGCATGCAGCGGCAGGATCTCGACGTTGACGTGGCCGCGCGTCATCAGCACGTACGAACTGCCGACGAAGGTGGCGCCGACGATGGCGTAGGTGACCACGTCGATCTGCCAGATGGTCGTCAAATTGAAAATATAGCGCTCGATGACCATGTCGCAGATGACGAGCACGGCGCCGCCGATCAGGAAGGCGGCGGCGACTCCTGCGACGCGCGACAGGAACGCCGTCGTCCGAATGTAAGTGTCCATGAATCCCTCGAAGCCGAGCCGGCGCGGCCGGTCTCCCCGTCGCGGCGCCGCCCCCCGGCCTTGCGCGACGTTTGAATATGCGCCGGCCGGCGGGCACAAAACCCGCCGGCCGAACGTCGTCCCGTGACTTATTTAACCGACAGCGCCTCGTCGATCAGCTTCTGGCCGTTCGGCACGTCCTTTTCGTACAGCTTGTAGGACGTCTTCTTGGCGAGCGCGATCCACGCGTCATAATCGGCATCCGAGAGCGTCACCACCTTCACCTTGTGGTCCTCGAATTCCTTGATCGTCTTCTGGTTCTCCGCGTCGGCCCGCTTCTCGTACATGGCCTGCGCGTCCTTGCCGGCCTTGATGATGGCGTCCTGCTGCTGCTTGTTGAGACGGGCGAAGGTCTTCTTCGACATCAGCACCGGCTCGTACATGAACCACAGCGCGTTGTTGCCCGGCGCGGTGAGGCAGTCGGTGACCTCGTAGAGGCGGGTCGAGCCGAACGTGCCGAGGCTGGTATCGGTGCCGGCGACGATGCCGGTCTGGAAGGCGTTGTAGACTTCGTTCGACGGCGGCGACACGATCGAGGCGCCGGCCGCTTCCCACATCGCCGCGAAGGTCGGACCGGCGGCGCGGAATTTCATGCCCTTCAGGTCATCCGGCTTGAGGATGCACTTGCCCTTCGCCGCCATGCCGCCGGCGAACCAGGCGTCGGACAGGACCATGACGCCGCGCTTCTCGATCTCGGCGCGGATCTGCTGCATGAACGGCGAAGCGTTGATGCGCTTGGCGCGGTCCTGGTTGCGGATGAGGCCGGGCATCAGGGTCGCCGAGAAGACGGGCGCCTTGCCGCTGGCATAGTCGAGCGGGAACAGCGTGATGTCGAGCTGGCCGTTGACCATGGCGTTCCACTGGTCGTTCGGCTTGAACAGCGAGGCGCCGGGATAGACCTGGATGGTCAGGCCGACATTGGCGGCGGCCGCTTCCTTGGCGATCATCTGCACCATGTCGTCGCGGATGTCGCCCTTGCCGCCGGGGAATTGATGCGAGGCGCGCAAGGTCATTTGCGCCTGCGCCGTGGTCGACAGCAGCAGCGCCGCGGCCGCGGTCGCCAGCAATGTTCTGATTCTCATGTTTCCTCCTCCGTGGTTCTTCTTGTCAGCGGATCGCCGCCGTTCGTAAACCGGCTGGTGCGATGGCCGAGAACGTAAATTAGAAGCCGCCCCGACCCAGACTAGCGGGCGCGGTGCCGTTGCACCATAGGAAAACCTCGAATTGTGCCGCAACCCTATGGCGGGATGAACGATTCCGGCTCTGGCCAGCCCGGAGCGATGGCCCTATAACCGCGCCCGCAAGGCCATTATTCGGGTCGTCTCAGGGAGCTTTTCCATCATGCCGAAGCCGTTGGCGGGTCTCCGCGTTCTCGAACTCGCCCGCATCCTCGCCGGCCCCTGGGCCGGGCAGATGCTCGCCGACCTCGGCGCCGACGTGATCAAGGTCGAGCGCAAGGGCGCCGGCGACGACACCCGCGGCTGGGGCCCGCCCTTCGTCGAAGGCGTCGACGGCAAGCCGATCGGCTCGGCCTATTTCCACTCCGCCAATCGCGGCAAGCGCTCGATCGAGCTCGACTTCGAGAGCGATGAAGGCCGCCGCCTGGTGCGCAAGCTCGCTGCCAAGTCCGACGTGCTGATCGAGAACTTCAAGGTCGGCGGGCTCGCCAAGTTCGGCCTCGACTACAAGAGCCTCAAGGACGAATGCCCGCGGCTGATCTACTGCTCGGTCACCGGCTTCGGCCAGGACGGGCCTTACGCCAAGCGCGCCGGCTACGACCTGATGGCGCAGGGCATGGGCGGCGTCATGGACCTCACCGGCACGCCGGACGGCGAGCCGACGCGCATCGGCATCCCGATGTCGGACATCTTCACCGGCTGCTATTCGGTGGTCGGCATCCTCGCGGCGCTGCAAGAGCGCCACCGCACCGGCAAGGGCGCCTATGTCGACACGGCTTTGGTCGATTCCACCGTCGGCGTGCTGTCGAACCAGGCGCTCAACTATCTCGTCTCCGGCAAGGTGCCGAAGCGCGTCGGCAACGCGCACGCCAATATCGTGCCGTACCAGGTGTTCCCGACCGCCGACGGCTACGCCATCGTCGCCACCGGCAACGACACGCAGTACGTCAAGTTCTGCAACGTGCTCGGCGCGCCGGAACTGGCGCAGAATCCGGCGTACAAGGACAATGTCGGCCGCCTCACCCACCGCGACGAGCTGATCGGCAAATTGTCGGCGCTGACCGCCAAGATCAAGCGCGACGACCTGCTGGCCAAGCTCGAGGCGCAGGGCGTTCCGGCTGGCCCGATCAACAATGTCGAGCAGGTGTTCGAGGACCCGCAGGTCATCGCCCGCGGCATGAAGCTCGATCTGCCGAGCAAGGCGGCGAAAAAGGGCTCGATCCCGGGCGTGCGCACGCCGATCGTCATCGACGGCTGGCGCGCGGCGAGCGAGAACCCGGCGCCGCTGCTCGGCCAGCACACCGACGAGATCCTGAAGGAGATCGGCGAGGCGTGATCAGGCCGCGAACCATCGCGTTCGTGCTTATGGCCGTGGCGGCCTCACCGGCCGTCGCCGCCGACGATCTCTACACGCGCTTCTTCGCCGGCGTCGACGGCGGCAAGCCCTGCTATGTGCGGGTTTACGATGACGCGCATCTGAGGGCGCATCCGAAGCAGACGGTGCGGCGCATTTTCGTTGACTTCGAGGTCGACAGGCGTTCGGACCAGTCGCGCAAGAACGGCGCCGACGATTTCGAGGCCGGCATCAGCTTTATGCTCAAGCGTTCGTCGGAATGGTACGGCCAGGCGCTGTCATGCAAGACCGCGCGCGACCATTTCGAATGCTATCTCGAGGCCGACGGCGGCACCTTCACGCTGACGCCGCGCGGCAACATGCTACGGCTCGCGGTGACCGGCGGTGCCGGCTCCGACATCCACACGGAAGGCGAGAAGGACTTCGGCACGTTCGGCGCGCCGGGCAGCGACGACCGCGTCTTTCTCCTGCCGCGCGGCGACCGCAAGATCTGCGACGCCGCGTTCCCGAAGTAGGGCTCGCGCGAGACACCCGGCGGATCAGCTCATCTCCGTTCATTCCCGCGCAAGCGGGAATCCGGCGCCGGGTCCCCGCTTTCGCGGGGACGAACGGAGTAGAACCCCTACGCCACCGCGGTCGGGGCCAGTGCCTCGATGTCGGTGGCGACGTCGATGACGGCCGGCCGGCCTGACGCAATCGCTTTGGCCAGCGCTGGACCGATCTCCGACGGCTTCTCGACGCGGATGCCGAGCGCGCCGATGTCCTCGGCGATCTTCGCAAAGTTCATCGGTTTGTAGGTCCACAGTTCGCGCGAGCGGTTGTTGCCCTCGCCGCCGTAGACGCGATCGAAACCGCGCTTCGACTGGTTGCCGCCACCGTTGTTGTTGACGAGCGTCACCGACGGAATGTTCCAGCGCACCTGCGTCTCAAGCTCGCCGATGTGATACCAGAAGCCGGCGTCGCCGGTGAACACGACCACGGGCCGCTCCGGGCACGCCGCTTTCGCGCCGATGCCGGCGCAGAACGCCCAGCCGAGATGGCCGGCGCTGCGGATGTAGCTTTGCGTGTCCTTGCGCAGGTCGTACATGCCGCCCATCCACATGCCGGCGTGGCCGGTGTCGACGATGACGATGGCATCGTCGGGCACGTGCTGCGACAACTCGTGGCAGATGCGCGCCGGATTGATCGGCACCGCGTCCGACTCGAGCATCGGCTTGTACTTGGCGTACCATTCGCTCTTGAGCGCGCCGATTTCCTTCACCCACGCCGCACGCTTGCCGGCGCTGCCCTTGTCGGCCTGCGCCAGCATCGCCGCCAGCACCGCCTTGGCATCGCCGAGCACGCTCGCTTGCAATGGGTAATTGCGGCCGAGCGATTCCGGCTCGATGTCGATCTGGATCGCCGGCGTGCCGATCTTCGGCACCGCCCAGAAATGCGTTGTCATGCCGCCGGTCTCGCTGCCGATGAAGCAGACGAGATCGGCGCGGTTGACGGCCTTGTTGGCGCTCTCGCGCGAATAAGAACCGACGACGCCGACCGACAGCGGATGCACGCCGGGGATGGTGTCCTTGCCGTTGAGCGAGGTGGCGACCGGGATCTGCAGCGCCTCGGCCAAGGCGACAAGCTCGCGTCCGGCGCCGGACGCGCGCACGCCGCCGCCGGCGACGAAGATCGGCCGCTCCGCCTTCTGCAACAGCGCCAGCGCCGCCTTGACGTGCTCGGCCTCCGGTTGCGGCCGGAACGGCGGCACATGCGAGAACTGCGTCTCGACCAAGGCCTCCATCTCGCCTTCCTCGGCGTCAACCTGGCCCTCGTTGCCGCGGAATTGCAGATGCACCGGACCCGGCGCACCCGTCGTCGCAACACGGAAGGCCTGGCGGAGCATGTCCGGCGCGCGGGTGACGTCGTCGATGGTGGCGTTGAACTTGGTCACCGGCTCGAAGGCCGGGATGTCGTCAATCTCCTGATAGACCTTGCGGAACTTGGTCTTCGGATCGCGGCCGCCGGTGATGGCGATGACCGGCGAATGCGCCAGATACGCGTCACGCAGGCCGGCGGCGAGGTTGAGCGCGCCGATCACCTGCGCCATGCAGACGCCGGGCTTGCCCGAAGCGCGCGCATAACCGTCGGCCATGTAGGCGGCGGATTTCTCGCCGTGGCAGTGGATGCGCGCGATCGACGTGCGCCGTTCCATCTCGGCGAAGGTGCGACGCAGCACCGCCGGCACCATGAAGACATGGCTGACGCCGTAGCCGGCGAGCATGTCGGCGATCACTTCCGCGCCGAGACGTTTGGTGTTGTGGCCGATGGTCATTGACGTTTGCCTCTCCCCTTTTCCCGGGCGCGGCGCAGCGCGCCAGCGGTGCGCTGCCAGACCCGGGATCGTTGTGTGCTGTTGGATGTGTGGCGGTCCCGGATCTGCGGCGCGGCACTGACGTGCCGCACCGCGTCCGGGACAAGATGCCTCACTTCGGCTCGAACTTGAGCGCGACGCCGTTGATGCAGTAGCGCAGGCCGGTCGGCGGCGGGCCGTCCTCGAAGACGTGGCCGAGATGGCTGCCGCAGCGGCTGCAATGCACCTCGTCGCGCATCATGCCGTGACTGGTGTCGGTGTCGCTCTCGACCGCGCCGGGCAGCGGATCGTTGAAGCTCGGCCAGCCGGTGCCGCTCTCGAACTTCAGCGTCGATTCGAACAGCGGCTGGTCGCAGGCGGCGCAGCGGAAGGCTCCGGCGCGCTTCTCGTGCAGCAGCGCGCAGGAGCCCGGCATCTCGGTGCCGTGCTGACGCATGATGGTGAACTGCTCGGGCGTGAGCAGGCTTTTCCATTCGGCGTCGGTGTGGGTGACGGGATATTGCTTGGCCATTGATGCACCTTTCCACTTTTCCCGGTTCAGGAGGAACCGGGGTCCCGGATCAGCGGGGCACCACTTCGTGCTGCACCGCGTCCGGGACACGACCTCCTCATTTAATCGCCAGCGGGTTCACCGGCGAGCCCACCGCGCCGGTAATCGGGATGGCCGGCGCGACGAACAGGAACTCGTAGACCTTGTCCGCCGCGCAGTCGTCCGCCAATTCCTTGAGCTCGAAGATCTCGCCCATGGTCATGCCCATGATCGGGATGGTGATCCAGTGCCACGGCTGGTTGATATTCTCGCCCTCGGCGACCGGGTTCGGCCGCACCTCGCAACCCCAGGTGTCCGAGGCGAGCGCGGCGAGCTCGGTCTCCTTGACGAAGTCGAGCGTCTCGAAGCCGAAGCCGGGCGCGTCGCCGCCGGGATAGCCGTCCCACGAGCCCGCCTTCTGGCAGCGCTCCATCATGCCGGTGCGCACGATGACGTAATCGCCGCGCTTGAGCTCGACCTTCTGCTTCTTCGCCGTGCCGTAGAGGTCTTCGTTGGTGATGCCGTAGCCGTCCTCGAGCGAGTCGACGCCCTTGTAGCGGGCGACGTCGAGCAGCACGCCGCGGCCGACCATCTTGTTCTTGGTCTTCTCGATGCCGCACTTCTGCGCGCCGGCTGAGGTGACCTCGCGGCAGTCGTAGCCGTTCCACATGTGGTCTTCATAGAAGACGTGGCCGAGGCCGTCCCACTGCGTGCCGCACTGGAGCGGCATGACCACCATGTCGTCCGCGGCGCGGATGCCGCGCTTGTCGAGCACTCCGGAATAGGCGTCAGTGCCGGTGCGCAGCATGGTGTGGATGGGATTGGTGCGGCCCATCGACGGATACTTGCTCTTGGCGCCCTGCGGCCCGAGATGATCGAAGTTGAGCGCGAGCGAGATCACCTTGCCTTTCTTGACGAGGCGCGTCGCCGCGACGATGTCTTCGGCGCTGGTGTAGTTGAGTGTGCCGATCTCGTCGTCCGGACCCCATTTGCCCCAGTTCTTGTATTTCTCGGCCGCCTCTTTCATGTCCTGGCGCGTGAGCTTGCGGGCCATTCTCGTTTCCTTCCGATGTTTCGCGTTCAAGCCACTGGCGCGGAGCGGAAGCCCGCGGCCAGAAACGGAATCATGTGATGCAACGCCTTCTTGACGTTGCCTGGATCGATGCGGCCCTTGGTCAGCGCCTGAATGCGGCCGGAATCGGCCATCGTGTAGAACATGGCGCCGAGCATGAAATGGAAGCGCCATTCGACCTCGGCGCGCGGCAATTCCGGCAGCGCCGCGGCGATGGCATCGATGAAGGCGCGGCTCGAGGCGTCGAAGGCTTTCGACAGGATCTTGCGCGACAAAGCCTCGGGCTCGGTGGCGAGCCGCGCGCGCAGCTTGATGAAGGCCGGATTGCCGGGATGCGCCTCGGTGCCGAGCCCGAGCGCCGGCCGCAGGAAGGCGTCGAGAATGTCTTCGAGCGTCGGCTTGGCAGCGCGCTCGTGGCATTCCTGCAGCAAGCGCAATCGTTCCTGCGCGATCGGCGCGGCGCGTTGCGCGAACAGCGCTTCGAGGAGGCCGTCCTTGGAGCCGAAATGATAAGCGATGGAGGCGAGGTTGACCTTCGCGTCCGCCGAGATGGCGCGCAGGCCGACACCGGACATGCCATGCGTCGCAAACAGGCGCTCGGCGACTTCGAGGATGCGATCGCGCACCGGCTGCGCCTTCACACGCGGCGCTGCGAGCACTTTCGGTCGCGGTCTGGTTACGCTGACGGCACCCACGCTTGACTCGTCTCCGGCGGTCGGCGCAATGTAAACAGTCGTTTGTTTACTGAGTCAATCGTCCGCGTTGAAAGCGTTCTATGGCCCCGCCGAAAAAGACCATCCTCACCGTCGCCGTCACCGGCAACCTCACCACCGTGCAGCAGAACCCGGCGCTGCCCTGCACGCCGGAGCAGATTGCCAATGCCGCGCTCGAGTCGGCCAAGGCCGGCGCCGCCGTCGCGCACATCCACGTGCGCCATCCCGACGGCCGGCCGAGCACCGAACTCGCGCATTATCGCGAGGTGGTCGAGCGCATCCGCGACAAGAATTCCGAGCTGATCCTCAACCTGACCACCGGCCCCGGCGGCCGCTTCGTGCCGAGCAAGGACGATCCGAAGATCGCCGGCCCCGGCACCAATGCGATGCATCCCTTGAAGCGCGTCGAGCACATCGTCGCGCTCAAGCCCGACATCGCCACGCTCGACCTCAACACGATGTGGTCCGGCTCGGCCGCGGTGATCAACCCGCCCGACAATGTCACCATCATGGCGAACGAAATCCAGAACGCCGGCTCCAAGCCGGAGCTGGAGGTGTTCGATTCCGGCGACATCCAGTTGGCGCACGCGCTGCTCGACCAGGGCGTGCTCAGGCGCCCGCCGCTGTTCCAGATCGTCATGGGCGTGCGCTACGGCTTCATCTCGACGCCGCAGACCTTGATGTACGCACAGTCGCTGCTGCCGCAGGACGCCATGTGGGCGGCCTTCGCCATCGGCCGCTGGGAATTCCCGATGCTCACGACCGCATGGTTTCTCGGCGGCCACGTACGCGTCGGCATGGAGGACAACGTCTACCTCAGCAAAGGCAAGCTGACGCCGAGCAACGCCGCTTTGTGCGAGAAGGCGGTGCGCATTCTCGACGATCTCGGCGCCGAGCTCGCCAGCGCCAGGGAGGCTCGACAAATCCTCGGCCTGCGCGCCTGATAGTGGCCGACGACAAGGGGACAAGCCGGCTCACATGCAAGGGCCGGCATAACATGTGGAGGAACGAACCGATGAAGATGCTTCGTATTCTGGCGGCCGCGACGGCGCTCTGCGCCATGATCGGTCTGACGCCGGCGTCTGCCGCCGGCTATCCCGATCATCCGGTGAAGGTGGTGGTACCGTTCGCCGCTGGCGGCCCGACCGACGTGATGGCGCGGCTGATCGCGCAGAAGATGTCGGAGGACCTCAAGCAGCAGTTCTATGTCGAGAACCGCCCCGGCGCCGGCGGCAATATCGGCATGGCGGAAGTAGCACGCGCAACGCCCGACGGCTACACGATCCTGGTCGCGAGCTCGAGCTTCGTGGTCAATCCGAGCCTCTACGTGCACGCGCCCTACGACCCATTCAAGGATTTCGCGCCGATCACATTGGCCGCCGCGTCGCCGAACATCCTGGTGGTGAATGCCAGCTTCCCGGCGAAGTCGGTGAAGGAGCTGATCGACGTCCTCAGGAAGAATCCGGGCAAGTACACCATCGCCAATCCCGGTATCGGCACGACGCCGCAGCTCGCCGCCGAACTGTTCAAGCTCGAATTGAAACTCGACGCCACCAGCGTGCCGTTCGGCGGCGCGGCGCCGGCCATCCAGTCGGCGATCGCCGGCCACACCCCGATCGCGTTTTCCGCCCTGCCGCCGACCTCGCCGCAGGTGAAGGCCGGCGCGCTGCGCGGCCTCGCCGTGACGTCGGCCAAGCGCTCGGCGGCGCTGCCCGACGTGCCGACTCTGGAAGAAGCTGGCATCAAGTCGCAGCAGTCCGAGACGATGCAGGGCGTGCTGGCGCCGGCCAAGACGCCGAAGGAGGTCGTTGCGCTTCTGCAAAAGGAGATCGTCAAGGTGATGGCGATGCCGGACGTGAAGGCGAAGTGCGCGCAGCTCGGCTTCGATCCGGTCGCCGACACGACGGAAGAGTTCAACGCCTACATCAAGAAAGAAGTCGACAAGTGGGGCAAGGTGATCAAGGACGCCAAGATCCCGCAGATCAAGTAAAAGCTTCCCTCTCCCCGTTCTTACGGGGAGAGGGTGGCGAGCATCAGCGAGCCGGGTGAGGGGCGCGAAACGTCACTTGTCCCTCACCCGCCCTCGCTCGCTACGCTCCGCTCGGGCACCCTCTCCCCGCTTCGCGGGGCGAGGGATAAAAAGTGACCCCATGCGCATCGTCGACATCCGCGAGACCGCGATTCCGCTGAAATCCAAGCTCGCCAATTCGAGCTTCGACTTCAGCGAAATGACCACCTCGGTGGTCGCCGTCATCACCGACGTGATCCGCAACGGCAGACCGGTGTGCGGCTTCGCCTTCAACTCAACCGGCCGCTATGCCTGCGGCGCGCAGATGCGCGCCCGCTTCATCCCGCGCATTCTCGCAGCAGCGCCCGACACGCTGCTCGACGCGCGCGGCGATAATCTCGATCCCGAAAAAATCCTCGCAGTGATGCTCAAGCGCGAGAAGGCCGGCGCGCATTCCGAGCGCTCGATCGCCATCGGCACGATCGAGGTAGCGCTATGGGATGCGGTCGCCAAGATCGCCGACAAGCCGCTGCACGCCGTGCTGGCGGAACGCTTCAACGGCGGCAGGATCGCCGACGGCGTGTTCTGCTATGTCGGCGGCGGCTGGTACTGGCCGGGCCAGACGATCAAGGACCTGCAGGACGAGATGCGGCGGCATCTCGATGCCGGCTACCGAATGGTCAAGATGAAGGTCGGCGGCCTGCCGCTCGAGGAAGACCTGCGCCGGCTGGAGGCCGTGCTCGACGTCGTCGGCTCGGGCGACCGGCTTGCCGTCGACGCCAACGCCAAATTCGAGCGTGACGAGGCGCTGCGCTACGCCAAGGCGCTGGCGCCGTTCGGGCTGCGCTGGTTCGAGGAACCTTGCGACCCGCTCGACTACGCGCTGTTCGCCGAACTGGCGAGTGTCTACGCGCCGCCGCTCGCCACCGGCGAGAACCTCTACGCGACGCAGGACGTCGAGAACCTGGTGCGCTTCGGCGGCTGGCGCGCCGGGACCGACATCATCCAGATCGACCCGCCGCAGGCCTACGGCATCGTGCAATACGCCCGCACGCTCGCCATGCTGGAGCGGCACGGCTGGCCGCGCAGCGCCCTGTTCCCGCACGGCGGCAACCAGATGTCGCTCGCCATCGCCGCCGGCTTCGGGCTTGGCGGCGCGGAGTCGTACCCGGGCGTGTTCGGCGATTTCGGCGGCTTCGCCGATGACGCCCGCCTCACGAACGGCCGCCTCACCCTCTCCGACCGGCCCGGCATCGGCTTCGAGGGTCAGACGGCGCTCTACCGCATCATGCGCGAACTGGCCGGGCTCTAGACGGCGCGCGCTACTTGATCTGCACGCCGCTCGCCTGGATCGGCCCTCTCCATTTGACGATCTCGCTCTTGACGAAGCCGGCGAGATAGTCCGGCGTCGCCTGGTCGTCGGGCACGATCTGCGCGCCGAAGCCGGCCAGGCGCTCGCGCACCGCCGGCGTGTGCATCGCCGCCAGCACGGCCTCGTTGAGCTTCTTGACGATCGCCGGCGGCGCGCCCTTGGGCAGGAACACCGCGTTCCAGGTATAGGCCTGCGCGTCGAACCCCTGCTCCAGCGCGGTCGGCACGTTGGGCAGTGCCGGCGAACGCGTCTTGGCCAGGATCGCCAGTCCCTTCACCTGCCCGGCGTCGATATGCGGCTTCACCGTGCTCATGATCTCGCATTCGAAGTCGAGCCGGCCGGCCATCACGTCCTGCATCGCCGGACCGCCGCCCTTGTAGGGAACGTGCGTGATGTGCGTGCCCATCGCCATGTTCATCACGACGCAGCCGAGATGCGAGGCGGAGCCGGCGCCGCCGGAGCCGAACGACATCTTCGCTTCGTTGGCCTTGGCGTAGGCGACGAACTCCTTGAGGTTGTTCACCGGCAGGCTGTTGCGCGCGATAAGCACGATCGGCACCTCGGCGATCAGCGCCACCGGCGTGAAGTCGGTCGACGCGTTGTAGGCCGGGCGCGCGTAGAGCGACTGGTTCTGCGCGTGCGTACCGACGGTGCCGATGCCGAAGGTGTAGCCGTCCGGCTTGGCCTCGGCGACACGCTTGGAGCCGGTCATGCCGCCGGCGCCGCCGACGTTCTCGACGATGACGTTCTGCTTGAGGATTTCGCCCATGCGCTGGGCGATGACGCGGCCGAGCACGTCGGTCGGCCCGCCCGCGGCGAACGGAATGATCATGGTCATCGGACGCGAGGGGAAATCCTGCGCGCTCGCCGTGCCGGTGAGCGCCAGCAGCAACGCCAGCGCCAAGCCGTATCGTTTTCTTGTCATCGGTTTGTCCTCCCCATTTGGCAGCGGACTATGCCCGCTTCGGCGAGGACGCAACAAGCCCGCCGGCGATGCCGCATGGCGACCCAAAAAGAAAACGCCAGGCACGAGGCCTGGCGTTTGTTGGTGTCGGTGCCGGAAGGCGCGCTATTCGGCGCCTTCGAAGGCCGCGGGTATGACCGTGTCCCCCGGCTTCTTCGGCCGCAGGCGCACATAGACCTGCAGGCCGATCAGCAGCACGCACATGGCGATGAACACCGCCGAGATCGGCCGCTCGATGAACACCATGATGTCGCCGCGCGAGATCAGCATGGCGCGCCGGAAGTTCTCCTCGAAGCGTGGTCCCAGCACGAAGCCGAGCAGGATCGGCGCCGGATGGAAGCCCAGGCGGAGCAGGACGTAGCCGACGAAGCCGATGACCGCCATCTCGCCAACCTGGAACATGTCGTTGTTGGCGGCATAGACGCCGATGCACGCAAAGAACATCGCGCTCGGATAGAGGTACTTGTACGGGATCGTCAGCAGCTTCACCCAAACGCCGATCAGCGGCACGTTGAGCACGACCAGCATGATGTTGCCGATCCAGAAGCTGGCGACGAGACCCCAGAAGATATCCGGATGCTCCTTGATGAGCTGCGGACCGGGCACGATGCCCTGGATCATCAGCGCGCCGAGCAGCAGCGCCATGACGGCGTCGCCGGGAATGCCGAGGCTCATCGTCGGGATGAAGTCGCCCTGGATCGACGAGTGCGTCGCCGCCTCGGGGCAGACCACACCCTCGATCATGCCGGTGCCGAACTTCTCCGGCGTCTTCGAGAGCTTCTTTTCGGTCGCGTAAGCGACGAACGAGGCGATGGTCGGACCGGTGCCCGGGATCAGGGAGCACAGGCTGCCAACCAGCGTTCCACGGAACATCGGCCCGATCGTGCGCCGCCACTCTTCACGCGAGGGCCGCATGTCCTTGAGCGTGACCTTGGCGTACTTGGCGTTGACGGTCGAGACCTGGTTCACGCTGTTCATGAACTCGCCGATTCCGAACAGGCCCAGCGCCAGCGCGATCAGTTCGATGCCATCGTCGAGATGGGTCATGGCGAACGTGAAGCGCTCCGACCCCGTTTCGATGTCGGTGCCGACAATACCGAGCATCAGGCCGAGCACGGTCATCGCCACGCCCTTCACCGGCGAACCGCGCGCCAATGTCGAACCGGCCAACAGGCCGAGCAACATCAGCGAACAGATTTCGGCCGGCCCGAACTCCATCGCCACTCGCACCAGTACGGGGGCGAGGAAAATCATTTCCGTGATGCCCCACGAGGCGCCGACGAACGACGCGAACACGGTCGCGCCAAGCGCGGCGCCGCCGCGGCCGGCCTTTGTCATCGGGAAGCCGTCCAGACATGTTACGGCGTGCGGTGGATGACATGGCAGGTTGAGCAGGATCGAGCAGATCGCGCCGCCGTACTGCGCGCCATACATCACGCCCGCGAGCATCAGGATGGCGCCGACCGGCTTGATGCCAAAGGTCAGCGGCAACAGGATCGAGATGGTGGCGAGCGGGCCCATGCCCGGCAGCACGCCGACCATGTTGCCGACGAGCACGCCGATGAAGCACCACATGACGTTGTGCGGCTCGAGCGCGACGCCGAAACCGTACCAGAGATCCGTTAGGGCGGTTGATATCACAGGCCCCTCCACGTGAAGACCGGCATCGGGATTTGCAGGATGTAGGAGAACAGCGCGACACCGAACACGGTGACGACCGACGACAGGACGAGCGAATTCTTCAGCTTCGCATCACGGTCGCCCATCGAGGCAACGAAGACGCAGGCGAAAGTGCCCGGCGCCATGCCGAAGTAGTTGCCGAACAGCATGAAGGCGAGAGGCGAACAGAGAATGCAGGCCCACGCCAGCCATTCGCGGTTCTCGGGAAGGATATCCTCGTCCTCGCCGTCGGCCGTCGTCAGCGAGCCGGCGGCGATGGCAACGCCCAGGGCGATCAGCAGGACGCCGAGCGCCGTGGGCAGAAAGCCCGGGCCCATGTGCATCAGGGTTCCGAGCCGATA
Organism: Pseudolabrys sp.; assembly: GCF_035943735.1. Classification (GTDB taxonomy): domain Bacteria; phylum Pseudomonadota; class Alphaproteobacteria; order Rhizobiales; family Xanthobacteraceae; genus Pseudolabrys. Next base: position 110,858 of record NZ_DASZBV010000018.1, read on the forward strand.
ACTCGGTCCCTTCAAGGACATAAGGAGCCCGAACAGGATCATCAGCCCGCCAGCGTAAAAGTCGCGTTTACGCACGAGCCGGTGGACCAGCCCCGCAGGGCCGTGCTGGTGGTGGGTGCTCAGGGCACTTCCTCCGGTGTTCTTATGGAAAGCATAACCGTTCCCTACGAGCATTAAATGCCCTCCGAGGGACAATCAATCCCTGATTCGGACGCGGCATTTTGGCACTTGCCTTTTTTCGAGAAACCAAAGGCGTACCAATAGGTCAGGTACCCTGCCTCAGACTAACGCACAGGTCGTATTCTACGACCCGGGCGTCGTTATCCGGTCGAATATGCACGCCGCCGCCATCTGGCCGCGCGATCTTGAACGCCGTGCCGGCCCACTTCTCTACCGTATAGGCGGCGGTTGCCCGCTACGGCGCCCAATTCAGCCCCACGGAAAAATAGCATCAGGCAGCGCGCAGCCGACGCTACACATCATCGCGCGAGGCTGCGACGTCCGTCGCGCGGCATCGCTGCTAGCGGTCGCGCGACGTTGCGCTATTGTGCGGCCGATCCGTTCGGAATCGCCCCATGGACACCGAGGCGCTGCGTCGCCTGCACTACATCACGGCCATCGCCTGCGGCGTGTTCGCGGCGCTGGCGCTGCACATCGTGCTGACGGTGCTCGGCTTCGGCCTCGACCGCATCCTGCGCGACGCGGCCGGCGTGCACGTGCAGTTCGACACCGCGCTGGCCTGGTGGGGAATCGCCGCGGCGGGCTTCGTCGGCGGCTGGGGAACGAGCGCCTATCTCATCGCCGCGGCGCGCGAGCGCAGCTTCGTCTACAAGCTGGCGCAACGTTTTCTCATTGCGCTGGTGTTCGCGGTGGCGACCGCCGGCGGCGTGATGAGCAAGACCGGCGCAGGCAGCGGCACGCCGGACGTCATCGCCGGCCTGGCCGTGCTGCTCGTCGGACTGATCACCGCCTATTGCGGGGCAAGACTGGCCTATCTCAACGCCGAGCAGGTGTAGCGCGCGCGTCAATGGCTCGTGTGCATCTCGCCGAGCTCGACATAGACCGCGCTGCCGCTGTCGCAGCGATGCCCCTGCCCCGCCTCCAGAAGCGCCTGCGCTTCCTCGGCGCTCGTCGCGTCGACGCACCATTCCTCGGTGCGCGTGACGATCATCGTGGCGTGAAAGGTCTGGAACTTCTTCTTCGCGCGTTGGGCCATGGCGTCCTCGCTTACGGGCGCGGAGTGAATCGGCGAATCACGAGAAATGTTCCCATGCGGCGCCGGGCGCGTCTTCCCCCGATCGGCGGCAACGCATGCGCGACGCGGCCGGGCGCTCGCACAGGCAGCTAACACATTGTTCGTACAGTCGATTTCTTCGCACTGCGCGCGCCACCGCGGCATTCGCCGCCTTGCACGGAGTGCGTTAAGCTGGCGCTCGACACGTCAGGACGGCGACCGCCGCGACACGAGCGGCCGCGACGAGCAGGGAGACGGAGCGATGACGACATTCAAGAACTATAGTCCCGCGGGCGTCATTCCTGCTTGCATCCTGCCCTTCCACGACGATCTCAGCCTCGACCTGAAATCCTTCGCCAAGCACCTTAACGATGTCGCCGCGGTCGACGGGCTGTCGGCGATCACCATCAATGCGCATTCGACCGAGGTCGGCTCGTGCACGGCCGACGAGCAGCGCGCGGTGATGGATGCGGCGGCCGATGCGATCGGCGACAGGCTGCCGCTGGTACACGGCATCTATGCCGAGGGCAGTCTCGAGGCGGCGCGGCTTGCGCGGCAGGCGACCGCCGGCGGCGCGTCGGCGCTGCTGGTGTTTCCGCCGGGACCGTTCACGCTCGGGCAGAACGCGGAGATGGCGATCGCGCATTTCAAGCACATCGCCGACGCCACCGACCTGCCGCTGATCGCCTTCCAGTACCCGCTCGCCGGCGGGCAAGGCTATCCGCGCGACACGCTGATGCGCCTGCTCGATGCGGTGCCATCGATCCGGGCCATCAAGGACTGGTCCAACAATGTGCCGCAGCACGAGCGCCACATCGTCGAATTGCAGAACCGGCCGCGGCCGGTGAACGTGCTGACGACGCACAGCTCGTGGCTGTTCTCGTCGCTGGTGCTCGGCTGCAACGGCCTGCTGTCCGGCGCCGGCAGCGTCATCGCCGATCTGCAGTCGGAGCTGTTCAAGGCGGTGCAGGCGAACGATCTCGCGCTCGCCCGCGCGGTGAACGAGCGCATCCGGCCGATGGCGCAGGCGTTCTACGCCGATCCATTCGTCGACATGCACAACCGCATGAAGGAAGCGCTGGTGCTGCTCGGCCGCATCCCGCGCGCGGTGGTGCGGCCGCCGCTCGTCAAGCTGCAGCGCACGGAAGTGGCGCGCATCGCCGCCGCGCTGGAATCGGCCGGGCTCATCAAGGCCGGAGCATCCCGCGCGGCGTGAGCGGCGCCGCGGAATCTCGCGACTGCTCGGCTGGCGCAACTACCAATGATAATTGATGCCGGCGCGCACGATGTCGTCCTTGGCCGGCGTCGATATCGGTGTGTTGCTGGCGGCGCCCATGAACGCCGCGGTGCCGAGATCGAGATGCAGGAATTCGAGCTTGGCGCTCCAGCGCGGCGAAATTGAATATTCGACGCCTGCGCCAGCCGTCCAGCCGAGCCGCGTGGTCGAGGCCGCGCCGCCCGGCTGGCTCAATTTGACATCACCATAGGCCGCGCCGCCGGTGACGTAAGGCAGCCAGGAGCCGAACGCGTAGCCGACGCGGCCGCGCGTCGTGCCGAGCCAGCTTTGGCTCGTCTTGCATTGGCCACCGCCGTCAGTGGCGCAGACGCCGCCATCGCTCTTGCTGCCGGATAAATTCGTCCAGTCCAGATCCGACTCCAGCCCCAATACGAACGGGCCGGTTTGCCAGTTGTAGCCAACCTGCCCGCCCGCGACGCCGCCGGACAGACCGAAGCGCCGCAGGTCGGGATCGATGGCCGGATCGCTCCAGTTCGAGCGGCCCCATCCGTAACCGCCGTTGATACCGACATACCAGCCGGACCAGGTGAACGGGACCGGGGCCACGCGCGCCGGCGCGGCTGTCGCATTGAGATCCGCGGCCTGCACGCCCGCGGAACTCGCGAGGACCGTGACCAGGCCGATCAAGCAGGCATATTGCCGACGCATACAATCCATCCCAAACGACGTGGGGGCGCTTCATCGCCGCTCTTCGCGGCCGAAGATTGGCGTAATCCGGGCGGCGGCCAATCGGTTCCGCGGATCCGGTCATAATCGCCGTGCGCGCTGCACATTGCGGGCGCGGGTCGATCGCGCTCGGCAAAGAGCTTGGAGCCGGCGAGCGCGGACGTCCGCTAGGGCCAGAATCGGACACCGTTAGCCATCGATCATCTCGCGGACCTTGTTTCCTAAGGCCGCCATCACAAACGGCTTGGTGATCACCTGCATGCCGGGTTCGAGCAGGCCATTTCCGACAGCGGCATTTTCCGCAAAACCGGTCACGAACAGGACCTTCAGGTCCGGACGCGCCGTGCGCGCGGTATCGGCCAATTGCCGACCATTCATTCCTCCCGGCAGTCCGACGTCTGTCACAAGGAGGTCGATGCGAGCGTCCGACTGCAAGATTTTCAGGCCGGTCGGTCCGTCGGCGGCCTGGATTACGACATAGCCAGCTTCCTCCAACACCTCGACTATCAGCATCCTTACCGTCACATCGTCATCGATAACGACGACTGTCTCGCCGTGACCGAGATCCGCGACAGAAGATAGACCGGGCAAGTCGGCATCGTCCTTGCCGCCAACGAACCGTGGAAGGTAGAGGCACATGGTCGTGCCTTTTCCGACTTCGGAATAGATCCGAACTTGGCCGCCGGACTGGCGGACAAAGCCGTGGATCATGGAGAGGCCAAGGCCGGTTCCCTGGCCGAGCGGCTTGGTCGTGAAGAAGGGATCGAAGGCGTGCGCGATGACGTCCGGCGTCATCCCGGTGCCGGTATCGGTGACGCACAGCGAGACATACTGGCCGGGTGGCACCTCGCGCTCGCGCGCCGCCCGCTCATCAAGCCATTTGTTGGCGGTCTCAATCGTGATGCGGCCACCCTTTGGCATCGCGTCGCGGGCATTAATGCAAAGATTGAGCAGCGCGCTTTCAAGTTGCGATTGGTCGATCTTGGTAATCCAAATTCCGCCGGCACCAACGACTTCCACGGTGTTACCTGGTCCGACCGTACGGCGGATCAGGTCTTCCATGCCGCCGATCAATCGGTTTATGTCCGTCGATTTCGGATCGAGCGTTTGGCGGCGTGAAAAGGCCAGCAGCCGCTGAGTCAATGCAGCCGCGCGCCGAGCGGAGCCTTGCGCAGCAGCAATGTAACGCTCGACGCCACCGAGACGCCCTTGTGCGATCCGCTTTTCCAGAAGCTCGAGGCTTCCGCTGATGCCGTGCAAGAGGTTGTTGAAATCGTGCGCGATCCCGCCGGTGAGTTGGCCAATGGCTTCCATCTTCTGCGATTGCCGCAATGCCTCCTGTGCGGAGGCGAGATCGGCCTCGGCGGCCTTTTCTTCGGTGATATCGCGGCCGCTGCAATAAACCATGCCGTCTTCTGGAACGCCTACCCAGGAAATCCACCGGTAGCTGCCATCCTTGCAACGGTAGCGATTTGGAAAACGGATTGCAGGTTGGCCTTTCTGAGTCAGCTCAAATCCTGCGCGGGTGCGCTCGACGTCCTCGGGGTGCAGCATTTCGAAGATCGACATGCTTGCGACTTCGTCTTCCGACCATCCAAGTACGGTCCTCCACGCTGGATTGGAGGTTTCGAAATAGCCTTCAGAATTCAGCGCGCCCAACAGATCGGGGCTGACCTGCCAGGTCAGGCCTCGGGCCTGCGTGCGCTGGATAACCTGGCGCTCCAGGTCCGCATTGAGTTCGAGAAGGCGCGCTTGGCTTTTGCGTAATGCAGCGTTTGCGCGGTGGGCTTCGGTGACCTCGAATCCGGCGACAAATATACCAGAGACCTCGCCGCTTTCATCGCGGATCGGCTCATAGACAAAGTCGATGTATTGAACCTGATCACTGCCCTGCAGCCGTAATTCCATCGCGCGAGTAACGACCCGTTTCCCGCTCGTATAAACCTGATCGAGAAGTTCGAAGTAGCCTTGTCCCTCAAGCTCCGGAAGCACCTCGCGGACAGTGCGGCCAATAAGCCCTGTGCGACGGCCCGAAATTTTGTGGTAGGCGTCGTTTACATATTCGTAGACGTGCCGAGGTCCGGACAGCACACAGATGAAGCCGGGCATCTGGCCGAACAACTGCCGCTGTCGTCCTTGCTCGGCCGCAATGCGGCGGTCGCTCCGGACACGGTCAGTCGTCTCGACGACGATTGCGATAACCCCGCCCGGATCACCGCTTTCATCTCGGACGGGAGAATAATCGAGATTCATCCATACTTGCTCTGGGACACCGTTCCGAACGAGCATCAGTTCTTGATCGCGATACGAAAGCGTCCCGCCGGCGAGGCCGACCTTCATGACATGATCGTTGAAGTCGGCGACCTCAGGCCATCCTTCTCGCACCTTGCTGCCGAGCAATCTGGGATGTCGCGCGCCGGCAAACCGGGAATAAGCATCGTTGTAGATCATGATGCCGTCTTGGCCCCATAGCATCACCATCGGGACCGGAGATTCGAGAAGCAAACCGGCGGCGGTCCTGAGACTCTGCGGCCAGGTTTCGAGAGGCCCTATCGCGGTGGATGCCCAGTCATGCGCGCGGATCAATGCTCCGGTTTCGCCGCCCCCCTCGAGAAAGCGTGCTGACCCCGCGGATTGCGCTGATGTCGGCGGCAGGGGCCGTACTCCTCAGGAGGCCGAGATCAAGTTGATATGGCCTTAAAAGACGTCGTTAGGCATCTCGGTCAAGACCGCTCGTCAGAGGCAATATCCAGGGGACTGCCGGAGTTCCACGCGCGTTGAGCCGGGCACAGCGAGTCAACGATAGTCGCTTCCCCTCCGCATATTATCTTCTCCAGCGAGTGCCTTGATAAGAGCTATGCCTCCACCACTACAAAATAAGTCGCGACCAATGTCCGCTTCGGGCCGCAAACCGCTATCGCCGGGTGTCGCGAATTCGTCCGCTTTTCTATGCACAGCGGACGTGCCGCGCACAAACCTCATGGCAGCGTGCGGCACGCCCCAGAGGGTGTCGCATTTTTTGTGAAAGTGGTCACTTTGGATCAGCCCACATATTGCTTCAGGCACATCGTGTCCATGCGCAACGGAGACCGACCATGGACATGTTCATGCATGAGAGGAATCTTGAGCTGTACCGCCTGCAACTGAATCGAACAACAAACGACGATACCCGTCGTCAGCTATTGAGGCTCATGGCAGAAGAAAAACAACGGCACCCGCTCCGGGCGGGACAGACGGCCCCCGACTTCCCATTCGGCGGGCGCAACGGCTCGGGTGGCTTCAACAGCAGAAGTATGTCGGATAAAAATGAATGAGGCTCAATCTGGCTGGTTCACCGTGCGCGGCTGGTCGGCCAGAAGGACTCCCAAAAGAGAACTATGTACTTCAACGTGACCGTTGTAATTGATGAAACCGAGCTTACGAAACTTATTCATGAAGTGGCTGACCCGCGACCGGGTCGTACCGATCATCTCGGCCAGCGTCTCCTGGCTGATCTTAGCGAGGATTGGCTCGGGCCGACCTTCCTTTCCAAAATTGGCAAGCAGCAGCAAGAGGCGGGCAAGCCGCTTTTCCGTGGAGTTGAAGAGCTGATCTACCAGATCCTCCTCGACGCGGGCATTCCGCGCCAGGATATGGGACATGAACATTTGAGAAAAAGCGGGCTCATCACGAAGGACACGCTGCAGTTCGGCCTTTGCCACCCGCATCGTCTCGCAGTCGATCAATGCCGATGCAGTCGCCAAACGCTTGGGCTGCCCGATCAGACATCCCTCTCCGGCGAACTCGTCCGGGCCTAGAAGCGCGATCACAGCCTCTTTCCCATCTTTCGACACGACGGCGACTTTGATCTTCCCTTTCATGATGTAGAAGACAGAGTCGGCATCGTCGCCCTGCGCGAAAATGATCTCATTCTTCGAGTGCGCGGAAATGTCTCGACCGCGTGCCGCGGTCGCCAGAAACACCGCGGGATTGAATGACAGAGACGTTGCCGTTCTAGGACCCCGTCGCTTGACTGGTCCTCGTCTTGGACTGCGAACCATCATGGCATCTCCCTAGGGCCCGAGATCGTACCACGAAGCTCGCGGTCAAGGGCCCTGTTCTTCGATCAAGTCAAACAACGACATACGGCCATACGTCCCGGTCGCGAGCAAAGCCATCACGATCGCGTGACAGGTTTCTGCCGCACATTTCTATCGCGCAGCGCGCAATTCGGCGGCAGCGAAAAGGTGAAAAGCGGTCTCAATGCTACAGCTAGCATTGTTTCGCCGCCCTACATTGGCCCATCACCGGCACACCTTCGGGCCTCGGTGACTGAGTGACCGAGCTGCGCTCCCGCCCAAGATTCGGGAGGCTTCCTTGAAATCCACTTTTGCCGAAAGCATTTGCTTCGACGACAAGGCAACGCACGCCATGGGTGCGGCGTTCGACGAGGCGTGCAGTTTGCTGACGCGCTTCGCGGGCACCGATGCGGTGCGGGACCTCATAGCAAGGCGGATCATTGAGGCCGCCAAAGCAGGCGAGCGCTACCAGGCTCGTTTGCGTTCGCGGGCACTTTCCGGATTTTTCATCGAAGACATATTGGTGCCAGCCATTAGCATAGCACCGGAAGTCCCCATTTCGGCCTATGCGTTGGTCCCGCGCGCTGCGTGACCAAGAAAGCCCGGCTGCCTCCCCCACAGCCGGGCTTCCGATCTGGGATGCTTCTGCAGCGGCGATGAAGTCGGTGCTTTTTGGCATTGACGCGCCGCTGTACCGGGTGCCTCGCATTTTTAATTTATTTCGAAGAACTCTCCCTGCAGCTTTGCCGGAATTGTGTTCCATTGCATCCCGACGGCCGCTCCAAGGCATCGCAGGATACCCTCACAGGCACGCGCGAGACTTCCTCACGATGAGAGGCAAATCGCCACTAAGCCGCTGTCACGGCTTGCGATTTGAGGAGGGATGAGGGGCGGTGAAGAGAGTAAATGGTGCCCAGGGGCGGAATCGAACCACCGACACTGCGATTTTCAATCGCATGCTCTACCAACTGAGCTACCTGGGCGCCCGGGAGGCCGTCCACGAAGGGCGGCCGGCAGAGAGCGGGCGTTATAATGGGACGCCCCGCGCCTGTCCAGAAGCGCGAGCCGCCGCCTAACCCCTTACGGCGAGCCGCAGAAACCCTCCGCCGGCGAGGCTGAGACCCCCTTACGGAGTCAGCCCCAGGGCCGCCCGGAAGCGGCGCTTGAGCACCGTCCCGTCCTTCTCCGGCAGCACGCGCGGCGGCTCGTCCGGCCGGATCGTCACCCGCGCGAACAGGAGGCCATCAAGCTTCTTGAGTCGTGCCGCGAGATCGTCGAGGCCGGCCTCGTCGCTCACGTCGAGGCAGGTCGGGAAACGGCAGCTGCGCGCGACCGAGACCATGTCGATACCGCCGTTCGCGGTGTGGCTCGGCTGGCCGCCGGTTTCGCCGTACATGCCGTTGTCGAATACGATCACCGCGAGGTTTTGCGGCTGCTGGATGCCGATGGTGGCGAGCGCGCCCATGCCCATCAGCATCTCACCGTCGCCGGTGATGACGGCGATGCGCTTCCCGGGCTGCGCCAGCGCCAGCCCGAGACCGATCATCGCGGCGCCGCCCATGGCGCCCCAGAGATAGAAGTTGCGGTCGTTGTCGCCGGCGGCGGCGAGATCGTAGGTGGTCGAGCCGAGGCCGGGCACGACGAGGAGGTCGTCGTCGCGGCCTGCGACGAGCGTCGCCATCGCGGCGCGGCGTCCGAGAGGCGTGTTCATTTCACCCACACCTTCTTGCCGATCAGCTGCTGCGAGAGAATGACGGCGACCGCGCGCTCCTCGCCGAAGGCCTGCTGCACCGCGCGCTCGGCAAGCTGCGGCACCTCCTCCGGCTTCAGCGCGCGATAGACCTCGGCGTCGCACAGTTTCATCACCGGCTCGACGATCGAGCCCATCGGCACCTGCCACGGATTGAACTCTTCCCACTCGCCGCGCATGGTGATGACCATCAGCATTGGGAAGCGGCAGGCGCGCATCAGCGACAGCATGTTGATGCAGTTGCCGACGCCGCTCGACTGCATCAGCAGCGCCGCGCGCTCGCCGCCGAGCCAGGCGCCGGCCGCCAGCGCGATGCCTTCCTCTTCCGTGGTCAGCGCGACATCGTGGATGTCCGCGTCGGCGCGGCAGCGTTCGATCAGTCGCGCATGCCCGGCATCCGGCACGTAGCCGACCTGACGGATATCGGCGCGCTTGAAGGCGTCGAACAGCCGGTCCGGCCAGTCCGGCGGGGGTGAATTCACGGTCATGTTTCCTCGTCCGGTTGGCGCGGCCTGTCGCCGTCCTCATCTTCTTCTTCCGTTGCCGGCACGGCATAGACGCCGGTCAGCCAGCGGTTGAGATCGATGTCGGCGCAGCGCTTGGAGCAGAACGGACTGAAGGCCGGATCGACCGGACGACGGCAGATCGGACAGGCCGCTCTTTTCGGTTCATTGTCGTTCATCGCTCACTCGCCGCGCCGCGCCCTGTCGAGCGCCCGCAGTTCCGTCTTGAGGATCTTGCCGTAATTGTTCTTCGGCAGCGCCGGCACGAAAACATAATCCTTGGGTCTTTTGAAGCGCGCGATGCGTGCGAGGCACAGGGCATCGAGCGCGGCAGGGTCCGCTTCGCCGACGACGTAGGCGACCACCGCCTCGCCCCATTCGCGATCGGGGCGGCCGATGACGGATACCTCGCGCACGGCGGCGTGCGTCAGCAGCACCTCCTCGACCTCGCGCGGATAGATGTTGGAGCCGCCGGAGATGATCAGGTCCTTGGAGCGATCCTTCAGGTGCAGATAGCCCTCGGCGTCGAAGGCGCCGACGTCGCCGGTGTGCAGCCAGCCGCCGCGCAGGGCTGCCGCCGTCGCCTCCGCGTTACGCCAGTAGCCGGGCATGACCACGTCGCCGCGGCAGAGGATCTCGCCCATCTCGCCGGCGGCGACCGGCCGGTCGTCCGCATCGGCGACCATCACTTCGAGGCAGGCGTAGGGCCGTCCGGCGGAGCCGAGGCGCTCGCGCCAGCGCGGATGCTCGCGGTCGGCGATGTCCTCCTTCGACAACGTGCTGATGGTCATCGGCGACTCGCCCTGGCCGTAGATCTGCGCCAGCCGCGGACCGAAGCGGTCGAGGGCGGAGAGCGCATCCTCGACATACATCGGCGCGCCGCCCCAGATCAGCGTGCGGACGTTCTCGGCATGCGCCTCCGCCGGACACGCGACGAGGCGCTTGATCATGGTTGGCGCCGCGAACATCGACACGCGCTTGTGCGCGCCGAACAATTGAAAGACCTCCTCGGGCTCGAAGCTTCCGGATTCCGGGATCACCTGCACGCCGAGCCGCGCGACATGCGCCATGATGTAGAGGCCGGAGCCGTGGCTCATCGGCGCCGCGTGCAGGATGGCGTCGCCCGGCGACACGGGATCGACCTCGCTCGCATAGGCGAAGCTCGCCTGCGCCAATACGCGGTGCGTGAGCATGGCGCCTTTCGGCCGCCCCGTGGTGCCGGAGGTGTAGAACAGCCAGGCGAGATCGCCGCCGCCGCATGCGACCACGTCGATGGCATCGGCGGCGAACAGGGCCTCGTAGTCGCTGCTGCCGATGACGATCATGCGTTCGAGCGAGGACGGCGCGTGCGGCGCGATCTCGGCCTCGAGCCCGTCGGAGGCGAAGCAGACACGCGCGCCGGAATGCTCGAGGATGTAGCCGAGCTCGGCGCCGTGCAGCTTGGCGTTGGCCGGCACCGCGGCAAGCCCCGCGTGCCAGATGCCGTACAGCAGCTCGAGATAGGCTGGTGAATTCCTGGCGGCGATGGCGATGCGATCGCCCGTCTTGAGACCAAAGCGCTCGCGCAAGACGCCAGCAAGCTTCGCCGCGCGCGCCGCCAGCTGGCCATAGGTCGCGACGACGCGCGTGCCCTGCACGGCCGCGGGCAGGTCGGCATGGCTCAGGCCGGCGCGCTGAAGCCAGAGGGCGAGGTTCATGAGCCGATTATTGGTCATTCCCGCGCGCGGGCAAGGCGCAGCGCAGCGGAATGACGGTCACACCGCGTTCAGCCAGCCGAAGCGGATCGGGTAGCCCTCGCCGCCGAGCAACTGCATGGTCTCGTACAGCGGCAGGCCGACCACGTTCGAATAGGAACCGACCAGCTTGACGATGAAGGTACCGGCGATGCCCTGCGCCGCATAGCCGCCGGCCTTGCCGCGCCATTCGCCGGAGGCGAGATAGGCTTCGATGTCCTCGTCGGACAGGCGCTTGAAGCGCACCCGTGTCTCGACCAGCCGCTGGCGGAACGCCTCGCGGGGCGTCACCAGGCAAATGGCGGTGTAGACGCGGTGGTTGCGGCCGGAGAGCAGGCGCAGGCATTGCCCGGCCTCATCCAGCAGCTCGGCCTTGGGCAGGATGCGGCGGCCGACCGCCACCACGGTGTCGGCGGCGAGGATGAAGGCGCCTTGCAACTCGTCGTCGAGCTTGACGCTGGCCAGCGCGGCTTCCGCCTTCTCGCGGGCGAGACGGGTGGCGTAGGCGCGCGGGATCTCGCCCCGGCGCGGCGATTCATCGAGGTCGGCGGGCTTGAGCGCGTCCGGCTCGATCCCGGCCTGATTGACGAGCGCCAGCCGCCGCGGCGAGCCGGATGCGAGCACGAATTTGGGGCGGCCGATCATGCGGGGCGCGTTAACCAATCAGGCTGGGCGGCGTTGAAGCGAACGGCGCGGAAACTAGCGGAGGTGAATGCTTATCACAACATGCGGGCCGACTCCCCTCCCCTCACGCGCGCTTGCGCGTGGTGGGGAGGGGTTGGGGGTGGGGGGATAAGTTGAATGAGACCGAAAGAGCCCCCCACCCCGCTTCGCGATCGCAAGCGATCGCGAAGCGACCCTCCCCACCGCTCCGCGGGGGGAGGGTAAAAGCCCTACTCGTTCCCCGCGCCGGCGCTGCCGAAGCGCTCGCGGATGTGCCGCATCAGTTCGTCACGCACTGCCCGGTACGCCTCGAGCTTCTGCTCGCGGCTGCCCTCGATGGCGGTCGGGTCCGGCGTCGGCCAGTACTCGACGTCGGCGGCGAGCGTCCGCGTCAGTTCCAGCGCCTTGTGGTGCGCCGGCGGCGACAACGTGACGATGAGATCGAAGTTGAGGCCTTCGAGGTCATCGAGCTCCTCGAAGGTGTGCGGCTTGTGGCGCGAAATGTCGATGCCGAGCTCGGCCATCACCGCCACGACGAAGGGATCGAGCTCGCCCTTCTGCACGCCGGCGGAGGCGACGTAGATACGCTTGCCGAACAGCTCGCGGAACAGGCCAGCGGCCATCGGCGAACGCACCGCGTTCTGGCCGCAGGAGAACAACACTGCCTGGGGGCGCGCCTTGCGCGCCGGCGCATCCATCGCGCCCTACCCTTTCCAGTGCAGCACGCAGATCAGGGTGAACAGGCGGCGCGCGGTGTCGATGTCGACCTTCACCTTGTCCTTGAGGCGGTCCATGAGGATGCGCGAGCCTTCGTTGTGAACGCCGCGACGGCCCATGTCGATGGCTTCGATCTTGTCCGGCGTCGCCGTGCGGATCGCCTGATAGTAGCTGTCGCAGATCAGGTAGTAGTCCTTGACGATGCGCCGCAGCGGCGACAGCGAGAACAGATGCGCCATCACCGGCTCGCCCGCCACGCTGCGGATGTCGAACACCAGCCGGTTGCCGTTGATCGACAGGTGCAGCGCGAAGGGGCCTTCGTTCTCGTGCCCGACCGGCGTGAAGATGTTCTGCTCGAGCAGATCGTAGATCGCGATCTTGCGTTCGTGCTCGACATCCGGATTGGAGCGCCCGATCGATTCCTCGTCGAGCTCGACACTGACGAGCCGGTGCCTCACGGCCGCGGATGTCTTGGGCGTGCTCATCACATGTTGAGCCGGATCGCCACCGAGCGGGCATGCGCACCCAGGCCCTCCGCCTCGCCGAGCGCGATGGCGGCGGGACCGAGCGCGCGCAATTGCTCCGGACCGCATTTCAGGAGCGAGGTGCGCTTCATGAAATCGAGCACGCCGAGGCCGGACGAGAACCGCGCCGAGCGCGCCGTCGGCAGCACGTGATTGGAGCCGGCGACGTAATCGCCGATCGCTTCCGGCGTGTGCGCGCCGATGAAGATGGCGCCGGCGTTGCGGATCTTCGCGGCCAGCGCATCGGCATCGGCCGAGGCGATCTCGAGATGCTCCGGCGCAAGACGATCGACCAGGGGAATGGCGTCGGCGAGTCGCGGCACCTTGATGATGGCGCCGAAGTCGCGCCAGGAGGCAGAGGCGACCTCGACACGCGGCAGCGTCTGCAATTGCGCGGCGACGGCCTTCTCGACTTGCGTCGCGAGCGCAGCGTCATCGGTGATGAGGATCGACTGCGCGCTGACGTCGTGCTCCGCTTGCGCCAGCAGGTCCGCGGCGATCCAGTCCGGGTTGCCGGTCCTGTCGGCGAGGATCAGCACCTCGGAGGGGCCGGCGATCATGTCGATGCCGACCTTGCCGAAGACGAGGCGCTTGGCCGCCGCCACCCAGGCGTTGCCCGGGCCGACGATCTTGGCAACCGGCGCGATGGTCTCGGTGCCGTAGGCGAGCGCGGCCACCGCCTGCGCCCCGCCGACGCGGTAGACCTCGTCGACGCCGGCGAGCTTCGCCGCCGCCAGCACCAGCGGCACGAGCTTGCCGTCGGGCGACGGCACCACCATCACCAGGCGGGGGCAGCCGGCGACCTTGGCGGGGATGGCGTTCATCAAGACCGAGGATGGGTAGGCGGCGGTGCCGCCGGGCACGTACAGGCCGGCGGCCTCGACGGCGGTCCAGCGCGAGCCGAGCTCGACGCCAAGGGAGTCTGTGAAGCGATCGTCCTTCGGCAACTGGCGGCGGTGATAGGCTTCGATGCGGTCGCGCGCGAGCTTCAATGCCGACAGGGCCCGCGGATCGCACGCCTGCTCCGCGGCGTCGATCTCGGCGGCGGAGACGCGCAGGCCGGCCTTGGCCAGATCGATGCGGTCGAACTTGCGGCTGTAGTCGATGAGCGCCGCGTCGCCGCGCGCCACGACATCGGCGATGATCGCGCGCACGGTCTGCTCGACGTCGAGCGAGGCCTCGCGCTTCGCATCCAGGAAGACGCGGAAACGGGCGGCGAAATCAGGAGCTTGGCTGTCGAACTGCTGCGGCATCACGGAGGTCCCGCCGGGACCGCCCGGCCTTTCAGGTTGAATGGGTGATGCGGGCGCGCGCGTCAACCCTGCGGGCAAGCCGGGCCAAAACAAAAGGCTCCGCCTGGGAGGCGGAGCCTTCGCATCCTGCCGGCAAGCCGGCCTGCCGCGCGAGCGGCCTACATCTTCTTCTTTTTGTGGTGGCGCTTGGCCTTCGACATCTTTGGCGCCTTGTAGTCGCACGGTGCCACGCAGGCTCCGCCCATCTTGATGTTGCAGGTCGAAATCGTATTCGTGCAGACCGGCGCTTTGAACGCGGTCGCACACAGGCAGCCGACTTCCGCCTTGGCCTGCGAACCGCTGAACAGCGCAGCGGCCAGCAACAGCCCAGCCACGATCGCAATTTTCCGCATGGGCACCCCCTATTTGTGATTAAAACGGGCGCAGTACGCCATTACTGCCGGGGCGAGGCAAGCGCGGCTTGGGCCAAAAGGGGCCGTTCAGGGAACTTTTGAACTGGATTTTAAGGGGCCGGTCAGCGGCTCAGCGTCGCGGCCGGCGGCGTGCTCGGTTCGGCGTCGAGGTGCATGGGGCAGCAGGCGGTCGTCCAAACCGGCCCCAGATCGGCGAGCTCCGCCTCCAGGCACTCGACCTCGACCCGCAATGCCGAATCGCCCGAAAAGGTCAGCGTCACCGCCCCGGACGGGGTATCGGTCGGGGTGAATTCGACCGCCAGCAGGTTGAGTACGGCATCCTTGCCCCGCTGCTGCACGTTCCTGCACTTGCACGACAGCACGCGCTCGAAACGCAGCGCCGCGCGGCGGCGTCGATACTCGGGCCGGTCGGCCTGCGCGCTTTCCCAGTCGAAGCGGTTGAGCGCAAGCACCAGCCGCTTCTCCTGCGGCCGGTATATGACATCCGAGACCTTCAGCACGGCGTCCTGCAGATGCGCAGAGACGATTGCGAGGTCCTCACCATCAAGGGCTACGAACTTGAGCTCATCCATGGCCGTCGCGCTCCCATTGGCTCGTAACTAGGAAAGCCCCCGGGAGCGCGCAAGGTGGTTCACGCCGGAAACGCAGGCTCCAGGCCGGCCTCGCTCCAGCGGCCGCGCGTCGCGGGCGCCACGAGCTTGCGCAGGAAGGCCTCGGCGCCCGGCCGGTTGACGGCCTTCGTGTGCACCGCGGCGGTATAGGTGTTGGCGTTGTGCAGGGCGCCGGGCAGCGTGCCGACGATGGTGAGGCCCTTCACCGGCAGCGCCTCGCTGAGGAAGGTGGTGCCGAGCTCGGCCCTGCCGTCGGCGACGATTTGCGACACGTCGAAGCCGCCTTTGCCGAGCACCGCCTTGGCGTTGACCTCGTTCAACATGCCGAGCTTCTCGAGCAGCGCGACAAACATGATGCCGCCGGAGCCGCCGGCCTTCGGGTCGGTATAGGCGATGCTGCGGGCGTTGCGCAGCGCCTGCGTGAAGGCTTCGACCGTCGAGATGTCCGGCCTGGGCGCGCCCTCGCGCACGATGACACCGGTAACGGTGCGGCCGAGGTCGGTAGCGGTGGCGGCGACGACATGGCCGAGCTTGGCCAGTTCGGCGATCGCCGATTCCGAGACGATGACGAGGTCGGCGGTCTCGCCGCCTTTGACGCGGTCACGCAGCGCGCCGGCGGTGCCGAAATTGTAGTCGATCGTGGTGCCGCTCTCGCGCTCGAATTCGGCGCCCAGCGCCGCGACCATGGACTTCACCGCGCCGGCACTCATGACTTTGATGGTGGGCATAGGTCTCGGCCTCCCCGTTTTGGTCGCGCGACAATACTAAACGGGGGGCCGTCGTCCAGAACGCGGGGACGAACGGAGGTTGACTACTCGCTGATGCGGGCGATGGCGGCGCCGCAGGCGGCGAGCTTGTCCTCGAGCCGCTCGAAGCCGCGATCGAGATGGTAGACGCGGTTGACCGTGGTCTCGCCTTCGGCGGCCAAACCGGCGATCACCAGCGACACCGACGCGCGCAGGTCGGTCGCCATCACCGGCGCGCCCTTGAGCCTGTCGACGCCCTCGATGGTCGCGGTATCGCCGTCGAGCCTGATGCGCGCGCCGAGCCGCGCCAGCTCCTGCACGTGCATGAAGCGGTTTTCGAAGATCGTCTCGGTGATGCGCGAGGTGCCCTTGGCGCGCGTCATCAGCGCCATCAGTTGCGCCTGCAGGTCGGTCGGGAAGCCGGGGAACGGCGCGGTGCTGACGGTGACCGGCGACAGGCCGGCGCCGTTGCGCGCGATGCGAATGCCTTCGTTGGTCGGCGTCACCTGCACGCCGGCCTCGACCAGCACGTCGAGCGCGGCCTGCAGCAATTCCGGACGCGCGTTCTGCAGCAGCACGTCGCCGCCGGTCATCGCCACGGCCATGGCGTAGGTGCCGGTCTCGATGCGGTCGGGCAGCACCGAATGCCGCGCGCCGGACAGACGCGCCACACCCTCGACGACGATGCGCGCGGTGCCGGCGCCGGTAATCTTCGCGCCCATCTTGTTGAGGCAGTCGGCGACGTCGCCGATCTCGGGCTCGCGCGCGGCGTTCTCGATCACGGTGGTGCCGCGGGCGAGCGCGGCGGCCATCAGCGCCGTATGCGTGCCGCCGACCGTGACCTTGGGGAAATTGATCTCGCCGCCGCGCAGGCCCTTCTTCGCGCGCGCGATGACGTAGCCGCCGTCGATCTCGATGTCGGCGCCGAGCGCCTCCAGCGCCATGATCAGCAGGTCGACCGGGCGCGTGCCGATGGCGCAGCCGCCGGGCAGCGACACGCGCGCCTCGCCCATGCGGGCGACGAGCGGCGCGACGACCCAGAAGCTCGCGCGCATCTTGGAGACGAGCTCGTAGGGCGCGGTGGTATCGACGATGGTCTTGGCCGACAACGTGATGGTGCGGCCGGCGTTCGGGTCGTCGCCCGGGCGCTTGCCGTTGATCATCACGTCGACGCCGTGATTGCCGAGGATGCGCTGCAGCTGGATGACATCCGCGAGCCGCGGCACGTTTTCGAGGATCAGCGGCTCCTCGGTCAGCAGGCTCGCGATCATCAGCGGCAGGGTCGCGTTCTTCGCGCCGGAGATCGGGATGGTGCCGGTAAGCCGCGCGCCGCCGACGATGCGTATCCGGTCCATTCTCGCCCCAACCCGTTGCGGTTGCTGAGAACCGCCGAAGGTCTATGGACCCCGGCGGCGCCCCCTGCAAAGCCAATTATCGTTGCACGGTTACCCCCGACTTCCGCCGGTCAAATACGGCGAAAGTCCGGCCCCCGGACCCATCCTATCGCTTCGACCCCGCTTCGGGTTCCCGAACCTGTTCACCGGACGGGTGTTTTTCCACGCCGCGGCCGCGCACCTGCGCCTTGCGCCGGCGCAGGTTTTCCCGAAGCGCCGCGGCCAGACGCGCGTCACGCCCGCCCTTCTGCGGAGGTTTTTTGGCCGTAGTGTCGTCTGCCATGGCGCACTCCTATCGCCCGGAGCGCCCTGCCGGCAAGGCGTGCGCATTGCCTTGCACCGCCCAAGTGCTTGTGGCAGTTATCGCCCGCGTTCGCGCCCCCGGTTCGCAGGCGGCGCGCTTATTCCGCTGCCGTAGCTCAGTGGTAGAGCACCCCCTTGGTAAGGGGGAGGTCGAGTGTTCAATCCACTCCGGCAGCACCAGATTTCCCTTTTTCTTCAGAGCACTTCGCGAATGCTGCCGAAAATCTTTTGGCAGCTTGGCGCAGAACAGAACGCGAAGCGACCCGGCGAATGCGGGGAAAATCCGGGGACGCCGTTCCCCGAGCGTTCTTATCCCGTCCCATAGGGTTACCGTTCGGCAATTGCCGATTTTCGGCCCGACCCTGACGAGATCATCGAGCTTGCCGGTCAAAGCGGGCGATTAGCTGCACCTCCCCGCCCCTCCCCACGCGTACTTGTAAATGACTCCGCAAAGCCAAGCAGCCGCTTGACTCTAGACGGAGCAATAAAATGGAAAACAGTAAAATTGAATGGACAGATCACACGTTTAATCCCTGGCTAGGCTGCCAGAAAATCTCTCCCGGATGCGACCACTGCTATGCCGAATCGTGGTCAAAGCGGTTTCAACACGTCGAATGGGGACCGCACGCAGAGCGCAAGAAGACGTCCAAGCAGAATTGGGCGAAGCCTTGGAAGTGGGCTGCCGAAGCTCGTGAAACCGGGAGGCGCCCGAAGGTGTTCTGCGCTTCGATGGCTGACGTCTTCGACAACAAAGTGCCCCCCGAATGGCGCGCCGAACTTTTCGAACTGATCAAGCTCACTCCAGAGTTGGACGCTCTTGCTCAGTAAGCGGCCAAAGAATATGCGGAAGATGCTGTCGCGCGTTCCCGGATGGCCGTTTCCGAATGTCTGGCTTGGCGTCACGTGCGAGAGCCAGGACATGTTCGACCGGCGCTGGCCTATTCTGGCCGCGGTATCTTCGGTTGTCCGATTCATCAGCTATGAACCGGCATTGAGTGCGTTGCATTTGCCTGAGTTCGGACCAATTCCGGATTGGGTGATCTGCGGCGGCGAAACCGGCCCCAACGCGCGCTTCATGAAACCGAAATGGGCGCGCAATCTTTTTCGGCAATGCGCAGACCTCCGTGTCGCGTTCTTCATGAAGCAGATGACGAACAAAGCAACTATCCCGCCGGATTTGCTGGTCCGCAAATATCCCGTTTTGTGAGACCTATCCTATCGTAAGGCACAAAGGGCCGCCTCGTGGGCGGCCCTTTGTGTTATCTAGACTGTCGTTGCACGCCACGACGGCCGCGCCGAAGTTCCGAAGCAACTGTAGATCCCGGAAGCCTCATGCTGCCGGGCTGGCCATGTTCGCGGGTGAATGTGCGCACGCCCTTTGGATTAGCCGCGACGAGTTGACGTGGTACGACGGCATCACTCGGTCTTTTGCTCGTCGCTCGACGCTTCAATGACTCTAGTGGCGGATCGCATAAATGGGGGCATTCGGTCGCGCTTATATCGCTCAATTGATTCGTGACGGCCGGCTTCCATCTCAGCCATTAGCGCACGAGCCGCAGCCTCTTGCTGCGGATTCAAGGGAGTTGTTATGACATCACCAAACTTCGAAAGATATTGCCGCTCGACACCGGCAAATGAAAAATCATTCTCCCATCCGTTCGAAATAGCATATTCGACGATATACATGCATTTTTTTGGAATTTCCCGGCCTTTGCGGACTTGGCTATAAAGCCAAAGAACGACATCTACAATTTGTATACCGGGACTCGACTGGTCCTCTTTTACCTCAAATTCGCTACCAGACACTCTCTGAACGATATGGGTTTCTCCGGCCCAATTAATTTCTTCCGGTGATGCATTCGAGAGCAACTCGTGCCACAGCTTAAGAACCGGCTCAAACTCACTTTGACGATCATGAGAAATCCTCGCGACCTTCTTTCCCCGTTCCTTCGAGTATCCCTCCAGCCCATGAAGGAGATTTAAGAAAGCGACGAAATTTGGTAGATGCCCCTGACGCGCTATTTTTCTATCGGTATGGATCTGGATGGACTCCGGATTTACGCGAGCCCACTCCAATCCTCCCCCCAAAATCTCTCGCGATCTCGCGTCCGGAATATTTAGAAGATTTCCATGCAGCCGCGCACAAATCCGTGGGAGCATCTCATAGGCTTTCGTCTCGTTCGGCTCCAAAATGCATTCCCAAAATAGCCTTCCGGTCTCATCATCGATTGCGGCCGACAGCTTAAAGGCCAGCATAATTCGAAAGAGTCGGAGATTGTAATGATGCCATCCGACTGCTGCGTTTTCACCAGAGTCGGAAAGAGAGTCGAACACCTTAGTAGCAAGCAGATACTTCTTTTCGACACGAGCGAAAAAGAAATCCGCCCTGACCCTTTTCAATAATGCCAACAAATCGTCAGCGACAGCGTCGATCCTACCAAGCCCAAGCTCACCACCATGGAGATCGGCGAATCCAACTTTTCTCGCTATCTCAGTAGTAGCTGAGGCATGCGCGTGGTCAAAATCACCTCGCGTAATAAGCGCCGCTGTTACGAAGTCGGGCTGATTCAGATCAAATACATTGTTGCCAGTATTCCCGGTTTCATCGACATATGCATATAGGGGAATTTTAGACTGACCCACCTTATGGTTTCCTTGATCACAATGCTGCCAGCACCTTTTCGTCAGGGGTAAGCAGCGCACACTCGACCCAAGAAAGTGCACTTCGCTTCGCACATTCACCGGCGCGAGCCCCTCCTCCATGGGGCCTTACGCGCGATTGAGCCAACCAAACTCCCGCGCTGCCCTAATATTCAATCCGACCTCAACCTGCATTGGGAATGCGGCGTATCGCGCCCCAAGGTAACTCAACCTAAAGACGTGGATTTCGTGGATAACGTATTTTTTGTTCCCTAATTGTTCCAATCGGGTTTATCGTACTGGCCTGTTTCGACCCCTAGTGGCCTGATTTGAAAACAGGAGTGGCCTGATTTCCCCGGTGCGACGATTAGGCCGTAGGTACGAATGGACGCAACCTTAATTTGAAGGTAGAGAGGACTATCGACATGGGGTAGTCCCTCCGCCCAGAGACGCTTCCTGCCCCGCATGTGGCCGCGCGGCTGATGTCATCGTCGATGTCCCAGAGCGCGTTGAGCTAACCGGGTACGTCCGTCTCAGGACGCGCTATTTCCGGTGCCAATACTGCGCTCACATTCAGATCGTCAAAGGCTAGGCCGCCTCAGTTGGCGGCCTCTTTCATTTCGGCTTTGGCAATCGCGGCAAGTCGGGGAACGGCAAGATAAGTTCGTCGATCTCGACCTTGGGATGTTTTGGATATGCCACATCCATTTTCTCCCAAAAGTCTTCCTTATCGCGCGATAGCCGCATTATTGCCTTCACACCCTCGAGCATCTCGGCCAGTCGCGGCTTCCCCTCTTCGGGGGTGAGATATTGCGTTAGTTTCTCCGTCGGCTTCCCGGTCGCATTTCTTTTCACTTTAGCATGAAGCGCTGGCCGAATCCCGGGGGCAAGCCGATCATAGATATTGTTCGTCCAGTGACCGAGCACGCTTGGACGTGCCGTTTTCTCTGGATCGAATGCCCACTTATTTAACCGGAATACATGACGGTAAAAATCATTATCGAACATCCGCACCCAAGTCAGTTTTTCAGGTTCGATGTATTTTTCCAGAATCCGGATGATGGCTTCATGCTTGCGACGATCATCAAATCCCGTAGCCCTATCGACCAAGTCCTCGATGGCATGATTGGTCAGCGCCTTTAGCAATGCTTTGCAGGCTATACCGATGTGCTTTTGCTGGGCGGTCAGTTTCCCCGCGACAAGCGCGTCTTGATAGACCCAGCACACCCCGGGCAGCAGGCTGGCTTTGTAGCCGAATGCCCGTCCTTGATACCCAGGCCCCTTCCAAGGGATGAACTCAACCGGGACCGTCGACGCCAATAACTCATTGGAAATAAAGGGTTCTAGGTTCTGCGCCCTTAGAAAAGCCGGCCTTCCGTCGACCGACGCTCCCTCCCCACCTTTTGCTTTTCCGGCCCGTCCAATAGCTGTCAGGAAGCCCTCCTGCGAGAACACGCGCGTGTTTTGCTTGTCGTCCAAGACAGCGCAAGGCAGTCGGACGTCTCCAATCTTTAGCACGCCCTCCGCGATCGCTTTTGGAAGGTCTTTGCCGAAGCGGGCTAGTGCTGCCCGTCTCGCGATTGCCGAACGTTGTTCCTGTGAAAGGGCCTTAGCGCGAGCAAATCCGCCAGCCTGCTTAGATTCGTCCTTGGGGTCGTCCATTAAAACCTCCTGCTTGCATGAACGTGATGCAAGAATATGCTTGCACATTGTTCAATGCAAGCATATAGTGGCGCTATGGTCGACGGATCGCAGAAACAGAAACGCCCCGCCTGCTCGAATGCAGGCGGGGCGTTTTTGCGTCTGGAAGCGTGGCAGAGCGGCCTATCGCACCCGGCTTACCTCCGGGCGGACCTTTGGGCATCCAAACCCCTCGCAGGGTCCCGTGAGTTCGAATCTCACCGCTTCCACCATCGAATAGTGGGGCCGACGGCGTTGACGCGCTATCGACCCCCGATCACCGCCCCGGGGATGAGCCCGCAGCGACAACCGTTCTGGACAATATACGCTTTGACGGGCGTATCTGCCAGAGTCGCCGAAGCCATCCCCTCAACCCGAAGGATGAGCTTCGTGAACATACTTCCGCGCGAAAAGCAGATTGAAGTCATTGCCGCACTCTGCGACGGCCTCGGCGTCCGCGCCGCCTCCCGCATTACCGGCGTCAACCGTGGCACCGTCGCCGCTCTGGCCCTTAAGATGGGCCGTGGCTGCGCCGAGCTTCACGACCGGATGATGGTCGGCCTCCGGGTCAACCGGCTGGAGCTGGACGAGCTGTGGAGCTACGTCGGAAAGAAACAAAAGAATGTCACCCGCAAGGATGTTGCGGTGACCGGCGACCAATACACCTATGTTGCCCTTGCGGCCTCTAC
>NZ_DASZBV010000019.1:0-524746 GCF_035943735.1 Pseudolabrys sp.
CGCCGCTCCTTCGTCGCCGCCGCGTACAGCCCTTGCTCCGTAGAGCGGCGGGCAGCCGGTCGTAATGCCGGCGGACGGCTGGCCAGGGCCTCCCGAGCGCAGGCTGTGCGTCAGCCTGCCCGCGGGCGCCGCATCGACCGATGCGGGTTTCCCCGCCTCGACCCGATGAGCGCGAAAGGCCGCATCTCCGGCCTCCCGTCCCACCGCTGCTCCACCCTCACAGCGCCCCATGACGGTGCCCCTGGCGAGCAGGACGACGCACGATAGACATATAGTCCGCAGCGAGTCAATAGTCCTACACGCAAGAATTTTTGCTGGCTTGCGAAACTGTAGCGTATACGCTACGTTGTTGCTGACATGCTGGAGGTTCGTCAGACCGACGAGTTTGCGGCGTGGCTTCGCTCCCTCGTCGATGCGCGGGCACGAGGCCGGATCGCCGCCCGCATCGACCGCATGGCGCTCGGCAATCCGGGCGATGTGGCGCCGGTTGGCGAAGGCGTGAGTGAAATGCGGATCCACTATGGCCCAGGCTACCGCGTGTACTTCATCGAGCGCGGCGCGGTATGCACGCTGTTGATCGGCGGCGACAAGTCCACGCAGGACGCCGACATCCGCACGGCCAAACAACTTGCGACAAGGGAGCGCTGACATGGCGCGTGAATTCGATTCTGCCAAATATCTCGACTCGCCCGAGGCGCTCGCTGCCTATCTCAGCGAGGCTTTCGAAAGCGGCGACAGCGCCTTCATCGCCCATGCCATCGGCAATGCGGCGCGGGCGCGCGGAATGACCGAGATCGCCAAGGAGGCCGGCGTCTCGCGCGAGAATTTGTATCGATCGCTGAACGGCGAAACCAAGCCCGAATTCGACACCATCATGCGCGTGCTGACGGCGCTCGGCGTGCAGCTCGAGGCGAAGCCGAAAGCGGCGGCGTGAGGGGCGCTGCGCTAATCCGCCCTCCGGGCTACGAAAAACAGTTGACCGGTACGGATGCGCTTTAAAGATACGAGATTATCCCTTTCGCATAGGCAACCCCTTCCCCTAGGCTTCACCATCTCCCTGTCTTGCATCTACCATCATGGGTGTATGGGTTAATGCATCATGCATCGACCCATTTTTCACTTGCCATGCAAGCTGGAATCCAGTACCTCCGGATGGTAACCCAAGGCCCGATTCCCATGGTCACCATTACGCACAATGACGACGACGACCTGCTGGCCATCCATGATGAGATGGCGAGCATGCTCGATCATAAACTCTCAGCAATGCCTGAATGGCGCACCTTCCGCCGCGTCGACCGCATGCTCTTGCGGCGGATCGGCACTGCGCCGGTAGCGGCGCCGGTTCAAGTCGCGCCGAAGATAGAGCGGAAGCGCATCCAGCCTGAACTGTTCGGCGATGCGCCTATCCCGTACATGACGCTGGCGGCTAACGCCCTGACTGAGACGGGCCAGCCAATAACCACCGTTGACCTTATGGACTACATCGGCAAGCGGCGGACAATTACCGGCGACCCGAAGAAAGCACGGATCGTAGTGCAGTCCTCGCTCAGCAAGGACGAACGCTTTCGGAGTATTCCTTGGAATGGCGGTAGAGCGTGGTGGTGGAAAAACCAGCCGCCACCGCAAAAGAAAACGGCGGCCTGACGGGGCCGCCGCTATCCCGTCTGCATCGGACCGTGTCCACCGTTGCAGAGGGCAGCCGGAGAGTCCGGCACGCTGGGATTATCCCAGCAACTCTCTCACCCGAGGGAGCAACTACCCGGCGGCAGGCACGGAAGGCCGCTGGGACTGGAGGTGAACCATGCAACCACCACCATGATTGCATGACCGTGGTGCGTCGTCGGGAAACCGGCGGCGCACTACACCTCACTACATACTAAGCCTTTGAAAAGATTGCAATAGTCGAGATTTCTAGAGTCGTTTTCGTCGCAAATTCAATGGCTTAGGAATCACCCGTGCCGCGCAAAAAGCAGAATGTCGAGCTGAGCGACGAGGAAGCCGAGCGGCGCGCCACGGAGGCGCTGCGGCGGGCGCTGACGACGCCATATAAGGCGCAAAGGGAAATGGTCGGCAAATCAGGTGCCCGCCAAAAGACCCCAGCAAAGGGGCCGATAAGGCCCCGGCGACCGTAGTCACGAAAGTGTGACATAAAAAACACGTTTTTTTCGGACCTTTACCCTGAACCCTTCATTGATTTGACATGACCTATCACCATGATAGGTCATGAGGGCAATGCTCGCCCTCCCGGAAATCTTGGAACCATGGACGCCCGCTCAGGCGACCGAGCGGATTCGGAGCATCGCAGCTGGTGAGTTCTACTTTTCGTACAAAAAGCATGCGCTCGATCAAATCGCTGAGCGCGGCCTCATCATAGGTGATGTGACGTATTTGCTTCGCAATGGGTTTGTGTACGAGCAGCCTGAAGAATCGACCCGGAAGCCGTACTGGAAATATCAGATGCAGTGTCGCACCCCGAACTCAAAAAACAGAGAAGTGCGGGTGGTAGTGATCCCGGATTGGAAAAAGAAGGGAGTCAAACTGGTGACAGTCATGTGGGCCGATGAGCCTCTTCACGGCGGATAGTTGCGTACAGAGTTTAAAGTAAGAAGGAAACCCACCATGCCCGCCTATCACTACAAGGAATGCGGCCTCGACAACGTGATGGTCGAAGGCATTCCGTGTCAGGATGATGATGGAGATGAAGTGGTCACGATTCACAATATCGCTGGCCTGCACCACACAATTGCTGAGGCGATTGTGGCGCATAAGGCCGGCATCAGCGGCAAGGAACTACGCTTCTTGCGGACCGAGATGGGCATGACCCAGGCCGAACTGGCGAAGGTTGTGCATCACGATACGCAGAGTATCGGTCGATGGGAGCGTGGCGAGATCCCAATTGAACCGAACGCCGACGCAATCATACGATTGTTGGCGGTGGAACGGCTCAACCTGAGCAACGGTACCGATAGTGTTGAAGGATTGAGTGGCCGTTGTGTGCCCACTGCCGCACCTCAGCAAATCCTTATCGACGGCCACGACCCCACGCATTACCGCGCGCTTGAATTGGCCGCGTAATCGATCCCCCTTGCTCGGAAGCAAGGGGGATCACCTCAATTCAAAACATTGAATCAAGTATGCTAATCAGCCTCCGCAGGTTGCGGATGGCTCTGGCGTGCCTATTCCGCTGAACGAGGTTGGCGGTACGTGAGACGCTTGCCGGCTGCACCCTTGATCGCAAGCGCCGCACGCTCCGTATCGTTCACGCCAAGCTTGGCGCGGTTGGAGTAGCGGAAATCGAACTCGTCCAAATAACGCTGTAGATGCTGCTCGCCGCAGTGCTGGTACGTTCCGCGCATGCCCCTCTTAAAGACCCCAAAGAAGCCTTCAACCGTATTGGTCGTCACGTCGCCGCGCGCATACTCACCTGAGCCGTGATGCACCTTTTCGTGGCTGACGAACGCGAAATTGTGCGCCATGCCTTCGTCGGTCATCAGGCGGCTTTTCGTTGAAACGTTGTCTCGCAGGATGCCGTGCAGGGTGGCGGTCTTGATGTCGTCCACCTTGAACGAGCGGGAGCGGCCATCGCGCTCGACAAGGCTGACAATTTTGCTTTTGCCGCCGTGGCCCGGCTTGCCCTTGCGACGGCCCTTCATCGGTCCGGTGTCTTTGTCCTTCGGACCCCAATAAGTCTCATCGCTTTCGATGATGCGGCCTTCACCGCCCATGGTGGTCGGGGCCGCGTCCCGCATAGCCTCACGGATGCGATGGGCCATGAACCAAGCCGTCTTGTAAGTCACGACGATGGTCCGATGCAGCTGGTGCGCCGACATGCCCTTTTTGCTCGACGCCATCAGCCGGAAGGCCAGCACCCACTTGTTCAGCGGGACGTGGCTGCTTTCCATGACTGAGCCGGTCGTGACCGTGAAAGAGCCGTCGCAGTTGTTGCAGTGAATCAGGCCGGGTCGGTGCTTGGTGCCATTGAGGCGATAGACCTTATCGACCGAGCCGCAGTGCGGGCACACCGGCCCATCCGGCCAGCGGATTTCCTCAAGGTGCTCGCGGGCCTTGGCTTCATCGGTGAAAACGGGATCGGTTAGGTTGATAGTCATGGCCTTGGCCCTTTCGATGGCCAAAACCTAGCACTAGCGGCTACCTATGTCAAAGGGATAATTCCGTTAAAGATAGTATCTTTACTATCGATAGAGTCCGGCTCATACTTTGGGCCTCACGAGGACCACGGCCATGCCGCGCGCGATCTCGAGGCCCCCGGTGACGATGAGCGGCGCGTTGACCGCGCGCATCATGTTTGCCGGCCGCTCGTCCTCGCTGTCGGTGCAGATCGTCAACCACGTCCGCGACGCGCTGTTCGGAAAGCAGCTCAAACCCGGCGATTTCCTCGGCACCGAGAAAGACCTCGCCGCGCAGTTCGGCACCAGCCGCATCGTCGCGCGCGACGCACTGCGCACTTTGGAAGCGCTCGGCATCGTCGAGATCCGCATGGGCAAGGGCGGCGGCGCGCGCATCGCCCACGGCAATCCGCGCCTGTTCGCCGAGGCGCTCGCGGTGCAGCTCGACCTCACCGGCGTCGGCGTCGCCGAGATCATGGACGCGCAGCGCGCGATCGAGACGCTCGCCGCCGAACTCGCCGCCGAGAACGCCACGGCGGAGGACGTCGCCCGGCTGCGGCTGCTGCTGAAGCATGCGGAGAACGTCATCGACGACCTCGACGCCTTCACGCGGCTGTCGCGCGATTTCCATCTCGCCGTCGCCGAGGCCTCGCACAACCGCGTCCTCGTCGTGCAGCTCATCTCGCTCGAACACGTGTCGTGGCCACGCCGCAACGTCACCGCCACGCCGCGCCTGGCGCGGCACATCCTCGAGATTCACACCAGGCTCGCCGACCTCATCGAGCTGCGCGACGCCGCCGCGGCGCGCACTTTGATGGACGAGCACGTCAAGATGATCCGCGCCCGGCGCGTCGCCGAGGGCGGGCATTCGCATGAAGCCCCCGAAGAGGGAGGTTCATGCTGTTGAAGTGCCGCAAACTCGGCGCGCCGACCTCTCCCTATGGGAGAGGTGAAGCGAGATCGCGGCAGAGCTCGAGACTCAAATCGCAACAACAAGCACGCTGAAACGAAAGGGAGAAAACACCATGGCCAAATTTCTGATCGAACCGCACTTCCGCCTGCAGGAATGGATCGCCGAGGAAAAGGACTACTTCCGCCAGGAAGGCCTGGAGTACGAATTCCGCGAGCTGATGCGCTCGACCGGCGGCAAGATCCACGACAAGGGCGACAAGGTCGGCGCCTATCAGTCGTTCGAGGAAGGCCGCAAGTCGAACGTCTCCTGCGCCTGCCACTGGACGGTCAACGTCGCCGCCTCGAACGGCCACGGCAAGATGATGACCGACGTCTATTCGGTGGCGCCGGCCGGCGTCTTCGTCGCGCCCGACTCGCCCATCAAGGAGCCGTCGCAACTGGCCGGCGTGCCGGTGTCGGTCGGCTACCAGTCGGGCAGCCACTATTCGACGGTGCAGGCGCTGGAGCAGTACCTCAAGCCGGAGGAGATCAACCTCGTCTATGCCGACGGCATGCTGTTCGCGCGCATGGAGAAGCTGTTCGAGGGCAGCGCGCCGGCGGTGCACCTGTTCGGCGGGCCGTATTACTTCGCCGAGCAGCTCGGCTACCGCAAGGTGATCGACTGCACCTTCATGATCGGCACCATGATCCACGGCGATCCCGATCCGGAAGACCTGCGCAAGTTCTTCCGCGCGCTGCGGCGGGCCCAGCGCGACCTCGACCTGCGCCCCGAACTCTATACGCACTACTACAAGAACGAATTCCCCGACCGCTTCCACGCCAGGATGGATACCCGCCGCTGGGGTCCCGGCGAGCGGCTGGTGTTCGAGCCCTACACCAAGGACGTCTACGAGGAGTCCTTCGAGTGGATCGCCTCCCGCGGCATCTTCCCGCAGGGCACGATGGGCGCCGGCCAGTACGAGAAGGCGACCTTGTCGCTGGCGTGAGCGCAAGGCGCCGCCGCCAGCGTGCGCGCCCCCTCTCCCCGCCCGAACTCGGGTTTGCCCGAGTTCGGCACTATCAAGCGGTCGAAGTCGGAAACATCCGACTTCGACCGGGGAGAGGGCTGGGGTGAGGGGGTTCAGGACTCAATGAGTTTGTAACCCCTCACCCGCCCGCGGCCATAGCGCGTCGAAGACGCGCCTAAACGCGCTTATGGCGCGGTCGACCTCTCCCTATGGGAGAGGTGAGGAAGGTGGGCCTCCCAACCATTCTCTGCCCACCCGGCAACCATACCGGTCTTGCCGCACTGCGGAATGACGCCGCGGCGCTTTTCTTTGCGCCTGCCATCATGCATTCTGTCCCCAACTTTGAAGAAACTGCATTTTACCGGGAGGGACAATCATGAAGCGCATTCTGTTGGGCGGCCTCGCCATGCTGGCGGCCGCCGGGCTTTCCACTGCGGCCAGCGCGCAGGGCACGATCAAGATCGGCGTCATCGCCGCCTATTCGGGCCAGTTCGCCGACACCGCGGCACAGATCGACAACGGCATCAAGCTGTACATGAAGCAGCACGGCGACACCGTCGCCGGCAAGAAGATCGAGATCATCCGCAAGGACACCGGCGGCCCGAACCCGGACGTCGCCAAGCGGCTCGCGCAGGAACTGGTGGTGCGCGACAAGGTCGACATCCTGGCCGGCTTCACGCTGACGCCCGAGGCGCTCGGTGCGGCCGGCATCGCCACCGAGGCGAAGAAGCTGCTGGTCGACATGAACGCCGCGACCTCGATCGTCACCGAGAAGTCGCCCTACATCGTGCGCACGTCGGTGACGCTGGCGCAGATCTCCGAGACCGCCGGCACCTGGGCCGCCACCAAGGGCGGCGTCAAAAAGGTCTACACCATGGTCTCCGACTATGGTCCCGGCCTCGACGCCGAAGCCGGCTTCCAGAAAGCGTTCAAGGCTGCCGGCGGCCAAGTCGTCGGCTCGGTGCGCATGCCGGTCGCCAATCCCGACTTCTCGGCCTTCGTGCAGCGCGCCAAGGACCTGAACCCGGAAGCGATCTTCATCTTCATCCCGGGCGGCGCGCAGCCGGCGGCACTCGGCAAGGCGTTCGCCGAACGCGGCATCGATCCGAAGAAGATCAAGATCATTTCGACCGGCGAGGCGGTGGACGAGACCGCGCTCAAGGCGCTCGGCGATCTCGGGCTCGGCCGCATCTCCGTCTGGCACTACGACTACAACCTGCCGTCGAAGACCAACCAGGCCTTCGTCAAGGCGTTCAATGCCGACTTCAAGCGCAACCCGGACTTCTTCGCGGTCGGCGCCTATGACGGCATGCACCTCATCTACGAGGCGCTGAAAAAGACCAAGGGCAAGACCGACGGCGACTCGCTGCTGGCCGCCGCCAAGGGCATGAAGTGGGAAAGCCCGCGCGGCCCGATCTCGATCGACCCGAAGACGCGCGACATCGTGCAGAACGTCTACATCCGCAGGGTCGAGAAGGTGAACGGCAAGCTGGTCAACGTCGTGTTCGACACCGTCAAGGACGTCAAGGACCCGACGCATAAGTAGGCGCAGGCGCGGCGCGAGCCGCGCCTCACCTCTCCCATTGGGAGAGGTCGGCCGCGCGAAGCGCGGACGTGTGAGGGGTTATGGCGACTGAGATTCAGTAGCCCCCTCACCCCAGCCCTCTCCCCAACGGGGAGAGGGAGCCTGCCCTGCACGTGGCAATCGCAGAACTTCAGCAACGATCAAGGCGACTTCGACCGCATCATGCTGCCTCCCGTCTTCGGAGTCCTGTTCGACGGCCTGGCCTACGGGATGCTGCTGTTCGTTTTGTCGGTCGGCCTGTCGGTGACGCTCGGGCTGATGAACTTCGTCAACCTCGCGCACTGCGCCTTCGCCATGCTCGGCGGCTACGTCACCGTCACCTTGGTCAACGACTATCACTGGCCGTTTCTGGCGACGCTGCCGGCGGCCTTCCTCGCCGCCGCAGCGGCGAGCGTGGTGTTCGAGCGGCTGCTCTATCGCCGGCTTTACCGCGCGACCGACCTCGACCAGGTGCTGCTGACCATCGGCATCGCCTTCATCTCGGTGGCGGTCGCCGCCTACATCTACGGCACGCTGCAGCAGCCGATCGAGACGCCGCATTTCCTGCAGGGCGCCGAGCACGTGCTCGGTCTCGACCTCGGCAAATACCGGCTGTTCCTCATCGCCATCGCGCTCATCGTGACGATGCTGCTCATCGCCGGGCTCGAATACACGCGCTTCGGCGCGCAGGTGCGCGCGGCGGTCGACAACCAGCGCATGGCGCGCGGGCTGGGCATCGACGTCGATCGCACCTTCGCCATGACCTTCGCGCTCGGCTCGGGACTCGCCGGCCTCGGCGGCGCGCTGGCCATCAACATCGTCGGCCTCGATCCGAATTTCTCGTTCACCTATCTCGTCTACGTGCTGATCATCGTCTCGGTCGGCGGGCTGGGCTCCATCGCCGGCTCGTTCGCCGCCGCCTGTCTCATCGGCGTGTCCGATATCGCCGGCAAGTATTACGCGCCCGAGCTCGGCGCCTTTATGATCTACCTGGTCATGGTGCTGGTGTTGATGTGGCGCCCCGCCGGCCTGTTCGGGAAGCGGTGAGCGCGATGAGCTCCACCGCGTCCGTGACCCCGCAGCAATATCTCGAGCGCCAGGGCCGCTGGCATCCGCTGGAGATCGCGTTCTGGCTGGCGACTTTGCTGCCTTACGTTCTCTTCCCCGACTACCTGTCGCTGGCGAGCCAGATCGCCGCCGCCGCGCTGTTCGCGTTGTCGCTCGACCTGATCCTCGGCTATGCCGGCGTCGTCTCGCTTGGCCACGCCGCCTTCTTCGGCGTCGGCGCCTACACCGCCGGCATCTTCTCGAAATACGTCTGGGGCGACGTGTTCTCCGGCCTGGTCGTCGCCGCGGCGCTCGCCGCGCTCACCGGCTGGGCCTCCAGTTTCATCGTCGCGCGCTTCCGCCATCTGACGCTGATCATGATCACCCTCGGCCTCGGCCTGCTGCTCGCCGAGGCGGCGAACCGCGCGCACTGGCTGACCGGCGGCTCCGACGGGCTGCAGGGCATGGCGATTGCGCCGATCTTCGGCGTGTTCAATTTCGATCTCTACGGCAAGACCGCCTACGCCTATTCGCTGGCGGTGCTGTTCGTGATGTTCCTCGCGGCGCGGCGGCTGGTGCATTCGCCGTTCGGGCTGGCGCTGCGCGGCATCCGCGAGAATTTCGTGCGCATGCCGGCGATCGGCGCGGAGAGCCGCGCTCACATCCGCACCGTCTACACGATCGCCGCCGGCATGGCCGGCATCGCCGGCGCGCTGATCGCGCAGACGACGCAGACGGTGGCGCTCGAGTCGATCGGCTTCCAGCGTTCCGCCGACGTGCTGGTGATGCTGGTGCTCGGCGGCGCCGGGCGGCTCTACGGCGGGCTAATCGGCTCGATCATCTTCATGATCGCGCGCGACCAGCTTTCCGGCATGGCGCCGCAGTACTGGTATTTCTGGATCGGCGTGTTGCTGATCACGGTGGTGATGGTCCTGCCCAACGGCATCCTCGGCGGCCTGTCGGTGTTGTGGTCGCGCTGGAGGAAGCGATGAGCGCGGCTGCGTTGGCGATGCGCGCGCTGTCGAAGAGCTTCGGCTCGCTGGCGGTATCGCGCGACATCACGCTCGATCTCCCGGCCGGCGCGCGCTACGCGCTGATCGGCCCGAACGGCGCCGGCAAGACGACGCTCATCAATCTCGTCACCGGCATGCTGGCGCCGGACTCCGGGCAGATCTTTCTCGGCGGCGAGGACGTCACCGATCTCGAGCCGCAGGCGCGCGTGAAGCGCGGCCTGGCGCGCACCTTCCAGATCAACACCTTGTTCGCCGGATTGAACCCGCTCGAGGCGGTGACTTTGGCCGTCTGCGAGCGCGAAGGCATCGCCCGCCGCTTCTGGCAGCCGCTCGCCGCGAACGGCGCGGCGATCGACGAGGCCTACGAGATCCTGCGCAAGCTCAAGCTCGCCGACGTCTGCTACCAGATCACGCGCGAACTGCCCTACGGCCGCCAGCGGCTTTTGGAGATCGCGCTGGCGCTGGCGACCAGGCCGCGCGTGCTGCTGCTCGACGAGCCGGCCGCCGGCGTGCCGCCGGAGGAATCGGGCGACATCTTCGAGGTGGTCGCCGGCCTGTCCGACGAGCTCAGCGTGCTGTTCATCGAGCACGACATGCACATCGTCTTCCGCTTCGCCACGCATATCATCGTGCTGGTCGCCGGCGCGGTGTTCACGCAAGGGTCGCCGAAGGAGATCGCCGCCGACCCAGCCGTGCGCGAAGTCTATCTCGGGACGCGCAAGCATGGCTGAGCCGCTGCTCAGATTGGAGGGGGTGACCGCGGGCTACGGCAGCGCCACAGTGCTGCACGGCGTGTCGCTGGAGATCCCCGAGCATGGCAGCGTCGCCGTGCTCGGCCGCAACGGCGTCGGCAAATCGACGCTGCTGCTGACCATCATGGGCTACACGCAGATGCGTGCCGGCCGCATCGTCTGGCGCGGCCAGGACGTGTCGCGGCTGGCGCCGAACAAGCGCGCGCTCGCCGGCATCGGCTGGGTGGCGCAGGAGCGCGAGATCTTCCCTTCGCTCTCGGTCGAGGAGAACCTGACGGTCGCGGCGCGGTCCGGCGCCTGGACGCTTGCGGGCATCTACACGATGTTCCCGCGCCTGTCCGAGCGCCGCCGCAACATGGGCAACCAGCTCTCGGGGGGCGAGCAGCAGATGCTGGCAATCGCCCGCGCGCTGATGACCAATCCGTCACTCCTCCTGCTGGACGAGCCGTTCGAGGGGCTGGCGCCGGTGATCGTCGAGGAGCTGATCAAGGCGATGACGTTGCTGCTGTCCGACCGCAAGATCGCCATCGTGCTGGTCGAGCAGCAGACCGACGTGGCGCTGGAACTGACGCGCGACGCCGTCGTGCTCGAGCGCGGCGCGGTGGCGCACCGCGCACCGTCGACGGAGCTCGCGCGCGACACGGCGACGCTGGAGCGGCTGGTCGGCTTGCGCGTGGCGGCGAGCGCGTGACAAAATTTCCTTTCTGACGCCGGCCTCTCACTTCCCCCTCCCCCCACGAGCTGTTGCGAGTTGTGGGGAGGGGTCAGGGGTGGGGGGGGCGAACTTGCTCCGCGCTTTTGAGTATCCCCCCACCCCGGTTTGCAATCGCAAGCGATTGCAAACCGACCCTCCCCACCGCTTCGCGGGGGGAGGGAAAGAAGACAGTGCAAGGACTCTTGCGATGCCCAATCCCATGATCCCGCGCGAACGCGCCGACTACTCCGCCATCGTCGACCGCCCGCCGCTGAAGCTGCCGGGCAAGGCACGCATCGTGTTCTGGACCATCGTCAATTACGAGGTGTGGGACATCCATAAGCCGATGGCGCGGCAGGTGCTGCCGGCGCCGACCGGCATGGCCACCACACCGGACGTGGTGCATTGGGGCTTCCACGAATACGGCATGCGCGTCGGCTGCTGGCGCTTCTTCGAATTGTTCAAGCGGCTCGGCATCCGCCCGACGCTCGCCGCCAATGCGCGCATCTGCGAGGACTATCCGCGCGTCGCCGAGGAAGCCCGCACAAACGGCTGGGAGTTCATGGGCCACGCCTACGAGCAGGGGCCGATCCACAAAGAAGAAGACCAGGCCGGCATGATCGCCCGCACCATGGGCATCATCACCAAGTTCGCCGGCAAGAAGCCGGTCGGCTGGCTCGGACCGGGCCTGACGCAGACGATGGAGACGCCGGACCTGCTCGCCGCCGCCGGCATCAAATACATCGGCGACTGGGTCTACGACGACGAGCCGACCACGATCCGCACCGCCAACGGGCCGCTGGTCACCCTGCCCTACACGATGGAGCTCAACGACATTCCGATGATGCTGGTCCAGCATCACCAGAGCGATTACCTGTTGAAGCGCACCATCGACCAGTTCGACCGGCTCTACGCCGAGAGCGAGACGCGCGCCAAGTTCTGCGCGCTGGCGATCCATCCGTACATCAGCGGCCAGCCGCACCGGATCAAGTATCTGGAGCAGATCTACGACTACGTGAACCGCCATGCCGGCGTGCTGCACTGGAACGGCGAGGAAATGCTCGACTGGTACGGCGGAGTTGCCAAGGGATAGAGCGGGCGATAGCGTTGGGCCGCGTCCCAAAAGCATAAAAAGCGCGATTTTCCCGGGAGGAAAACACATGCGTAGCAAGACGATTTTGCGCGCCGTGCTCGGCGCGGCGCTGGCTGCCGCCCTGCTCACGCCGGCGCTGGCCGCCGACAACGAGATCCGCCTCGCGCAGCAGTTCTCGATGGGCTACCTGCAGCTCAACGTGATGCAGCACGAGAAGCTGATCGAGAAGCACGCCAAGGCGCTCGGAATTCCCGACGCCAAAGTGTCGTGGTTCAAATTCAACGGCCCGACCGCGGTCAACGAGGCGCTGATCTCCGGCAATGTCGACATCGGCTCCGGCGGCGTGCCTGGGCTTTTGACGCTGTGGGCACGCACCAAGGGCACGCCGCAGGAGGTGCGCGGCATCTCGGCGCTGTCGTCGCAGCCGTTCCTGCTCAACGCGAAGAACCCGGCGATCAAGACCATCGCCGACTTCAAGGACTCGGACCGCATCGCCGTTCCCGCCGTGCGCACCTCGGTGCAGGCGATGACGCTGGAGATGGCGGCGGCGAAGCAGTGGGGCGACAAGAACTTCGAGAAGCTCGACCCGCTCACCGTGTCGATGACGCCGCCGGACGCCACCGTGGCGCTCCTGAAGGGCGGCGCGCAGATCACCGCGGCGTTCAGCGTGCCGCCGTTCCAGTTCATGCAGCTCGAAGACAAGGACGTGCACACCGTCCTCAACTCGTACGACGCGATGGGCGGGCCGCACACCTTCACCGCCATCTGGACGTCGAAGAAATTCCGCGACGGCAATCCGAAGATGTATCGGGCCTTCGTCGCGGCGCTGAAGGAGGCGACCGACATCGTCAACAAGGACAAGCGCAAGGCGGCCGGATACTGGATCGAGGACTCGAAATCGAAGCTGC
Source organism: Pseudolabrys sp. (assembly GCF_035943735.1). Classification (GTDB taxonomy): domain Bacteria; phylum Pseudomonadota; class Alphaproteobacteria; order Rhizobiales; family Xanthobacteraceae; genus Pseudolabrys. The sequence continues at coordinate 13,118 of NZ_DASZBV010000019.1, forward strand.
CGCTCGACAAGGCGACGGCGATCGTCTCCGGCGCGCAGGTGCACTGGACCATGGTGCCGGAGAACACGATGAAGTACGCCGACTTCATGGCGAGCGTCGGCCGCATCAAGGTGAAGGCTACGTCGTGGAAGGATTACTTCTTCCCCGAAGCGGACGGGATGAAGGGGAGCTGAGGGCGTTTCTTCCCTCTCCCCGCATTGCGGGGAGAGGGTGGCGAACGCCGGCGTCAGCGCGTTTGCGCGCGGCTTCGACGCGCTCCGCTTGCCGCGGTCAGCATAAAGACCTCACACCGCTTGATCTGCATCAACATCGCTCGATTGGTCGCATGGCATAGCTCATCGATCCAACCCATTGCGCCAAATGCCCGCTGAAGACAGCGGACCGCATGGGACAGGAGAAATGCCATGACAATTCGGTCTTTTACTATCGCCACGGCGTTGCTCGCAATGAGCATTGCGCCGGTCGCGAACGTCGCATCGGCGATGCCGATCAGCAAATCCGTCGCCGCTGATCGTTCTGCCGCGGCCAATATCCAGACTGTGCAATATCGCCATAGAGGCGGCCACGGACATTACCGCGGTGGCGGAGGTGGCGGCGCCGGTGTGGCGGCAGGGCTCATCGGCGGCATGATCCTGGGCGGCATGCTCGCAGGCCCCCGCTATTACGATTACGCCCCTGGCCCGTACTATGGCCCGGGTTACTACGGCGGCGGTGACGCGGTGGGCTACTGCATGCGGCGGTTCAGGTCCTATGACCCGGGCAGCGGCACCTATGTTGGTTATGACGGCTACCGCCATCCGTGTCCGTGAGCGGACAGCGACGTCGAACCAGGCAAAGCGCGGTCGGCCGGAGAGCTGAGCTCACATGACGACGAACAGCTCTTCGGCAAGCGATCGGATTTCCGCGTCCGCCGCAAAGTCGATCGGTGACCACTGGGTCGTCTTCGTGGTCGAGGGCGTGGCTCTTGTCGCGCTGGGGCTCGTGGCGATTATCGTTCCCTCGATCGCCCCCTCATACCTGACCGTTGCCCTCGGGTGGATCTTTCTCGGCAGCGGAGCCATAGGGTTGGCGACGACCTTCTGGGCGCGGCAGGCACCGGGATTCTGGTGGTCTCTGGCGTCGGCGTTACTTGCAATTCTCGTCGGCGTTATCCTGATCGTAAACGAGGCGCACGAATTGTACGGCGGGCTGCTCGGATGGCCATTCGAGGCAGCCGGCCCGTTGCGGCCGATATTGGTCCTGTTTTTCCTGGTCGAAGGCGGAGCGTCCATCATGTTCGCGATGGAGCACCGGCGCGAGTTTTCCGGACGCTGGGCCTGGATGGTTGCGAGCGGCGCTGTCGATATCGTCCTGGCGAGCATCATTATTTTCAATCTTCCGGGCACGTCCGCCTGGACCATGGGGCTGCTTGTGGGGATCAACATGATTCTCGGAGGCGTCGTACTGCTCGCGATGGGACTTCACGCGCGCCTTTGAAGAAAGATCGTGAGCCAGTGCGCCTTGGTAAAGTCGAGGAACATGGGCGTGTCGCAACAGCGAGCGGCCATGCGCCGTGTCGGCGACTCCGGTTTCAGCCGCCGCGCCTCGATGCGGTGCGCGACAATCCTGTGGCACCGCTTTTTTTGCATGGTCGGCTGCCGCGCCGCGCAGACATTCTCGGTCGGCTCGAAGTTCGCTATTCTTTGCCTCCAATTCAGAACTCCGGGAGAACCGGAGCCAACCATCGTCAGGGAGAACGCTCATGTCGCCGACCGTCAAAATTGCCGCCGGGCTTGCTGCCGCTTTCGCGCTCTCGCTGCCCGCTCATGGGCAAGGGCTCGTGACCGAAAAGAACATTTCTCTCGCGATGGCGCAGTCCATCGCCAATGGCGCGCTCGAGAAATGTCAGAGTATGAGCTACAAGGTATCGGTGGTGGTCCTCGACCGCGCCGGGGTGCAGATCGTGATGTTGCGCGGCGACGGCGCCGGCTTGCACACGGTCGAGGGCGCCGACCGCAAGGCCTACACCGCGCGTACATACAGAGCGCCTTCGGCCGATTTCGCAAAGCGGGTGGGGAGCGACCCCGGCTACGCGCAGGCGGTGCATTACAGCCGCGTGCTGGCGCTCGGCGGCGGCCTGCCGATCAAGGCCGGCAACGAGGTGGTCGGCGCCGTCGGCGTGTCGGGATCGCCGGGCAAGGACGATGTCTGCTCGCAAGCCGGCATCGACAAGGTGGCCGACCAGCTCAAGTGATCGCAGCGCAAACTGGCACGCGGGACGAAGTGAAGTCCGCCGGTGGTTAGCGCGCCGCCACCACCTTATGCGTCTGCTCGCCCAGCCCGTCGATTGACGCGGTGACGACGTCGCCGGGCTGCAAATACGCCGGCGGCTTCTGCCCGAGGCCGACGCCGGCGGGCGTGCCGGTCAGGATGACGTCGCCGGGCTGCAGGCTCATGAAGCGGCTGATGTAGGCGACGAGCGCGGCCACCGAGAAGATCATGTCGCGTGTCGAGCCGTTCTGCTTGACGACGCCGTTGACGGCGAGGCGCAGGCCGAGCGCCTGCGGGTCGGGGATCTCATCGCGCGTGGCGAGCCACGGCCCGAGCGGGCCGAAGGTGTCGCAGCTCTTGCCCTTGAAGCCCTGGCCGGCGCGGTTGAACTGGAAGTCGCGCTCGGAGAAATCGATGCCGAGGACGTAGCCGGCGACGTGGTCGAGCGCGCGCGCTTCCGCGATGTAGACGCCGGGCGTGCCGATGACGACGCCGAGCTCGACCTCCCAGTCGATGCCTTTGGAGTCGCGCGGGATGACGACATCGTCGTTCGGGCCGCACAGCGCGCTGGTCGCCTTGAGGAACAGCGTCGGCTCCTTCGGCAGCGGCAGGCCGGTTTCCTCGGCGTGGTCGCGGTAATTCAGCCCGACGCCGACGATCTTGCCCACTTGTCGCAAGTCGAACACGTCGCCGTCGAGCGAGGCGCGCGCATCGCCGGTATACCGTACCATTTTCATCGCTTCGAACTCCCGGCTTTCACGCCCTGTACAAAAGCGCCTCTGCCTGCAAACATTGCCGCAACGAAACGCGCAAGGAAACGCCCGTGCACTACGCCAAGCCGCCCGTCGGCATGCTGCCGAACGACCGCATCGCCTACTCGCCGATCGTCAACCGCAAGCCGCTGAAGCTGCCGAACAAGGCGCGCATGGTGGTGTGGACCGTCACCAATGTCGAGGACTGGGACCCGACCCAGACCATGCCGCGCACGGTGCTGACGCCGCCGGCCGGCGGCTCGCCGATGCCGGACATCCCGAACTGGTGCTGGCACGAATACGGCAACCGCGTCGGCTTCTGGCGGCTGCTGCAGGTCTACGACGAGTTCAAGATTCCCGGCGTGATGAACGTCAACGGCGTCGCCGTCGAGGCCTTCCCGGAGATGATGAAGGCCTGCGTCGACCGCAAATGGGAGTTCGTCGGCCACGGCTACACCCAGCGCAACATGCAGAAGGTGGAGAACGAACGCGCCGATATCCGCAAGAGCGCCGAGGTGCTTGAGCGCGTCACCGGCAAGCGGCCGCGCGGCTGGCTCGGGCCGGGCCTCACCGAGACATGGGAAACAGCGGATATCCTCGCGGAAGAGGGCTACGACTACGTCGCCGACTGGGTGCTCGACGACCAGCCGGTGTGGCTGAAGACGCGCGGCAAGCCGATCCTCAACGTGCCCTACACGCAGGAATGCAACGACGTCGCCATGATGCTGATCCAGCATCATAAGGCGAACGAGTTCTACGAGCGGGCGATGGACCAGTTCGAGCAGATCTACAAGGACGCCAAGGCGCTCGACTCGGCGCGCGTCATGGCGATCTCGGTGCACCCCTACATCATGGGCGCGCCGCACCGGGCCAAATACTTTCGCATGATCTTCGAGAAGATCCGCAAGAAGAAGGACGTGCTGTTCTGGACCGGATCGCAGATCGCCGACTGGTACATGAAGACCGGTCCGAAGGCGCCGTAAGGACCCGCCCCCCGCGAAGCGGTGGGGAGGGTCGGATCGCAATCGCTGCGCGATAGCGATCCGGGGTGGGGGGACTTCACGACGGCGGGGCAAGTTCGCCCCCCACCCCCGACCCCTCCCCGCCACGCGCCAGCGCGTGTGGGGAGGGGAGAAGCAAGTTAGCCCTGCCCCGCCAGCTTCCGCTGCAACCGCACCACCGCGAGATCGAGCGCGGAGAGGAAACGCGACAGGTCCTGCCGCGACAGCGGCTTGGGGCCGCGCGTCTCCGCGCCGGCCGAGCGCAGGTCGGTCAGGAGATTGCGCGTCGCCAGCGCCATGTGAATGGAATCGTCGTCGAACGCCTTGCCGGTCGGACTGATGACGCTCGCACCGTTGCGAAAGACGCGCGCGGCGAGCGGCACGTCGGCGGTGACGACGATGTCGGTTGCGCCTGCGCGCTCGACGATCCAGTCGTCGGCGACGTCGGGACCTTCGGAGACGATGATCCGCTCAATCAGCTCGCTGCGCGGCACGTTCATGAAGGCGTTGGCGACGACATAGACCTTCAGCGCGTAGCGCTCGGCCACGCGATAGACCTCCGGCTTCACCGGGCAGGCATCGGCGTCGACGAAAATGCGGATCGCGGGCGGCTGATTTGGCGCTTCCATGGCTTGCGTCCGCGTGGTCCAATCGTTCCCGTCGTCAAGGGAGGCATCCATGGCCAAGGCCCGCAGGAAAGTCCAGACGCGACGCGCGAACAAGGCGAAGGCTCCGGCGAAGAAGACGAAGAAGGCCGCCACCAAACCGGCGCGTAGAAAAGTGGCGAAAGCGAAAACGCGCAAGCCGCAGCGCTTTACCGTCAGCCATCACCGCGAGGAGGATTTCGACCCCGGCCTGCGCGCCTATTCCGCCTACCGCGATCTCGGCCTTGCGGCCGCGACCGACGGAATGGTGCAGGCGCACGTCATCCGCATGACCCAGCCCTTCGAAGAGGGCGAAGTGTCGACGCCGCACTATCACGACGTCGATTTCCAGATGGTCTACGTGCTCAAGGGCTGGTTCATGAGCGAATTCGAGGGCGAAGGCGTGCACACCTTCACCGCCGGCTCGTGCTGGATTCAGCCGCCGAAAATCAAGCACACCGTGCGCGGCTATTCCGACGACTGCGAGCTCCTGGAGATCGTGCTGCCGGCGGATTTCGAGACGGTGACGCTGGAAGGGTGACGCGCGGCGGCGCGTAACCCTCTCCCCCTTGTGGGAGAGGGTGGCGAGCGAAGCGAGCCGGGTGAGGGGGCCCTTCTTACGAAATCACACCCCCTCACCCGCCCTCGCTCGGCTTCGCCCCCGCTCGGGCACCCTCTCCCACGAGGGGAGAGGGGAAGAGAGATCGCGGCGCAACCGCGCTCGCTACTTCGTCTCCACGTCGTCATCCTGCAATATCCGCAGCGCGGCGCCGTCGACGTCGCCGTACTGACCCGAGCGCAGCGCCCACAGGAAGCCGAACAAGCCGATGAGGCCGAGGCCGAGCGCCAGCGGCACCAGATAAATGAGCACGTTCATGTCCGCCCTCCCCGCGCACGCAGCGCGTTCAGCGTCACCATGAGCGACGAGCCGGACATCGCCAGCGCTGCGATGAGCGGCGTCACGAAGCCGGCAATCGCAAACGGCACGGCGATGGCGTTGTAGACGACCGCGAGCGCAAGGTTCTCGCTCATCAACCGGCGGGCGCGGCGCGCGGTGAGCACCGCGTCGGCGACCGGCCCGAGGCGTTCGCCGAGGAAGACGGCATCGGCCTGTGCCTGCGTCAGATCGGCGGCGGAGATCGGCGACAAGGACACATGCGCCGCGGCGAGAGACGGCGCGTCGTTGAGGCCGTCGCCAACCATGAGCACACGGCGGCCGACGTGCGTGAGGCTGTCGATCATGGCAATCTTGTCGGCCGGTTTCATCTCCGCAGCCCATTCGCCGATGCCGAGCGTCTTGGCGATTGGCGCCACCGCCTCGGCGCGGTCGCCCGAGAGGATGCGCAGGTCGAGGCCGAGCGCGCGCAGGCGCGCGACCGTCTCGACCGCATCGGGGCGCAAGCTCTGCGCCACGGCAATGGCGAGCGAGCGGCTGCCATAGGCGAAATAGATATGCGACAGGCCGGGCAGCGAGGCCGGCTCGTCGAGGCCGCAAAAGGTCGCGCTGCCGAGCCGCACCTCGATGCCGTCGATTAGCGCGCGCACGCCGCGGCCCGTCTCCTCCACCGCGCCGTCGAGCGGCACGCGCGCGGCCGCCTCGCGCGCCACCGCCACGGCGAGCGGATGACGGCTCGACAGCGCCAGCCGCGCCGCGATCTGCATCAGTTCGGGATCGAGGCTTGCCGGCGCGACGACGCGCGGCTCCGGCAGCGTCAGCGTGCCGGTCTTGTCGAAGATGACGGTGTCGGCTTCCGCCAGGCGTTCGATGGTGTCGCCGGCATTGACGATGACATTGGCGCGGAACAGCGCGCCGGAGGCGACCACCTGCACGGCGGGAATCGCGAGCGCCAGCGCGCAGGGGCAGGTGATGATCAGCACGGCGATGGCGGTGACCAGCGCGTCGTGCAGCGAGGCGCCGGCGATGAGCCAGCCGATGCAGGTGAGCGCGGCGGTCACGTGCACCACCGGCGCGTAGATGCGCGAGGCGCGGTCGGCGAGCCGCATGGCGCGCGACTTGGCGCTCGCCGCCTTCTCGAGCAGCGTCTCGATCTCGTCGATGAGCGTGGCGCCGCCGGCGGCGGTAACCGCGAGCGTCAATGCGCCGGCGTAATTGAGGCTTCCGGCATAGACGATATCGCCGGGCGCGAGCGCGCGGCGCGCGGTCTCGCCGGTGATCAGGCTCTCGTCGATCTCGGAGCGGCCGCTCTCGATGCGGCCGTCGGCCGGCACGCGTTCGCCGGGCTTGACCAGCAGGCGGTCGCCCGGCCGCACGGCTGCGACCGGCACGGTGACGAGTTCGTCGCCCCTAAGGCGATGTGCGATCTCGGCCTTCAGCGCCGCGAGATTGCCGGCGACCGCGCGGGTCCGGCGCCGCATGGCGTGCTCGAGCGCGCGGCCGATGAGCAGGAAGAACAACAGCATGATCGCCGAATCGAAATACGTCTCGCGCGCGTGGTGCGCGGTCTCGACCACCGACATGCCGAGCGCGAGGATGACGCCGATCGAGATCGGCACATCCATGTTCGTCGAGCGCGCCTTGAGCGCGCGCCAGGCGCTCGCAAAGAACGGCCGTCCGGCATAGGCCGCGGCCGGCAGCGCGATCAGCGCCGAGGCCCAGTGGAAGAAGTCGCGCGTCTCGGGCGTCATGTCGCTGGCGTTGCCGGACCACACCGACACCGACAGCAGCATGATGTTCATCGCCGCGAACCCGGCCACGGCAAGGCAGCGCGTCAGCCGGCGCGCTTCCGCCGCCTCTTCCTGCTCGGCGCGCAGCGGCACGAAAGGATGGCCGTGATAGCCGTTCGCTTCCAGCGTCTCGATGACGCGCGAAGGCTCGAGCGGCGCGCCTTGCGTCCAGGCGACGTGCAGGCGGCGGTTGGTGTAGTTGAGCCGCACCTCGGCGATGCCAGGCAACTGCTTCACCGCGCCCTCGATGCGGCCGATGCAGGCGCCGCATGTCACGCCGTCGACCGCGAGGTCGAGGCTCAGCCGGCCGTCCGGGTCCGGCCTGGCGTAGAGCGAGAGGTCGAGGGCGGCGGACATTATTTCAGGATGACTTTGCTGCGCGAACGGAAGACGCGATCGTCGCCGCGATAGAGGTCGACGATCAGCTCCCACTGGCCGGCTTGCGCATCGGCCGCGCCCTTGAACTCGCCGGCACCGATGCGCGCGAGATCGACGATGTGATCGAGCCGCTCGTCGGCCGGATGCGCCAGCCGCGCCTTGGCCAGAAGGCCGGTGAGCGGCGTGCCGTGCTCGTCGCGCGCGGTGATATCGAGCACGGCCTCGCCGGCCTTGTCGCGCGCGAGTTGGCCGGAGACCTGCCAGTGCCGCGCGTCCTGCCGCTCCGCCTTGGCGACCTCCTGCTCGAACAACTGCCCGGCCTGGTACGAGCTCGACGTCTCGACGCCGCCGAAGGTCGAGGTCGCGGCGCGCACCATGATGCCGTTGACCACGAACACGACGCCGAAGAAGACGACCAACCAGGCGAGCACGGCGCGGCCGGTCAGTTCACGCGGCTTTTTCTGCGACATGACGATTTCTCTCTACGGCCCGAAGAAGTGATCGCGCATCTGCGCCACCTCGCCGGTATCGACGTCGATCAGCGAAAACTGGATCGTGGTCGAGGGCGGCGGCGGCGTGCGCGAATAATCGGTGACCGTGACGCGCACCTCGCGCGTCGTGTCGGGGCCGACGTCGACCAGCAGGCGACCGTCGGCGCGCGGCGGCATGCCGACGAAATCGACGAGCGAGGCCGGCACGCCTTCGACGGCGACGATGAAATTGCGGTTCTTGAGCTGCTTGTTGACGATGCGAATGGTGTAGGCATTGCCCAGCGCGCCGTCGGACAGCCGCACATACATCGGATTGCGGTCGTGGATGACACTGATGCCTTCGCTGTCGCGGGTGGCGAGCTGGAACACCATGAGGCCGCCGACCACGACGATGATCGCCGCGTAGAGCACGGTGCGCATGCGGATCAGCTTGTAGAACGGCTGCTTGCCTTCGAGCCGCGCCTTGATGTTGAGGTCGGTGTCGAAGGCGATGAGCCGCGTCGGGCGGCCGAGCCGGGCCATCACATTGTCGCAGGCGTCGATGCACAGGCCGCACTGGATGCAGCCGAGATTGGCACCGTCGCGGATGTCGATGCCGGTCGGGCAGACATGCACGCATTGCAGGCAGTCGACGCAGTCGCCGGCGGGCGCGCCGGCGCTGCGCAGTTGCTCGGCCTTCTTCACCGAGCAACGCGGCTCGCCGCGGTCGTAGCGATAGGTGACGTTGAGCGCGTATTCGTCGGTGAGCGCCGCCTGGATGCGCGGCCACGGGCACATATACAGGCAGACCTGCTCACGCATATGGCCGGCCAGCGCATAGGTGGTGAAGGTAAGAATACCGATCCAGGCATAGGCGATGAACGGCGCCTGGCCGGTGGCGAGATCCTTCACCAGAGTCGGCGCGTCGGCGAAATAGAGCACCCAGGCGCCGCCGGTCCACCACGCCACCATCAGCCAGAGGACATGCTTGACGCCCTTGCGCGCCCAGGTCGCCGCGGTCCACTTGCGGGCGTCGCGCTGCATGTGCTCGCGGCGATCGCCTTCCACCCAGCGCTCGATGGCGAAGAACAAATCGGTCCACACCGTCTGCGGGCAGAGATAGCCGCACCAGAGGCGGCCGGCGACGGCGTTCATCAGGAACAGCGTCAGCGCGGCGAGGATGAGAAGACCGGTGAGGTAGTAGACTTCCTGCGGCCAGATCTCGATCGGAAAGAAATAGAAGCGGCGATTGGGGAAGTCGATCAGCACGGCCTGGTGCGGCGCGTTCGGGCCGCGGTCCCAGCGCACGAAGGGCAGCAAATAGTAGACGCCGAGCGTGGCGATCAGCACAGCCCATTTGATGCGACGGAAGAAGCCATTGACGCTCTGCGGATAAATCTTGCGGCGCGGCGCGTAGAGCGGGATGTCCTCGATGACGTCATCGGCCACTGTCGGCGCGGCGGACGCCCTCGCCGGCACTCCCGCATCCTTCACCAGTTCTTCCAGGGCCGTCATGACGATCGTCGCATTGTTGTTGTTGCGGAAAATCTAGGTGAGGCGGGCCGCGCCTCCATTGATCTTCATCAAGCCTGCGGCTCAAAGCGGAGCGGGGCCGACTACGACGAGTCTGCCCCTGCCCCTCGCCGGCCGGGCGCGGCTATTTTTCGCCGCCGCCCAGCGACCAGACGTAAACGACGAGCGACTTCAGCGTCGGCTGATCGAGGCGCTGGCCCCAGGCCGGCATGACGCCGCCGCGGCCAATGGTGATGCCCTGCATGATCGTCTGCTTGTCGGAACCGTAGAGCCAGATCTTGTCGGTCAGATTGGCCGAGCCGACCTCGCGATTGCCCTTGCCCTCCGGCCCGTGGCAGGCGACGCAATTGTCGGCGAAGATCTTCTTGCCGGCTTCGAGATTGGCGCCCTGCTCCACCGGCAGGCCGGACAGGGACCGCACATAGTCGGCGACGGTCGAGATCTGGTCCGGCTTGAGGATGCCGTCGCGGCCGAACGCCGGCATGTTGCCCTGATGGCCGGCATCGTCGCCGGAGCGGGCGCCGTGCGTCACCGTGTTGAGGATGTCGGCGAGCTTGCCGCCCCACAGCCAGTCGTCGTCGTTAAGGTTGGGATAGCCCTTGCCGCCGCCACCGCCGGCGCCGTGGCACGGCGCGCAGTTGTCGGCGAAGGCGACGCGGCCGACCGCGCGCGCGAAGTCGGAGAGCTGCGGATCGGCGGCGATGTCGGCGACCGAGGCCGCCGACAGCTTTTCCATCATCGCGCCGCGCTTGGCCTTGAGCTCGGCGAGGTCGGTGATGATGGCGGTGCGCGTGTGCCAGCCGAACACGCCCTGCGTCGAGTTCGTGATCAGCGGCCAGGCCGGATAGACCACCCAGTAGCCGACCGCCCAGACGATGGTGATATAGAACAGCCACAGCCACCAGCGCGGCAGCGGCGTGTTGAGTTCGTGGATGCCGTCCCACTCGTGACCGGTGGTGGCGGTGCCAGTCAGGGCATCGACGTCTTTTTTGAGTTCGTCGGCCACGGCTTCAGTCCTCCTGCAGCGGGATGCGCGCCGCCTCGTCGAATTGCTTCTTGCGCGACGGCCACAGCGCGTAGGCGAGCACCAGCGCGAAGATCACCGTGAAATAAATCAGGCCCCACTTCTGGGCGAATTCGGCAACGGCTTGATAGGTCGGGTCCATGGGAATTACCGAATGTTTGCTTTGTCGTCGTAGAGCTTGAAATCGACCAAGGTGCCGAGCGTCTGCAGGTAGGCGATCAGCGCGTCGGCCTCGGTGACCCGCTTTGGATTGCCGTCGAAATCACGCACGTTGACCTTCGGGTAGCGCTTGGCGAGATCGCCGGCGTCCGGGCTGTCGGCTGTCGCCTGGGTGACGACGTCCTTCTGCGCGTTCTCGATGTCGGCCTTGGTGTAGGGCGTGCCGATCTCCGCCTGCACCTTCAGGTTCTGGTCGATGTGCGCGTAATCGAGGTCGGTCTGTTCGAGGAAGCCGTAGGTCGGCATCACCGAGCCGGGCACCACCGAACGCGGATCGCGCAGGTGATCGCGGTGCCAGTCGTCGGAATACTTGGCGCCGACGCGGGCGAGATCGGGACCGGTGCGCTTCGAGCCCCACTGGAACGGGTGGTCGTACATACTCTCGGCGGCGAGCGAGTAGTGACCGTAGCGCTCGACCTCATCGCGCAGCGGGCGGATCATCTGCGAGTGGCAGAGATAGCAGCCCTCGCGCACGTAGATGTCGCGGCCGGCGAGCTCGAGCGGCGTGTAGGGCCGCATGCCGTCGACCTTCTCGATGGTGTTCTTGAGGTAGAACAGCGGCGCGACCTCGACGAGGCCGCCGATAGCGATGACGATCAGAATGCCGATCACGAGAATGATCGAGTTCTTCTCGATGATGGCGTGTTTCTGCCAGAGCGACATGGACGTGCCTGCCTTATTCCGCCGGGACGAGGACCGCGCGTTCGGGCGCCGCCTCTTCCGCGGAGGTCACGGTTTTCCAGATGTTGAAGGCCATCAGCAGCGCGCCGGTGAGGAACAGCAGGCCGCCGAGCGCGCGGATGACGTAGAAGGGATGCATCGCCTCGACCGTCTCGACGAAGGAATATTCGAGGAAGCCGAGGTTGGTGTAGGCGCGCCACATCAGGCCCTGCAGGATGCCCGACACCCACATCGAGGTGATGTAGAGGACGATGCCGATGGTCGAGATCCAGAAATGCCAGTTGACGAGCTTGAGCGAGTACAGCTTGCGGTTCCACAGCCACGGGATCAGGCAGTAGAGCGCGCCGAAGGAGATGTAGGCGACCCAGCCGAGCGCGCCGGAGTGGACGTGGCCGATGGTCCAGTCGGTGTAGTGCGACAGCGAGTTGACGATCTTCACCGACATCATCGGACCTTCGAAGGTCGACATGCCGTAGAAGGCGACCGACACCACCATCATGCGCAGCACGGGATCGGTGCGCAGTTTGTCCCACGCGCCGGACAAGGTCATGATGCCGTTGATCATGCCGCCCCAAGAGGGCATCCACAGCATGATCGAGAAGGTCATGCCGAGCGTCTGCGCCCAGTCCGGCAGCGCCGTGTAGTGCAGGTGATGCGGGCCAGCCCAGATATAAAGGAAGATCAGCGCCCAGAAGTGGATGATGGAGAGGCGATAGGAATAGACCGGCCGCTCCGCCCGCTTCGGGATGAAATAATACATGATGGCGAGGAAGCCGGCGGTGAGGAAGAAGCCGACGGCGTTGTGGCCGTACCACCACTGCACCATCGCGTCCTGCACGCCGGACCAGACGATGTAGGACTTCGGCGAGAAGATGGAGACGGGGATCGCCGGGTTATTGCCGAGGTGCAGCACGGCGATCGTGATGATGAAAGCGAGGTAGAACCAGTTGGCCACGTAGATGTGCGGCTCGGTGCGCCGCATGATGGTGCCGAGAAAGACGAGGAAGTAGGTGATCCAGACGACGGTCAGCCACAGGTCGGCGTACCACTCCGGCTCGGCGTATTCCTTCGACTGCGTGATGCCGAGCAGATAGCCGGTGCCGGCGATGACGATGAAGAAATTGTAGCCGAGCACGACGAACCACGGCGACAGATCGCCGACGAGGCGCGCGCGGCAGGTGCGCTGCACGACGTAGAATGAAGTGGCGATGAGCACGTTGCCGCCGAAGGCGAAGATCACCGCCGAGGTGTGCAAGGGGCGCAGGCGGCCGAACTCGATCCACTGCAGTCCGAGATTGAGCGCCGGGAATGCGAGCTCGAGCGCGATATAGAGACCGACCGAGAAGCCGGCGATGCCCCAGACCATCGCGGCCAGGCTGGCGAACTTGATCGGGCCCATATTGTAGTTGGGCTTGCCGTCGATCGTCAGCGGCGGCGGCGCGGCAGCACGGTCGAAATAGCGATTGAGGATCGCGAACACCGCTGCGACGCTCGCCGCGCTGAACAAATAGGCGTGGAAGGCGTAGCCCGGCGTGTAGGCCCTGGCGGCGACGACGAGGGTGAAGAATGCGAGGGCGACGAAGGCGAGCGCGGCGCCGCCCTCCCCGATGGTCATGCGTTTGCCCGGAGCGAGCGCGTTCGCCATGGTTCAATCCGTGATTTGGCTTCTTCTGGAGGGATCGAGGTGAGCCGGTGCGGCCGTTATCGTGTGGGCCGCACCGTCGCTCTTTGACCTAAGTCAATCGGACCGCGCGCAACTAATTGTTGCGCCAGTTCCAGCGGTGCCATCCCCAGCCGCGCGGGCCGCCGGTGTTGATCCGCGCCTTCTGCTCGTCGGTGAGCGTGGCGTAGAAGGCATCGAAGGCGGGCCGCACCGTTTTCATCGCGGCGAGCATGACCTCCAGCCGCTTCTCCATGAGCTCCATGCGCGCCGTCGGACTGGCCGGCAGGTCGCGCGGACAGGCGGCGGCGATCTGCTCTGCGGCTTTGGTCGACGCGGTCCGCAGGTCATTGAGCGCGGTCTTCTGCGCCTCGGTCGGCTGCACCAGGCGGTCGATGCGCTCCATGCGCCACTCGGCGAGACCGGCGGCGCGCGGATCGCACAGCATGCCCATGCCGCCGCGTCCGCCCCAGCCCATCATGCCGGGACCCATCATCATGCCGGGACCCCAGCCGCGGCCGGGACCGCCGCCTGGACCGCCAGGACCGGGACCTGCGGCGGGCGGCGGACCGCCGGCGCCGGGGCCGGGGGCGGCCGGCTGCGCGAGAACGGGCGATGCGGTGAGCGTCGCGGCGCAAGCGAGCGCAGCGATGGTGAGAGCCAATTTTTTCATCGGAACCTCCGGCGTGAATTTTCGCCGGCGAGCATGCGCGCGGGCGGCGCGCATGCATTGACTCACGTCAAGCTCGCTCGTTGAGCGCGAACTCGTGTTCGATGTCGGTGACGGCGATCGAGGGCGTCAGCGGCGGCGCGACGGCGGCGCGATCGCCGCGATAGAGGACGCCGAGGCTGAAGCCGTCGTCTTCGAGCACGAGCCTGGTCGCGGCGGCGCGATCCTGTTCGATGGAGATAGTCGAGGACCGCACCATCTTCTTCCAGCCGGTCTGTTCGGGGCGGAAAGTGACGCACGGGCTCAGGACTTCGATGAAGGCAAAGCCCGGCCAGCGGATACCATCGACGATCAGATCGGCGAGCGCGTTCGGATCGCCGGAGAAGCCGCGCGCGACGTAATTGGCGCCGGCGGCGATGGCGATCGCCAGCGGATTGAACGGACGCAACCCAATGCCGCCGGGCGCGATATCGGAGTCCCAATCCGGCTCGGTGGTCGGCGACGGCTGCCCCTTGGTCATGCCGTAGACGCGGTTGTCCATGACCACGTAGAGCATGTCGACGTTGCGCCGGCAGGCATGGATGAAATGGTTGCCGCCGATGGAATAGCCGTCGCCATCGCCGCCTACGACAATCACTTCAAGATCGGGCCGCGTCAGCTTGAGGCCCGTCGCGGCGGCAAGCGCGCGGCCGTGCACGCCGTGGAAGCCGTAAGTGCTCATGTAGCCGGGCAGCCGCGACGAGCAGCCGATGCCGGAGACGAGCACGACCTCGTGCGGCGGGCGGCCGTGCTTGGCGAGCGCGCGCTCGAGCCCGGCGAGCACGCCGAAATCGCCGCAGCCGGGACACCAGACCGGGTGCGCGCCGGAGGCAAAGTCTTTCGATTCGAAGACGCAGTGCGGGGCTTCGGCGGTGCGTTCGGTGATGGTGTCGGTCATGATTCGCCTCCCCTTCATGCATTCTCAAGCCACATAGCTGGCGATCTCCGACGGCCGGTACGGCAGCGGGCCGGGCCGCGCGACGCTTTCCGCGGCCGGCGGGATCGCCTTGCGGCCGAGAAGATAATGGTAGAGCTGCGCGCCGTGGTTCTGCTCGACGACGATGATGCGTCGCACGCCGTTGAGCGCGCGCGCGAGTTGCTCCGCCGGCAGCGGCGCCAGCACACGCAGACCGACGACGCGCACCGGACGCCCGGCAGCGGCAAGCCGCCGCGCGGCTTCGCGCGCCGGGCCGATGGTCGAGCCGAAGGCGACGATCGCGGTTGCGCTGTCGCCCCAGCATTGCCCCCACCAGTCGCCGGCGTCGAAGCGCGCGATCTTCTTCGCCCGTTTGTTGATCTGCGCCACGTGCGGCCCGGCGCCGCTCGCCGGCAGACCGGCTTCGTTGTGCGTGAGACCTTCCGCCACCCATTCGTGACCGGGCGTGCCGGGGATCGGCATCGGCGTCAGCGGATCGCCGTCGAGCGCGTAGCGCTTGAACGGCTTGTCGGGCACGACGCCGTCGACGCGGCGCGTCAGCGGCTTCGGCCGCGGATGATCGGGATCGATGACGGCGGTCGATTGGCCGATTTGCTGATCGGAGAGCACGATTACCGGCGTCTGCAACGCTTCGGCGACGTAGGCTGCGTATTCGCCGGTGCCGGCGCAATCGGCGACCGACATCGGCGCCATGACGATGCGCGGGGCGTCGCCGTGCGCCCCATAGATGGCGAGGTTGACGTCGCTCTGCTCGGTCTTCGAGGCGATGCCGGTCGAGGGACCGGCGCGCATGACGTCGATGAGAACCAGCGGGATTTCGGCGGCGGTGGCAAGGCCGAGCGCCTCGATCATCAGCGAGAAGCCGGGACCCGACGTCACCGTCATCGATGGCGTGCCGCCGTAGGAGGCGCCGATCGCCATGTTGACGGAGGCGAGTTCGTCCTCGCCAAGCACAAGGCGGCCACCGAGCTTGATCAGATGCGGCGCCAGCCATTCGACGAGATCGGTCGCCGGCGTGATCGGATAGCAGCCGACGAAGCGCACGCCACCGCGCAACGCGCCCAAGGCGATCGCCTGGTTGCCGCTGATCAGCCAGTGCCCGTTCCGCCGCGGCGGCCCCATGCGCAGGTTGAGCGGAAGCCCGGACGATGCGGCGAAGCCGGCGACGGCGCCGACGCGGTTGGCGTGCACCATGTCCTCGTCACGACCGGCAAAGACCTTGGCGACCGCGACCTCGAGATCGCCGGTCGACAGGCCGACGAGGCCGCAGATGGCGCCGACGGCGAACATGTTCACCCGCTTTGCGCCGCGCCCATGCTTGACGCCCTCGCTCATGGCGAGCGCGACCGTGCGCGCCTTCGATCTGGCGATATTCGGCGACGCGACGCCCGCCTGCGGATCGGCAACGATGACGCTCGCCTCGTCGAGCGGAATCTCGGAGGCAAACTGATCGAGCTTCTCCCAGTCGAGCGCGACGAACACGTCGTAGCGGTCGGGCGGCGTCTCCACCGGCTCGGTCGCAATCTGCACCAGAGCCGCCGACTCGCCGCCTCGCACCTGCGCGCCGAACAGTTGCGTCATCAGGCCGTAGTAGCCGGCGTGCGCGCCGGCGCGCAGGAAGACGGCCCCTGCAGTCATTGCGCCGGAGCCGCCCGATCCCGCGAACACCACGGCAAGGGATTGACGTGTCACTTCACTCGCTCCGTCAGACATAGCCGAGCCAGCGCCAGTAGGTGGCGCCGAGCACCATGACCAGCACCATCGCGATCACGGTGAGCACGAGACCGGTGCGTACGAAGTCGCGCGCCTGAAAGGTCTCGGTGCCGTAGGCGACCATGTTCTGCGGCGCGTTCACCACCAGGATGAAGCCGAAGGAAACGACGAACTGCAGCAGCATCGTCATGCCGATGATGTTGATGCCCGGCGTCGCCACACCCTTGAGCACGGCGATGACGATCGGAATCATGGCCGAGGCAAGCGCGGTGGCGCTGGCGAAGCCGAGGTGGATGACAATGAGGAACAGACTCATCACGCCAAGAATGAACAGTGCGGTGGCGTTCTTCAGGCCGAACTCGGCGACGACGATGTTTGCGAGCCACGTAGCGGCGTTGGTCTGCAACAGCGCGGTGCCGAGCGAGATGCCGACGCCGAACAGGATCACCGTGCCCCACGGAATTCTGGCCTGCGCGTCTTTCCAATTCAGGATGCCGAAGCCGGGCATGAACATCAGCGCGACAGCGGTGATCGTCGTGGTCGAGGTATCGAATTTGTGCAGGATGCCTTCCGTCGCCCAAAAGGCGATCAAGGTCAGCGACAGCAACAAGAGCTTGGTCTCGGAGGCCTTCATCGGACCCAGCGCGGCGAGCGATTTACGGATGCCTTCGCGTCCACCCGGCACTTCGGCGACCTCCGGAGGCATCATGCGCGTCATCACGAAATAGAGCGCGATGCACATCAGAATGCCGAATGGTCCGGCGGCGATCAGCCAGTCCAGCCAGGTGATGGTCTTGCCGAAGGCCTTTTCGATGAAACCGATCGCGACCATATTTTGCGCCGCGGCCGTCTTGATGCCGACGTTCCAGATGCTCGCGGTCTGCACCGTAACGATCATCAACATGCTGGCAAAGGCGCCGCGCTTGTTGACACCATAGGCCGCGATGATGCCAAGCGTGATCGGCACCAGGCAGGCGACGCGCGCCGTGGTCGACGGCACCATGAAGGCGATGACGAAGCCGACCAGGATGGTGCCAATGACGACGTGATTTGTCTTGGTGCCGACACGGGCGAGGATGCTGAGCGCGATGCGCTTGTCGAGCCCGGTCACGGTCATGGCGGCGGCGAGGAACAGGGCGGCGGCGACCAGCACCAGCGCCGTATTGGCGAAACCGGAGAAGGCGAGCGTGAGCGCGCCGGAGGTGCCGAGCAGCACTTTGGGGTTGGCGACGTTGGGCGCGAGCCCGAGCATGAACGCCATCAGCGCTGCGATAAGGATGGCGGACACCGCGTAGTCGACCGCCTCGGTCATCCACAGGATGACGGCGAAGGCGAGGATCGCCAGCATCCGGTGCCCGGCGACAGGAAGGCCGGCCGGCGTCGGCAAGAGCGCGATCACGGTGAGCGCGACGATGGCCGCGAGAAGCCCCCAGTTCGACCCAATCCAGCTCCGCTCCTTGGGCGCGACAGGGGTGACCGGGCGTACGGACGGCTGTGCGGCAATGGACATGAGAATCCTCCCGAAGCGAACAGGTTCGCAGGCGGATCATCTGCCGCGGCGGCAACGCCACGTTGAGCAAGGTCAAATCTCAGGTTTCGGCAAGATCAGGAGAAATGCGTAGTGCAATGCAAAACCAATTTTCTCCGCTACCATAATTGTAAAATGACGAAGGCGCGCCCCGCGCCCGTCAAGGGCCGCGATCGCGCGCCTCCTCTGACGCCCCTGCGGAATCAGGCAGCGGATTTCACTTCGATCTTCTTGGCCTGGGCGGGCGCTGGCTTCGGCACCTTCACCGTCAGCACGCCCTTGGCGATCGTCGCCTTGACGTCCTCAGGCTTGACGCCTTCGGGCAGCGCGATCGAACGCTCGAACGAGCCGTAGCTGCGCTCGACCAGACGGTAGTTCTTGTCCTTCTCTTCCTTCTCGGCCTTCTTCTCGCCGCGGATCGTCAGCACGCCGTCGGCGAAATTGACCTGCACGTCCTTCTCCTCGAGGCCCGGCAGCTCGGCGGTGATCTCGATCTCCTTGTCGGTCTCGGTGACGTCGGTGGACGGCATCAGCGAGCCGCCGTTGCCGGACGCGAAGCTCGGCATGGTCGGGAAGCCGCTGGTGAAGTCCTCGAACAGGCGATCGATCTCGCGCTGCAGCGAGAGAAACGGCTGGGTGACGGCGCCGCGATCGCGGCCGACCGGAATGAGCGATGGAAATTTCATGATAAGCCTCCTTGGCTCGCGTGGCCGAACTTAAATTCGGCTTGAGCCCACGCTAGTGCGGGCGCAGCGCGCGGCCTTGAGGCAGGTCAAGCCGTCAATGTTTCGTCGCCTCTTCCGGCGGCTCGATCACCATGCCCGAGGTCGGCTCGATCCAGACCAGGTGATCCTTCACCGCCTTGACGCCGGGGATGTTCTCGGCCGCGACCTTCAGCGCCTCGCGCTGCCTGTCGTCGATGACGGCACCCCAGAGTTCCACGACGCCGTCGCGCACGACGACGTTGACCATCGCGGCGGGCGCCCATTCCCGCGCCTTGATCTCGCCGAGCAGCCGCTCGCGGATCTCGGCATCGCCCTTCGGCGCCGCCGGCTCGCCGCGCGCCATCGAGACCATCGCGTGCATGAGGTTCGAGCGCGTCACGATGCCGGTCATCTTGCCGCCGCCCGTCACCGGCACGCGCTTGATGCGGTGGCGCTCCATCAATTCGACCACCGCTTCGAGATCGGCGTCCTCGTCGACGGTCTGTACCTGGTCGGTCATGACCTCGGAGACCTTCTGGCCGTGCGAATGCGTGTATTCGGAGGCGATCTTGCCGGGGCCCATAAGGAACTCGAGCCAGCGCGAGCGGCGGCGCTCCGTGGCGGTTTCGCGCCGGCGCAGGAAGTCGCCTTCGGAGAGGATGCCGACCAGTGCGCCGTTCGGGTCGACGACCGGAAGGCCGCTGATGTGGTGCTGCAGCATCAGCCGCGCCGCCTGCAGCACGGTCGCGTTGGGACCGATGGAAACGACGGTGCGCGTCATCACGTCTCTGGCTTTCATGGCGATGTTCCTCGTGTTTGCACAAAGAGATCACGCGGCGCGCCCGATTGTCTTGACGCAGGTCAAGCTTTATCGCCGTTTGCACGAGTTCATCCGGCGCGAACGCAGCGCAAAAAAATGCCCCGGCTTTGACACCGGGGCAGTTTGGCCGAACTTCAAATCGGGGAGAAACGACGTTCGGCTTAGTTACGGGGAGAAACTCTCAGGCGTTCAGGCGAGTCAACGCCGCGCGATTGCGCAGCACGATGCGGCGCGAGGTCGGCACGGCGATGGCGGCGCCCTTTTCGAGCTGCGTCAGGGTGCGCGACACCGTCTCGATCGTCAGGCCGAGATAATCGGCAATGTCCTGGCGCGACATCGGCAGCTCGACCTCGGCGACCGTGGCGGAGCGCTTGGCCATCTCGAGCAAGAAGCCGGCGACGCGCTCCTGCGCGGTCTTGATCAGCAGCATGATGTGGTCCTGCGCGCGCTGCAGCTCGCCGGCGGTCATCGCCCAGAGCTGGCGCGCCACCTCGTTGTCGCGCGCGGCGAGCGCGACGAGCGACGAGCGCTTGACCACGAGAACCTTGGAATCGGCGATCGCCTCGGCGGAGAAGCTGTGCGCTTCACCAATCTCGAGACCGAAGACGTCGCCGGGGAGATAGAAGGCGCCGATCTGGCGGCGGCCGTCGTTGAGCACCTTGTAGGTGCGCACGGTGCCGGTGATAACCTTGTAGACGTATTCGGCGGGCTCGTTCTCGCCATAGATCTCGGCGTTGCGGCCAAAGGGCATCGGCGCGCCCATCAGCTCGATCGACGACTGGAAGCTCTTGGCAGCGACGGCAGGAGCCGGACGCATCGGTTGCGGTCGGGCGTTGGCGGTAGACTGGAGCGTCCTCTGAGCGAGCATGGCGGCAAGTCCCCGTTGCATCTGCGTTCGATGCTGTGGAGATACCGCTGGCATTGCGCGCTCGAAATTCAGATAATGAACATAAGGGATTATCCGGAGGGGCGCGGCGCCCGCCGCGGCGCCCGAGGTCATGCCGGAAACTACTGATAAACAAGGACTATTTTTGCGCTGGCAAAACAGCTGGTGGGTCGTCTACGCGCTCACGCCAGCCGCCGTGGCCCTGGCGTTCGTGGTGCGAGTGTCGCTGCTGCCGGTTCTGCACAGCCAGACGGTTTTTCTCTACTTCGTACCGGCCGTGCTTGTTGCCGCCGCTGTCGGCGGCGTCGGCCCGGGTCTCCTAGCGACGGCGCTCAGTCTGCTCTGTACCTTCACCGTCTTCATCGATCCGCTCGATCTCACCACCATCTGGCTGACCAACAGCACGGCATTCACGCTGATCTGCGTCGGCATCTCGTGGGGCGGCGAGCTCCTGCGGCGCGGACGCACGCGCACACTGGCGATGACGGACGAAGCGCTGGCGCGCGAAGCGCATGTGCAGTCGATCCTCGATACCGTGCCGGAGGCGATGATCGTCATCAACGATCACGGCATCATACAATCGTTCAGCGTCGCGGCGGAGCGGCTCTTTGGCTACAACGCGGCGCAGGCGATCGGCCAGAACGTCAAGGTGCTCATGCCGGCGCCCTATCGCGAAGCGCACGACGGCTATCTCTTGCGCTATATGCGCACCGGCGAGCGGCGCATCATCGGCATCGGCCGCGTCGTCGTCGGCCTGCGCAAGGACGGCTCGACGTTTCCGATGGAGCTCGCGGTCGGCGAGATGCATTCGGGCCGCCAGCGCTTCTTCACCGGCTTCATCCGCGACCTGACCGAACGGCAGAAGACCGAAGCGCGTCTGCAGGAGCTGCAGTCCGAGCTCGTCCACATCTCGCGCCTGACCGCGATGGGCGAGATGGCCTCGACGCTCGCACACGAGCTCAACCAGCCGCTGTCGGCGATCTCCAATTATCTGAAGGGCTCGCGCCGCCTGCTGGCGGAGGGCGACGACGAACGCTCGGCCATGCTGCGCGACGCGCTCGACAAGGCCGGCGATCAGGCGATGCGCGCCGGGCAGATCATCCGGCGGCTGCGCGATTTCGTCTCGCGCGGCGAGAGCGAGCGCCGCGTCGAGAACATCACCAAGCTGGTCGAGGAGGCGAGCGCGCTGGCGCTGGTGGGCGTCAAGGACCGCGGCATCAAGGTGCGCTTCCAGTTCGACCCGACCGTCGGCCTCGTGCTCGCCGACCGCGTGCAGATCCAGCAGGTACTACTCAATCTCATCCGCAACGCCATGGATGCGATGGAAGAAACGGTCAATCGCGACCTGATGATCGCGATCGTGCCGGAAAACGGCACCCATGTGCGCATCAGCGTGGCCGATACCGGCTCGGGGATTTCGCCCGACATCGCTGAGCAGCTGTTCCAGCCGTTCATCACCACCAAGCGTACCGGCATGGGCGTGGGCCTGTCGATCTCGCGCACCATCGTGGAAGCACATGGGGGGCGCATCTGGGTGGTGCCCAATCCGGCCGGCGGCACGATTTTCAACTTCACGCTGGCCGCCGTGACTGAGGAGGATGTCAACGATGCAGGGTGACGCCATCATTTATGTGATCGACGACGACGAGGCGGTGCGGCAGTCGCTCGAATTCCTGCTGAGAACCGCCGGCATCAAAGTGCGCGGCTTCGAATCGGGCAAGGCGTTTCTCGACGTGCTGGCGCAGATCGACTCCGGCTGCGTCATCACCGACGTACGCATGCCGGAGATCACCGGTATCGACCTGCTCAAGAAGGTGAAGGAGATCAAGCCCGACCTGCCGGTCATCGTCATCACCGGCCACGGGGATATCGCGCTTGCCGTCGAAGCGATGAAGATCGGCGCGGTCGACTTCCTGGAGAAGCCGTTCGACGACGATCATCTGCTGGCCGCGGTCAAGAGCGCGCTCGATCGCGAGGCCGACCTCGCCCAGCGCAACGCCGAGGTGAATGGCATCCATGACAAGCTCGCGGCTTTGTCGAACCGCGAGCGGCAGGTGCTGGAAGGGCTGGTGGCCGGCAATGCCAACAAGAACATCGCCTTCGATCTCGGCATCAGCCCGCGTACGGTCGAGATCTATCGCGCCAACCTGATGACCAAGATGGCCGCCAACAGCCTTTCGGACCTGGTGCGGATGGCGATGATGGCGGGGATTCTGGACGGCGGGAAGAAGTGATGCGTGTCCCGTAGCAAGCGCCGTCCTTCGTGGCGGCCCCGGATCAGCAGCGCAGCATTCCGCTTCGCTGCATGCTGCGCAGCGTCCGGGGCAAGATTCCCTACTTCCTCACCCCCAGCCCCATCATGAAGCGCTGACGGATCTGCACCGGATCGCGGTCGGTGGTGCCGGTGCCGGGCTTGTCGTCGATGCGCGCGGCGATCAAGGTCGGGCCGCCGTCTTTGAGCGCCGCGGCGAACAGGCGGTCGAAGTCGTCCTCGTCGGCGGCCCAGGCGCTATTCGAAAGACCGCATCCGCGCGCCACCGCGACGATGTCGGCGACCGCCGCGCTCGCCGTCGGCTGGCCGCCGGTGATCTGGTACATGCCGTTGTCCCACACCACCATGGTCAGGTTCTTCGGCTTGCGCATCGCCACGGTGGCGAGGCAACCGAGCTGCATCAAGAGCGAGCCGTCGCCCTCGAGCGCGACGACGTGCCGTTTCGGCTGCGCGATGGCAACGCCGAACGCGATCGGGATGGCGAGCCCCATGCTGCCGAGCATGTAGAAATTCTGCGGTCGCTGCCCACTCATCCAGAGATCGAAATTGGTGTTGCCGATGCCGCCGATGACGGCTTCGTCGTGCTTCAGCTGCGCCACGGCGCGCCTGGTCAGCTCGAAGCGGTTCATCACCTTGGCGTTGTGCGCGCTCAGCGCGGAATTCTGCGTCATGGCGGGCCTCACGCGACGAAGACTTTGCCGCCGGTCAACAGCGGCGACAGGATGAAGGTGACCGGTGCCTGCGTGGCGAGGGCCTGCTTGATCGCGCGGTCGACGATGAAGGCGAGCTCGTCGTGCCGCGTGACGGTGTGCGTCTCGATGCCGAGCGAATCGAGCACCGGCCGCATGGTGCGGCAGACCAGCGCCTGGCCGAGATTGAACTCGCCGAGCGTGCCGCGCTCGGACACGAACATGATCGCCGGAATCTGCGACGGGCAGACCAGCGAGGCGATGGCGTTCGGGATGGTGCCGAAGCCGGAGGTCTGCATCAGCACCGCCGCGCGCAGGCCGCCCATCCAGGCGCCGGTGACGATGCCGATCGCCTCCTCCTCGCGCGTGCAGGGGAAGGTCGTGAAGAAGTCATCGGCGTGCAGCGCCTTGATCAGCGGCGTGAACACCCGGTCGGGCACATAAGGCACCAGCCTGACATCGTTCTTCTTGAGCGTCTCCAGCACCACCTGGTGCCAAGGCTTTTCCGTGTCTGTCATCACCACCAGAGCCAGTCTTGTTGCGCCGCTATGGGTGTCAGGGCGTCGTCGGGTAGCGCGACTGTAGGGGCCCGCTTTCCATTCGTGAAATTCATTGTCCCTATTTCTAGCATTCATCGCGCCAATGCCGAAAGGCGGGCCCCGTGCGCTCCGCGCGGTAAGTCAATGCGAAGTCCATTGATCCGCCGCGGCGCCCCGCCTACCCTGCCGCCGCGGCGACGACCACACAACAAGCCGATCATTCGGGGGAGAAACACCACAATGACTGAACGCAAGACATTCGCGCCGTCGCGCCGGCGCGTCATCAAGAGCATCGGCGTCCTTGCCGCCGGGGTCACCGCACCGGCGGTATTGATGGGCCGCTCGGCGCTGGCCGCCTATCCGGACCGGCCGGTGAAGATCGTCGTCGCCAACACGCCCGGCGGCCCGTCCGACCTCGTCGGCCGCGTCGTCGCCGCGGCGCTGCAGGAATCCACCGGCAAGACCTTCATCATCGAGAACCGCGGCGGCGCCGGCGGCAACATCGGCATGGGCTACGTCGCGCATTCCGAGCCGGACGGCTACACCTACCTGCTCGCGACCAGCGCCTTCTCGGTCAACGTCGGTCTTTACAATCACCTGCCCTTCGATCCGATGAAGGACTTCGTCGCCGTCAGCGAGCTTGCCGGCGTGCCGAACATCTTCGTCGTGCGCAAGGAATCGCCGGCGAAATCGATGAAGCAGTTCGTCGACATCGCGGGCAAGAGCCCCGACAAATACAACGTCTCGGTGCCGCCGATCGGCACGACGCCGCAACTGCAAGCGACGCTGCTGAAGGTGCGCGCCAACCTGCCGAAGCTGGAAGAGGTCGTGTTCAAGGGCGGCGGCGACGCGCTGCAGGCGCTGCTGACCAGCACGGTGCAGATCGCCTCGAACTCGCTCGGCCCGGCCTCGCCGCATATCCGCGCCGGCACGATCCGCGGTCTCGCGCTGTGCGCCGATGAGCGCTGGCCGGACTTCCCCGACATGCCGACGATGGCAGAGGCGGGCTTCAAGGACTTCGTCTTCGCCACCGACATGGCGCTTCTGGCGCCGGCGAAGACACCGCCGGATCACGTGAAGTGGCTGGAGGCCGCGACGCTGAAGGTGCTGTCGTCGCCGCAGATGAAGGAGAAGCTTTTCAAGGCCGGCTTCCTGGTGCGGCCGAAAGGCGGCGCTGCGGCGTGGACGCGCATGACCAAGGAGATGACGACCTTCAAGACCATCATCGACACGGCGCACATCACGAAGCTCTGAGCCGGCTCGACGGCGAAGCGGTTCGAAAGCCCTCATGCAAATCAAGTCGATCGAACCCTTCGCCGTCAGCCTGCCGATGAAGAAGCCCGTCATCATGGCGGGCGAGGAAGTGCGCCGCGCCGACAACGTGCTGGTGCGCATCGTCGCCGCCGACGGCGCCGAGGGCTGGGGCGAGGCGGCGTCGGCGCCGGTAATGACCGGCGAGACGCTGGAGAGCATCGTCACCGCCGTGCACTATCTCACACCGGTGCTGCGCGGCCGCGATCCGCGCGACATCGACGGCGCGCTCGCCGCCATGGACGGGCGCATGTACGGCAATCACGGCGCCAAGGCCGCGATCGAGATCGCACTGCACGACCTCGCCGGCCACGCCGCCGCGACGCCGGTGCACGCGCTGCTCGGGCAGAAAGTGCGCCAGCGCATGCCGCTGCTCGGCGTCATCGGCGGCGGCGATCTCGGCGGCGATCTCGTCGACGCCGGCAAGAAGAAGACGGAGGGCTTCACCGCCTTCAAGATCAAGGTCGGCATCGATACGCCGGACAAGGACGCGGCGCGCACGCGCGCGATCTGCGACGTGCTCGGCCGCGACGCGCTGATCTCCGCCGACGCCAACCAGGGCTTCAGCCGCGCCGGCGCACTCGATTATGTACACGCGGTCGATGGCTCGGGCTTGGGCTTCTTCGAGCAGCCGGTGATGGCCGACGATCTCGATGCGATGGCGGAGATCGCGGCGGCGACGTCGATCGCCATCGGCGCCGACGAAGGGATCCATTCGCTCGCGGACATCCGCCGTCATCACGACCGCAAGGCGGCGCGCGGCGTCAGCCTCAAGGCGATCAAGCTCGGCGGCGTGCGCGCGCTGACCGAAGCGGGCCGGCTGTGCGGCGCGCTCGGCATGCACGTCAACATCTCCTGCAAGACCGGCGAATCGAGCGTCGCCTGCGCCGCCGCGCTGCATGCGGCGGCGGTGATCCCGAACCTCGACTGGGCGCTGACGCTGACGCATACGGCGCTCGGCGAGGACATCACCGCCGCGCCCATCGCCACCGCGCGCGGCCATGTCGAGGCGCTCGACGCGCCGGGGCTCGGCGTCAGCGTCGATCTCGACCGTGTGCAACGTCACCGCGTAGCGATCGCAGTGCGCGCGATCGCGTGACCGCGGCGCGACGGAACAGCCGACAGGCCATGACGTTGATCCGGCACAGCCGGAGCGGGATGCCGCCCGGCTTTAGCCGTCGCGTCATCAGGGAGCCTTCATGTCGAGCGCCGACCGCGCGATCCGCCAGCCGCACCGGCGGCCGTCGCTGTCGTCGCTCCTCCTGAGCGGCGCTCTGTACTGGGCTGGCTTCCGCCGCCGGCGAGGCGAGGCCGCGGTCTGCCCGCCGCGGCGCGACGGACCCGCGACGTCCCGCCCCGCGCCGTTTACCGCGGTGCGCGACCAGCCGCATTCGGCGCGCGACGTCGCCTCGCACATCTGGACCAATATCGGCTGCCACCGCGTGCTGGCGATCGCCGCCGGCGTGACCTTCTATGCGCTGCTGGCGATCTTCCCCGCCATCGCCGCCATCGTCGCCCTCTACGGCCTGTTCGCCGACACGCACACCATCGTCACGCAGGTGAACAGCATGGCCGGCGTGTTGCCCGGCGGCGCCATCGCCGTCATCGGCGACCAGGTCGGGCGCATCGTGTCGCGCCCCAGTTCCTCGCTCGGCTTCACGTTCATCGTCAGCCTGCTCATCTCGCTGTGGAGCGCCAACGCCGGCATGAAGGCGATGTTCGACGCCCTCAACGTCGTCTACAACGCCGAGGAGCGCCGCAGCTTCATCAAGCTCAACGCCGTCTCGGTGGCCTTTACGCTCGCGGCCATCGCGCTGCTGCTGGCGGCGATGGCCAGCGTCGTGGTCGTCCCGATCGTCCTCAACGCGCTGCCAATGGAGTCGCTGATCGCGCCGGCGCTCGGCTACACGCGCTGGCCGCTGCTCTTGATCCTGATCGGGCTGGGCCTGTCGGTGATCTACCGCTTTGGGCCCGACCGCGAGCATGCGCAATGGCGCTGGATCAGCTGGGGTAGCGCCCTCGCGGCGATCGCCTGGCTGGCGGCGTCGCTTTTGTTCTCCTGGTACGCAGCGAATTTCGGCAGCTACAACGAGACCTACGGCTCGCTCGGCGCGGTCATCGGCTTCATGACCTGGATGTGGCTGTCGAGCATCGTCGTCCTGCTCGGCGCCGAGATCGACGCGGTCATGGAGCGATGGGATCGCGGCAGCGCGCACTGAACGGGGACGCAGCCCACCTTGCGGGTCGTCGCGCCGCGCGCCTCGGGGAAATCGATTGCCGCACCTTGCCGCCGCTGCTTAGATGCGCCTCCCGGAGATCCGCCGCGGCGCGCTTTCGACAGGAATTGACATGGATTTGGGATTCATCGGCCTCGGGGCGATGGGACAACTCATCGTTCCGCGCCTGATGGCCGCGGGACACGCGGTGACCGGCTGGAACCGGTCGCGCGACAAGGCGGATGACTTGATCGCGCAGGGCATGCGCTGGGCCGATACGCCGCGCGCCGTCGCGGCCAAATCCGAGATCGTGTTCTCCATCGTCACCGACGCCAAGGCGGTGCGCGCCTGCGCGCTCGGGCCCGACGGCGTCGTCGCCGGCATCAAGCGCGGCGGCATCTACATCGACATGAGCACGATCGAGCCGGACGAGAGCCGCGCGATCGCCGCCGAGTTCGACAAGGCCGGCGCCGTCATGCTCGACGGCCCCCTCTCCGGCTCGCCGGTCACGGTGAAGGCGGGACAGGCCTCGGTCATGATCGGCGGCGACGAGGCGGCGTTCGAACGCGCCAGGCCGGTGCTGCTGGCGATCGGGCCGAAGGTGACGCGCATCGGTAGCAACGGCCTCGCCTGCCAGATGAAGATCGCGGTGAACCTGCTGCTGATGGTCGAGGTGATCGCCTTCGGCGAAGCGGTGGCGTTGGCCGAGAAGGGCGGCGTGAGCCGCGAGTCGGCGGTCGACGCCATCCTGAAGAGTGTCGCCGCCTCGCCCGTGCTCGGCTATCGCGGACCGTTCATCCTCGAGGGCAAGATGCCCGAGGTGCCGCTCGCCGACGTGACGCTGCAGCAGAAGGACATGATGCTGGCGCTCAATCTTGGCCGGCGGCTGGGGAGCCCGGTGCCGTTGGCAGCGGCAGCGAATGAAATGATGAATGCGTGCCGCGGCCTCGGCATCGACGGCAACGATTTCGTGGTCGCGCATCAAGTGTATCGCCGTCTGGGAGGACAAGAATGACATCGCAGGGAGAGAAGTTCGGCGCCGCTCTGGCGAAAGCGGTGAAGGGCACCGCCGCCGCCATGAAGGGCAAGGATCCGGTGATGTACATCACCAACCTCAACGACGTGCCGAAGGTCGAAGGCCTCAAGCGCGACGACGGCTGGGTCGATATGCAGGTCCAGTTCCTGATCGACAAGAAATCGGCCGGCGCCAACCACGTCGTCGGCTGGACCGTGCTCAAGCCCGGCGCGCGGCACGAGAATCATCGCCATCATAACTGCGACGAGTTCTTCGTCGTATTGAAGGGCCATGGCCACATCTATACCGACCACGGCGACACGCCATCGAAGGAAGGCGACGTCGTCTATTCGCCGCGCGGCTGCTGGCATGGCTTCAATAACACCTCGAACGAGGACGTCGTGCTGGTCTGGGGCTGGATGGGCGCCGGCTCGATCGAGGATTCCGGCTACGAGGTGCATCCGGAGAGTCATAAGTGACCGCCTATTACATCGGTCAACACGAGATCGACGACGAGTCAGCCTTTGCCGACTATCTCGAGCAGACGATACCGTTCATTGAAAAGCACGGCGGCCGCTATCTCACGCAAGGCGGCACGCACGAGATGCTCGAAGGCCGAAGACCGAGCCGCGTCGTGGTCGTCGAATTTCCCAGCAAGCAGGCGATCAAGGATTGGTACAACGACCCCGGCTACCGGCCGCTGATTCCGAAGCGGCATGCGGTGACGTGCAGCACGATGATCGCGATTGAGGGCAAATGAACCCCTGGGACCATCCGCTCATCACCAAGGGCATGACCACGCAGTTGGCGACGCGGCGGGCGCGCATCGCCGCCGGCGAGACGCCGCTCGGCTGGAAGGTCGGCCTCGGCTCGCCGACGAGCCTCGAGAAGCTCGGCATTGCCGCGCCGGCGATCGGCTATCTGATGCAGGGCGCGCAATTGCCATCCGGCGCGACGGTGTCGTTCAAGGGCTACGTCCGGCCGGTGGCGGAGATCGAGATCGCGGTGCGCATGGCGCGCGATCTCGAAGGCGACGCCACCGCCGCCGATGCGCTCGCGGCCATCGACAACATCCGGCCGGCGATCGAGATCGCCGATCTCGACCTTGTGCCGGCGCCGGACAATCTCGACGCCGTGCTGGCGCGCAACATCTTCCAGCGGCACGTGCTGCTCGGCGAGAACAGCCGCGCCGGCGGGGCGCTCGACGGCATCGTCTCGCGCCTCATCCGCCGCGGCGTCGAGGCGAACAACACGTCCGATCCGGAAGCGCTGACCGGCAAGCTCATGGAGACCGTCGCGCATGTCGCCAATACGCTCGCCGCCTTTGGCGAGACGCTGTCGGCCGGCGACATCATCATCACCGGCTCGATCACGCCGCCCTTGGTGATCGAGGGCGACGAGACCGCGCTCACGCACGCGCTCGATCCGATTGGCGAGGTGAGCGTCGGCTTCCGCCTCGACTAGTTCGGCCTTGATCGAGGTCAACGGACGTCTCCGGCGGCGCGGCTAGAGTGGCCATGTCGCGACGGAGGACCTTCCGATGATCAAGCAATGGCCAGAGACAACCGACGAGATCAAGGCGCTGATGCGTACGCTGCGCGGCGACACGCCCAACGTCATGAAGGCGTTCTCCGGACTGGCGCAGGCGGCTTTGGCGCCGCAAGCGCTCGACTGCAAGACGAAGGAGCTGATCGCGCTCGGTATCTCGGTGGCGATCCGCTGCGACGACTGCATCGGCTTCCACGTCAAGGCGGCGCTGGATCAAGGCGCCACGCGCGAGGAGATCGTCGAGGCGCTCGGTATGGCGGTGTACCTGGGCGCCGGCCCGGCGGTGATGTACGCGACGCACGCGCTCGACGCATTCGAGCAATTCCAGAATGCATCGCAGGCGAGCACCGCGGCCTGACCATACGCGCACACCGCAGAACAGTCGCTACTTGTTCCGCCCTGCTCCGTCTTTGGTCGGGCTCAAAAAGTATACCGCTTGCGCTGCCCCGTCGGTGCGCCCATGTCCGGCCCGACAGCGTCCTTTCGACGGCATCCTCGCGGAGACTTCCATGTCACTCCTGTTTTCCAAGGCCCAGCTCGGCCCGCTTACGCTGCAGAACCATCTCGTCATCGCGCCAATGACGCGCAGTCGCGCCACCAACAACGTCCCGAACGACCTGATGGTGGAGTACTACGTGCAGCGCGGCTCGGCCGGGCTGATCGTCACCGAGGGAACCTCGCCGTCGCCGAACGGGCTCGGCTATCCGCGCATTCCCGGCATTTTCTCCGAGGCGCAGGTCGCCGGCTGGAAGAAGATCACCGACGCAGTCCATGCGCGCGGCGCGAAGATCTTCGTGCAGCTGATGCACACCGGCCGCATCACGCATCCGCTCAACCTGCCGCAGGGCGGCGAGGTGGTGGCGCCGTCGGCGGTCAAGGCGGCGGGCCAGATGTATACCGATGCCGAGGGCATGAAGGACTTCGTCACGCCGCGCGCGATGAGCGAGGCCGACATCAAGCATGCCGTCGCCGAGTTTACGCAGGCCGCAAAGAACGCGGTCGCCGCCGGCTTCGACGGCATCGAACTGCATGGCGCCAACGGCTACCTGCTCGAGCAGTTCATCCGGCCGAACTCCAACAAGCGCACCGATAAATACGGCGGCTCCATCGAGAACCGTGCGCGCTTCGTGCTCGAAGTGGTCGCAGCCACCTGCGCCGCCATCGGCAAGGACAGGGTCGGCATCCGCTTGTCGCCGTTCGGCGTGTTCAACGACATGCCCGACTATCCGGAGATGCTCGCCGATTACAGCTATCTCGCGGAAGCGCTCGACAGGACCGGGCTGCTCTACGTGCATCTCGTCGACCACAGCGCAAGCGGCGCACCGCCGGTGCCGGACGACATCAAGGCGCTCTACCGCAAGACGTTCAAGCGCACCCTGATCCTGTCGGGCGGCTACGACGCCGCGCGCGCCGAAGCCGACCTCAAGGCCGGCAAAGCCGATCTGATCGCGGTCGGGCGGCCCTTTCTCGCCAACCCGGACCTGATCGAGCGCTGGAAGGAAGGCGCTGCCGAGAACGCGCCGGACATGGCGACGTTCTACACGCCGGGGCCGAAGGGCTACACCGACTATCCGGCGCTCAGCGGCTGAGCGCGGCGGCCGACGATCACGGATAGAACTGATAAAGCCACGTCTCGCTCAGCGTCTCGTCGCCGAGTTTGAGATAGCAGCGCATGTCGAGCGGCTCCTTGCCCTCGAGGACGATATCGAAGAAGCCACGCCAGCGGTTGGTATCGACGACCTTGATCGTGTACGGGTTGATGACCTTGCCGCGAGACAACGTCACCACCGGCTTGATGTCGTAGCGCGGTGCCATCTCCTCCATCGGCCCGCCTTCGAAGTCGATGACGAACTTCCACTCGTTCGGCGGCGGCGGCTGCCCCGGCACGCCGCCGCGGCCGATGCGCGTCGCCACCACGCGCGCCAGATTGGGCGGATGCGGCTCCGCGTCCTGCCAATAGAGGCGGTAGTCGAGCGAGAGACTATCGCCGGCTTTCACCGGCTTCTTCGGCGTCCAGTAGGCGACGACGTTGTCGTGGATCTCGTCGTCGGTCGGAATCTCGACGAGCTCCACGGCACCCTCGCCCCATTGTCCGACAGGCTCGACCCAGACGCTCGGCCGCCGGTTATAGAAGGCGCCGTCGTCCTGGTAGTCGTTAAAGTCATGGTCGCGCTGCAAGAGCCCGAAGCCCTTCGGATCGACGTCGATGAAGGAATTGGTCAGCACCGAGGGCGGATCGATCAGCGGCCGCCAGATGCGCTCGCCCTTGCCGGTCCACAGCGCGAGGCCGTCGCAGTCGTGCACCTCGGGACGCCAGTCGATGGCGCGGCGGCGGTCGTTCTCGCCGTACCAGTACATGCTGGTGAGCGGCGCAAAGCCAAGCCGCGGCACGTCGGTGCGCGCGAACAGATCGACATGCACGGTCATGACGACGGCGGCGTCGCCGCGCCGCGCGTCGAAGCGATAGGCGCCAGTGACGCTTGGTCCTTCGAGCAGGGCATAGATGGTGACGATGTCCGGAGCGCCGGTCTCCATCAGCCAGAATTGCGAGAAGCGCGGAAACTCCTCCGGCTGCGGCAGCGCCGTGTTCACGGCGATGCCGCGCGCCGAGGTGCCGTACTGCCCGCGCGGACCGGAACTGCGGAAATAGCTGGCGCCCTGGAAGGCCAGCCAGTCGGTTTCGCTCGCGCGCGAATTCATGACGCGGAAGCCGGAGAAGCCGAGATCGTTCGGCAGCCGCGCGGCGAACGCCGGATCGCCGTAGGCGAAGCAATCCTTGCTGAACAATACGCGCCGCGCTTTGCCCTTCTCGACCGCGTGCACGTCGACGGGAAGATAGTTGAATTTGTCGAGATGGAAGAAGCGCGCCGGCAGCGAGCCGGGCCCGTCCTTCCACAACGCACATTCGGCGCGAAATTTGATTTTCTGGATGGCGTCGAAGTCGATGCCCTGCACGAGGATCGGCACCGGCGCGCGCGGCGCGGCGTAGGGCTGGGCGGCCAGCGCCTGCGCCCGCTGGCGCAGCGCGTCGGGATCGAACGGCTGCGGCGGACCGAGCTGCAGGCCGTTGGCGGCGGCCGCCCCGCCATTGCTCGTCACGGCCGCGAGCACTGAGGTCAGGCCGAAGCCAAGAACATATCGGCGATTGATCGGAATGACGAGCTCCCCTGCCGCGCCCCCGGACGGGCGTTTAAGCGCGGGTGGGGACACTTGGTTCCGCGCGGCGCGGGCTCCCGGCCGCCTGCCCTCGCCAAAAGGCCACAGACGTCCTATCTGATGCAGCGAGGGCACATTCCCGCCGGGAGCAAAATACCAATGGATCCAGCGATCTCGTCCCTGATCGACAGGGCCGGTCTCGACCGCGGCAAAGTCCGTCAGTTGGTCGGCCACGGGCTGGAAGGGGCCGACGACGGCGAGTTCTTCCTCGAATACCGCCAGGCCGAGGTGCTGGTGTTCGACAACGGGCGCCTGAAGCAGGCGACCTACGACACGGCACAGGGCTTCGGCCTGCGCGCGGTCAAGGACGAAGCGGTCGGCTACGCTCACGCCTCCGACATGTCGGAAGCGGCACTGGCGCGCGCCGCCGAGGCTGTTCGCGCCGTCAAGGGCGGCTATTCCGGCAGCTATGCCGATGCGCCCGGCCGCACCAACCGCAAGCTCTACGGCGACGCAAACCCGCTCGCGCAGCCGGCGTTCGACGCCAAGGTGAAGCTGCTCGGCGAGATCGACGCTTATGCGCGCGCCAAGGACCCGCGCGTGCGGCAGGTGTCGGCGAGCATCGCCGCGACCTGGCAGGTCGTCGAAATCCTGCGCACCGACGGCGAGATCTATCGCGACATCCGGCCGCTGGTGCGGCTGAGCGTCTCCGTCGTCACCGGCGACGGCGACCGGCAGGAGACCGGCTCGTTCGGCTTCGGCGGCCGCGAGGGTTACGAACGTTTCATCACCACGCACTCCTGGCAGGGTGCGGTCGACGAGGCCGTGCGTCAGGCGCTGGTCAATCTCGAGGCGGTGCCGGCACCAGCCGGCGAGATGGACGTGGTGCTCGGCGCCGGCTGGCCCGGCGTCATGCTGCACGAGGCCGTCGGCCACGGACTCGAGGGCGACTTCAACCGCAAGAAGACGTCTGCTTTTGCCGGCCTGATGGGCAAGCAGGTGGCCGCCAAGGGCGTCACCGTCGTCGACGACGGCACGATGAATTCGCGCCGCGGTTCTCTGTCCATCGACGACGAAGGCACGCCGACCAATCGCACCGTGCTGATCGAGGACGGCATTCTCGTCGGTTACATGCAGGACCGGCAGAACGCGCGGCTGATGGGCATGAAGCCGACCGGCAACGGCCGGCGCGAAAGCCACGCGCATGTGCCGATGCCACGCATGACAAACACCTACATGCTCGCAGGCAACACGCCGCGCGAAGAGATCATCGCCTCGGTGAAGAACGGCCTCTATGCCGTGAACTTCGGCGGCGGCCAGGTCGACATCACCTCGGGCAAGTACGTGTTCCAGTGCACGGAGGCCTACAAGATCGAGAACGGCAAGGTGACGGCGCCGGTGAAGGGCGCCATGCTGATCGGCAATGGGCCGACCGATCTCAACCGGATCACGATGATCGGCAATGACTTCGCGCTCGATCCCGGCATCGGCACCTGCGGCAAGAACGGCCAGGGTGTGCCGGTCGGCGTCGGCCAGCCGAGCTTGCGCATGGACAAGATCACCGTCGGAGGCACGGCCTGATGGCGACGAGCGAAAATCGCGCCGACAAGAGCGCCAAGACAGACGGCTCCGCCCGCGGCTGGGGCAAGGCCATCCTCGACATCGTCGGCATCGTGCTGGTGGTGATGGTGGCGAAGACCGCCATCGCCGAACCGTTCTACGTGCCGTCCGGCTCCATGGAGCCAACGCTGCAGATCGGCGACGAGTTGCTCGCGACCAAATACCCTTACGGCTACAGCACCGCCTCCCTGCCCGGCTTCGTGACGCTGCCGAACAGCAACCGCATCTTCGGCGAACTGCCCAAGCACGGCGACGTCGTCGTCTTCCGCTGGCCGGGCGATCGCTCGCAGGTATGGGTGAAGCGTGTCATCGGTCTGCCCGGCGACAAGGTCGCGCTGCATGACGGCCGCGTCATCATCAACGGCGCGCCGGTCGGCATGACGCCGGACGGCACCGGCAAGGTCGAGAGCGAGGACGGCTCGCGCACCAGCGCGGCGCGCTACATCGAAACGCTGCCGGGCGGCCGCAAGCACGTGATCTTCAAGCTCACGCCGTTCGAGCCGCTCGACAACATGGCGGAGACGACGATCCCGCCCGGGCACCTGTTCGTCATGGGCGACAACCGCGACAACTCCGCCGACAGCCGCGTGCCCTTGCGCGACGGCGGCGTCGGCATGCTGCCGGTCGACGATCTCGTCGGCCGCGTCGACGCGGTGGTCGGTTCGTGGGATCTGGGCATGAAACACCAGCCGATCTGGACCTGGCCGCAGGGCTTGCGGCTGTCGCGATTCTTCACCGCGGTTCATTAGTTTTCAGGATGACTCGCAGCCGTCTGCGGATGCCGGCACTCCGGCATCCGCTTACTCATCGTCCGCCAGCGGCTCATTTGGCTACGGTCGCGACCTGGGCGGGCATACCCGGATCGACTACGACGTCGCCGGCGTTCGCTGCAGCATCACCGCGAGGCTTTGATTGGATTGCTGCGCGCGCGCCTGAGGGCGACGGTTTCAGCGCGACACGCGCCTAGCGCACCACGCCGGAGATGCAGCACGGTTTCTTGCGCGGGCGCGTGATCTTGTCCTTGAGGAAGCAGCGCGCGGCGGCGCTGCCGTAGCCGGGGCGCACATAGGTCCAGGCGCGGCACTTGGCGTCGCCGGTACAGGCGGCCCGGCACGGCTCGCCGGCGGGATCGGGCGCCGGCATGTCCACGCTGCGATAGTCGCCGCCGGTGCGGTCGATCGAATATTCGACGGCGCCGCGCGTCGGCTCGATCACCCCGGCGCCGCGTACGCCGGAGACGCAGCAGGCATCCTCCGTCCGCGGCACCACCTTGTTCTTGAGGCCGCAACTGGCCAGCGTGCTGCGGGTGCGCGGATAGGAAAAACTCCACGCGCGGCAGCGGGCGTCGCGCTCGCAGCGGGCCGCGCACACGGCGGGGTCGCCCGATTTGACGTCGAAGTGCAGGTAATCGCCGCCATGGCGGTCGTAGCCCAACTGCGCCTGGGCGGCACAGGAAAGCGCAAACAGCGCCAGCGCAGCCACTACCCCGAAACGTAAGCCCATTGCGCTGCCTGACGTTCGATGACCGAGCGCCGTCCCCGGCGGCATGATAGCGCACCCGACCCGTTTTTTGCAGATGCCGCATGACAGAAACGAGCCGGCGGGTCAAAATCCTGCGCCACTGATGGAGGATTGCCGGGGGGCGCCCGCTTCGATTGCCGCCGATGGCCGCTCGGCCAGCGCAGCCGGTGTACCGCCTTCATTTGTCGTGATGCTGCCGGGACAAACGACCCACCCACTTTCGGCGCGCCTGCGCGCCCGCCTTGGCGCGGTCTCCGCCTATGACGCGGCGACCGTCGTGCTGCTGCTTGCGCTCGTGGTCCTCGTCTTTGTCACCTATCAGTCCTATGCGGTGTCCAACGACGAGCCGGTGCAGCAGCACTACGGCACGCTGATCCTCGATTACTTCCGCAGCGGCTTCACCGACCGGTCGCTGTTTCACTACGTCAATCTCTATCTGTACGGCGGGCTCTTCGACATCTTCGCCAACCTGCTGGAAAAGCTATTCCCGTCCGCCGACCTCTACGATGTCCGCCATATCTTCTGCGCGCTGATCGGCATCGGCGGCATCGGCGGCGCCTGGGCCACCGCCCGCCTCGTCTCCGGTCCGCGCGCGGGCGCCATCGCGGCTTTCTCGCTGGCGACCTGCGGGCCGTGGTACGGCGCGATGTTCAACCACACCAAGGACATTCCCTTCGCCGCGGCGATGATCGGGGCTGCCTACTTCCTGCTGCGCGCGACGCGCGAACTGCCGCGGCCCGGCCGCACGGCAGTGTTCGGCTTCGGCCTCCTGCTCGGCGCCGCGCTCGGCATCCGCGTGCTCGGCCTGCTGCTCGTCGGCTATGCCGGTCTCGCCATCCTCAGTCACATGCCGGCGCGCAAGGCCGAGCCGATGCGCGATCAGCTCACCTTCTTCGCGCAATCGGTGATCGCTCTGACGCCCGCCTTCCTGATTGGCTATGTGCTGATGACCTTTGCCTGGCCATGGTCGGCGCTGGCGCCGCTCAATCCGGTGCGCGGGCTCGTCGATTTCGGCGAGTTCAACTATCACATCAGCACGCTGCTCGACGGCCACATCTACCAGATGGGCAACGTGCCGCGCTGGTACGTGCCGCTCTATCTGCTGATCAAGCTGCCGCTGCTCATTCTCGCCGGCACGCTCCTGGCGCTGCCGGTGCTGCGGAAGCCGGCGGCCGACGCGCCGCGCTCTTGGCGCCGCAGTGAGACGGGCCTGCTCATGTTCATGGCCGTGTTTCCCGTGCTGTGCGAGGTGGTCGACCGCGGCCCCGCCTTCACCGGCATACGGCATTTCCTCTTCGTCGTTCCGCTCTTCGCCGTGCTCGCCGGCATCGGCATCGACTGGCTGATCGGCAGACTCGCGCAGCGGCAAACCTTGATCGCCGCCGCCGCCGGCGCCGTCGTCGTCGCGCTCCTCATCTCCAACGCGGTGCTGCTCGTCGAGCTGCATCCGTACCAGTACCTCTACTACAATCCGCTGGTCGGCGGCCTCGAAGGCGCGTCGCGCCGCTTCGCCACCGATTACTGGGTCGACATCATGCCGGAGGCGGTCGACGATCTCGAAGCCTATGTCGCCGAGCTCGACGGTCCGCAGAAGGGCGAGCATCGCTACACGGTCGCGGTGTGCGGCCAGCGCGAATCGTTCGAGGACGAAGCGCACGGCGATCCCAGCCTGCAATGGGTCGACGACTGGAGCAAAGCCGACTTCTTCATCGCGCCGACGCACATGAATTGCGATCGCGCGCTCGACGGCCGTGTCGTCGCCAGCATCTCGCGCCTCGGCGTGCTGATCGGCGTGGTCAAGGACCGGCGCGCGCTCGTGCGGCACAGCGAGGTGCACACAAAATGAAGCGCCCGTCGGAGGGGCCGACGGGCGCTGGATCCGGCCGCGAGAGGGGATGTTCGCAGATCTCCCGGATCAGAACGGCCGATGAGAGGGGTCGGCCGTTTTCTTGAATTCAGATCGAATGCCGCGCCGACCGGTCCGTACGCGGACGCTGGAACGACTGCCCGACCTCGTCGCGCATCAGCGCGCTATTCCAGCGGCGTTCGATCGCGCGCTCGCGCAGCAGCGCGGTCGGATCCTCCCAGAACGGCTCGGAGAAGGCGTCGCGCAGGTCGGAGCGGCTGATGCCGATGTCGGCGAGCATGCGGCGATCGAGACGGGCGAGCGCGGCGGCATCGCGGCGATGGCGGCGCGCGCGGGCGAACCGTTTGGCGCCGGACGTCATCGTCGACAGGCCCCAGACGAAGGCGCGCAGCAGCGTGCCTCCGGCCACGGGGATGACGGGATATTGCGCGCTCATCTTCAGTCTCCTTGCGGTGTGCCGGGCGCCCTTGCCGATCTACGGCGCCAGGGATGCCGAACCCACCCGAAAGCCCCACCCGATTCCGGTGGGACAGCCACCATGCGGCCCCGGTATTGATTAGTGAAACGAATGTTTTTAATCTGATCGATAAAGCTTGCTGATAGACGATCCGCCCGGTTGAAAAACCTTAGCCAAATCAGGACGATGCTTATGACCGCGCTCCTCGACATCGACCAGTTGCGCACCTTTATTGCCATCGCCGAGACCGGCAGCTTCACCCGCGCCGCCGAGGTCGTGCACAAGACGCAGTCGGCCGTGTCGATGCAGATGAAGCGGCTGGAGGAGCGCATCGAGCGCCCGATCTTCGCCCGCGACGGCCGCGCCTCGAAGCTCACCGAGGACGGGCAGCGGCTGCTCGATTACGCCCGCCGCATCGTCAATCTCAACGTCGAGACGCTCGCCGCCTTTTCCGACGCGGCGCTGTCCGGCCGGGTACGGCTCGGCGTGCCGGACGACTATGCCGACCGCTATCTGCCGGAGATCATGGCGCGCTTCTCGCGCAGCTATCCGGCAGTAGAGCTCACCGTGATCTGCGAGCCGTCGATGGACCTGCTCGAGCGCATCGACGGCAACGAGATCGATCTCGCCATCGTCACCAATTGCGAGACCAAGCGGGCGGCCGAGACCTTCCGCCGCGAGCGGCTCTTGTGGGTGACGTCGAACCGGCATGCGGTCCATAGCGAGCCATGCGTCGCGCTCGCGCTCGGGCGGCCGTCCTGCTCCTGGCGGCGCAGCGCCATCGAGCGGCTGGAGTCGGTCGGCCGGCCCTATCGCGTCCTGTATTCGAGCTCGAACGCCGGCGCGGTGGCCGCCGCCGTACTGGCCGGACTCGCGGTGTCGGTGCTGCCGGAATCGGGATTGCGTCCCGGCATGCGCGTGCTCACCGCAGGCGACGGTTTTCCCGAGCTGCCGAGCTGCCGCATCGGCCTGGTGCGCAACGCGCACGAATCGTCCGCCCTGGCCGATGCGCTGGCCGAGCACATCGTCTCCTCGCTCGACAACCTGTCGGACGCGCAGGCAGCGGAATAGTCATTTGCGCGGTGCGCGCAGCACCAGCAGATTGCCGGCAAGCACCGCGGCGAGACCGAGCACCGCGAGCAGACTCCAGCGGTAGTTTTCGGCGAAGGTCGACACGATCAGCGCGATCACAGGATACATTACGGTGGTGTAGCCGGCGCGCGCCGCGCCGATGCGGCCGAGAAGCGTGAAATAGACGCTGAAGGCAATCACCGAGCCGATGACGGAGAGATAGAGCAGGCCGCCGAGATAGGTGGCGCTCCATTCGAGCGTGAAGCGGTCGCCGCGGGCGAGCGAGAACAGCACCATCAGCCCGGCGCCGTAGGCCATGCTCCAGCCGATGGTGGCGAAGATCGGCAGGCCTCTGCGCTGCGCCGCCAGCGACAGCATGTTGCCGATGCAGAAGCACACCGTGCCCGCGAGCGACAGCGCCAGCCCGATCAGCGCGGCGATGTCGAGCCGCATGCCGCCGAGCTCGGGATAGAACATCAGCGCGACGCCGACGACGCCGAAGACACCGCCGGCAAGCACGCGGCGTTCGACCCGCGTGCCGAAGATCAGGCTGCCGAGCGCGACATTGCCGATCGAGGCGAGCGAGAACACGATCGACAAGAGGCCGGAGGCGACGTGCGCGCCGGCGTAGTAGAACAGCACGAAATTGGTCGAGAAGATCGCGGCGCCGAGGCCGAGGAATTAGCGATGCTCGGCGAGGCGGAATCTGAGCCGCTCGCCACGCCAGGCGGCGAGCAGCAGCATCAGCGGCGAGGCCGTAGCGAAGCGCTAGATGACGGACACTTCCGGCGCCACCTGCCCGATCTGGTAATGCAGCGCGATCCAGGAGAAGCCCCAGACCAGCACGGAGACGGCGTAGAGCGCATAATCGAGCGGCGCGAAGCCGCGCGGCCGGCCGGAGGGCTTGTCAGAGATTGACATCGTTGGTGCCTAACACAATTCGGCGGCCGTCGCGTTCAGCACCAACACCAGATCCGCCGGCGCCAGCTCGGCCTGCAGGCCGCGGCGGCCACCATTGACGACAATGCGCGGATGAGCGAGTGCCGCCT
Source organism: Pseudolabrys sp. (assembly GCF_035943735.1). Taxonomy (GTDB): domain Bacteria; phylum Pseudomonadota; class Alphaproteobacteria; order Rhizobiales; family Xanthobacteraceae; genus Pseudolabrys. The sequence goes on from NZ_DASZBV010000019.1 coordinate 54,043, forward strand.
GCTCGACGAAGACGCGCGCGCGTTTCTTCTGCCCGAACGGCGAGATGCCGCCGACGTGATAACCGGTGATACGCTCGGCCTCGGCAGCACCCAGCATCGCCGCGCTCTTGGCGCCGGCGGCGGCAGCGAGCCTCTTCAAATTTACTTCGCGGTCGGACGGCGCCAGCACGCACACAATCTCGTCGCCGGCTTTCGCCATCAGCGTCTTCAGGAGCCGCGCCGGCTCGATGCCGAGCGCTTCCGCCGCCTGCATGCCGATGCGCGCGGCGTTCGGGTCGTAGTCGTATTCGTGCAGTTGGAACGTGACGCCGGCGTTTTGCAGCGCCAGCGTCGCGGGTGTGGATTTGGCCATGGCTTCATCTTTCACCTCTCCCCGCAATGCGGGGAGAGGTCGACATGCCGAGCGGCAGCGAGGCGTGTCGGGTGAGGGGCGAGCCACAGCGTTGCAACAAACGCCCCCTCACCCGACTCGCACCTACGGTGCTCGCCACCCTCTCCCCGCAAGCGGGGAGAGGGAAGAAAACTAATACGCATACTCGCTGAAGATCGGATCGACCGAGCCGTTCCACTCGTTGAAATACTTCTCAAGCAGTTCCTCGGCCGGCGTGATGCCGCGGGCGATGCTCTCTTCCAGAGGCCGCAAATAGCGCGTTTCGTCGCGGCCGTTGCGGTCGAGGCGCTGACGCTTCTGCAGGCCGCGGCGGGCAAGCCGCATGGTCTCCTGCGCCAGTGTGAGCACGTTGGTCTTGCCGATCTCGGCACGGAAGCCGCGCTGCGGCACGTCGTTGCGCAACTTCTGGCGTTCCTCGGCGGTCCAGTCCTTGACGATGTCCCAGCAGGCATCGAGCGCCTCGTCGTCGTAGAGCAGCCCGACCCAGTAGGCCGACAGCGACGGGAGCCGCCGCCACGGGCCGGCGTCCTCGCCGCGCATTTCGAGATAGCGCTTGAGCCGCACCTCCGGGAAAATCGTCGACAGGTGGTTGGCCCAGTCGGAAATGGTCGGCCGCTCGCCCGGCATCGTGTCGAGTTTGCCGGCGAAGAAATCGCGGAACGACTTGCCGGAGACGTCGATGTACTCGTCGCCGCGCTTCACGAAATACATCGGCACGTCGAGCGCGTAATCGACGTAAGCCTCGAAGCCCATGCCGTCCTCGAACGCCCAGGGCAGCATACCGGCGCGCTGGTTGTCGGTATCGGTCCAGATCTGCGAACGCATCGACAGGAAGCCGTTCGGCTTGCACTCGGTGAACGGCGAATTGGCGAACAGCGCGGTGGCCACCGGCTGCAGCGCCAGCGACACGCGCAGCTTCCTGACCATGTCGGCTTCGGAGGAGAAGTCGAGGTTCGCCTGCACGGTGCAGGTGCGGTACATCATGTCGAGACCATACTTGCCGACCTTCGGCATGTAGTTCGTCATGATGCGGTAGCGGCCCTTCGGCATCACCGGCATGTCGGCGCGGCTCCAGTTCGGCGTCATGCCTAGCCCGAGGAAGCCGATGCCGAGCGGCTTCGCCACTTCGCGCACTTGTGCGAGGTGCGAGAACAGTTCCGACGCCGTCTGGTGCACATTGTCGACTGGCGCGCCGGAGAGCTCGAACTGGCCGCCCGGCTCCAGCGAAATGGCGCCGCCGCCGGTGACGTCGAACATGCCGATGATGTTCTCGCCCTCCATGATCGGCTCCCAGCCGAGGAGGTCGTGCATGCCTTCGAGCAGCGAGCGAATCGAGCGGCGGCCGGCATAGGGCACCGGCCGGTGGTCCTCGATGAGGAAGGCGAATTTCTCGTGCTCGGTGCCGACGCGAAATTGCGACTTCGGCTTGCACCCCTTTTCGAGCCAGGCGACGAGTTCGTCGCGGCTCTCGATCGGGGTCATGTCGATCTGGTCACGCGCCATGCAGGGGTCCGTAGCGAAAAGGTCGCGACCTTAAACATGAGAGGGCGAAAAGGGCAATGCGGCAGGCGACTAGGTGCGCGCCGCCGTTTTGCAAGGGCTGAAAGACGCTTCGCTCGGCCGTGTCGACGGGCGCAAATCAGGCGCTTTTGGCTGCGCCGTCCTGCGTTGCGCGGCGCTCATACCAGAGCCGGCTGCGATTCACGATGGCCACCACCGAGAGCATGACCGGCACCTCGATGAGCACGCCGACCACGGTCGCCAGCGCCGCGCCCGATTCGAAGCCGAACAGGCTGATCGCCGCGGCAACGGCCAGCTCGAAGAAGTTGCTGGCGCCGATCAGCGCCGAGGGGCCGGCGACGCAATGCTGCTCGCCGGCAAGCCGGTTGAGGACATAGGCCAGGCCGGCATTGAAATAGACCTGGATCAGGATCGGCACGGCGAGAAGCACGATCACCAGCGGCTGCGCCAGGATCTGCTGCCCCTGGAAGCCGAACAACAGCACCAAGGTGGCGAGCAGCGCGACGAGCGACAGAGGCTGTAATGTCCTGAGCAGGTGGTCGAGCGCGGCCATCCCGCCGGCCGCAAGCAAACGCCAGCGCAGCACCTGCGCGACGATGACCGGCACGACGATGTAGAGCACCACCGACAGCACCAACGTGTCCCACGGCACGGTGATCGCCGAGAGGCCGAGCAGCAGGCCGACGATCGGTGCGAAGGCGAACACCATGATGGTGTCGTTGAGCGCGACCTGCGTCAGCGTGAAATGCGGCTCGCCTTTGCTGAGATTGCTCCAGACGAACACCATCGCCGTGCACGGCGCGGCGGCGAGCAGGATGAGCCCGGCGATGTAGGAATTGATCTGATCGGCCGGCAGATAGGGCCGAAACAGGAAGCCGACGAACAGCCAGCCGAGCGCAGCCATCGAAAACGGCTTCACCCCCCAGTTGATGAACAATGTGACGCCGATGCCGCGCCAGTGCTCCTTCACGCGGCCGAGCGCGGCGAAGTCGATCTTGATGAGCATCGGCACGATCATCAGCCAGATCAGCGCCGCGACCGGCAGATTGACGCGCGCGATCTCGGCGCCACCGATGGCGTGGAAGAGCCGCGGCATCATCTGTCCGAGCGCGATGCCGGCGACGATGCAGAGCGCGACCCAGAGGGTGAGATAGCGTTCAAACCTGGACATAGACCTGATCCGTTTTTGCGCACGCATTGCCACCCACTCCGTTCCTTCCCGCGCAAGCGGGAATCCAGCGCTGGGTCCCCGCTTTCGGGGGGACGGACAGAGCATTGGGCTGACGCCGCACCGCTATTCCGACTTCGCCATTGCCGTCGCGCCTTCGCTGGCGCCGATGTCTTTGAGCCGCGCGCCGAGCACCATGCGGTCCAGCTTGTCGATCGGCAAAGCGAGAAACAGTTCGATGCGCCGCTTGAGCATGCGATAGGCGCTGTTGAAGGCGACGCCGATCTCGGCTTCGGTGCCCGTCACCGTGGCCGGATCGGGAATGCCCCAATGCGCCGTCATCGGGTGGCCCGGCCAGAACGGACAGGTCTCGCCGGCGGCGTTGTCGCAGACGGTGAAGACGAAATCGAGTTCGGGCGCGCCGGCCACCGCGAACTCGCTCCACGATTTCGAGCGCAGCGCCGAGGTGTCGTAGCCGGCATGCTTCAACAGCGTCAGCGCATGGGGATTGGGCTCGCCTTTCGGCTGACTGCCGGCGCTGAAAGCGCGGAAGCGGCCTTTGCCGTCGCGGTTGAGGATCGCTTCGGCGAGAATCGAGCGCGCCGAGTTGCCGGTACAGAGGAAGAGAACGTTGTAGACGCGGTCAGACACTTGCACGCTCCTTTGGCGCACAACAGGCGGCATTGAATTCCTGGATCACCGGCGCACAGATCGCGGCATTGCCGCCGCAGCAATCGCGCATCAGGAAGCCGACGAGACCGCGCAGGCCGTCGAGATCGGCGCGATAGGTCATGACGCGCCCCTGGCGCTCGACGGTGACGAGGCCGGCGCGCGTCAAGGCGGAGAGATGCGTCGACATCGTGTTGTGCGGCACCTTGCAGGCGGCCGCGACGTCGCCGGCGGCGAGCCCGTCCGGCTGCGCGGCGACAAGTTTGCGGAAGGCTGTGAGCCGCGTCGGCTGCGCCAGAGCGGCGAAGGCGGCGAGCGCTTTCTTTGCGTCCATGTGTCGAGACATATCGACATGTTACGACACCTGGATGACAGGGACAAGGCGGATCCTTTTGCTCGACGTCGTGGGGAAGCCAACGCTCCGCCGGCCCTGTTCTTTGGTCGGCGTGGGCACGCCGATGTCCCCTTTTCCTCCGCTCCGAAGAGCGAATGGAGCGCCGGGAGGCGCCAGGGGGCTTGCGAGACCCCCTCGTGGGTAGACCGGAACCTCGTGACCGGTCGACCCTGCACGCCGTTCGGGAGGGAGTGGTTAGTCCCCGTCCCGGGCGCGCCACCCCCTTGCGATCGGGGGTGCTGCGCCTCCCGGCGCTCCACACCGTGCTTCACGCGAATCGCGTAAAGCCCGGACGGCGCCATTGTCGGGCGCCGGTCCCTCGCAAACCGCCCGACGCGTCATGACGGCGCCGGAGGGCCTCGCAAGGCACATGTGGGATAAATCATGCTAAAGGACTATTGTCAATAGACGCGGCAAGTTCCCAATTTGTTCTTTTGGCCACGATGTTCTAAGACGATCCCTCGCAAGGACCGGTAATGCCCCAGTTCACCCCGCATCAAGACGACGCGCTCAAAGCGGTCGCCGACTGGCTCAAGGCCAAGCCCGGCGGCGGCTCGACGCCGCCCATCTTTCGCCTGTTCGGCTATGCCGGCACCGGCAAGACCACCCTCGCCCGCCACATCGCCGACGGCGTCGATGGCGAGGTGAAATATGCCGCCTTCACCGGCAAGGCCGCTTCGGTCATGCGCGGCAAAGGCTGCCACGGCGCCTCCACCATCCACTCGCTGATCTACCGCACGCGCGAGAGCGGCGACGAGATCCCGAATTTCGACCTGTGGGACGAGGCGCCGGCGTCGAAGGCGGAGTTGATCATCATCGACGAGTGCTCGATGGTCGATCCCGAACTCGGCAAGGACCTGCTGTCATTCGGCGTGCCGCTGCTTGTGCTCGGCGATCCGGCACAATTGCCGCCGATTCAGGGCGGCGGCTTCTTCACCGAGGCCGAGCCGGACGTGATGCTGACCGAGGTGCACCGGCAGGCGCAGGACGATCCGATCGTGCGGCTGTCGATGGATATCCGCGCCGGCGAGTATCTCGAGCCCGGCCGTTACGGCGAGACCGAGGTGGTGGCCAAAGCCGATCTCGATCCGCAGCGCGTGCTCGACGCCGACCAGGTGCTGGTTGGCCGCAACGCCACGCGGCGCGCCTATAACAACCGCATGCGCGAGCGCCGCGGCTTCGAGGGCGAATTGCCGTCGGCCGGCGACAAGCTGGTGTGCCTGCGCAACAACCGCAAGAAGGGCCTGTTCAACGGCGGCCTGTGGACGGTGAAGGACCGCGGCGGCCGCGCCAAGGCGGCGAAGAGCGGCATCATGACGATGCATCTGCTGCCGGACGACGAGACGGCGCGGCGCGGCGTCAAGGTGTCGGTGCGGCCGGAGTGCTTCACCGGCGGGCTCGAGGCGCTCGACTGGCAGCGGCGCAAGCCCTACGACGAATTCGATTACGGCTACGTACTCACGGTGCACAAGGCGCAAGGTTCGCAGTGGGACGACGTCGTGCTGTTCGACGAGTCCTATGCGTTCCAGGAAAGCCGGCAGCGCTGGCTGTACACCGGCGTCACGCGCGCGGCGAAGCGGCTGACGGTGGTGGTGTAGGCCTTTTTGACCTCTCCCCGCCTGCGGGGAGAGGGAAGCAAGCCCTCACATCATCCCCTGCCGCTGAAAGTGCTCGCGCAGGATGGCGACGTTGCGGCGGTTAGCGCGGAAGCCGACATCGAACACGTCGCCGAGCAGCGGAATGGCGCCGACGACGCCCTCGATCGCCACATTGGCGACCAGCCGCGCGAACACGGGCTTCGGCACATCGAGTCGATGCGCCTCATACAGCAGATAGCAGGACAGCGCCGAGGCCGCGGCATCGCCGATGCCGGGCACGAGTCGCATCACCGCTTCGATGCCGAAGCGAAAATTGGTTCCGGGAATCGCGAAGGCGGTATCGAACACGCGCGCGAGCAGATCGATACGGTCGAGCGTGGCGCGCTTGCTGTCGCTCGCGCGATAGGAACTCTTCGTGCCGGGAGCTTCGATGGTGATCGTCGGTGCCATCGCCGATAGATGGGACCGCGACGGAAAGCCGCAAGGTTTGTGTCAAATGACATAGACGCGGCTCAGGCCGCTCTCTTTCGCGCCCAAGGCAGCGCGACAAGTGCCATGGCCGTGAACGCCGCACCGGCGAGGAACGTGCCTTCCGGTCCGGCGATCTGCCACAGCGCACCGGCGACGATGCTCGCGACCAGGAGCGCGATGCCGCCGACGAGATTGAAAACGCCGAACGCGGTGCCGCGCAATTCCGCCGGCGCTGTGTCGGCGACCATCGCCGACAACAGGCCCTGCGTCAGGCCCATGTGCAGACCCCACAGCGCGACGCCGAGCATCACGACGGCGACGCTGCCGTTCACCGCCAGGATCACGTCGGCGACGATCAGAAGCGCGAAGCCAATGGTCAGCAGACGATAGCGGCCCATGCCGTCCGACAGCACACCCGCGGGCCAGGCCGACAGCGCATAGACGACGTTCATCACCACCATCACCGACGGCACCAGCGCCAATGGCAGGCCGGCCGCCTGCGCGCGCAGCAGCAGGAACGCTTCGCTGAAGCGGGCGAGCGTGAACACCGCCGAGACGGCGACGATCATCCAGTAGGCCGTCGGCAGCCGGGAAAGCTCCGCGCGCGAGAACGGCGACTTCACCGTGCGCACACCCGCGGGCCGTTCCGGCTCGCGCACGCCGAAGACGATGACGGCGACCGAAACGAAGGCCGGGACCACCGCGATCCAGAACACCGCTTTGAAGTCGTCGGCCAGCCACGCCATGAATGCGATCGCCGCAAGCGGTCCGAGCACCGCGCCGATCGTGTCGAGCGATTGACGCAAGCCGAAAGCGCCACCGCGCGCGCCGCGTGGCGTAAGATCGGCGATCAACGCATCGCGCGGCGCACCGCGGATGCCCTTGCCGACGCGGTCGACGAAGCGCGCCGCGGTGATGCTGACGATGCCGGTCGCGAGCGGGAATACGGGCTTGGTGATCGCCGCGAGCCCATAGCCGGCGGCCGCCAGCCATTTGCGGTGGCCGAGATAGTCGCTCAGCGCGCCGGAGAAGATCTTGGTGATCGAGGCGGTCGCCTCAGCAATGCCTTCGATGATGCCGACGGTGAGCGTCGAAACACCCAACACGCTCACGAGGTAGAGCGGCAGCAGCGCATGGATCATCTCGGAGGAGAGATCCATGAACATCGAGACGAGCCCGAGCAGCCAGACGCTGCGCGGGATGCTGCGCCAGTTGAGAGGTGAAGAGGAGTTGGGCATGGCTGCTCTCTTCACCTCTCCCCGGTTGCGGGGAGAGGGAAGTTACGCCGCCTTGGCTTTCGGCGGGGCGAAGCGGCCGTAGAAGCTCTCGCCCTTCTCCGCCATTTCCACCAGCAGCTTGCCGGGCTTGAAGCGCGCGCCGTACTTCGCTTCGAACTTGCGGCAGAGCGCGACGAAATTTTTCGTCCCCATCATGTCGATGTAGGAGAGCGTGCCGCCGGTGAACGGCGCGAAGCCGAAGCCGAGGATCGAGCCGACATCGGCCTCGCGCACGTCGGTGACGACGTGCTCCTCGAAGGTGCGCGCGGCCTCGACCGCCTGCACCACAAGGAAGCGCTGCTTCAACTCATTGACGTCGAGCGCGTCGATCTCCTCGCGCGTGAGCTTCTTCGGCAGCAGCTCCGCAAGCCCCGGCCACAGCCGCTTCGGGGCGCCTTGCGGATAATCGTAGAAGCCCTTGCCGTTCTTGCGGCCGAGGCGCTGCAGTTTCTCGACCATCGTTTCCAAAAGCTGCTTCTGCTGCGGATTGATCGCCTGGGGCCCGAGATCGTGCTCGGCGGCGCGCACGATCCTCAGACCGAGATCGAGCGCGGTCTCGTCGTTGAGCGACAAAGGCCCGACCGGCATGCCGGCCATGCGCGCGGTGTTCTCGATCATCGCCGCGGGCACGCCCTCCAGCAGCATCAAATGGCCTTCCTGGATGTAGTTCAGGACGCAGCGATTGGCGTAGAAGCCGCGCGTATCGTTGACCACGATCGGCGTCTTCTTGATCGCGCGCACGTAATCGAGCGCCACCGCGAGCGCGCGGTCGCCGGTCTCCTTGCCGACGATGATCTCGGTCAGCATCATCAACGCCACCGGCGAGAAGAAATGGATGCCGATGAAGCGCTTGGGATCCTTGAACTCGGTGGCGAGAGAGGTGATCGGCAGGGTGGAGGTATTGGAGGCGAAGATGGCGTCGTCGCGAATGACCGCCTGCACCTTGGCGATGACGTCGGCCTTGACCTTGCGGTCCTCGAACACGGCCTCGACGACGAGATCGCAGTCCTTCAGCGCGCCGTAGTCGCCGCTCGGCGTGATCTTCTCCAAAAGCACGTCGCGCTCGGCGCTCTTCATACGGCCCTTGTTGACGCGGTCGGTCAGCGATTTGTGCACGCCGGCCTTGCCTTTGTCGGCGGTCTCCTGGTCGCGGTCGATGAGCACGACGGAAAGCCCGGCCGCGGCCGTCACCTGCGCGATGCCGGCGCCCATGAAGCCGGCGCCGACGATGCCGATCTTCTTGAGCTGCGAGGCCGGCTCCTTCGGCGGCCGGCGCGCGCCCTTGTTCAATTCCTGCATCGACACGAACAAGGTGCGGATCATCGCCGCCGCCTCCGGCGAGCGCAGGATCTTGGCGAACCAGCGCGACTCGACGCGCAGCGCGGTGTCCATGTCGAGCTGCAGGCCTTCGTAGACGACCTGCATGATGGCGCGTGCCGCGGGATAATTGTCGTATGTTTCGCGGCGATAGATCGCATTCGCCGGCGTGAAGGTCATCATGCCGGCCTTCGACCAGACGAGGCCGCCGGGCAGACGGAAGCCCTTCTCGTCCCATGGCGCCACCGCCTTGCCGCCGCCTTTGATCCACTCCTTCGCTGCCTTGATCAGATCGGCCGCGGGCACGACCGCGTCGATGAGCTTCATCGCCTTGGCGCGATCGGTCTTCAGTTGCTCGCCTTTGAGCAGGAACTGCAGCGCGTCGGCGGGCGGCAGGATGCGCGCCACGCGCTGCGTACCGCCGGCGCCGGGGAACAGACCGACCTTGATCTCGGGCAGGCCGAGCCGCGTCTTCGGATTGTCTGACGCGATGCGGTGATGGCAGGCGAGCGCCAGCTCGAAGCCGCCGCCCATCGCCGTGCCGTTGAGTGCGCAGACCCACGGCTTGCCGCACGTCTCGATGCGGCGATAGAGCTGCGACAGCTTGCGGCTTTCCTCGAACACGTAGGCGGCGGCCTTCTCCTCGCCTTCGCGCTTGAGCTTGTCGGCGTAGATCGCGCCCATCTTCTCAAGCATCGTCAGGTCGGCGCCGCCGCAGAAGGCGTCCTTGCCGGAGGTGACGATCACGCCCTTGATGGCGGCGTCGGCGATCACCTTGTCGACGATCGCGGACAATTCGGCGATCGTCTCGCCGGTGATGACGTTCATCGATTTACCCGGCATGTCCCAGGTGACGAGCGCGATGCCGTCGGCGTCGATGTCGAATTTGAAATTGGCCATTGCGCCTTTGTCCTTCAGGTGTACGGTTCGCCGCTCTTGTGCAGATAACGGCGGCCGGTCTTGTCGCGTTCGAGCAGCAGATCGACGTCCGGATAATGCACGCGGTCGTGCGGCGACCGGGTGCCGACCTCGAAGTAGACGGCGTCCTTGGTCGATCGGTTGACGAGGCGATGCGCGTTGCCGCTGTTGGCCTTGAAGCCGGCACAGTCGCCGGCCGTCAGCACCACCTCGCCGTCATTCTCGATCAGCACCAGTTCGCCTTCGAGCATGTAGATGAATTCATCTTCCTGCTCGTGATAGTGCCGCAGCGACGACGCGGCGCCGGGCGCGATACGCGTAATGTTGACGCCGAATTGGGTCAGGCCAACGGCGTCGCCGAGGGCCTGCTTGTGCCGCTCCTTGTGCTCGGCCTGGAACGGCGCCGGATAGAAGCTGCCGCTCTTCACCGGGACTTTCGCTACGTCGACCTTGGGCATCTCCTCGGCCTCTCCTTCTTCACCTCTCCCGCGTGCGGGGAGAGGGAAAGACTACACCCGCTCGATGATCGTCGCCGTACCCATGCCGGCGCCGATGCAGAGGGTCACCAGCGCGGTCTGCTTGCCGGTGCGCTCGAGCTCGTCGAGCACGGTACCGAGGATCATCGCACCGGTGGCGCCGAGCGGATGGCCCATGGCGATGGCGCCGCCGTTGACGTTGATCCTGTCGTGCGGGATGTCGAGCGCCTGCATGTAGCGCAGCACGACCGAGGCGAAGGCCTCGTTCAATTCCCAGAGGTCGATATCGGCGGTCGTCATGCCGGCCTTCTTCAAGACCTTCTCGGTGACCGGCACTGGGCCGGTGAGCATGATCGCCGGCTCGGAGCCGATATTGGCGAACGCCTTGATGCGCGCCCGCGGCTTGAGGCCGGCGCGAGCGCCCGCCTCCTTGTTGCCGACCAGCACGGCGGCAGCGCCGTCGACGATGCCGGAGGAGTTGCCGGGCGTGTGCACATGATTGAGGCCTTCGATCTCCGGATGCTTCTGCACCGCGACTGCGTCGAAGCCGCCCAGTTCGCCCATCTGCACGAAGGACGGCTGCAGTTGCGCCAGCGTCTGCATCGTCGTCGCCGGCCGCATGTGCTCGTCGCGCGCGAGGATGGTGAGCCCGTTGACGTCCTTGACCGGTATCACCGAATTCCTGAAACGGCCCTCCTCCCACGCCTTCGCCGCGCGTTTCTGGCTCTCGACCGCATAGGCGTCGACGTCGTCGCGCGAGAAACCGTATTTGGTGGCGATCAGATCGGCGGAAATGCCCTGCGGCAGAAAGTAGTGTTCGACCGCGATGGTCGGATCCATCGACCAGGCGCCGCCGGCGGCGCCGATGCCGACCCGGCTCATCGATTCGACGCCGCCGCCGATGGCCATATCGTGCTGGCCGGACATCACTTCCGCCGCGGCGAAGTTCACCGCGTCGAGACCGGAGGCGCAGAAGCGGTTGATCTGGATGCCGGGCACCTGATCGCCGTAGCCGGCGATCAGCGCCGAGACGCGCGCGATGTCCCCGCCTGCCTCGCCGACCGGATCGACGCAGCCCATCACCACGTCGTCGACCAGCTCGGGCGCGAGCTTGTGGCGGTCCTTGAGCGCGGCGAGGGCCTGCGCCGCGAGATTGACCGCGGTCACCTCGTGCAGCGAACCGTCGGCCTTGCCGCGTCCGCGCGGCGTTCGCACGGCGTCGAAGATGAATGCGTCGGACATGGGTCGATCTCCTCCTTACCCTCTCCCCTTGTGGGAGAGGGTGGCGACTTGCGAGCGCAGCGAGCAAGGCGCCGGGTGAGGGGGAGAGGTTACAGCAGAGCGGCCCCCTCACCCGCCCTCGCTCGGCTTCGCCTCCGCTCGGGCACCCTCTCCCACAAGGGGAGAGGGAAAGCGCGCCAGCGGCTGGCCTTATCTCACACCTGCGAAGCTACAAACTCCGCGCGATCAACAGCTTCATGATCTCGTTCGTTCCTGCGTAGATACGCAGCACGCGCGCATCGCGGTAGAGCCGCGAGATCGGATATTCGTCCATGTAGCCGTAGCCGCCGAACAACTGCAGGCAGCGGTCGATGACGCGGCCCTGCGTGTCGGTAAGCTTGTATTTGGCCATCGAAGCCGTGACGGTGTCGAGCTTGCCCTCGATGTGCTGGCCGATGCAGTGGTCGAGGAAGACCTTGGCGATCGTGGCTTCCGTCTTGCACTCGGCGAGTTCGAACTGCGTGTTCTGAAATTCGATGATTTTCTTGCCGAAGGCGGAGCGCTGCTTGACGTAATCGACGGTGAGCGCGAGCGCCCGCTCCATCATCGCCACGGCGTGCACCGCGACGATCAGCCGCTCCTGCGGCAGTTCCTTCATCAGCTGATAGAAACCCTGCCCCTCCTCGGTGCCGAGCAGGTTCTCGGCCGGCAAACGCACGTCCTCGAAGAACAGTTCCGAGGTGTCGGCCGAGTCCATGCCGAGCTTGGCGAGCTTGCGGCCGCGGCGGAAGCCGGGCGCGTCGTCGGTCTCGACCACCATCAGCGACGTGCCTTTGGCGCCGGCGGACGCATCGGTCTTGGCGACGACGACGATCAGGTTGGCGTGCTGACCGTTGGTGATGAAGGTCTTCGAGCCGTTGAGCACGTAGCCGTTGCCCGACTTCTCGGCCTTGGTGCGCACGCCTTGCAGGTCGGAGCCGGTGCCCGGCTCGGTCATAGCGATGGCCCCGACGAGCTCACCGGTGGCGAGTTTCGGCAGCCAGCGCTTTTTCTGCTCCTCGGTGCCGTAATGAAGGATGTAGGGCGCCACGATGCCGGAGTGCAAAGGCGCGCCGAAGGTATCGAAGCCGGACAACGAATATTCGCGGTTGATCACCGCCTCATGCGCAAAGCTGCCGCCCGCGCCGCCATATTCTTCAGGCATCGCGGCGCAGAGCAGGCCGGCGGCGCCCGCCTTGGTCCACACCTCGCGCTCGTACAGACCGGCCTCGTGCCAGCGGTCGATGTTGGGCGTGAACTCGTCGGCCATGAAGCGCCGCGCCTGCTCCTCGAGCAGGACGAGGTCTTCGGTCATCCAGGCGGGGCGGGGAAGGTCGAGGGCGTCCATCGGTCCCAAAGGTCGCGCGACTCAGGGGACCAACACAATAGGCGCGCCGTGTGACAAGGGCGAGGCCTTGCCGAGAGTCACTAAGCACCAGTCGGTCTTTACCCTTCCCTGGCGGGGGAGGGTCGGATCGCCGAAGGCGATCCGGGGTGGGGTGAATTTCCGAAAGTTCACCCCCTCCCGTCAGCCGCCGCTGCGCGGCGACTGACGAGCGTCCCCGGGGTCGAAGTCGGATATATCCGACTTCGACGACTTTAGATGCCGAACTCGGGTAAACCCGAGTTCGGCGAGGGGGTGAAGAGAGACGCGGCTCCGGCCAGCCGTCCTCAAACCTACTTCGCGTGCGCCGGATCCTTCACGTCCTTGATCGTGTCGATCTCGACGTTCTGCATGCCGTCTCCGACCTTCTCGACCTTGCGGATATAAACGTTCTGCACAATATCGCGCGTCGCCGGGTCGATCGAGATCGGGCCGCGCGGGCTTTCCCACTTCATGCCCTTGGCGGCGGCGATCAGCGAGTCGCCGTCGGCCTTGCCCTTGGTCTTCTTCAGCGCCTCGTAGATCAGGTGCATACCGTCCCAAGCGCCGACCGAGAACACGTCGGGATGGCGTTTGAACTCGGCCTCGTAAGCCTTCACGAAGGCTTCGTTCATCTTCGATTTGTGCTCCCAGCTGTAGTGGAAGACCGTGCGAATGCCGAGCGCGTTGTCGCCCATGCTCTTGAGCGCGTTGTCGTCCATGGTGAGTTCACCCTGCGCGAAGATCTTGTCGCCGGGGAAGCCGCGCTCCTTGAGCGCCTTCGTGAGGGCGATCGGCTGCGCGCCGCCCGGGATAAAGATGAAGACACCGTCCGGGTTGATGTCCTTGGCGCGCTGCACGAAGGCGGAGAAGTCCGGATTGGCGACCGGCATGCGCACCGAGCCGACGATCTCGCCACCGGCTTCCTTGAAGCCTTTCGTGAACCAGGTCTCGGCATCGATGCCGGGGCCGTAGTCCGCGACCATCGTGTACATCTTCTTCATGCCGTGCCCACGCACCCACTTGCCGAACTGATATTCAAGCTGCGGGATGGTGAGCGAGGTGCGCGCGATATAAGGCGATTTCTCGGTGATGATCGAGGTCGCCGCGTTCATATCGACGAGCAGCTTCTTGCCTTCCGCCGACACGCCCGCCGCGCCGAGCGCTTCCGGCGTCAGCGTGAAGCCGGCGAGGATGTCGACCTTGTCGCGCACGACCAGTTCCTGCGCGAGCCGCTTGGCAACGTCTGGGTTGGGGCCGCCGGTGTCCTTGCGGATGAACTCGATCTTCTTGCCGGCGACGGTGTCGCCATGCTGCTTGACCCACAGCTTGATGCCGTTGTCCATCTGCGTGGCCGTATCGGCGAACTGGCCGGAATAGGCCATGATCAGCCCGATCTTCACCGTCCCCTGAGCCTGCGCGGACGCGGCCGCGAAGGCGAAGGCGGCAACGCCGAAAAGTGCTGTTGCAATCCGCCGCATAGCTTGTCTCCTCCCATGCTCATTGCGTTTTTTGGAACGATAGCGAAGCTGGCTTCCCGCGGTCAATGAATGGACTGCGGGAAAGCGGCCGGCCCACCATGGCCCACCCGCATGGCAAACGGGCCTTAGGCTAGAGGAGGGCGGCGCGTGCAGTTCGGCATCTTCGATCATCTCGACAGCGACGGCAGCGGTCTCGGCACGTTCTTCCGACGGCGGCTCGACCTCGTCACACTGATCGAGCAGGAAGGCTATGCCGGTTATCACCTCGCCGAGCACCACTCGACGCCGCTCGGGATGGCGGGAAGCCCGAGCGTCTTCCTCGCGGCGGCTGTCGCGCGCACGACGCGGCTGAGATTGGGCCCGCTCGTCTATGTGCTGCCGCTCCACCACCCGCTGCGGCTCTATGAGGAGATCTGCATGCTCGACCACATGTCGGGCGGCCGGCTGATGGTCGGCGTCGGCCGCGGCGGCGCGCTGCTCGAGCACGAGCGCTTCGGCGTCGATCCGGCGGCAGCATCGAAAATGTACCATGAGGCCTTCGCCGTCCTGATGCGCGCGTTTGCCGACGACATCGTCAACTTCGAGGGGGCGTTCTACCGCTTCAAGGATTACGTGGTGCAGGCCAAGCCGGTGCAGCGGCCGCATCCGCCGATCTGGTATGGCGCGCCGAATGCCGACGCGATCCCATGGGCGGCGCCGAACGCGATCAACGTCGTCTCGCTCGGACCGGCGGCGCGGGCGCGCGCAATCAGCGACCGCTATCGCCAGGAATGGGACAAGCTCGGCCGCCCGGCCGAGACGTTGCCGAACATCGGCATCACCCGCCACATCGTCGTCGCCGACACCGATGCGCAGGCGCAACGCATCGCCGCGGGCGCCTACGCGCATTGGCGCGAGGCGATGGAGTGGATCTGGCGCCGCGGCGGCGTGCCGTTCACGCTGAAGGACATCTACCCGGCCGACTTCCCGGCGCTCGCAGCGATCGGCCATGGCATCGCCGGCTCGCCGGCGACGGTGCGCGATTACATCGCGCGGCTGAAGGACGAGGCCGGCGTCAACTACGTGCTTTGCCAGATGGTGTTCGGAGACATGAATTTTACTGATGCGGAACATTCCATTCGCTTGTTCGCACGCGAGGTGATGCCCGCGTTTGTGTGACAACGGGCATGGGTTCCGTTTCCCCTCCCCCAAAAAGGGGGAGAGTCAGGGCGGGGGTCACGCAAATTCGTGACCACCATCGTATGACCTCCACCCGGATCGCTGACGCGATCCGACCTGGCCCCTTTCAGGGGGAGGTGAAGAGCAAACAAAGTGTGCTAGACGAGCGCGCCAGCCGGGTTGCTCCTCATGACTGCCGCCGCGGGCCAAGCGCCCGTCTCCGACGTCGAATCATCCTATGCGTGGTTGCGCCTCGCCGTCGCGGTGGCGCTCGCGACCGTCGGCGGCGTCGGCATGTGGTCGGTGGTTGTCGCCCTGCCCGCGATCCAGGCCGACTTCGGCGTCGACCGCGCCGCCGCCTCACTGCCCTACACCCTGGCGATGCTTGGCTTCGCCGGCGGCGGCGTCATCATCGGCCGCCTTGCCGACCGCTTCGGCATCCTGCCGCCGCTCATCCTCGGCATTCTCTCGCTCGGCGCCGGCTATATCGGCGTCGGCCTGTCGCCGAGCCTGACGCTGGTGGCGTTCGCACACACGTTGCTCGGCTTCGGCTGCTCGGCCACCTTCGGCCCGCTGATGGCGGACATTTCGCACTGGTTCGAGCGCCGCCGCGGCATCGCCGTCGCCATCGCCGCCGCCGGCAACTACATCGCCGGCACGGTGTGGCCGCCGCTGGTGCAGCACTTCATCGCCACGCAAGGCTGGCGCGCCACGCATATCGGCATCGGCCTGTTTTGCCTCGCGGTCATGCTGCCGCTGTCGCTGCCGATGCGCCGTCGCCTCGCCGCGCATACGGCGACCGCCGCCGCCGCCCGGCCGCGCGCGGTGGCGCCGTTCTCGCCACCCACCTTGCAGATGATGCTGTGTGTCGCCGGCGTCGCTTGCTGCGTGGCTATGGCGATGCCGCAGGTGCACATCGTCGCCTATTGTGGCGACCTCGGTTACGGCGTCGCGCGCGGCGCCGAGATGCTGTCGCTGATGCTCGGCTGCGGCATCGTCAGCCGCATCGCTTCCGGCTTCATTGCCGACCGCATTGGCGGCGTGCGCACGCTGCTGCTCGGCTCGCTGTTGCAAGGCGCGGCGCTGGTGCTGTATCTGCTCTTCGACAGCCTGTTTTCTTTGTACGTCGTCTCCGCGTTGTTCGGCCTGTTCCAGGGCGGCATCGTGCCGAGCTACGCGATCATCGTGCGCGAGTATTTCCCGCCGAAGGAGGCCGGCACGCGGGTCGGCCTCGTGCTGATGGCAACACTCGTCGGCATGGCGCTCGGCGGCTGGATGTCCGGGGCGATCTTCGATCTCACGGGAAGCTATCAGGCGGCATTTCTCAACGGACTGGCGTGGAACCTGGTCAACGTGAGCATCGTGAGCCTCTTGTTGTTGCGCTCGCGGCGCGCCAATTCCGCACTCGCCGCTGCTTGATTGTTGTCAACTCGGAATTGCATCGCAAAAGACTTGCACTTTTCACGACTCGGAATAATTTGCGTTGCACGGTGTTCTTGCACAATTGACAAAACGGGACGCTAGCCGCTTGAACGGCTCCGATGGGGGGCTCAATGCAGTTCGACAATGCGCGGCCGGACATGGTCCGCGCCGTCAATCAACGTTGGCTGCTTAAATTCTGGACACAGAATCTCGCCGGCCAACGAGTCCCGCAGTGGCAGAACCTCGACGTCGATCGCCTGTTGGGTTTCCAGGAAAGCCTGAGCTTCCTCGACGTGGTGCGCGACGCCAACGGCGGCATGCGCTTCCTCATCCGCTTCCACGGCGAGACGATCCGGCGCGCCTACGCCTCGCCGGACGGCCCCGGCCGCTATCTCGACGAGATCGTATCGGCGGCGACCTGCTCGATCGGCCTTGCGCCGTACGAGAAGGCGGCGTGCGACGGCTTGCCGATCTACACGATCCTGCAGATCAGCGACCGGCAGGGCCGCAAGGTCAATGCCGAGCGGCTGCTTCTGCCATTCGGACGCGACGGCGAGACGGCCGACCGTATCCTCGCCGCGTTCGAGTTCATCTGCGACGACGGCGCCTTCGACAGCGACGCGTTGCTGCAGTTCACCGACGCGCCGACCATACGTCTGTCGGCGCAGATCGAGGCCCGGCCGTAGGACGTCGCCCGCCATCAAGCGGCGCGCTGAAACCGGCTGAACTGGAATCGTTGCACCGCTCCGCCCGGCGTCCGGTGGTCGTGTCGGCGGCTCTCGATCAGTTGGAAAGCGGCGCCGAGCACCACGCCGATCGAGGCTGCGTCATGGCGCATCACCGGCAGCCCGCTGCACCGCTCCGGGCCGTCGAGGGCGAACGTCGCGATGATGACGTGACCTCCCGGCCGAACCGCCTGCCGCACCCGCTCGCCATAGGCGGCGCGATCGTCCGCACTCGTGAGAAAGTGAAACGCGGCGCGGTCGTGCCAGACATCGTAGCTCTGCGCCGGCTGCCATCGCGTCACGTCCGCGACGATCCATTGCACGTTTGCGCCCTGCCCACCGAGGCGCGCCCGCACCGTCTCCAGAGCCGCCTCGGAAATGTCGAGCACGCTCACATGCGCGAAACCCTCCGCGACGAGCGCGTCGACCAGCCGCGACGCGCCGCCGCCGATATCGACGATCGCAGCCTCACGGCCGACGCCGGTTGCCGCGATCATCTCGAGCGAGACGTCCGGGCGCTCCTGAAACCAACTGACGTCGCGCTCGCCCTTGCTGCGGAAGACGGTCTGCCAGTGATCGTGCCGCTGCAGCGTGTCCACGGCTGTTCTCCATCGCCATTTGTGTGCATGCTCAATCTGCCGCTCGATATCAGCATAACGCGACGGGAGGTACCGTGGAAACGTCACCGATCCTTGACAACAAGGACGCCGATGCGCCGTCGATCTTCGCGCCGGCGGCGCTGTTGCGCGAAGCGCGGCGTCAAAAGGGCATGACGGCCGGCAACGTTCCGTCGCTCTGCATTCTGGACCCGGACGGCGATATCGTTCGCCGCCTCACGGCCAGTGGCGAGGCAAAAAGGTCCGATGTCTGGCCCTGCTACCACACCGAGTTGCACGAATTCGCGCTCGCGGGCGCGAGAGCCGGCATCATTGGCTGCGCCGTTGGCGCGCCATTTGCGGTTCTGGTCGCCGAGGAATTGTTCGCGTGCGGCTGCCGCACGCTGATCAGCCTGACCTCGGCCGGGCAAATCGATCCGATCTCGCCGCCGCCCTATTTCGTCGTCATCGATAGAGCATTGCGCGACGAAGGAACGAGCTATCACTACGCCGCGCCGGCGGTGTTCGCCGAAGCCGACCCCGCGCTCGTGGCCATCGCACGCGACGCATTGACGGGACAGGATCTGCACGCGCATGTCGGCGCGAGTTGGACCACAGACGCGCCGTTTCGCGAGACGGAACAGGCAGTGGCTGCTGCACGCGCGAAGGGTGTGCTCGCCGTCGAAATGGAAGCAGCCGCGCTCTATGCCTTCGCGCGGCGACACGGCAACCGCGTTCTCTGCCTCGCGCACGTCACCAATACGATGGGGCTTGCCGACCAGGACTTCGAAAAAGGCGAAGCGAAAGGCACGGCGGATGCCTTGCTGATCCTTGAAACACTGGCACGCGCGCTGGCGTAATGGCGTTCAGAACGCCGCGTCGGCCAGTTCCATCAGGCTGCCGGCGCCCGCCTCGATGCGCGCGAGGTGCGCCGCCGTTTCCGGCAACATGCGCTCGACGAAGAAGCGGCCGGTGACGAGCTTTGCCTTCATCGCCGCTTCGTCGGGCTTTGCCAGCGCCGCTTCGGCGATGCGCGCCCACATATAGCCGAGCGCGACGAGGCCGAAGAGATTGAGATAATCGGTGGCGCCGGCGCCGGCATTGTCCGGCTTGGCCATGGCGTTGTTCATGAGCCACATCGTCGCCTGCTGCAGGTGCGCGAGCGAGGCGCCGAGCGGCTTGAGATAGACGTTCATCGCGTCGCTGTCGGCGCGCTCCTTGAGAAATGCCTGCACCTCGTTGAAGAAGGCCATGATGGCGCGGCCGCCATCCTTGGCCAGCTTGCGGCCGACGAGATCGAGCGCCTGGATGCCATTGGCGCCCTCGTAGATCATGGCGATGCGTGAATCGCGCACGAACTGCTCCATGCCGTGTTCGGCGATGTAGCCGTGGCCGCCGAACACCTGCTGCGCCAGCACCGTGTTCTGGAAGCCCATGTCGGTGAGCATGCCTTTGATCACCGGCGTCAGTAGGCTCATGTGATCGTCGGCGGCCTGCCGCTCCTTCTCGTTGTCGGAGCGGTGCGCGACATCACCTTTCAGCGCCGTCCACAAGACCAGCGCGCGCCCGGCTTCGTTGACCGCGCGCATGGTCAACAGCGCGCGGCGCACGTCGGGATGCACGACGATCGGATCGGCCGGCTTGTCCTTGTATTTCGTGCCGGAGATCGAACGGCCCTGCAGCCGCTCTTTCGCGTAGATCGCCGCGTTCTGATAGGCGACCTCGGACTGCGCCAGGCCCTGCACGCCGACGCCGAGACGCGCCTCGTTCATCATCGTGAACATGGCATTGAGGCCACGATTTTCCTCGCCGACCAGCCAGCCGGTGGCGCCGTCGTAGTTCATAACGCACGTGGCGTTGCCGTGAATGCCCATCTTCTCTTCGATGGAGCCGCAGCTAACGGCATTACGCGCGCCGAGCGATCCGTCCGCGTTCACGAGTATCTTCGGCGCGACGAACAGCGAGATGCCCTTGGTGCCCGCAGGCGCGCCTTCGATGCGCGCCAGCACCAGATGGATGATGTTCTCGGAGAGATCGTGCTCGCCGGCTGAGATGAAGATCTTGGTGCCGGTGATCTTGTAAGAACCGTCGGCCTGCTTGACAGCCTTGCTGCGCAGGAGGCCGAGATCAGTGCCGCAATGCGGCTCGGTGAGGTTCATGGTGCCGGTCCATGTCCCCGCAGTCATCTTCGGCAGATAAGTCTTTTTCAATTCGTCGGAGGCGTGCGCGAGCAGCGCGGCGATCGCTCCCTGGGTGAGGCCGGGATACATGGCGAAGGCCATGTTGGCCGAGCAGAACAGCTCGTTGACCATCACGGTCATGGTCGCCGGCAGGCCCTGGCCGCCGTACTCTTCGGGCACCGAGATGCCGATCCAGCCGCCCTCGACGATCTGTTTATAGGCGTCCTTGAAGCCTTTCGGTGTGGTGACGCTGCCATCGTCATGGCGCGTGCAGCCTTCCGTGTCGCCGACGCGGTTGAGCGGCGTCAGCACCTCCTCGGAGAATTTCGCCGCCTCGCGCAGGATCGCCTCGACCGTGTCGGACGTCGCTTCCGCAAAGCCGGGCAGATTGCCGTACCGCTCGAGGTGGAAGACGTCGTTGACGAGAAACAGCACGTCGTCGACGGGCGCTTTGTAGGTCGGCATTCACGTTCTCCGGCTGGCAGGCGGCGGCGGGGCGCGTTAACCGCTCGTTAACCCCATACGAGCGGTGGCGGCGGAGACAAGCGCGGCCGCCATTCCCCGGTTCCACGGCGACGGTGCGCATTATGCGCGCGCCGGATTGCACTACCGTTAAGCGCGGGCACGCCGCGGCAAAGACGAGAAACATCCTCCAAAATCCGGCACTTCGGCCCGATCTTAAGGGCTTGTTTACCGTGACCGGGAAAAGTCGGCGCGTGGACTGAAGGGCCGCGCCGCATCCACCCGATATTAACGCGTGACGGCTCCCCGAGGGTCGCCCCGGCCCTCCTCCACCTGACTTGGGTGTGAGAATGAAATTTGGCGTCCCGTGGAGCGTGAAAGGCATTCGGCCCGAGGCCCGTGAGAGCGCGCGCGAAGCGGCGCGGCGCTCCGGCATGTCGCTCGGCGAATGGCTGAACACGGTGATCCTCGAACAAGCGAACGACGGACGTGCGCCCGGTCATGAGGAAGACGACGAGGACGCCTACGCCGACGATCTCTCCAGCGTGCACGAACGGCTCGACGATCTGACTCGCCGTATCTCGCAATTCTCGCGCGGGACGCCGAAGCCGGCGCTGCGCCGCCGCAGCCGCGAAACGCGCGAGCCGCAGCCCGACCATCTGTCCGAGCTGATCGGCCGCCTCGACCAACGCATCGAGCATCTGGTCGCGGTGTCGTCGCGGCCGCCGGTCGTGCAGCACGTGCCGATGCCGGCGCCGCCGCCCATGCCGGTGATGCCGCCGATGCCGGCGCACATGGCGCCACCGCTGGCACCGGCCTATCCGGCCCCGGTCGCAGCCTATGCGCCGCCGACGCAGCGGCCGCAGGCCTTCGCGCCGCATCCGCATTCGCCGCATTGGCCGCAGCCGCAAATGCCGGGCCGGGCCATACAGCCGCCGCCGGTGCCGGCCAGCCTCGACCGCGCGCTCGCCGAGATCGCCGCGCGCCAGCGCATGTTGAATGGCCAGCCGCCGCTGCCGCAGCAACAGCCGCCGGCGATGCCGGCGCCAGCGATGCCGCAGGTGCCGACGCAGGACCTCTCGGGCCTCGAAGACCAGCTCCGCCGCATCACCGACCAGATCGAGACCTTGCGCAAGCCGGGCGTCGAGGAGGCGATCAACGCGCTGCGCGACGAACTCGGCGATATCGGCCGCGCGCTCAACGAGGCGATGCCGCGGCGCGCCATCGATACGATTGAAAAGCAGATCCAGGGTCTGACCCAGCGCATTGCGGAAGGCCGCCAGGCCGGCGCCGACCAGCATACCGTGTCGAGCCTCGAGCATGGCCTTGCCGAGGTGCGCGACGCGCTGCGCGGACTCACCCCGGCGGAAAGCCTCGTCGGCTTCAACGACGCCGTCGCCGGGCTGGCGCACAAGATCGATCTCATCGTGGCGCAGAAAGACCCGGCCACGCTGCAGCAGCTCGAACACGCCATCACCACGCTCCGCGAGATGGCGACCCATGTCGCCTCCAACGATGCGGTGAGCGAACTCGCCTCGCAGGTCTATTCGCTGGGCCAGAAGGTCGAGGACCTCGGCCGCGCCGGCGGCGGCGACGCGCTCAACCATCTCGAGGAACGCATCGAGGCGCTCAGCCAGGCGCTCGCCGAACGGGCGCAGAGCGGTTCGGCCGTGCCGCCGCGGCTGGAAGCGCTGGTGCAGTCGCTCTCCGACAAGATCGAGCTGATCCAGCAGAACCGCGGCGACAATCCCGATCATCTCGAAGACCGCATCGTGCATCTGGTCGAGCGGCTGGATGCGTCGGATTCGCGTATGGGCCATCTCGAGGCGATCGAGCGCGGGCTCGGCGACCTCTTGTCGCAAATGGGCGAGATGCGCAGCAACCGCGAGGCCGACGCGCTGCGCGTGCAGGCGGAAAGTGCCGTCGGCGTCGACTCGCTCAAGCACGATCTCGCGCGCACCCAGGACGCGCTCGAGTCGGTCAACGGCACGCTCACCGCTGTGGTCGACCGGCTGGCGCGCATCGAAGGCGACATCCGCGAGGAAGGCCGACGCCGCGCCCACGAAGCCGAGCCGCTCGAACTGACGCAGCCGGTCGGCCGCGTCATGGCGCGCGCGGTGCAGGAGATGGCGCCGCCGGTTGCGCCCGAACAACTGCCGGTGCTCGATCTGCCGCTGCCGGCCGAACCGCAGCCCCAGCCCCAGCCAATGCCGGTCGCGCGGCCCATGGCGGCGCCTGCCCCCGCGCCGCAACCTGCTCCTGCGCCGGCGCGCAAGCCGATGCCGCAGGCCAAGCAGGGCCCGATCGATCCCGACCTGCCGCCCGACCAGCCGCTCGAACCGGGCTCCGGTCCGCCGCGGCCGCGCGCGGGCGCGCGCATCGCCGTCAACGAGCCGCGTCCTGCCGCACCGGCGGCAATGGCGGCGCCGGCCGCCGCCGGCACATCGAGTTTCATCGCCGCCGCCCGTCGCGCGGCGCAAAATGCGGTGCAGGCCGGGGGCCGCCCGGTGCGGCCGCAGCCGCAGACCGACGAGGCAGCCGAAGGCGAAGCGCCGCACGGCCTGATGAAGCGCATGAAGTCGCTCTTCGTCGCCGCCAGCATCGTCGCCATCGCCGTGGGAGGCCTGCAGATCGCCGGCAGCTTCATGCACGGCAGGCCGGCGCAGACAGGCGCCGAGGCCGATAAGCCGGCGGACCACGCCGTCGCCGCCAATGAGGATGCCGCCGCGCCCCTGCCGCCGAAGGCCGCGCTCAGCCCGCTCGCACCGGCGCCGACGCCGACCGCGCCGAGCAGCATCCTGACCGACCCGACCCCGCTCGCTCCGATTCCGCCCGCGTCCAACCCGCTCGCCGCGCCGGCGCTGTCGGGGCCACCGCAGCCGAACATGCCGGCGGCCAAGAGTGACATCACCGGATCGATTCCGCCGGCGGCGAAAAACATCGGCGTGGCCGAACGCCTGCCGACGGAGATCGGCGGGCCGAAGCTCCGTGATGCCGCCGTGCACGGCGACGCCACCGCCGCCTACGAGATCGGCGTCCGCTTCGCGGAAGGGCGCGGCGTGCCGGCGAACGCGGAAGAAGCCGCCCGCTGGTACGAGCGTGCGTCGTCGAAGGGCATCGCGCTGGCCCAGTTCCGCTATGCCAGCATGCTGGAAAAAGGCCACGGCGTGAAAAAGGACCTCGCGCAGGCGCGGCGCTTCTATCTGGCCGCCGCTACGCAGGGCAACGCCAAGGCAATGCATAACCTCGCGGTGCTTTATGCCGAGGGCATCGATGGCCGTCCCGACTACGCCACCGCCGTGCAGTGGTTCCGCAAGGCCGCGGCCTACGGCATCTCGGACAGCGAATACAATCTCGGGGTGCTCACCGCGCGCGGCCTCGGCACCGAGAAGAATCTCACCGATTCCTACAAGTGGTTCGCGCTCGCCGCCGCGCAGGGCGACAAGGAAGCGGCGCGCAAGCGCGACGAGGTCGCCTCGCAGATGGACGCGACGTCGGCCGCCGCCGCGCAGCGGGCGGTGAAGAGCTTCGTCGTCAAGCCGCAGCCGCACGACGCCGTCGCGGTGGCCGTGCCGCCGGGCGGGTGGGACGATGCGGCCACGCCGGCCGCGCACGGCAAGACGCGGTCAGGCCCCTTGGCGCTCGGCACCTACAAGCTCGGCCGCCGCTAAGCATTCCGCGCGGCGTCGCCGCGCCGGCCTCGCATTCGCGCGCAAGATCGGTCACATTCGCCGAACGTAAGGCCGGCGCACGCATTCGCGCCGCCGGCCGCCCGTTGTGGGCCCTGACGTCCGGATGCCATCGCTTTGCAAATCTACCTGCCGATCGCCGACCTGCCGGTAAACATCTTCCTCATCTTCGGGATGGGGCTCGCGGTCGGCTTCATCTCCGGCATGTTCGGCATCGGCGGCGGCTTCCTGATGACGCCGCTGCTGATCTTCATCGGCGTGCCGCCGGCGGTCTCGGTGGCGAGCGTGTCGGCCCATATCGCGGCCTCCTCTTTCACCGGCGCGCTCACCTATTGGCGGCGGCGCGCGGTCGACGTGTCCTTGGCGCTGATGCTGCTCTCGGCGGGCATTATCGGCACAGCGACGGGCGTGTGGCTGTTCACGCTGCTGCGCGCGCTCGATCAGCTCGACCTGGTCATCGGCATCTCCTACGTCGTGCTGCTGACCACGGTCGGCGTGCTGATGATCAACGAGGGCCTACGCGCCGAATTGCGCGCCCGCCGCGGCATGCGCTCGAGCTTGCGCCGGCCGGGCAGCCACAACTGGTTGCATGGCCTGCCGCTGAAGATGCGGTTCAAGCGGTCGAAGATCTATGTCTCGGCCATTCCCGTCTGGGGCATCGGCTTCATCATCGGCTTCGTCGGCGCCATCATGGGCATTGGCGGCGGCTTCCTGCTGGTGCCGATGCTCATCTATTTCCTGCGCGTGCCGACGGCGACCGTCATCGGCACCTCGATGGTGCTGACGTTGATCACCATGGCTTCGGCCACGGTGCTGCACGCCGTGACCAACCACCTGGTCGACGCCATCCTCGCTCTGGTGCTGATGGTCGGCGGCGTCATCGGCGCGCAGTTCGGCGTCCATACCGGGCAGAAGATGCGCCCCGAGCGGCTGCGGCTGATGCTCGGCCTGCTCGTCTTCGCCGTCGGCGCGCGATTCGCCTACGAGCTGGTGGCGACGCCGGACGATCTCTATTCGTTGCGGCTGGTGCGCCAATGATCGCGCGCGCCGCCCTCGTCCTTGCATTGACGTTCGCAGCAGCGGCGGCGAAGGCCGAGCGGCTGGTCGTGTCGCTGTCGAACGAACGCGTCGCCGTGACTTCCAATTTCGTCGGCGAGAACCTGGTGCTGTTCGGCACCGTGCAGGCGGGGCCGGGCAAGGAACTCGCTGACTCCTACGACCTCGTCGTCACCGTCGCCGGCCCGCGCGAGACCCTGCGCACGCGGCGCAAGCAGCGCGTGCTCGGCATCTTCGTCAACGTCGACTCCCGCGAATTCGTGCGCGTGCCGTCGTATCTGGCGATCATCGGCAACCGCCCGTTCGGCCAGATCGCCGGGCCGGAGATCCTGCGCCGCCAGCAAGTCGGCATGGACAACTTCATCCTGACGCAGCGGGTCGGCGCCGACTTCGCCGACACGGTTTCCGACGATCCGTTCCGCAAGGCGTTCGTTCGCCTGAAGCAGCAGCACAATCTCTACATCCAGTCCGCCGCCGCGGTGACGTTCCTGACGCCGAGCGTGTTCCGCGGCTCGGTGCCAGTACCGGCCAATGCGCCGACCGGGCTCTATGGCGTCGACGTGAAGCTGTTCGCCAAGGGCACGGTGGTGGCGCAGACGACGACCTCGTTCACGGTGACCAAGGCCGGGGTCGAGCAATACGTCGCCGAGGCGGCGCAGGACAACAGCCTGCTCTACGGCCTGGCCACGATGTCGATGGCGCTCGCCGTCGGCTGGCTGGCGAGCGTTGCCTTCCGGCGCGATTAGGCCGCCACCTCCGTCGCGACGCCCGGCTGCAGCAGACGCAACCGGTTGTCGAGACCGAGCGCCTTGAACGAGGTCGCGAGGTCGGCGCAGGTCTGCGTGAAGTGCGCCCAGCCGTCGCAATGCACCGGCACGATCGTCGCGTCGGCAAAATGGTGCGCCGTCTCGATGGCGTCGTTGACATTCATGGTCAGGTTGAACGGCCCGCGCGTTTGCGCCGAGCCGGCGAACAGCAGCACGATGCCGGCCTTGAAGCGGCGCGCCACCTCGGCGACGCCCTCGTACCAGACCGTGTCGCCGGTGACGTAGATCGGCCGCGTGCCGGCCGCCTCGAGCACGAAACCGACGACGTCGCCGGAGAACGGCTCGATGCCGGCGGGTCCGTGCCGCGCCGGCGTCGCGGTGACGCGCAGCGTGCGGCCATCCTTCGCCAATTCCACCGACTGCCATGGCGCGAGCCCCTGCGCGTTGCCGCCAAGACGCCTGGCGCCGGCTTCGGTGGTCAGCACGCGGCCGGCGGTCGGCAGGAAATGACGGCCGCCATGATCGAGATTGTCCGCGTGCTGGTCGTGGCTGAGCAGCACCGCATCGATCGCGCCGACATCGGCGACGCTGAGCGCCGGACGGCCGGTCTTCTTCAGTACGACATGCGGCAATTTGTATTCGCCCGGCTCGTCGAAGGTCGGATCGGTGACGAGGCGGAAGCCGGCGATCTCGATGAGCGCGGTGGGGCCGCCGATCAAGGTGAAGCGCGGAGCGTTCATGGTCGTTCTCCTTTTCAGCCGCGGGTGGGGCGGGTGACGAGATAGATGCCGAGCGCCACCGGCAAGATGCCGACGAGATCGGCGGGCTCGAGGTGCTCGCCGAGCAGCAGCCAGCCGAACAGCATGCCGAGCGGCGGGATGAGGAAGTGATAGCTGCTCGCCGCCGTGGCGCCGCTGACCTGGAGAATACGGAACCAGAGCAGATAGGCGAACACCGAGACGATCACCACGCTGTAGGCGAAAGCGAGGATGAGCCGCGTCGTCGGCACGACGTCACTGATGCTCTCGAAGCCGGCGGCGAACGGCAGCGTCGCGATGCCGGCGGCGAGGCTCTGCACGCCGTTGCCGATCCACAGGCCCTGCTTCGGCGCGAACAGCTTGAACAGGATCGTGCCGACGACGAACGACAGCAGCGCGATCAGGCAGAGCACGATGCCGCCGAACTGGTCGGTGCCCAAAATGAGCCGGCTCCGGACCACGAACGCGACGCCGGCGAGGCCGAGCAGGAGACCGAGCACCTTGCGCGCGCTCATGCGCTCGCCGAGCAGGAAGACGGCGAACACGGCGGCGACGATCGGATTGGCGCTGATGATCAGGGCTGCGAGCCCTGCCGACACGGTCTTCAATCCGATGAAGCCGATGCTGAGATAGAGCGCCTGGTTGGCAACGCCGAGCGCGGCGAACACCGCGACGTCGCGCTTCGACAGGGTCCACGGCACACCGCTGAGAACGGCAATGCCGAGCATCAGCACGCCGGCGGCAAGGAAGCGCACCGTGAGGAAGACGAGCGGCGGGCAATCGGCGATAGCCATTTTCCCGACAGCGAAGGCCGAACTCCATAGCAGGCAGAACGCCAGAACCATCAGACCAAGGCGGACCCGGCTGGTGGTCAGCGGCGGGGCGGCGGACAGAGCAAACTGGGACATGGGCGGATTTCCTTTCCGCCCCGACAGGTAGTCCCGCCTCTTTCCATTTGGAAATTAAATGGTAGAATTCAGATCAGTGGATTTGTGAATGGTGCCGCTCATGCTGGATATCGAGCTTCTGCGCAGTTTCGTCTCGGTGGTCGACGCCGGCGGCTTCACCCGCGCCGGTGAGCGGGTCCACCGCACCCAGTCGACCGTCAGCCAGCAGATCAAGCGGCTGGAGGATTCGGTCGGCAAGCCGCTTTTGGCGCGCGACGGCAAGCGGGCGACGCCGACCGAGGAAGGCGAGCGGCTGCTCACTTATGCGCGCCGCATCCTCGCGCTCGAGCAGGAGGCGCGCGACGTGGTGGCGCGGCCGGTGGTCGACGGCGTGGTGCGAATCGGTCTGCCGGAGGACTTCGCCGCCTATCGGCTGGTCGAACTCCTGTCGGACTACGTGCGCGGGCGACCGACCTTGCGGCTCGACGTGCGCTCAGGCCTGAGCGCCACGCTGCGCGCATCGCTGGAGCGCAGCGAACTCGACGTGGCGCTGGTGAAGCGCAATATCGGCGCCGGCGCCAGCCTCGCCGCATGGCCGGAGCGGCTGCAATGGGTGACGAGCCGGCGGCATCCGGTCGACATGACGCGCAATCCGGTGCCGATCGCCGTCGCCGAGCAGGGCTGCCTCTATCGCAATCGACTGATCCATGCGCTCGAGGCGGCGGGCCGCACCTGGCACATCGCCTATACCAGCCCGAACCTGTCCGGCATTCAGGCGGCTGTCGCGGTCGGCCTCGGCGTCACCATATTGCCCGACCTCGCCGTCACGCCGGAGCACCGCATCGTCGAGACGGACGGCTTTGCGCCGATCGACATGACGGAGATCGCGCTGGTGGTGTCGGAGAGCGCGAGCCCGGCGGCGCGCAAGGTCGCGGAATTGATCGCCGATTTCTGCAACAGCGTACGGCCGAGCAAGGCGGCCTGATCAATCCGGCAGACACCGCCTGGCGGTGAAGGCATAGAGCCGATCGTCGCCGAGCATGTGCGCGGTGAACTTGAGCGTGCCGAACAGGTCGGCGAAGGCCGCGTCGCGGATGTTGAGGCCGCCGGTGAAGGCGCCGAAGGCGGGCATCACGAGACGCGTTTCATCGGCGGCGAAGCAGCGGCGGCGCACCGAGCGGCCGCGATGCGCGATGCGCGCCGACGGATGCAGGTGGCCGCAGATTTCGCCGACGCCGTTGCCGGGCAGATGGCGGAACGCGAGCGCGCCGAGCGTGAAGCGTTCGTGGAATGCGCCGCCGATGCCGTCCGCCGGTTCCGGATCGTGGTTGCCGGTGATCCAGATCCACTCGCGCCCGCGCTGCAGCGCCGACAGCGCCGCGCGATCCTCGTTCAGCATGCGCGCCGGCCCGCCGCCGTCATGGAAATTGTCGCCGAGCGCGACGACCACGCGCGGCGCATAGCGCATCACCAGTTGCGTCAGCCTGGCGAGCGTGACCGCGGTGTCGTAGGGCGGCAGCAACTGGCCGCGCGCGGCGAAGCTCGAGCCCTTCTCCAGATGCAGGTCGGCAATGGCGAGCAGGCCGTGCTTCGGCCAGTACAGCGCGCCGGCGGGGTCGGCGACGAGCGAAGTTCCAGCGACGACGACAGCATGATCCGTTCGTCCCCGCGAAAGCGGGGACCCAGTCAGTTCTGGATTCCCGCTTTCGCGGGAATGAACGGGAGAAAAACTCAACTCATCGCCTCCTTGATCAGCTCGTCGGCGGCTTCGGCGAGAAGCGCGTCGGACGCCTCGCCATAGACGGTTTCGCGGCCGATCTCCAGCAGCGCCGGAACCGCGAGCGGCGAGACATGGTCCAGCGCTTTGTGCACGATTCGGCCCCGGATGCGCGAGAGCATGTCGCCGAGCCGCTTGATGTCGAGGAGGCCCGACGCGGCGTCGGCGCGCGCCGCACGCAGCAGCAGATGATCGGGCTGGTGCTTGCGCAGCACGTCGTAGACGAGATCGGTGGAGATCGTGAGCTGCCGCTTCGACTTCTCCTCGCCGGGGAACCGGCGCTCGATCAGCCCGGCGATGATGGCGCAGGAACGGAACGTGCGCTTCATCAGCGCCGACTCGGCAAGCCACTCCTCGAGATCGTCGCCGAGCATGTCCTCTCCGAACAGTTGCGCGAGCGACAGCTCGCCGCGCGCGATGCGCAAGGCCAGATCGCCGAGACCCCACACGGCGAGCGCATACTCATTGGCGACGAAGCCCAAGGGCTTCATGCGCGCGCGCTCGAGCCGCCGCGTCAGCAGCATGCCGAGCGTCTGGTGCGCGAGCCGACCCTCGAACGGATAGCAGACGAGATTATATTTGCCGCCGCGCGGGAAGGTCTCGACCAGCAGGTCGCCGGCCTTCGGCAGCAGCGACCGCCATTCCTGGATCTCCAACCATTCGCGCACCTGTTGCGGCAGGCCGCGCCAGGCGTCCGGCGTCGCCAGCAGCGCGCGCACGCGCGCGGCGAGATAGGTCGACAGCGGGAACTTGCCGCCCTCGTAGGCCGGCACCTTCGGATCGGTGGCGTTCGAGCGCGAGACGTAGACCTCGTCCTCGACCAATGTTTCGTATTTCAAAATTTCGCCGGCGAAGACGAAGGTGTCGCCCGGCGTCAACGTCTCGATGAAATATTCCTCGACCTCGCCGAGCAGCCGGCCGCCGCGCGGGATCATGGCGCCGGACCGGCGCGCGCGCACCAGCCGCACCTTGATCATGTCGGCCTCGACGATGGTGCCGACATTCATGCGATAGCGCTGCGCCACGCGCGGATGCGTGATGCGCCACTTGCCGTCCTTGCCCTGCCTGATCTTGGCGAAACGCTCATAGGCCTTCAGCGCGTAGCCGCCGGTGGCGACGAAATCGAGCGCGGCGTCGAAGTCGCTGCGCGCGAGCGAGGCATAAGGTGCGGCGGCGCGCACCTCGGCATAAACGTCGTCGGCGAAGAATGGCTCGCCGCAGGCGCGTCCGAGAACATGCTGCGCCAGCACGTCGAGTGCGCCGGTGCGCAGCGGCGGCGTGTCCTGCGCGTTCTCGGCGACCGCATCGAGCGCGGCACGGCACTCGAGCACTTCGAAGCGGTTGGCGGGAACGAGCACCGCCTGCGACGGCTCGTCGAGGCGGTGATTGGAACGGCCGATCCGCTGCAACAAGCGCGACGAGCCCTTCGGCGCGCCGACATTGACGACGAGATCGACGTCGCCCCAGTCGACACCGAGATCGAGCGACGAGGTGCAAACCACCGCGCGCAATTTGCCGGCGGTCATCGCGTCCTCGACCTTGCGCCGCTGCGCCACGTCGAGCGAGCCGTGATGCAGGGCGATGGCGAGATTGTCGTCGTTGACGCGCCACAGCTCCTGGAACAGGAATTCCGCCTGACTGCGCGTGTTGACGAAGACGAGCGTGGTCTGGTGCGTCTTGATCAACTCGTAGATTTCGGTCAGCGCGTGACGCGCCGAATGCCCGGCCCAGGGCAGATGCTCGGCGGTGTCGAGCATCGCGACGTGCGGCTGCGCGCCGGCCTGGCCGATAACGATATCGGCGAGACGCTCGCCGGAAAGCGGCTGCGGCATCAGGAAGCGACGCAGGTCGTCGGGCTGGGCCACCGTCGCGGAGAGCCCGACGGTGGTCAGGCCGGGCGCGAGTGCATGCAGCCGTGCGAGACCGAGCGAGAGGAGATCGCCGCGCTTCGAGGTGACGAGCGAATGCAGTTCGTCGAGCACGACGCGCTTGAGCGAGCCGAACAGATAAGGGGCGTCGGCGCTGGCGAGCAGCAGCGCGAGTTGCTCGGGCGTGGTGAGCAATATGTCGGGCGGATCGCGACGCTGCCGCTGCCGTTTCGAGGCTGGCGTGTCGCCGGTGCGCGTCTCCAGCCGCACCGGCAGGTTCATGTCGCGCACGGGCGTCTCGAGGTTGCGCGCGATGTCGACCGCCAGCGCTTTCAGCGGCGAGATATAGAGCGTGTGCAGTCCGCCCTCGCGGCGGATGCCGCGGCCGGTGGAGATGAGCATTCTTTTCTTCTCCCCTCCCCCCATTCGCGCAGCGAATGGCGGGGAGGGGTCGGGGGTGGGGGGTGCAGCGCGCGCCAAAGAAGAAGAGCCCCCCACCCCTAACCCCTCCCCGCCGCTACGCGGGGGGAGGGGAACGCGCTGTGCGTGCGATGAATTTTGTTCGTACAACTCTACGAGCGTCGGCAAAAAACCCGCCAGCGTCTTGCCGCCGCCGGTCGGCGCGATCAGCAGGACCGAACGTCCTTGCTCCGCCTTGGCCAATAGCTCGAGCTGGTGCGCGCGCGGCGTCCAGCCGCGCGAGACGAACCAGCGCCGGAAGATGTCCGGCAAGAGCGGCGATGTCGCCTCGAGGGGATCGGGCAGGGCCATGTCAGGACGGCGCTCGCGCGACAACGACGAGGCCCGGCACCGGCTCGCCCTTCTCATTGCGCGCCGGCGCGGACTGAAGACACACGAGCTGCAAGCCGCCCTGCTTGAGCGCGTGGCGCACATGCGCCTCGCCATGCGCGTAGCGCAGCGTGTCGCGCAGGATGACGCCGTCGCCGTCATGGGTCTCGACGCTGAACGCGATCAGCGCCCCCGGCGCCATCACCGGCACGGCGAAGCGCGGCACCTGCATCAATTCGTGAAAATAGATGAACACGTCGGCGGCGAGGATGAGATCGTGGCGCGCGCCGGTGACTGCTTCCTCGCGCAGGAAGGTCATGCATTCCGTTTCGGCGAGGCGATCGTACACGCCCTTCCCGCGCGCCGCTTCGAGCATGCGCGACGACAGGTCGACACCGGTGAGCTGCTGCGCGTGCGGCTTGATGGCAACGCCGGCGAGGCCCGTGCCGCAGCCGAGATCGAGCACGCTGCCGAAGCTGGTCAGCGTGCCGGCGCGCGCCAGCGCACCGATCAGCAGTTCCGGTCCGCGATAGCCGAGCCGGCCGACCAGCGCCTCCTCGAAGCCGGCGGCATAGCCGTCGAACAGCGAGCGAATATAGGCGGTCGGCATGGCGACCGGCGGCAGCGCGCCGAGCCGGGCGAGCCGCACCGCCGCGCCTTGCCGGTCAGAATCGTCGGCAGCGAGCGCCGTGCGGAACGCGGCGATCGCACCGGTACGGTCACCTAGCGCCTCGCGCGCCTCCGCCAGCAGGAACCAGGCCGGGGCAAAGCGCGGCGCCGATTGCACCACCTCGCCCAACAACTCCGACACCGCGGTCGCATCGCCCGCGGCGAAGCTCTCGCGCGCCCATTCGAAGCGGCGATCGAGGATCAGGTCGCCCGAGGAAACGGGCGTCGGCAGGCGGACGTCGGCCACGGGTGTCCTTGCATGAGTTCCGGCCAATTCCATCGGCCGGCATCGTGCCTATTTATAGGCGATGCGTCCCGAAGACATCCTCGTGCCGACCCCGTCCGGGGTCTGCTGCAAGCCCGGCGGCTTCCACATCGATCCGACCCGGCCGGTCGAGAAGGCCCTGATTACGCACGGCCATTCCGACCACGCGCGGGCCGGCCATGGCGCCGTGCTGGCGACGCAGGAGACGCTCGACATCATGCGCCTGCGCTACGGCGTGAACTTCGCCGGCTCGACGCAAGTCGTCCGCTACGGCGAGAAACTGTCACTCGACGGCACGCAAGTGAGCTTCCACCCCGCCGGCCACGTGCTCGGCTCGGCGCAGATCCGCGTCGCCTGCGGCGGCATGACCATCGTGGCCTCCGGCGACTACAAGGACGTGCCCGACCCGACCTGCGCGCCGTTCGAGCTCGTGCCGTGCGACGTGTTCATCACCGAGGCAACCTTCGGCCTGCCGGTGTTCCGCCATCACGACGCCGAAGGCGAGATCGCCAAGCTCCT
The DNA here is from genome assembly GCF_035943735.1 of Pseudolabrys sp. Lineage (GTDB taxonomy): Bacteria > Pseudomonadota > Alphaproteobacteria > Rhizobiales > Xanthobacteraceae > Pseudolabrys. Next base: position 87,934 of record NZ_DASZBV010000019.1, read on the forward strand.
GCACTCGGTGGCGCTGTTTCCCGAGCGCGCGCACCTCGTCGGCGCTTACTCGCTCGGCAAGGCGCAGCGGGTCATCGCGCTCATCCGGAGGTCCGGATACGACAAGACGATCTACCTGCACGGCGCCATGGAGAAGATCACGCGCTATTACGAGCAACAGGGCATCCCGCTCGGCCCGCTCGAGCTGGTGCGCGGCGCCAAGAAGGCCGACCTCGCCGGCCACATCACCTTGTGCCCGCCGAGCGCCATGGGCGACCTGTGGTCGCGGCGCTTTCCCGACCCGGTGTTCGCTTTTGCGTCCGGATGGATGCGCGTGCGCGCCCGCGCCCGCCAGCGCGGCGTCACCCTGCCGCTGGTCATCTCCGATCACGCCGACTGGGACGGCCTCACCGCGACCATCGCCACCACCGGCGCGTCGGAAGTGTGGGTGACGCACGGCCAGGAGGACGCGCTGGTGCATTGGTGCACGTCGCGGGGCCTGAAGGCGCGGCCGCTCGACATCGTCGGCTATGGCGATGAGGAAGAGCATGAGCCGGCGGCGCAGGGCGAGAGCGGCGCATGAACAAGTTCGCCGAGCTGCTCGACCGCCTCGCCTACGAGCCCGGCCGCAATGCCAAATTGCGGCTGATCGCCGACTATCTGCGTACGACCGCCGATCCCGAGCGCGGCTGGGCGCTCGCGGCGCTCACCGGCGCGCTCACGTTCAGGCACGCCAAGGCCGGCATGATCCGCGCGCTGATCATGGAGCGCGCCGATCCGGCGCTGTTCGCGCTGTCCTACGATTACGTCGGCGATCTGTCGGAGACCGTGGCGCTGATGTGGCCGGCGCAACATGCAGAGCGCGTTCCCCTCTCCCCGCGCAGCGGTGGGGAGGGGCTAGGGGTGGGGGGCTCTTCTCTCAATTCCAGCATCGTACCCCCCACCCCCGACCCCTCCCCACCACTCGCTTCGCTCGCGGAGGGAGGGGAACAAAAAGCCCCCACCCTCACCGACGTCGTCGAGACGTTGGGCACGCTCGGCAAGGCGCAACTGCCGGGGCAGATTGCGCGCTGGCTCGACGGCCTCGACGAGACCGGCCGCTGGGCGCTGTTGAAGCTCGTCACCGGCGCGTTGCGCATCGGTGTCTCGGCGCGGCTCGCCAAGACCGCGGCCGCCTCGCTCGGCGACAAGGCGCCGGACGAGGTCGAACTGCTGTGGCCCGGCCTCGCGCCGCCTTACACCGAATTGTTTGCCTGGCTCGAAGGCCGCGGCGAGAAGCCGGCGACGCGCGATCCAGCGCCATTCCGGCCGCCGATGCTGGCGCATGCGATCGAGGACACCGACTTCACGGCGCTGACCGCGCACGATTTCTCTGCGGAATGGAAATGGGACGGCATCCGCGTGCAGGCGGTGGCCGGCACCGACGAGCACGGCGACATCGTCGCGCGGCTTTATTCGCGCACCGGCGAGGACATTTCCAAAAGCTTTCCGGACCTGCTGCAGTCGCTGGCGTTGCCGGCGGCGATCGACGGTGAGCTGCTGATCATGCGCGACAAGCGCGTGCAGTCGTTCAACGTGTTGCAGCAGCGTCTGAACCGCAAGGCGGTGACGCCGAAGCTCATCGCCGAATTTCCGGCGCACCTGCGCGCCTACGATCTGCTCGCGGACGGCGATGCCGATCTGCGCGATTTGCCCTTCGCCGAACGACGGCAGCGGCTCGAAGCGTTCATCGCCAGGCTCGACGACCGGCGCATCGATATCTCGCCTCTGGTGCCGTTCGCGACGTGGGCCGAGCTCACCGCCGCGCGCGCCGATCCGGCTTCCGCCGGCGCGGGCGCCGATGCCGAGGCGGTCGAGGGCGTCATGCTCAAGCGCCGCGACGCGCCCTACGTGCCCGGCCGGCCGAAAGGGCCGTGGTGGAAGTGGAAGCGCGATCCGATGATCGTCGACGCAGTGCTGATGTACGCGCAGCGCGGCCACGGCAAGCGCTCGTCCTATTATTCCGACTACACCTTCGGCGTCTGGAACGGCAGCGACGAGCTCGTGCCGGTCGGCAAGGCCTATTTCGGCTTCACCGACGAGGAATTGATCGAGATCGACCGCTTCGTCCGCCGCAACACCGTCGAACGCTTCGGCCCGGTGCGCGAGGTGACGCACGAGAAGACGCAAGGCCTCGTGCTCGAGGTCGCCTTCGAAGGCCTGCAGCGCTCGACCCGGCACAAGTCCGGCATCGCCATGCGCTTCCCGCGCATCAACCGGCTGCGCTGGGACAAGCCGCCGGGCGAGGCCGACCGGCTGGAGACGCTGGAGCGGATGATCGAAAAAGGACGGACGGATGCGCCTTGACCGGAACACAGACTCGCGCCACGTCTCATCCGCTCGGAGGGACTCGACGATGGCCGACAATCAGGTGGCGCGGTGGCTTGGGGGCTCGCCGCTGGCGGTGCTCGGACGGCTGATCCTCGCCTCGGTCCTCGTCGGCGTTATCCTCGCCGCGCTCGGGCTCGATCCCTTCGACATCGTCCGCAGCGCCGAGCGGTTGATCCGCTGGTTCTGGAACATGGGCTTCGACGCCTTCCGCTGGCTGTGGCGCTATTTCCTGCTCGGCGCCGTGATCGTGATCCCGATCTGGCTGATCATGCGGCTGGTCAACGGCTCGCGCGGACGCTAGGCCGGCCAGCTCTCCGCCGTCATTTCCGCGGCGTCGACGCCGACCATTTCGGCCAGCGAGTTGCGGTGGCCGCGCTTGAGCGCGGCGGCGAGGTCCGACTTGATCTCGGTGAGCAGGCCGATGCCGCGATAGACCAGTCCGCTGTAGACCTGCACCAGGGTCGCGCCGGCCTTGATCTTGGCGATCGCCGCCGGGCCCGAATCGATGCCGCCGACGCCGATCAGCGGAAAGGCGCCTTCGGCGCGCACGAAGGTTTCCGCCAGCATCCGCGTCGACAGCTTGAACAGCGGCCGCCCGGAGAGGCCGCCTGTCTCCTTCGCCGTCGCCCGGTCGCGCAGCGAGGGCGGCCGCGAGATCGTGGTATTGCCGACGATCATGCCGTCGACGCCATGCTTGCGGGCGACGCCGACGACGTCGTCGAGGTCGGAAAGCGTGAGATCGGGTGCGATCTTCAGGAGCACCGGGGTCGGACCGACGCGCGCGCGCACCTTCTCGCGTGCATCGAGCACGCGCCCGAGCAGATCGTCGAGCGCCTCGACCTGCTGCAGGTTGCGCAGGCCCGGCGTGTTCGGCGAGGACACGTTGAGCGTGAAATAGCTCGCCACCGCGGCGAAGGTGTCGATCAGCCGCACATAGTCCTCGGTGCGGTCGGCGGAATCCTTGTTGGCGCCGATGTTGACGCCGACGATGCCGCCGTTGCCGGCGCGCGCCGCGAGCCGCGCCAGGACCGGCGGCGCCCCCTCGCTGTTGAAGCCGAGGCGGTTGATGACCGCGCGGTCGGCCTCGAGCCGGAACAGGCGCGGCCGCGGATTGCCCGGCTGGGCGCGCGGCGTGACGGTGCCGATCTCGACGAAGCCGAAACCGAGACGCAGCAGCGCGTCGGCCACCGTGGCGCCCTTGTCGAAGCCGGGCGCGATACCGACCGGATTGGGGAAATTCAGGCCGAAGGCGCGCACCGCGAGCTCCGGCGGGTCGGCGGCCGCGCGCCCCACCGGGACCAGGCGAAGCGCCTTCAGCGTGAGATTGTGCGCATCCTCGGGGTCGAGGGCGCGCAACAGCGGGCGGGACAGGCGGTCGAACAGACCGATCACAATTCGGCTCCAGGCGGGATGCGGCCGGACCCTATGGGCGCGCCGGGGCCGATTCAAGGCGCCGCGCACAGAAATCGCTTGCCAGCGGACGTTCTGAGGTTATATTTCCTACAAGCGAATCCTGTCCTGCCACGAGGGACCGCGCGCCTGCGCGGCGTTATCGCATGTTGACCCACGCTCAGATCTGGAATGCGCTCGACCGCCTGGCGGCACGCAATAAGTTGACCGCCTCGGGGCTGGCGAAGAAGGCCGGCCTCGATCCCACCACCTTCAACAAGTCGAAGCGAATCACCCCGGAGGGGCGCCAGCGCTGGCCCTCGACCGAGTCGGTCGCCAAGGCGCTGGCTGCGACCAACACCAAGGTCGACACCTTCGTGACCCTGATTACCGACGGCGTGAAGCCGGTGATCAGCACAGTGCCCATGATCGGGTTTGCGCAGGCCGGCGAAGGCGGGCACTTCGACGATTCCGGTTTCCCGGTCGGCAAGGGCTGGGACGAGATCGAATTGCCGCACGTCACCGACGAACAGGCCTATGCGCTCAAGATCGCCGGCGAGTCGATGAAGCCGACTTACCGGCCGGGCGACATCGTCATCGTCTCGCCGTCCAGCCAGATCCGCAAAGGCGACCGCATCGTGGTGAAGACCCGCGACGGCGAGGTGATGGTCAAGGAACTGCGCAAGCGCACGACCAAGACGATCGAGCTCAAGTCGCTCAACGCCGAGCACCGCGACCGCACCTTCCCGGTCAACGAGATCGACTGGATGGCGCGCATCCTGTGGGCGAGCCAGTGAGCCGCTGAACTTTCTGCCGCCGTCATGCGACGGCGGACCGCAACATAAGTCGGGGGGACGACGATGACCGACACTCTTCTGCATTCGCAAGGCTGTGCGTGTTGCGGCGATCTGCTGCAGGCGCGCTACGACCGCCGGCGTTTCCTGCATGTCGCCGCCGGCGCCGGCCTGATGGCGGCGTTTTCGCCGCTCGCCTTCGCCGCCGAGGGCAATTACGAGGCGATGCTCTTGACCTGCATCGACCCGCGCTTCCCCGAGCCGACCATCAAGTACATGGAAGGCCGGCACATGGTTGGCAAATACAGCCAGTTCACCTTCGCCGGCGCCTCGATCGGCGTGGTGGCGCCCGCGTTCAAGACCTGGGCTCCGGCCTTCTGGGACAATCTCGCGGCCTCCATCCAACTGCACAATATCCCGAAGGTGATTGCCATGAACCACCGCGACTGCGGCGCGGCGAAGATCGCCTACGGGGCCGAGGCCGCGAAGGACAAGGCGACCGAGACGGCGACGCATAAGGCCGCGCTGATGGAGTTCAAGAAGCAGGTCGGCGAAAAGCAGCCGAAGCTTCAGGTCGAGCTGCATCTGATGGCGATCGACGGTTCGGTCGATACGTTCAGCTAAGGCAGCCGGCGCATCCGCGAGCGAAACGACTCCGCATTCGCCCTCTCCCCAGTGGGAGAGGGCTCCCGCAGCTTTTTAAATTCAAAGAATGGGTGAGGGGGAACAGCCCCTCACCCATCTGAGTGTGTTGAGACTCGTTCAATGCCCTCTCCCACGAGGGGAGAGCGCGCAATGACGAACGCCGAGCGCGCGGTCAGAACACTAAGCCGAGCGCGCCAGCGCGCCGTCGATCATGTCGACGGTGTTCTGCAAGCCGTAGAGCGCCACGAACGAGCCGAAGCGCGGGCCCTTCTCCTGGCCGAGCAACACCTGGTACAGCAGATTGAACCAGTCGAGCGACACGCCCGGGCGGCCGTCCTTGCCCTTTTTCTTCGGATCGAGGAACGGCTCGCGGCGGCCGACCTCGTAGACGACGTTCTGGATGTCCTCCGGGGTCGCTTCCGCCGGCAACTGCGACAACGCATCGCGCAGATCGCCGAGCGCTGCGCGCTCCTGTTCCGTCGGGTCACGGAATGTCTTGTGCGGCAACACGAAGTCACGGAAGTAGTGCAGCGCATAGCCGACCAGCTCGTTGAGCTTGGGATGCGTTTGCGCCGTCACCCCCGGCCGGTAGCGGCCGATGAAGCCCCATAAAGTCTCGGCGTTCTCCGCGTTCGACGTCGACACCAGCGTCAGCAGCATCTGGAACGACACCGGCATGTCGATCTGCGGTGGATGCCCGGAATGGATGTGCCACACCGGGTTCGACAGGCGCTGGCGCGTGTCCTGCCGATTGTAGCCGTCGAGGAATTGATAATATTCGTCGACGTGGCGCGGGATGACGTCGAAATAGAGCCGCTTCGCCGCCTTCGGCTCGCGGTACATGAACAGCGACAGGCTCTCCGGGCTGGCATAGCGCAGCCATTCGTCGATGGTGAGCCCGTTGCCCTTCGACTTCGAGATCTTCTGCCCCTTCTCGTCGAGGAACAGTTCGTAGTTGAAGCCTTCCGGCGGCTGACCGCCGAGCGCCTTGCAGATCTCGCCCGACAGCTTGACCGAGTCGATGAGGTCCTTGCCGGCCATCTCGTAGTCGATGCCGAGCGCCACCCAGCGCATCGCCCAGTCCGGCTTCCATTGCAGCTTGCAGCGGCCGCCTGTGATCGGAACGGTGAAGCGCTCCTGCGTCTCCGGGTCCTCGAAGGTGATCATGCCGCGCTTGGCGTCATGCGCGACCACCGGCACCTGCAGCACGATGCCGGTCTTCGGATCGATCGGCAGGAACGGCGAATAGGTCGCCGCCCGTTCCTCGCGCAGGCTGGGCAGCATGATGCCCATCACCTTGTCGAAATGTTCGAGCACTTTCAGCAAGGCCGCGTCGAAACGGCCCGACGTGTAGTACTCGGTCGAGCTGGCGAACTCGTAGTCGAAACCGAAGTGATCGAGGAACGCGCGCAGGCGCGCATTGTTATGCTCGCCGAACGAGGGATGCGTGCCGAACGGGTCGCGCACCTTGGTCAGCGGCTTGCCGAGGTCGTGCTCGAGCAACTCCTTGTTCGGCACGTTGTCCGGCACCTTGCGCAGGCCGTCCATATCGTCGGAGAAGGCGATGAGCCGCGTCCTGATCTTGTCGTCGGTGAGCACGCGGAAAGCGTGACGCACCATCGTGGTGCGCGCGACCTCGCCGAAGGTGCCGATGTGCGGCAGACCGGAGGGGCCGTAGCCGGTCTCGAAGATGACCTCGTCCTTCGGCCGTTTCTTCAGCCGCGCGACGATCTTGCGCGCCTCCTCGAACGGCCAGGCGTTCGAGTTCTCGGCGACGGAACGCAGGTCTTGCGCGCTTGGAACGGTATCGATCGACATTTCGGCCTCCGGGCGCACACATAGGCAAGGGCCGCCGGGGCGTCAAATCGGCTGGAATGACGGGACAAGTGGCGTGGGCGGGAAAACCCGGCTACACGCTGCGGGCCGTGACCACCGCAACGAAACCATCCCCCAAAACCGCCGCCGTGATCGGCGCCGGGCCGGCCGGCCTGATCGCCGCCGAGACCCTGGCGCGCGCCGGCGTCGCGGTGACGATTCATGACCGAATGCCATCTGTCGGGCGCAAGTTTCTGCTCGCCGGCCGTGGCGGCCTAAACCTCACGCACAGCGAGCCGCGCGACCGCTTCCTCACGCGCTACGGCGCCATCGAACCGCTGCTCGCGCGCGCCATTGAGCACTTCCCACCGGAGACCTTACGCGCCTGGGCAGATGAACTCGGGCAAGAGACCTTCGTCGGCTCCAGCGGGCGCGTGTTTCCGAAGGCGATGAAGGCGTCGCCCTTGCTGCGCGCATGGCTGAGAAGGCTCGACGGAAGGGGCGTGCGCTTCGCCTTGCGCCATCGCTGGCTGGGCTGGGACGGCGCCGGCCGGCTGCGCTTCGCGCAAGGTGAGCGTGAGAGCATTGTGCAGGCCGACGTCACCATCCTCGCGCTCGGCGGCGCCAGCTGTCCGCGGCTCGGCTCCGACGCCGCCTGGGCCGACCTGCTCGCCGCGCGGGGCGTCGCCATCGCGCCGCTCAAGCCGTCCAACTGCGGCTTCACCGTCGCGTGGTCGGAGGCAATGCGCCGCTTCGAAGGCGTGCCGCTCAAACGCATCGCGCTCACCTTCGGCGAACGCAGCGTGCGCGGCGAGGCGCTCATCACCCGCGAGGGGATCGAAGGCGGCGGCGTCTACGCGCTGTCGGCGCCGCTACGCGATGCCGTCGCCCGCGACAGCGCCGCCACGTTGCATATCGACCTGCGTCCCGATCTCGCCGTGGCGGCGCTCGCCGAAAAGCTCGCCGCGCCGCGCGGCAAGCAGTCGTTGTCGAACGTGCTGCGCAAGGCCCTCAAGCTGCCGCCGGCCGCCACCGCGCTGCTGCACGAAGCGACGACGGCGCGCGGGCGTCCCTTGACCTCATTGAGCGCCGATGAAGTCGCCGCGTTGATCAAGGCCGTGCCGGTGCATCTGACCGGCGTGCAGCCGGTCGCGACCGCGATCTCGACGGCCGGCGGCATAAGCTTCGACGCGCTCGATGCGCATTTCATGTTGAAGGCCGTGCCCGGCGTATTCGCCGCCGGCGAGATGCTCGACTGGGAGGCGCCGACCGGCGGTTACCTGCTGCAGGCCTGCTTCGCCACCGGCGTTGCGGCGGCAGAGGGCGCGCTGAAATGGTTGTCCCCGGCAAAATGAAGAAGGGCCGCCCGGTGTGGACGGCCCTTCCATTGTCGAACCACAGTCCCGTCGGACCGGATCGCGCGGCCTCAGGCCACGCAGACTCCCACCGAGGCGAGAATCCAGGTCGCGGTTGCCGACGGCTGCGGCGATAGACAATGAGACACTGGATCACCTCCTTTCTGATGTTGACGATGCCGCTACCATAATCGGTCGGCACCGGAATGGAAGCGCGACCGCCTTTCAAAACGGGCTGATCGGGAAATACCGCAGCCAAAGGTCGGTGAAGCGGCCGCTCTCCCAGACGCGGAAGAGTGCCCAGTTCAGCGCCTGCCGCAACAGGTCGTTGTTGCGGCGGACGGCGATACCAATACCTTCGCCGAAAAAACGGCTCTCGATGTAGGGACCGCCGCGGAAGGCACAGCAGCCGGCGGAGTCGGTACCGTTGAGCCAGAAGGCGAGCGAGATGCCGTCGCCAAACAGCAGATCGACCTCGCCCTTCTTCAGCGCCGCGCGCGCGGCCTCCGCCGTCGGATAAGGATGCAACTCGGCCTCGGTGAACAGGTCCTTGAGATAGGCCTCGTGCGCGGTGCCGGCGACGACGCCGATCTTCTTGCCTTCCAGCGCTTCCGGCCTGATCTCGTCGATCTTCGAGTCCTTGCGCACCACGAAGCGCGCCGGCACGCGGTAATACGGATCGGAGAAGTCGACGCGCTTACGCATGTCCGGCGTCGGCGCGATCGACGCGATGACGGCATCGCCGTCATTCCTGTTGAGCGAATCGATCAGGGTGTCGAAGCGGCGCATCTGGATCGTGCACTGCACCTTGATCTCTTCGCAGATGAGACGCGCCAGATCGACGTTGAAGCCGGCGGGCGCGCCGTCGGGCCCGGCGTAGTCGAAGGGCGGATAATCGGTCTCGGTGAGAAATCGGATGACGCTGATGCGCGACAGGTCCGGTCGCTCCGGCCGCCGGCGCGGGTCCCAGAAACCCGGCACCTCCATCGGATCGGCCTTCACCGAAGGCGTCAGCGGCACCGCCGGCGGCTCCTTCGGCTTCGGCGCCGCCTCGTTGCGGCCGACCTGCGCCTGCGCGGCAGGCAAGAGCGTGGCGCCCGCCAGGACGACAAGCGCCAGCGCAGAGCCCATCCATGTGCCAGAACCGAATCGCATCGGGCCCTCGCCGCAAACGGCGGCGACCATACCACCGCGATTGTGGCGGGCCAGCGATAAACGTCAGGCGGCGGTCAGATGCTTCTCGATCTCGTGCACCGGCATCTTGACGAAGTCCTTGTCGACCTCGGCGCGCAGCACGTTCTTAAGCGCTTGCGAATAGGCCGGACGCAACATGCCGAGCGCGCGCGGCGGGGCGATCAGCACCAGTGACTTGGCCTTACCGGCGGAAATGGCGGCATCGAGATGATGCGCCAGCTTGGTGAGGAACTGCTGTTCGGCCTGGTCATGCCAGTCGGTCTGGCCGACCGATGAGCGGATGGTGCCCGTCGAGGCGTTCGTGCGGCCGGGCTTATCGGTCCCCAGCTCGCGCGTCGGCGGGTCCTTCTGCTCGAACACTTCGAGGGTCTTCAGGTTGGGAAACTTGGCGTCGCCGGCGTTCTGCAAGATCAGCGCCTTGGCGCCGTCGCACACCACCACCCATTCGCCTTCGCGGATCGACAGACTGGACATGCATTCCTCCTTGGCAACTGCGCGCGACCCTAGACCAGCCAGGAACCTTGACGTTTGCTTTGGATCAAACGCCGGGAGGGTGACTTAAGTTCGCTGTCGGTCAGTTGGTGCCGTCGAGCAGGCGGCGCGCAATCACCTGCGCCTGAATCTCGGCCGCGCCCTCGAAGATGCTGAGGATACGCGCGTCGCACAGCAGCCGCGACGCGGTGAACTCCAGCGCGAAGCCGTTGCCGCCGTGGATCTGCACGGCGTTGTCGGCGTTCGCCCAGGCAACGCGGGCGGCGAGCAGCTTCGCCATGCCGGCCTCGAGATCGCAGCGGCGGCCGGAGTCCTTCTCGCGCGCGGCGTGATAGGTGAGCTGGCGCGCGATCACGATCTCGGTCGCCATCATCGCGATCTTGTCGGCGACGCGCGGGAAGTCGACGATCGGCCGCGAGAACTGCACACGGTTGGTGGCGTAATCGAGTGCCTGCTCCATCGCCGCCTGAGCCACACCGACCGCGCGGGCCGCGGTCTGGATGCGGGCCGACTCGAATGTCTGCATCAACTGCTTGAAGCCCATGCCCTCGACGCCGCCGAGCAGGTTCTCCGCCTTTACCTCGAAGCCGTCGAAGGCGATTTCGTATTCCTTCATGCCGCGATAGCCGAGCACCTCGATCTCGGTGCCGGTCATGCCCTTGGCCGGGAACGGATTGGCGTCGGTGCCGCGCGGCTTTTCCGCCAGCAGCATCGACAGGCCGCGGTGACCGGGCTCCTTCGGGTTGGTGCGCACCAAGAGCGTCATCAAGTCGGCGCGCACCGGATGCGTGATCCAGGTCTTGTTGCCGTAGACCTTGTAGACGTTGCCCTCGCGCACGGCGCGCGTCTTCAACGAGGCGAGATCGGAGCCGGTGTTCGGCTCGGTGAACACCGCCGTCGGCAGCACCTCGCCCGAGGCGATTTTCGGCAGCCACTTGCGCTTCTGCTCTTCTGTGCCGCCGCCGAGGATCAGTTCGGCGGCGATCTCCGAGCGGGTGCCGAGCGAACCGACGCCGATGTAGCCGCGCGATAATTCCTCGGAGACGACGCACATCGACTCCTTGCCGAGCCCCATGCCACCGAATTCCTCGGGGATCGTCAGGCCGAACACGCCAAGCTCGGACATCTGCGCGATGATCTCGAGCGGAATGTAGCTGTTGCTGCGGTGCCAGCCCTGCGCGTGCGCGATCACTTCGCTGTCGGCGAACTTGCGCATCTCCTCGCGGATCGATTCCAGGGTCTCGTCCAGTCCGCAGACGCCGATCGTGGCGCCATGGCTCTCACGCACCAACGTGACCAGGCGCGCGCGCCGCTCCGCGGTGTTGCCGGTGGCGACGAGCTGCTCGACCGCCGGCGTCATGCGGGCGGTCACCTGCGCCATCGTCAACCCGAGATCGGCCGGCCGCACCACCTCGCTTTGGCTCATCGGGATGCCGCCCAGGATCTGGGCGATGTATTCGCCGATGCCGATGCGGACGAGGTGCTCCTCGATTTCGCCGAATGTCCGGTCCCCGGCCATACGCTCGGCATAGCCTGCCAGTTGCCGCACCGCCTCGACATAGGTCGCCAGCCAGGCGAGCCCGTGCGCCGCGCGCTGCTCGCGGTCGAGCAACCGGCTGACCACGTGCCCCTCGACCACCACCCGCTCGCGCACCTTCGCCGTCGCGTCGCCGAGCAGCGCGTCGAATGCGACCACCGCCTCTCGGGCGAGATCAGCCAGATCGTTTCCGGCGGCGGGACGGGTCGCGGCGATCGCCATGGGCACCTCGAATCCGGTCAGTCAGTGTGTGCTTGAAGACAGTACGCGTGCAGTGCACAAACGCAATGGGGCCAGAAAAGGCGCTTGGCACCCGCTCAATTAGCGGCCCCGACGCGCAGATTGCTGGAAAATTAACCATTTTGCGGTCTTCTGCTCAGGCAAGTCAGCAGTGCCGAACGCCACTGGCGAGACCCCGACGCCCCATGTTGTTTCCTCTACGCCCGGTCCGGCTGAGTCACCTCGCGCGGCCGCTCTCCTCGATGACGGTCCGCTCCAGGATCATCGTGCTCGCGATCATCCCGGTCGCCGGTTTCCTCGCCACCGGCGTGACCTACGTCGCCGGCGAACGCGCCGTCGACGGCGCGCTCGGGATCGTCCAGCACTCGGACACGCTCGCCGACGCCAGCCGCGATTTCAAGAGCGCGGTGATGCGCATGCGGCTCACTGTCAAGGACTTCAACGCGGATCCGACCGAGAACGCGGTGGTCGCCTTCAAGGCGGCGCAGGGCGTCGCGCTGCACAGCCTCGAAACCATCTCGGACGCCATCGATCTGCGCTACAACAAGAACATCGGCGATCTGCGGACCGATCTCGACCAGGTGCAGGACGATTTCGATCGCCTCGTCACCGAGCAGCATCTGCTCGGCTTCGACGAAGATTCCGGCGCGCGCAAGAAGCTGCGCGATACCGGCGCCGCCGTCGAACGCATCATCAACGAGAACATGACGTGGCTCGCCGACAGCGACGCGCACGCGCTCATGATCGATCTTTTGACTATGCGTCACTACGAGGCGCAGTATCGCCTCAACCAGTTCGAGATGACGCAACAGCTCTTCTTCGCCGCATACAAGCGCTTCACCGATACCTTCGCCAATATCGACGGCACGCCGCAGATGAAGTCGTCGCTGGAGAAGCAGGTGAAGGCCTACGCCGACACGTTCAAGGACTGGATTGCGCGCGACGATCACGTGCGGCCGCTGCGCGCCGAGATCGACATCGACAGTCAGCGCATGCTGCCGCACGCCGATGAAATCATCAACCGCGCCCGTCAGACCGCGGAAGCGGCAGCCGAGCGCCTCGCCCTATCGCAGACCCGCACGCGGTTCGGCATCATCGGCGTCGGGATCGCCATGACCCTGCTCGGTCTCGGCTTCAGCTGGCTGATCGGACGCAGCATCACCGGACCGCTGCGCGGGCTCGCTACGGTGATGAAGCGCCTCGCCACCGGCGACACCACCGCCCGGATCCCGGCGACGCAAGCCCGCGACGAGATCGGCGAGATGGCGCGCAGCGTCATCGTCTTCCGCGATACGATGATCGAACGCGAACAGCTGGCGCGGAAGCAGGCGGAGACCGGCGAGGAGCGCGAGCGCCGCAGCGTCACGATTTCGACCACCATCGGCCAGTTCAAGCACATCGTGGAAAATGCGCTCGGCAAACTGCGCTCCGCCTCGATGAAACTCGAGATCAGCTCGAGCGACCTCAACAAGACGGCGGACGTCGTCTCGGCGGAGGCCGACAACGCCACCGCGCGCGTGGCCGCCGCGTCGGACAACGTCAGCGCCGCCGCCGGCTCGATCGAGGAGCTCGCCGCCTCCATCTCCGAGATCGCCAGCCAGTCGGCGCAGTCGACCGAGGTCGCCGGGCGCGCCGTATCGGAAGCGCGTCGCACGGTAGAAACGATGACCGAACTCGGCCACGCTGCCACCCGCATCGGCGAGGTCGTCGGCCTCATCCAGGCGATCGCCGGTCAGACCAACCTGCTGGCGCTCAATGCGACGATCGAAGCCGCGCGCGCCGGCGAATCCGGCAAGGGCTTCGCCGTGGTCGCTGCGGAAGTAAAGTCGCTCGCCAACCAGACAGCGCGCGCCACCGAGGAAATCGCCGAACAGATCGGCGCCATCCAGTCGGCCGCCGCCGACGCGGCGCAGGCGATCGAGCAGGTCAACCTCATCATCGGCGATATGGCGAGCAAGGCGACCTCGGTCGCCGCCACGGTCGACCAGCAGAATTCGGCGGTGGCGGTGATCGCCGAAGGCGTCCACCGTGCCTCGGGCGAGGCGCGCAGCGGCGCAGAGGCGATGGCGCGAGTCGCCGGCGTTTCCACCGACGCGCGTGCGACAGCGGCGAGCGTGAAGGCGCTGGCCGACGCGGTCGCGGTCGAAGCGGAGAGCCTGGAAGGCGATGTCCGTCAGTTCCTGCACGATGTGCAGGCGGCCTGACGCCGCTCTTGCAAATATCGCGGGGATGCCCGATCTGAAAGCGGCAGGCCCCGGAGCCGTCCTTTGTATTACCTGAAGCTTTCCTGGCGCGTGACCTACGGCGCCTTCCTGCATTTCCTCGCCGACGACGGCTGGGCCATCGCCAGTCACATCGCGCTGTCGACCTTGATGGCCATGTTTCCCTTCATGATCGTGGTCACGACGCTCGCCGCCTTCTTCTTCGGCTCGAAGGATCTTGCCGACGAGGCTGCGCACATCCTGCTCGAGGCCTGGCCGCCGCAGGTGGCGGGCCCGATCTCGGACGACATCACCGGCGTGTTGACCAACGCGCGCGGCGACGTGCTCACCTTCGGCGTGCTGTTCGCGCTGTACTTCGCATCGAGCGGCGTGGAGAGCCTGCGCATCGGGCTCAACCGCGCCTACGACATGGCGGAGCGCCGGCCGTGGTGGCTGCTGCGGCTGGAATCCATCCTCTACGTGCTGATCGGTGCGGTCGCCATCCTCGCCTTCTCCTTCCTCGTGGTCCTGGCGCCGCTGTTGTGGGACCGTCTGGTACTGTTCGCGCCCCAGGTGCAGCCGTTCAGCGGCATCATCACCTTCGTCCGTTATGCCGTGGCGGCCATGGTGCTGGTCATCGCACTGGCGGTCATCCATACGTGGCTACCCGCCGGCCGCCGCACGCTCGGCGAAATCACACCGGGCATTGTCGCCACCTTGCTGCTGTGGCTGCTCGCCGGCGCCGTGTTCGGACGCTATCTGGCCGAATACGCCTTCGCCTACGTGTCGATGTATGCGGGCCTGGCGTCGGCGATGGTGGCGCTGGTCTTCCTTTACGTCTGCGCCTCGATCTTCGTGTTCGGCGCGGAATTGAATTCGACCATCGTCAAGGTGCGCATCGGCATCGAAAAGCACCCGACCGCCGGTTGAAATCGAACTAACCCAACCATCTGCATTTGCATAATCGTGTCGCGCGAATGCGGACCGCGGTAAGACAATGTCAACGTCGACAGGGCTCAATGATCGCGGGGAGCCTTACGATGACCGAGCCTGTCTCTCGTGCCACGGTGGAGGCCTTTTATCGGGCCTATGTCTCGCGCGATCCGCACCAGATCGGTGCGATCCTCGACGACGACGTCGAATGGCACGTCACCGGCCCGGCCGAAGCGATCAGTATCTGTGGCTTTTGGCGCGGCAAGGATGCCGTGACCGAGCGCTTCGCCCGCCTGGTGCCTCAGCTTATCGCCGTGAAGCGCGTCGACATCGAGCATCTGCTGGTCGACGGCGATTCGAGCGCAATGTTCGGCCGCATCACGTCGCAACTGCACGAGAACGGACGCGTGATATCGCACCGCGTCGCGCACATCGTGCGCTATCGCAACGGTAAGGTTGTCTATTTCAGCGTGATGAACGACTCCTTCGATGCCGCGGAGCAGTTCCTCGGCCGCCGGCTCAACGTGCACGATGCGTCGGCGCGCGCCCACGGCGAGCTGGTCGCGCTCTAGCCGGTGCGGCTGCTCGAGCCCGCCGGCCGGTCAGTCGCCAACCAACACAACCCCGCACTGAAGGGATGGCCGGCGCAACCGCCTTCCCTAATCCGATTTAATCAAATTCGCTCGATCGGTGCCGGGAAATCTTTAAAGCTTTACCTCTAAGTGGGCGGCCAAGGCTTCCGCGCGATCTGCACGGAACGCCAAGTGCCTCGGCCGGGCGTTTCACGACACTGGCCGGTGCGGGGGGTTTTCGTTTGTCGTCCTCACTACGATACAACCCGGCCCTCGACGGGATGCGGGCGATCGCAGCGCTGCTTGTCGTCGCCGATCATTGCCGCATTCCCGGCTTCGAGGGCGGCTTCTATGGCGTCGACCTGTTCTTCGTCCTCAGCGGCTATCTGATCACGCGCCTGCTGATCGACGAGCACACGAGCAGTGGCAGCATCGATCTTCCGCGCTTCTATCTGCGCCGTTATCTCAGGCTCACCCCGCCCTTGCTGGCGCTGCTCGCCGCCTATCTCGTGGTCGGGCCGATCCTCTGGCCGCAGTTCGACCTGTGGTGGCACGTTCGCGACGCGCTTGTAGCCGCGTTCTATATCTCGGATTATGCGCGCGCATTCTTGCAATTGCCGCATATCGTGCAGCACACGTGGTCCCTGGGGGTGGAAGAGCACTTCTATCTGCTGTGGCCACTTGCCCTGCTCGGCTTGCTGCGGCTGCCGGCGCGCTGGCGTCCCGCGGCCCTGTTCGGCCTTTTCGTTGCGGCGACGGCCTGGCGCATGATCTGGTACGACGATGTGTCAGATTGGCCGGAGACCTATTTCCGTTTCGATACTCGCATGGCCGGCCTCATGCTGGGCGCGTTGATGGCGACGCTGCTCGGGACGGGCGACCACGTGCCGAAGCGGCTTGCCAACCTGTCCGGCATCCTCGCGACTGGCGCATTGTTGCTGGCGCTTACGCTTGGGGGCTGGCACATCGATGGCGCTATCGAATGGACCATGACGCTCGCGCAGTTCGCCGCCGCCGCAGCGCTGATCGCGGCCGCCGCGCCGGAGTCGTGGGTCAGCCGCATGCTGTCGGCCCCGCCGCTGGTCGCGACGGGTGTCCTCTCCTACGGCCTCTATCTCTGGCACTACCCCGCCGCGGTGTTCTTCAGGGATAGGCTACCGTGGTTCGAAAGCGTGCCGCTGGTGCTGGCGATCGCCTTCCTGGCAGCGACCATGAGCCATCTGCTGATCGAACGGCCGCTGCAGGGCTTCCGCCGCAATCTGAAGCTGGCGCCGTCGGCGGCCGGCATCATGGATGCGGATGCCGCGCCCGCCGCCGCCTCGAGCCGCTGAAGGCGCTGGTCAGGCTCCGCCGCCCGCGACCTCGAGCACGTCCTCGAAGCTCTTCAGACCGGTCGACGGCGCGTTGACCATCACCGCCATGTTGCCGGGCGGGTGCTGGTTTTTCCACATCATCGTGTGCGCCTTCGGGATGTCCGCCCAGGCGAAGGTCTTCGACAGGCACGGATCGATGCGGCGCTCGAGCACGAAGCGGTTGGCGAGCGAGGCCTGCTTGAGATGCGCGAAGTGCGAGCCCTGGATGCGCTTCTGCCGCATCCAGACGTAGCGCGCGTCGAAGGTGATGTTGAAGCCCGTCGTGCCGGCGCAGAACACGACCATGCCGCCGCGCTTCACCACCATGCACGAGACCGGGAAGGTCTGTTCGCCCGGGTGCTCGAACACGATGTCGACGTCACGTTTGCCCGTGATGTCCCAGATCGCCTTGCCGAAGCGGCGCGCTTCCTTGGCCCAGTCGTTGAATTCGGCCGAGTTGACCTGCGGCAACTGGCCCCAGCACTTGAAGTCCTTGCGGTTGATGACGCCCTTGGCGCCGAGGTTCATCACGTAGTCAACCTTCGACTCGTCGGACACGATGCCGATGGCGTTGGCGCCCGACGCCGCGACGAGCTGGATGCCGAACACGCCGAGGCCGCCCGAAGCGCCCCACACCAGAACGTTGTCGCCGGGCTTGAGCGTGTGCGGTGAATGACCGAACAGCATGCGATAGGCGGTGGCGAGCGTCAGCGTGTAGCAGGCCGCCTCCTCCCACGTCAGGTGCTTCGGCTTTTCCATCAATTGCCGCGACTGCACGCGGCAGAACTGCGCGAACGAACCGTCCGGCGTCTCGTAGCCCCAGATGCGCTGCGAGGTCGAGAGCAGCGGATCGCCGCCATTGCACTCCTCGTCGTCGCCGTCGTCCTGATTGCAGTGGACGATGACTTCGTCGCCGACCTTCCAGCGGTGCACCTTCGCGCCGACCGCCCAGACGATGCCGGACGCGTCGGAGCCGGCAATGTGGAAGGGCTGCTTGTGCACATTGAAGGGCGTGATCGGCTGGCCGAGCCCCGCCCAGATGCCGTTGTAATTGACGCCGCCGGCCATCACGAGGATGAGGACCTCGTCCTCGGCGATCGCCCAGGTCGGCACCACCTCGAGCTGGAACGACGTCTCCGGCGGCCCGTGCCGGTCCTGGCGGATGACCCAGGCGTGCATCTTCTCGGGAACATGACCGAGGGGCGGGATTTCGCCGATCCCGTAAAGGTCCTTCAACGCAGCAACTTTTCGAAGAGGGGCAGCCGGCATTGCCTGTCTCCCTGACCTGTTGGCCAAGTCTGACGCAACCGTTGCTGCGTTGCAATATAGGCTTCGGCGGTGCACCGGCTCCATCGCGCGGTGGTATCCGCGACGTTAGACTACCAAAAAATACAATCTTTGATTGTTATTAAGTCTTTTCCCGCTAGCTTGCCGATGTCCGCAACCGACGTTCGGGGGCAGTGGGAATGACGACGCCAGAAGAAGCGGCGGCCTGGCGGCTATTTGTCTGTAACTGGCGCGTGCTGGGGGCCATGACTGCGACGCTTGTTGCGGTGTTGGCGGTGACGCCCTTCTGGATCGAACCGGTGAGCGCGCTGCTGCCGGTCGCGGTCATCGGCGGCTATGCAGGGTACACGTATTACCATTTGCGGCATTCGCAGCAGCGCGATCCGTTCGTTATCTTCACGCTCGGCGCCACCGGTCAGATGCTCCTGATCCCGGCGGTGATGACCCCGCTCACCTATATCGCCGCCTCCGCCGACCTGCCGTTGCAGGACACTGTGCTGCATGCGGTCGACGGCGCGCTGCATCTCGACTGGGTCGCCTATTACAATTTCTTCTACACCCATCATGCGCTGCTGGCGGCGGCCGTGTGGAGTTACAGTTTGATTGGCTGCCCTGTTTTTGGCGTACCGATCGCGCTCGGCTGGACCGAACGCTACCGGCGCCTGCAGGTCTTCACCCTCGCCTTCGCCATCGCATTGATCGCGACCACGATCATATCGGCATTCGTGCCGGCGATCGGCACGTACAAGCTCCTGCACGTGCGTTTCGATCCGGACGTCTTCACGCCGGGAGGATATCTCAGCCAGTTGCACGACCTGCCGCTGGTGCGGAACGGCACACTGCGCGAGATGTCGTTCCGCTCGCTCGCAGGATTGGTCACCTTCCCGAGCTTCCACGCGGCTTCGGCCGTGCTCTATCTCTGGGCGCTTTGGCCGGTGCGCTGGCTCGGGCCGGTCGCCGCCGTCGCCAACGTCATGATGGTGCTGGCGGCGCCGGTGGTCGGAGGCCACTATTTCGTCGACATCTTTGCCGGCATCGCGGTTGCCATCGGTGCGATCGCAGCCGCCACCTGCATTGCGAACCGCCTCGTCGGCGAGACCCGCTTGCCCACCCTTGCGGCGCCACTTGCGGCCGAGTGAGAGCCCGGTTTTTCGCTCCGCCAAATCCATATTGCAACGCAGCAAGAAAGGCGTCACCCTGCCGCGATGCATGGGTGGCGACGATGACGGACAGCGCGCCGAAACGCGACAAACCCTGGATCTTCCGGACCTACGCCGGCCATTCGACGGCGAAGGATTCGAATGCCCTCTATCGGAAGAACCTGACCAAGGGGCAGACCGGCCTGTCGGTCGCCTTCGATCTGCCGACGCAGACCGGCTACGACGCCGACCACGTGCTGGCGAAGGGCGAGGTCGGCAAGGTCGGCGTGCCGATCTCGCATTTCGGCGACATGCGCGCGCTGTTCGACGGCATCCCGCTCGCGTCGATGAACACGTCGATGACCATCAACGCCACGGCGGCGTGGCTGATGGCGCTCTACATCGCGGTCGCCGACGAACAGGGCGCGCCGCGCACCTCGCTCACCGGCACCATCCAGAACGACATCATCAAGGAATATCTCTCGCGCGGCACCTACGTGTTTCCGCCGAAGCCGTCGCTGCGGCTGATCAAGGACATCGCGATCTTCACCACGTCGGAATTGCCGAAGTGGAATCCGATGAACGTCTGCAGCTATCACCTGCAGGAAGCGGGTGCGACGCCGGTGCAAGAGCTCGCCTTCGCGCTCGCCACCGCGATCGCCGTGCTCGACACGGTAAAGGCCTCGGGCGAAGTCGATCACGACCAGTTCTGCGAGGTGGTCGGCCGCATCTCGTTCTTCGTGAATGCCGGGCTGCGTTTCATCACCGAAGTCTGCAAGATGCGCGCCTTCGTCGACCTGTGGGACGAGATCACGCGCGAGCGTTATGGCGTTGCCGATCCGAAACAACGGCTGTTCCGTTACGGCGTGCAGGTCAACTCGCTGGGGCTGACCGAACAGCAAGCCGAGAACAACGTGACGCGCATCCTGATCGAGATGCTTGCCGTCACGCTGTCAAAGAAGGCGCGCGCCCGCGCCGTGCAATTGCCGGCCTGGAATGAGGCGCTCGGCCTGCCGCGGCCCTGGGACCAGCAGTGGTCGTTGCGCATGCAGCAGATCCTCGCTTACGAAACCGATCTCCTGGAATACGGCGACATCTTCGATGGCTCGGCCGAGATCGCGCGCAAGGTCGACGCGCTCAAGCGCGAAGCGAGGGACGAGCTCAAACGCATCGAGGAGATGGGCGGCGCCGTCGCCGCAGTCGAGTCGGGCTACATGAAGCAGCAGCTCGTCGAATCGAACACCGCGCGGTTAGAGGCCATCGAGCGCGGCGAGCAGACCGTGGTCGGCGTCAACAAATATACCGAGACCGAGCCGTCGCCGCTGACCGGCGGCGTCGAGACGATCCTCACCGTGTCGGAGGACGCCGAGCGCGACCAGATCGAGCGGCTGAAAGCCTGGCGCGCGCAGCGCGACACGCGCGCGGTGCAGGATGCGCTCGCGGCCTTGAAGCGCGCGGCAACTGGTGGCGGCAACATCATGCCGGCCTCGATCGACTGCGCGAAGGCCGGCGTCACCACCGGCGAATGGGGCTGGACGCTGCGCGAGGCCTTCGGCGAATACCGCGCGCCGACCGGCGTCGGCCGCGCCATGCGCAACGACGTTTCCGGATTGGACGACATCCGCGCCGACGTCGACCGCGTGTCGAAGAAGCTCGGCCGCCGCATGACTTTCCTGGTCGGCAAGCCCGGTCTCGACGGCCATAGTAACGGCGCCGAGCAGATCGCCGTCCGCGCGCGCGACGCCGGCATGCAGGTGGTCTACGAGGGCATTCGCCTGACGCCGGAGGAGATCGTCGACGCGGCGAAGAAGGAGAAGGCGCACGTCATCGGCCTGTCCATCCTCTCGGGCAGCCACATGCCGCTGGTGAAGGACGTGGTCGACCGCATCAAGGACGCAGGCCTCGATGTACCTGTGGTCGCCGGCGGCATCATCCCGCCGGAGGACGCGGCCGAGTTGGAGAAGGCCGGCGTCGCCGCGGTCTATACACCGAAGGACTTCGAATTAAACCGCATCATGGAAGATCTGGTGCGGATCGTGGAGCAGAAGAGCGAGCCGAGCGACGCCTGAGCTCGCTCACCGCGCCGTCAGCGCGGCCAACGTTTCCGCCAGCTTGCCCGGACTGACCGGCTTCACGAGATAGACGTCCATCCCTGCTGCGCGCGCGGCCGCTTCGTCGTCGCTGCGGGCGCGACCGGAAATGCCGATGACAGGCACGCGGCAGGCCTCGCCGGGCAATGCTCGGATGCGCCGCGTCGCTTCCAGGCCGTCGATGCCGGACAGCGTCACGTCCATCAGCACCGCGTCGTAGCCGCCGCGCGACACGGCCTCGACCGCCGCCTCGCCGCTCTCGACGAAATCGACGCGATGGCCGAGCTCGCCGAGGATCGTGTTCATGATGACGCGGCCGTAGGGATTGTCCTCGGCGCAGAGCAGCGACAGCGGGCGGGTCGGCGTGCGTGCCGCAGTGTCCGCATCGGCGGCAGCTTCGGCCGCATCTGTGAGCACCGTCAGGCGGAAGGTACTGCCTTTGCCCTTCGCGCTTTTCACCGTCAGATCGCCGCCCATCGCCCTGGCGATGCGCTTGACGAAGGTGAGCCCGAGACCGGCGCCGCCGTAGCGGCGCGCAATATCGTCGCTCGCCTGCGCGAACGGCCGGAACAGCATCTTCAATTCCGCCGCGCTCATGCCGATGCCGCTGTCGGTCAGCTCGAACACGAGCCGCAGGCGCTTGCCACGCGCCGGCGCGACCGACGCGGAAAAGCGCACGGTGCCAGAGTGGGTAAACTTCACAGCATTATCGGCGAGATTCTCCAGCGAAGCGCGCAGGCGCAGCGCGTCGCCGGCAACGCGCACCGGCAGGTCCGGCGAGATCGCCACCTCGACCGCGACCGACCGGTTGGCGGCGCGCGCGGTGAGCGCCTCGCCGACCGCTTCCGCCAGCGCGCGCGGCGAAAACGGTTCGTGTCGCAGCACCAGGCCGGCGGCATCGGCGCGCGCGGCATCGACGACCAGCGTCGACAGCGCCGCGAGATGCTCGGCGCCGCTTTTGATGGTGCGCGCCCACTGCCGCTCGCGCGGGCCGAGATCGGAGGCGGCGAGCAGGTCGGCCAGCGCGAGGATGCCGGTCAGCGGCGTGCGGATGTCGTGGGCGACGCCGGCGAGGGCGGTTTCGATGGCGCGCGGCGCCGCGCGACGCGGAGCACGCGCCGTCCGCCGCTTCGATGTGCGCTTGCGCTTGGCCATCACTCCTCTGCCCAGCCGCAATCTGGCACGCCGGGCCCGTTCAATCGAGCCCGACCAGCCGGCGGATGTCGGGCGGGGTTAATCCCTGGCTACGCAACGCGCGCAGGCCGGTCGCCTGCGTCGATTTCGACAGCTTGCGGCCGTCGGCGTCGGTGACCAGGCGGTGGTGGTGGTAGCGCGGCTCGGGCAGGCCAAGCAGCGTCTGCAGCAGGCGGTGCACCGAGGTGGCGTGGAAGAGATCGCGGCCGCGCACGACATCGGTCACGCCTTGCGCGGCGTCGTCGACCACCACGGCCAGGTGATAGCTGGTCGGCGTGTCCTTGCGCGCGAGGATGACGTCGCCCCAGCCGGCGGGGTTGGCGATAACCGTGCCGCTTTCTCCCTCAGGTCCCGTGCCGGTCTCGGTCCAGATGAGGCGTGGCATGCGCGCCAGCGCCGCCGCCATATCGAGGCGCAACGCATAGGGCGCGCCGGAGGCGATGCGGTCGCTGCGCTCGGCGGCGCCAAGTGTCTTCGCTGTCCCCGGATAAAGCGGCGCGCCGTCGGGATCGCGCGGCCAAGGGCCATTCGCCTCGTTCGCAGCCACCAGCGCGGCGATCTCGGCGCGGCTCTCGAAGCTCGGGTAGACCAGACCCATCGCCTCGAGCCGCGCGAGCGCCGCACGATAGTCGGCGAAGTGCTCCGACTGCCGCCGCACCGGCTCCTCCCAGGCGAGACCGAGCCAGCGCAGGTCCTCGTAGATCGCCGCCTCATATTCCGGCCGGCAGCGCGTGGCGTCGATATCCTCGATGCGCAGCAGCAGCAGCCCGCCCGCGGCCTTCACCATGTCGGCGTTGAGGGAGGCCGACAGGACATGACCGAGGTGCAGGTATCCGTTCGGCGACGGCGCAAAGCGGAAAACGGGTGGCATGGCGATCAAGTTTCGACTCGTCATACCCCGCGAAAGCGGGGTATCCAGCCCTCTCCTACCACGGCACGAAGGGCTGGATCGTCCGCCTTCGCGAACGATGGCCACGCGACATGACCCACTTCCTCCATACCGATGACGACCTGCGCGCGGCGCTCGCCAGACTGGTCGAGCAGGACCCGCGCCTTGGCCCCATCGCCGAGAAGGCCGGCGCCTTTTCGCTCCGCCGGCGGCAGGCGGGCTTCGCCGGGCTGTGCGCCATCGTCTGCGGCCAGCAACTGTCGACCGCGAGCGCTGCGGCAATCAGGGACAGGCTCTTCGCCGCCTTCGATCCGTTCCACCACGACACCGTCCGGCTGGCGCGCACCGACAAGCTCAAGCGCCTCGGTTTGTCGATGCCGAAGATCAAATCCATCCGCGCCATCGGCAAGGCGCTGTCGGACGGCGTGATCGACCTCGAAGCGGTCGGCAACATGGATGCCGACGATGCACATGCCGCACTGGTGCAACTGCACGGCATCGGCCCGTGGACCGCCGACATCTATCTCCTGTTCTGCCTCGGCCACGCCGACGCCTTCCCCGCCGGCGATCTCGCCGTGCAGGAGGCGGTGCGTATCGCATTCAACCTGCGCAAACGGCCGGACCCCAAGGCGCTGACGAAGATCGCCGAGATGTGGCGGCCGTGGCGCGGCGTGGCGGCGCATCTGTTCTGGGCCTACTATCACGTGGTCAAACGCCGCGAAGGCATTTCGCTGCAGGCGAAGAAGCCGGCCGCGAAGTCTCGCAAGAAGACCTCGCGCAAGAAAAACACGAAGAAATCCGGAAGGAAGAAGAATGGCTGACCTTGACGGGCCTCGCCTCGCGCCACGTGCGGGCGTCGCCAAGCAACTGGTGATCTTCCTGCACGGCTACGGCGCCGACGGCAACGACCTCATCGATATCGGCCGCGCCTGGCAACAACTCCTGCCGGATGCGGCCTTCGTATCGCCGCACGCGCCGCGCCCGTGCGGCCAGGCACCGATGGGCCGCGAATGGTTTCCGCTTACATTCCGCGATCCAAACGAGCGCTGGGATGGCGTGAACGCTGCCGCGCCGGTGCTCAATGCGTTCATCGATACGGAATTGAAGCGTCACAATCTCGCCGATTCGGCGCTGGCGCTTGTCGGCTTCAGCCAGGGAACCATGATGGCGTTGCACGTTGGCCTGCGGCGCGCCGCAGCACCCGCGGCCATCGTCGGCTATTCCGGCATGCTGGTGACGCCGCCGAACGAAGCCGACATCGACGCCTTCGCCGCCGAAATTCGCAGTCGTCCGCCCGTTCTGCTCGTGCACGGAGACCAGGATGAACTCATCCCGGTGCAGGCACTGATGCATGCGGCGCAGGGGCTGGCGGCGCTCGAAGTCGCGGTCGAATGGCATATCTCGCCGGGCGTCGGCCACGGTATCGACCAGGAAGGCCTGCGCCAGGGCGGCGAGTTTCTCGCGCGTCGCTTCAGCGGACGCGCGGCCGCATAAAGTGCCGATCTCGGGCAGGCCCGAGATCGGTGCGCGGCGATTGGCCGGCCGCTGAGGGCACTTGCGCTCGTCCCCACATCTACTTCACAATCCCGTCACGCTGCCCTATTAGTAGGGTGTTCGCTGCGTGGCGGCAGCCTTGAAGGAGGCCGGAGAGCTCGCTTGAACGTGCACGTTTCGCCCAGTGGTTTTCCATCCCTGGTGCTCAACGCAGACTTCAGACCGTTGAGCTATTACCCGCTTTCGCTCTGGTCCTGGCAGGACACGATCAAGGCGGTGTTTCTCGAACGCGTGAACATTGTCGCCAATTACGATCACGCGGTGCGCAGCCCCTCCTTCGAGATGAAGCTGCCGAGCGTCGTCTCGCTCAAGACCTTCGTCAAACCGTCGACCCACCCGGCCTTCACGCGGTTCAATGTCTTCCTGCGCGACCGCTTCTCGTGCATGTACTGCGGCACGCGCGATGATTTGACCTTCGATCACCTCATCCCGCGCTCGCGCGGTGGCCTGACGACCTGGGACAACGTCGTCGCCGCCTGCAGCCCGTGCAATTTGCGCAAGGGCAATCTGACGATGGACGAGGCCAAGATGTGGCCGTCGCACATGCCGTTCCAGCCGACGGTGCACCATTTGCACAGGAACGGGCGGCTGTTCCCGCCGAATTACCTGCACGACAGCTGGCTCGACTACCTGTACTGGGACACCGAGCTCGAGCCGTAAGCGTACGCCTCGAAATAAAAAATGTGGCGCATGCAACCAGCATCGCGCCGCGAGGGCTTCTCGTCCGCCCTTGTTCCTGATCTGCCGACGGTGGAAGAACAGGGCATTCCCGAGCAGCGGTCCTTCGTCAAGAAGGGCATCTTTGACGGCGCTGGCCACGCCGATAGATTGGCGCGCCCTTAAAGACAGGAGACGACAATGAAGGCGGCTGTGGCGACCGAGAACGGGCTCGAGATCCGGGATATCCCGCAGCCAAAGCCCAAGCCATTCGAGCTCCTGGTGAAGGTCAAGGCGGCCGGTCTCAACCGCGCCGATCTCGCCGCGGCGCGCGGCAAAGGCGGCCACGGCGCCGCAGGCGCGACCGTCGGCCTCGACTGGGCCGGGGAAGTCGTCGAAGCGGGTGCCGAAACCAAGGGCGGCTTCAAGCCGGGCGATCGCGTCATGTGCGCCGGCGCCGGCGGCTACGCCGAGTATGCCGTGTGCGACTGGGGCCGCGTCGTTCACATCCCCGATGACATGTCTTTCGAACACGCCGCGACCTTACCGGTCGCGCTGGGCACGATGCATGACGCTTTGGTGACCAATGGCCGGCTGAAAGCCGGTGAGAGCGTTCTTATCCAGGGCGCGAGTTCCGGCGTCGGCCTGATGGCGTTGCAGATCGCCAAACTGCTCGGCGCCAGGCTTGTCGTCGGGACATCGACCAACGCCGAACGTCGCGCGCGTCTGAAGGAGTTCGGCGCCGATTTGGCCGTCGATACGACGGAGCCCAATTGGCCGGACCTCGTGCTTAAGGCGACGGCTGGCCAGGGCGTAGACCTGATCGTCGACCAGGTCTCCGGCAGTCTCATGAACGGCAACATGCGGGCGGCGGCCATTCGCGGCCGCATTGTCAACGTCGGCAGACTCGGCGGCGGCAAGGCCGAGTTCGATTTCGATCTGCATGCACAACGTCGCATCACTTACATCGGCGTCACGCATCGCACGCGCTCGGTCGACGAGCTCCGCGAAGAAACACGCGCGATGTGGGCCGATCTCGCTGACGCGGTGAAGAGCAAGAAGCTGAGCCTGCCCGTCGAGAAGACCTATCCCCTCGACCAGGCGAAGGCGGCGCAGGAGCACATGCGCGCCAACCAGCACTTCGGCAAGATCCTGCTGGTGCCGTAACGCGCCGCCGCCCTCACGGGCAGGCTTTGCTCACACGCCCGGCAGCATCCGCTGCAGCACGCGATCGCGGCGAAAGAAATAATGGTAGAGCGCCGCCAGCACGTGGAGGCCGACCAGACCGAGCAGCGCGTAAGTCGCCAGCAGCGAGTGAAGATCGCCGGTCCAGTTCCAGCCCGGCGCACGTGTGGCGATGATCTTCGGCATCTCGAACAGGCCGAAGAACGACACCGGCATGCCGCGCCAGTCGGCGTTGATCCAGCCGAGGATCGGCAGCACGAACAGCAAGAGGTAGAGCAGCCAGTGGAGGATGCGCGCCGACGTCGCCTGCCACGGCGGGATGCCGTCCTCCGGCGGAGGCTCGCCATGCGAAGCGCGGTAGGCAAGCCGGATCACGGCGACGAACAGGATCAGCACGCCGAACGAGAAATGCAGGCCGATCAGCGTCGTCACCGGCGTATTTCGTTTGATATCCGGCATCGTCCAGGCGAAGACGAACTGCACGATCAGCAGCGCCAGGATCAGCCAGTGCAAGGTGCGCGCCGTCGCAGTGTAGCCGGCACCAACTCTTTCAGGCATGGGAATGTCTCCAGCGACATCTCAATCGGGGAACTATGGGGAACTATACAGCGGGCACTTGCGGCGCAACCGGGACATACCCATATTGGTTCCAGCGATGATGTCGAGCCTAACGAGCTCCAGCATTGCACCGGGCAGGGTTGAAGAGCCGTGCCGAACGGTAGACGACCACGGGATCAGCAGGCGACGCCGGATGAACGCGCGCCATTGGTCTTCGTGGTCGTTGTCGTTTTTGAGGATCACTCCGCCGGACGCGCTAGCGCGGCGCGGAAGCCGACCGCTCCGGCGATCGCCAGCGCGAGCGACACCAGCACATCATAGCCGGCCAGTGAGATGCCGAGGAAGCGCCACGCCGCCTCGTCACAACGGACGATGTGAATGTCCTGCAGGCTCCTGAGCAGGCTCGTGGTCGAACCGATGCTGTTCACCGGACCGCTGCAATCGATCGGCCCTGGCCAGAACTTCCACTCCACACCGGCATGGAACGCCGACAGCCCGGTATTCCACAGCATCACCAGCACGATCACGGCGAAGCCGAGCATCAGCACCTTGCGCGAGGCGCCGTAGAAGCCGCCGAGCGTCAGCAGCGCCGCGAGCGGCACAGCGATATAATAGGCCTTGCGCTGGTCGAGGCAGAGCGGGCACGGCGGATAGCGCAGCACGTACTCGAAGAAGAAAAAGCCGCAGATTGTCAGCAGCCCGATGAGCGCGACGAAGGCGGCGGCGCTGGCGACGCAGTTGGCTTTTGGATTGAAGGACATATTGCGAAAGGCGGGGTCTGGAACGGGAAGCGGCGGCATAAGAGATTTCGCAGAGGCCGTCCAGCCGAGGCGGGTCACGTTCGCGCGAGACGGCCAACAGGCCGCGCGATCGTCAATGGTGCTTAAGTACCATCAGCGCCGCCGCATTACCCAGGACGGCAGGCGGACCAGCGGATAGACGAAGCGCAGCGCCGGTGGCAGCGGCCAGCGGAGCACGTCCGCCGGCGCCGTAACGGCGATCCCGCATTGCGCAAGCAGGAAACGCGTGCCGCGGCCGAGCAGGAAGCGCCAGCGCAGTTCGGCAGCCTGCCGCGCCGCGTCGAGCACCGGCTCGACCGCCGGGTTGGCGCCAATCATGTTGCCGAGACTGATCGCAACCAGCCGCCGCACGCCGCGATCGCGCACCAGCACATCGTGCAGGACAGCCGGCAGCCTCAATCCCAAAATGCGCTCGCACAGGAGCAGGGCCTGTCCGGCGCAGCGACCCGCGCCGTGCGCTTGCGCGTGCGCATAGAGGGCGCCGAGCCCGGCATCGTCCATGGCCCCAAGCAGCGCATTGAGGTCGGCCAGCCACTTCAGGCGAAACCAGAAATGATCGGCGCCGTGCACGCAGAGATAGGCGAACAGATCGGCATCGTTGAGCGTGCGCACCGTACCGCCGGCGACGGGCACGGATTGACCGTCTGCGAACGCGTCGATGCCGGCCAGAAGGTGCGGGTTTTCGGACAGGCGCCAGTGCAGTTCGACTCGCGTGCCGCGCCGGGCGTCGAAAAGCTCCATCTGGTAACCGCGCGCGATGTAGGCATGCCGCTGGGCATCGGTAAGTTCGCGCGCCGGATCGACCAGAGCATAACCATCGTCTTCGAGGATTCGCAGCGCCGCGAAGGCGTGCGCCGGCGGCACCACGAGATCGATGTCGCGCCCGTGCTTGAAAGCGGTGCTGCCATAGGCGCGTTGTGCCAGCGACGCGCCCTTGAGGACGACGGCCGCAATGCCCGCCGCGTCGAAGTGGCGCTGCAGGCGCAGCGTCTCCGCTGCGAGGGCGAGGTTCTGCCGCGCAATCGCCCCACCCTTACGTTCGAGGATCGCCTGCACGTCTTCGGGGCAAGGCACGCCCGCCGCATGCAGCGCATGGTGCATGAGCCCGACGACGCGATGCCGCGCGGCGATGCGCAGGACAAGGCGCCAGTCGAGCGCGCCGGCTGCGCGCCGCTGCACATCGGCGGCGACCTCCGCCGTCGGCGGCCAGCGGCAGCAGGCTGCGACCAGAGCAAATTCGTCGGGAAAGGAAGCCTGCATGCGCCCGATCCTCACACGCGCTTGCGGAAGACCGCGTCCGGACACTCGATACCAGGCATCAGCCGGTTATCCGGTCCGAAGATCGGCGTTTTGCTGCCTCCGAACGGCACGGCGAGCAGCGTCTCGAATCGGGCGCCGATCGGCGTGTCGCGCAGGCGGAAATTGCTGTGGCGGAGCACGAGCAGGCCGCCCGGCTTGAGGCAGCGGTGAAAATCGGCGAAGGCGCGGGCGACGTCGTCGAAGCGCAGGAGATGATCGCAGCGTTCGACGCCCGGCTCGCCGAGGCTGCCGTGGCGCAGCACGGCCATGCAGAAGATCGCGTCGTAGTGCGTCGCCGGCTCGTCTGCGGTCGATGCGCCGAGCGCAAAGGACAGCCCGGCGTCGGGCGTCGCGGCCAACCGCGCTCGCGCCGCCTCGATATTACCCGGGTTGATGTCGATGCCCTTGATGCGCGCCCGCGAAAAGTAACGCCGCAACGAGAACACTTCCTCGCCCGTCGCGCAGCCGAACGAGAGAATGTTGGCCGGCCGGTCGGCCCCAAGCTCAGACTGAACATATTTGAAAATGCCGGGATAGCGATCCGCCTGCGTGTCGTTGAACGGCTGGAAGGCGTGGCGCTTCCGCCACCAGACCAGCCGCATCATGTGGCGATAGGGCGGATCGCGCAGCAGCCGCCATGCGAGACGCGCGGCGCGCAGCGGCCGCGGCGCCGGCGTGGTCGGACCTTCGCTGCGATCGGAGACGGTCATCGCGCGTCCCACGAGATGCGACGTTCACCGCCGGCGGCGGCATCATCGACACACGTATAAATTGCCATTCTGGTCGGAGGTATGACGGCTGGCAAGCGGCGGGACTGTCGGCGCCGTCGCGCGCAACTACAGAGCTGCGTTTGGGAATGGTGCCCCTGGCCGGACTCGAACCAGCACGATGTTGCCACCACCTGATTTTGAGTCAGGCGCGTCTACCAATTCCGCCACAGGGGCATCGTCGCGATGGCGCATGGCGGCGGTCGTGACGCTGTTGCGTCGGGACCCATGCGCGGCGCGGATCATAGCCACGGAACGCCCGGGGTCAACGGCAACCGGCACCCTGACGGGCCAATTCGCAGCGCTTTCGGGGGCGCCCGCGCCGGCCTATGATCCCCGCTACCCCCACACAAGGAGCCCGCGATGAACGAAGAAGCCCTGAACATGTCGCTGCGCAAATTCCTCAAGGTCGTGGGCGTGACCTCACAGCAGGAAATCGAGAAGGCGATCCGCGCCGCCGAGGCCGCCGGCAAGCTCAAGGGCAAGCCCACCCTGAAGGCACAGATGGTGCTGACCATCGCCGAGGCCGGGCTCACCCACAAGATCGACGGCACGATCGAGCTCGAATAGCGTTCCCCGCGTCCGATGCGGCAACTAACCGCGCCCCAACGGCTTGCGGCGGCGAAACGTTGTGGCGGCTCCGCCAGTTGTCTCCGATTACGACACAGGAGAGCAGCATGTTTCTGAAATCGACGATTTGCGCGGCCGCCGCCGCCGGCCTTCTCGCCATCGCGGCACCGGGCGCGGCCCAAGCCGCCATGCCGGTGAACGCCGGCATCAATACCGCAGGCAGCGGTGGCATGGTCGAGACCGTGCGCTGGCACCACCACCGCCGTTGGCAGCGTCATCATCGCCGTCAGGTCTGCTGGGTGAGCCGCCGCGTGCACTGGCGTCATGGCCACCGAGTGGTCACGCGGGTGCGGCACTGCGCCTGGCGCTGATCGCCGGCGACTATTTTTTGAAGGACGGGCGAGCGGCAGCGACGGCGCTGCCGCCCTTCGCATGTCCCGCGCGCCGATCAGACGTTCGGCCGGGCGAACGCCGCCTCCATCTCCCGCCGCACCTTCACCGCGACATCGTTCGCGTCGACCTCGACGTCGGCCCACGCCAGCGCGCCGCCTTCGGCGATATCGCGTTTGAGCCTGACATTGTGCGCGAGGCCGAGTGGCAACAGCCCGCGCGCAAGCGAGACTTCAGACGGCGTTTGCTTGCCCCAGACGCAGAAGCCGCCCTCGCCGTCGAGGATCTCGCCGGCCTTCAGTGCGCGCTTCGCCGTCGCCACCACGTCGGAGCGGAAGCCGGTGGGTGCGCCGGTCGGCTCACCGCGCAGCGCACACGACGCAACGGAGATGCCGAGCTCGAGCCCGATCATGTGGATCGGCCGGTACAGCGCGGCGTATTTGCCGCTTTTGTCCGGCAGCATGGCGTATTCCTTGAAGCACCGTCGCGCATACTCCGTCTCGCCCTCGATCACCACGTAGGTGCCGAGCGCAAGATGGTGCGGCACGTCGCGGCCGTCGCGATAGACGGACGAGGTCACTTCGGTGACGCCCTCTTTCTCCAGCGTGCCGCCCTCGGCTTTCGGCTTGCAGATGTCGGCGAGCTCGAAACGTGTCGCCGGCGGAAAATGCAATCCGTCCGACTGCGGCACCAGGCCGGTGGCGTTGCAGACCGCAGTCATCTCGATGCCGGATTTGGTGCCGTCGACGAAGGAATTGAACATCTTCGGATTGATCGACTTGCGGTCGCTGATGTTCAGGTACTTGTCGAGGATGTCCCAGACATTGTCGGGATTGGACCGGTGATAATGCGGCTCGTAGCGCGTGCCCTTCCCCGCGCAGATCACCTTGAACCCGGCAGCGCGCGCCCAGTCGACATGCTCGCAGATGAGCGCCGGCTGGTCGCCCCAGGCGAGCGAATAAACGACGCCGGCGGCTTTCGCCTTGCGCGCCAGCAACGGACCCGCGACCGCGTCGGCTTCGACGTTGACCATGACGATGTGCTTGCCGGTTTCGATCGCCTTCAGGCAGTGCGCGATGCCGGCGCCTGGAATGCCGGTCGCCTCGACGATCACCTCGATGCGCGGATCGGCAATCATCGCCATCGTGTCGTCGGTGATAAAAGTCGCGCGCTTGCCATACGCGTCGGCCAGCGAAGACGCGGCATATTGCGCGGCGGGCCAGCCGGCGGTGGCGAGCTGGCTCTTCGCGCGCGCCGTATCGAGATCGGCGACGGCGACGACATGCAGACCGCGGGTCAGGCGCGCCTGCGACAGGAACATGGTGCCGAACTTGCCGGCGCCGATCAGGCCGACGGTCACCGGCCGGCCCGCGGCCTCGCGTTCGAGAAGCTTGGCGGACAGGTTCACCGGCGTCGTCTCCCGCAATCCTTATCGGTGGAGACGGAAACATGGCGCGGGCGTCGGTACAAGCCGACGGCGCGCATTCGGGTCACTGGCAGAGCGCACTGGAGACGAAGGTTTCGGTCTTGCACTCGGCTCCGTTCGAGCGGCCGGCCAGATAAACCTTGGCCGGACAGGTCTCGGCCGTGGTCATGTCGACGCTCTTGCCGGTCTTGAAGCCCTTCGCCTTGCAGATGGCATTGGCGGCGGCGACGCAATCGGGCGCGCCGTTGGGCGCGATCTTGCAGACCTCGTGACCGCCGACGACGCTGGCCGGCGAGAGTTTGCTGGCGACGCCTTCGGCGGCGTCCTTGGCCGTGTCCGCCGTGCTGCGGGCCGCGATGCCGGCCTCATGTCCGAAATCCTGGACGCCCTTGCCGACGTGACCGAACATGGCCTTGGCGCCATCGACCTGCCGGTCGAGCCATTTGCCGGCCGACTCGAGGAACCCCGGCTCGTGCTGTTGGGCTTCCGATGGCTGCTGAGTTGCCGGCGGGCCGCCTTGCGCCATTGCCGTCAGCGGCAACAACGTCAGAAGGCCGGCGCAGACGAGCGCCGGCAGGCGATGATGTCGACAGGCAACTCGCAACCCCATGGCCGTCAGGCTGGCGTTTACGCCAGCGCCCCAAGCATCCACGGCATTCGCGCCGGCGGTTACCGGTTACGCACCACGGATGGCGAAATTGAGGAACCGCGATTCGTCAGATCAAGTATAGCGCCGCGACGATGCCGATGACGACCACCGCGGCCCCGAGCGTCACCCACAGACCGAGCCGCTTTTCGATGAAATGACGGGCCTGCTCGCCATAGCGATGCAACAGGAAAGCGAGCACGAAAAACCGGGTGCCGCGGGCGATAATCGAAAAAACGATGAACAGGCCGAGATTATAGTTGGCGAAGCCGGAGGTGATCGTGACGATCTTGTAGGGGATCGGGGTGAGCCCCTTGAGCAGGATGATCCAGGCGCCCCATTGCGCGTAGGCGGTGCGGAAGGCCTCGACCTTGTTGCCGTAGCCGTAGAGATGGATCAGCCACGCTCCGACGGAATCGTAAAGCAGGGCGCCGATGGCGTAGCCAAGGAGGCCGCCGCTGACCGAGGCGACGGTGCACCAGAGCGCCATCACGTAGGCCCGCTGCGGCCGCGCCAGCGACATCGGGATCAGCATCACGTCCGGCGGCACGGGGAAGAACGAGCTTTCGGCGAAGGCGATCGCCCCCAACATCCACATGGCGTGCGGCTTGTGCGCCGCGCCGATGCACCAGTCATACAGGCGACGCAGCAGGGAGCGCGGGGCGGCAGCCTCGAACGTCATTGGCGGCAGTCTCGGTGAGAGAAACTCAGGGGCGCTTGCGAGCGCGCCCGCTGTCGATCGCCACGACCTTACGCGGCGGGACTGGTTGTACCAGTCTTTTGGGCAGTTTTTCGGCGATGCCGAACATGAGTTCCCGCCGGCGCATTTCCGCCCAGACGTCGTCGGGGCGGACGCCCGCATGGGCCCACAGAACCACCAGATTGTAGAGGAGATCGGCGCTTTCCCGGACCACCGCTTCCGGCTGGCCGTGCAAGGCGTCGATGACCACTTCGACGGCCTCTTCGGCCAGCTTTTTGGCCATCTTGGCGCGGCCGGCCCGCATCAGCTTGGCCGTCCGCGACTTCGCGGGATCGGCACTTTGCGCGGCGATGACCGCATCGTACAGCCGGGCGACCGAATCATTCATGAGCGGCACAATATCCTATTTGTCGGTAATTCCGGTTAACGTGGCCGCCCGGCAGGGAAATTCCGCTCAGTACGGATAATACGGGCCATAGCCGTACGGCGGCGGCGGATAGCCGTAATTCCCGTAATAGCCATAGCCGCGGTGCCAATCGTCGCGCGCCGCGTCCGCCGCCGCGATACCGGCGATGGTGCCGGCCACCATTCCGAACATGCGCAGGGCGGCGCGGCTGTTGCCGGAGTGGCGATAATGGTGGTGGCGGTAGTGGTGGTGCGACCGGGCGCTGAGCGACAGCGTGCCGGCCGTCGCCGGCGACACCAGCGGCAGGGCCACGGCAAGCGCCGTCAGACCCACCAGGAATGCGCGCATGAGGTTTCTCCATCGTTCTGACGCAGGCCTGAGCAGCCTGCATCACGGGTTCGATGGGAGAACGCGGGTGTGGGGAACTTTGTTTCGCCCCTGCGGCGTCTTGGTCAGGCCGCGGAAATGGCCTTTCGACCGCCGCCGACGATCGAATAGAGACGCCCCTGCACCTCGTGCGGACCGTGGATCACCGTGGCAATCTCGTCGGCGAGTTGCTCGTAAATCTCGCGTGCGCCGCCTTCGCGGGTGCAGATGACGCTGTACAGCGGATCCGGCTTGGGCAGGGGAGTGTCTTCCCAAATCATCATGCCCACGGCATTGGCGCGGCGGCGCGTGAACACCATGTAGCCAAGCCCCGCCGCCACCGCATTGTTGAGGCTGTGCATACTGGGTCCGAGGAAGACCTGCTCGTGATCGAGACCGGCCGTTCGGAGCGTCCGCACCGCATGCTGATGATAGAGGCACTGGTCGCCGTAGGACACGAGCGGAACAGGGCGCGCGCCGTCGAGGCGACCGGAGCTTTGCCCCCGCACCCAGACCATCTCCTGCTCCTGACAATCACGTGCATCGTGCGGCCGCGTCGGCGACAGCGAAACGAGGAGATCGATCTCTTCCGAATGCAGTTGCCGCACCAGCGGCTCGTAGTAGTCGGAACGGACCACGAAGCGGACGTCGGGCCGGCGGGCGCGCAGCCGCGCCAGCGGGTCGACCAGGACGGAGGCGACAAAATCGCTGGGCGTGCCGATCCGAACGATCAACTCGGGATGCGCGGCGCCGTTGCCGAGTTCCACGATCTCGTCATTGAGCGAGAGCAGCCGGCGGGCGCGCGCGACGACGCGCTCGCCATGCGAGGTCAGCATCATGCTCTGGCCGCTGCGGTCGAAGAGATCGGCGCCGATCAACTGCTGCAGGCGCTTGATCTGGGCGCTGACGGCCGGCTGCGTCACGCCCAGCGAATTCGCCGCCTTGGTAAAGCTGTGCAGGTCAACGACAGCGACGAGCGTCCGCAGCAGATCCGTTGGAATATTCGGCATTAATCAATCGCCCCCAACAATTTGCATACAAATGACTTCGCGAGCATCATAACAGCAGGTTCTGATGTGATCAATTTTAAACATTGCGCAAATTCAAAATCTTAAATTGTGCATCCTGCGGACGTAATTGCATGTCCGCCGCCAGATAGCCCGCGAATGGGGCTATTTGATCCGCTCGAGAATGCTGACGTAGTTAGCCACCGACGTTCCACCCATATTGAAAATTCCCCCGAGGGTGGCGTTGCGCACTTGCAGTTCGCCCGCCTCTCCCATCAGCTGCATTGCGGTGAGGGCGTGCATCGATACGCCGGTCGCGCCAATGGGATGACCCTTGGCCTTCAGGCCGCCGGAGGGGTTGACCGGCAGCTTGCCGTCCTTCTGCGTCCAGCCTTCCTTGATCGCGACCGCGCCCTGGCCTTCTTTGGTCAGGCCCATGGCCTCGTATTCGATCAGTTCGGCGATAGTGAAGCAGTCGTGCGTCTCGACGAACGAAAGATTGCCGATCGTCAAGCCAGCCGTCGCCAGCGCCCGCTGCCAGGCGACGGCGCAGCCCTCGAATTTGAGAATGTCGCGCCTGGACATCGGCAGGAAATCCTGCACGTGCTCGGCCGCGCGGAAGGCTATCGCCTTCTTCAGACGCAGCGCCGTCTCGACATCGGCCAGCACGACCGCGGCGGCGCCGTCGGAGACGAGCGAGCAATCGGTGCGCTTGAGAGGACCGGCGACGAAGGGGTTCTTCTCGCTTTCCGTACGGCAGAAATCGAAGCCGAGGTCCTTGCGCATCTGGGCATAGGGATTGCCGACGCCGTTCTTGTGGTTCTTGGCGGCGATCATCGCCAGCGCATCCGACTGGTCGCCCCACTTCTGGAAATAGAGCCCGGCGATCTTGCCGAAGATGCCGGCGAAGCCACCCTCGATGTCGGCCTCCTCGCGCACATAGGACGCCTTCAGGAGATTGCGTCCGACCTCGGGGCCGGGCGTCGTTGTCATCTGTTCCACACCGACGGCGAGTACGATGCGCGCCGACCCGGCCTTGATCGCGGTCAATCCCTGATGCACCGCGGCCGATCCGGTGGCGCAGGCGTTCTCGACCCGGACCGCGCGCTTGAAACGCAGGTCGGGGGACGCCTGCAGCACGAGGGAGGCGGTAAAATCCTGCGGTGAGAAGCCGGCGTTGAAATGCCCGAGCACGATCTCGTCGACGTCGGCGGCGGCGATGCCGGCATCCGCAAGGGCGTCGGTTGCGACGCGCACGATGAGGCTTTCGACGGTTTCGTCAGCCAGCCTACCGAACCGGGTATGCGCCCATCCGACGATTGCCGCGGTCATACCTGCTGCTCCTTGCCGAACTTTGGCCGAATTAACGCGGGATGGTCGCCGCTCACTATATATGCAATCAGGGAATGACCCGCTTTGCCTCGCGTCCCAAGGTCATCTACCCTAGCACCATCGCCTGTGAAACTCACCCGTTTCGGATGCTTGCGGTCCGGGCCGCACCGCCAAGGATGAGCCCTTTGTTGTTCCGACGCTTCCGCTTACCGCTCCTCGCCTGCGCCGCGTTCGCGCTTGCTGCTTTCGTCGCGATACCCCGCGCGCACGCCGAGGCGAAACTGCTGATCGACGCGGCGAGCGGCAAGGTGCTCTACGCCGACAACGCCGCCTATCCCTGGTATCCGGCCTCGCTCACCAAACTGATGACCCTCTACACGACCTTGAGCGAGATCAAGGCCGGGCACGTCACGTTCAACACGCTGCTCACGGTGTCACCGGAAGCGGCCGCGCAGCAGCCGACCAAGATGGGCTTCAAGGTCGGCACCACCGTCACCATCGATAACGCCATCAAGATGCTGATGGTGAAGTCGGCGAACGACATGGCGGTCGCTATCGCGCAGGGCGTCGGCGGCTCGATCGAGCACTTTGCCGACCTGATGAACGCCAATGCAACAAAGCTCGGCATGACCGAGTCGCACTTCGTCAATCCGAACGGCCTGCCGGCGGAGAACCACTACACCTCGGCGCGCGATCTTGGCATCCTCGCGCGGGCGCTGATCACCGAATTCCCCCAGTACGACTACTATTGGCATATCCATTCGATCCGCTACGGCAATCGCGTCATCCACAATTACAACAAGCTGCTCGACCGCTATCCCGGCGCCGACGGCATGAAGACCGGATTCATCTGCGCCTCCGGCTACAATCTGGTGGCGACCGCGACGCGCAACGGTCACCGGCTGATCGCGATCATCCTCGGCTCATGGTCCGGTGCAGCGCGCACGCAGCAGGCCGCCGAATTGCTCGAGCGCGGCTTCAACAGCGCGCAGTTGTCCTGGCTGACGCCATCGCTCGGAACCGTCAACGAACTGGCGCCGATCGACGCGCAACCTGCGAACCTTCATGACGAGATGTGCGGCGGCCATCGCCGCAAGCCGCCGTCGGAAGACAATGACGAGGCCGACGAGGCGCCGGCGACCGGCGATGCCGCCAACGGCAATGGCCAGGCCTTC
Source organism: Pseudolabrys sp. (assembly GCF_035943735.1). Classification (GTDB taxonomy): domain Bacteria; phylum Pseudomonadota; class Alphaproteobacteria; order Rhizobiales; family Xanthobacteraceae; genus Pseudolabrys. Next base: position 126,239 of record NZ_DASZBV010000019.1, read on the forward strand.
ATGCTGTCGAACCTGAAGCCGTCGACCAAGTTCGTGCTCGGCCCGCCGGTCGATACCGAGCCGCCGGTCGTCGTCTTCACCGGCCCGGCCGATCATCCCGATGCCGCGCCGGTCGCGACCGCCGCCGCGAAGAAGAAGCATCGCGTCAAGCACGCCAAGACGGCGAAGGCGGAAACCCAGTCCGCCGAGAGCGCCAAGGCGCACGAGAAGCCGAAGGCGAAGCCCGCCCATCCCGGCAAGGTCGCGGCGAAGAAGAAGGCCAAGGCGAAGAGCGCCCCGACGCCGCAATGACCGCCGGGGACGACGCGCGCGCATCCCGGCGCACGCCGCCGGAGCCAATCCCGCTCACCGTGCTCACCGGCTTCCTCGGCGCCGGCAAGACGACCCTGCTCAACCGCCTGCTCAAGGACCCGGCGCTCGCCGACACCGCGGTCGTCATCAACGAATTCGGCGAAGTGTCGCTCGATCACCTGCTGGTCGACTATATCGGCGACAACATGGTGCTGCTGCAGTCGGGCTGCCTGTGCTGCACCATGCGCGGCGATCTCGTCGATGCGCTGGAGAAGCTGCTGCGCGATCTCGACAACGGCCGCGTCACGTTCAAGCGCGTGCTGCTGGAGACCACCGGGCTCGCCGATCCGGCGCCGGTGCTGCACACGATGATGTCGCACCCTTACCTCCTGCTGCGCTACCGGCTCAACGGCGTGGTCACGGTGGTCGACGCGGTCAACGGCCAGGCGACGCTCGACGCGCACGAGGAGGCGGTGAAGCAGGCCGCCGTCGCCGACCGCATCGTGCTGACGAAGACCGATATCGCCACCGCTGCCCAACGCGACGGCATTCTCGCCCGCCTGCACACCCTCAATCCCGCCGCGCCTGTGCTCGACGCCGCAAACGGTGAGGCCACGGCGGATCGCCTGCTCAATGCCGGCCTCTACGATCCGGAGCGCAAGATCCCGGACGTGAAGCGCTGGCTGGCAGCGGAAGCCTATGCCGATGCGCACGGCCACGCGCACCAGCATGGTCATGCGCATGAGCACGGCCACCATCACGACCACGATCACGCATCGCTCGACCGCAACCGGCACGACGACCGCATCCGCTCCTTCGTCATCGCCACCGATCAGCCCGTGCCCGCCGGCACGCTGGAGATGTTTCTCGAGCTGCTGCGCGCCTCGCACGGCAGCAAGCTGCTGCGGCTGAAAGGCATCGTGAAGCTCGCGGAGACGCCCGAGACGCCTGTGGTCGTGCACGGCGTGCAGCACGTCTTCCATCCGACGGCCCGGCTCGAACGCTGGCCGGACGAGGATCACCGCACCCGGCTGGTGTTCATCACCCGCGATTTGTCCGAACAGACCGTGCGCGAACTGTTCGACGCCTTCATGGGCCACGTGGCGCCCGACCGGCCCGACCGCGCCGCGCTTGCCGACAACCCGCTGGTGCCGTTCGGCGGCCGGTAGCCTTTTTCCCCGGCCTTGCATGAAGGCGTCATCCGACTCATGCTCCGTCGCTCAGGCGACGCCGATTCAAGGCGTGCCGCGATGGGGAACCGTGATGGATCGGATCTGGCTGCGGCACTATCCGCCGGGCGTTCCCGCCGACATCGATGCGTCCCGCTATACCTCACTGGTGGCGATGTTCGAGGAGAACTTCGCGCGTTTCGCGGCGCGCGAGGCCTGCGTTTGCATGGGCAGGGCGCTCACCTACGCCGCGATCGACGAGGCGGCGCGCGGCTTCGCCGCCTTCCTGCAGGCGCGCGGCATCAAACGCGGCGCGCGGGTCGCGCTGATGATGCCGAACGTGCTGCAGTATCCGGTCGCGATCGCCGGCGCGCTGCGCGCCGGCTGCACGGTGGTGAATGTCAATCCGCTGTACAAGCCGCGCGAGCTCGAATTCCAGCTCAAGGATTCGGGCGCCGAGGCGATCGTCGTGCTCGAGAACTTCGCCTCCGTGCTGCAGGAGGCGCTGCCGCAGACGCCGGTGAAGCATGTCGTCATCGCCAGCATGGGCGACATGCTCGGCACGATGAAAGGCGCGCTGGTCAACGGCGTGGTTCGGCACGTCAAGAAGATGGTGCCGCGCTATGACATCCCGGGCAGCATCCGCTTCAACGATGCGCTCGCCGCCGGCCGACGCGCCGGCTTCACGCGCGTCGAGGTCGGGCCCGACGACATCGCCTTCCTGCAATACACCGGCGGCACCACCGGCGTCGCCAAGGGCGCGGTCCTCCTGCACCGCAACCTCGTCGCCAACGTGCAGCAGATCGACGCGTGGCAGACGCCGCTGCTGGCCCTGCCGCCGCAGGTCGAGCGCATGGTGATCGTCACCGCGCTGCCGCTCTATCACATCTTCGCATTGACTGCGTGTTTCCTGTTCGCCGTCAGCAATGGCGGCTTGTGCATCCTCATTCCCAACCCGCGCGATATCGGCGGCCTGATCAAGGAGCTCGCGCGCTACAAGGTGAACTCGTTCCCGGCGGTGAACACGCTGTACAACGCGTTGCTGCATCATCCGGACTTCAAGACGCTCGACTGGAGCGAATTGAAATGCGCGGTCGCCGGCGGCATGGCCGTGCAGAAGACGGTCGCCGAAGCGTGGATGAAAGCCACCGGCAAGCCGATCATCGAAGGCTACGGGCTGTCGGAGACCTCGCCGGTGCTCACCGTCAATCGCGGCGACATTCACGAGTGGAGCGGCACCATCGGCTTGCCGCTGCCCTCGACCGAAATCTCGATCCGCGACGATCATGGCCACGAGGTGGCGCTCGGCGAAGAAGGCGAAATCTGCGCCCGCGGGCCGCAGGTGATGCCCGGCTACTGGCAGCGCCCGGACGAGACGGCGAAGGTGATGACCGCCGACGGCTTCTTCCGCACCGGCGACGTCGGCGTCATGGACGAGACCGGCCGCGTGCGCATCGTCGACCGCAAGAAGGACATGATCAGCGTGTCCGGCTTCAAGGTATTCCCCAACGAGGTCGAGGACGTCGCCATGAGCCAGGGCGGACTGATGGAATGCGCGGTCGTCGGCGTGCCCGACCCGCACTCGGGCGAGACGCCGAAACTGTTCGCGGTCAAGAAAGACCCGACCCTGACCAGCGCCGCGCTGCACGATTTCATGAAGGCGCGCCTCGCCAGCTACAAGGTGCCGCGCCATATCGAATTCCGCAGCGAGTTGCCGAAGACCAATGTCGGCAAGATCCTGCGCCGCGCGCTGCGCGACGAAACCGACACGCCGGCGGAGCCGACATGAGTGACGCGACCCCACGCGCGAGTGCGGCCGAGGTGATCCGTTTCTGGGCCGAGGCGGGGCCCGATCGCTGGTTCAAGAAGGACGACGCTTTCGACGCCGAAATTCGCCGCCGTTTCCTGGCCACGCACGAGAAAGCCGCGGCCGGTCAGCTCACCGATTGGGAAAAGAGCACCGAAGGCGCACTGGCGCTGCTGATCCTGCTCGATCAGTTTCCGCGCAACATGTTCCGCGGCTCGGCCCGCGCCTTCGCCACCGATCCCCAGGCGCGCGCGGTCACCGCGGCGGCGCTGCTGCGCGGCTTCGACGGGCAGGTGCCGGCGAACTTGCGCACGTTCTTCTATCTGCCGTTCGAGCATTCCGAGGACATGGCCGACCAGGACCGCGGCATCGCGCTCTATACAGCCGCCGGCGACGCGGACGGCCTGAAATGGGCGAAGATTCATCACGACATCATCCGCCGCTTCGGCCGTTTCCCGCATCGCAATGCCGTGCTCGGGCGCGCGACGACGGCCGAGGAGCAGGCCTTCCTCGACGAGGGTGGGTTCTCCGGATAAAAGGGCGGCATGACCGCCCGCACCGACTTCCACGGCGTCTTCCCGTATCTCGTTTCCCCGATCGACGCGGGCGGACGCATCAAGACCGACGTGCTCGGAAAGCTCGCGTCCGACCTGATCGAGGCCGGCGTGCACGGCCTGACGCCGCTCGGCTCGACCGGCGAGTTCGCCTATCTCAATGCCACGCAGCGCGAGACCGTGGTGCGCGCCACCATCGAGGCCGCGGCGAAACGCGTGCCGGTGATCGCCGGCGTCGCCTCGACCGCGACCGCCGATGCGGTGCGGCAGGCGCAGAACTACCAGAAGCTCGGCGCCGACGGCATTCTCGCCATCTGCGAGGCTTACTTCCCGCTCAAGGATGCGCAGATCGAACACTATTTCCACGCGATCGCCGACGCGGTCGACATCCCGGTCGTGCTCTACACCAATCCCAATTTCCAGCGCAGCGATCTCACGCTCGACGTGATCGCACGGCTCGCCGAGCATCCGCGCGTCCGCTACATCAAGGACGCTTCGAGCAATACCGGCCGCCTGCTGTCGATCATGCATCGCGCGCCGTCGATGAAAGTATTTTCGGCGTCGGCGCATATCCCGGCGGCGGTGATGCTGATCGGTGGCGTCGGCTGGATGGCGGGACCCGCCTGCGTCGTGCCGAAGCAGAGCGTGAAGCTCTACGAGCTGTGTCGCGCCGGGAATTGGCCCGAGGCGATGGTGCTGCAGCGCGACTTGTGGCGGATCAACGAGGCCTTCGCCCGCTTCAATCTGGCCGCCTGCATCAAGGCCGGCCTGCAGGTCCAGGGCTATGCCGTCGGCGACCCGGTTCCACCGCAGGCGGCGCTCACCGCCGCCGAGCGCGAAACGGTGGCGCGCATCCTCGCCGGGCTCTGACAGACGCGCGCGGCGGGCTTGCCCGCTTCGCGCCAGACATGACTCATCGCCCGTATTCTTTGGTCGGCCCCGGGTGAGCCGCAGTGCGCAGTCCATGTCCGCCGCTCCCGAGAAGTACCGAGGGCGCGCGGGACGCTCTTGGGCCCTGAGGACCCACGGACCTCGACGCCTCGCAGCATCGAGGCATGCTGAAGTCCGTTAAACCGCAAGTCCGCCAAGTCCCAAGGCGTCCCGCGCGCGGTGTTTGAAGGCTTGCTCCGCATGGTCCCCGGTGGTGGTCCGTTCGTCGGTTCGGCTCATCACCCATCGACTCTCCACCGTTGGGGGTCTGGCTGTCCGCCGTCGGCGCCCGACGGGCCTTCGGCGGATATGCCATCGGGGACCCCAGCGACGCGAGGCTCTCGCGCCAGGATCCGTGCGGCTTGGGCCGCCGGGTGGGTTGATTGCGCCGCATCTCCGACGCCCCATTCCCCGGCCACCGCATCCCGCCCCGCGTCTGGAGACGCTTGATCAGACGCCCCTCGGTAACGGGGCGGGATGGCAGGCATATAAGTCTATTAACATAGGAATGTCAACAGTCCTATATCACGAATTGTTTCAAACAATGGCAAGCCCCGTCCGTCGTTGCAAATTGCCGGGACGCACAAGGCGCCGGGTCCGCTTGTGACCCAAGCCGGACTTCGGCCAATCTCCGGGATGGACCGCTATAGTTGGACAGCCTCCAAGGACAGCGAGCGGCCTTATAAATCATGCTACACAATCATGCATTTGGCGGGACATGGACGAGACGAGCGGAGGACGATTTGTCTCACAAAAAGGACCGTGAAATTCTCGTCGCAGCTATCGAACGCGCAGACGACGCTTTCAAGAAAATCCATCCGACGCCGTCGCTCTTGAGCTCGACCCCGAAGGGCATTCTCGACGACCTGGCCTTGGCCATTGACCGCTGCGAAGTCTATCAAGCTGTAGCAGGCCACATCCTGTTCAACGGCTCCTCCGCGCCGATCATAACGTCGTCGCTCTTGGCGCCGAGAGTTTTTGACAAGCGAAATCATTGGGACGGGACGAAGTGGGTTGAGGATTTACCGTTTGCAGCCGACTGGCTCATCCAACTCCTGACCACGCAAAAGGCGGAAGCGCACCTTCGGGTCGCGATCTGGGGCTTCTCCGTCAAAGAAGAGGTCAAGATATCGGATGAGATGCGCGTGCTACCGTTTAACGCGCTGCCGGACACGTTCAATAGGAGCCGGATTCTGGACCGAGCCAAAGATCACTCGGGACGAGACCTGTGGCTATCTCCGACGCATTACGGCGTCCCGGGAGCCGCGTTCGAACTGGCGATCCCCGACGTGTCGTTCATAGGCGAATACGGCTATTGCTTCGGACAGGTCTACGACCGGCAGATGATCGCTAAGGAATTTTGGAGCTTCATCCAGGCAGCGACTACCGGCCACCCATTGGCGCTGTGCACCTGGGTCGATTACGAGAACCGCGAGCTTGAGTTCTCGGAGTGGGAAAAGTGGCCGGAGTGGATACTTCCCGAGATCATGCCACGCATCCACGCGGCGGTGCCAGTCGACGCCCAGAGGATCAAGCAAGACTGGGAAGCATACAGCAAGCTTCCTAGCGACACGCGGTCGGGCCTCGCGCGCTCCATTGACCGGTTCGTGCTCAGCAAGTGCCGCCATCAATTTGTAGACCGGGTGCTCGATCTTGCACTCGCGTTCGAAATCGCCGTAGGCGGCGGCAGGGGCGATAATGCTCCCGCGAGCTGGAAGGTCGCGGTTCGGTCCAGTCAAATAATCGGCGGCGCTCTCGGGGTTCGGCAGGCGCTTCGCGGGAAGCTAAATCATATGTACACCCTCAGGAGCAGGGCTACGCATGGCGGCAGCATGGATTCGAAAGACCGCGCCGATCTCGAAGCAACTGTAAACGAATGCTCACAAATCTACGTCGCGCTGATCCAAAGTTTTCTGGCTTTGGGCGCAAAGCCGGACTGGCAGAAATTCGAGCTTGAGCCACGGACGGCCTACTGACGGTCCCCTCTGCTTGCATTTCGGCGCAGCGTATTTCGCGTACCGCGGCAGCGCTTTGCCGGACCGACACGGCGGCCCGGCCGAGCCCTTAGCGACAGTGCGCCAGTCCAGCTTCTGGCCCTTCGCTGACCTCACCTGACCTCATCGCAATAGGCCTTCGCCTCAATGCACCGGGCGCTTCCGGGCTTGCACGCGACGCAGGCGGGCTCCTCAGGATGACAGGAGAGGTGCCCGCCCCTCGACCCGACGGGACAAGCCAATCTTAACGATTCCTTGCTAGGGCCTTGCGGATGGCCCTGCCGTCGTCCGCACACCGGCTGTCGCCGGCGCCGGAAGAGACCGCCCAATCCGGCAGCGACCGTGCGCCCGGCACCCCGCGCGCGCGCCTGTTCGCGCGCGTCAAAGGCATCCTCACCGACCGCAGCGAAAACCGGCTGGCGCAACTCGTCGCCGGCAAGGTGTTCCTCGTCCGCGCCTTCTCGGCCCTGCTTGCGCTCGGCACACAGGTGCTGCTCGCGCGCTGGATGGGCAGCCGCCAGTACGGCCTCTTCATCTATGTCTGGACCTGGGTGCTGATGATCGGCGCCCTCTCCGACGTCGGCCTGTCGTCGGCGGCGCGCCGCTTCATTCCGGAATACACCGAGCTGAAATCGCCGGAGTTGTTGCGCGGCTTCCTCTCCGGCTCGCGCAAGCTGGCCTTCGCCATCGCCACCGCCATCGGCGCGCTCGGCGCCATCGTCATCTCGCTCATTCAGCCGCATCTCGACCCTTCCGAGGTCGTGCCGCTGTATCTCGCCTGCGCCACCATTCCCGTCTATGGCCTGGTGCAGACGCAGGCCGGCATCGCGCAGAGCTACGACTGGCCGAACCTGGCGCTGATGCCGTTCTATATCTGGCGGCAGCTCGGCATGGTCGCACTGATGGGCGCCGCCTGGTATTTCGGCGCGCCGACGAGCGCCGTCACCGCCATGCTCGCCGCCGTCGCCACCACCTGGCTCGTCACGCTGGCGCAGTCGCAGGTGCTCGACCGGCGCCTCAAGGTGAAGGTCGAGGACGGCCTCAAGCGTCACGACGTCAAGACCTGGCTTGCGACATCGCTGCCGATCTTCGTCGTCGAGAGCTTCTATCTGCTGCTCACTTATGTCGACATCCTCGCGCTCGAGCACCTGCGCTCGCCCGACGAAGTCGCGGTCTACTATGCCGGTGCGCGGCTGCTGGCGATGGTCGCGTTCGTCTATTTCGCCATTGCCGGCGCGACCACGCACAAGTTCACCAAGTATCACGTCGCCGGTGATGCGGAGAAACTGAAGTCGTTTTTCGCGGAGACGGCGCGCTGGACATTCTGGCCGTCGCTCGCCGCCTGCGCCGTCATCCTCGCCTTCGGCAAGCCGTTGCTGTCGCTGTTCGGCAGCAATTTCGAGAGCGGCTATGGGGTGATGTTCATCCTCGCCATCGGCATGCTGGCGCGCGCCGCGGTCGGCCCGGCGGAACGGCTCCTGAACATGCTCGGCGACCGCAAGCAGTGCGCCGGCGTCTACGCCCTCGCCTTCGCGGTCAATCTGGTCCTGTGCTTCCTGCTGATCCCGCACATCGGCATCGAAGGCGCCGCCGCGGCGACCTCGGCGGCGCTGGTGATCGAATCCGCGCTGCTCTATCGCATGGCCAAGAAGCGGCTCGGTCACCACCTCTTCCTGATGCAGAGCGGCAAGAAGCCGGAACAACTGCACTCCGGCGGCTGAAAAACTATCCGCCCTGCGATGACGCCGCGCGCGCCTGCTTGCGCAGCGCCCTCAATTCCTCGAAGCGCGCCGTCACGTCGCGCATGACGGCGGCGACGCCGCTGATCCGGCCGGCCGTATCGTGCAACGGGCTGATGGTGAATTCGACCGATATCTGCGTGCCGTCCTTGCGCAGCGCCGGCACCGACAACGTGTCGCCGCCGCTGTAGCGGCTCGTGCCGGTCTCCATCGTGTGCCGCCATCCGTCCCAGTGCCGCGCGCGCAGCCGCTCCGGAATGATCAGATCGAGCGACCGCCCGACCGCCTCGTCGGCGACAAAGCCGAAGATGCGCGCGGCGCCCGCGTTCCAGAAACGGATGACACCATCGCGGTCGCAGCCGACGATGGCGTCGGCTTCTCCATCGAGCAGCGCCCGTGCGATGTCGGAGGCTTGCATCGGCTTACGCCCTTGCATGCGCCGGGCGACGCGGCGGTGGTCCGAGATCGAGCAGATCGCGCAGCGCATGCCGCGGCTTCACCAGGTCGCCGAGCGAGTATTCGTCGAGGACGTCCATAAAGGCCGCGGTGGCGCGGCCGAGCGCGCGCCTGAGCAGGCACGACGGGCGGATGGCGCAGGCGGCGTCGACCGGGCTCATGCACGGCACCAGCGCCATGTCCTGCTCCGTGTGCCGCACCACGTCGCCGAGATTGATGTCGGCGGCCGGCCGCGCCAGCCGCAAGCCGCCGGAGCGGCCGCGCACGGTCTCGAGATAACCGGCGATGCCGAGCTGATGCGCCACCTTCATCAGGTGATTGCGCGAAATGTCATAGCGCTCCGCCACCTCGGCGATGGTGGCGAGCCCGTCCTCCTTGAGGGCGACATACATCAGCAGGCGCAGCGCATAATCGGTGTAGACGGTGAGGCGCATGGCCGCAGGCTCCGCTCGAGAGGATGAATAAGATGTATTCTGGATATTGCTTTTTGGCAACCGGCCTATAAGATATACATCGTATCCATCTTTATGGAGGACCGCATGAACGGGTCCATCTCCGTCGGAACCGCGCTTGCCCGCGCGTTCCTGTTCCCCGGCGATCTCGCCTGCACGGCGATGGGGCTCGACAGCGACGACAAGCGCGAACTGGTGCGCATGCTGGTCAACTCGCTGGTGTGGATCGTGCTCGGCATGCTGGCGGTGGTGGTGCTGACGTGACCGGCGCGCCGATGACGACTGCCGCGCTGCCGACCGAAGAGCAGATCGGCCGGCTGGTCGATGCCTTCTACATGAAGGTGCGCGCGGACGCCGCGCTCGGCCCGGTATTCGACCGCGCGGTCGCCGACTGGGGGCCGCATCTGGAGACGATGCGCAAGTTCTGGTCGTCGGTGATGCTGACGAGCGGCCGCTACAAGGGCAACCCGGTCGCCGTGCACACCCGCGTCGAGGGCATCGAGATCGGCCTGTTCGACCGCTGGCTGGCGCTGTTCGACGAGACCTGCCGCGAGATGTTCGATGAACAGATCACCGCCGCCTTCAACGAGAAGGCCGCGCGCATCGCCGAGAGCCTGAAGCTGGCGCTGTTCTACCGGCCCGACCGGCCCTGGCCGCCGCGCATCGTGGCGGGCTAGCGGCTTAGCTCCCGCGCTTGTCGTCCGGCTGCGCCAGGATCAGCGCCCAGTAAACCTTGTATTTCGAGCGCGGCGTATAGACCGCGGCGATGCCGATGCGCGTCGCGCCGCCGAGCAGCATGTTGGCGCGGTGCGGCGGCGAATCGCGCCAGCCGGAGAACGCCTCCGCCAAAGTGTGATAGCCGGCGCCGATATTCTCCGCCGCCACCTTGGCGTCGTAGCCCGCCTGCCTGATGCGCACGACGAACGGCTTGCCGAGGCTGTGGTCGAGCCTGTCGCGCCGGGCCATCAGGTCGGCCTGCGCCTGCGCCAGCCGCATCAGCTCCGGATCGAGCGTGACCGCCGGCAGGCCGTTGTTGCTGCGATAGCCGCTGATCATCGAGGCCGCCGCCGCGGCGTCGAGCTCGGCGCCGGGCTGCGCCAGGTTCCGGTAGAAGCTCGGCTCCGCCTTGGGCACATAATTGTCGGACAGCGCACAGGCGCCGAGCGCAAGAAACGCGAGCACCGGCGTCAGCAGGCGGACAAGGCGCATGTCAGGGAACCCCATGAATCGAAGTGCGGCGCACATCGCCGCAGGACCATGGCCGAACGGTGGTGAACGGACCGGAAATGGCCGCCGCCGGGGTTGATTGCCGGCCCTTTCCACCACCCGCCATCCGGTACGAAAGCCGGCGCGGGAGGGATAGCGCCCACGCCGGCGCTCAATTACCATCCGCGCCCAAGAAAAAGACGCCTGAGGGAGAAACCTGCATGACCAGCGCACCGGCGGCGCGCACGCCCGGCGCCACCCGCGCCGCGCCCGGCGAATACGTGTTCGACTTCGGCACCGTGTCCAAGATCATGGGCGGCCCGGCCTATTCGACCGCGCACGGCCCCTGCGTCGAAGGCGACCGCATGATCGTCGCGCTGATGCGCATGCCGGCGGGCACCGGCGCGGAGCCGCATTCGCATCCCAACGAGCAGTGGATCTACATCCTCGAGGGCACCTTCAAGGCGGTGATCGGCGGCAAGGACGTCGAGGCCGGCCCCGGCGCCTGCGTCTACATCCCGGCCAACACGATCCATTCCGGCGGCGCCACGGCGGCATCCGACGTCGTCTTCTTCACGGTGAAGGACGCATCGCATAGCCTGCACGGCATCAAGGCCGGCTGATTTTTGAAACAACGGGGGCGCAGACCTCCGGACACCAAACCATAAACATCCGCGGAGGAAACAAGATGAAGCGTCTGTTCAGCCTGCTCGTGTCCGCTCTGTTCGTCGCCGTGGCGGCGCCGGCGGCCATGGCGCAGGATAATTACCCGAGCCGCACGATCCGCATCGTCGTGCCCTATGCGCCCGGCGGCGCCACGGACATCGTCGCGCGCATCGTCGCCGACGAGATGCAGAAGCTCGCGCATCAGCCGGTGATCGTGCTCAACAAGCCGGGCGCCTTCGGCATGATCGCTATCGACGAGATGGTGAAGTCGACACCCGACGGCTACACGCTGATGGTCGGCAACGTCTCGACCAACGCCATCACGCCGGTGATCTACAAGGACAAGTTGAGCTTCGACTACAGCAAGAAAGTTGCCGCCGTCACCAATCTCATCGGCATCCCGGCCTTCCTGCTGGTCACCACCGCCAACGACTTCCCGGTGAAGAGCCTGAAGGAGCTGATCGACTACTCCAAGAAGAACCCGGGCAAGGTGCGCTACGGCACGGTTGGCGTCGGCTCCTATCCGCACTACGACATGGCCTATTTCGACAAGAAAGCGGGCGGCCTCGACATGGTCGCGCTGCCGAACAAGAACGGCGCTTCCGGCGTGATCCAGGATCTGCTGCGCGGCGACACCCAGGCGGCGTTCCTCAACGTCGCCAGCTCGGCGGGCCAGGTGCGCGCCGGCAAGCTTCGGCCGATCGCCATGGTCAACGACAAGCGGCTGAAGGATTATCCGGACGTCCCGACGATGGCCGAGCTCGGCTACAAGGGTGTCGGCACCGTCGCCTGGAACGGCATGTTCGCTCCGGCCGACACGCCGCAGCCGGTGCTGCAGAAGGTCCACGATCTGGCGGTCAAGGCGCTCAACTCGCCGGAGGTGCAGGCGAAGCTGCTCAAGCAGAACTTCGAGATCACGCCAAACAAGTCGCTCGCCGATGCCAAGGTCTGGCTCGCCGGCGAGATCGCACACTGGAAGACCATCACCGAAGCGGTGAAGATCGAGACCCACTGACCGGATATCGCGGCGCCCTCTCCCCGCCGGGGAGAGGGCGTTTTTTTTACGTCTATCTCTGCTGCAGCGCCTTCCAGATGCGTTCCGGCGTCGCCGGCATGTCGAGCGCGGCGCCGGCCGGCAGCGCATCGACGAGCGCATTGATCAGCGCCGGCGGTGCGGCCGTCGTGCCAGCCTCGCCGGTGCCCTTCACGCCGAGCGGATTGGTGCGGCAGGCGACGGCGAAATGCTCGACCGTCATCGGCGGCACGGTGTCGGCGCGCGGCATCGCGTAGTCCATGAACGAGCCGGACACGAGCTGGCCGCTGGCATCGTCGTAGATCGTCGATTCACCCATCGCCTGGCCGAGCCCCTGCGCCACGCCGCCGTGCACCTGCCCTTCGACGATGATGTCGTCGAGCACGGTGCCGGAATCGCCGACCGCCGTGTAGTTGACGATCTCGAACGCGCCGGAGTCCGGATCGATCTCGACCTCGGCGATGTGGCAGCCATTGGGGAACGTCGGCGGCAGCTTGGCGCCGCCCTTGGTGTCGAGGCTTTCCGGAATGACGCCCTGCTTCGCCAGCTCGGCGGCGCGCTCGGCCACCTCGAACAGCGACAGCTCGCGATTGTTCACGCTGAACTTGCCGCCGGCATAGGCGACGTCGCCTTCCGCCGCTTGCAGCAGCATGGCGGCGACGCGCTTGCCCTTGGCGATGACCGCGTCGACGGTGTTGGCGATGGCGCCGCCGACCATCGTCGCCGAACGCGAGGCGACCGCGCCGAAGCCGGGCACGTCGCGCGCCGAATCGCCTGACGTGACATCGACCGCGCTCGCCGCGATGCCGAGACGATGCGCGGCGACCGCGCCGAACACCGTGCGATGCGCCTGCCCGCTGGCGCCGGCGCCGATGCTGACGCTGACCTTGCCGCCGCCGGGAAACGTGATGCGCGCCGCTTCCTCGGGAAACGCGCCGGCGATCTCGAGATAGCAGCCGATGCCGATGCCGCGCAGCTTGCCGCGCTTCTTCGCCGCCTTCTTGCGCTCGCGGAAGCCGGCATAGTCGGCGAGCGTCACCGCGCGATCGAACATCGCCGGGAAGTCGCCGCTGTCGTAAGTGCTGCCGAAGGGCGTGACGTAAGGGATCTTCGCCGCCGCGATGAGGTTGCGCCGGCGCAATTCCGCCGCGTCGATGCCGGTCAGGTCGGCGGCGGCATCGATGACGCGCTCGAGCATGTAGCTCGCCTCGGGACGGCCGGCGCCGCGATAGGGGCCGGTCGGCACGGTGTTGGTGAAGACGCAGCGCGAATTCACCTGCGCCAGCGGGATGTCGTAGACAGTCGGCAGGCAACCGGAGACGTGGGTCGTGAAGACAAAATGCGCGACGCCGGTGAAATAGGCGCCGAGATTGCCGATGCCGTTGACGCGCAGCGCCAGGAAGCGGCCGCGGCTGTTGAGCGCCAACTCGACGGTCCAGAACGAGTCGCGGCCCTGATTGTCGGAGACGAACGCTTCCGACCGCGTCGACACCCAGTGCACGGTCTTGCCGAGCGCGCGCGCCGCATGCAACAGCGCCGCGTATTCGGGATAGGTCGACGCCTTCATGCCGAAGCCGCCGCCGACGTCGTCGGTGAGCACCCGCAGTTCGTCCGGCTTGATGCCCATCACCTCCGCCATGCCCATGCGGATGCCGGCGACGCCCTGCGAACCGCAGCGGAGCACGTATTGCTTGGCCTCGCCGTCATAGCTGGCGGTGGCGGTGCGCGGCTCGAGCGACGCGGCGACGAGCCGCTGGTTGACGAGCTCGACGCGGGCGACATGCGCCGCCTCGGTGAAAGCCTTCTCCAGCGCCGCGTTCTTCTTGCCATCGGGGTCGGCCGGCGCGGTCCAGTCGAAGCCGATATTGCCCGGCGCCTCGTCCCACAATTGCGGCGCGCCCGCCGCAGCCGCCGCGCGCACGTCGGTGACCGGGGTCAGCGGCTCGTAGTCGACCGCGACCTTCTCGGCCGCGTCCTGCGCCAGCGCAGCCGTCGTCGCGATGACGAGCGCCACCGGATCGCCGACATGCAGCACGCGCGTCTCGGCAAGCACCGGCCGGTGCGGCGAATACGGCAGCTTGCCGCCGCGGCCGGGAATCGGATGGCCGTGCGACACGGAGTGATAGTGGTTGGCGGCAAGATCGGCCGCGGTGAACACGGCGACGACGTCGCGCGAGGCCTTCGCCGCCGTGGTGTCGACGCGCAGGATGCGGGCGAAGGCATGCGGCGAGCGCACGAAGGCGGCGCCGAGGGCGCCGGCCGGTTTGCCGTCGTCGCCGAAGCGGCCGCTGCCGCGCAGCAGCGCGTCGTCCTCGATCCGCCCTTTCCACGTGGCAAAATCGGCTTTGTGGGCAATCGGCGCGTTCATGCGGTCACTCCCGGAGAAAAAGGCGGTCGGCAGGCTGCCCATGCTCTCCCCTGGACGGCCGGCGCTTAAGGATTGCTTAACCCTCGGCACAGGGCAATTAACTGCAAAACAACCCGTTGTGGAATACCGTCCCGATGAAGCCGGACGCCCCCATGACGCAAGAGCCTTCCACGCTGGCGAACGCGCGCAACGTCGGTCGAATCGCGCTGCTGTTCGCCGCGTGCACGGTGGCCAGCTTTCTCTTTTTCGAAAACGTCCTGTCACCGGCTTCGTTTGTGGGCGAGCCACCCTCGATGCCGCTCTCTCTCTTCAGCGCCGTCGCCCTCGGCTGCATTGTCGCGACCGTGCTGGTGCTGGTGCACGCCCGCCAGCTCCGGGTTCAGAACGCCCGCATCCGCATCGCTCTCGACAATATGTCGCAGGGCCTCTGCATGTTCGACCGCAACGAGCGGCTGGTTGTCTGCAACACGCGTTATCGCGAGATGTACAACCTGCCTGAGGATCGGGTGCGGATCGGAACGAGTCTCGCCGGGCTGCTCGAATATCGCATCACGCTCGGCACCTTCGCCGGCGACGTCACCGCTTATCGCGCCGAGTTGATCGCGTCGCTGGCCGAAGGCCGCACCACCAGCCGCGAGGTGACCTCCAGCGAAGGACGCGTCATCTGCGTGGTGAACCGGCCGATGCGCGGCGGCGGCTGGGTCGCCACCCACGAGGACATCACCGAGCGGCGCGAGGCCGAGCGCGAGCGGCTCGGCATGCAGCAGCAGCAGACGCGGCGCGCGGCGGTCGAACAGGCGATCCTGTCCTTCCGCAAGCGCGTCGAGGAACATCTGCGCACGGTCACCGAAGGCGCCATGGCGATGCGCAAGACCGCCGGCACGCTGCTGACCAATTCCAACCATACCGCGAAAGGCGCCGAAGGCGCGGTCGACGCATCGAACGAAGCATCGACCAACGTCGAGACCGCCGCCTACGCCGCCGACGAGCTCAACAGCTCCATCGGCGAGATCGGCCGTCAGCTGACCACGACGGCGACGATCGTGCGCGACGCCGTCACCGAGGCGCGCGACACCAACGAACGTATCGCCGCACTGGCGCAAGCGGCGCAGAAGATCGGCGACGTGATCAAGCTGATCCGCGCCATTGCCGGGCAAACCAATCTGCTGGCGCTCAACGCCACCATCGAGGCGGCGCGCGCGGGCGAAGCAGGCAAGGGCTTCGCCGTGGTCGCCGCCGAGGTGAAGTCGCTGGCGGTGCAGACCGCGCAAGCGACCGAAGATATCTCGGCGCTGATCAAGTCGGTGCAGGCGGCGACCGGCGGCGCGGTCGACGCCATTGGACGTATCGCATCACGCATGCAGGAGATCGACTCCTGCGCCACCGCGGTCTCGACCTCGGTCGAGCAACAAAGCGCCGCGACGCAGGAGATTTCGCAGAACGTGACCAGCGCCGCCGACGGCGCCAAGCTGGTGGTCTCGGTGCTCGCCGACGTCGCCGGCGCGGCCGGCGAGACCCGCCGCTCGGCGGAAGACGTGCTCACCGCGTCCGAGGCTGTGGAAGCCGCCGCCGCCGAACTGCAGCACGAGGTCGAGGGCTTCCTCGCCCGCGTCGCGGCCTAAAGCAAGCCGACGATCCAGTAGAACAGCGCCGCGATCACCGCCGTCGCGGGAATCGTGATGATCCAGGCGACGACGATGTTGTTGGCGACGCTCCAGCGCACCGCCGACACCTTGCGCGCGGCGCCGACGCCGATGATCGCACCGGTGATCGTGTGTGTGGTCGACACCGGAATGCCGAGCCACGTCGCGCCGAACAAAGTGAGCGAACCGCCGGCTTCGGCGCAGAACCCCTGCATCGGCGTCAACCGCGTGATCTTCGAGCCCATCGTGCGCACGATGCGCCAGCCGCCGATCAGCGTGCCCAGCGCCATGGCGATCTGACAGGCGATCACCACCCAGAACGGCACGTAGAAATGCGCGCCAAGACGCCCCTGCGAGAACAGCAGCACGGCGATGATGCCCATCGTCTTCTGCGCGTCGTTGCCGCCATGGCCGAGCGAATAGAGCGAGGCGGAGATGAACTGTAGCCGCTGAAAGCTGCGGTCGACCGCGAACGGCGTCCAGCGCAGCAACAGCCAGGACAACAGCAGCACCAGCATAAGCGCGAGGAAGAAGCCGATCAGCGGCGAGCCGACGATCGCCGCCGTCGTGGGAATGAGACCGTGCCAGACGATGGCCGAGACGCCGGCCTTGGCGACGCCGGCGCCGACGAGGCCACCGACCAGCGCGTGCGAGGAACTCGACGGGATGCCGAGTCCCCAGGTGATCAGGTTCCAGATGATGGCGCCCATCAGCGCGCCGAACACGACGCGCGCGTCGATCGCCGCAGCGTCGATGATGCCGGTGCCGAGCGTGTTGGCGACGTGCAGGCCGAAGAACAGGAAGGCGATGAAAT
The DNA here is from genome assembly GCF_035943735.1 of Pseudolabrys sp. GTDB lineage: Bacteria > Pseudomonadota > Alphaproteobacteria > Rhizobiales > Xanthobacteraceae > Pseudolabrys. The sequence continues at coordinate 143,361 of NZ_DASZBV010000019.1, forward strand.
TGAAGAACGCCGCCCAGGCGACCGCGTATTGCGGCCGCAGCACGCGAGTCGAGACGATGGTGGCGATCGAGTTGGCGGCGTCGTGCAGACCGTTGAGGAAATCGAAGGCGAGCGCGACGGCGATGAGGCCGATCAGCACCGGTAGCGACAGCGCGACGTTCATGCGCGGGCGCTCCCGCTCATCGTACCAGGGCGGGGAGAACGCTCACACATGCTCGATGACGATGCCGTGCATGACGTTGGCGACGTCGTCGAACCGGTCGACGACCTTCTCGAGATGATCGTAGACCTCGTTGCCGACGATGAAGCCCATGGCGTTGCCTTGCGCGGTGGCCTGGTAGAGCGCCCTGAGGCCGACGTCGTGCAATTCGTCGGCGCGGCCTTCGAGCGCGGAGATCTGCGCGGTGAGGTCACTGATGCGCACCGCCTCCGACGAGATCGCATGCAGCAGCGGCACCGCCTGCTTCAGCAGTTCCGCCGATTTGACGATGAGGTCGCCCATGTCCTTCATCTGCGGCGTGAACCGGTCGTAATCGAACAGGATCACCGCCTTGGCCGCCTTCTGCATCTGGTCGATGGAATTATCCATCGCGGTGATGAGGTCGCGGATGCTGCCGCGGTCGAACGGGGTGATGAAGGTGCGGCGCACGGCGATGAGCACCTCGCGGGTGACGTCGTCGGCCTCGCTCTCCCGCTTCATGACCGCCGCGCTATTGGCGGCGATCGCGTCGCCGCCCTCCATCATCGCGCGCAGCGCCTTGGCCCCTTCCAGCACCGCCTCGGAATGACGGGCGAACAGCTCGAAGAAGCGCTCCTCCTTCGGCATCAAGGCGTGAAACCAGCGCATCATTGGGAAAACTCCGGCTCAACCCCGAATCGGCGGATGCAGGATAGGCGCTCGGCCGGCCGGAACGAAGCCGGCCGGTTGACCGCCGCCGCCCGGTGAATAACGTCCGCGGCAAGCGGACACCGCGGCCCGGCCGGTGCGGTTTTTCGCTGCGTCAAAAACATCGGCCGGACGCGAGACTTGCTGCATGGCCGGGCCGGCTCGGCTAGCGTGCGGCCGAAGAACGGGTTTTCGGAGAATTCCATGCGGTTGGGCTACTTCACGATGCCGGTGCACCCGATGCACCGGAACTGGTCGGAGACGCTGCGCGAGGACCGCGAGGCGATCATCCTCTGCGACCAGCTGGGCTTCCATGATGCCTTCGTCGGCGAGCACCTGACCGACGCCTGCGAGAACATCACCAACAGCATGCTGTTCCAGGCGACGCTGATCCACGCCACCAGGCAGATCAAGCTGGCGACCGGCACCACCAATCTCGCGCAGATGCATCCGGTGCTGATCGCCGTGAATGCCGCCATGTTCGATCATCTGTCGCAGGGCCGCTTCATCATGGGCGTGTCGCCCGGCGCGCTTACGTCCGACTCGGAGGCGATCGGCATCCTCGACGAGGACCGCAACAAGATCTTCGCCGAGGCGATCGACGTCATTCTCGCCGTGTGGGAGCGCGATCCGCCCTACGACATCGATTTCCCGGGCAATCGCTTCAAGGTCGGCTTCGCCCGCACTGCGGCGCTCGAACTCGGCGTCGGCATCCTGGCCAAGCCCTTCCAGAAGCCGCGGCCGGAGATCGTCGGCACCGTCGTGGCGCCGTTCTCGCCCGGCGTGGTGCTCATGGGCCGGCGCGATTTCCATCCCCTGTCGGCGAACTTCCTGCTGGCGAAGCACCTGCGCTCGCACTGGCAAAACTACGCCAAGGGCAAGGCCGAGGCCGGACAGACGGCCGACATCGCCGACTGGCGCGTGGCGCGCACCATCTTCGTCGCCGACGACGACAAGGTGGCGCGCCGCTATGGCCGCGAGGATCAAAACAGTCCGTACCATTTTTATTTCAGCCAGATGCTCGCCAAGATGAAGCGCGGCAACCGGCTCTACGTGTTCAAGAGCCACAAGGAGCAGCCGGACGAGGAGATCACGCTCGACTTCGTCATGAACAATTGCGTGACCTACGGCAGCGTCGACAAGGTGGTCGACGAGATTCTGAAGATGCGCGAGGAGACCGGCGATTTCGGCGAGCTCGTCTATGCCGGCATGGACTGGGTCGACCCGGCGCTGGCCAGGCGCTCCATGCAGTTGATGGCGGAAGAGGTGATGCCGCGCGTCAACGCCGCCATCGGCAAGTCCGCCGCGGCGGAGTGAGTGCTTGCCCGTTCGTCCCCGCGACAGCGGGGACCCAGCTGCGAGTCAGCGCTGGATTCCCGCTTTCGCGGGAATGAACGGTGCGAGGCCTTGAGGCTCTAGAACGTTCCCGCGAGCAGCGCCCGCACCTGCTCGGCGCCTCTGTCCAATTCCGCCACCGGAATACACGCCGCCACATAGCGGTCCGGCCGCAGCAGGATGACGTGGTCGGCAAACGGCGCCAGCCGTGCACTGGGCGCGAGTTCCTGCACGCCGCCCTCGCCCATCACCACCACGCGCGCGCCGAGATCGGACCACGGCTTTTCCGCGAGCCTCTGAACGATCTCTCCCGCGCGCGGCGAGCGCACCACCAGCGCAAAACCGGGACCGAGCACGTCGTCGAGCCGGCGCTCGCCGGTTTCGCCGCGCACGCGCGGCTGCGGAAACATACGCCCGACCAAAGTGGCGCGGGCCGAGCGGCCGTCCGGCAGAATGAAGCCGTGCGCGAAACGCGGCGGCGGCTTGAACTTCATCTGCGCGATGTAGTCGCGTGCTTTCGGAAACAGCGACAGCACGCAGAAGGCGGCGACCAGCGCGAAGGCCGCGACCGCGTTCGGCGGCGCCAGCGCACGACCCATGTTGAGCGCGAACTGGATCATCGACCCGGCGTGAGCGCGCCGCTCCGGCTCGTAGCTGTCGAGCAGGCCCGCCCCGAACTGGCCGCGCGTGACCGTCGCCAATTTCCAGGCGAGATTGAAGGCGTCGCGCAGCCCGCTGTTCATGCCCTGCCCGGCGAACGGCGGCATCAGATGCGCGGCGTCGCCGGCGAGCAGCACGCGCCCCTCGCGCCAGCGATCGGCCAGCCGCGTGTGGAAGGTGTAGACGACCGTGCGGACGATCCGGCTCTCCGGCGCCGCCTCGTGCTCGCGCAGCAGGCGGTCGATGACGTCCGGCGCCAACATATCCTCGTCGCGCTCGTGATCGTGCAGCAGGAATTCGTAGCGGCGCGTCAGATGCGGCCCCGGCAGCGCGATGCACGGCCGCTTTGGATTGGAGAACACCTTGGTGTGCGGCGAGGAGACCTTCGAGTTCTCGAGATCGACGATCAGCCAGCGCTCGCGGAAGGTCGAGCCGCTCATGCCGATGCCGAGCGCGCGGCGGATGCCGCTGGAGGCGCCGTCGCAGGCGACCAGCCAGTCGCAGCGCACGTCGCTCTCGCCGGCGTCGTGCTTGACGCGCAGCGACACGCCGTCGCGGTCTTGCGTGAACGACATAAGCTCATGGCGGAAGGCGGCCGCGACCTGCGGGAAGCGCGCGAGGCCGTCCTGCAATTGCCGTTCGAGGACCGGCTGGCGGAAGGCGTTGCGGCGTGGGAAGCCGTAGGGCTGCTCGGTCGGCTGCACCTTGGCGAACAGCCGGCCGCTGGCGGAGTAATAATACGAACCGTAGCCGGCGACGGTCTCGCTCATCACCGTTTCGACGAGGCCGGCGGCCTGCATGGTGCGCAGCGACTCGTCGTCGATCGACACGGCGCGCGGCTCGTGCACGGTGGACGCGTTGCGCTCGAGCACGAGACAGTCGACGCCGTAGACGCCGAGCAGATTGGCGAGCGTCAGGCCGGTCGGGCCGGCACCGGCAATGACGATGGGGTAATGAGGACGGAGCAAGGTCGAGGCCACCCGGATCGGATGGCCTCGGTTAGCATTTAGTTGCGCGCGTGACTACCGTGCCGCCGGCAGAACCGAGCCGGTCACCGCGGCGCCGTGCACCTGCGCCGGGGCGGGCCCGCCATGGGCCGGGCCGGTGCTCGCCACCGTCTCCGGCGGCTTCGCCGGCAGCACGACCACGCGGGTGCCGACCTGGACGCGGCTGAACAGGTCCTCGATGTCCTCGTTCAAGAGGCGGATGCAGCCCGAGGACACGGTCTGGCCGATGGTCGACGGCTGGTTGGTGCCGTGGATGCGGTAGAGGGTGTGGCCGAGATACAGCGCGCGCGCGCCGAGCGGATTGCCCGGACCGCCGGCCATCATGCGCGGCAGATAAGGCTGGCGCTCGATCATCTCAGCCGGGGGAAACCAGTCCGGCCATTCCTTCATGCGCGAGACACGCTCGGTGCCCGCCCAGGTGAAGCCCTCGCGGCCGACGCCGATGCCGTAGCGCAGCGCCTTGCCGTGGCCGAGCACGAGATAAAGATAGGTGTGCGGCGTATCGACGATGATCGTGCCGGCCGGCTGCTGCGTCTGGTATTCGACGAGTTGCTTCTTGAGGTTCGCCGGCAATTCCTTGGGCGCGCCGGTCTCCGGCTGGTCCTCCGGCGGCAGTGTCATCACGCTCGTGCCGGGGACGGCATCGCCCGAGGCGGCCGGAGCGGCCGCCGTATTGACCTGGACCGGCGGGGCGGCGGACGGGCCGCCGATCGAGCCGGGGGGCCGGATCGCAGCCGGCTCGGAGCTGAACTGATGGCCATAGGCTGCAGGCTGGCCGTCGGGCGCCGGCAGACCGGGAGGCGGCAGGGCGTCAGCCTGGGCATCGCCCGAATAGCTGTCGCCTTGCGGCGCCATATACGGGCGCGGCAGCGCCTGATTGCCGATGCGATTTTGAGTTCCGAAAGTCGGCGGCGGTAGCTGTTCCTGCGTCACAGCCGGGGAGCCGTAAGTCTGCGCGCCGACCGGACCGGCGAACAGGAGCGCCGCAGCCGGGAGAACCAGCAGAAAACCGCCGAAAGTCCGGATCATTCGTCACCCTTGGGGAAAAGCGCGGCCCCCGCCGCCAATCGCCGGCCTCACTTGCCCCGGGATGAAGGCACATTCAAGACCAATACCGCGATTCGCCGCACCTGTGATGCATGAAGGGCACGCGGTCAAGAAACGGTGAACGTTCGCAGAATGTTAGCAGTTCGGCACGGCGCGGCCTTCAATGCACCGCCGGACGACCCGCGGACATGTCGACGCGCTTGAGCAGCAGAAGCACCAACGGCAGCATCAGCGCCGCGAACAGCGCCGACACCCAGAACACGTCGATAGAGGCGAGCAGCACCGACTGGCTCTGCAGTGTCTGCGCCATCCAGCCGAAGGCGAGATCGCGGGCGTGCAGCGCGTTGGCGCCCTGCGTCTCGCAACAGCGGGCGGAAACTGTTCAAGTTTTGGCCTCGGCGAGCACGCGCTTGGCCACCCGGTGCGCCTCGACGGCGGCGGGGAAACCGCAATAGCCGCCGATCTGGCGCAGAACCGCCCCCAGTTCCTTTTGCGTCAGGCCGTTGCGCAGCGCGCCGCGCACGTGCAGTTCGAATTCGTGCATGCGCCCGAGACAGGCGAGCATGCCGAGATTGAGCAGGCTGCGATCGCGCGGCGCGAGATCCTCGTCGCTCCAGATCGCGCCCCAGGCGACCTCGTTCAACATATCCTGAAATTTGCGATCGAAATCGGTGGTGTTGGCGACGGCGGCATCGACGTAGTCGTCGCCGAGCACACGCCGGCGCATCGCCATGCCCTTGTCGTAGAGAGCCTTGTCCATGGGTATCCTCCTTGCCCGGCGGCATGTTGACAGAGACCGGCCGATTGCGTCCATTCCCGCCCGAAAAGGAGCCAGGCATGAAGGTAGCGATCGTCGGCGGCGGGATTTGCGGATTGTCGCTCGCCCTGCACTTGAAGCAGCGCGGCATCGAGGCGCGCGTCTACGAGCGCACGCCGGAAATCAGGGAGCTCGGCGTCGGCATCACGCTGCTACCGCATGCTATGCGCGAGTTCAGCGCCCTCGGCCTCGGCGACACGCTGCTTAAGGCGGGCATCGAGAACCGCGAGAGCGCCTTCTTCAACCGTTTCGGCCAGCTCATCTACAAGGAGCCGCGCGGCAAATTCGCCGGCTACCAGTATCCGGAAGTCGGCATCCACCGCGGCCGCCTGCACATGATCCTGTACCAAGCCGTGCGCGAGCGGCTCGGCGTCGATGCCGTCGTCACCGACTGCGAATGCGCCGGCGTCGAGCAGGACGATGCGGGCGTCACCGTGCGCTTCCGCCAGACCAGCAGCGGCGCCGCGCGCGAGAGCGTGCGCGCCGACGTGGTGGTGGCGTGCGACGGCTTCCATTCGGTGGTGCGCAAGCAGTATTGCGCCGACGACAGGGTCGCCTTCACCGGCATCAATACCTGGCGCGGCGTCACGCGGCGCAAGCCGATTTTCGACGGCCGCACCTATATGCGCGTCGGCTCGATCAATACCGGCAAGATCGTCATCTATCCGATCGTCGACGACGTGGACGGCGCGGGCAACCAGCTCATCAACTGGATGGCCGAGATCAAGCAGAACACCACCGCGCAGAACGACTGGAACAAGCCCGGCCAGCTCGCCGATCTGCTGCCGATTTACCAGGACTGGCGCTTCGACTGGCTTGACGTGGCGCAACTCATCACGGATGCCGACCAGATCCTCGAATATCCGATGGTCGACAAGGATCCGATCGCGACCTGGACCTTCGGCCGCGTCACTCTGGCCGGCGACGCCGCGCATCCGATGTACCCGCGCGGTTCCAACGGTTCGGCACAGGCGGTGATCGACGCACGAACGCTCGCCGATCTCCTGACGGAGCACGACGACCCCCGCGCCGCGATGAAGGCTTACGAAGCGGCCCGGGTGGCGCCGGCCGCGAAGGTGGTGCGCACCAACCGCGAGCAGCCGCCCGATTTCATCAACATCAAGGTCGAGGAACTGGTCGGCGACCGGCCGTTCGAGAACCTCGACACTTTCATCAGCCAGGACGAGTTGCGGGCGCTGTCCGAGAACTACAAGCGCGTGGCCGGTTTCGCCCTGGCCGACGTCGGTGCGCGGGTTTAACGGCGCCGACAAGCCGCGGCTGGCCTGAGGGGGCTGCAGGGCTGCCCCCCGGCAGGTGAAGAACGGGGGTGACCCGACCGGGCGGGTCGCCAAACTGCGCCATTTCAGCTACTTATCCAAAATTGAGCCGGATTTTGCCGCCGGCCCAGCCCGCCGCTCGGGGCAGGGTCTGGGCTCTTCGACCGTTCAATCCATTGATAAGGGCTGAAATGGACGGGTTCCCTCGATGCCGGTTGCCGGGACGCGATGGACGAGAGTGACGAAGCGCTCATGGCCCGCATCGCGCGCGGCGACGAGCGGGCGTTTCGCATGCTCGCCCGCCGGCACCTGCCGGCCATGGCCGGGCTTGCCCGCCGCATTCTCGGCAATGCCGCAGAGGCCGAGGACGTGGCGCAGGAAGCCATGCTGCGGGTGTGGACCCACGCCCCGCGCTGGCAGCCGCTGGCGGCCTTCCGCACCTGGCTCACGCGCGTCGTGGTCAATCTGTGCCTCGACCGCAAACGGCGGACCCAGTGGGTCGATCTCGAGGCGGCCGGCGAGCTCGTCGATCCGGCGCCCGGCGCGACCGAGCGCGCCGAAGGCGACGAGCGCGAGCGCATGCTCGCCGCGGCGATCGAGACACTGCCGGAACGCCAGCGCAGCGCCATCGTCCTCACTTACAGCGAGGGCATGAGCAATGCGCAGGTGGCGGAAGTGCTCGACACCTCCGTCTCGGCGGTCGAGACCTTGCTGGTGCGAGGCAAGCAGAATTTGCGCCGGGCGCTTGCCGGCGTAATCGATGAGGATGAATGAGATGACCAGAGACGAGTTGCAGACCCTGCTCGACAGCCACGGCGCCGATCCGGCGCAGTGGCCGGCAGCCTTGCGCGTCGCGGCGCTCGGTCTGATCGCAAGCGATGCGCAAGCGCGAGACGATCACGAGGCCGCGCGCGCACTCGATGCCGCGCTGACGCGCTTGGCGCGGCCGACGGCGGAAGACGAGACCTCGGCAGCGCGCGTGCTGACGCGGCTGGCCGGGACGCTGCCGCGGCAGGACCGGATGTGGTGGCATTGGCCGGCGGTGCTTCTCGACTGGCAGTTCGCGCCGGCCTGGCCGCGGCTCGCCGCGCTCGCCTGCTGCGCGATGATCGGCTTCGGCATCGGCATCGCCGGACTCGACCGTTCGTTCGACCGGGCGGGCGCGACGGCCGCCAACACCGACATCACATCGGCCGTGTTCGAGCCGGAAGCCATCAGCGGAGCGCGGCCATGAGCGTTGCCCGGTTCGCTCCCGCCGCCGTCGGGCACGGTTCGTCGCGCTGGCTGCTGCTCGGCTCGCTCGCGCTGAACTTGTTCTTCGTCGGCATCGCGGTCGCGATGGCCGTGCGCGCGCCCACGCCGCCGACCTGGGCCCGCAACGTGTTCGTACGTGTCGAACGCATCGCCGCGACGCTGCCGGCGCCCGACGCCGACCTCCTGCGCGGCGAGATCAACGCGCACAAGGCGGCGCTGCAGGCGGCGCAGAGCCAGTACTTCGCCGCGCGCGAGCAAATCCACGACGTGCTGCGCAGCGACGCCTTCAAGGTCGAGGACATGCGCGCCGCGATGGTGAAGACGCGTGCCGCGCGACAGAGTTTCGATCAGATATTGCAAGGCATTTTCGCCGACGCCGCGGCAAGAATGTCGCATGCCGGACGTCTCGCGCTCGCCGACTGGCCGCCGAACCGAAAATCCGCAAGCAAGACCCAGTAGTTCAGGCTAGGCTGCAGCCCGTCGTCCAGGCGTTTCGAGAGTTTCCGGTATGCGTTGCAGAGCGTTGAGGACATGGGCGGCGGAAAAGACCGCGCGCCCGGTACGGATCATGCTGCAAGCCGCCTTCCTGGTGCTGCCGCTTGGCGGCTGCTGGATTACCGGCAAGCCGCCCGAGCCGGGCCTCGACATTCCTGCCGCCTATAGCGCCGGGCCGAAGAAGCCCGCCATCGCCGACGCGGCGACGCCGACGCTCGACTGGTGGCACAGCTTCCGTTCGCGCGAACTCACCGACATCCTCGATAATGCCAGCGTCGCCAATCTCGACATCGCCGCCGCCGTCGCGCGCATCGTGCAGGCCGACGCGCAGTCGCGCATTACCGGCGCGGCGCTGCTGCCGCAGGTCGATCTGAACGGCAGCGCCACACGCTCGCGCTCGTCGCAATCGACCAGCGGCGGCAGCGGCACCTCTTTCGGCGCGTCGGAGCACGACCTGCTCAGCACGTCGCTGACCGCCAGCTACGAGATCGACTTCTGGGGCAAGAACCGCTTCGCGCTGCGCGCGCAGGAAGAGACCGCGATCGCCAGCCGCTATGACCGTGACGTGGTGGCATTGAGCACGCTGGTGACCGCCGCCAATTCCTATTTCCAGGTGCTGGCGGCGCAGGACCGGCTGCGCGTGGCGGAGCAGAACCTCGTCAGCGCCAAGCGCGTCGCCAACCTGATCGCGCAGCGCCTTGCGGCGGGCACCGCCTCGGCCCTCGAGACCGCGCAACAGCAAAGCGTGGTCGACACCATCAACGCCTCCATTCCGCCGCTGCGGCAGACGGTGGAGCAGTACAGGAACGCACTCGCCGTGCTGATGGCGCGCTCGCCGGAGAGCGTGCACGTCCGTGGCGGCTCGCTGAACACCATCGCCATTCCGCGCGTGACGCCGGGCCTGCCGTCCGAACTGCTGGCGCGGCGACCGGATATCCGCGAGGCCGAGGCGCAGCTCGCCGCCGCCAATGCCAACGTCTCCAACGCGCGGGCGCAGTTCCTGCCCTCGATCACGTTGACCGGCGAAGGTGGCTATCAGAGCGCCATCCTGAAGACGCTGCTCCGTCCGGAGTCGGCTTTCTACACGCTCACCGCCGGACTGACGCAGCCGATCTTCGAGGGCGGCCGCCTGCTCGGCAATCTCGACCAGCAAACGGGCCGGCAGGATGAATTGCTGCAGGATTACCGCAAATCGGTGATTTCCGGCTTCTCCGACGTCGAGACCGCGCTGACCAATATTCGGCAGACGGCGCTCAGGGAACGGCTGCAGCGGGCGGTAGTTGCAAGTTCGCGCCAGGCTTTCGATATCTCCGAGCAGCGGCTGCGCGAGGGCACCATCGATCTGGTCACCGTCCTGCAGACGCAACAGACGCTCTATTCGGCGCAGGACACCCTGGTTCTGGCGCGGCTCGCCCATATCCAGGCCATCGTCAGCCTGTATCAGGCGCTCGGTGGCGGCTGGAGTCCCAAGCCCTTGGATTATCACGCATGCACGGTGAACTGCCCAAGCAGAAGCTGAAGACCAAGCCGGCAAGCGGGCTGCGCCGCGGGCTGACCATTCTGGTCGTGCTCGTCGCGGTCGGCGCGGCGCTCGGCTACGTCTTCTTCGGCATGCAGGCGCCGCAGCAGAAGCCCGGTGGGCGGGCCGCGCGTTTCGCCGCTTCCGGCCCAGTGCCGGTGCTGGTGGCCGCCGCCGCGAGCGCCGACGTGCCCGTCTATCTCAACGCCGTCGGCACGACCAAGGCCTACAACACGGTGACCCTCCATTCGCAGGTGGACGGCAAACTGATCGCCGTCAACTTCAACGAGGGGCAGGACGTCAAGAAGGGCGACATCCTCGCGCAGATCGATCCGACCACATTCAAGGCGACGCTCGATCAGGCGGTCGCCAAGAAGGCGCAGGACGCCGCATTGCTCGCCAATACCAAGGTCGACCTCGTCCGTTACGAGCAGCTCGCCGCGACCAACGCGATCAACCGCCAGCAGGCGGACACGCAGCGGGCGCTGGTGGCGCAATACACCGCGCAGGTACAGTCCGATCAGGCGGCGGTCGAAAGCGCGCAGGCGACGTTGGGCTATACCGACATCCGTGCGCCGATCGACGGCCGCACCGGCATCCGCCAGGTGGACGTCGGCAACATCATCCACGCGTCCGACTCGAGCGGCATCGTCGTCATCACGCAGATCAAGCCGATCTCGGTGACATTCAGCATCCCGCAGCAGGACATCCAGACGGTCAACGACGCCTTCGCCAAGGGCCCGCTCGACGCCGATGCGCTGCGCTCCGACAGCAACAAGGTGATCGAGAGCGGCAAGCTCGCCGTCATCGACAACCAGGTCGACTCGACCACCGGCACGGTGAAGCTGAAGGCGGACTTCCCCAACGAGAACGTGCAGCTCTGGCCGGGGCAGTTCGTCAACGTGCGCCTGCTGGTCAACACGCTCAAGGGCGTGACGGTCATTCCGACCGGCGCGGTGCAGCGCGGGCCGGACGGCACCTTCGTCTACGTCGTCGGCGCCGACGACAAGGCGACGATGCGGCCGATTACGGTGCAGAAGCAGGACGAGAGCCAGACGGTCGTCGCCAGCGGCCTCAAGCCGGATGAGAAGGTGGTGACCACCGGCTTCGCGCGGCTCACCGACGGCGCCACGGTGACGGTCGGCAGCGACAATCCGGCGCCGGCGGCTGCTGGCGCGCAGCAGGGCAACGGCCAGCGGCGGCAGCGGGGCGGCAACGGTTCGAGGCCAGCCGCGCAGCAATGAGCGTCTCCTCGCCATTCATTCACCGGCCGATCGCCACCTCTTTGCTCGGCGTCGCGGTGATGCTGGGCGGTCTGCTCGGCTACTGGTGGCTGCCGGTGTCGGCGCTGCCGCAGGTCGACTTCCCCACCATCCAGGTGACGACGCAGCTTCCCGGCGCCAATCCCGACACCATCGTGGCGCTGGTGACGGCGCCGCTGGAGCGGCAGTTCGGGCAAATCCCGTCGCTGCAGACGATGACCTCGTCGTCGTCCTTCGGCATCAGCCAGGTGACGTTGCAGTTCGATCTCACCCGCGACATCGACGCGGCGGCGCAGGACGTGCAGTCGGCGATCAACGCCGCCGCCTCGACGCTGCCGCGCAACCTGCCCTATCCGCCGCTCTACTCGAAAGTGAACCCGGCCGACGCGCCGGTCATCACCCTGGCGCTGACCTCGAAGACCATCGACCAGCGCACCTTGAGCGACCTCGCCGACACGGTGATGGCGCCGCGCCTCTCCGAGGTGAGCGGCGTCGGCCACGTCTCGGTGCAGGGCGGCATCAAGCCGGCGATCCGTATCCAGGCCGACCTGTCGCGACTCGCCGCCTACGGCATCGCGCTCGAGGATCTGCGCACGGCCATCGTCAGCGCCAACGTCGCCGGCGCCAAGGGGTCGCTCGACGGCACACAGCAGGCCTACAGCATCGCCGCCAACGACCAGATCTCCAGCGCCGATGCCTACAAGAACGTCGTTGTCGCCTTCCGCAACGGCGCGCCGGTGCTGATCTCCGACGTCGCCGACGTCACCGACGGGCTGGAGAACACCAAGGTCGGCGCCTGGTATCACGGCCAGCCGGCCATCGTCATCGACGTGCAGCGCCAGCCCGGCGCCAACGTCATCGATACCGTGCAGCGCATCGGCAACGAGCTGCCGCGCCTGCGCAGCGCGATCCCGGCGGGCGCCACGCTCACGGTGGTCAACGACCGCACCAACACCATCCGCGCGTCGATTCACGACGTGCAGTTCACGCTCGTGCTCAGCGTCGGCCTCGTCGTGCTGGTCGTGCTGATCTTCCTGCGCACGATCAGCGCCACCATCATCGCCGGCGTCGCGCTGCCGCTGTCGCTGATCGCCACCTTCGGCGTCATGTGGTTCTGCGGCTTCTCGCTCGACAACCTGTCGCTGATGGCGCTGACCATCGGCACCGGCTTCGTGGTCGACGACGCCATCGTGATGATCGAGAACATCGTGCGCCACATGGAGGACGGCGAAGCGCCGCTGCAGGCGGCGCTGCGCGGCGCGCGCGAGATCGGCTTCACCGTGATCTCGCTGACTCTGTCGCTCGTCGCGGTGTTCATCCCGCTGCTGTTCATGACCGGCCTCGTCGGCCGCATGTTCCGCGAGTTCGCGCTGACTTTGACCATCGCCGTCGTCGCCTCGGCGATCGTGTCACTGACGTTGACGCCGATGATGTGCGGCCGCCTGCTCCGCCGCGGCCGCGGCAGCGAGGCCGAGCGCGCCACGCGCGGCTTCGGCCGGCTGATGGAGCGCGTTGTCGCCTCCTATCATCGCACGCTGCTGTGGGTGTTGCGGCACCAGCCGGAGACCCTGATCGTCACCTTCGCCACGCTGGCGCTGACGATCATCATCTATGCCTTCATGCCGAAGGGCTTCCTGCCGCTGCAGGACACCGGCCTGATCACCGCCGTCACCGAGGCGGGCACCGACGTGTCATTCGCTGAGATGTCGCGGCAGCAGGCGCAGGTCGAAGCGGCGATCCGCAACGATCCCGACGTCACCGGCGTCGTCTCCGTGATCGGCGTCAGCCCGCTCAACGCCACCCCGAACGCCGGCCGGCTGCAGATCTCGCTGAAGCCGCGGGACGACCGCGCGTCGAGCGTGACGCAGGTCATCGGCCGCCTGCGCCGCGACGTGTCGCACATCCCCGGCATGACGGTTTATTTCCAGGCGACGCAGGACATCCAGATCTCGACCCGCGTCAGCCGCGCCCAGTACCAGTACACGCTGGTGTCGACCGACCGGAACGACGTGGTGAAGTGGGGTGATCTGCTGGCGCAGCAGTTGCGGGGCGAACCGGCGTTCCGCGAGGTCGCCTCCGAGGCGCAGGAGGGCGGCCCGCGCATCGACGTGCGGGTCGACCGCGAGCAGGCCGGCCGCCTCGGCGTCTCGATGCAGAGCATCACCGACACGCTCTACGACGCGTTCGGCCAGCGCCAGGTGTCGACCATCTACGGCCAGGCCAACCAGTACCGGGTGATCCTCGAGGCGCAGCCGCGCTACCAGCAAGACCCGTCGGCGCTGTCGAAGATCTACGTCACCGGCGCGCAGACCTCCAACGGCACCGCCGCCACCGTCAGCAACACCGCCACCGGCACGACGAATACGAACACCACCGCCGCGCCGAACGCGGTGACGAACTCCAACCAGGTGCCGCTCGCGGCCTTTGCGCGCTTCGTGCAGACGACGGCGCCGCTGGCCATCGCGCACCAGGAGCAGTTCCCGTCGGTGACGATCAGCTTCGATCTGGCGCCGGGCTACGCGCTGTCGGATGCGGTGTCGGCGATCACCGCAGCGCAGAAGACGATCGGCATGCCCTCCTCGGTGAGCGGCAGCTATTCCGGCGACGCTTCCGAATTCGCCCGCTCGCTCGCCGGCGAGCCGTGGCTGATCCTGGCCGCCGCCATCACCATCTACATCGTGCTCGGCGTGCTCTACGAGAGCTTCATCCACCCGCTGACGATCCTGTCGACGCTGCCCTCGGCCGGCGTCGGCGCGCTGCTCGCGCTGCTGCTGTTCGGCTACGACCTGTCGGTGATCGCGCTGATCGGCATCGTGCTGCTGATGGGCATCGTGAAGAAGAACGCCATTCTGATGATCGACTTCGCGCTGGAGGCGGAGCGGCATCAAGGGCTGTCGCCGGAGGAGTCGATCGTTCAGGCGGCGCTGTTGCGCTTCCGCCCGATCATGATGACGACTCTTGCCGCGCTGTTCGGCGCGCTGCCGCTGGCGCTCGAGAGCGGCACCGGCTCGGAGCTGCGCAATCCGCTCGGCATCACCATCGTCGGCGGCCTGCTGCTGAGCCAGTTGCTGACGCTTTACACGACGCCGGTCATCTATCTCTACATGGAGCGCCTGCGCGCGCGGCTCTCCCGACGCGGCGCGCCGCGGGCACAACCGGCGGAGTGAGGGATGCGCCTTTCGGCACAGCCTCTTCTTTACCTCTCCCATAGGGAGAGGTCGCCCGTCGTAGCGCAGCGAAGACGGGCGGGTGAGGGGTTACAGCATCTGAGAGTCGTGATCCCCCTCACCCCAACCCTCTCCCCAACGGGGAGAGGGGGCCGGCTGTGCCGCCCGCATACCCCTGCCCTTCACCGGGGGCGGCCATGAATTTTTCGTGGCCCTTCATCCGCCGGCCGATCGGCACCACGCTGATGGCGATCGGCCTGTTCATGGTCGGCGCGGTCGCCTACGCGTTCCTGCCGGTCGCCAGCCTGCCGAGCGTCGACCTGCCGACCATCGCCGTGATGGCGAACCGGCCCGGCGCCGATCCGAACATCATGGCGGCGACGGTAGCCGCTCCGCTCGAGCGCCGTCTCGGCGAGATCGCCGGCGTCACCGAGCTCACTTCTGTCTCGTCGCTCGGCTCCAGCCGCCTCATCGTCCAGTTCGACCTTTCCCGGAGCGTGGATGGCGCCGCGCGCGACGTGCAGGCCGCGCTCAACGCGGCGCTGTCCGATCTGCCCGGCGACATGCCGACGCTGCCAACCTTCCGCAAGTTCAATCCGGCGGCGGCGCCGATCCTGATCCTGGCGCTGACGTCGAAGACCATGCAGGGCAGCGCCATTTACGACGCGGCCGACAGCGTCATCGCGCAACGGCTCTCGCAGGTGCAGGGCGTCGCCGACGTCACCGTCGCCGGCTCCGAGCAGCCGGCGCTGCGCGTGCGCGTCGATCCGACGCGGCTCGCCAGCATCGGCGTGTCGCTCGAGGACGTGCGCAACGCCATCTCGAACGCGAACGCTATGGGCCCGCTCGGCTCGTTCGATGGCAAAGCGCGCACGACCAGCATCGGCATCAACGACCAGCTCACGACCGCGCCGGATTACGACGCGCTGGTGGTGAAGACGGTCAACGGCAACGTCATCCGCCTGCCCGACATCGCCTCGATCAAGCCCGGCGTGCGCAACAGCCTCTCCGCCGGCTGGTACAACCGCAGCCCGTCGGTGCTTTTGATCATCACCAAGCAGGGCGACGCCAACGTCATCGACACCGTCGACCGCATCTACGCCCTGTTGCCGGAGTTGCGGCAATGGGTGCCGGCCGGCCTCGACATCTCCGTGCTTACCGACCGCACGCAGACGATCCGCGCCAGCGTGCGCGACATGCAGCTGACTTTGGCGGCGACCATCGTGCTGGTGATGATGGTCGTGTACCTGTTCTTGCGACGCACGCCGCCCACCATCGCCGCCGGCATCACCGTGCCGCTGTCGCTCGCCGGCACCTGCGGCGCGATGTGGCTCGCCGGTTTCTCCATCGACAACCTGTCGCTGATGGCGCTCGTCGTCTCGGTCGGCTTCGTCGTCGACGACGCCATCGTGATGATCGAGAACGTGTTCCGCAACATCGAGGCGGGCATGTCGCCGATCCGTGCGACGCTGAAGGGTGCCAAGCAGATCGGCTTCACCGTCGTGTCGATCTCGGTGTCGTTGATCGCGGCCTTCATCCCGCTTTTGTTCATGGGCGGCATCGTCGGCCGCTTCTTCCGCGAGTTCTCGGTGACGCTCGCCTTCGCCATTGCCGTGTCGACCGTGGTGTCGCTGTCGGTGACGCCGATGATCTGCGCCTATTTCGTGCGGCAGGGTCCGAGTCCGGACGCGACCTGGCTCGATCGGCTTGTCGAGCGGGCGCTCTCATGGCTGACGCGCTTCTATGACCGCACGTTGAGCTTCACCATCCAGCATCGCGCCGCGGCGCTGATCGTCTTCGTCGCCACCATCGCGCTGACCGCCGGCCTCTTCATCAAGGTGCCGAAAGGCTATTTCCCGCAGGACGACACCGGCCTCATCTTCGGCGGCACCTCGGCCTCGACCGACATCTCCTTCGAAGCGATGGAGAAGCTGCAGCAGCAGGCGACCGACATCGTGCTGTCCGATCCCGCGGTGGCCAGCGTCGGCTCCTCGGTCGGCGCCTCCGGCTTCAACGCCTCGGTCAACCACGGCCGCCTGTTCATCAGCCTCAAGCCGCTCGCCGAACGCCACAACGTGCCGACGCAGCAGGTGATCAACCGGATGCGCAACAAGCTCAACCATATCCCCGGCATCCGCGTGTTCATGGTGGCGGCGCAGGACATCCGCGCCGGCGGCCGGCAGAGCGACTCGCAGTATCAATTCACGCTGTGGAGCTCCGATATCGACCAGCTGCAGGCGTGGGTGCCGAAAGTGCTGGCGCGGGTGAAACAGATTCCCGGCATCGTCGACGTCACCACCGACCGCGAACAGGGCGGGCTGCAGGCCATGGTCGACATCGACCGGCAGGCGGCCGCGCGCCTGGGCGTAAAGATCCAGGACATCGACAATGCACTCAACGACGCGTTCTCGCAGCGGCAGATCTCGACCATCTACGGCACGCGCAACCAATACCGCGTCATCCTCGAGGTCGACCGCCACTACCAGCGCGACCCCAACGACCTGAGCAACATCTACCTGCCCGGCAAAGGCGGTGCCTCGGTGCCGCTGTCGGCGGTGGCCAAGGTCGAGCGCACCATCGCGCCGCTCGTGGTCAACCACCAGGGTCAGTTTCCCTCGACGACGATCACCTACAATCTCGCGCCGGGCACCACGATCCAGGAAGGCACTGCCGCGATCACGCAGGCGGTCGCCGACATGCATATCCCGGACGTCATCCACACCGATTTTGCCGGCGACGTGCAGCAGTTCAAGCAGTCGGCGGGTGCGCAGCCGCTGTTGCTGCTGACGGCGCTCATCGCCGTCTACATCGTGCTCGGCGTGCTCTATGAGAGCCTGGCGCACCCGCTGACGATCATCTCGACGCTGCCCTCGGCCGGGCTCGGCGCGCTGCTCGCGCTCGAAGTCTCCGGCACCGAGCTGACCGTGATCGCCTTCATCGGCATCATCCTGCTGATCGGCATCGTGAAGAAGAACGGCATCATGATGGTCGACTTCGCGCTCGACGGCGAACGGCGGCGCGGGCTGTCGCCGGAGCGCGCCATCCACGAAGCCTGCCTGGAACGCTTCCGGCCGATCCTGATGACGACAATGGCGGCGATGCTCGGCGCCTTGCCGCTGGTGATCGCGTCGGGTCCGGGCTCCGAGCTGCGCCGTCCGCTCGGCATCACCATCATCGGCGGCCTGCTCGTCTCGCAAGTGCTGACGCTCTACACGACCCCGGTGATCTATCTGCTGCTCGACCGCCTGCACCGCCGGCTCGGCGGCGCGCGGCCCACCTTCATCCGCCGCCCACCGCCGGCGCCGCAACCGGCCGAATGAGCGGACGGGCGCGTCCGAACAGCGCGCCGGATGCGGCGGCCACGATGTTCATGAGACCGAAGGCGAGCAGCGCCAGCCCGAGCACGACAAACAGCCCGACGACACCGTGGGTCAGGTGCACTGCGACCACGCCGCCGCCGGCGGAGATGAGCACGCGCATGACAGCGGCGATCATTGGCCAGCGCAACTTTCCGGCGCCCTGCGCAGCGAAGTAGAGCGCAAGTCCCGCGCCGAAGAAGCCGTAGAACGGCCCGACGAGGCGCAGATAGTCGGCGCCGACGTCGATCATCTGCGTCTCGCCGCCGAACAAGGTCAGCCAGGCGGTCGGGAACGAAGCCGCCGTCAGGCCGATCAACTCCGTCAATCCGCCGGCGATCGTGGCGCCGATCCAGGCGACGCGCATTGCGCGATCGCGGCGGCCGGCGCCGATCGCCGTGCCGACCATGGCGCCCACCGGCTGACCCAATCCGAACACCAGCGGGACCAGCAGGTATTCCAGTCGTACGCCGGTGCCGTAACCGGCGACGGCGGCGGGCCCGACGACGCCGGCAAGGCCGGTCGCGACTACAGCAGTAACATTGGTCGAGAGGCTGATCACCGACGAGGCGATGCCGACGCGGAGAATCTCCTTCATCGGCTGCCAGCGCGGTCGCGCCGGCACGAGTGAGGGCTTCAACACGCCGCGGCCGGACCAGAGATAGAACGCAAACACACCGCCGCCAATGACGTAGTAGATCGCGACGGCGACGGCGCCGCCGGCGATGCCAAGTGCGGGGAACGGGCCGATGCCAAAGATCAGAAGTGGCGACACCGGAATGAGAACGAGAGCGCCGACGCTGATGACTGCCGCCGGCAGGAAGGTATTGCCGGTGGCGCGGATCATCGCCGCCATGGAATTGAACAGCCACAATGGGATCGCCGCACCGAAGATGATGTTCGAATAGACGATTGCGTCGCGCAACGAGACGCCGCGGCCGCCCATCAGCGCGTAGAGACCGGGTCCCCACAACCACGCGGCCGCCATCGTCACGGCGCTGAACAGCACGGTGATGCCGATGGCATGCCAGACGAGCGAATTGGTTTGCGCCTTGTCGCCGGCGCCGAGGGCGCGCGCGATCGCCGAGAGGATGCCGCCGCCCATCGCCCCGGCGGAGACCATCACCAGGAGCATGTAGGTGGGGAAGACGAGCGCCATGGCGGCCAGAGCGTCGACGCCCAGCTTGGCGACGAAATACGTCTCGATCAGCCCGATCATGGCCTGCACCACCATGACGACGACATTGGGGATGGCGAGGCGAAGGAGCGTTGTGCCGATCGGCGCTTCCAGCAGGCGGCGGGTGCGGGGATCCATGGCGGCTGCATCCTTTCCGCCGACCTTGACCGGCGCGGGAGATAGGCGCATATGCACCTTTATGACACCTTGGTTAGGCCTCTTGGTGAGGATGAACAAGGTGCATATGCACCCATTTTGGGAATGCGAGCCATGCGCAGGACGCCGCCGCCCGTCGAAGACCCGATCTGCAACTGCCTCGCCATCCGGCAGGCGGCTCGGCAGGTGACGCAGCTTTACGACCGGCATCTGGCGGCTGTGGATTTGCGCGGCAACCAGTATTCAATCCTGTCGAAGCTCGGCCGCCTCGGGCCCATGTCGGTGAACGCGCTGGCGGCAAGCATGGCCATGGACCGCACGACGTTGGGCCGCGCCATTCAGCCGCTCCAGCGCGACAGGCTGATCGCCGTCGCCGCCGACGAACGCGACAAGCGGGCGCGCGTGATCAGGCTCTCGCCTGCCGGCGAGGCGCGCCTGAAGGACGCCGCCCACCATTGGCGCAATGCGCAGAAGGAGTTCGAGACGGCCTTCGGCGTCGAGGAATCAGCCAAGCTACGGGCGACGCTGGCGCGGGTGGTCGCGGCGATGTAGCGGCGCGCCTCCGACATGACGAGGGGTACGCCGGGGTGTATAAGCGGCCCGAACGCGCCCGCGGGCGCCAAGACCGATGAGCCCGTCGTCAGACGGCAGGAGGACCCCAACATGGACGAGAGAACGCGCGATCCGCTGCAAATCCGCGCCGAGGATATCAACCCGCGCTACAACTGGGGCCGCGCTCTGCCCTCGCTCGGCATCATGGGCGTCGATTTCGAGGAACGCGTCGACTACCGCCGCATGCACCGCTATCGCCTGGGCCGCATCAAGCAGGCGCTCGAAGCGTCCGAGTGCGGCGCGATGCTCGTCTTCGACGTCAACAACATCCGCTACATCACCTCGACCAAGATCGGCGAGTGGGAGCGCGACAAGATTTCGCGCTGGGCCCTGCTGACGCGCAATGGCGATCCGATCCTGTGGGACTTCGGCTCGGCCGCCGTCCACCACAGGCTCTATTCGCCGTGGCTGAAGCCCGAGAACTGCAAGGCAGGCGTGCTCGGCCTGCGCGGCACCATCCAGCCGTCGTTCGGCCTTATGGAAAAGCACGCCAAGGAAATCTTCTCGCTGCTCAAGGAAGCCGGCGTCGAGAAGATGCCGGTCGGTGTCGATATCGTCGAGCCGGCCATGATGTTTGAGTTGCAGAAGGCGGGCGTCACGATCGCGGACGGCCAGCAGATCATGCTGGAAGCGCGTGAGATCAAGTCGGCGGACGAGATTGCGCTCTTGAACCGCGCCGCCGCGATGGTCGACGGCGCGTATGATCTCGTCAACGAGAAGCTGCGGCCGGGCGTGCGCGAGAACGACATCGTCGCCATGGTCAACGAGTTCCTCTATCGCCACGGCTCCGACGACGTCGAAGCGGTCAACGCCATCTCCGGCGAGCGCTGCAATCCGCATCCGCATAACTTCACCGACCGCATGATCCGCCCGGGCGACCAGGCCTTCTTCGATATCCTGCAGTCGTTCATGGGCTACCGCACCTGCTACTACCGCACCTTCAACGTCGGCCGCGCCACGCCGGCGCAGCATGACGCCTACAAGAAGGCGCGCGAGTGGATCGACAGCGCCATCGAGCGCATCAAGCCTGGCGTCACGACGGCGCATATCTGCGAGGTGTTCCCGAAGGCGGACGAATTTGGCTTCCCGGACGAGATCTCGGCCTTCGGCCTGCAGTTCGCACACGGCCTCGGCCTTGCGCTGCACGAACGGCCGATCATCTCGCGCGTGATCTCGATGGACCATCCGACCGAGATCAAGGAAGGCATGGTCTTCGCCATCGAGACCTATTGCCCGGCGACCGACGGTGTCTCCGCCGCGCGCATCGAGGAAGAGGTCGTGGTCACCGACAAAGGCTGCCGCCTGATCTCGCTGTTCCCGGCGGAGGAACTGCCGATCGCCAACCGGTATTGAACCGGGCCAGCGGCCGCATCGAGCTGGGAAGGGGCCCTAGCGGCCCCTTTCTCTTAGTGCGTGCGCGCAGGGCAGTCCTGCGCTTCTGCCGCTGGCTCTGGCCCGGCACCGCTTCTATGTCCGTGTTCTGCCTTTCGGGACCCCACGATGAGCCAGACCGCCGTCATCACCGCTAACCAGGCCGCCAAAGCGAGCGAGCCGCTCATGCGCGGCTTGCGTGGGCTTTGTCCCGCCTGCGGCCGCGGTCGTATGTTCCGCAAATTCCTCAAGGTGGCTGACGCCTGCCCGGATTGCGGAGAGGAACTGCACCATCACCGGGCCGACGATTTTCCCGCCTATCTCGACATTGTCATCGTCGGCCACGTCCTGGTGCCGATCCTGCTGGCGGTGGAAACCGAATACGCGCCGCCGCTGTGGCTGAGCATGACGATGTGGCCGGCGATCGCGCTTATCGCCACCCTCGCGCTGCTGCAGCCGATCAAGGGCGGCGTCGTGGCCATGCAGTGGTTCATCGGCATGCACGGCTTCGAGCAGTCGAAAGGCCGCCGCGCGCCGGCGCCAGTCCCCGTCCCGACCGCCGGCTAGGCGGCGCGCACGCTGGCGATGAAGTCCTGCGCCTCGTCCTGCAGGGCGCTTGCTTCCCGGTTGAGATCGGCCGCCGCCTGCAGGATCTGCTGCGTGCCCGCCCGCGTGCGGCTGGCGAAATCGCTGACCCCGCCGATCGTCTCCGACACGTCGCGCGCGCGCACCGCGGCGCCCTCGACGCTCTCGGCGATGCGCCGCGTCGCCAGATTCTGCAACTTGACGGATTCGGTGATGGCGCGCGCCACCTCGTCCACCTGCGCGATGACGCTCGACATCGACCCGGTCGCGTTGCGCACGTCGCCGATGATGCCGCTCACCGAGCCGGTGTGATTCTGGATGTTGGCCAGCGCCTGCGTGGTGCGGGTCGCCAGCGTCTTCACCTCCTGCGCCACGATGGCGAAGCCGCGGCCGGCCTCGCCCGCCCGCGCCGCTTCGATGGTGGCGTTCAAGGCGAGGAGGTTGGTCTGCCCGGCGATGGCGTTGATCATGCCGGCGACTTTCTCGATCTCGCTGACCGCGGGCGTGAGCCCCCCGGCGCTGGCGACCGCCGCGTCGGCGCGGCGCGTCGCCTCGTCGACGACGCCGCCGGCATTGACGAGCTGTGCGTCGATGTCGTGCATCGCCATCGACAGTTCGTCGATCGCCTGCGACACCGTGCTTGCGACTTGCGTCGTCTCGACGGCAGCCGAGACCGCCGCCTGTGCGTAGCGGCCGGATTCGTCGGCCAGCCCGCTCATCGACCGCGCCGAATGGTCGAGCGCGGCCGCCGACTCGGCCAGTGCGCCGGTGACGCCGAGGATCTTCGCCTCGAAATTGGCGGCGAGCCGCTCGAGCACCGCGCGCTTGTCCGCCGCCGCCTGATCGCGGGCGCGCGCGCGCATCTGCTGGGCCTCGCGAAGGGCGACAGCATTGTCGCGGAAGACCAGCACGGCGCGCGCCATGGTGCCGACCTCGTCGCCGCGCCGCAAGCCGTCGATCGGCGCGTCAAGATGGCCCTCCACGATCTCGCGCATGACGCCCGCAAGCCGCTCGAGCGGTCGCGTCACGACGCGGTGCGCCAGCAGCAGCGCGGACGCCACGGTGGCCAGCGTGCCGCCGATCAGGACCCACAGCATCATCCTGAAGATGTCCTGCTTGCGCTTGGCGGCATCCTCCATCGTGACCTGCATCTGGCCGCCCATGATGTTGATCAGATGGTTCATCTGGAACATGGCGTCGTCGAGCGCCGGCTCCAGTCGCAACTCGAACAGCGCCTGCACGCCGTCGCGATGGCCGCTGGCGACGCGGGCGGAGATTTCCGAGGAGATGCCATTGAGCAGATCGACCTTGCCCAGAATGCGGGCAATGTCGTCGCGGCGGTCGGGGAAGTAGGTGAGAACACCGTTGAGCCAGAGCCGGGCCGTGGCGTAGCTGTTGGAGCGATCGGAGATCGCCTGCTGCACCAGATCGGGATCGGTCATGCCGGCGAGCTTGTAGGTGTCCAGCCCCAGCGTCGTGACCGCGATCTTGGCCTCGGAGAGAGCCAGACGCGCCGGCGCGATATCGCGGGCCGCGACGGCATCGACGCGATCGACCTCGTTCAGGTTACGCCACGAGAAGAAATTCGCGAACGACGAGAGCACCCCGAGCGCGCCGATCAGCACCATCGCCTTGGTTGCAATCGACAATCGAAATCGCAGCGGACGCAACATTGCAAGACCTGTCTTCTCGAAACACGTCCTGCTTAGGCGCGAAAAGTTCCCGGGCGATTAATGCGCGAGTCACCACCTTGTCACAATTGTCATAATCGGCTTGCGGCTCATTTCGACGGCGGCTGCGCCACCGTCCGGCTCTGTTCGCCGAAGGCGGCAGGCAGGGCGACGCTCATCGAATCGACCATCGAAGTCGGCATCAGGATGGTGGCGCCGCGCTCCTTGGTGGTCTCGTAGATGATGTTCATCGCCCGCAAATGTAGTGCGGCGGCGTTGCTGCCATAGGTTTCCGCCGCCTCGACGAACTTGGCGGCGATGGCGGCCTCGGCGGAGCCCAGGATGACGCGCGCCTGCTTCTCGCGCTCGGCCTGCGCCTGACGCGACATCGCGTCCTGCAGGGCGACCGGAATGGCTACGTCCCTGATCTCGACCGCGTTGACCGAAATGCCCCAGTTTTCGGTCTTGCGCGCAATCTCGGTGCGCAAGGTCTCGTCGGCCTGCTTGCGCTCCGACAACAACTCCGAAAGCATCGAGGAGCCGATGGTCTCGCGCAGCGAGGTCTGCGCCACGCGATCGAGCGCCTCGCGGTAGTTGGTGATGTTGAGCGCGGCGCTTTGCGCGTCGTGCACGTGCCAGAACACGATGGCGTCGACGTTCACCGGCACGGTGTCGCGCGTCAGTGCCTGCTCGGCGTTGAAGCCTGTGGTCTGGATGCGCTCGTCGATGACCGCCGCGATGCTGTCGATCACCGGGATGATCATGAACAGGCCCGGCCCCTTGACGCTCGAAAGCCGACCGGCGCGCAGGATGACGAAGCGCTCCCAGTTGTTCGCCATCTTCAGCGCGAAGAAGACCAAGGCGGCGGCAATCGCGAAAACGACGCCGGGCACGAGCAGGCCCGACATGATCAGGCCGGCCGCCACCGCAGCGAGCACGACGGTGATAAGAAGGGTGATGGGATTCATCGGCGAACTCCCTGTTGCTGGCCGGGCACCGGCCGGCTGCGCGGGCAGCTTACGCCGATTTCGCGATTGTCGCCTTCAGATGCGGGAAGCGTTCCGACAGCAGCGAGCCGTGGTAGTAGGTTGGCGCGAAGGCCTTGTGGGCGCGGATATTATCGAACCAGGTGGCGACGCGCGGCAGGTCACGCCAGTCGGCCATATTGAGGTCATGCATGCGCACCAGCGCCGGCATGACGGTGACGTCGGCGAGGCTGATGTCCTTGCCGAGCAGCCACGGACCGCCGCTCTTGCCGATCTCGGTGTCCATGCGCTCCCAGGAGCGGCGCAGGCGGCCAAGCGCCGCGTCCATCTCCTCCTTGGGAAAACCGGTCTGGCCCATCGCCAGCATGAACTCGCGCCGCAACGGCTTCGACTCGGCCATGGCGACGAAGTCATCGCGGCTCATCGCCTGGAACTTGGGCAGGAAAGCCAGATTGAAGGTCGGCACCCGCACCGCCGCCGCCGGCATCTCGTCGATGAAATGCATCAGCGTGCGCATGCGCGCCCGCACCACCGGATCCTCCGGCGTGAAGCTCGCGTCCGGCTCGACCTCGTCGAGATATTCGGTGATCACCGTCGAGTCGGTGACAATGGCGCCGTCGTGGTCGAGCGTGGGCACGACCCCATTCGGATTGAGCTTGAGGTAATCGGGCTTGAGCTGGTCGCCTTCGAGCAGGTTGAGCTTGATCTCCTCGAACGGCAGGCCCTTCGCGTTCAGCACGAAGCGCACACGCTGGCTGCATGTGGATTGCGGCGCGTTGTAGAGCCGATAAGCCATCGCGTTCCTCCTGCTTTTGTTGATGAAATCATGCGCTAAAAGTCGCGGCAAAATCCACCGGGATTTTTATGGCCATTTTACTTGTGATATACGCCCCCGACCGATTGAGTGGGTTCGTGCGCAGCCGTCGTTTTCCTCCCTTAGGCTTAGCGACGGCGTGAATCCTCCACCTTCTGCACACAGGGCCGCGAAAGCGGCCCTTTTTTTTTGTGGCGCCGGCCACGATTATTCCAGGGTTTGAGAAAAATTTTCATCGCGCGCCGGCCGGAATAGCCGTTCCGCGGCGGCATTTGTCCTCTCGGAAGCAACGGACGTTCTCGTCCACAACAATCCGGAGGACATCATGAAACGCATTCTGTTCGCGGCGATCGCCGCCGCAACGCTGAGCATGGTCGGCGCCGCGCACGCGCAAATGGCGCCCACCAAGATGGGCACAACCAGCAAGGGCCAGGTGCTCACCGACGCCAAAGGGATGACCCTGTACACGTTCGACAAGGATGCCGGCGGCAAGTCGGCTTGCAACGGCCCGTGCGCCGGCAACTGGCCGCCGCTGATGGCGTCCGCCGACGCCAAACCCGCCGCGGGTTACGCGATCATCGCGCGCGACGACGGCGGCAAGCAGTGGGCCTACAAGGGCAAGCCGCTGTACACGTGGAAGAACGACCACAAGCCCGGCGACATCACCGGCGACGGCTTCCTCAACAACAGCTGGCACATCGCGAAACCGTAAGCGACGCGCGCAACAAAAACGCCGCCCTGCCGAGGCAGGGCGGCGTTCGCGTTCCGAAAAACTCAGAGGCCGGTGCCGACGTTCTTGTTCTCGCTGGCGAGCTTCATCCCGGAGAGCTCGGCCATGGTCTCGGCCATCTTGGCGAAGTCCTGGGCGAGGATCTCCTTGCTGTTCGGCTGCGACAGCGCCTTGCCGATGTGCTGCTGGATCACTTCGCGGGTCGCCGCCGTCACCGGCATCGGCACGTCCCACTCGCGGCCAAGCTCGAGGCCGAGATCGAGGTCCTTGCGCAGCAGTTCCGGCGTGAAGGTCGCGGCCCAGTCGAGATTGACCAAAGCCGGCGTCTTGTAGGCCGTGAACATCGAACCCATGACGCCGTTGTTCATGAAGGCGAGGAAGGCGTGGCGCGGCACGCCCATCTTGTTGGCGAGCAGCGTGATCTCGATCAGGTTCTCGATGACGACGCCGAGCATGACGTTGTGCGCGATCTTGCAGATGCGCGCCAACTCGCCCTCGCCGACGTAGGAGACGCCGCGCGGCGCGAACACCTCGATGACCGGCATCGCCTCCTTCGCCTCGGCTTCCGGACCGGAGACGACCGCGGACAGCTTGCCGGCCTTGATCACCAGGCCGTTGCCGGACACGGGCGCGCAGATGAAGGCAACGCCGTGGTCCTTCAGCCGCGCGCGAATGCGCTCGGAATCCTCGACCGAGATCGACGAGCAATCGACGAAGACCTTGGGCAGCTTACCCTTGGCATTGGTGACGATGCCGTTCTTGCCGAAATAGACCTCTTCGAGATCCTTGCCTTCCGACACGATGGCAAACAGCATGTCGACGCCGGAAAGTTCGGCGAGCGTATCGACGATCTTGCCGCCGTGCTGGGCGAGCGGTTCGGCCTTCGCCTTGGTGCGATTCCAGATCGAGACGTCGTGGTTCGCCTTCAACAGGCGCTCCACCATCTGGTAGCCCATGCGGCCCACGCCGATCCAGCCGATCTTCATTTCCGTCTTCGACATCCCGAAACTCTCCCGTTAAATCCGCCGCCGTCGCAGACGAGGCGGCAGGCGTTTACCCGTTCTGAGGGCATAGCGCCAGAGGCCGGCTGGACCCGTGCGGCGGATTGACCGCGCCTCCTTGTGGCCGGCAGCGGAAGAGCATTATCCTACACGCAAGGCCGGGAACAAGGCTCGCGACCGCAGACGAACGAAACCCGTTCGCTGCCAAGATAAAAAGCTCAGGGAGGAGGCTGCCGGCACCATGCAGGAAGCCGCGACACTTCAGGCTCCGGCACCGGCGTCCCCGCTCGCCGGCGAGCGGCTGCGGGCTTTCGCCCGCAATGCCTTTCCGTTCGTCGTGGTCGGCGCCATTTGGGAAATCGTCGCCCGCTCGGGCATTTTCCCGCGCCAGCTGTTCCCGACGCTGGAAGACATCGCGCGTTCCTTCGTCCGTCTCACCGTCTCGGGCGTGCTGCCGCACCACACGATCGATACGCTGATCCGGCTCTCGTCCGGCTTCGCCCTTGCCGCCGTGATCGGCATGACGATCGGCGTGTCGATGGGACGCTCGCGCCGCATCGAGGACGTCCTGCTGCCGCTGGTGTCGATCCTGGCGCCGATTCCGGGGCTCGCCTACACGCCGCTGTTCCTGCTCTGGTTCGGGCCCGGTCAGTTTTCGGCCATCCTGCTCGTCGCCTTCGTGTCGATGTTCCCGGTCATCTACAACAGCTGGACCGGCGTGAAAGCGGTGAAGGAGATCTGGTTGCGCTCAGCGCAGTCGATGGGCGCCGACAAGCACCGGCTGTTCCGCCACGTCATCCTTCCCGGTGCGATGCCCTACATCCTGACCGGACTGCGGCTCGGCCTCGCGCAGGCCTGGCGCATCCTGATCGCGGTGGAGATGCTGGCGTCGGTAAACTTCGGCCTTGGCTGGCTGATCTTCGGTGCCCGCGAATTCCTCGACACCGCGGCGATGATGTCCGGCGTCGTCGTCATCGCCGTCATCGGGCTCCTGCTCGAGAAATACGTGTTCCAGAAGATCGAGGCTTATACGGTCGTGCGCTGGGGCATGGTGGGGTCGATGTGATGGACGAGCAGCGCAAACGCTCCCTCGTGCGCGGCACGCTGGCCATTGCCGGCGCCGCGGCGCTGTACGAAGGCGTGTCCTATAGCGGGCTGTTCCCGCAGGTGCTGCTGCCGACGATCCAGACGGTCGCCAGCACGCTGTACGGCATGCTGGCGGACGGCAGCATGTTCGAGCATGCCGGCGCCACGTTGTTGCGCGTGCTGGTCGGCTTCACGCTGGCGACGTCGCTGGGCGTGACGCTCGGCATCCTGATGGCGCGTTTCAAACCGGTGGAAAATTTCTTTTTGCCGCTGGTCAGCGCGCTGATGCCCATCCCCTCATTCGCGCTGGTGCCGCTGTTCATGCTGTGGTTCGGGCTCGGCAACACCACGACGGTGCTGGTGGTGTTCTACGGCGCGACCTTCCCGATCCTGTTCAACACCTGGTCCGGCGTGCGCGCGGTCAATCCGCTGTGGTTGCGCGCCGCCGGCGCGATGGGCGCGGACGAAAGCAATCTGTTCTGGAAAGTGATCCTGCCCGGCGCGTCGCCGTTCATCATCACCGGCATGCGGCAGGGCTTCCTGCGCGCCTGGATCGCCGTGGTCGGCGCGGAGATGATCGCGGCGTCGGACTGGGGACTCGGCTGGGTGATATTCGATGCCGAGCAGTTCCTGCAGGCCGACATCATGATCGCCTCGATCGTGGTGATCGGCATCATCGGCTTTGTCTTCGAGCGGCTGGTGTTCGGCTCGATCGAGCGCGCGACCGTCCATCGCTGGGGCATGGTGCGGGCGGCGAAAGGATAACAACGAACAATGCTTCCCATCGAAATCCGCGACGTTTCGCTGATGTACGACACGCCGGGCGGCAAGGTGCCCGGCGTCAAGGACGTCAGCATCAATATCGACGCCTCAGAGTTCGTCTGCATCGTCGGCCCCTCCGGCTGCGGCAAGTCGACCCTGCTCAACATCATCGCCGGCTTTCTGGCGCCGGCCGCCGGCGAGATCCGCATCGGCGGCAAGGCCGTCACGGGGCACGGCATGGATCGCGGCGTCGTCTTCCAGGACTTCGCGCAGCTCTTCCCCTGGCGCACCGCGCTCGGCAACGTGACC
Organism: Pseudolabrys sp.; assembly: GCF_035943735.1. Lineage (GTDB taxonomy): Bacteria > Pseudomonadota > Alphaproteobacteria > Rhizobiales > Xanthobacteraceae > Pseudolabrys. Next base: position 172,702 of record NZ_DASZBV010000019.1, read on the forward strand.
TTCGGCCTGGAGATGAAGGGCGTGCCGAAGGACGAGCGCGAGAAGATCGCGCGCGAGCAGTTGCGCCTCGTCAAGCTCGAGAAATTCACCGCTTCGTTCCCGCACCATCTGTCCGGCGGCATGCAGCAACGCGTCGCCATCGCCCGCGCGCTCGCCTACAACCCGGCCGTCCTGCTGATGGACGAGCCCTTCGCGGCGCTCGACGCGCTTACCCGCGACGACATGCAACGGCTCCTGGCCGATGTCTGGCGCGAGACGCGCAAGACCGTGATCTACGTGACGCATAACGTCAGCGAAGCGGTCTATCTCGCCGACCGCGTCATCGTGATGTCGGCACATCCCGGCACGGTAAAGGCCGACATCCGCATTCCGCTCGATCGGCCACGCGATCCGCTGAGCGCCGATTTCCTCGAATGGCAGAAGAACCTGCTGCGTCACCTCGGCCATGACGCCGGCGGCGGCGAGGCGGGGCAGAAAAGCAACGGCAAGGCACACACCCAGGGAGGATGACAATGACGAACAAGGGCATGACGCGCCGGCAGACGCTGGCGGTCGCCGGCGCAGGCGCACTCGCTGCCGGCTTCGGACTGCGTCCGGCGATGGCCGAGACCACGGTCAAGCAGGGCTATCAGACCAATATGTGGGGCATGCCGACCTACTACCTGCTCCACTCCGGTCATCTGGAGAAGCACGGCATCAAGGCGGAGGAATTCGCCGTGCCGTCGGGCAACCTGACCATGCAGCAGCAGGTCGCGCGCCAGGTCGATCTCGGCACCTATGCCGGTCCCTCGCTGCTCATCGGCTACGACAAAGGCGGCCTGATCGCCATCGCCAAGATCGAATACGTCGGCAAGACCGCACGCGTGATGGGCCGCAAGGACCTCAACATGAAGACGGTCGCCGATCTGCGCGGCAAGAAGGTCGCCAACCAGACCGGCTCATCCACCGGCAACATCTTCGTCGACCAGATCGCCACCAAAGCGGGCCTGAAGAAGGGCGACTATCAGGAAGTCCGCATGAACGTGAACGACATGGTCGCGGCCATGGCGGCCAAGACCGTCGACGCGATGGTCAATGTCGAGCCGTACAACGCGATCGCCGAAGCGAACGGGCTGGCCAATTCGCTCGAGGACTTCTACTCGTTCGACAAGCTGCCGGTGTTCATGGCGGCGACCCCGGAATTCGTGCAGAAGAACCCGGACGCCATCGTCGCCTATATCAAGGCCTGGCTCGACGTCGCCAAGGATTTCAAGAACGAGCCGGACAAGGTCGCCGACAAGATCTACTCGTTCTACACGTCCAAGGGCTACAAGATGTCCAAGGAGACCTTCGCGAAGGCGCTGGCGCGGGTGGAGGTCGGCATCGACTGGCCGGACGACCTCGATGCCTACATGAAGCACCACGCCGAGGTGCTGATCGCCGCCAAGAAGATCAAGGCGGTGCCGGACTGGAACAAGCTCTTCCGCAAGGATTTCGTGAAAAAGGCCATGGGCTGATTTGCACGCTGCGAAAGCCGTCACCGACGGCCGTCGCGGCAGCCTTGCGAGACGGGTGGGATGACGGCCGCGCCCGCCTGCGCTACAAATCCCGCGCCGGCGCCTCCCGCGCCGGCGTTCCTTTGATGTCCATCCCCTGACCCGGAGACGCGAATGTCGGCCGCGACCAATCCGCTCAACAAGAGCAGCGAGCCCGTGACCTGGAATTTCAAGCTGCTTGCGCAGAATGACCTCGGCGGCTTCGGCGGCATGGGCGAAGGCATTGCGGTGCAGGTCGCCAAGGACGGCCGCCGCATCGCCTGGATCGCGCACGAGAGCGCGCCGAAGAACTTCACCGGCGTCGACGTCTCCGACCCCCGCAACCCGAAGGTCGTGGTGCAGACGGCGCTGCCGCAGACGCATATGCGCTCGAACTCGCTCGACGTCTCCGGCGACATCATGGCGGTCGCCTACCAGACGCAGAAGGTCGGCCAGCAGCCGGCCGGGCTCGAATTGTTCGACATCTCGGTGCCGGAAAAGCCGCGCTCGATCTCGTTCTTCGACTGCTCGGGAGCGACCTCGCGCGGCGTGCACCAGCTGTGGTTCTGCGACGGCGAGTACGTGCACATGGCCTCCGGCGCGCCGGACTTCAATCCATCCAACCCGCTCGACGACCAGTTCTACCGCTGCATCGACGTGCGCAATCCGTCGAAGCCGGTCGAGGTCGGCCGCTGGTGGATCCCCGGCACTTCGGCGACCGACAACGTCGCGCCGCCGCCGCGCCATCCGCTCGACAAGGGCTATCGCGCGCACAACACCAACGTCTATCCGCAGCGGCCGGACCGGATGTATCTCTGCTACATCGACGGCGGCATGTTCGTGATGGACATCAAGGACAAGGCCAATCCGAAGGTCATCTCGCACTGGACCAACTCGCCGCCCTACACCGGCTTCATGCACACCGCCGTGCCGCTGTTCGACCGCAACCTGATGCTGGTCACCGACGAGTCGACCGAGAACAACGCCAAAGACTGGCCGAAGCTGATCTGGGTGCTCGACGCGCGCGACGAGGAGCATCTGGTGCCGATTTCGACCTGCCCGCTGCCGCCGGTCGACGCCTACAAGGACCGCGGCGGCCGCTTCGGCGCACACAACATCCACGAGAACACGCCGGTGCCGACGGCCTTCCACTCCGACCAGATCGTGTTCGGCACGTTCTTCAACGGCGGCCTGCGCGCCTACGACATCTCCAATGCGTACCAGCCGAAGGAGATCGCGGCCTTCGTGCCGCCGGCGCCGGCCAATTCGCCGGTCGGCGCGGTGCAGCTCAACGACGTCTATGTCGACGAGCGCGAGGTCATCTACGTGGTCGACCGCTTCTCCGGCGGCCTTTACACGCTGGAGATGGATTTCTGAGTTCTCCCTCTCTCCCGCTTGCGGGGAAAGGGGTCGGGGTGAGGGGCGTTTCGAACTGCTCAGACTCGCGGCTAAGCCCCCTCACCCGATTTCCTCGCTACGCTCGGAATCGACCTCTCCCCGCATCTGAACTCGGGTTCACCGGAGTTCGGCTTTGAAATTGGTTGAAGTCGGATATATCCGACTTCAACTGGGGAGAGGTAAAGTAAGGCCCATGACCTCCCTCTTCTCCTCTCCGGCCGCGGGCCCGTTCGGCCGCAGGCAGCGGCGCGAACGCGGCGCGCGCGTTCCGGTGACCGTGCTCACCGGCTTCCTCGGCGCCGGCAAGACCACGCTGCTCAACCGCTTCCTGCAATCGTCGGAAGGCCAGGGCACGGCCGTCGTGGTCAACGAGTTCGGCGCCGCCGGCATCGACGACGCGCTGGTGCGCGCCAGCGCCGACGAGACCGTGCTGCTCGGCAATGGCTGCCTCTGCTGCGTCTCGCGTACCGATCTGCAGGAGACCTTGCGCAAGCTGGTCATCGACCGCGAGCGCGGTGACATCCCCGCCTTCCGCCGCGTCGTCATCGAGACCAGCGGGCTGGCCGATCCGTCGCCGATCCTGCAGACCTTCTCCACCGACCGCGCGCTCGCCGACACATTCCACGTCGAGGTGGTGATGACGGTGGCCGACGCGGTCACCGGCGCCGAAACGCTCGACTGGTCGGCAGAGGCGCGCAAGCAGGCGATCCTCGCCGACCGGCTGGTGATCAGCAAAACCGATGTCGCCGGGCAGGCGGCGGGCGAGGCGCTGATGGCGCGGCTGCGCGCCCTCAACCCGCGCGCAGAGGTCGATGTCGCGGTGAGCGGCGCGATCGATCCGCGGCGCCTCACCGAGCCCGTCACCGCGCGGCGCAACGCCTTCGTCGCCGAGGCCGAGCATTCCGACGGCATCGGCAGCTTCGTGCTCGAATTCGATAAGCCGGTCGCCTGGCCGGTGTTCGCGCGTACGATGGACACGCTGATCGCCCTGCGCGGACCGGACCTCTTGCGCGTCAAGGGGCTGCTCGCCGTCGAAGGCTGCAAGGGGCCGGTCGTGGTGCAGTTCGTGCAGCACCTTGCGCAGCAGCCGACCGAGCTCGAGGCATGGCCCGATGACGATCGCCATGGCCGCGTCGTGTTCATCACGCGCGGCATCGGCAAGCAGCAGGTGAGCGATCTCCTGGCCGCGGTGCAGGGAATCGCGACGTAAGCGCGGCGGCAGCGGGTTTGCCGCTGCCGCGCCTTTCGTCTAGTCGCGGTCGCGGCCGGTGATCTCGGCCTGCCAGGGCGCGACCTTGTGCTCGACCCAGCCGATGAAGCTGTTCAGCCCGATCGCCATCACCATCAGGATGATGATCGGCACGAACATCGTCGCCGTGTCGAAATTGTTGGCCGAGTTGATGATCACCGCGCCGAGGCCGGAGATCGTGGTGAAGAACTCGGCGATCACCATCGCCACCACCGCGCGGCCGACCGCGAGGCGGATGCCGGCCATGATATAGGGCAGTGTTGCCGGCAGCACGATGCGACGTAGAATGACCATATCCGAAGCGACGAAGGATTTGCCGACCTCGATCAGTGTCTTCGGCACGGCGATGACACCGAGCCAGGTGTTGATGCAGATCGGAAAGACCGACATTAGGAACACGACCGACGCCTTCACCGCGAAGCCGAGGCCGAGCCACAGCACCAGCAGCGGCACCAGCGCGACCAGCGGCATGGCGTAACCGGCGGTGACGTAGATGCCGAACGCCGCTTCGGCCCAGCGGAAGCGGCCGATGATGAGCCCCATGGGGACGCCGAAAACGATGGCGAGGAAGTAGCCGAGCAGGAACGGCTGCAGGCTCTGCACCATCGCTGTGCCGAGATCGCCGCTGATCAGCAACTCCCAGAAGGCGACCGCAATCGCGCTCGGATAGGAGCCGAACACCGGGTTCACCTGGCGCCCGAAAATCTCCCACAGCCCGAGCATGACGCAGATCGAGATCAGCGTAATGGCCCAGCGCGGCATCGGACGGCGCGGCGCGGCTTCCGCCGGCGCGGCGGCCTTGTTTTCCGTGTCCACGATGTCGACCATCAGTGCACCGTCTCTTCTTCGTGCAGCGTGCGCCACACCTTGTAGCGAGTCTCGGCGAACTCCGGCATGCCCCGGACCACGCCGAGATCGGGCCGCGGACGTCGGAGCGGCACGGTCATGACCTCGCTGACGCGGCCGCGCTTCATCACCACGATACGATCGGCGATCAGCACCGCTTCATCGAGATCGTGGGTGACGAAGATCACGGTCTTTTTCGTACGGGCATGGATTTCGAGCAACTCGGCCTGCAGCGTCTCGCGCGTCTGCGCGTCGAGCGCGCCGAACGGTTCGTCCATCAGCAGCACCTTGGGATCGATGGCGAGCGCGCGGGCGATGCCCACGCGCTGCTTCATGCCGCCGGAGAGCTGATGCGGCCGCCGGTTCTGCGAGTCCTTGAGGCCGACGAGATCGAGATATTTTTCGGCGGTCGTACGCAGCTCGGCGCCGCGCATGCCCTTCATCTCCAGCCCGAACATGACGTTCTGCAACGCCGACAGCCAGGGCAGCAGCTCGGCGTGCTGGAACACCATGCCGCGGTCATAGCCGCAGCCGCTCACGGCCTTGCCGTCGACGGTGACGCGGCCCGAGGTCGAAGCGTCGAGCCCCATGGCCACGCGCAGCGCCGTCGTCTTGCCGCAGCCGGACGGGCCGATCAGCGCGACGATCTCGCCGTCGTTCACCGTGAAATTGACGCGGTCGAGCGCCTGCACCGTGTGCAGTTCGTTGTCCACGCGCAAGCTGAAGCGCTTGGACACGTCGAAGAAAGTTACCTCACCCATTCAGAACTCCGATCGAAATCGCTGCTCCGGGCTCGCGCGCGGGGCGCGGCCCGGAGAGGAACCAATGTTGTCGCCTGGAAACCGGGTTCCGCCGCTCGGGCGTCCCGGGACGGCTTATGAGTGCCCGGCCAGCTTCAGCGCCTTTTCGCGATACTCCGGCGCGATCACGCTGTCGATGGGCAAGGGCTTCGTGAGCTTGCCCGCCTTCACCATCTGGCCCTGGACCCAGTCCAGCTTGTCCTTCGGCAGCGGCAACGTCGGATCGACCTCGTGATGCGCCACCGCGTCGTCGAAGACGAAGGCGGCGCGCGGGTCGTCCGGCTTCGCGTGCGTGATCTCCTTGGTCAGCGCCACCGTCTCGGCCCTGTGCGTCAGGGCATAATTGAGCGCGTCCATTTCCGTCGCGAGGAATTTGACCGCGTCGTCGCCGCGGGCCTTGAGCTTGCTGGCGGTCGAAGCAATGCAGACGCGCAGGAAGTTCGGCAACGCGTCGCGGCCGGCGAGCAGCAGATGCACGCTTTTCGGCGCGATCGGCTGATATTCGTTCGACACAACGGCGGCCTGCACGACGCCGCCGATCAGCGCCTGATAGCGCTCGCGGTCGCCGCCCACCGCAGCGAATTTCACCGAATTGACCGGCACGCCGTTTGCCTCCAGCGCCGCGCGCGCGAGCAGGTCTGGCATCGTATTCGGCGAGGAAACCGCGATGCTCTTGCCCTGCAGATCCTTAACGCTCTTGATCGACTCGTTGGCATAGATGCCGTGCGGCACGACGATCCAATGGCAGCCGATGATGCGTGCGTCAGCGCCGCGTGCATCCGCCGCGAACACGCCTTGCGGCCCGCCTTCGAAGCTGTCGATTTCACCCGCGATCAGCGCCTTGAGCGCGAGCTGGTCATCCTTGAACTGCGAAATCTGGAGCTTGAGCCCGTGCTTCTTCGCGAAGTCGCGGGTCGACATCATCATGAAGATGCCGGCGTCCGATTTGGCATTGAGGAGGCCGTGGCGCCAGACCTTCTCCTGCGCGTGCGCCGACATCGCGAGCGCGGCGACGGCGACCGCCACAGCGGCGCCGGCGCAGTTGCGAATCCCTTTGTGCATTCTTATCCTCCCCTTACCTTTTCATGGCTGCCTTTTGGCGCCCTTTGACAGCAAACGTAGCATTATTTTCGCCGCCGCACGACAGCGGGGATGGCCCTCCTAGCCGGCCCGCAAACGCGGCATTGTGGCGCGTGCCTCGGCAATCACCTCCGGCACGGCCGCATCGTTGCCCGGCGCCATGATGTGGCAGCCGGCCACCGCCGGGATCGCCGTCAGATCGGCGATGACCTCGAGGCAAATGCGGCGCCCTTCGGCGATCGGGTCGGCGGCCTTGTCCAAGCGGGTGACGAAGGCGTCCGGGATGATTGTGCCGTAGAGCTTCTCCTTCATCCAGCGCGCGGACTGCGCCGAGCGCAAGGGCGCGATGCCGATGAGGAAGGAGAGCTTGCCGCCGAGGCCACAGTCCTCGAGCCGCGCCAGATAACGGCGTACGACTTGCGCGTCCATGCAGAATTGGGTCTGCACGAATTGCGCCCCGGCGTCGATCTTGGCGACGAGGCCCTTGGGCTCCCAGCCCGGCGGCGGGTCGATCGGATTGTCGGCGGCGCCGAGGAAGAACTGCGGCTTACCGCCGACTTTGCGCCCGGTCGGCAGTTCGCCGGCATCGCGCAGGCGGCGCGCGGTGTCGAGCAACTGGCGCGCATCGAGATCGAACACGGCCTTGCTGTCGGGCTGATCGCCGGCGGACGGATCGTCGCCGCGCAGCGCCAGCAGATTGCGCACGCCGAGCGCCGCAGCGGCGAGAAGGTCGCTTTGCAAGGCGATGCGGTTACGGTCGCGGCAGGTGAGCTGGAGGATCGGCTCGATGTCCGCCGCCTGCAGCAAACCCGCTGCGGTGACCGCCGAAAGGTGGGCGCGCGCCCCGGCGCCGTCGGTGACGTTGACGGCATCGGCCAGGTCCTTGAGCGGCAGCGCCTTGGCCAAAAGGTCGCCGCGGTCCGCGGACACGGGCGGCGTCACCTCCGCGGTGAGGACGAAACGGCCCGCGCGCAATTTTTCTTCAAGGGTCATGCGGCGCTCCAAGTCGCAAAATCCAGTGGACCTGGCAAGCGGGGCAATGACAGATTGCCCCACGCGGCCGAGCGGCCGCACCGCAATCCGGGGCGAGAGATATGGCACAGATCACCTCGCTCGACGAGGTATTGGCCTTGATCGGCGACGGCACCCTGCTGGTGGTGCCGCGCGAGGTCGCTGGCGTGCCGATGGCGGCGACGCGAGCGCTGATCCGCCGCGGCGTCCGGCGCCTGCATCTGGTGGCGCTACCGACCTCGAGCCTGCAGGCAGACCTACTGATCGGTGCCGGCTGCGTCGCGACGCTGGAGACGAGCGCGGTCAGCCTCGGCGAATTCGGCCCGGCGCCGCGGTTCACCGCCGCCGTCACCGGCGGCACCATCACCATGAAGGACGCCACCTGTCCGGCGCTGCACGCGGCGTTGCAGGCGGCGGAGAAGGGCGTGCCGTTCATGCCGCTGCGCGGCCTGATCGACTCCGACGTGCTGAAGTATCGCGATGATTGGCAAGTCATCGACAGCCCGTTCGGCAATAACGATCCGATCGTGCTGCTGCCGGCGATCAAACCCGACGTGGCGCTGTTCCATGCGCCGATGGCCGACCGCTTCGGCAATGTGTGGATCGGCCGCCAGCGCGAGCTGACCACGATGGCGCATGCAGCCGAGAAGACCGTCGTCACCGTCGAGCGTATGCACGACGGTGACCTGCTCGCCGACCCGGTCCTCGCCGCCGGCACGCTGCCGGGATTTTACGTCGAGCACATCGCCATCGCCGAACGCGGCGCCTGGCCGCTACCGCTGCCCGACCATTACAAGAGCGACGCCGAGCATCTGGCCTTGTACGCAAAGATGGCCGCGACGCCGGAAGATTTCGCCGAATATCTCGACAGGTATGTGTATGAGCGCCGCGCCGCCTGATCGTCCCGTCCGCGACGAAGAACTGCTCGCCTCGGTGATCGCCGATCTGATCGGCGACGTGCGTCACGTCGCGGTCGGCAATGCCTCGCCGATTCCGGCGACCGCCGCGTTGCTCGCGCGCGAGCGCGGCAAGGGCCGGCCCTACGTCTCACTCCTCGGCAGCGCGGCGCACACCTTCTGGACCGACGGCGGCCGCGAACTGTTCGACTGCGCCGGCCAAGGCCGCATCGACGTCTTCTTCCTGTCCGGCGGTCAGATCGACGGCCACGGCAACATCAACCTTGTCGAGATCGGCGAACACGGTCATCCGAAGGTGCGCTTTCCCGGCTCGTTCGGCTCGGCTTATCTCTATTACGTGGTGCCGAAGGTGATCCTGTTCCGCACCGAACATTCGCGTCGCACTCTGGTCCCTGAGGTCGACTTCGTCAGCGCGCCGGGCTCGAACGCGCCGAACGTGTTCCGCACCGGCGGTCCGATCGCTCTGGTCACCAATCGCTGCCTGTTCTCGTTCGCGAACGGGCGGTTCCGGCTGGAGAGCGTGCATCCGTGCCATACGCTCGACGAGGTGATCGAGAACACCGGCTTCGACTTCGACCGCCCGTCGGAGGTGCCGGAAACGCCTGCACCGACATCCGGGACACTGCGGCTGCTGCGCGAGGTCGTGGCGCCGCAACTGGCCGACGTCTACCCGCAATTCGCCCGTCAGGTATTCGGGTTCGGCGCCGTCGCCCCCGTTTGAGCGGGGGCGCGCAAGAGGCTAGTGTGCGACCCGCACGGCGGGCCCGCCGTGGCGCATCAAAACAAGACAAGGGAAACGTCCGGTGCAAACGGTTGAAGTTGCGGTCATTGGCGTCGGCTGGGTCGGCGGCACGCGCGCCGAAACGCTGGCGCGCACGGCGCTCGTCGACAAGCTCCATCTGTGCGAGATCCGCCCGGACCGCCTCGCCGAGGTGAAGGCGCTGTACAAGCCCGCCACCGCGACCGCGAACTATCAGGACATCATCGACAATCCGAACATCTCGGTCGTCTATATTTCGACCACGCCGGAATCGAACCATTATCCGATCTGCCGCGACTGCCTGAAGAACGGCAAGAACGTGATGCTGGAGAAGCCGATCGCGCTGGAGCTGTGGGAGGCCGACGAGCTCATCCATCTCGCCAAACGCAACAATCTGAAATTCACCATCGGTTATTCGCAGCGCTTCAATCCGAAGATCGCCTACGCCAAGAAGAAGATCACCGACGGCACGCTCGGCACCGTCGTCTCGGTGCTGGTGAGCCGGCACCTGTCGCGCTCGCTCGGCAAGAAGATCGCCAGCCGCGTGCGGCTCTCGCCGGTGGTGATGGAATCGACGCACGACCTCGACTTCGTCATGTGGCTGCTGGAGCCGGCCAAGCCCGTGCGCGTCTACTCGCAGGGCGCCTATGGCTACATGAAACCGGTCAACGGCTCGCACGACATCATGTTCACCACCGTCACCATGGACAACGGCGTCGTGGTGATGATCGGCGGCGGCTGGAATCTGCCGCCGAGCTACCCGAACTACTGCGCCACCTGGATCGAGATCACGGGCACGGACGGCGCGCTGATGCTGGACGACACCCAGCGCGACAACTGGCTGAATACGGTGGAGCGCGGCCAGGAATTCCCGATGTCGACGATGCCGGGCGAATGGGTCGACAATGTCTTCGCCGGCGGCATGGGGCCGGAGACGATCCATTTCCTCGAGGCCTGCATCCGCAACACGCCGGTGATGGTGACGCCGGAATCGGCGCGGCGCGTGATGGAAACCTACAGCGCCGCCGATCTGTCGGCTGACCGCAACGAGCCGGTCGACCTGCCGCTGTCGAACGAGACCATCTCGGCGATCGCCGAGTTCAAGCAGAAGATCCGCGCGGGAGTGAATGATTGAACGACAGCGCCGCGAGTGTGGGCGCCCGTCGCTGCGCCCTCTCCCCGTTGTGGGAGAGGGCATTTAGGACTCTCACGCACTCGATTGGGTGAGGGGGGCGGCATTTCGACAGTCCCAGCCCCCTCACCCATTCTTTGAATTTGCACAGCTGCGGCTGCCCTCTCCCACGGGGGGAGAGGGCGCAGTTACGAATCGCCAAACCCGCGAAAGCGTTCGGGAGAGACAGGACATGAAGAAATCAGCCAAGGGCCTTGGGCTCGCGATCATCGGCGGCGGCCGCGTCGGACTGTTCCGCGGCGAGGTGGCGGCGCGCCATCCGGCGGTCGAATGGATCGGCTTGGCCGAGAAGAACCCGAACCGCGCCGGCGAAGTCGGCCCGAAGATCAGCGCCGATTTCGTCACGCAGAGCCACGTCGAGCTGATCAAGCGGCCGGAGACGACCTGCGCCATCATCGCCACCGACGAGCATCTACACGTCGATCCGATCATGGCCTGCATCGAGCGTGGCATTCCGATGCTGATCGAGAAGCCGCTGGCGACGCGGCTCGACGAATCCGCGCGCGTGCTGAAGCTGATCAAGGACGCCAAGCTCGACGCCGTCGTCGGCTATACCCAGCGCTTCCGCCGCCGCTGGCTGGCGGCGAAGGAGAAATGCCGCACCGGTGCGCTCGGCGACGTGACCTTGGTCACCTCGCGCGCCTTCATGAACCGACTGGTGGCGATCGACAACTACAAGCGCACCGACGACCCCTCGACCATTTCGCCGATGGTGATCTCCGGCACGCACGCGCTCGACATCTGCATGTGGTGCCTCGAAGGCAAAAAGCCGGTCGAGGTCTTCGCGCGCTCAATCGACAAGGTGATGGGCCCGCTTTACCAGGGCATAGACGCCACCGCCGGGATGATCATGTTCGACGACGGCACCGTCTATCATCTGAGCATGTCGTGGGCGATGCCGGTGACGTGGCCGGCGGCGGTCTATTCGCTCGAGGTCGGCATCTCCGGCACCACCGGCGTGCTCACCATCGACGACACGCATCGCGACATCGTGCTCGCGGTGTCGAAGGCGCAATCGGAAGGCTATAACCCGGACGCGACGCGGCTCGTCGACTTCATGGGCAGCTACCCGCCCGGCGACATGGCCCTCGGCGAACTGCGCGGTCCGATGGCGGACGAGACCGTGAGCTGGCTCAACCGCGTCTCGCTCGGCCTGCCGACCGCGGCGGCGACCGTCGAGGAAGCCCATCGCAACCTGATGCTGACCAAGGCGCTCGACTTGTCGGCCAAGCGCAAGCAGTCGGTGAAGCTGCCGCTCGATGCCGACGACATGAAGGCGGTCGCCTGACCGCGACCACCCCCGCTGGCGGCGCGCGCAATGCGTGGCTACTCTTGGCGCCAACAAGAATCAAAACGGTGCCAGGAGGAGGATCCCATGGAGACCGCGGCCGCCCGGCTGCGCGCGTGCATCGCGCTGCTGTTCCTGCTGACAAGCTTTGTAGCGACGCGGCCAGCCGCCGCCGATGATTACCCGAGCCGGCCGATCCACATCATCGTGCCGTTCGCTCCCGGCGGCGCTTCCGATCTCGCCATCCGCCTGCTGCAGCCGGGCCTGGAAAAGGTTCTCGGCCAGCAACTCGTCGTCGAGAACAAGTCCGGCGCCGCCGGCAATATCGGCATGGAAATCGCCGCGCATGCGGCCGCCGACGGCTACACGTTGTTCTTCGGCAATGTCGGCACCATCGCCATCAACCCGCATTTCTATCCCGAGCTGAAGGTGAAGCCGGCGCACGACTTCGCACCGGTCTCCATGGTGTCGGAAACACCGGGCATCTTCATCACGCGGCCGGACTTTCCGTCCAATTCGCTCAAGGAGATGGTGAGCTATGTGAAGGCGCGGCCGGGCAAGGTGAACTACGCCGCGGCCGGCATCAGCACCCTGAATACCTTGGAGATGGAGCAGTTCGAGCACGTCGCCGGACTGAAGATGATCCAGGTACCGTACAAAGGTGGCGCCGGGCCGGCGGTGGTCGATCTGATGGGCGGCCACGTCGACGTGATGTGCGTGACCTACTCGTCGGCTCTGCCGTTCGTAAAGGCCGGCAAGCTGAAGGGGCTGGCGGTGACGACGAAGGAACGGCTGGCCGAGCTGCCGGATGTGCCGACCGTGGTCGAGCTCGGCTATCCCGACAGTGTCAGTTCATCGTGGCAGGGCCTGTTCGCGGTCGCCGGCACGCCGCAGCCGATCGTCGCCAAGCTGCACGACGCGGTCGTGAAGGCGCTCGCCGACCCGACCGTGCGCGCGCACATGGCGACGGCCGGCATGCTGCCGAGCCCGAGCAAGTCACCTGACGAATTCAAGTCCTACATCGCCGCCGAGGCCGCGAAGTGGGCCAAGGTGGTGAAGGAGATCGGCGCCAAGCCGCAATAGCGGCTAGCGCCCGGCGAGCGGCGCGATCGCAAGTTCCGCCGCCAGTGCGTCGAGCTGCTTCATCAGTTCCGGCGGCAGCGCAAGGCCGTTTGCCATGCGGTCATTGCGGCGCTTGGCGCGCGCATCGCCCGGCAGCCGCACGCTCTCGCCGGGCAACGCCTTGGAGTTGCGCAGCGAGCGGACGTGGCGGTCGACCTCGGCCTTGAATTGCTCGAGCTTCTGGAAGCGCGACGGATCGAGCGCCACCACGAACTGGCCGGTATTGGTGACGCGGTCGGGCTCGGCGTTGAAGTCGACGCAGTCGCGGCCGAACAGCGCGCCGTTGAGCGTGCCGGCGAGCAGGCCGAGCATCAGCGCCAGCCCGGCGCCCTTGTAGCCAGCCATCGGCAACAGCAGCGCGTGCGCGCTCTCGTGCGGATCGGTGATCGCCTCGCCGGTCTTCGGATCGATCATCCAGTCGTCGTGCAGCGGCATGTTCTGCAGGCGGTGGTTCTTGATGGTGCCGTAGGACACGATCGAGGTGGCGATGTCGAGCACCACCGGCGGCTCCTCGCCCGCCGGGATGGCGATGGCGAACGGATTGGTGCCGAGCAACGGCTCGGCGCCGCCGGCGAGCGGCATGTGGTTGGCGTTGGCCACGGCCGAATACATGCCGATCATGTCGGACTTCAGCGGCAGCGCGGCGTAGACGCCGGCGGCGCCGGCATGGCCCGACATCACGCAGCCGACCCAGGCGACGCCGCATTCGCGCGCCAGCTCGACCGCCGTCTCCGCCGCGCGCGACACGACGAGGTGGCCCATGCCGTTGTCGCCGTGCACCAGCGCCGTCGCCGGCGCCGAGCGCTCGACCTTGATATCGGGACGCGGATTGGTCGAGCCGAGCTTCAGCCGCTGCACGTATTGCGGCAGCCGGAACACGCCATGCGCGTCGGCGCCGATCAGATCGGCTTCGAGCATCAGTTCCGCGATCCTGGCGGCGTCGGCATCCGGGACACCGGCCTTGCGCATGGCGTCTGCGCAGAAGCCGCGCACGGCGGCGGCCGGAATGCGTTGCGCCTTCACGGGAGCGTTCATTTTGCAATTCCCGCCAGCACTTTCTCGAAATTGCCGTAGAGGATCGCGGCCTTGTCGGCGTCGGAGATCTTCAGGCCGCGCACGTGGCTGACGCAATCGAGCATCGCCATGTCGTAAGGGTAATCGCTGCCGAGCATGACCTTGTCGACGCCGACGAGGCCGATCATCGCCTCCAGCGTCTTATCCGAGTGCAGGATGGTGTCGTAGAGGAAGCGGCCGGCGATGTTCTTGGGCTGCGTCTTGATGTTCTTCTTGGCTTCCTCGCGCACCTTCCAGCCGTGCTCCCAGCGCGGCGCCTGATACGGCGTGAAGCCGCCGCCATGCGCCAGCATGACTTTCAGCTTCGGATAGCGGTCCATGACGCCGCCGAAGAACAGCGAGGCGGCGGCGATGGTGGTGTCGAGCGGATTGCCGATCAGGTTGCCGAGATAATACGACTTCAGCCGGTCGGCGCCGGCGACGTTGTTCGGGTGCACGAACATGAATGCGCCGAGCTTCTCGGCCTCGGCCCACAACGGCTCGAACATCGGATCGTCGAGATTGATGCCCTTGATGTTCGAGGCAAACATCGCGCCCTTGAAACCGTGCTTGGTCATCACGCGCTTGAGCTCGTCGGCGGCGCGGGCCGGCTGCGCTAGCGGCAGCGTGGCGATCGCCATGAAGCGGTCGGGATGCGCGGCGACGTGCTTCGCCATCTGGTCGTTCTGGATCCGGGCCATCGTGGCGCTCAACTCCGGCTCCAGATTGTAGAGATAGGTCTGCGGCGTCGCCGACAGGACGTGCACATCGACGCCGGTCGCGTCCATGTCCTTCAGCCGGCGCGGGATGTCGTAGCCGCCGGTGGGGAGGGCCTTGTAGACGACGCCGTTGACGTCGAGCGTCGAGAGCTCGGCGTCGTCCGGCGTGATCGTCACCTTGGCGCCGGCTTTGGTCAGCAGCGCCGCCGTCTCCAGCGTGAGAATGTGCGTGTGGGTGTCGATCGTCCGCGCCTTGCTCATTTCATCCCCTGAAAGCTGAAACCACCGCGAATGCGGGCCGCGCTTCCAGTGCCGCAGCCGGAGCGCGCGCGCAAGCCCCTGCGCTCCTCCTGCGGTATTGGGCAAAGCCGTGAGAAAACGGGCTTTTTCCTGCATGCGGACCTGCGATAGGCTCTGCGCCCCAAGTCAACGCACGACCGGAAACGCGCATGTCATCGACCAGCCCTGCCCGCACCCAACGTCCGCCCCGCGTCGAGGACGACGCCCTGGTGCGCGGGCTCGGCCATTTCAGCGACGACCCGCGGCTGCCGAACCAGGCTTACGCAGTGTTCGTCCGCTCGCCGCATGCGCATGCGCGGGTGAAGGCCGTGAATGCCGATGCCGCGCGCAAGGCCAAGGGCGTGCTGGCGGTGCTGACCGCCGCCGACATGAACGCGGCCGGAGTCGGCAGCGTCGCCCGCCATCCGCCGGTCGTCGGCCGCGGCGGCGCCAAGATGCCGATGCCGTTCCGCCCGGCACTTGCCGGCGACAAGGTGATGCATGTCGGCGACGCGGTGGCGATGGTGGTCGCCGACAGCGTCGGCCGCGCCCAGGATGCCGCCGATCTGGTCGAGGTCGACTATGAGGAACTGACGCCGGTCATCACGCTCGACGACGCGATGGCGGGCAAGACGCAGCTCTTTGCCGACGCGCCCGGCAATCTCTGCGTCGACTGGCCTGGCCCGACGCCGAGCGAGGACAACGAGCGCGAGGTGGCGAAGATCATCGACGGTGCGGCGCATGTCGCGCGCGTCAAGGCCGTCAACCAGCGCATGGTCGTCGCCTCGATGGAAACGCGCGGCGCCACCGGCGTCTACGACAACGCTGCCGAGGCCTATACGCTGCACGCCTGCTCGCAGAGCGCCTTCGCGCTGCAGGGCCCCGGCGCCGCCGTCATGGGCGTACCGCCGGAGAAATTGCGCATCATCACCGAAGATGTCGGCGGCGCCTTCGGCATGAAGACGCCGTTCTACCCCGAATACGCAGCGGTGCTGGTCGCCGCGCGCAAGCTCGGCCGGCCGGTGCATTGGCAGTCGACCCGCTCGGAGGCGTTTCTCACCGACACACAGGCGCGCGACACGGTGACGGAAGCCGAGCTGGCGCTGGACGACAGCGGCAAGTTCCTGGCGCTGCGCGTGCGCCACCTGTGCAACCAGGGCGCCTATGTCTCCGTTGCCGGCGTCAACATCAATACCAACAACTTCGCCCGCTGCCTGCCCGGCATGTATCGAATTCCCAAAGTCGACGTGTCGGCAGCCTGCTATTTCTCCAACACCGCGCCGATCGGCCCCTATCGCGGCGCCGGAAGACCGGAGGCGAACTACGCGCTCGAGCGCGTGGTGGAAGAAGCCGCGCGCATTCTGAAGATGGATCCGGTGCGGCTGCGCAGAAAGAACCTGATCCCGAAGTCGTCGATCCCGTGCAAGACTGCGGTCGGCAATGTCTACGACAGCGGCGATTTCCCCGGACTCGTCGACAAGGCGCTCGAGCTTGCCGACTACGCCAACTTCAACAAGCGCAAGCGCGAGTCGGCCAAGCGCAAGAAACTGCGCGGCATCGGTGTCTCCTGTATGCTCGAGCACGCCGGCGCCATGCCGACCGAGACGGCGTCGATCGGCTTCCCCGGCGATGGCAAGATGGTGCTCGGGCTGAACGTGCAGTCGACCGGGCAGAGCCACGCCACCGTGTTCGCGCGCGTCCTGGCCGAGAAGCTCGGCATCCAGCCGTCGCAAATCGAGCACAGACACGGCGACACCGCGATGGGGCTGACCGGATTTGCCTCGGTGGGCTCGCGCTCGGCGATGTGCGCCGGCGCGGCGATCCTCGCTACGGCCGACGCGGTCGTCAGCAAGGGCAAGAAGATTGCCGCCGGTCTGCTGGAGGCGTCGGAGGGCGACATCCAGTATAAGAACGGCGCCTTCGAAGTCGTCGGTACCGACCGCAAGGTGACGCTGTTCGAGACCGCGCGGCGGGCGAAGGAGATCGGCGAGCCGCTCGACAGCAAGGAGAAGGCCGAGGCGCCGCTCACCTTTCCCAACGGCTGCCACATCGCCGAGGTCGAGATCGATCCGGAGACCGGCAACGTCGATCTCGCCACCTACACGGCGGTCGACGACTGCGGCGTGCCGCTCGACACCATCGTGGTCGAGGGCCAGGTGCAGGGCTCGATCGCCAACGGGCTCGGCCAGGCACTGACCGAGAACGCCGTCTACGACCCGCAGAGCGGCCAGCTCGTCTCCGGCTCGTTCATGGACTACGGCATGCCGCGTGCGCACAACATGCCGGTGGAGTTTCGCGAGGCGATGCATGCGGTGCCGGCGACCACAAACCCGCTCGGCGTCAAGGGCACCGGCGAGGCCGGCACCACCGCGGCCATTGCCGCGGTGATGAATGCCATTGCGCACGCGATCCCGAACGGCGCCGCCGACCACATGGAGATGCCGGCGACACCCGCGAAGGTGTGGGAGGCGTGTCAGAAGGGATTGGCGGCGAAGTAGACGCGCGTGTCCCGGACGCGGTGCAGCGCGTTAGCGGTGCGCCGCAGATCCGGAACAGCTTTCTTAGTTTTCTGAAGAAGCAATCGGGGTCCCGGGTCAGCAGCGCAACACTAATTATTGCGCTGCGCCCGGGACACGAGTCAGTGCCTCACGCCTGCGAGATGAACTTCGTGTTCATGTACGCGTGCAGGCCCTCGACGCCGCCTTCGGAGCCGTAGCCCGACTCCTTGATGCCGCCGAACGGCGTCTCCGGCGTCGAAATGGCCACCGAATTGACGCCGACCATGCCCGACTGGATGGCGTCGCCGATGGCGGTCGCGGTGGCGCCCGACGCGGTGAAAGCGTAGGCGGCGAGGCCGAACTCGAGCGAGTTGGCGCGCTCGACCACTTCATCGAAGGTCTTGAACGGTACGATCGGCGCCACCGGCCCGAACGGCTCCTGCGTCATGATTTTCGAGTCATCCGGCACGTCGGTGATCACCGTCGGCTGGAAGAAGAAGCCCTGGTTGCCGTGCCGCGAGCCGCCGGTCTGGATCTTGCCGCCGCGCTCCTTGGCGTCGTTGACGAACGACTCCATCGCGTCGAGCCGGCGCGGATTGGCGAGCGGCCCCATGCCCGTGCCCTTCTCCATGCCGTCGCCGAGTTTCAGGCCCTTGGCGTACTCGGTGAAGCGCGCGAGAAATTTCGGATAGGACTGCTCCTGCACGTAGAAGCGCGTCGGCGAAATGCAGACCTGCCCGGCGTTGCGATATTTGAACGCGGCGATGACGTCGGCGGCCTTCTCCGGATCGGCGTCGGCAAACACGACGACCGGCGAATGACCGCCGAGCTCCATGGTTGCCTTCTTCATGCCCTTGGCGGCGAGCGCGGCGAGATGCTTGCCGACCGGGATCGAGCCGGTGAACGAAATCTTCTTCACCAGCGGCGACGGAATGAGATGCTCGGACACTTCCGCCGGAACGCCGAACACGAGATTGAGCACGCCCGCCGGCAGGCCGGCATCGGCGAAGCACTTCACCAGTTCGACGCAGCCGCCGGGCGTCTCTTCCGACGCCTTGATGATGATGGTGCAGCCGGCAGCGAGCGCGCCGGCGATTTTTCTCACCGGGGTGAGCGTCGGGAAATTCCACGGCGTGAAGGCGGCGACGACGCCGACCGGCTCCTGCATCACGATCTGGCGCACGCCCTTCTGCCGGCCGGGCACGATGCGGCCGTAAGCCCGGCGGCCTTCTTCCGCGTACCAGTCGATGATGTCGGCCGACGTCAGCACTTCGGCGCGCGACTCGGGGTACGGCTTGCCCTGTTCCTGCGTCTGCACGCGCGCGACGTGGTCGGCGCGCTCGCGCAGTAGGTCGGCGGCCTTGCGCATGATCTTCGAGCGGTCATAGGCGGAGGTCGATTTCCATACCGCGAAAGCCTTGTCCGCGGCGGCGAGCGCATGATCGAGGTCCGCCTTGCTAGCATGCGGCAGATGCGCGAGCGCCTTGCCGGTCGCCGGATTGATGACGTCCTCGCCCTTGCGGCCCTCGCCGCTCCGCCACTTCCCGTCGATGTAGAGAGCAAGATCGGTGTACATGCGGCACTCCATTTTGCGCGGACAACGTCGGCAGCTGGATTAGCATTTTCAAGGCGGTGCGACCACCCTCAGAGCCGTGTCCCGGACGCGGTACAGCGACCCACTCTTGCTGCGCTGCGCCCGGGGAACGTCGCGAGCTACGACCCGAGATACGCGCCGCCGTTGGCATGCACGGCCTGGCCGGTGACGAAATGCGCGGCCGGTGTGCAGAGGAAATACACCAGCGCCGCTACGTCGTCTGGCGTGCCGCGCTCGCCGGTGATCGTGCCGTGCGTGAGATGATGCGCCGGTTTCGGCGAGCTCTGCGGCCGCGGCGTGTCGATGGCGCCGGGCACGACGCAATTGACCCAGATGCCGTCGGCGGCGAGATCGTGCGCCAGACCACGCGTGAAGCCGACGAGGCCGACCTTCGCCGTCATCACATGCGCGCGGTGGGCCGATCCGATATGCGCGCTCATGCCGCCGACATTGACGATGGCGCCGCCATCCTTGCGTAGCGCCGGCAGGCTAGCCTTCACGCAATGGAAGGCGCTGTCGAGGGTGACGTCCATCACCTCGCGCCATTCGGCGTAGGTCATGTCGATGATCGACTTCTCGCGTCTGAGCGCCGCGTTATTGACGAGGATGTCGATGCGGCCGAAGCGTTCGAGCGCCGTCGCGGCGAGCGCTTCCGCGACCTTCGGATCGGCGACGTCGCCCAGCACGCTCGCCGCCCTGCCGCCGAGCGCCTCGATGCTGCGCACCACCTCGTCAGATTCCTTGGCGTTCGAGCGGGCATTGATCACCACAGCGGCGCCGGAGCGCGCCAGCTTCAGCGCGATGGCGCGGCCGATGTTGCGGCCGGCACCGGTGACAATGGCCGCCTTGCCGGCGAGTTCCTGTTCGCTCATTGATTTCTCCTTATGCGCCGCAGCTTCTCTTCACCTCTCCCATAAGGAGAGGTCGACGCGCGAAGCGCGTCGGGTGAGCGGTTGCAAACTATCGAGTCAGGAACCCCCTCACCCCGACCCTCTCCCCACAGGGGAGAGGGAGCTTGCCCCCGTCTATTGCGTGGCAGTCATCACCCTCTGAGTCCGGATAGTTCAATTCCGCCGTCGTAAAGTTTCGCCAAAAGCTTCAACGCCGCGGTGCTGCGCGCTGCATCCCAGCCGCCGTGGCGGGCGTTGAGCACGAATTTCTCTTCCAGGTCGGCGCGCGTCAGCGGCTCCTGCGCGCCGCCACGGAAATGCGGCTGCCGCTCCTCGACGACACGGCCGTCGTTGAGCACGGCGCGGATGTGGCCGGTGAAGGCGTTCGGATAGGGATTGTTCGGGTCGATGACGTAGCTGACCTTGGCGGCGAGCGCGAGCACGTCCGGATCCTTCACAGCGTCATCGGTGAAGGCGTCGAGGCCGACGCCGCCCTTGACGAAGCCGGTCGCGAGGATGAACGGCGTTGCGAACTTGGCGGCGTAGCCGTTCTGCGGACGGCGCTTGGCGGCGAGCGGCTCCCACAGACGATGCACGGTGCCTTCGCCGACCTCGCAGACGAGATCCTTCACGTCCGAAGGCTTGATGCCCTTCGCCGCAAGGCGCCGTGCGCAATCGATGTAAGGATGCGCCATCGTCCCGCAGGGATAGGGCTTGAAGGCGAGCGTCTCGATCACCCAGCGCTCGGCGAAGTCGCCGATCAACGCGTCGTAGTTTCCCTTGGTCGTGTGCGCGAAGGCGTGGAAGAGACCGTGCACGCCCTCGAACACGGTGCGCGGTCCGAGGAAGCCGGCGCGCGCCAGCAGCGCCGCGCGGATGGCCGACTGCGCCGCCCAGCCGGGATGCATGCGCTTGGTCCAGGTGCCTTCGGCGAGATATTCGATGATGCCCGCCGCCATCGAGCCGGCGATGCCGAGCGCGTCGACGGTCTGCTTTTGCGTCAGGCCGAGCGCGGCGGCGACGCCGGCGGTCGCGCCCATGACGCCGTACACCGCGGTCGGATGGAAGCCGGCCTTGTGCGCCGCCTTCGGCACCACGGTCGACAGCCGGCACATCACTTCTGAGCCGATAGCGATGCCGAGCATCGCGTCCGGACCCTTGCGGCCGTGCCGCTCGCAGGCGGCCAGCACCGCGGGCACCACCACCGCGCCGGCGTGGACGGGGCCGCCTTCGAAGGTGTCGTCGAAATCCTCGCCGTGCGTCGCCGTGCCGTTGACCAACGCGGCGCCGGCCGAGGTCAGCGTGCGCGTGTGCCCGATCGCGGTGCAGGGGCCGTCGTCGTCGAGGCCGGCGAGCACCGCCTGCACGTAATCCTCGTTGCGCGCGGTAACGCAGAGGCCGACCACGTCGATCAGCAAATCCTCGCACTTGGCGCGCACGCCGGCCGGCAGAGCATCGGGCCGCAGCGTCGCGATGCGCGTCGCCAGTTGTTCGGCCAGCGCCGTGGCCGGCAGTTGCGCGTCCATCATCGTGTCCTTCGGTAGCTCAGCTTCCGGTGAACTGCGGCTTGCGCTTTTCCATGAAGGCCGTGCGGCCCTCGGTGTAATCGCGGCTGGCGAAGCAGCCGCTGACCAGATCTGCGCATTTCTGCAGGTCGCGCTTCGACTCGTCGGCCAGCACCTGGCTGACGATGTATTTGACCGAATCAACGGTCAGCGGCGCATTGTTGCTGATGGTCTCGGCGTAGCTCTTCACGTAGCTCTCGAGCTCGGCTTCCGGCACCACGCGGTTGACCAGCCCCATGCCGTGCGCCTCGGCGGCGGTGAACTGCCGCGCCGTGAAGAAGATCTCCTTGGCGTAAGATGGGCCGACGACGTCGACCAGCTTCTTGATGCCCTTGTAGCCGTAGCCGAGGCCGAGCTTCGCCGCCGGCACGCCGAATTTGGAATTATCCGAGCAGATGCGCATGTCGCAGCAGAGCGCCAGACCGACGCCGCCGCCGATGCAGTAGCCGCGGATCATGGCGATGGTCGGCTTCGGGAATTCGAACACCGCAGTGTTGGCCGCATCGACCGCGACGTTGTAGCGGTCGATGCCTTCCTTGGTGGAGCGCTCCTTCGCGAATTTCGAGATGTCCGCGCCGGAGACGAAGGCCTTTCCGCCGGCGCCCGTGAGCACCACCACGCGCACCGCGCTGTCGTTGCGGAAGTCCTCGAGATAGTGCGAGGCTGCCTCCCACATCTCCAGCGACACCGCGTTGTGCCGCTCGGGGTTGTTGAAGATCAGATAGCCGATGCCGCCTTCCTTGCGGGACAGCATCTTGTCGGTGAGAGGCATCCGTCGCTCCTCGTGTCTCGAAACAAAATGCCCGGCGCAAGGCCGGGCATGAGTGGGTCGCTTCAGACCGCCTGCGCCTTGTGCAATTCGGCGATCTCGCTGTCGGCGAAGCCGAACTCCTTGAGGACCTCGTCGGTGTGCTGCCCCTGCTTCGGCGGCACCGCGGCGATCTTCGTCTGCGTGCGCGACATCTTGAACGGCTGCGCGACGAACAACTGCTCGCTGCCGTCAGCCTTGTGTCCGGCGATGGCCATGCCGAGATGCTGGACCTGCGGGTCGGCGAACACCTGGTCGATCGAATTGATCGGGCCGCACGGCACGCCGGTCGTGTTGAAGATGTCGATCCATTCGGCGCTGGTCTTGTTGACGGTGATCTTGTTGATCGCTTCGTTGACCGCCACGCGGTTCTTCGAGCGCAGCGCGCCGGTCTTGAAATCCTCGCGCGTGAACATCTCCGGCGCCTCGAGGGCCTGACACGTGCGCTCCCAGATCACCTGGCCGGCGGCGGCGATGTTGATGTAGCCGTCCTTGGTCTTGAACACGCCGGTCGGGATCGAAGTTGGGTGATCGTTGCCCGCCTGCTTCGCCACTTCGTGCATCTGCAGCCAGCGGGCGGCCTGGAAATCGAGCATGAAGATCTGAGCCTGCAGCAGCGACGTCGAGACCCACTGGCCCTCGCCGGACACCTCGCGCTCCAGGAGCGCGGTGAGGATGCCCATGGCGCAAAACAGGCCGGCGGTGAGATCGGCGACCGGAATGCCGACGCGCATCGGCCCGCGGCCCGGCTCGCCGGTGATCGACATCAGGCCGCCCATGCCCTGCGCGATCTGGTCGAAGCCGGGACGATCGCGATACGGGCCGTCCTGGCCGAAGCCGGAGATCGAGCCGAGCACGATGCGCTTGTTGATCTTCTTGAGGTCCTCGTAATTGATGCCGAGGCGGTCCTTCACGTCGGGGCGGAAGTTCTCGACCACGACGTCGGCCTTCTCGACCATGCGCCTGAAGGCGGCGATGCCCTGCTTTGACTTGAGGTCGAGCGTCATCGAGCGCTTGTTGCGGTGCAGGTTCTGGAAGTCGGCATTGTCGCGCGGGCCGCCCGGTCCTTCGCCCTTCTCCAGGTGCGGCGGCGTCTCGATCTTGATGACGTTGGCGCCCCAGTCGGCCAGTTGCCGCACGCAGGTCGGGCCGGAACGGACGCGGGTGAGATCGAGGACGGTAAAGCGGGAAAGGGCCTGGGAAGCCCTGGGGAACGACATGCGGCGGCTCCGGGATAGGTAACGCGGGGCGTTTCTTGTGCTACAGGCGCGGGACAATCCCCGATCCGAGCCGCGTTGTAAATCGGGGGTTCGGCATGCCTGCGGCTGCGAAAAACGGGTCCAAAGGAGCGATTTGTTCATCCTGAACGGAACAATCGACTACCGGTGCCTTGAAAAGGCCTTCCGTCGCTGTCATATGAGGCGTGCGGATGATTCGACCCGGTCCATTCGGGTTGCGGGCCGCGTGCACGAAGCTCGATTACACGAATTTCGCCCCGCCCATCCGTTTTCCGAACGACCGACAACCCTGGCAACGCGGGATGTCTCAAACCCCGCGATTCCGCCGCCCACGACCGTGGGACGGCCGCTTCGCCGTATAAGAAAGTTCTCTTTTGACCTCCTTTAACGATTTCGGCCTCGCTGAGCCGATCCTCCGCGCCCTCACGGAAGAAAAATACGTCACCCCTACCCCGATCCAGGACCAGACCATCCCGCTCGCCCTCGCGAAGCGCGACGTCATCGGCATCGCCCAGACCGGTACCGGCAAGACCGCGGCCTTCGCGCTGCCGATCCTCAACCACCTCATCAACAAGCGCGTGCGCCCGGCGCAAAAGGCCTGTCGCGTGCTGGTGCTCTCGCCGACGCGCGAATTGTCCGGTCAGATCGCCGACAGCTTCCGCGCCTACGGCCGCCATATTCGCCCGCTCGCCATCGAGCTCGCCATTGGCGGCGTGCCGATCAACCGGCAGGTCCGGGCCATGTCGCGCGGCGTCGAGGTGCTGGTCGCAACGCCCGGCCGTCTCCTCGACCTCGTCAATCAACGCGCCGTCACGCTCAACCAACTCGAAGTGCTGGTGCTCGACGAAGCCGACCGCATGCTCGACATGGGCTTCATTCACGACATCAAGCGCATCATCGCCATGCTGCCGAAAGAGCGGCAGACGCTCTTCTTCTCGGCCACGATGCCGCAGGAGATCACGCGTCTCGCCGACCAGATGCTGCGCGACCCTGCGCGCGTCGCTGTTACGCCGCAGGCGACGACCGTCGAGCGCATCGCGCAGCGCGTGATCCACATCGACAAGCCGGCCAAGGGCGCGCTGCTGGCAGAACTGCTCAAGAGCGAGCAGGTCGACCGCGTGCTGGTGTTCACCCGCACCAAGCACGGCGCCGACAAAGTAGTGCGCGGGCTGCAGAGCGCCGGCTTCACCGCCGAGGCGATCCACGGCAACAAGTCGCAGAACCAGCGCGAGCGCGTGCTCGCCGCTTTCCGTGACGGCTCTCTGCGCACTCTGGTCGCGACCGACATCGCCGCCCGCGGCATCGACGTCGATGGCGTCAGCCACGTGTTCAACTACGACCTGCCGAACGTGCCGGAGAGCTACGTCCATCGCATCGGCCGCACCGCGCGCGCCGGCGCCGAGGGCATCGCCATCTCGTTCTGCGACCACGAGGAGCGCGGCTATCTGCGCGACATCGAGCGGCTGATCCGCATGTCGATCCCGGCGAGCGACCGCCGCACCGGCAAGCCGGTGCAGCAGGAGGCCACCGAGCACCGCGCCCCGAGGAACCGTAACGGCCACCCGCACAAGCGCGGCGGCAACGACCGGCGCGGCCATCACGGCCAGGGCGAACCGCGCGGCCATCACGGCCACGCCGAGGCGCGTCCCCACAAGGCCCACGCCGATCAGCATCCTCACAAGGGTGGCCAGCCGCGAGGCCAGCGTCCGCACGCCCAGCAGGACCATGGGAAGGGCGAGCCAAAGGACTTCGGAAGTGTTAGTTTCATGCAGCGCCAGGGCGGGCGGCCGCACCGTAATGCCGGCCAGCGCGCGCCCCGGTAAGACACGATCCTGACAATAACCCGCCTTCGGGCTTGACCCGGAGGCGGGAACCGGTTTTCGAAAGGCTTTGGCGCGGCCGGCTCCCGGCCCCTTTGGAGACGACTGGATGGCGAAGGAAGAATTGCTGGATTTCGACGGAACGGTCACGGAAGTCCTGCCGGACGGCAACTTCCGTGTGAAGCTCGACAACGGACACGAGGTGCTGGCCTATACCGCCGGCAAGATGCGCAAATTCCGCATCCGTACCGGCGTCGGCGACCGCGTGATCGTGGAAATGTCGCCTTACGACCTCGGCCGCGGTCGCATCAGCTTCCGCCACAAAGGCGACGCACCGAGCGCCTCACCGCAGCAACGCCGGCCGAACTTCCGCCGCCGCTGAGATTCATGACCGGCCGGCATGTTTCCGGCCGCGGGGCGCATTCGTCGGGGGCATCGCCGTTCAGGAGTGTCGCTGCCAATGAGCTCCGTCGCACGTCTCGCGCTCGCCGTTCTCCTCGCCGCCACGATCGGCAGCGCCAGCGCCCAGCCGAAGCCCGACCAACACGACGTCGCGCCTGCGCGCCAGCATCAGGCGCAACCCGCGGGCCAGGGCCTGCTGCGGCTGCTGCCCGGCAATTCGGTCACCGAGCACACGCTCGACACCGCCGGCGGCCCACTCGCCTACACCGCCACCGCCGGCACTCTGCCCTTCTACGACCCGTCGGGCGACCACATCGCCTCGATCTTCTACGTCGCCTACGTCGCCAAGAACGGCGGCGCGAACCGGCCGCTGACATTCGTCTTCAACGGCGGGCCGGGCGCGGCCTCCGCATTCCTCAATCTCGGCCTCGTCGGCCCCCGCCGTCTCGATCTCGGACCGCAGGCGCGCGATCCCGAAAGCGCCAGGCTCGTCGACAATCCGGACACCTGGTTGCGCTTCACCGACCTCGTCGTCATCGACCCGATCGGCACCGGCTGGAGCCGCGCCGCCAAGGCGGACGACGCCAAGAAATTCTGGACCGTGCGCAGCGACGCCGACTCGATGGCCAAGGCGATCGCGCTCTACGTGTCCGGCAACAATCGCGCCCAGTCGCCGCTCTATCTGCTCGGTGAAAGCTATGGCGGCTTCCGCGCCGCCAAGGTCGCCAACGCGCTGCGCCGCCAGCAGGGCATCATCACCAACGGCATCGTCATGCTGTCGCCGCTGCTGGAAGGCTGGCTGACCTTCGGCGACGAGCAGTCGGCGCTGCGCGCGGCGCTCGAATTGCCGTCGCTCGCCGCCACGCATCTGGAAGCAACCAACGCGCTGACGCCGCAGAACCTGGCGGCGGCGGAGAAATTCGCGCTCGGCGATTATCTGACGACGCTCGCGGGTCCGCCGCTCTCGGCCGATGCGGCCAAGGCGTTCTATGAGCGGATCGCCAAGGTCACCGGACTGCCCGCCGACGCCATCGCGCAGCAGCGCGGTTTCGTCACCGGCAACTACGTAAAGACGCTGCACGCGGGCAAGATCGTCAGCCATTACGACGCGGCTTACGCGGTCGACGATCCTTTCCCGGAGCAACGCGCGCCGCACGGGCCCGACCCGATCCTCGACGGCGTCGCGCGCGCCTATGGCGGCGCGTTTTCCGCCTATGCGCGCAATGAGCTCGGCTTCAAGACCGAGATGACCTATCAGCTGCTCGCCAATGACGTGACCGGCCACTGGGACTGGGGCACCGGCCGCGCCGAAGCCGGCATCGACAGCGACCTGCGTGTGCTGCTGTCGCTGTCACCGCACTTCCGGCTGCTGGTCGCCAGCGGCCTGTCCGACCTGGTCACGCCTTACGCGGCGGCGCGCTATGTGCTCGACCACCTGCCGCCGAGCGATCCGCCCGGCCGCGTGCAGTTCAAGACCTATCGCGGCGGCCACATGGTCTATCTCGATCCGCAGTCGCGCAAGGCTTTCACCACCGACGCCGCCGCCTTCTACAAGGCGGGCGCGCGCTAACGGCTCATCGTGGCGCCGGAGGCCTTCACGATCGCCGTCCACTTCGGAATCTCGGATTTGATGTAGGCGGCGAACTCGGCCTGCGTGTCGCCGACGATATCGACGCCGAGGCGGCCGAGCGACGTCCTCACCTCCGGGTCGTGCAGCGCCTTCACCGCAGTATCGTGCAGCTTGGCAAGAACGTCGGACGGCGTGCCGGCCGGCGCGACGAGACCGTGCCAGGTGCTCGCCTCGAAGCCTTTCAGGCCCGCCTCGTCCATGGTCGGCAGGTCCGGCAGGATCGCCGTGCGCTTGAGCGTGGTCACCGCCAGCGCCCGCACCTGCCCGGCCTTGATGTGGCCGATCACCGAGGCGGCGGTGGCGAACATCATCTGGTCGCTGCCGGCGATCACGTCCTGCAACGCCGGCGCCGCGCCCTTGTAGGGCACGTGCACGATGTCGACCTTGGCGTCCGTCTTGAACAGTTCGCCGGCGAGATGCGCCGCCGCGCCATAGCCGGATGAAGCGAAGTTGATCTTGCCCGGCTGCGCCTTGCACAGCGCGATCAACTCCTTGAGCGAGTGCGCCGGCACCTTCGGATTGACCACCAGGATGTTGGCCTGCGTGCCGATCAAGGTGATCGGCGCGAAGTCGGTCTCCGGCTTGTAGTTGAGCTTCATGTACAGGCTCTCGTTGGTGGCGAGGATGCTGTTATTGCCCATCAGCAGCGTGTAGCCGTCCGCCTTGGCGTGCGCCGTGTATTCGCCGGCGATGTTGCCGCCGGCGCCCGGCTTGTTCTCGATGACGACCGGCACGTCGAGCAGTTCGCTCATCTTCTTGCCGACGATGCGGGCGAGCACGTCGCTCGGGCCGCCTGGCGTAAAGGCGACGACCAGGGTGATCGGATGATCCGGATAGCCGGCTGCGTATGACGGCGCGGCGGGACCGAACGCGACGAGCGCGGCAAAGCCGGCAACGAGGCGCAGCGCGCCGGCGCGCGTGATCTGGAACGGCATGGATGTTTCCTCCGCAGCCGCGGCCGTCGAGGGCCCGGGCAATTTTACGAGGTGAAAAACTTATGTGCGCATCCGGAGTGTGGCACGCGCGCGCGACGAAGCTCAAGCGACCGCGCGCGCAGCCCCAGCATTCGCCAGACGCGTGACGGCTTCGATCATCGCCGTCGGATCGGCCACGCCCTTGCCGACGATGTCGTGGCCGCTGCCGTGCGCGACCGACGAGAACAGGATCGGGCTGCCGATGGCCAGGCCCGCCGTGGCGTTGCGCGCGAGCAGCTTGGCGGTGATGTGCCCCTGGTCGTGCAGCATGACGATGAAGGCGTCGACGCCCTTCTTGTGGAACATGGTGTCGGCGCCGAACGGTCCGGCGACGCGGATGCCGGCGGCCTTGGCGTCCTCCATGGCCGGCTTGATGATCTCGATCTCCTCGCGACCGAACAGTCCGCCCTCGCCCGCATGCGGATTAAGGCCGCCGACATGGATCGTCGGTTCGGCGATACCGAGCCGCTTGAGCGTGCGGTCGGCGACGGCGATGACGTGGCCGACGCGCTCGCGCGTGATCAGGCCGATCGCCTCGCGCACGCTCGCATGCAGCGTGCAATGCACGATCTTCATCTCGCCGAAGCAGAGCATCAGATAGACGTCGTCGCGGCTGAGGCCGGTCTCGCGCGCGACGAAGGACGGGTAGCCGTCGAACTCGATGCCGGCGAGCGAGATCGAGGTCTGGTTCTGCGGCGCCGCGACGACGGCGTCGACCTTGCCGGCCAGCGCCGCCTTGATCGCGCTGCTGGCCGCGGCGAGCGAGGCGCGGCCGCTCGCCGCGCTGTTGGCGCCGAAGGCGATCTCGGCGGCGTCCGGCGCACGGCACGCGAGCAGCGTAACGCCACCATTGGAATTGGCGGCCGCAGCGACGTCATCGACCACGCGGATATCGGCGCCGATACCGCAGCTCTTGGCCTGCCGCGCGACCACGTCGGGATCGCCGACCAGCAGCGGCCGGCACAACCCGCGCACGCGATCGTCGAGCGCGGCCTTCAGGCTGAGCTCGGGTCCGATGCCGGCGGGATCGCCGGTGGCGATGGCAACAATAGGCTGCATGGCGGTCACGCGCGCAAAGCGGTCAGCATCGCTTCGACATATTCCTCGCCACTGGCGACGACAAGCATCGAGGCGCAGGGCCGCAGCGGCACCAAAGTCTTCAGGAGGCTCGCCTCCGGCGCGCCGGCGGCGTCGAGAATGAGCGCGGTCATCTGCTTGCCCTGCGCCCGGCAGGCCTCGGCGACGACGCCGGCCATTTCGGAATTCTCGCCGGCGCTCGACAGCGTCACCACCACGTCGGCGGAGCGGATCTGCTCGATGAGGCTCATCGTCTCGCCAGCAAGATCGGCGAGCCAGCCGCCGACCGGCTGCGCCGACGGTTGCTTGTTCAGCACCGTCATGAAGGCGGCGCTGCGCCAGGGCTGCTGCGCCAGCCGGCGCAGCACGGTTTCGCTGGCGCGATCGAGTGCGATCACCTTGATTGCGCGCGCCTTCGAGTTCGGCGCGTCGATGCGGAAGCGCTGCTCTTCCCGCGTCGTGGCGCGCGCGCTTTCACTAAGCATGCCGTGCGCCTCACACCGATGCGTGCGCGACGCCGTCACGCACCGTGAGCGCCTCGCGCGCGCCTTCGTTGAACGGCTGGTCGGGCCCAAGGATCACCGCGGCCGAACGCACGCGCTGGTGCGCCGGATCGACGCCCGGCGGCACCGTGCCCTTGTCCATCAGCGCCTTGACCGCCTTGAGCATGCGATGCCGCGCCATGATGATGCCGTTGTCGGTGGAGACGAGGTTCTCCTTGGTGCGGTCGACGACCGGTCCCATGCTCTCTTGCAGCGAGGCGTCCTGCATGGCGATGCCCTCGACGCCGCTGTAGTAGCGGCCGGCCTTCTGCGCCTCGCGGTCGATGAGGTAGTCGTTGTCCTTGTTCTGGAGCGGCCGATACGAGCCGGGCACGAACTTCACGTAGATGCCCTTGCCGTCCTGCATCGCCTGCACTTCGGTCTCGGTGAGGTCGCGGGTCGAGTGATAGTCGAAGCTCCAGGCCCAGCAGTTCTCGTCGTCGATCGGCACCCAGAAATGGCCGTGCACCGGATGATTGCCGCGCGGCGGAATCATCGTGTAGCTGGGCATCACCCAGGGCGTGATGCGCCAATAATAATTGTTGTTCTCGGCGTTGCGGCGCACGCCGATGTAGAGGCCGCCGGGATTCTCGACGACCTCGAAAACCGGGCGCGAGTCATTGAGATTGTACTGGTTGCCGCGCGAGCCCTTGAACAGCGGGTCGGTGTTGAGCTCGCCGCGATGCAGCCACGACACGTGGCTGGAGTCGATGCCGCCTTCCAGCGCCTGCAGCCAGTTGCACTCCTGCAGCCGCTTGGCGACGAAGCGCTGCTGCGGCCGCACGTGCACGATCTCGTATTCCGGCAGCGGCGGCTGCTTGTCCGGCGGGCCCATATAGGTCCACAGGATGCCGCCGCGCTCGATCAGCGGGTAGGACTTCAGCTTGATGCGCTGGCAGTAGCCGCTATCGGCCGGCTCCGACGGCACGTCGATGCACTGGCCGGTGATGTCGTATTTCCAGCCGTGGTAGGGGCAGCGCAGGCCGGCCTCCTCGTTGCGGCCGAACCAGAGCGAGACGCCGCGGTGGGCGCAGAACTCGTCCATCAGGCCGTAGCGGCCTTGCGAGTCGCGCCACGCCAGCAGCCGCTCCGACAGCAGCTTGACCCGCACCGGTGGGCAGTCGTTGGAGGGCAGCTCCTCGGCCAGCAGCGCCGGTAACCAGTAGCTGCGGAAGAAGGCGCCGCCGGGCGTGCCGGGGCCGGTCTGCGTGAGAAGGTCGTTCTGTTCCTTGCGCAACATCGATGGATCACCCGTAGCAATTGCCGAAATCGGCGGCAGCATACGCGCGCTTGACCGCCATGGGAACCGTGATACTGAGCAGGCGCATTCACGTTTTCCTGCGAAAGGATCGTCCCTGATGAGCGAGACGAGTTCCCCCGCCGGCACCCGGCTCGAACTGTGCGCGATCGACGATGTCGCACCCGGCTCGGCCTTGAAGGTGGAAGCCGGCGACCTCACGCTCGCGGTGTTCAACGTCGACGGGACGTTCTACGTCACCGACGACCAGTGCACGCACGGGCCCGGCTCGCTGTCGGAGGGGTTCCTCGACGACTGCGTCATCGAGTGCGATTTCCACCAGGGGCAGTTCGACGTGCGCACCGGCGAGCCGGTGCTGGCGCCGTGCACCGTTCCGGTGCGGACCTATCCGGTGACGCTGGAGAACGAGAAGGTCTACATCACCGTATGAGGACCGCGGCCGCTTACGCGGTCGCCTGTTCCTTGAGCTGCAGCTCCTGCGCCATCTGATCGCGCATCATGAACTTCTGCACCTTGCCGGTGACGGTCATCGGAAAACCATCGACGAATTTGATGTAGCGCGGGATCTTGTAATGGGCGATCTGGCCCTTGCAGAACTCCTGGATCTCCGCCGGCGTCGCCGTCATGCCGACCTTGAGCTTGACCCAGGCGCACAGCTCCTCGCCGTATTTCACGTCGGGCACGCCGATCACCTGCACCGCCTCGATTTTCGGATGGCGGAAGAGGAATTCCTCGATCTCGCGCGGATAGACGTTCTCGCCGCCGCGGATCACCATGTCCTTGATGCGGCCGACGATGTTGACGTAGCCCTCGGCGTCGATGGTGGCCAGATCGCCGGTGTGCATCCAGCGCGCCGCATCGATCGCCTCGGCGGTGCGTTCGGGATCGTCCCAGTAGCCGAGCATGACCGAATAGCCGCGCGTGCATAATTCGCCGGGCATGCCGACGGGAACGATGCGGCCGTCCATATCGACGATCTTGACCTCGACGTGCGGATGCACGCGGCCGACGGTGCTGACGCGGCGCTCGAGCGGATCGTCGAACGAGGTCTGCGTGCTCACCGGGCTGGTCTCGGTCATGCCGTAGGCGATCGTCACCTCGCTCATATTCATTTCGCTGACGCAGCGGCGCATGATCTCGATCGGGCACGGCGAGCCGGCCATGATGCCGGTGCGCAGGTTCGACAGATCGAACCGCTTCATGTCCGGCAACCCGAGCTCGGCGATGAACATGGTCGGCACGCCGTACAGCGCCGTGCATTTCTCCGCCTCCACCGCCTCGAGGGTGGTGAGCGGATCGAAGCCCTCGCCGGGATAGACCATGGCCGCGCCGTGCGTGATGCAGGCGAGGTTGCCGAGCACCATGCCGAAGCAATGGTAGAGCGGCACCGGGATGCAGACACGATCGTGCTCGGTGAGGCGCTGCGCCTCGCCAATGAAGAAACCGTTGTTGAGGATGTTGTGATGCGTCAGCGTCGCGCCCTTGGGCGCGCCGGTCGTGCCGCTGGTGAACTGGACGTTGATGGCGTCGTCGAACTGCAGCTTCGGCTGCAGCTCGGCCAGTATCTGGCGATGCGCGTCACCGGCGAGCGCGGCGACGTCGTCGAAGCGGAGGAAGCCATCGACCGTGTCGGCGCCGATGCGGATCAGCGTCTGCAGCGATGGCACGCGCGCGGCGCGTAATTCACCCGGCGCCGCGCGACCGATCTCCGGCATCAGTTCGCGCAGCATGCCGACATAGTCGCTGCTCTTGAAGCGATCAGCGGTAACGAGCGCCTTGCAACCGACCTTGTTGAGCGCGTAGTCGAGCTCGAACGTGCGATAGGCGGGATTGATGTTGACCAGGATCAGCCCGGCCTTGGCGGTGGCGAACTGGGTGATTACCCACTCGGAATTGTTCGGCGACCAGATGCCGACGCGATCACCGGGCGCGAGACCCAACGCCAGCAGGCCGGCGGCGAAGGCATCGACGCGCGCGTTGAGCTCGCGATAGGTCCAGTGCACGTCCTGGTGCCGCACGATCAGCGCCGCGCAGTCGGCCCAACGCTCGGCCGCCTTCTGGAAATAGACGCCGATGGTGTCGCCGATCAGCGGAACGGCGGAAGCACCCTGGGTATAGCTTTGAGTCAGGCCCGCCATCACGTCCTCCCGCGTTTTTTCCAGGAGGGTCGACGTTCCGCTCGCGCGTAGCGGCCGCTGTTGATGGCGGCGGCTGTCGGACAGGCCCCTCTTCTTCTTGTTGGCTGGCGGTCCCGAGAGGATTCGAACCTCCGACCTTCGGTTTAGGAAACCGCTGCTCTATCCAGCTGAGCTACGGAACCGCTGCGGCTCCGATCTAGCACAGGCGCGCGGGCCGCGCACGCCCGCCGGACGCCGGCCCTGTGCATGAAGTCCGTTGCATCCGCTCGCCCGGTTTGCCCGGCATCTGCGAACGCCGCGCGAACCGCCGCCGGCCGGAGCCGAAACGTCGCTCCGGGTATCGCGGACGCGGCAAAGCCTGACGCGCGTCCGTCGCGCCGCATCTTTCTCGCTCCGAACAAACATCGCACGAATTGTATGTGGCGAATCCACTTGACGATGAACGTACCCCGGCGACCAAATTGACCGGGGGCGCACCAAGTAGCCATGCGGCGAGCGCATGAGACGTGACGCGCGATGGCCGCCTTGAAATATCAAACGAGCCGCGGAGGAAAGCGCTTATGAATAGACAATTTGATTACACCCAGAAAGTCCTGCTGGCGGTCGATTTCGCCGACGTACCGCGGCGTCTCGAGGGAATGCCCGCCAGCTATGCGCTGTTCAAGCGGCTGTCGATTCCGGATGTCATTCGCGCCTTTGACGAATCGCACAGTCTGTTCGTGCAACTGATCGCCGGCCGCAAGTTTCGGGACGTTCTCGAGCGGCACATGGGTTATTGGGAGAAAAACGTTCCCGCGAACAAGCAATGCTTCGTCCACTACGCCATCGGGTCCGACGCCGTCATTGCGGCCGCGTTCGACCGGCTCAAGGGGACCGGTTTCGCTCAGTTAGGCGTGTACCACGTCGAGCCGCAGTCGTCGGCCTATCCGTTCAGCTTCCCGTCCGGCGACGCGCCGGATCACTGGCATCTCGGGGAGCACTTCTCGCTGACGGACGAGTCGGTGTTCTGGTTCAACTTCTTCCCGCAGCAATCCTATCTTTTTGAAAAGACGTTCGCCGTCTGGGCCGTCTTCCAGTTGCTGCAGCTCAAAGGCCGCGGCGAGAACAATCAGCTCGTGGCCTGGGACGGCAAGGAGCGTCTGGTCTCGCACGGCGTATCCGATTTCGTCCAGGTCAATCTCAACCGCTTCACCAGCCTGTCGGGTTTCTTCAACGCGGCGCACGAGGCCGGGAAACACACGTTCACCGTCGATCCTGATTATGTCTGGTACGGGATGTTGATGAAGAAGATTTAGGCGTGCGCCGCGCGCCTTCGCAATCACAATCCAGCCAACCGGGCGGCGCATCGTCGCGCGCCGCCCGGACAGCTAGTGCATAAGCAGTCCTACATGCGGTCGCCGGGGACGGCGGGCGTCCGCGGATTGTCGCTGCCGGGCGTCACGGCACCGGGTGTGGCGTCATCCTGATCGTTCTGTTCCCGGCCGAGACCCGAGCCGTTGGTCCGGCCGTTGTTCCCGGTCGCCGAGCCGGTGGTGTTGTCGCCGCCGTGCTGCAACTCGGCGATCTTGTCGAGCAGCTCCGTCGCCGCATGCACGCAGGCCTGCAGATTGGCCTGCGCCGGGCAGCGGATGTCAATGCGGGCCTTGCCGCGGGCGAAGTGGAAATGCGCGCCGCCCATCGCGTTCATCATCATCTGATGCCGGCGCCCCGTCATAGGCCCCATGCCCATGCGCCGCTCGTTCCACTGGCGATCGCCGCGCCCGCCTTCCCGCTCGCCGTTGTCGTCGCGCCAGGTCCCGTTCTGCTCGTCGGTATTGGCGCCGGTGGTGGCGTTGCCATTGTCCGTGTCCGACCGGTCCTGCGCGTAAGGCTGGTTGCCGGCGCCGGTCTGGTCCTGCGTTTGCGCCAAGACGGGTTGCGCGCAGCCGATGGCGAGGGCGACTGTCGAGGCGAGCGCGAGTGCTGCGAGTTTCATGACGGATGCTCC
Organism: Pseudolabrys sp.; assembly: GCF_035943735.1. GTDB lineage: Bacteria > Pseudomonadota > Alphaproteobacteria > Rhizobiales > Xanthobacteraceae > Pseudolabrys. The sequence continues at coordinate 208,351 of NZ_DASZBV010000019.1, forward strand.
GGTGACGAGAGGGGGTGCCCCTGCCACCAGCAACATCCGCAATCCCGGACGCGTTCCGAAGTATTTGCGTGCGCGATGTTCCGCGCGCAGCCGCGCCGCGACGGCCGGAATGTTCCGGCCGCGCTGTCACAAAGCGGCGACAATCACCGCGTCAGCGAGATGTGCGCCTTCTCCGCCACGCCCTTCCACATCGCCAGTTCGGACGTGATCAGCTTCTTGAAGTCGGCTTCCGACGCGCCGGCCGGCGTCACGTTGATGCGCGCCGTCTTCTCGGCAAACTCGGGCATCGCCAGCACCTGCCGCACCGCCTTGTTCAGCGTGGCGACGATCTCGAGCGAGGTCCCCGCCGGCGCCCAGACACCGCTCCAGTCGACCACCGTGACGCCGGCAACGCCGGCCTCGGCCATCGTCGGCACATCGGGGAAAGCGGGCAGCCGATGTGGCGCGGTGGTGGCGAGAATGCGCACCGCGCCGGCCTTCGCCTGCCCGACGACCGGCGGCGGGCTCGCAATGGCGAACAGCACCTCGCCGGTCAGGACAGCGCTGACCATGTTGCCGGCGCCCTTGTATTGCACGCGCGTGGCATTGAGCCCGGCCTGCTGCGCGAACAACTCGCTGGCCAGCCAGAAGACGCTGGACGACGACGCATAGTTCGCCTTGTCGGGGTGCGCCTTGATGTAGGCAACTAGGTCCTTGATCGTCTTGATCGGCGAATCCCCCTTCACGATCACGAAGAGCGGGAATGTGACGACGTCTGTGATCGGCAGGAAATCGCGATTGGTGTCGTAAGGCAGGCTTTTGTACATGGCCGGATCCATGACCATGCCGTCACCGGCCGTGAACAGCAGCGTGTAACCGTCGGGCGCCGCGTGCGCCACATACTCGACGCCGATGATCGAGCCCGCGCCGGGCTTGTTCACGACGACGACGGTCTGCTTCAAAATCTTCTGCAGTTCTGGCGCGACGAGGCGCGCGGCGATGTCGGTGCCGCCGCCCGGGCTGTAGGGCACGACCAGGGTGATGGTGCGATCCGGATAGCCCGCCGCCCGGGCGGCGCGGCTCGCCAGCGCCGCCGCGGAAATGGCCATGAGCGCGTGGCGGCGGGTGATACGTGCAGGCATCGTGATCTAGCCTCCCCTTTTTGGTCCCGGGCTCGCGCCCCGACCGTTCTTTCGCAAAATGAAATCGTCGGCGATGCGACAAAATGCCGACGCGCAGTGGGCCTCAAAGGCGGAGCGAGATCAAGCGTGCTGCAATCGCCATCCGTGTTCCTCGGTACGCTGCATGTGTCCGCAAGTTCATTTTGCGCACAGGAACGCACCGCCGCGTCTTCGCGTTGATCCCATGAGCGATCGGCGCGTCCGCCGCTGACGACCCGAATGCCGCGTCATGCCGGCACGGTTCGGCGCCCCCAATTCGCAACTCGCATAAGACGCATCAACGGCGCGCGATCCGATCACCTTCAAACCAAAGGAGGTCATCATGACCTATGCAAACACAGGTACGCCGCGTCCGCCGGGTCGCGCCGCGCGCTGGCAGGACCCGGCCAATCTGATCCTGGCGATCTGGCTTTTCATTTCGCCATGGGTGCTGCAGTTCGGCTACGCCGGCACGGCCGCGGCCGGCGCGCCCACCATCGCCGCGTGGAATGCGTGGGTGCTGAGCGTGATCGTGTTCCTCGTCGCGCTGACAGCGATGGGACACCGCATGGTGAGCGGCCAGAAGTGGTTCAACTTGTGGCTTGGCGTCTGGATCTTCGTCGCGCCGTGGGTGCTCGGCTTCGCCGCCCGCGCCTCCGACGCGGCCTGGGACCACTGGATCGTCGGCGCACTGGTGTTCCTCGTTTCGGCCAGCGCTTTGGCCAGCCCTCGCACGGTCGAGCGCGCAGACCTGCACGCGCCCTTGCACCGCTAAGCATCGCCCAGTGATCGGTCGGCCGCCGCTCCTGAACGGGAGCGGCGGCTTTCGTTTGCACGGTTGACGTGCGGTCGCGCGGCTGCGGACAATCGTGGACCATGTCCGTCGCGCGTTTCCTGGTTGTCACAATGCTCGCCCTGGCGCCGCTCGCCGCGGCGGCAGAGAGCGCCTGCGGCGGCAAGGATCTTGCCGGCGGCACGGTCGTCGGCATCCGCGACGGGCGCACCTTGCTCCTCGCGGACGGGCGCGAAGTCCGCCTAGCCGCCATCGAGACGCCGGCCGGCGCCGCATCGGCGCTCGCGGCGCTGGCGCAGGGCCGCACGCTGACCTTGAAGGCCGGCAGCGAGGCGAGCGACCGCTACGGCCGCGCCGTCGCCTTCGCCGTCCCGGCCGGAGCGGCGGAAACGTTGCAGGAATCGCTGCTCGCGGCCGGGCAGGCGCGCGTTTCGGCCAGAATCGGCACGAAATTCTGCGCCGCGGCGCTGTTGACCCTCGAAAAGCAGGCCCGCGCCGCTCGCCGCGGCCTCTGGGCCGATCCAAATTTCGCCCCTTTGCCTGCCGAGGATTACCGCCGTTTACGGGCCGAGACCGGCCATTTCGTGCTGGTCGAGGGGAAGGTTCTGTCGGTGCGCACGAGCGGCGCCACCATTTACGTGAACTTCGGGCGGCGCTTTACACGTGACTTGTCCCTGACCATTCTGCGGCGCCTGCGCGCGGGCTTTTCCGCCGCCGGCATCGAACCCGGAACACTGGAAGGCCGCCGCATCCGCGTACGCGGCTGGCTGGAACGGCGGCGCGGCCCGATCATCGCGGTCGACGCGCCCGAGCAGATCGAAGTGATCGAATGAGTGCGTGCCTGGCGAAGCTGGACAGAGCGAAGGTGCTGCGCGGCCTCGGCGTCGCGCTCGGCCTGCTGCTCGCCGCCTGCACCAGCACGCCGGATTTCAAGACGGTATCGCTGCCGCTGCCGCCGGCGGCTCCACGGCCGGAACTCACCGCGGCCGAGCGCGAGCACGCGCGCATCCTCGCCTCCTATGGCGGGCGCTTCGACAATGCGCGTCTGCAGGCGCTGGTCGAGAGCACGATCAATCGCCTGGTCGCCGCCTCGGAAAAGCCGGACCTCACATACAAGGTCACCATCCTCAATTCGCCGGCTGTCAACGCTTTCGCGCTGCCGAACGGCCAGCTCTACGTCACGCGCGGGCTGATCGCGCTCGCCAATGACGATGCCGAGCTCGCCTCGGTGCTGGCGCACGAGATGGGCCACGTCATCGCCCGGCACGCCGCGATCCGCGAGGAACAGGCGAAGCAGGCGGCGATCGTCGCGCACGTGGTCAGCGACGTGCTCAGCGATCCGCAGGCGGGCGCGCTGGCGCTGGCCAAGTCGAAGCTGACCATGGCGAGCTTCTCGCGCGCGCAGGAATTCGAGGCGGACGCCATCGGCGTCGGCATCTCGGCGCGCGCCGGCTTCGATCCCTATGGCGCCGCGCGCTTCCTCGCCGACATGCAGCGCAACGCCGACCTCAAGGCCGGCAATGCGGCCAAGGACACGCGCTCGCTCGACTTCATCTCCTCGCATCCGTCGACGCCGGAGCGGGTGAAGAACGCGATCGCCAATGCGCGGCAGTTCAACGCGCCGGGCGCCAAGGGCGAGCGCGACCGCAGCGCCTATCTCGCGGCGATCGGCGGTATCGTCTATGGCGACGATCCGAGCGAGGGCTTCGTGCGCGGCCGCCGCTTCGTGCATCCCAAGCTCGGCTTCACCTTCACCGCGCCGCCGGGCTTCTCGCTCGACAACACCGCCGACGCCGTGCTCGGCCTGAAGGACGGCGGCGGCGCGGCGCTGCGCCTCGACGTGGTCAGCGTGCCGGCCGGACAGACGCTCGGCGCCTATCTCAAGTCGGGCTGGATGGAGAACGTCGACCCGGCAAGCGTCGAGGAGACGACGGTCAACGGTTTCCCGGCGGCGACCGCGATGGCCGCCGGCGACGGCTGGTCGTTCCGGCTCTACGCCATCCGCTACGGCAGCGACGTCTACCGCTTCATCTTCGCGGCGCGCGAGCGCACGGCGCAGACCGACCGCAGCTTCCGCGAATCGGTGACGACGTTCCGCCGCATGAGCCTGAAGGAAGCGCAGGAAGTGAAACCGCTGCACCTCGCCATCGTCACGGTCGCGGCCGGCGAGACGCAGGACAGCCTGGCGCGGCGCATGGCGGTGAGCGAGCATCGGCTCGAAACCTTCCGCGTGCTCAACGGCCTCGGGCCGAAAGACGCGCTCAAGCCCGGGCAGAAGGTGAAGCTGGTCGTCGACTGAGGCCGCGCTGTGCACTCCTGAAATGCTAATGCCCGGCGCAAGGCCGGGCATTGGCTTTTCAAATCCTATGAAGCGTCAGCTTTCGCCGGCTTCCGGGTTGACCGTGAACTCGCGCGGCACGTCCGGACCCCAGAGATAGAACGAGTCCTCCGGCTTGTGGTCAGCGGCCGGCCAGCGGTCTTCCTTCGGGATGTAGTCGATGTCGCAGGAGTACTCCGAGAAGCTGCCCCACGGATCCATGATGTAGTGGAAGTAGTTCGAGCCGAGCACGTGGCGCCCGAGGCCCCAGCCCTTCTGGTAGCCCTTGTCGTGCATGCGCATGGCGCCGACGCCGATGTCGTTGATGCTCGCGGTATCCCACGAGCAGTGATGGAAGCCGGGGCCGCTCGACTTCACCAGCGCCAGCAGATGATGGTCGCTGCCGTGGATGCCGTGCATGAAGGCGACGATATCGGACGCGCGGTCGGAGAGACGGAGGCCGAGCGTGCGCTCGTAGAACTTGATCGAGGCGTCGATGTCGCGCGTGAAGATCAGCACGTGCGACAGCCGGCGCGGCCGCACCAGCGGCGACTTCTCGCGCGTGGTCGCCGCGGCGACGCCCGGACCGACGGTGATGAACTGCGCGTCGGCCTTGGTATCCGGCGACACCTTCGGCGCCACCTTGATCTCCATCAGCACGCCTTCGTGGTTGCGAAACCAGATGCCGTTCGATTCGAATCCCGGCGGCGCGTCGACGAGCTTGATGCCCTCGCCTTCGATGCGCGCCTTCAGGCGGCCGAAGTCGTCGGCGTAGCAGCCGAAGGAGAGATGATGCAGCGCCTTCTTCTGCGCGCCTTCGACCACCGAGCCCCAGCGGTGATCGTGACCGAAGGTCTTGATCGCCAGCACGTTGCCGTCGCGGCGCACGTCGAGGCCGAAATTGCCGTAGAAGTCGACGGCCTTGCTCGCGTCCGGCACCTGCAGCACGAACTGGTCGAGCGAGTGCACGCCGAGATCGCCGTCCTTCGCCTCCGGCGCGATATGACCCGTGATCGCGGTCATCGTTAGCTCCCTTGCAATCGTGTTCGCGGATTTGGCGGGTATTCTAGTCTTCTGCGCGGGCGCGGCAATGGCGGCGGACGCACGACAGTGTCGCGCTTTGGTGGAACGCGTGCGCTTGCCCACGCCATGTTCCGCATTGTGGGCGCGCGATGGGCGTGCGTCATCGGCCCTGTTCTTTGATCGGCGCGGGCACGCCGGTGTCCCCTTTTCCGTCCCCCGAAGGGAATGGAGCGCATCCGATCTCGGGTTTACCCGAGATCGGACATTCTAGTGCGCAAGTCGGGTAAACCCGACTTGCGATGGCGCCAGGGGCTTGCGAGGCCCCTTTGGACCACCCTTGCGATCGGGCGGTCCGCGCGCCGACGTTCGAGAGCGGGGTTGCGAAGCCCGCCCCCGGGCGCGCGCACCGCGATTGCGGCAGGTTTGCGAGGCCTGCCGCCCGGGTGCTGCGCCTCCCGGCGCTCCATCGGTGAGCGGGATGTCTCCCCGCGCACCCTCCGCCGCCGGTCCTCGCCCGCTCGAGACGGGAGAGGATCGGAGGCAGGTTTCGGCTGTATATTCCTATATAGGATGATTGTCAAGCAGCGTCTGCGGCGGCTCACCGTTCGCTGGAGCGGCGCAGCGCCGGGTCGGATTTTGACCCGAAGCGGACATCGGCGGTGAGACCGCGTCAGGTCATTTCCTGACCCGATCCCAACCTTTAGCGCCCTCCTTCACCGATGTGTCTCTTTCATATTGCCGGGCCGGACTGGCCTGAGCATAATTGACGGCGTTTGGCGGGGAATGGGGGAGGGAAGGCGTGGTCTTAGGGCAGAGTTGGATCGACGGGCTCGGCTACGTGGCCTCCGGCCTTGTCTTTGTGACCTTCTGCATGAAGACGATGATTCCTCTTCGTCTCATTGCAATGACAAGCAATGTCGCGTTCATCGCCTACGGCTTCGCCGGGCATCTATATCCGGTTCTGTTTCTTCACGTCATTCTGCTGCCGATGAACATCTGGCGCTTTCTCGAAATGATCAAGCTCGTCCGGCGTGTCGAGGCGGCAGCGACCGGAGACCATTCCATCGAATGGCTAAAGCCGTTCATGAAATTCGAGCGCCTTACCGCCGGCACGGTTTTGTTCCGCCGGGATGACAAGGCCGACAGGCTGTATGCCGTCCTGAGCGGACGCATCGATCTCGACGAAATCGCCGTGAGCGTCGGCCCGGGCCAGGTCGTCGGAGAAATGGGCTTGTTCGCTGGCCATCACCGCCGAACGCAAACGGCCCGCTGCGATACCGATGTCGAACTGCTCTGGATCAGCGAAGGCGAACTTGCGCAGCTCTGTTATCAGAACCCGGCGATTGCCTTCCACCTGCTCCGGCTGATCACAAATCGGCTGCTCGAAAATGCCGATCGCCCACAGCCCGCGCGGCTGCCGGCATGAGTTTTGAAAACGGAGCCTTCTGAGGCCGCCTAGGCGCTCTCTGACGGCCGCGCTCCGGGGAAATGGGCTATCCTCTTTTGGCGAGACCCTTACTATAGGGTTTGGGGGCGCGCGCGACAGTCAAATAGCCGGGCGAGTTCGTGGGGAAAATCAAGACACCGCCGAAGAGTATCCGGCGCAGCGGCGTCAAACCGCAGCGCGGCAACAGGTCCGCAAAACAGCGGACGGCTAAGGTCTTGGAAGAAAAGCTCGCGAGTGTGCAACGCGAGCTTGCGGGAGTCCGTGATCAGCAGGGAGCGACATCGGAGATCTTGCGGATTATCAGTGCGCGCGCGAATTTGAGCGATGTTTTCAGCGCGATTTTGCAGAAGGCGACCGTTCTTTGCGAAGCAAAGTTCGGTTTAATGTACACGTACGATGGTGCCCTTTTTCATAACGCGGCGATGCACGGTGCTCCGGATGCCCTGGTCGAACATCATTCCAGGAGGGGACCTTTCCGGCCGCCTCCGGGAACACCTCTTGATCGCTTGCTGGCGACGCTGAGCGTCATCAAATCTGCCGACGATTCACGGGAAGCGACTCCAAGCGCCCCTACGCGGCTGGCGGGGGCTAGGTCGCACATCGCCGTCCCAATGCTGAAGAATGGTGCTCTGGTGGGCGTGATTGTGATCTATCGGACCGAGGTAAACCCGTTTACGGATGGCCAAATCGATCTGGTCAGGAGCTTCGCAGCGCAAGCCGCGCTCGCCATTGAGAACGCGCGATTGCTGAGCGATCTGAACGATCTCAACCAGCAACTCGGAAAACGCGTCGCGGAACAAGTGGCCGAAATCGAACGCATGGGACGGCTGCGGCGTTTTCTTCCTCCGCAAGTGGCTGATTTGATCGTTTCATCGGGAAATGAAAGACAGCTTGAGAGTCATCGCCGGGACATCACCGCGCTGTTTTGCGATTTGCGCGGTTTTACCGGGTTCTCCGAAAGTGCCGATCCGGAAGACGTCATGATGTTGCTGCGCGAATATCACGCCGCAGTCGGCCGGTTCACCATGGAATACAGCGGAACGCTCGAGCGTTACGCGGGCGACGGCATCATGGTGATTTTCAATGACCCTGTTTCGGTTCCGGATCCTTCGCTTCGGGCGGTTAAGATGAGCCTTGATATACGAGAGGCTCTCGGAGTGCTGACGGAGAAATGGCGGCGTCTCGGGCACGACATCGGATTCGGCGTCGGTATCGCGCACGGATTTGCGACCCTCGGCACGATCGGATTCGAAGGACGGTTCGATTATGCGGCGATCGGGACGGTATCGAACTTGGCGTCCCGTCTCTGCGACGAGGCGAAAGCTGGTCAAATTCTGATCAGCGCTCGCGTCTTGATGGCGGTTGAAAACGACGTCGAGGTGGAATCTGTCGGAGAGTTTACGCTCAAAGGCATCCGGCGCCCGGTGGGGGCCTACAACGTGCTTGGCAGACGATGACGGGGAACCTGGGATGACTGCCGAGCGCGTTGTGAAACTATCTCTGTCAGCCACACGACGGATCCAATCGACTGATCGAATAAGCAAGGCCGTTTGTGGCCCCTAGCAGACCTACCATGCCATCGCCGCGCTCAGCTCACCTTGTGAACGACACCATGCGCTGGCAGGCCTGCAGCAGCACCAGCGCGTCGGTGGCGAAGACGAGGCCCTGAACGCCGCGCGCAACGAGGCCGCGGCTGTAGTCGCGCTCCTGCCGGTCGCCGATCGTCGTGACGATGTGCTTGCCATGCGCGCGGCAGGCGCTCGCGACGCGGTCGAGCGCCGCGCTCATCGCCGGATGATTGAAGTCGGCACCTGGCGCGCCGACCGAGATCGACAGATCGTAGGGGCCGATGAACAGCCCGTCGATGCCCGGCGTCGCGGCGATGGCCTCGATGTCGTCGATCGACTCCTTGTCCTCGATCAGCGGCAGCAGCATGACGTCGCGATTGGCCTTTGCGGCATAAGCGTTCCAGTCGTCCGGCCAGTAGCGCGTGGCGCGCACGATCGGACAGGCGCCGCGGTCGCCCTCCGGCGCGTAGCGCGCGGCGCGCACCAGCGCCTCGCACGAGGCGCGGGTGCCGTGCGGGATGACGATGCCCGCGGCGGCGAGGTTCAGCACGCGCTTGATCAGCCCGGCATCCACCTCCGGCACGCGCACCAATGGCGCGATGCCGGCGGCGTCGGCGGCCCGGATCAGATGGGCCAGCCGGTCCATGTCCATCGGACAGTGCTCCATGTCGATCATGACGAAATCGATGCCCGCGCGGGCAAAGATCTCGATCGTCATGGGCGCGCCGATGAAGCCGATGATGCCGGTCACGGCATCGCCGCGGGCGAAGCGCTCGCGCAGGCTGAGTGTCACGCGTGCCCCCTTGGCCGTCACTGCACTTTCATGTTGGCGGCTTTGACCACTTTGGTCCACTTGGCGGTGTCGTCGGCGATCATCTTGCCGAACTCGGCCGGCGTCAGCGCCATCGGATCGAGGCCGAGATTGAGCAGCTTGGCCTTGACGTCGGGCGCGTTGACGGCGGCGACGATCGCCTTGTTGAGCGCGTCGATGACCGGCTGCGGCGTGCCCTTCGGCGCGCCGAAGCCGAACTGGCCGCTGGCGTCGTAGCCGGGCACGAACTGCGAGATGCTCGGCGTGTCGGGCAGCGCCGGCGAGCGCGTCTTCGAGGTGACGCCGAGCGCGCGCAATTTGCCACTGCGGATGTGCGCGACCACCGTCGGGATCGGCGCGAACACCACCTGCACCTGGCCGCTCAGCAGATCGGGCACGTAGCTGCCCTTGTACGGCACGTGCACCATGTCGACGCCGGCCATCATCTTGAACAATTCGCCGAAAGCGTGCGGCGGCGTGCCGATGCCGGCCGAGCCCATGTTGATCTTGCCCGGATGCGCCTTGGCATAGGCGATGAACTCGGGGACGGTCTTCACCGGCAGCGAGGGCGTCACCGTCATGACGTAGCCGGCGCCGCCGATGATGGCGACCGGGGCGATGTCGCGCACGAAATTGAACTTGAGGTCGGGATAGAGCGTCGTGTTGATCTCGTTCGAGGTCACGACCTCCATCAGCAGCGTGTAGCCGTCCGGCGCGGCCTGCACCACCGCCTCGGTGCCGATATTGCCGCCGGCGCCCGGCTTGTTCTCGACCACGAACTGCTGCTTGAAACGATCGGACAGCGCCTGCGAGACGATGCGGGCGAGGCTGTCGGCCGCCTGTCCGGCCGGGAAGCCGACGATCACGCGCACCGGACGCGACGGATAGGTGTCGGCGAAGGCGAAGCCGGACAGCGCCGGCAGCGCCGCCGTGCCCGCCGCGCCGGCGGCCAGTTGCAGGAAGTGTCGGCGTTTCATCTGTGATCTCCCCCGATGATGGCTTCTTGTTCTGAAATACGGCCGGCACGAACGTCGCGGCCCGCCATGTGCGAGGTATGCAACCTAACGGAGTTCGCCGCGGCCCGGAAGGCGCTGCCGCCCTACCCCGATAGGGCGAGGCGGCCGGGGGTTTTCTGAAAATTTATGTTCGCCAGCGCACCGAAGGATTAGAATTGCCGGTCAGGGGCGATTGCAATTCGGGGGTTCCGGGTGCCGGGCTACGACCGCGCCGTGGGCGCTTTGCGCGCACTGTACGACAAACGCATTTCGACGCCGCCGATTCTGGACATGGACGCGTACTTTCCGAACGCGCACCTGTTTCTCGACGCCTATCCGGCGATCCGGCGCGAGGCCTTCGACGTCGTCTCCAGCCTCGTGCATATCCCGCGCTTCCACGATTTGATGCCGCAGCAGGCGGAGATCTCCGCCAACGACGGCCGCGACTGGCGCATGTTCATCATGAAGGCCTACGGCGTGTCGGTGGCGGAGAACCTGGCGCGCTGTCCGACCGTCGCCGCTGTCCTGCGGCAGGCGCCCGAGGTGGTGTCCTGCGTGTTCTCGTTCCTGGCGCCGGGCAAGCACATCCCGAAACACCGCGGCCCGTTCCGCGGCATCCTGCGCTTCCATCTCATTTTGTCGATGCCGCTCGACGACGGTGGGCTGCCTGCCTGCGAACTGAACATCGACGGCGAGCCGTACCGCCTGCGCGACGGCGACGGCCTGCTGTGGGACGACACCTATCCGCACGAAGTGTGGAACCGGAGCGAGCAGATGCGCATCGCGCTGCTGCTCGACGTCTGGCGCAAGAACATGCCGGCCGACATCGAAATCTTCTCGCGCACGCTCTACGCGCTGGCGAAGACGGTGATCAGCATGAGGGGCGTGTCCTACGCCGGCTGACGCGCGCCCTAGTGATAGCCGGCTTCGGCGCGCACCTTGCCGCGGAATACCCAGTACGACCACGCGGTGTACATCAGGATCACCGGCAGCAGGAACAACGTGCCGATAAGCAGGAAGGCCTGCGTGCTCGGCGACGACGCGGCTTGCCACAACGTGTAGCGATAGGGGACGATCAGCGGCCACAGGCTGATGGCGATGCCGAGGAAGGACATCGCGAACAGGCCGATGGCGGCGAGGAAGGGCACGAACTCGTGCTCGCGGCCGAGCGAGCGCCATTCGACGACGGCGATGAGCGCGGTGATAATGGGCACGGGGCTGAGAAAGGCGATGTTCGGCCAGGCGAACCAGCGCTGCGCGATCTCGGCGTGCGCGAGCGGCGTCCAGATGCTGACGCCGACGACGGCGATGCATACGCCGATGAAGGCGAAGCGGCCCGAGCGGCGCGCCCAGCGCTGCAGCGCGCCTTCGGTCTTCAGGATCAGCCAGCCGGCGCCGAGCAGCGCATAGCCGAACATCAGCGCCACGCCGGTCAATAAGGCGAACGGCGTCACCCAGTCGAACGAGGTGCCGGCGAAGACGCGGCCGTCGACCTTGAAGCCCTCGATGAACTGGCCGAGCACGATGCCCTGCGCGAAGGTCGCAAGCGCCGAGCCGGCGGAGAAGGCGCGGTCCCAGAAGCGGCGCAGCGCCGCGCGCTTGAAGCGGAATTCGAAGGCGACGCCGCGGAAGACAAGCGCCAGCAGCATGATGGCGATCGGGAAATAGGCCGCCGGGATGATGATGGCGAAAGCGAGCGGGAACACCGCGAGCAGGCCGATGCCGCCAAAGACGAGCCAGGTTTCGTTGCCGTCCCAGATCGGCGCGATCGAGGCCATCATCAGCGCGCGGTCGTCTTCGTTGCGGGCGAATCCGGAGAGGATGCCGACGCCGAGATCGAAGCCGTCGAACACGACGTAATAGAACACGGCGAGCGCGACCAGGAACGTCCAGATCGGCACGAGATCGAGCACCATGGTCGTTTCCCCTATTCGTCGGCCAGCGTGCTGGCGCGCTCGAACGGCCGCCCGGGACGGCCGCTCTCGATCGGGGCCGTCTCCTCGGCCACGATCGGCCCGCGCCGCACGAGCCCGGCCATGAAGGCGATGCCGGTCGGGAACATGATCAGGTAGACGATCACGTAGAACGCGAGCGAGATGGCGACGTCGGTGCCGGTGAGCGACGGCGACACCGAATCCGCCGTGCGCATCAGTCCGTAGACGGTCCACGGCTGACGGCCGACCTCGGTCACCACCCAGCCGGCGATCACGGCGATGAAGCCGAGCGGCGACATCCACTGGCACAGGCGCAGAAAGCCGTCCGAGCGCCACAGGCGGCCGTTCCAGCGCATCATGATCTGCCCGGCGATGGCGACGATCAGCATGAGGATGCCGATGCCGACCATGATGCGGAAGGCGAAGAATGGCGGCCCGACCGGCGGCCGGTCCGCGACCGGCCATTCCTTCAGGCCCTTGATGCCGCCGTTCCAGGTGTGCGTGAGGATGAGCGCGCCGAGGTGCGGCACCTCGACGGCGTAACGCATGGTCGCGTTCTTGTCGTCGGGAATGCCGAACAATGTGAGCGGCATCGGCGTGACGGTGTCATAGCGGCCTTCGATCGCCGCCACCTTGGCCGGCTGATATTCGAGCGTGTTGATACCATGCTGATCGCCAAGGAAAATCTGCAACGGCACGAGGACGATCAGAAGGTCGAGCGCCATACGAATCATCAGGCGCGATTCCTCGACCGCGCGGCCGCGGCGCAGGAGCCAGGCGGCGACACCGAGCACGACGAAGCCGGTGGTGATGTAGAACGCCGTGACGTTATGCGCGAGGCGGTACGGGAACGACGGATTGAAGATGATCGCGGTCCAGTCGGCCGGCAGGAAGCGGCCATCGACCACCTTGTAGCCCTGCGGCGTCTGCATCCAGCTGTTGGTGGCGAGAATCCAGAACGACGACAGCAGCGTGCCGAAGGCGACCATCACTGCAGCGAAGAAATGCGCCCAGTTCGGCACCAGCTTGCGGCCGAACAGCAGCACGCCGAGGAACGACGACTCGAGGAAGAAGGCCATCAGGCCCTCGTAGGCCATCATCGGCGAGATGACGTCGGCGGTCGCGTCTGTGAAGCGGCTCCAGTTGGTGCCGAACTGGAACGGCATGATGATGCCGGAGACGACGCCCATGCCGAACGACACGGCGAAGATGCGCGTCCAGAAGCCGGACGTGCGAAACCAGACCTCGTTCCTGGTGAAGAAGTAGAACCCCTCGAGCACCGCGATATAGGAGGCCACGCCCACGGTGAAGGCGGGCAGCAGGATGTGCCAGGCGATCACCCAGGCCCATTGCAAACGCGACAGCCAGACCGGATCGAGGCTCATCGGGCCTCCGAAAATTCACCTGCCGACATTGCGCGCGGTCAAGCACGCGACGCCGCCTTGACGCGGCCCCGCGGGCGCAAGTCGCAACGGGACTGTTTGGGTTTCGGGTAGCCGTGTCAAGCGGCCGGATGGCCGACCGTCTGCGCGAAGGTGACGAAATCACCGCCGGCGAGGCCGAGCGTGCGGCCGAGTGCGCGCGTGTCGACGGCGCCGCGGAACACACTCGCCAGCCCCTCCGACGCGCAATAGAGATAGACATTCTGGCCGATGAAACCGGTGTCCACCGAGGCGTAAAGGCGGCGCTCGTCCGGCGGCACATCGCGTATGCGCTCGCCGTGCGCGATGTAGATCAGGTTGAGCGGCGCGCGGGCGACGAAATCCTGCTGGCCCGTCTGCGCGCGGATGTCGGCGCTCATACGGCGCACCAGCACGTGACGCGCCGGATCGTAGAACCACACACCGTCGGCCATTGCCGCCAGCACGTCGATGACCATGATATGCCGCCAATACGGCGCGGTGCGATCACCGCTCGGGCGGTTGACACCGAAGCCGGCCCACAGGAGGTCGGAGAGGATCTGGTCGCTCAGTGGCCGGTCCGAATACTCGCGCGTCGAATGGCGCGCGCTTAACGCCTGCATCAGCGGCTTGCCGGCGTCCTTCCGCGGCGGCGGCAAAGCGCGCTCGTTATCGGCGGCGAGCGCGGGCGCGGCGGCGAGCAATGCGGCGCCGGCGAGACTTGCGTTGGCTTCACGGCGAGTCATCATAGCGGCCTCGGCAGACGGCATGGGCATGGGATCGCACCATCTCTGCAGGCCGCGCACGCGCGCCGCATTGATTCAGATCAGGTCCGCGCGCGGCACGCAAAAAGCCCGGCGTCACCGCCGGGCTTTCATGACAGGTCGAGCCGCGGGCGGCGTCAGTCCTTGTCGATTTGCTTTTCCTTGATGACGGTGTCGCCGCTGCCGGTCGTCGTGTCGGTGCAGACCTTGGTCTGCTTGATGCGGTCTTCTGCCTGGTCGCGCGAGGTGAATGCGATGGGACCGATTTGCGTCACCACCGTTTTCGACTCGGGCTTCTCTGTCACCACCGTGCAACGGTGCGTGGCCGGGTTCTGCACGACGTAGTATTCGTCGGCCATCGCCGTGCCCGCGAATGCGACGCAGAGCAGTCCGGCAAGCATCAAACGCGTCTTCATGATCGTCCTCCTGATCGGTTGTCGCGATCGGAGGCCGCGGCGGGCAGCCACAAAGCACGTCCCACGTCGGCTGGCGCATCGGCTCCGTCGTCTTGAACGCAATGCAGCCAACGTAAAGTTCGTTCCGGACGGAACCCGGTTCCAATCATCGGCCGCGCGTCGCCAGGACGACGTCGCGCAGGATGTTCTTTTCTTCCTCGGTCTCGGCCAGCCGCGACGCCAAAGTGTCGCGCAGCGACAGCATGCCGATGACCTGCCCGTTCCGCGCCACCGGCAGATGGCGGAACTTGTTGTCGCGCATGACCTCCTGGGCGTGCTGCATGGTGTCGTCGGGGGTGCAGACGATCACGCGCGTGGTCATCAGGTCGCGGGCGCGCAGATATTGCAGCTCGCCGAGATCGGTGCGGGCGAAGGCACGCACGAGATCGCGCTCGGAGACGATGCCGACCATGCGGTGATTGAGCTCGCACACCGGCAGCGCGCCGATGCCGTGCGTGTACAGCAGCCGGGCGACGTCGTTGAGCGCGTGGTCCGGGATGCAGGTGATCAGGCGCTGCCGCGAGGCGTTGAGAAATTCGCCGACTTTCATGGCCGTAGCTCCTATTCAAGTCGCCGCCGTCCCGAATGTGGGAATCAAGTATGACGCAATTGGGGTATTGGCGAGATGCCGCAGGTGCGGCTGCGAGCTCCGATAGGATCGAGACCGCGCGTGCTCACCAGGACCGGGACAAGCTCCGCCGCCGCGCCTATGACCGAACGCGTTCTTCAGTGAACGGCAGACATGATGGGACGGGTCCTGGTGCTAGAGAATTGATGCACCGAACTCCATCGTTCGCCCCCTCAATAGACTGCTCAGTCTCGTTGATTGATATGGAAAGCGTCCATGGGCGATGCGGCGACTTACCACGTAGCTCCAGTGTACATGCTGCGCGGAACGAAGAGCTTACCCCGCCCGTTGGCATCTGAAAGTAACAGGAGGCTTCACATGCGCATGCTTGCTTTGGGAATACTCGCCGCTGCTGGCATCGCACTTGCCGGTCCCGCAACCGCTCAAGGTCTATACTTCGGCGCTGGCCCGGGCGGGGTTGGCGTTGCTGTCGGCGCGGACCACTATGACCATGACCGCTACGACGGCGACCGTTATCGCGAGCGCGTCGTGGTTCGTGAGCGACGCCACGAGTGCCATACCATCATCATCCACGACGATGGTGAGGTTCGTAGAATCCGCCGCTGCCGCTGAACTTCTTACAACGGATAGCAGCGATCAGAGGCCTCGGGAAACCGGGGCCTTTTTCTATAGGAGATACGGTAACTCGCTGAGTCTATAATAAGGAGCTGCGGCTATGTCTTTGGCGCCTTCGACCCTTTTTCCGCGATCAGCTGTGCAACGCGTGCCTGCGCCTTGGGGTCGCTGAACGGATCATCGAGGTTTCTCGGCCGATCCGCAGCGGTGTCGAAGACTGCGTCGTGTGGCCGACGGACGACAGCGCCGCGCAGTCGGGACATCAGCTTGAGAAGCGTATTATAGAGCGCTCCCATGGTATTTGCGGCTGGGGTCATATCCTGTGCTCGGGTCGCGCTCTGGTCCGCGTCCGGCCAGTGGAGAGAATTTGAATCCCGTTCTCATGGGCTTTTTGACATGTCGAGTTATAGCTTCTGCGAAGCCGCCGAGCGGCGGCGCTGCAGGTGTAACCCTTTGTCAAAAGCCGTCGGAGGTGGACGATATCTTCGTCATTCCACCGAAGGACCAGTAAGCGGCGCATGTGATTTAGCCCCTTTAGGCCTATCCCAAGCTCCTGGAGGCGGACTTGTTCCTCCGTCACGCTTCCACTCATACTCTTGCGCCGGTACTTCGCGCCTGAGTGGGTAAGGCAGGGGCCGTTGCCGACCTCCTTGCGAAGCGGCCTGCGACCCGCTTCCGCTCATGAGCCCAAAGCGGATCCACCCCGCCGCTCGATTCAATGCAAACAAAAAGCCCGGCATCGCTGCCGGGCTTTTTTCTATTCGTCGTCGTTCGGCTCGGTGGCCTTTCAGGCCGCCTCGTCCTCGACGCCTTCCTCGGCGCCGGCCTCATCGGCGGGCTTGGGACCACGGCGTGGGCCCTTGGCGAGCGCGCCTTCGATCTCCTTGATCGCCTCGGTCTCGGTCACCTTCTGCACCGCCGCCGGTGTCGGCTTTCGCTCTTAAGGCGACAACGGCCACGCGCGACTTGGGGTCGCTTACCCTGCCAGGCCGGCGGCGGGGGCCGGATAACAATAATCACGAGTCCGGCCGCCTTATTTCCGGCATTCAGACCGACGACTGCCTATATGTCCTCTATCGTTGGGCTTATGCCATCACGCGCCAACGGCTGGGAGACACGACCGGGCTCCCGCCTCTAATGGGAATAACGGTGGCGCACGCCCTGTCCGACAGGTTGCTGTGCGGCCTGTCTGAAGAGGCCGCAGACGCGCCCCGGCCCACATTTGCGACGAACGAGCTGGTCGACGGGCGACGGCGCCGATACGGCACGTCCGTGTGTGCAACTCGTTCGAGCACTTATGCCTGACAACAAAAGAGACATTGGGATATGCAGTCGGTTGATGATGGACTTGTTGGCTTTCGTGCACCGATGCACAAGATCAGCCGACTCACACGCCGGGCCGGAAACAGGCTTGCTTCGCTTCGTCCGGCGACACGGGATGCAATTGTCATTTCGTTTTTCGGCATCATTTGTTTTGCAAGCGAGTACTTTTTCGATCTTGCACCACGATTGTTTGAATTTTCACTGAATTACAGGGACTGGGAGATCGATAATTTGATCTTCGTTGTTTTTATCATGAGTTTCGGATTTGCCATCTTCAGCTATCGCCGCGTGAGGGAGCTGGCCATTGAAATGAAGGCCCGACGCGACGCCGAATCGGACGCCAGGAAACTTGCGCGGCATGATCCGCTGACCGGGCTACCCAACCGCCGCTTTTTCGTCGAGGCCCTTGGTGAAGCTCTCCGGAGTACGGCCCACGACTCGCGGACGGCCGTGCTTATGCTTGACCTCGACGGCTTCAAATCGGTTAACGACGCTTATGGCCACGGGGTCGGCGATCAGACCTTGGCCGAGTTTGCGCAACGCGTTTTAGCCATCGTGCGGGCGGGCGCAATTTTAACCCGCATCGGCGGCGATGAATTTGCCATCATCGTCCCGAGCATCAAGTCGCTCGATGATCCAGCGGCCTTGGCGCGGCGAATTGTTGCGGCCGTGGCTGAACCCTTTGTCATCGGGCAAATCTCCAGATCGGTTGGCGTCGGCATCGGAATAGCGATGTCACCATCGGACGGGACGGACCCCGAGATCCTTGTTCAACGCGCCGACCGGGCGCTGTATCGCGCCAAGGCGGAGGGCCGCTCCTGCATTCGCTTTTTTGAGCGCGACATGGACGCCCATGTGGAGCGCCGCATATTAATCGAAACGGAATTGCGGGCCGCGGTGGCAGCTAAAGCGATTATTCCCTATTATCAGCCCGTGGTCGCGTTCGCAGGCAGGCGCGTGGTCGGCTTTGAAGCACTGGCGCGCTGGAAGAGCGATAAGCTCGGCTGGGTGTCGCCGGACCTGTTCATCAAGGTCGCCGAAGAGATCGGTCTTATCAGTGAACTCGGCGATCAACTCTTGCGTCAGGCCTGTCTCGATGCCCGAACATGGCCGTCGGAATTGACACTCGCGTTCAACATATCGGCCGTCCAGCTGAGCGACCCGACCATCGGTATGCGCGTGCTTGCGATCCTGGCGGAGACCGGCTTCAACCCGCTCCGTCTCGAGCTGGAAATTACCGAAACGGCCCTCGTCGACAATATGAAGATCGCGCAAGAGATCACCGGTCGGCTGCGTCGAGCGGGGGTGCGCATTGCGCTGGACGACTTCGGTACGGGCTATGCGACGCTGAGCCAGCTGCTTTCCCTCAAGCTGGACCGGATCAAGATCGATCGCAGTTTTGTCGATCGTCTCGGCAAGGATAAGGAAAGCACCACGATAATCCGTGCTGTACTCGGACTAGCCGGCGGATTTAACCTTGAGACAACCGCCGAAGGCATCGAGAGCGAGGAGCAACTCGCATCATTGACAGCTGACGGTTGCTTGGAAGGGCAGGGCTATCTTTTCAGCGAGGCGGTGGCGGCGAGCGACGTTCACAGCTTGCTGGAGAGCCATAAGTTGACGACGAAGGCGGTCGCATAAAAAAAGCCCGGCATCGCTGCCGGGCTTTTTTCTATTCGTCGTCGTTCGGCTCGGCGGCCTTTCAGGCCGCCTCGTCCTCGACGCCTTCCTCGGCGCCGGCCTCATCGGCGGGCTTGGGACCACGGCGCGGACCCTTGGCGAGCGCGCCTTCGATCTCCTTGATCGCCTCGGTCTCGGTCACCTTCTGCACCGCCGCGATCTCACGCGACAGGCGGTCGAGCGCCGCTTCGTAGAGCTGGCGTTCGGAGTAGGACTGCTCCGGCTGCGTGTCCGAGCGGTACAGGTCGCGCACCACCTCGGCGATGGCGACGATGTCGCCGGAATTGATCTTGGCTTCGTATTCCTGCGCGCGGCGCGACCACATGGTGCGCTTGATGCGAGCACGGCCCTTCAAGGTCTCCAGCGCCTTCTTGACCAGCGGCGGCTCGGCGAGCTTGCGCATGCCCACCGACACGATCTTGGCGGTCGGGACGCGCAACGTCATCTTGTCCTTGATGAAGTTGATGACGAACAGCTCGAGCTTCGCCCCCGCGATCTCCTGCTCCTCGATGGCAACGATCTGGCCGACCCCGTGCGCGGGGTAGACGATGAACTCGCTGGTCTTGAAGCCTTGGCGCTGGGTGGTCTTCTTATTGGTAGCCATTCCGGGCACTACTCCTTCGGCGGCCGGCGCCGGCTTCCGGCTGGCGGCCGCTTTCGCTGCAGGGGCCCCGCCGCGGGCCGAGGCACCGCGGGAGGCGTGAGAGGTCCGCCGCGCGACGGCAGACTTTTTGGTCGTCCGGTTGGAACCGGAGGAGCCCTTTTTCGACTTCTGACGCGATTTTGCTGCCACTGCTTAACGCGTGGATCGCACGCCCTTCTAGCCAGACCCTTGGGAACCGTTATTTCAACCGCTGAAAAATAAGGCTCCCGCGAGGGAGCTCATCAAAAAGCGGCCGACTTTTTCGTCTATGTCGATTTTTTGTATATATAGCACATTTTTGGCCGATTTCAAAGCCTTATAGGGTCGCAAATCGGCTGTAAAATTGCAATTTGGCGGCCCGGTTAATGCCGCGACCACAGCCCCAAATGGAAATGCTCGGGCGGCTCTAGGAAGCCGCTAACCCTGGCTCAGGTTCCGCTGCCGGGATTCGACGAAAAGAACTTGTCGAATTTGCCGGCCTGGCCGTCGAACTCCTTGGCGTCCGCCGGGGCCTCACCCTTGACGGTAATATTCGGCCAGGTCTTGGCGTATTCGGCGTTGAGTTCCAGCCACTTCTCCAGTCCCGGCTCGGTGTCCGGCTTGATCGCCTCGGCCGGGCATTCCGGCTCGCAGACGCCGCAGTCGATGCATTCGTCCGGATGGATGACGAGCATGTTCTCGCCCTCGTAGAAGCAGTCGACCGGACACACCTCTACGCAATCCATGTACTTGCACTTAATGCAGTTTTCGACGACGACGTAGGTCATCCAACGAACTCCGGCCGGAATCGGAACGCTTCAACCCGCGCTCCCCCTAACGCAACAATAGATAGGCGCGCAAGGCGCGCATTGCCATTCTGGCGCGCGATAGGCGCATGGCAACCTCAGGCGGAGAGGCTCACCTCGCGATAGAGGGTGCGCGCCAAAGGCGGGCCGCCGCGCCGTTCGCAGAAGCCCTGCACCTCCACCACGCGCACCGCCCGGTCGAGCGCGACGGTAATGACATCCCCGGGGCGGACCACCTGGCTGGCGGCAGTGATGCGGCGGCCGTTCAGCCGGACGTGCCCCTTTTCGGCGAGCGCGGCGGCGTCGCCCCGCGTGCGCACCATGCGCGCGTGCCACAGCCATTTGTCGATGCGCTGGCGGTCCACGGCAGCTGTGAGGCCTCTAGCGGTCCTTGTTCTGCTCCAGCTGCTGCTTGAGCGCGGCGAGCTTGGCGAAAGGCGAATTCGGATCCGGCTCCTTGTTGCGGCGATCGGACCCCTGCGGGCGCGCATAATACTGCTCGCGCTCGGCGCGGCCGGGCCCCTCATCGCGGCCACGGCGCGGGCCGCGATCGCGGCGCGGACCGCGGTCGGGGCGATCGCCGCTCGGGCCGTCGCGGCGCTCGCCGCGATTGGCCTGCTTGTCCGTGCGCTGCTGGCGGTCGCGGTGATTCGGCCGGTCGCTGCGCTCGGGCTGCGGCGGCCGGCCCTGGCGCGGCTCTTGCGATTCGCCGGCCGCGGGCGCGGCGGCGACAGCCGCGCCGTCGGCGGGCGCTGCGGCGGCCTGCTGCGGGCGCTGATGCGCACGACGATGACGCGGCGGGCGCTGTTGCTCGGAACGCCCGCCCGGACGCCACACCTCGATCATCGCCGGCTCGGCCGGTTTCTCCTCGGCAGGGGCGGCTTCGACAGAGGCGGCTTCCGCGGGCGGCTGCCCGGCCTGCGCTTCGGCAGACGGCTGTTCAGGCTGCGGCTCGGCCGGCTGCTCGATCACCGGCGCGGGCATCACCTCGGCATCGGCGACCAGCGGCGGCGCTTCGGCTTCAGGCGCGGGCTCGGCTGCGGCTTCGGCAGGGGTGTCGGTCGCGGTTGCTTCAGCAGCCGGAGCTTCGGCTGCCGGCGCCGCTTCCGCCGCCATTTCTGATTTTGCCGGCTCCGCCGGTTTCGGCTTGCGCTCCATGCGATAGCCAAGCGCGCGCAGGATCGAGGCGAAGTCCTCGCCCGAGGCGCCGGTCAGCGACGTCATCGCGCCGGTGACGGTGAAGCCGCGGCCGTCGATCGCGCCATCCGGCTTCGGCGTCGTGCCCTCGCGCCAGGCGAGCGCCGGGCGGATCAGGTCGGCGAGGCGTTCGAGAATGTCGACGCGCACCGCGCGCTCGCCGCAGACGCGATAACCGGACGTGCGGTAGAGCGCCTTCGGCGTCTCCTTGTCGACCGGGATCGAGGTGCGTCCCGAGGCGGCGAGATGCAGCAATTCGGTGACGCCGTGCGCATCGGCGCTTTCGTGCTTCAAGGCATGCAACTGCGTCGCCAGCGCGCGCGGCGCCGGCTTCATCAGCGCGGGCAGATAGATGTGATAAGCGCCGAAGCGCACGCCGTATTTGCGCAAGGTCGCGCGCGACGGCTGGTCGAGGCCCTTGACCTCTTCCGACACCTTCTGCCGTTCGAGCACGCCAAGCGCCTCGGCCAACTGGAAGGCGACGCCGCGCGCCATGCCGGTGACGTCCTCGGCGACCGACAGCGTGAACAAAGGCGCCAGCAGCTTCTCGATCTGCGACTTGAGCCAGAGATCGAGGCGCGTCTGCACCAGGTCGCGCGCCGGGCCGGTCAGATGCTCGTCGGCGATGATGCGCACGCGCGGGCGCAGCGTGTCGTCGCCGGCGGCGAGCTTCCCGACGACGGCGCCAAGCCAGCGGATGGCGCCGTCATTGGCCAGCACGATCTGATCGTTCGACGCCTGCGACAGCCGCGTGGCGCGGCTTTCGATCTCGACCGACAGCACCTTCTGCGCGGCGGCGTTGAGCGCCTTGGCGTCGGTGCCGGCGCCGGCGGCGTCGGGCGCGAACATGAATCCGTCGAGGCGGCCAATGACGTGGCCTTCGACGCTGACCTCGCCGGTCTTTCCGATTTCGGTTTCGAGCATTGCGTTCTCTCTAAGCCGCCGCATCAACACGCTGGTGCGGCGGTCGACGAAACGCTCCGCCAGCCGCTCGTGCAACGCATCCGACAGCTTGTCCTCCACTGCGCGCGTGGTCGCCTGCCAATGCTCGGGGTCGGCGAGCCAATCCGGGCGATTGGCAACGAAAGTCCAGGTTCTGACATGCGCGATCCGGTTGGAGAGGGTGTCGATGTCGCCGTCGGTCCGATCCGCCTGCGCGACCTGACGAGCAAACCAATCGGTCGGGATGTTACCCTCTCGCATCAGGAATCCATAGAGGGTCGTCACCAGTTCGGCATGGGTCGCCGGCGCGATCTTGCGATAATCCGGAACCTGGCAAATGTCCCATAAACGTTCGACCGCGGACCGGCCTTTCGCGACGTCGCGCACGTCGGCGTCACGCGCGGCATGGTCGAGCACGAGGATATCCTCGCCTACCGGTGCGCGCGTCAGCCCCTGCTCCTGCGGCGCCATCGCCAGCGACGCCTGCAGCGCGCCGAGCGAGGCAAAATCCAGATCGGCGTTGCGCCATTGCAACATGCGCACCGGCTCGAAGACGTGGCTCTCCAGCGCCTGCACCAATTCCGGCTCGAACGGATCGCAACGGCCGGTGGTGCCGAAGGTGCCGTCGCGCGTCGCGCGTCCGGCACGGCCGGCGATCTGGCCGAGCTCGGCCGGCGTCAGCTTGCGAAACTGGTAGCCGTCGAATTTGCGATCGGAGGCGAAGGCGACGTGATCGACGTCGAGATTAAGGCCCATGCCGATGGCGTCGGTGGCGACGAGATAATCGACATCGCCCGACTGGTAGAGCGCGACCTGCGCGTTGCGCGTGCGCGGCGAGAGCGCGCCGAGCACCACCGCGGCGCCGCCGCGCTGGCGGCGGATCAGTTCGGCGATGGCGTAAACTTCGTCGGCCGAGAAGGCCACGATCGCCGAGCGGCGCGGCAGGCGCGTCAGCTTTTTCTCGCCGGCGTAAGTGAGCATCGACAGCCGCGGACGGCTGACGACATGCGCGCCGGGCAACAGCTTTTCAACCATCGGCCGCATGGTCGCGGCCCCAAGCACCAGCGTTTCCTCGCGGGCGCGGCGGTTGAGCATGCGGTCGGTGAAGACGTGGCCGCGCTCGAAATCGGCGCCGAGCTGGATTTCGTCGACGGCGAGGAAGGCGACGTCGAGATCGCGCGGCATGGCCTCGACGGTCGACACCCAGTAGCGCGCATGCGGCGGCTTGATCTTCTCCTCGCCGGTGATCAGCGCCACCAGCTGCGCGCCGACACGGTCGACCACCTTGTTGTAGACCTCGCGCGCCAACAGACGCAGCGGCAGGCCGATGATGCCGGAGGAATGCGCGAGCATCCGCTCGATGGCGAGATGCGTCTTGCCGGTGTTGGTGGGACCGAGGACAGCGGTGACGCCGGCGCCGCGGACACGCCCGCCCTTGGCCGGCTGCGGAGAGAAACTGAGGGTCATTACCGATCCAGACTGCGGCCCGAGCCCCGCGATGAGGCCCCAAGCTGCGAAGCTCCTGTATCACAATGCGACGGGATGTGCGTCCGCGGTTAAGGTTTGGAACGGGGGTCGAACGAACCGCGCCCGAATCGCTTGAAACCCGGCAGTCGGATTCCGTTCACTACGAGATGTAGGAAGCCGTCCGGCAGATGCCACCAGTCCTATTCGGCTCGTGACCGACCCGGTCGAATTCCAGACAAGTTTCGTTAAAATCCGCGCGGCGACGGCGAGTCCGAGCGGATTTGCAGGTAATCACGCCAACGGCGCAGCACGCTACCGCCGCTGTGCCACAGTGCGACGACATCGGCGCCGCTTTTAAGGGTTCGGAACGAGTCTGGAACGAAACACGCCCGAATCGCTGACTCGATGGCTGTATGGATTCGTTCACGGCCACATCTGGAACAGGCAGGCCAGAGTCCCACTAGATCGGGTGCCGGGACGCGGATTTTCCGGGCTTTTTCAGCATCAGGTCTTAACGCGGCGCCGAACCGGCCCGCGGCGGAAGAGTCAAGGCGATTGCAAATTTATTTGGTCGACGAGGCGCGCGTCGGCGTTACGGTGGAGACGAACTGCGTCGCCTGCAGCACTACCGGGCCGATCGGCGTCGGCCCCTGGGCGTGGATCGGCACCAGCACGTGCGTGCCGGTGATGGGCGCGAACCACACCTCCATGTCCTTCAGCTTGGCGATGTACTTGATCGCGTAGCGCGACGGGATGTAGCCGGCGATCGGCGTGAAATTGACCGAGCAGACCAGCGCCGGCCCGGCATAGCCCTTGTCGGTCTTGACCTGCTCGATGCGCTTGTAGGCGAGCTTGAGATCGTAGCGCAGGCGGCCGTCGAAGATGGCGAGCGTGCGGTCGCAGGTCGCGGGCGCCATCGGGTTGGCGGCGTCGGGCGCACGCAACAGGCTCGCCGTCATCGGGTCGAGGATGCCACGCTCATGCGCCGGCGTGATCGGGACGCGCTCGGGATCCTTGTCGCGCGGGGGCTCGAGCCGCGTGTCCTTGACGTCGCCGTGATTGATGGTGAGGCGGACCTCGTCCGACTTCTGGCGGGTGGTGATGGTGGCGGCGTAGATGGAGCTCAGCGGGATGCCGCCGCTGGTGAGTGTGCCGCGGGCCGCGCTGGTGCCCTGACCGCCGGTAAAGACCCGCAACAAACCAGTGGTCGCACCGCTTGCGGCGGCCAGATAGTGCGTGTCATTGACGTCGACCATCCACGAGCCGGTGCCGATCGGCAGGCCGGCGAGCGTCACTTCGTAGCGGGCCTCAAGCTTGCCCTGCGCCGACGCCGGAACGGCTGCGGCCAGCGCCAGCGCGCCGCCCGCCCACGTCATCGTCCGGATGGCCTTGCCCAGCGCTCGCATGAGTTCCCAGATCGTCATCCCGGCGGCTCGGCTTTGCCGCAACCCCTTACCGTAGCCCAAAGATCGGCGCGGCTGACAGAACCACGGCCATTAAATTCATCAGACAGCGGGGATTTGGTCGAATGTTTGTCGCCGCCGGGCGCCTCTGACCGGGGGGCACAAAGCCGTCCGGAGGGCGTGGATCTGGCGCGGAAACCCCTTAGATATCAGGCGTGCCGCGGGCTTGACGCTGCCCGCCGGCCTCTCTATACGTCCGCCTTCTTGACAAAAGACCGGCTGGGCGCGGGTTTGACGCAGCCCCCGGCGTTTCGAGGATTTGACGATGTCGTTCCGTTGCGATCTGACCGGCAAGGGGCCGTTGGTCGGCCACAAGGTCAGCCATTCGAACATCAAGACCAAGCGTCGGTTCCTGCCGAACCTGCAGAACGTGACGCTGATCTCGGAGACGCTCGGTCGCTCGGTGCGCGTGCGCATCTCGACCAATGCATTGAAGACGGTCGATCACCGCGGCGGCCTGGACGCCTTCCTGCTCAAGGCGAAGGACACCGAACTGGCGCCGAAGATGGTCGAGCTCAAGCGCCAGATCCGGAAGAAGCAGGCCGCGGCGAGCTGATCGCCCCCGCTTCGTTTCGCACTGCGACGCCGCCCCTCGGGCGGCGTTTTGCTTTTGGGGGATCACTCGCCCATGAGCGCGAACTGCAGCAGCAGCGTGCGCTGGATGACCGAGAAATTGTCGTCGGAGATCAGCGTCAGGATCGTCTCGCCGTCCGGACCTCGGCTGACGCCGATGCCTTCCATGTTGTCGATCTGATAGCCCATGTCGGCCGTGACCACGACCGGGCCGTCGATCAGCGCGCCGTCCTTGATCGCCGACAGCGGAATGCGGCGCATGCGCATGGCGACGCCCTTGGCCAGCGAGAAGCTGCGTTCGAGCACCAACAGGTCGTGCGACGGCAGCACCGCGCAGTCGCTGACGTCGAAATCGTCGCTACGCTTCACCGAGAAGCGCGCGACGCGATCGCCTTCGAACAGAAAGGCGCGGTGATTGCCGTGCGCGTCGAGGCTGCGCTCGGTGATCGCGATCAGGTCACCGGCGAGCGGCCCGCCTTGCGGCGGCGCGGCCAGGCATTCGAGACTTTTGTTGAATTTGAAGGTCTTGAACTCCGCCGGCACCTTGATCGGCTCGCCGCGCGCGGCGAAGCCGAACTTCTTCAAGTCGAAACGCACGATCTGCTCGACGCGTTCGATGCCGACATAGAACTGGCCGTCGCGCTCGGCGAGCGATTCCATGTCGAACCAGCCGCGGCTGGCGAGCGGCGCGCCGTCGGGCCCGAGCGCCGGCGCCATCTCGGCATCGGCAATGGCGGCCGGCCGGCCATCCCTGGAGACGATGCGCGCACGCAGCCACGAGCCGTTGTCGCTGGCCGCGATGAAATGCACGCCGTCGGGCATCATGTGCAGCGCCGACAGACCGCCGAATGCCGGATATTTCGACGTCAGCACCAGGCCGCCGCGGAACTCGAGCGCGCCAAAGCGCACGCCTGTCGGATCGCGGTTGTCGAAGGCGGCGATCGGCGTCGCATCGATGCTGATGGCCGTCGGCGCCGCGCTGGTGTGCAGGCCTTCGGCGGCGATGGCCGCGACGATGACCAGCAACGCGGCCGCGACCGCGCCGGGCCAGATCCAGCGCCGGCGGAGGACAAACGCGGGCAGTCTCACCACATCCTCCGCTCGTCGCGAGGGTCAGGCCGCACGCAAACGCGACACGTTCTACAACGGCTCAGGATCGCCTAACCCTGCGCTGGCAATCAGGCGACGCGGCGGCGCGTTCGCCGCACCGGCCGTTCCGCGGCCGCGGCGTGCTCTTCGAACAGCTCGGCCAGCTTCTCGGTCATGGCGCCGCCGAGCTCCTCCGCGTCGACGATGGTGACCGCGCGGCGATAGTAACGCGTGACGTCGTGACCGATGCCGATGGCGATGAGCTCGACCGGCGAGCGGGTCTCGATCTCCTCGATCACCCAGCGCAGATGCCGCTCGAGATAATTGCCGGGATTGACCGAGAGCGTCGAGTCATCGACCGGCGCACCGTCCGAGATCATCATCAGGATCTTGCGCTGCTCGGTGCGCGCCAGCAGGCGCTTGTGCGCCCAGTCGAGCGCCTCGCCGTCGATGTTCTCTTTCAAGAGACCCTCGCGCATCATCAGGCCGAGATTCTTGCGCGCGCGCCGCCACGGCGCGTCGGCCGACTTGTAGATGATGTGACGCAAGTCGTTGAGCCGGCCCGGATTGGCCGGCTTGCCCGCGGTGAGCCAGTGCTCGCGCGACTGCCCGCCCTTCCAGGCGCGCGTGGTGAAGCCGAGGATCTCGACCTTGACGCCGCAGCGTTCCAGCGTGCGCGCGAGGATGTCGGCGCAGGTGGCGGCGACGGTGATCGGACGGCCGCGCATCGAGCCCGAATTGTCGAGCAGCAGCGTCACCACCGTGTCGCGGAATTGCATGTCCTTTTCCGCCTTGAACGACAGCGGATGGAACGGATCCATGACGATGCGCGACAGGCGTGCCGGATCGAGCATGCCCTCCTCGAGGTCGAATTCCCACGAGCGGTTCTGCTGCGCCATCAAGCGACGCTGGAGGCGGTTGGCGAGCCGCGCGACGACGCCCTGCAGACTGGAGAGCTGCTTGTCGAGATAGCCGCGCAGGCGGTCGAGTTCCTCCGCCTCGCACAGATCCTCGGCCGCGATGGTCTCGTCGAACTTGGCGGTGAAGGCGCGATAGTCCGGGCCGCGCGGCTGGTTGTCGCCAAACTGGCGCGGCCGCTGCGGCTCGCCGGGCGTCTCGGCGTCGCCCATGTCGCTGTCTTCCGCCATCTCGGAGGTCGCGGCGTCGGCGGCTTCCGCGGCGGAATCGGGCATGTCCTCGGCGGAGGCCTGCGCGTCCTCCATGCTCGAGCGCTGCATCTCCTCGGATTCGGAAGATTCGCCCTCCTCACCCTGATCCTGCTTGCTCTGCTCGTCCTCGCCGTCCTCCTCGTCTTCGGAGTCGGAGGAACGGTCCTCGCCCATTTCGAGCGAATCGAGCAGGTCGCGCACGGCGTCGCCGAACTGGCGCTGATCTTCGATCAGCGAGTCGAGCCGGTCGAGATCCTCGCCGGCGCGGTCCTCGATCAGCGGCCGCCACAGATCGACGAGCTTCTTCGCCGTCGCCGGCGGCGCCTGACCGGTCAGGCGCTCGCGCACCAGAAGCGCCACCGCTTCCTCGATCGGCGCTTCCGAACGCTCGGTGACCTGGTCGAACTTGGCGCGGTGAAAGCGGTCGTCGAGCATCGCCGTCAGGTTCTTGGCGACGCCGTCCATGCGTCGCGCGCCAATCGCCTCGACGCGCGCCTGCTCGACAGCCTCGAAAACCGCGCGTGCCTGCTGCCCGGTCGGCTGCATGCGCCGGTGCATCGCCTGATCGTGGCAGGCGAGCCGCAATGCCATGGCGTCGGCATTGCCGCGCACGATGGCCGCTTCCGCCTTGGTGAGCTTGCGCGCCGGCTCCGGCAGCCGCGCCTTGCCGCCGATCATGCCCGGCCGCTCGGCCGCGAAGGACACTTCGAGATCGGGTTTGCGCGCCAGCGCGCGCATGGCGCCGGTGACCGCCCGCTTGAACGGCTCGGTCGGCGCTTCCTTGGCGGGCGTTTTGCCTTTGATGTTGGAGGCCATTTGGCTCTTCTCCCTCTCCCCGTTCTTACAACCGAACTCGGGTCCACCCGGGTTCGGTCATTCATTCAGTGACCGAAGTCGGAAACATCCGACTTCGGTTGAGAGGGTCGGGGTGAGGGGGCGTTAAAACTTATGTCGGCGAAAACTGCGAAGCCCCCTCACCCGGCTCGCTTCGCTCGCCGACCTCTCCCCACAAGCGGGGAGAGGTGAAATCAGCTCAACGCTACATTCACAGCGCTTTCCGGCAACTCGACGCCGAAGCAGCGCTGATAGAACTCGGCCACGATCGGCCGCTCAAGCTCATCGCACTTGTTGAGGAAGGTGAGCCGGAAGGCGAAGCCGATATCGTTGAAGATCTCGGAATTCTCCGCCCAGGTGATCACCGTGCGCGGGCTCATGACCGTCGACAGGTCGCCGTTCATGAAAGCGTTGCGCGTCAGATCGGCAATGCGCACCATCTTGTTGACGATGTCGCGACCCTTGTCGTTGCGATAGTGCTTCGCCTTGGCGAGGACGATCTCGACTTCGTTGTCGTGCGGCAGATAGTTCAGCGTCGTCACGATCGACCAGCGGTCCATCTGGCCCTGGTTGATCTGCTGCGTGCCGTGATAGAGGCCCGAGGTGTCGCCAAGACCGATGGTGTTGGCGGTGGCGAACAGCCGGAACGACGGGTGCGGCTTGATCACGCGGTTCTGGTCGAGCAGCGTCAGCCGGCCCGATGCTTCAAGCACGCGCTGGATCACGAACATCACGTCCGGGCGGCCGGCGTCGTATTCGTCGAAGCAGATGGCGACGTTGTTCTGCAGCGCCCACGGCAGGATGCCGTCGCGGAATTCGGTGACCTGCTGGCCTTCCTTCAGCACGATCGCGTCCTTGCCGATCAGGTCGATACGGCTGATATGGCTGTCGAGGTTGACGCGCACGCAGGGCCAGTTGAGTCGCGAGGCGACCTGCTCGATGTGCGTCGACTTGCCGGTGCCGTGATAGCCGGTGACCATCACGCGGCGGTTCTTGGCGAAGCCGGCGAGAATGGCGAGCGTGGTCGGCCGGTCGAACCGGTAATCCGGATCGAGCTCGGGCACGTATTCGTCCGGTTGTGAGAACGCGGGCACTTCCAGGTCGCTGTCGATTCCGAACACTTGCCGAACCGACACTTTCATGTCCGGCAGGCCGGTCTTTTCTTGAACTGCGGCAGTCATTGATCCTCCGTGGGCTTCGCGGATCCGAAGCCCCTGATACGGTCCGACATCACGGTCCGGCTGATGGCGGCAACCTAGCAGACCGGCCGAGCCGGCAAAACCCGGCAGGCGCGGCGCAAGTCGCTTCTGCTATGCAGGAAAGATAGGGTCTGCGGGAGCGAGGCGAAAGACGGTTCCACCTTACCGCGCCGGGAAATTTGTACCGCCTAAATCAGGCAAAACCCACAGATTTCAGATAGTTATAGGACTGGATGACCTCAACCAGGCGGTCCTCGGTCGAGCGATCACCGCCATTGGCATCGGGGTGATGGCGCTTCACCAGTTCCTTGAAGCGCGCCTTGACCTGCACCGCGGTCGCCGTGGGGTCCAACCCAAGAGTATCGAGCGCTTTGCGCTCCGCATTGCGCACCGGCCGCGCCGCCTCGGCACGCTGTTGCTGCTCGGCCTTCAACCCTTCGGAGAACAGGCTGAACGGATCGCCGTGCGCGCCGAAGGTCTGCCCGTCCGGCCGCGGCGTGCTCTTCCCGGTGCCCATCTTCCAGGTCGGGCGGTGACCGGTGAGCGCGTCCTTCTGGTACGCCATCACCGCGTTGTCGCTCATGCCTTTGAAGAAATTGTAGGAATGGTTGTACTCGCGCACATGGTCGAGACAGAAGCGCCAGTACTCGTTCTCGCGATCGCGGCCCTTGGGCGCGCGATGCGAGGCCTTCTCCTTGCAGCCATGCCAGTCGCAGGTCGGCCCGGCCGTTTTTGGACGGCGGTCCTGCGACGGTTTCACGCGGATACGATCGAACAGAGGTGAGTCGAATTTCATGACCGAACACTATGCGCCGACGGCGATGACGCCTTCAAGACTTGACATGGGGCGAAGCAACGCGATTCCGCCGCAAAGCGGACCAAGCAGACATTGACCGGCGGCCCGCCGTTGCTTAACTCGAACGGCATGCGCACCGTGGATGTTATCTCAGAGAAACTCACCGAAGCTTTCGCGCCGCACAGCCTGAAAGTGGAGGATGAATCCCACCGCCACGAAGGCCATGCCGGGCACCGGCCGGGCGGGCAAACCCATTTCAGGGTCTATATCGTGTCGGACGCCTTCAAAGGGAAGAGCCGGATCGAGCGCCACCGCATGGTCAACGCGCTCTTGGCGGGCGAACTCGCCGACGGCGTGCACGCGTTGGCCATCCACGCCGCCGCGCCGGGCGAAGGCGGAATGTAGCCCTACTCCGCCGCTTTCGGCTTCGGCAGCGGCTGGATGCGCAGCGCGGTGATGCGATTGCGCGCCTTGCGCAACACCCTGAAACGGAAGCCGTGGAACGTGAAGCTCTGCCCGATTTCCGGGATCGAGCGCGCCTCGTGAATGACGAGGCCGGCGATGGTGGTCGCCTCCTCGTCCGGCAGGTTCCAATCCATCACGCGGTTCAAGTCGCGGATCGGCACGGCGCCGTCGACATTGACCGAGCCGTCCGGCTGTCGTCGCACGCCGGGGATGGCGACGTCGTGCTCGTCGGTGATGTCGCCGACGATCTCTTCGAGAATGTCCTCGAGCGTGACGAGGCCTTCGACCTCGCCGTATTCGTCGACCACCAGCGCGAACGGCGTCTTGCGGCGGCGGAACGCCTTGAGCTGCTCCGACACGGGCCGCGTGTCGGGCACGAACCACGGCGCCGTCATCAGCGCGGCGATATCGACCTTTGAAGCGTCGCCGTCGACCGCGTGCAGCGCGCGCAGCAGGTCCTTCACGTGCAGCACTCCCACGATGTTCTCGGGATTGCCGCGCCAGAGCGGCAGCCGCGTGACCGGCGACGCGATCACCGCGTTCACCAGATCCTCCGGCTTCTCGTCGGCATCGAGCATGATCATGTTGGTGCGGTGGATCATCACGTCCGACAGCGCGAGCTCGCGCAGGTCGAGCACGCCGCCGAACATGTCACGGTCGAGCTTCTCCACGCCGCCCTCGCGGTGGAAGAGATCGACGGCGCCGCGCAACTCCTCGCGCGCCGACAACACCGCCTGATCCTCGCCGACGACGATGCCGACGTGCTTGAGCAGCCAGCGCACCAGCGCCTCGATCGTCATCAGGATCGGGCCGAGCACCTTCACCACCCACTGCATCGGGCGGGCGACCTCGAGCGCGATGCGGTCGGGCGCGTTGAAGGCGGCGGTCTTCGGCAGCACCTCGGCGAAGACGACGATGATAATCGTCATCACCACGGTCGCGTAGGCGATGCCGGCCGAGCCGAACCAGGTGAGCAGCACGCCGGTGGCGAGCGAGGAGGCGGCGATGTTGACGGCGTTGTTGCCGAGCAAGAGCGCGCCGATCAGCCGCTCGCGGCTGGCGAGCAGGCGGTTGACGATGCCGGCGCGGCGCTCGCCCTGCTTCTCCAGCCGCGCCATGCTGGCGCGCGACGACGCGGTCAATGCCGTCTCGCTGCCGGCGAAGAAGGCCGACAGCAGGAGGCAGATCACGACGACAACGAGCGATATCCAGTCGGCAGCGGTCATGGGGTCAGGCGACGGCGTCAGTCAGAAACGCGCGCACGTCGGCAGGATCGACATTGCTTTCGATGAAGGCCTGGCCGATGCCGCGCACGAGAATGAAAGTGAGCGCGCCGCGTTTCACTTTCTTGTCCTGTGCGATCAGACCCATCAAGGCATCGACGCCCGGGACGCCGCCGGGAACCTCCCTAACATGGGTCGGCAGGCCGACCGCCGCAAGGTGCGCCCTGGCCCTCGCGGCGTCGGCGGCGCTGCAAAGGCCTTTGCGCGCCGAGTAGTCGAACGCCATGACCATGCCGAGTGCCACCGCCTCGCCGTGCAGCAGCCGCTGCGAGAAACCGCAGCCGGCTTCGAGCGCATGGCCGAAAGTATGTCCGAGATTGAGCAGCGCCCGCTCGCCGGTCTCGCGCTCATCGCGCGCGACGATGGCCGCCTTGGCGCGGCAGCAGACGGCGATGGCGTGCTCGCGCGCAGGGCCGCCCGCGAACATGTCCCGCCAGTTCTGCTCCAGCCAGGCGAAGAAGCCGGCGTCGCCGAGCAGCCCGTATTTGGCGACCTCGGCATAGCCGGCGCGGAATTCGCGCGGCGGCAGCGTGTCGAGC
The DNA here is from genome assembly GCF_035943735.1 of Pseudolabrys sp. Lineage (GTDB taxonomy): Bacteria > Pseudomonadota > Alphaproteobacteria > Rhizobiales > Xanthobacteraceae > Pseudolabrys. The sequence continues at coordinate 241,648 of NZ_DASZBV010000019.1, forward strand.
AGCGCCGTGTCGGCGAGCACCAGGACCGGTTGATGAAAGGCGCCGATCAGGTTTTTGCCATGGCGGGAGTTAATGCCGGTCTTGCCACCGACCGAGGAGTCGACCTGCGCCAGCAAGGTCGTCGGCACCTGCACGAAATCGATGCCGCGGCGAACGCACGACGCCGCGAAGCCGGCGAGGTCGCCGATGACGCCGCCGCCCAGGGCAATCGCGAGATCGCCGCGCTCGATCCGCGCGCCGATGATCTCCTCGCAGACGCGCTCGAAGGTCGGAATGTTCTTCGAGCCCTCGCCCGGCGCCACGACGATGCGCGACGAGGCGACGCCGGCTTGCTTCAGCGCGGCCTCCGCCGCCGCGAGATGATGCGACGCGACGTTCTCGTCGGTGACAATCACCGTGCGCGCGCCAGCACGCAGCTTCGCAATCGTCTGGCCGAGCGTGGCGGCGATACCACGGCCGATGACGATGTCGTAAGCTCGATCGCCCAGCGCGACCGGAACGGTGATGGGTTCGCGCGCTCGCAGCGGCGCCGTCATGATGTTTTCTCCTCCTGCGCCGCCGGCAGATACCTCGGCATAGCAGCGATGATCTCGTCGACGATGGTCTCGTGCGGTTCGTCGCGCGATTGCACCGTCATGTCCGCCTGCGCATAGAGCGGTTCGCGCTGTGGCAGCAAGTCCTTGATGCGATCGACCAGCGGCCGTTCGCCGCGGCGGCGGGTGCGCTTGAGCAGCACGTCGAGGTCAGCCTTGAGCCAGATCGACAGGCTCTTGTCGCGGATCAGCGCACGCGTCTGCGCGTCCATCACGGCGCCGCCGCCGGTCGCCAGGACCTGCGGCCCCTGCTCGAGCAGGCGGGCGATCACACGCGCTTCGCCGGCGCGGAAATAGGGCTCGCCGTGGCGGGCGAAGATGTCGGCGATGGTCATACCGGCGGCGTTCTCGATCTCGGTGTCGGCGTCGATAAAGGGGACGCCGAGCCGGCCGGCCAGCCGGCGGCCGATCGACGACTTGCCGGCGCCCATCATGCCGACCAGCACGACGGAACGCGCGCCCAGCGCGCGCACGATGCGCGCTTCCGGGCTTGCCTCCACGGCCGGTTTTTGAACGGCGCCGTTTACCATGCTAGGATGTCCAAATCGCCTCCACGGTTCCATATACCAGCAATCGCGACACCGCGAGGGCGCCCTTGCCAGCGCACATGGAAACGTGGTCGTAACCCAGGGCGGGCGAAGGTCGGCCCGCACCTGCCTTGCCGGATGCCTTGAGCCATGCCGAGCCTGTTCCGCTTCCTGATGTTCCTCGGCCTGATCGGCGGCCTGGCCTATGGCGCCGTGTTCTCGCTCGCCAATTTCGTCAAATATCAGCCGCGCGAGATCATCGTGACCATTCCGCCCGGCAAGTTCGTCAAGCAGCAGCAGTAGCGGCCGGCAGCGATGGCCCGGGGGGCATCCGACCAGACCTTCATCGAACTCTTCCTCGACATGCTGGCGGCCGAGCGCGGCGCAGGCGCCAACACGCTCGCCGCCTATCGCAACGATCTCGACGATCTCTCATCCTTCCTGCGCGCGGCAGGAAGGAACATCGCCGACGCCGATACTGACGATCTGCGCGGTTTCCTCGCCGATCTGACCGAACGCGGCTTCAAGGCTTCGTCACTGGCGCGGCGGCTGTCGGCGGTGCGGCAGCTCTATCGCTTCCTCTATGCCGAGGGAAAACGCGGCGACAATCCGGCCGCGGTACTGGAAGGGCCGAAACGCGGCCGCCCGCTGCCGAAGGTGCTGTCGATCGCCGAGGTCGATGCGCTGCTCAAGGAAGCGCAGCGGCAGGCCGACGACACCACGCCAGCGCCGGCGGCGCGGCTGCGCGCGATGCGGCTGCTGTGCCTGCTCGAAGTCGTCTACGCCACGGGCCTGCGCGTCTCCGAGCTTGTGGCGCTGCCGGCCTCGGCGGCGCGGCACGACCAGCGCATGCTGGTGGTGCGCGGCAAGGGCGGCAAGGAACGGCTGGTACCGCTCAATCAATCGGCCAAGACGACGATGGCCGCCTGGCTGGCGCTGGCGGCCGAGGCCGGCCGCAAGGGGGAGAACAAATGGCTGTTCCCGTCCTTCGGCGAGCAAGGCTACCTCACCCGTCAGCATTTCGCCCGTGAACTGAAGGCCTTGGGGGTGGCCTGCGGCATCGCCCCGGCGCGGCTGTCGCCGCACGTGCTGCGCCACGCCTTTGCCAGTCATTTGCTGCACAACGGCGCCGACCTCCGCATCGTGCAGACCCTTCTCGGCCACGCGGACATTTCTACGACACAAATCTACACGCATGTCCTCGAGGACCGGCTCAAGACCATGGTCCGCGACTTGCACCCGCTCGGACAAGGTGGCACGCGCAATCCGCCCCGGTAGAGCCAAATTAACCCCTTTGGTTGACTACTCGGCCTCGGATACGTCAGTTCAGACCCATGCTCAGTCCCGGAAATCTCCGCAGCTATCTCGACTTCGAAAAGCCCGTGGCCGAACTTGAGGCCAAGGTCGAGGAACTGCGCGCCATGGGCGAGGCGAACAGCGCCGTCGCCATCGACGACGAGGTCATGCGCCTCGAAGCCAAGGCCGGCGCTGCGCTGAAGGAGATCTACGAGACCCTGACGCCGTGGCAGAAGACGCAGGTCGCGCGCCATCCGCAGCGGCCGCACTGCCTCGATTACGTCGCCGGGCTCATCACCGATTTCACGCCGCTCGCCGGCGACCGCAAGTTCGGCGAGGACGAGGCCGTCGTCGGCGGCTTCGGCCGCTTCAAGGGCGAGAGCGTCTGCCTGCTCGGTCACGAGAAGGGCTCGGATACCGAGAGCCGGTTGAAGCATAATTTCGGCATGGCGCGGCCGGAGGGCTATCGCAAGGCGGTGCGCCTGATGGAGATGGCCGAACGCTTCTCTATCCCGTTGATCTGTCTGGTAGATACGGCCGGCGCCTATCCCGGCATCGGCGCCGAAGAGCGCGGCCAGGCGGAAGCCATCGCGCGCTCGACCGACGTCTGCCTGGGTCTCGGCGTACCCAACGTCGCCGTCATCCTCGGCGAAGGCGGCTCGGGCGGCGCCATCGCGCTCGCCACCGCCAACCGCGTGCTGATGCTCGAGCACGCGATCTACAGCGTCATCTCGCCGGAGGGCGCCGCCTCGATCCTGTGGCGCGACACCACCAAGGCGCAGGACGCCGCCACCAACATGAAGATCACCGCGCAGGACATGGTGCGCTTCGGCGTGATCGACACGATCATTCCCGAGCCGACCGGAGGCGCGCACCGCGATGCAGCTGCGGCGATCGCGACGACAGGCGACGCCATCGCCAAGGCGTTGAGCGAACTCAAGGGGCTCGACGCCGCCGCCATTCGCAAGCAGCGGCGCGAGAAGTTTCTCGACATGGGCCGGGCCATGGGCCGCGCCGCCGGCTGATACGGGCGTGGATAACCCGCGCGGCGGCCCTCGGGCTGCTTCGCAACGACCCGAATGTGATTTACGTCAGATTTACCATAGGCTTAGAGGAATTTGGCGGTGGCCGTCTACGCCTTGCTCCGGTCATGTGATATGGATAACGATTACTCAATGAGGGCCCACCCCCCGGGGGAGTACCGCGTTTGAGACGTTCGGCCATACGCACGCTGCTGGCGTCCGCGGCGCTCTGCGCCGCCGTTGCCCTTGCCGGCTGCAATCCGAGCGACCTGCCGACGAACGGCCGCGCCATGGCGCCGCTGTCCGATCAGATGGTCAAGCTCATCGCCGACAAGAACATGGACAAGGGATCGCCGATCCTCGTCCGTGTGTTCAAGGACGAGTCGGAGCTCGAGGTCTGGAAGCAGACGCGCGACGGACAGTACGCGCTCCTGAAGACCTATCCGATCTGCAAGTGGTCCGGCGATCTCGGCCCGAAGAAGAAGGAAGGCGACCGTCAGGCGCCGGAGGGCTTCTACGCCATTACGCCCGGCCTGATGAATCCGAATTCCAACTACTACCTCGCCTTCAACACCGGCTTTCCCAACGCCTATGACCGCTCGCACGGTTACACCGGCTCGGAGCTGATGGTGCATGGCGACTGCTCGTCGCGTGGCTGCTACGCGATGACCGACGAGCAGATCCAGGAAATCTACGCGCTGGCGCGCGACTCCTTCTTCGCCGGCCAGAAGTCGTTCCAGTTCGACGCCTTCCCGTTCCGCATGACGGCGCTGAACATGGCCAAGCATCGCAACAACCCGAACTTCGCGTTCTGGAAGATGCTGAAGGAAGGCTACGACGACTTCGAGGCGACCAAGCAGCCGCCGCAGGTCGCGGTGTGCGAGCAGCGCTATCTCTTCGATCAAGTGGACAAGGACGGCCAGCCGATCGATCCGCGCAATGCGCGCGGCAAGTGCCCGGTCTACCGTCTCGATCCGCAGGTCGCCGACGCGGTGCTCGATTATCGTCGCGCCGAGCAGGTCAAGATGGCCAACTACATCGGCGAAAACGTCGCGCTGGCGCCGCCGCATGTCGGCGACGGCGGCATGAATCCCGTGTTCGCCAGCAAGCTGGGCACGCAGGAAGGCTACGATTCGCGCGGGCAAGTGGTGCAGATGGCGCAGGCGCCGGGCTGGCTGCCGCACGTGCCAAACCCGCCGGGCACGACCATCCCGCGGCCGCAGGTGCAGCCGGAGGAAAGTCAGCAGCCGGTGGCGGTCGCCGCAGCGCCGGCGCCACAGGCCGTGCCGCTGCCCGAGCAGCCGCCGCGCGAAGCGGTGCGCACCGCGAGAGCCCCGTCCGCGCCGGTGGCGCTGCGCGGCACAAACACCGAATTTGCCGCCAAGCCGCGCCAGACCGTGACGCATCTCGCCTCGGTGCCGCATGAGGCGAAGCCGCACGAGACCGCCAAGGCGAAGCCGGCGGTGCTGCACGAAACCGCCGAAGCAACGCCGCCGAGGCCCGACTCCAATATCCGTGCCGCCTATGCCACGCCGGTCGCGAGCGACAGCCTGCTCACTGGCGCGCAGCCGACCGTGCCGGCCGGATCCTTCGCCAGCCGCTGGACGGGCGTGCAGTAATACGCCGCAAGAGTTTTCCAGTATCCAGGTGTCGTCACCGGGCTTGTCCCGGTGATCCCGTTTAGTAGAGCACTGCCTTCCTCATCGGGATGGCCGGGACAAGCCCGGCCATGACAAGTCGAAGATGTCCTCCTACGTCTACGTCCTCGGCTGCCTCACCCGCACGCGGCATCTCACTTATGTCGGCTGGACCACCGACATCGCGCGGCGGCTCAAGCAGCACAATGCCGGCAAGGGCGCGCGCTCGACGCGCGGCCGCGCCTGGGTGCTGCTGCATTCGGAGAGCTTCGCCAGCAAACGCGAGGCGATGAGCCGCGAATGGCACCTCAAGCGCGACAGCGGCTTCCGCAAGCAACTGGCGCAGGCGCTGCGCGTCAGGCCCCGGCGATGAACGTCCTCGCCGAGCCGAAGATCGACTGCCATCTGCACGTCATCGATCCCGCGCGCTTTCCGTACAATCCGCAGGTCGCCTACAAGCCATCGGGGCAGGAGATCGGCACGCCGGCGCAACTCGATTCTGTGATGGCGGTCTATGGCGTCACGCATGCACTGATCGTGCAGCCGAACTCCGGCTATGGCAGCGACAATTCCTGCATGCTCGATACGATCGCGCGCGGCAATGGCCGCTTCAAGGGCGTCGCCATCATCGACTTCGATGCAACGGCGGCGGACCTGCGCGCGCTGCAGGCGCAGGGCATCGTCGGCGCCGCGTTCAATCCGACGTTCCACGGCGTCGATTACTACAAGGATTGCGCGCCGCTCGTGCGCCGCCTCGCCGACGCCGGCATGTTCGTGCAGGTGCAGACCGAGCACGACCAGTTGCTGCACTTCGTGTCGTTGCTAGAGGGCATTCCGGTGCGCGTGCTGATCGATCACAGCGGCCGGCCGACGGTGGCGCGCGGCGTCAACCAGCCGGCGTTCCAGGCGCTGCTGAAGCTTGCCGACACGGACCGCGTCAGCGTCAAGCTGTCCGGCTACGCCAAGTTCTCGCAACAGCCCTATCCGTTCGCTGACACGCGGCCGTTCGTCGACGCGCTGGTCGATGCCTTCACGCTCGATAATTGTATGTGGGCGTCGGATTGGCCGTTCCTGCGCGCGACCGAGCGGCAGGATTACGGGCCGCTCGTCGCGCTGGCGGTAGAGCTGTTTCCGGATGCGGAGGATCGGGCGAAATTGTTCTCCGGCACGGCGAAGCGGCTGTTCGGATTTATGTGACTGCAAAGCCGCGGGCGACAGCGTCGCCGCACCACGTTGAGCGCCGTAAAGCCCTTAAGCCCGTTCCTGCACGCGCACCTTGCTCGCGGTGGGGCCGTTGTCGCCCATGGCTTCCACGTAAGAGACCTCGTCGCCGCGATGCAGGCGGTCGAAATCGCCGGTGAGCATGCTGTTGCGGTGGAAATACAAGAGCGCTCCTTCCTTGGTCATCAGGAAGCCGAAGTCCTCGCCGGGCGTGAGCTCGGCGATCTGGCCACGGAATTCCTGCGCCGCCTCGTGCCGCATGTCGGCGGTGCCGTGGTCCGCACGCTTATCCTTGAATTTCGACAGCTGCCGCTCGGCGATACGGAAGGCTTCGTTGACGGCGTTGCGCAATTCCGGCGCCTGGTACTTGCGCTGCAAATGGCCCGGCTCGTGCGCGACGACGATGTCCTTGTGGCCGGGTACCGAAATCTCGATACGCACCACCGGCGGGATGGTGTCGCTCTGGTTCTGGTTGCGCTGATCGACGCGCACGCGGCACGTGGTCATGTGCCCGTAAATGCGATCGAGCCGGTCGATGTGATCGCGGATGGCATCCTCGATCGTGGCCGAACTCTCGCAGTTGTGAAAGGAAATCTCGGGAGCGATTTGCATGGTTTCTTGACCCGACATGAGGCGGTGTCCGGGTTAATGCCAGAGCCCGGGCTTTGGTTGCGAGGGTCAAGGCGCGGAGCTATGGTCCGCGCCGCTGGATCAAGCCGCAGGAGCGTCCCATCAACTACGCCGCACCCCTCCCCGCCGACCGCCTGCCGCGCGAGCGCTTCGGCACATGGGAATTCCCCGTCATGCACGCGCGCGGCGGCACCTCGACCGGGCTCGTCATCTGGGACCGCGTCGCGCCGCAGGAGCTGCACCTGCGCGAAGAGCTGCTACGCCATCTGATGGGCCTGCCGCTCGAGGGCACGACCAACGACGCCAAGCAGATCACCGGTCTCGGCCGCGGCTATCCGACCAGCAACAAGGTGTTCTTCGCCGAGATGAAGCGGACTGCCTCCGGCGCGCCGCAGATCGTCAGCACTTTGGCGCAGCTTGCGTCGGGCAAGGCTGCGATCGACTGGAGCGTCAACTGCGGCAACATGTCCGCGTCGCTGCCCTACTGGGCGATCGACCAGCAATTCCTGCCGCGCGATTTGAACGGCGCCGGCGAGGTCGAGATCTACAACACCAACACCAAGTCGACGATGATCGCGCGCGTCGCGCTCGACGGCGATGGGTTCGCCTTCGCGTCGATCCCCGGCGTCGATGGCGCTTTCCCGGGCGTCGATCTGTTCCTCACCAATCCGGTCGGCGCCAAGACCGGCAAGGCGCTGCCGACCGGGGCGCCGGCCGACCAGATCGGCAAGTATCTCGTCTCCTGCGTCGACGTCGCCGTCCCGATGGTGATCGCGCGCGCCTCCGACTTCGGCAAGACTGGCACCGAGCCGGTCAAGGAGTTGCGCGGCGACGAGAAATTCTTCTCCGCGCTGAAGGCGCTGTGGATCGAGGCCGGCCTGAAAATGGGCCTCAAGCGCAAGGACGGCACGCCGATGAGCGCGGACGAACTCGCCAACAGCGAGACGATCCCGAAAGTGTGCATCATCAGCCCGCCGGTGAATGGCGGCCACATCTCGACGCGCTATTTTACGCCGCAGGAAGGCCACGCCACCATGGCGGTGACCGGCGGCTGTTGCCTCGCCGCCGCCTGCCTGATGCCGGGCACGGTCGCGCACGCGATCGCCCGCGGCCTGCCCTCGCTCGGCGCGGAGACGAGCGAGATCCAGGTCGATATCGAGAATCCGGCCGGCATTCTCTCCGCCACCATCGGCGGACGCCGCGTCGACCAGACGACGACGATCGAACGCGCCGCCTACAAGCGCTCGGCGCAGGTGCTCTTGCGCGGCTATGCGCCGCTCTACCGCGCCTCGCCGGAGTTGAAGAAGGCGCTGGCTGCGATCGCCGCCAATCCGGCGCTGGCGCTCTCTGCGTGATGTGAGCGGAAACGCCGCCCCGCACGCTGCGCGCTCCCTCTCCCCGTGGGGGAGAGGTCAAGCGAGACTGCGGCGATGATCGAGCCAACCACGGCCGCTTGCGTGCTGACCGCGTGTCACTCCGCAGCGAACGCCGAGAACAGGTTCCACTTCGGCGCCGGCAGTGACAGCGCCGTGCGCGTCTTGGCATCGAGCCGCGGTACCACGACCATGCGGTCGACCTGGCCGTCGAGATAGGCCTCGAGGAAGGCGTTATAGTTCTTGAACGAGACGCAGCCGTTCGACTGTCCGTTCGGCCCGAGCATGTAGGTGTGCGCCAGCATGCCGTCACGCCCGTGCATCTTGCGCTCGTCGACCGGCGTCAGACGGATGGCGCGCACGCCGTGGAAGAGCTGTTCGCGCAGCGTCAGCGCGTAGACGTTCGGCGGCGTCGGGCCGCGCATCTTGGCGCGGATATAGCCGGGATCGTCCATCATGTGGCCGAGGCCGGAATGCGCCTCGAGTCGGCGGCCGTTCGGCAGATACACCGTGTGCGCCTCGATGTCGTAGACGGCGGTGCGCTTGCCGATGGCCGACGCGGCCTGTTCGTCCTTCGGCGCGGGCGCCGGCGGCAATGCGGCAACCTTCGGTTCGGGCGCGGGCGCCGGTGCGGCGCGCGCGATCACCGGCGGCTTCTCCGCTTCCGGCTGCGCGATGAACGGCCGCGCTGGCGGCAACGGGATGTTCTCGGCCACGGCCGGCGCCGGCGGCGCAGCGGGTGGCGGGGGCAGCATCGCGACCGGCGGCTGAGCGGGCAACGCAGCGACCGGCGGCGCGATGCGGGGCCGCGGCAGCGGCACGCGCACGAACGGCTTCGGTGCAAGTGCAGGAGCACGTGGTGCAACAGGAGGCGGCGCGAGGACGGGAGCGGGCGCCTGTTCCGGCGCGAGCGCGGCGAATTCCGGTGTGTCGGGCGCATTGCCGAAACCATTGCCGGAGCCGGAGCGCGCGCCCGAGCGCACCAGGGTGCGATGCCATTCGCCCAGCGCCGAGGCAAGCGGCGCGATTGGCGCGCCGGCGTGCAGGCGCGTCGGGACGTTGAGCGAAATGGCGGAAATCCAGAGCGCCGAGAGACCGAGCGAAGCCGCCAGCACGCTGCCGGCCGCGACGATGGCCGTGCCCGCGAGCAATCCCTTGGCGGCGATGCTCCGCGAGCGCCGGACGGGGAATTTGGGGATCTGGAACGGGGCGACGTCCGAATACGTCGCAGTCACGTACGTCATACGCGCGCTACTCGACCTGCTGAGGTCGAAGACACTGCGGCAGTAAGGTTAAGCGGTTGTAAATACGCACAGAAAAAGCGCACGACAGCGGCATGTTAGGGTCACGGCAGGGCGCGTTAACCGCGCGCAAACCATAATCGAATTACTCAAATACGACCGATGCGCCTACCCGGCGCGTCCGCGCGGAATCTCCCATGCCCAATGTCGCGACGCCCGCTGCCGGCGATGGCTTCCAGGCCACGATGCAGAAGGCGGTCGCGCTGCATCAGCAGGGCCGCCTCGGCGACGCCGCCGAACTCTATCGCACGCTGCTCGCGACGCGGCCGAATGATGCCAACGCGCAGCATCTGCTCGGGCTGGTCAAGTTCGCGGGCGGCGCCACGGCTGAGGCGCTGACCCTGATCGACGGCGCGTTGCGCTGCGGCCTCGCCTCGCCGCAAGTGCTGCTCAATCGCGGCCTCGTGCTCAACGCGCTCAACCGCCCGATCGAAGCGGTGGCGAGCTTCGAGCAGGCGATCCTGCGCGACCGCAATTTCCTCGAGGCCTACAACAACCGCGCGATCTTGCTGGCCGCGCTCGGGCGTCCCGAGGACGCGCTGGAGAGCTACCGGCAAGCGCTGCGCATCGCGCCAGACGAAGCTGCCCTGCACTACAATTACGGCAACGTGCTGAAGGATCTCGGCCGGCGCGACGAGGCGCTGGCCGCCTACGACGCCGCATTGAGGGTGCGGCCCGACGCCGCCGAAGCGCATCTCGCGCGCGGCGACGTCCTGCGCGAGCTGAAGCGCTACGACGAGGCGTTGGCGAGCTACGACCGCGCGCTGGCCTTGCGTGCTGACGACGTCGAGACGCTGTGCAACCGCGGGCTGGCGCTCGACGCGCTCGGGCGGCACGCCGAGGCCGTCGACAGCTACGACCGCGCGTTGGTGCTGCGGCCTGACGAAGCCGTCATCCTGCGCAACCGTGGCTGTGCGCTGATCAACCTCAAGCGCTTCGATGAAGCGCTGGCGACGTTCGATGCCATCGTGGTGCGCAACCCCGCCGACGCCGAGGCGCACTACAATCGCGGCAACGTGCTGCTGCAGTTCGAGCGCTTCAGCGAGGCGCTGACCAGCTACGACGCCGCGCTCACAGTGCGGCCCGATCTTGCCGAGGCGCTGAACAATCGCGGGCTGGCGCTGAAGGAGCTCGATCGCTTCGCCGAGGCCGCCGACAGCCACCGCCGCGCCTACGCCATCGATACCGGTCACGTCGAGGCGCGCTGGAACGAGGCGCTGCTGCAACTCCTCACCGGCGATTACCAAAACGGCTGGGCCGGCTACGAGTGGCGCTGGCACAAGGAGCCGCTCATTCGCGCGCGCCGCGATTTCGGCCAACCGCTCTGGCGCGGCGAGGCGATTGCCGGGCAAACGATCCTGATTCACAGCGAGCAGGGTCTCGGCGACACCATCCAGTTCAGCCGGTATGTGCCGCTGGTCGTCGCCAGCGGCGCGCGCGTGGTGTTCGAGGTGCAGCCGCCCTTGCTGCGCCTGCTGCACGGCATTGGCGGAGTCGAGATCATCGCCCGCGGCGAGGCGCTGCCGCCGTTCGACTGGCAATGCCCGCTGCTCAGCCTGCCGCTCGCGTTCGGCACGCGTCTGGAGACGATCCCGGCGGACATCCCATATCTGCACGCAGAGCCCGACCTCGCGCGCGTGTGGGCGCAGCGGCTCGGCGAAAAGCGCCGGCCGCGCATCGGCCTCGCCTGGGCCGGCAACGTCGATCATCGCAACGATCACAACCGATCGATCGCGCTGGACAAATTATTGCCGTTGCTCGACGCGAAAGCGGACTTCGTCAGCCTGCAGAAAGTCCCCCGCCCCGGCGACGACGCGCTGCTCGACGGCTGCGACATGCTGCGCGTCGGCGCTGCGCTCGGCGACTTCACCGACACCGCCGCGCTGATCGCCGCGCTCGATCTCGTGATCTCGGTCGACACCAGCGTCGCGCATCTCGCCGGCGCGCTGGGCAAGCCAGTGTGGGTGCTGGTGACGCACAGCCCGGATTGGCGCTGGCTCATCGGCCGCGACGACAGCCCGTGGTACCGAAGCGCGCGCATCTTCCGCCAGGACGCGAGCCGCGACTGGGACGCGGTCATCGCCCGCGTCCGAACGGCGCTCACAGACCTCATCGGCCCGAGCTGATCGTCAATGCACCGACGGCGGCGGGCCGGATGCGGCGCGCTGGCGCGTCAAGTCGATGATCGCCTGCTCGACTTCGGCCAGCCGCTCGGTCAAGTCGAGATACCGCGCGGTCGATGCGCCGGCGGCGGCCCATTCGCCCGAGCGGCGCTGCTCTTCCGGCGCCGCGGCCATGTCGCTGATCATCGCCTGCACCTGTTCGTCCAGCGCGTCGCGCTCGCGCGTGAGGTCGGCCAGCACCTTGTCGATCTTATCGTCGTTCGTCATCACAGATCCTTCAAACGAAAACGCCGCGCTCGCGCGCGGCGTTCCGAAGCTCGAACCGATACGCCCGTATCAGGCGAAGCGGCCGTGGCAGTGCTTGTACTTCTTGCCCGAGCCGCAGGGGCAGACCTCGTTGCGGCCGACCTTGCCCCAGGTCGTCGGGTCTTTGGGATTGCGTTCGGCCACCGCCGTGGTGTCGTCGCCGGCGGTCGCAGCCACCGTGATCGGCGCGGCGGCCATCGCCATTTCGTCCTCGCCGGTCGACGGATCGACCTTGTGCGCTTCCATGTAGGGAAGCTGCTGCGTCTGCTCTTCCGGCGCCTGCTGCACGATCTCGACGCGCATCAGTTGCGCCGTCACCGCCTCGCGCAGATGCGCCACCATGGCCTCGAACAGCGCGAAGGCCTCGGCCTTGTACTCGTTGAGCGGGTCGCGCTGGCCGTAGCCGCGCAGGCCGATCACCTGGCGCAGATGGTCGAGCATCACGAGATGCTCGCGCCAGAGATGGTCGAGCGCCTGCAACAGGATCGACTTCTCGACGTAGCGCATCACGTCGGGGCCCCATTTGCCCACCTTGGCCGCCATGAACTCGTCGGCGCGGCGCTCGATGCGCTCCTTCATCTCTTCGTCGGCGATGCCGTCTTCCTTGGCCCATTCGACGACCGGCAGGTCGAGCGTGAGCACCTCGAGCAGCGCCTCGTGCAGCCCGACCGTGTTCCACTGCTCCGGATAGGCGTTCGGCGGGATGAACTTGCTGACCAGTTCGTCGACGACCTCGTGCCGCATGTCGGCGATGGTCTCGTCGACCGCCTCATCGCGCATGAGATCGAGCCGCTGCTCGAAGATCACCTTGCGCTGGTCGTTCATCACATCGTCGTACTTGAGCAGGTTCTTGCGGATGTCGAAGTTGCGCGCCTCGACCTTCTGCTGCGCCTTCTCCAGCGCCTTGTTGATCCACGGATGGACGATGGCCTCGCCTTCCTTCAGACCGAGCTTCTGCAGCATGCCGTCGAGCTTGTCGGAGCCGAAGATGCGCATCAGGTCGTCTTCAAGCGACAGGAAGAACTTCGAGTGGCCCGGGTCGCCCTGGCGGCCGGAGCGGCCGCGCAGCTGGTTGTCGATGCGGCGTGACTCATGCCGCTCGGTACCGAGCACGAACAGGCCGCCGGCGGCGAGCGCCTTCTCCTTGAGCTTGGCGACCTGCTCGCGAATCTCGGCCGCGCGCGGATGCCGGTCGCGCTCGCCCCAGTCAGAGATCTCAGCAAGCTCCTGGCGGATGCGCATGTCGGCGTTGCCGCCGAGCTGGATGTCGGTGCCGCGGCCGGCCATGTTGGTGGCGATGGTGACAGCACCGGGCACGCCTGCCTGCGAGACGATGAACGCCTCCTGCTCGTGGTAGCGGGCGTTGAGGATGGCGAAGACCTTCTTCTGCGTCTCGCCGGAATAGAGGTCGCGGAACGCGTTCGGGTCGGAGAAGTCGTGCTGCTCCCAGCCGTCCTTGCGCAGCAATTCGGCAAGATGTTCGGACTTCTCGATCGAAGTGGTTCCGACCAGCACCGGCTGGCCGCGTTTGCGGCAGTCGTCGATGAGCGCGATGATCGACCGGTTCTTCTCCGCCGCCGTGCGATAGACCTCGTCGTCGTCGTCGATGCGCGCCAGCGGCTTGTTGGTCGGCACCTCGAGCACTTCGAGATTGTAGATGTCGCCGAACTCTTCCGCCTCGGTGAGCGCCGTGCCGGTCATGCCGGCCAGCTTCTCGTACATGCGGAAGTAGTTCTGGAAGGTGATCGAGGCAAGCGTCTGGTTCTCGGGCTGGATCGGCTGATGCTCTTTCGCCTCCAGCGCCTGATGCAGGCCTTCCGAATAGCGGCGTCCCGGCATCATGCGGCCGGTGAACTCGTCGATGATGACGACCTCGCCGTTTCTGACGATGTAGTCCTTGTCGCGCTGGAACAGTTTATGCGCACGCAGCCCCTGGTTGACGTGGTGCACGACGGAAACATTCTCGACGTCGTACAGTTTGCCGCCCTTGAGCAGTCCGGCCTCGCGCAGCACCGTCTCCATCTTCTCCATGCCGGCCTCGGTCATGGTGACGGTGCGCTGCTTCTCGTCGACCTCGTAGTCGCCCTTGTCGAGCTGCGGGATGTAAGTGTCGATGGTGTTGTAGAATTCGGAACGGTCGTCGAGCGGGCCGGAGATGATCAGCGGCGTGCGCGCCTCGTCGACCAGGATGGAGTCGACTTCGTCGACGATGGCGTAGACGTGGCCGCGCTGGACCATGTCCTCCATCCGGTACTTCATGTTGTCGCGCAGATAGTCGAAGCCGAGCTCGTTGTTAGTGCCGTAGGTGATGTCGCAGTCGTAGGCCTTCTTGCGCTCCTCGTCGTCGATGCCGTGCACGATGACGCCTGTCGTAAGCCCGAGGAAGCCGTAGATCTGATGCATCCACTCGGCGTCGCGCTTGGCGAGGTAGTCGTTGACGGTAACGACGTGCACGCCGCGGCTGGTGAGCGCGTTGAGGTAGACCGCGAGCGTGGCGACCAGCGTCTTGCCTTCGCCGGTCTTCATCTCGGCGATGCGGCCCTCGTGCAGGATCATGCCGCCGATGAGCTGCACGTCGAAATGGCGCTGGCCGAGCGTGCGCTTGGCCGCCTCGCGCACGGTGGCGAAGGCCGGCACCAGGATGTCGTCGAGCGAGGTGCCTTCCTCGATCTGCTTCTTGAATTCGGCGGTGCGGGCCTTCAGCGCGTCGTCGGACAGCGCCGAGATGTCCTTCTCGAGGGCATTGATGGCGGCGACCCGCGGTTGGTAACTGCGGATCCGCCGTTCGTTGGCGGAGCCGAACAGTTTGCGGGCAACGGCGCCGATCATGGTCTCAAGCTCCTCAACGTATGGCCGGGCGCCCTATCAAGCCGGCGCGGCCGGATTTTGGTTCCGGCGCTCCGGAAATCGGGTCATTTCGGGCAGATTCGACGCCATTGGCGCGGTTGCGGACGCTTCCAGCCGAAGTCAGCCGACAGATAGGAGGGGGTCCGATTATTGTCAATTGCCTGCGCCAAAAGGGGTTTACGGCTTTCCGTCACACACTCGTCACGGCCGCGGGGATGCGATGCCATTGCAAAGCCACGGTTGTTGGGTGACAAGTTCGCCGCCGTCCCCCGGTATGGACGTGGACCCAAGCCCCAAGGATTGCTCATGATCTCCCTCTTCCCGGCCGTCACGATGACCCCCGTGCGCCGAGCTGTCGCCGTCGCGCTGGCCCTGCTGATCGCCGCGGCTGCGCCGGCGTTCGCGCAAGACAAGGATCCGGTGGTCGCCAAGGTCAATGGTACCGAAATCCATCAGAGCGATCTGGCTATTGCCGAAGAGGAAGCGGGTCAGCTGCCGCCGATGTCGCCGGACCAGAAGAAGGACTACCTGGTCCAGTTCATGGCCGACATGGTCCTCGTGTCCAAGGCGGCCGAGGACAAGAAGATGAGCGACACGCCCGTGTTCAAGGCCAAGCTCGCCTTCGCGCGCAAGAAGCTCTTGATGGAAGCGATCCTGCAGCAGACCGCCAAGGACGCGATGACCGACGCGGCCATGCACAAGGTCTATGACGACGCGGCCAAGACGATGTCGAACGAGGAGGAGGTGCACGCGCGCCACATCCTGATCCGCGCGCCGGCCGGCGATCCCAAAGCGGACGCCGCCGCCAAGGCCAAGATCGAAGCGATCATCGCGCGCCTGAACAAGGGCGAGGACTTCGCCAAGGTCGCGACCGAGACCACCGAGGACCCGTCGGGCAAGGCCAATGGCGGCGACCTCGGCTACTTCACCAAGGAGCAGATGGTGCCGGAATTCGCCAACGTCGCCTTCTCGCTGAACAAGGGCCAGATCTCCGGCCCGGTGCACACGCAGTTCGGCTGGCACGTGATCAAGGTCGAGGACAAGCGCAAGAAGCCGGCGCCGACCTTCGACGAGGTCAAGCCGCAGATCGAGCAGTACGTGGCGCGCAAGGCGCAGGCCGAGATGGTCACCAAGCTGCGCGCCGACGCCAAGATCGAGAAGAACTATACGGTCACGCCGCCGGCGGCGCCTGCTGCGCCGGGCGCTGCTCCGGCCGCGCCGGAGAAGAAGTAAAGCCTCTCGTCGTCCGCTCGTCCCCGCGAAAGCGGGAATCCAGCGCTGACTCAGAACTGGGTGCCCGCTTTCGCGGGGACGAACGAAGAGTGGGATACGACGATCAGATGCCCGGCCTCGCGCCGGGCATCTGTTTTTGTGGCGGACCCATCAATAGATGTCGTCATGGCCGGGCTTGTCCCGGCCACTCACGTCTTGCATACACAAGCGCCGCACGACGTGGATGCCCGGCACAAGGCCCGGCACGACGCTGGAGAGCTTCATGTCCTCTTCCGTTTCCCCCCTCGCCCCGACCAATGTGCCCGACATGCCGGCGATCGCCGGCGTGCGCCTCGCCACCGCGCAGGCCGGCATCCGCTACAGGGGCCGCACCGACGTGCTGCTGGCGCTGTTCGACGAGGGCACCACCGCCGCCGGCGTCTTCACCAAATCGAAGTGCCCGTCGGCGCCGGTCGAGTGGTGCCGTGCCAACCTCAAGTCCGGCAAGTCTGCAAAGAACTTGGCGCGCGCGCTCGTCGTCAACTCCGGCAACGCCAACGCCTTCACCGGCCGGACTGGCCGCGAGGCCTGTAAATTCACCGCGCAGATCGCCTCGCGCGCCGCCAAGGTGAAAGCCGGCGAGATCTTCCTCGCATCGACCGGTGTGATCGGCGAGCCGCTGAACGCCAAAGCCTTCGACGGCGTGATGGACGGGCTTGTCGCCGACGCCGCGCCGGGCCGCTTCCTCGACGCGGCCAAGGCGATCATGACCACCGACACTTTCCCCAAAGTCGCGACGGCCACCGCCAAGATCGGCAACACAAAAGTGACGATCGCCGGCATCGCCAAGGGCGCCGGCATGATCGCGCCAGACATGGCGACGATGCTGTCCTTCGTCTTCACCGACGCGGCGATTGCCGCGCCTGCCTTGCAGGCGATGCTGAAAGAAGGCGTCGCCGGCACCTTCAACGCCGTGACCATCGACGGCGATACCTCGACCTCCGACACGCTCATGCTGTTCGCCACCGGCAAAGCCGGCAACCCGCGCATCGTGCGCGCCGCCGATCCGAAGCTGAAGGCGTTCAGGAAAGCGCTCAACGCCGTGCTCGCCAACCTCGCCGAGCAGGTCGCGCGCGACGGCGAAGGCGCGCGCAAGCTGGTCGAGATCACCGTCGAAGGCGCAGCCTCGAACGCTTCCGCGCGCAAAATTGCCATGTCGATTGCCAACTCGCCGCTGGTGAAGACGGCGATCGCCGGTGAGGACGCCAACTGGGGCCGCGTCGTCATGGCCGTCGGCAAGGCCGGCGAGCCGGCGGATCGTGATAAATTGTCGATCTGGTTCGGCGGCATTCGCGTTGCGCACAAGGGCGCGCGCGATCCGTCCTACGACGAGGCCAAGGTCAGCGAAAAGATGAAGGAGCAGGTGATCCCGCTCAAAGTCGCGCTCGGCATGGGCAAGGGCCGCGACCGCGTGCTGACCTGCGACCTGACCAAGGAATACATCGCCATCAACGGCGACTATCGCAGTTGACCGCGCTCCGGCACGTCCGCACGCCGAGCCTCGACATCGCTTACGAGGAAAGCGGCGGCGCGGATCGCGCGCCGGTGATCCTGCTGCACGGCTGGCCGTACGATCCGCGCTGCTACGACGACGTCGTGCCGCTGCTTGCCCTGGCCGGCTGCCGCGTAATCGTGCCTTACCTGCGCGGCTTCGGCGCGACACGCTTCCTCTCAGAGGACACGCCGCGCTCCGGCCAACAGGCCGCGCTCGGCAACGACCTGCGCGAATTGATGGACGCGCTGGCGATTCGGCGCGCGCTGCTGGCAGGATACGACTGGGGCGGCCGCGCCGCCTGCATCGTCGCCGCGCTGTGGCCCGAACGTGTGGTCGGGCTGGTCAGCGGCAACGGCTATAACATCCAGGACATCGCCGGCTCGGCGAAGCCACAGCCGCCCGAGCAGGAAGCGCGCTACTGGTATCAATATTATTTCCACACCGAACGCGGCGTCGCCGGCCTGACGCTGAACCGCGACGCCTTATGCCGCCATCTCTGGCGGCTGTGGTCGCCAAACTGGACCTTCGACGAGGCGACCTTCGCGCGCAGCGCGGCCTCGTTCGCCAATCCCGATTTTGTCGCCGTGACGATCCAGTCCTACCGGCATCGCTACGGCAACGCGCCCGGCGATCCGGCGCTGGAGGAGATCGAACGGCGCCTCGCCGACCTGCCGAAGATCGGCGTGCCGACGATCGCCCTGCAAGGTGAGGCCGACGGGGTGCAGCCACCGGCGCTGTTGGGGCAGCACGACCGTTCATTCACCGGCCCGTTCGAGCGCCGTATCCTGCCGGAGATCGGGCACAATCCGCCGCAGGAGGCGCCGGCCGCCTTCGCCGGGGCGATCCTCGCCCTGTTGCGCAACGCCTAGCCGGGACTTTGCGCATCGGTGTAAGCACTCGTTAAGCGCGGTTGGTTGTGACCATCCCTCCTGCGCTACCTTTTAAGCGGCGGTAACCAAGCCCCGCCTATGGTCCGGTGAGGGATCGTGAGCAAAATCGTCCTTGTTGCCGCCTGCGCTCTCATCGATGCCGACGGCCGCGTTCTGCTCGCGCAGCGGCCGGCCGGCAAACCGATGGCGGGCTTGTGGGAATTCCCCGGCGGCAAGGTCGAGATCGGCGAACGGCCCGAGCAAACGCTGATCCGCGAATTGATGGAGGAACTGGGTATCGCCGTCAGTGAGCCGTGTCTCGCGCCGCTCACCTTCGCCAGCCACAGCTATCCCGACTTCCACCTCCTGATGCCGCTCTATGTCTGCCGGCGCTGGGAGGGGACGGTCGCGCCACAGGAGGGACAGGCGCTGGCATGGGTGAAGCCGAACAGGTTGCGGGACTATGAGATGCCGCCGGCCGACGTGCCGCTGGTGTCACATCTGACGGCGCTGCTCTGATCCGCCGCATCGAAGGGCGCACGCATGAACTGGCTCAGGAACGGCCTGCCGACGACCGTCCACCTGCTGCTGCGCAACCAGCGCGGCACCACGGCCATCGAATATGCGCTGATGGCCTCCGGCATCGCGCTTGCGATCATGTCGACGATCTGGTCGCTCGGCGACAGCGTGAAAGCCAACCTTTACGACAAGCTCGCCACGATGTTCTAAAGCGGCGCGTTCAGCCGCCGGCCTTGTCGCCAGCCGGAATTTCCTTCGCACCCAAAGCATCCGCCAGCCGCTGGGCCGCCGAGCCGGGCTTGAGCGGCTTCTGCTGACTGGCATGCGGCGACCAGCCGGACAGCCAGGCGATCTCGAACGTGGCGCGCACGCGATTATCGGCGTCGGAAAAGCGTTCGGCGTAGATTGCCGCCATGCGCGTCAGTGTGGCGCGCTTCAATGGCGTGCGCCGGCGCTCGGCCAGCACATTGGTCGCGCCCATCGCGCGCAGGTCCCGCATCAGCGCGAAGGCCGAGTCGTAGCGCACCGTCAGTCGGTCGCTATCGACCACCGGCAGCGCGAAGCCGGCGCGCTGCATCAGCGCACCGAGCTCGCGCAAATCGGCGAACGGTGCGACGCGCGGCGAAAGCCCGCCTTCCATCTCGCTCTCGGCGCTGGCGAACGCCTCGCGTAATTCCATCAGGCTGTCGCCGCCGAGCATCGCCGCCAGCAACAGTCCGTCCGGTTTCAGCGCGCGGCGGATCTGGATCAGCGCACCGGGCAGATCGTTGACCCATTGCAAGGCCAGCGCCGAGACGACGAGGTCGAGCGACCCGTCGGCGAAGGGCAGCGCCTCCTCATCGGCGGCGACGCGCGGATATGCGCCGTCGAGCGCGGCGGCCGCCGGCTCGGCGGCGATCAATGTGGCGATGGTGTCGATTTCGGCGAGCGCGCGCCGCAGCGCATCGCTCGGCGTGCCGAGATCGACCGCGACATCGAACTTGCGCAACACGGCGGCGAGCCGCTCGGCGAGATCCGCCGCGACATGCTCGAGCAGGAACATCGCCGGCCCGCGCGAGCGCGCCCGGCGCTGACGCGCGCGGAGCAGGTGGCGATCGAAGATGGTCGGGTTCGTCGGCATCTGCTAGCCTTTAAGCATGAATAGGCTGGCGGCTGAAGGCGAACGGCAGACGCCCTCGCTCGTCGCGCGATGGCGGCGGGGTGTGGCCCATGCTTTCCGCTTCGTCCTCGACGTGGCGCTGCCGCCGCTCTGCCCGTCCTGCCGCGCGCCGCTCGGCGACGGTCAGGGCCTGTGCGCGGCGTGCTGGGCGAAGTTGTCGTTCATCGAGCCACCCTATTGCGCCCGGCTCGGCATCCCCTTTGTCTACGATCCCGGCCCCGGCCTCCTGTCGATGGAGGCGATCGCCAATCCGCCCTCCTACGACCGTGCGCGAGCGGCGGTGCGCTACGACGACGTGGCACGCGCACTGGTGCACCGGTTCAAATACAGCGACCACCTCGAACTGGCGCCAATGCTCGGGCAATGGATGGCGCGCGCCGGGCGCGAACTCACGCGCGAGGCCGACGCACTGGTGCCTGTGCCGCTGCACTGGCGCCGGCTGTGGGCCCGGCGCTTCAACCAGTCGGCGGCGCTGGCGCTGGCGGTCAGCCGCAGCACGGGCGTGCCGGTGCTCGGCGAAACGCTCCGGCGCGTGCGCGCGACCCCGCAGCAGGTGGGGCTCGACAAGTCGGGCCGCGCGCAGAACGTGCAGGGCGCGTTCCGCGTGCCGCCGGAACGCAAACCGGACGTCGCCGGCCGGCGGCTGATCCTCATCGATGATGTGTTGACCTCGGGGGCGACCGTCGAGGCCTGCGCCCGCGCGCTGCTGCGGGCGGGCGCGGCGCATGTCGACGTGCTGGTCTTCGCCCGGGTTGTGGCAGGGGCCCGCGCCACCATATAAGTTCCTCTAGGAACTGCGGAAACCCGTAATGCCCCCGGTCGAAATCTACACCACCCGCTACTGCCCCTATTGCCACGCCGCCAAGGCCCTGCTGAAACGCAAGGGCGTCGACTTCAAGGAGATCGACGTCGGCGCCGACCGGAACCTGCGCAGCCAGATGATGGAACGCGCGCAGGGCGGCTATACGGTTCCGCAAATTTTCGTCGGCAGTGTGCATGTCGGCGGCTGCGACGACCTGCACGACCTCGAACGGGCGGGCAAGCTCGACGCGCTGCTCGCCGGCGAAGGACAGAATGCATGAGTAACAAAACCGCGACCTTCAAGGCGGCGATGATCCAGATGCGGTCGGGGCTCACCCCTGCCGCCAATGTCGATGCCGCGGCTGCCCTGATCGCGGAGGCGAAGGCGGCCGGCGCCGATTACGTGCAGACGCCGGAGATGACCAACCTGCTCGCCGCCAATCGCGAGCAGTTGCTCAAGACCATCGTCGGAGAGAAGGCAGACCCCTCGCTCGCCGCTTTCCGCGACATGGCGCGCAAGCATTCGCTTCACGTCCATGTCGGCTCGCTGGCGGTCAAGCATTCGGACGACCGCGCCTCCAACCGCGCCTTTCTCATCGATCCGCAGGGCGAGATCGTCGCGCGCTACGACAAGATCCACATGTTCGACGTCGATCTCGGCAATGGCGAGACCTATCGCGAGTCGAACAATTACGCTCCGGGCGAGAGCGCGGTGCTCGCCGACCTGCCTTGGGGCCGGCTCGGCATCACCATCTGCTACGACGTGCGCTTCCCGGCGCTCTATCGCGCGCTGGCCGAAGCCGGAGCGACGATGCTAACTGTGCCGTCAGCCTTCACCAAACAGACCGGCGCGGCGCACTGGCACATCCTCAATCGCGCGCGCGCCATCGAGAACGGCTGCTTCGTCATGGCCGCGGCCCAGGGCGGCAAGCACGAGAACAACCGCGAGACGTTCGGCCACTCGCTGATCGTCGATCCGTGGGGCCGCGTGCTCGCCGAAGGCGGCACCGAGCCCGGCGTGATCATGGCCGAGATCGATCCGGCCGAGGTCGCGAAGGCGCGCAGCCGCATCCCGTCGCTGCAGCACGGCCGCCGCTTCGAAGTTGTCGAGCCGCTGGCCGAGCCGGCGCGGCTGCATCTGGTGCGGGGCGCGGAATGATCAAGTACGCGCTGATCTGCGACAAGAAGCACGCGTTCGAAAGCTGGTTCGCCGATAGCGCCGCTTTCGACAAGCAGGCGAAGCGCAAGCTCGTCGCCTGCCCGGTGTGCGACTCCACCAAGGTCGAGAAAGCGATCATGGCGCCGCGCATCACGACCAAGAAAGGCCGCGTGCCGATCGAGATGCCGGCGCAGACTGCCGCGCCGGAAGCACCGGCCGCGGTGCCGGCGCCGGTAGCGATGATCTCGCCGCAGGAGCAGGAATTCCGCGCCAAGCTGAAGGAACTGCGCGATCACCTGGTGAAGAACGCCGACAATGTCGGCGCCAAATTCCCCGAGGAAGCGCGCAAGATGCACTACGGCGAGACCGAGCATCGCTCGATCTGCGGCGTCGCCTCGGCGGAAGAGGCGAAGGAACTCGTCGAGGAAGGCATCGAGTGCCATCCGCTGCCGGTGCTGCCGGACGAGTGGAATTGACTGTCGCTGCGCCGCGCTAAAGGCCGAACCAGGACTCGAGGCTCCGGAATCGCGTGCCACGCAGATGTCCCGCGGTACTTATCGCGATGTCAGCCCTTGACCCGGACCCGACTTGGCCGCGACGAACGTGAATACTGCGCCTCGGTGCGGCCGTATTGGGCCGCAGAGGCCTCGCTAATGCGGACCAAAGCGGCTAAAGTCGATCCCATCATCGGCTGATGCCGCAGGCGCCGGTGACTGAGAGACATCGAGACGCGCGCCACGCGTCTGGGCTCCCGCCTCAACAGGAGCACAGATGCATGCAGGTTTTCGTTCGCGACAACAATGTCGATCAGGCGCTGCGCGTTCTGAAGAAGAAGATGCAGCGCGAGGGCCTGTTCCGCGAGTTCAAGCGCCGCCGCTTCTACGAGAAGCCGTCCGAGCAGACGGTGCGCGAGAAGGGCGAGGCGGTGCGCCGCATCCGCAAGCTGGCGCGCAAGAAGGCGATCCGTGAAGGCCTGCTGGCGGCGCCGAAGCCGAAGCCGAGGTTCGATGCCCAGGGCAAGCCTATCGCGCCGCGCGGCGCGCGCCGCGCCGGCGCGTAAGGAGTCAAGATGCGTATTTATATGTTCACGTCGGAGGCCAACGGCCTGTCCGCCTTCAGCGCCGATGCGGAAGGCGGCAAGCTGCCGCAACAGTTCGCGCCATGGGCGCCGGACGGTTTCGTCGAGAACGGTCAGCAGCCGCCGCACAACTTCTCCCGCTTCAAGATCGAGGCGGCGCTCAAGCTGGTCGGCTTCCAGCTCTGGCGCGTGAAGGAGAAGGCGGAATAGGGCGCGGTCCGAACGGACCGCCCGGTGTCCGACGAAGTCGGGCTATTTGCGAGCCGCTCTGCACAAGGAAGCATAGGTCTGACGTCAGGCTGCCGATACCGGCCTCGAAAATAGCGCCGGCTCACCGGACTTTGTCCTCGGCCTCGTTATGGTGATGAAGGAAGCGAGCGATCTGCCCCCGCAACTCCGGCGTTCGCAGCAATTCGCCCATTGATCCTGCCGTGTCGAAGAGGTTGCGTTGGAGTGTTGCCGGGATCGCTGCCCATTGCAGCATAACGGCCGCTCCGAGGCATCGCAGGATGTGCTCCTCGATCTCAGTCGCGGTCCGGCCATTGATCTTCTCGCTCGGATATTCGGCTGCCCGGCCGTCCTGTGAGCGGATGATCTTGTCGAGATTCCCTGCCAGCCACTCTTCATTCTGCGCCAACGAGAGGAAGCTCTGCTCGAGCCGGCGGAGATCCCTGATCTCGCTCGGAACGGCTGCCTTATCGGCCTGCTTCGCGCAATCCGCCGCTTTTGAGCGGAACTTGTCTGCGTTGAATATAAGACGCCTCCTCGAAGCGGATCGACGGGCAAATTCGACCCATCCGCATTTTGTGCGTGATCGTGTGCCTTGCCTCACATGGGGACCGCCGGGCTGGATTGCTGTTGTTTCATCCGAAATCGGCGGACTAAATATTTTATATTCGAAAGGCGCCCCTATTGTTGCAGCTGTTCGTGGCCATATACGATGATCGTTTGAATGAACCCATTCAAATGACGACACTTAATTGATATTTTGGAGATTACGCGGTCGCCCTTGGGCGGCCTCGTCGTCCCCTCCGATTTCCGAGGGAAGGCTCGGATGACCGTCTCACGCTTGCGATTCGAAGCGGCGGTCATGCCGCGCGATAATGGAGCGCCTCTCTCGATCGGCCAATCCCCGCCGGGAGAGATAGTCGCGGCCTTCACCCGCCGCGCGTCGCCACCCAGATGAAATGCTGCGCGCGGCCCTGCGGGCCCTTGGCGCGCACGGCGTTCTCGCTGACGTCGAAGCCGCTCTTGCGCAGCCGCGCGGTGAATTTCGCATCGCCCGCCGACGACCACACCGCCAGCACACCGCCGGGCTTGAGCGCCTGATGCGCGGCGGCGAGTCCGTTCACGTCATAGAGCCGGTCGTTGGCCTTGCGCACGATGCCGTTCGGACCGTTGTCGACGTCGAGCAGAATGGCGTCGTAGTCCGCCCGCGCCGCGCGGATGAGATCGACCACATCGGTTTCGCGGATGGTGACGCGCGGATCGACGAGACTGTCGCCGAACAGGTCGGCCATCGGCCCGCGCGCCCAGGCGACCACCGCCGGCACCAGCTCCGCGACCTCGACCTTGGCCTGCGGGCCGAGGACAATGAGCGCGGCGCGCAACGTGAAGCCCATGCCCAAGCCGCCGATCAGGATCTTCGGCGCGGTGCGCGTCTTGATCCTGTCGCAAGCGAGCGTGGCGAGCGCCTGCTCGGTGGCGGTGAGCCGGCTGTTCATCAGTTCGTTGCTGCCGAGCTTGATGGCAAACTCGGAACCGCGCCGCATCAGGCGTAGTTCGCCACCGCCGGGGATGTGCGCCGTATCGAGCCTTTGCCAGGGAATCATCGGTCTAGTACGCCCACACCAGCAGCACGACACCCACGACCACCAGCACGACGCCGGCGAGCTCGCGCGTGGTCGTTGGCTGCCTGAAGATGAAGCGCGTCACGCCGAGCGCGAACAGCACTTCCACGAGTCCGAGCGTACGCACGTTCGCCGCCGTGGCGATGGCGAAGGCGAGGAACCAGAATTCGGAGGCGAAGGCGCCCATGAAGCCGGCGAACAGCGATGGCTTCCAGGCGGCGGCGATGTCGCGCAGCACTTTTGGCTCACGCAACACCAGATACGCGGTGAGCATCACAGCCTGCATGACGAGGCCGACGGCGAGGGTGAAGGTCGCGGCCATGACGAAGTGCGGCAGGTGCAAGGACAGGATGGCGCCGCGATAGCCCACCGCGGAGATCGCGAACAGCGCACCGGAGACGATGCCGATTACCGTCGAGCGCGTCGTGCTCACCTGCCCGGCACCGGGCTTGAGCGAGATGACGATGACGCCGATCGTGGCGATGACGATCGCCGCCGTTGTCAGCAGCGTCAGCCTGTCGCCGAGGACGACGAGGCCGAACAGCGCGACCTGCACCGGCTCGGTCTTGATGTAGGCATAGGCGACGACGAAGGAGCGCTCGCCCATCACCGAGAGCATGGTGGCGGTGGCCGCGATCTGCGTCACCGCGCCGGCCACGACCCATGGCCAGAAGATGGCCGGCGGGTTCGGCAGCGCCTGACCGGCAAAGAACATCACGCCCGGCAAGAAGACGAACAGCGCGAACGGAAAGCCGAACAGGAAGCGCACATGCGTGGCGCCGACGGTGCCGAGCGTCGCGGTCAACTCGCGCTGCATAGCGTTGCGCGCGGTCTGCGCCGCCGCGGCGATCAGCGTGAAGACGGCCCAGAGCATTCTCTCTCCGCGTCATGCGCGGGCTTGACCCACGCATCCATAATGACTGTCAACTGGCGCAAGGATTACGAAGACGCAGTTTTGTGCGCGGCCTCATGGATTGCCGGGTCAAGCCCGACAATGACCGTGCTGATTAAGCACTCACGCCGCGTCGGCCTTGATCTCCGCGGCTTGCGGAAACTCCGTGACCTTGCCCTGTTCGTTGTCGATGAGCAGGAACAGGTCGAAATAGCGAATGGTCGGCGCGGCGCCGGTGCGCTTGATGATCGACTGCTTCCAAACTTCGTCGTGCGCGCGCCGCGCGGCGTCGACCGACGGCCAGATATAGACGCCGGCGCCGGTCTTGCCGTTCAGTTCGAGCAGGAAATGCTTGCGCAAAAGCTCCTTGTTGCCCTGCCACTTGGGGATGACGTGGCGCGCGTCCTCGGCGACCTGCTCGCGCGTCCAGCCCTTCGGCGAATTGAATTCGACCAGCTCCAGAATCATCGCACCCCTCCGTTTATCACGCGCTGTCGCGCGCCGCGGCCAGCATGTAGTTGACGTCCATGTCGGACGAAAGCTGCCAGCGGTCGGCCAGCGGATTGTAGATGACCCCGCGCTCGCCGATCACGTTGAGGCCGGCATCCTCGATCGCCGCCTCCAGTTCGTCCGGCTTGACGAACTTGTCCCACTGGTGCGTGCCGCGCGGCAGCCAGCGCAGGATGTATTCGGCGCCGACGATCGCCAGCGCGAAGCTCTTCAGCGTGCGGTTGAGCGTCGCCATGACGAGCAGGCCGCCGGGCTTGACCATCCCCGCGCAGGTGGCGACGAAGGCCGGCACGTCGACGACGTGCTCGACCACTTCCATCGCCAGCACCACGTCGAAGCGCTCGCCGGCCTCGGCCAGGGTTTCGGCGGTGGTGGCGCGATAGTCGACCGCGACGCCGCTCTCGCTCGCGTGCAGGCGGGCGACCTCGATGTTCTCCGCCGCGGGATCGATGCCGACCAGCTCGGCGCCGAGCCGCGCCAGAGGCTCCGACAGGATGCCGGCGCCGCAGCCGATGTCGAGGATGCGCAGGCCCTTGAGGCAGCCCATGAGCTTGACGTCGCGGCCGAACCGCTCGGCCGCGCGGTCGCGGATGTAACCGACACGTAAGGGATTGAGCTTGTGCAGGGGCGCCATGGGGCCGCGCGGGTCCCACCATTTCGCCGCCATGCGGGCGAAGCGCTCGACCTCGCGCGGATCGACGGAGCTCTGCGCCGTTCGGGCCACCATGCGATTTACCTTATAGCACGACGATTGTACTACCGGCGCGGTTCCGATTGTTGCAGTGCCGCAGCCGCGCCGTTATGTATACGCGCCTTTCGGGCCGGCGCCCGGGACGATGCCGACGCCGGCCGCTTGTTAGCTGTTTTTCGCGGGTCCGGGAACCTCAATGCCTCGCCTGGTCATGAAATTCGGCGGTACGTCCGTCGCCGACCTCGATCGCATCCGCAACGTCGCGCGGCATGTGAAGCGCGAGGTCGACGCCGGCTACGATGTCGCCGTCGTCGTCTCGGCCATGTCCGGGGTCACCAACCAGCTCGTCGCCTGGTGCCGCGACGCGGCGGTGCTGCATGACGCGCGTGAATATGACGCCGTGGTCGCGACCGGCGAGGAGGTGACCGCCGGGCTGCTCGCCATCGTGCTGCAGGGCATGGGCATCAACGCCCGCTCATGGCAGGGCTGGCAATTGCCGCTCCTGACCGACAACGCGCACGCCTCCGCCCGCATCGCCGGCATCAACGGCGACGAACTGATCCGCCGCTTCAAGGAGCACAACCAGGTCGCCGTCATCGCCGGCTTCCAGGGCCTGCACAAGGACACCAACCGCATCACCACGCTGGGCCGCGGCGGCTCGGACACATCGGCAGTGGCGGTCGCGGCGGCGATCGGCGCCGAGCGCTGCGACATCTACACCGACGTCGATGGCGTCTACACTACCGACCCGCGCGTGGTGCCGAAGGCGCGCCGCCTCGATAAGGTCGCCTTCGAGGAAATGCTGGAAATGGCCTCGCTCGGCGCCAAGGTCATGCAGGTGCGCTCGATCGAGCTCGGCATGGTGCACAACGTGCGCATCTTCGTGCGCTCCAGCTTCGTCAAGCCGGAAGATATCGACCCCAAGCAGACGCCTCCGGGCACCCTCATCTGCGACGAGAGTGAGATCATGGAACAGCAAGTCGTCACCGGCATCGCGTTCTCCAAGGACGAGGCGCAGATCTCAATCCGCGCCGTGCAGGACAAGCCGGGGGTCGCGGCCGCGATCTTCGGGCCGCTGTCCGAGGGCAATATCAACGTCGATATGATCGTGCAGAACGTGTCGGGCGACGGCAAGACGACCGACCTCACCTTCACGGTGCCGTCGGCCGACTTCGACCGCGCCAAGGCAACGATCGAGAAGGCGAAGGGCGAGATCGGCTACGCCCGCATCGACGGCGCGCAGGATGTCGCCAAAATTTCGGCGATCGGCATCGGCATGCGCAGCCACGCCGGCGTCGCCGCCGAGGCATTCAAGGCGCTGGCCGAGAAGAACATCAACATCCGCGCCATCACCACTTCCGAGATCAAGTTCTCGGTGCTGATCGACGCCGCCTATACCGAGCTGGCGGTGCGCACCCTGCACAGCCTGTACGGGCTGGATAAAGCCTGAGCCTCCCTTCACCTCTCCCCGCCATGCGGGGAGAGTTCGGCTTTCGAGCGGAAGCGAGAAAGCCGGGTGAGGGGGCATTTCCCTTCGTCTGGGCCTGTCGAAGCGCCCCCTCACCCGGCTCGCGCCTGATGGCGCTCGCCACCCTCTCCCCGCCAGCGGGGCGAGGGGATGCTGGCTTGCCCCTTGCATGGGCTTTTGGCATAGCCTGATTGTGCGATGGGCAGGAAAATTGGCTCCCCCGGCCCCGTTTCGTCCATGATCGGCCCGTATGGGAAGTCGGGCTTCCCGGGCCTGAGGAATCACTGATGCGTGGCGCGCTCGGCGGTCCGCGCGTGCTTTTGCGCCGGCTTCGCGAGGTGATGGCGGAGCCGGTCAGCGCGCAGGATCGTCTCGACAAGGTAGTGGTGCTGATCGCCGCCAACATGGTGGCGGAGGTGTGCTCTGTCTACGTCCTGCGCGTAGACGGAACCCTTGAGCTATACGCCACCGAGGGCCTGAAGCGCGAGGCCGTCCACCAGACCGTCATGAAGCTGGACGAGGGCCTCGTCGGCCTCGTCTCCAGCGAAGCCAAGCCGATCAATCTCTCGGACGCGCAGTCGCACCCAGCCTTCTCGTTCCGTCCGGAAACCGGCGAAGAAATCTATCATTCCTTCCTCGGCGTGCCGATCCTGCGCGCCGGCAACACGCTCGGCGTGCTGGTCGTGCAGAACCGGGCGCGGCGCACCTACACCGAGGAAGAGGAAGAGGCGCTGCAGACGACGGCGATGGTGCTCGCCGAGATGATCGCCTCCGGCGAGCTGTCGTCGCTGGCCAGGCCCGGCGCCGAGCCGGCGGCGCGGCATCCCTTGCATCTCACCGGCACCTGCCTGTCGGACGGCATCGCGCTCGGTCACGTCGTGCTGCATGAGCCGCGCGTCGTCATCACCAACGTCATCGCCGACGACGTGCCACGCGAGCTGAAGCGCCTCGACGCGGCGATTGCCACTCTGCGCGCCGATCTTGACCGCATGGTCGAGCATCGCGATGTCGCGGACGGCGGCGAGCATCGCGACGTACTCGAAGCTTACCGCATGTTCTCGTACGACCAGGGCTGGCTGCACAAGATCCGCGAGGCAGTGACGACCGGCCTGACCGCCGAGGCCGGCGTCGAGCGCGTGCAGTCCGACACGCGCGCGCGCATGCTGCGCGCCTCCGACCCGTATCTGCGCGACCGGCTGCACGATCTCGACGATCTCGCCAACCGGCTGATGCGCGTGCTGATGGGCCAGGATCACGCCCCCGGCCGCGAGCAGTTGCCGGAGAACGCCATCATCGTCGCGCGCTCGATGGGCCCGGCGGCGCTGCTCGATTACGACCGCAAACGCCTGCGCGGCCTTGTGCTCGAGGAGGGCGGCCCGACCTCGCACGTCTCGATCGTCGCCCGCGCGCTCGGCATCCCGACCGTCGGCGAGATCGACAACGCCACCGGTCAGGTCGAACAGGGCGACGCCATTATCGTCGACGGCTCGACCGGCCACGTGCACATGCGGCCGACGCCGGAGATCGAAGCAGCCTATGGCGAGCGGGTGAAGCTGCGCGCGCGGCGGCAGGCGCAGTACCGCGCGCTGCGCGACCGCCCCTGCGTCACCAAGGACGGGCACAAGATCTCGCTGATGATCAATGCCGGCCTCGCCATCGACCTGCCGCACATCGAGGAGACCGGGGCCAGCGGCGTCGGCCTGTTCCGCACCGAATTGCAGTTCATGGTTGCCGACACGCTGCCGCGCACCAACGAGCAGCTCTCGCTCTACCGCGCCGTACTCGACGCAGCCGGCAAGAAGCCGGTGACCTTCCGCACGCTCGACATCGGCGGCGACAAGGTGCTGCCTTATCTGCGCAACATCGAGGAGGAGAACCCGGCGCTCGGCTGGCGCGCCATTCGCCTCGGCCTCGATCGCCCCGGCCTGCTGCGCAGCCAGGTGCGTGCGCTTCTGCGCGCTGCCGGCGGCCGCGAATTGCGCGTAATGTTTCCGATGATCGCCATGGTCGAGGAATTCGACAAGGCGAAGGCGCTGGTCGAGATCGAGCTGACGCATCTGCGGCGGCACGGCCATACCTTGCCCGAGCGGGTGCAGATCGGCACCATGCTCGAAGTGCCGTCGCTCCTCTTCCAGCTCGACGAGTTGCTCGAGCGCGTCGACTTTCTCTCGGTCGGCTCGAACGACCTGATGCAGTTCCTCTACGCCGCCGATCGCGGCAATGCCCGCGTCGCCGACCGCTTCGACCCGCTGTCGACGCCGGTGCTGCGCGCCCTCAAGGACATCGTCGACCGGGCGAAGAAACACGGCAAGCCAGTGGCGCTGTGCGGCGAACTGGCCTCGCAGCCGATTGGCGCGCTGGCGCTGGCCACGCTCGGCTATCGTTCGCTGTCGCTGTCGCCGTCCTCGGTCGGCCCGGTGAAGGCGCTGCTCATCGAGCTCGACACGCGCAAGGCGGAGAGCGCCATCCTGCCGCTGCTCGACAAGCCGGTCGGCAGCGTGTCGATCCGCCAGAAGCTGCAGGAATTCGCCGCTTCCGAAGGCCTCCAGTTGTAGCGACGCATCGTGAAAATGCCACCGGCAGCGGCCTCGGCCGGGCCGCGTATGCCATCCACAATCGTCGCAAAGTTCAGATCACGAGACTTGCCCTTGATCGCCCTGCCGCAGCAGAAATTGGACGCCCTTCTCCATCGCCACGCGCTGGTCGAGCGCGAATTGTCGTCGAATCTCGCGCCTGACGCCTTCGTGAAGCTGTCGCGCGAACATGCCGAGCTCGAGCCGGTGATCGACGCCATCAAGGCCTTTCGTGCCGCCGAGCAGGAGATCGCCGATCTCGACGCAATCATCGCCGATCCGTCGACCGACGGCGAGATGAAGAAGATGGCCGAAGCGGAAAAACCCGACTTGCAGGAGAAGCGCGAGAAGCTCGCGCACGACATCCGCATCGCGCTATTGCCGAAGGACGCGATGGACGATCACGACGCCATCCTGGAAATCCGCGCCGGCACCGGCGGCGATGAGGCGGCCTTGTTCGCCGGCGATCTGTTCCGCATGTACGAGCGCTACGCTGCCAAGGAGGGCTGGACCACCGAGGTGCTGTCGCTGAGCGAGGGCACCAAAGGTGGCATCAAGGAAGTGATCGCCGAGGTGCACGGCCGCGGCGTCTTTGCCAAGATGAAATTCGAATCCGGCGTGCACCGCGTGCAGCGCGTGCCGGACACGGAAGCGTCGGGCCGCATCCACACCTCGGCGGCGACCGTCGCGGTGCTGCCCGAGGTCGAGGACGTCGACATCCAGATCAACGACTCCGATCTCAAGATCGACACGATGCGCGCGCAGGGCGCAGGCGGCCAGCACGTCAACAAGACGGAATCGGCGATTCGCATCACGCACATGCCGAGTGGCATCGTCGTCTACGTTCAGGAGGAGCGCTCTCAGCACAAGAACCGCGCCAAGGCGATGAAGATGCTGCGCGCCAAGCTCTACGACCAGCAGCGCTCGAAGCTCGACGCCGAACGCGCGGCCGACCGGCGCGGCCAGGTCGGCTCCGGCGACCGCTCCGAGCGCATCCGCACCTACAATTTTCCGCAGGGCCGCGTCACCGACCACCGCATCAACCTGACGCTCTACAAGCTGCCGCAGGTGATGGAAGGCGAAGCGCTCGACGAAATCATCGACGCGCTGGTGACGCAGCATCAGGCCGACCTGCTGGCGGCCGAAGGAGCCCAGTGAGAGCGGTTGCCGGTCTCAAGGCAGGCGTGACGGTCGCCGAAGCGCAGCAGCTGATGGCGGCCGCGTTCGAGCTCGCCGGCATCGACTCGAGCAAGACCGATGCGCGCGCGCTGCTCGGCGCCGCCTTGCGCCTCACACGCGCGCAATTGCTGGCGCAATCCGACCGCATTCTCGAAGCGCGCGAGACCGCCGCGGCCTCCGCCCTCGCCGCGCGGCGGCTCAAGCGCGAGCCGGTGTCGCGCATTCTCGGACGCAAGGAATTCTGGAGCCTCGCGTTGGATGTGAGTCCGGACGTGCTGGTGCCGCGTCCCGACACCGAGACGATCGTCGAGGCGGCGCTCGAGTTCGTCGTGAGCGGCGGTCTGCGGCTGGAGAAATTGCGCATCCTCGACATCGGAACCGGCTCGGGCGCGCTGCTGCTGGCACTGCTGCAGGAGTTGCCGAATGCGTTCGGCGTCGGCACCGACATCAGCGCCGCGGCGCTCGATGTCGCGCGCGGCAATGCCGAACGGCTCGGCTTTGCCTCTCGTTGCTCTTTGGTGGCGTGCAGCATCGCCGACGGCCTGCAGGGCCGATTCGATCTGATCGTCTCCAATCCGCCCTACATCGCCCGCGGCGCCATCGCCTCGCTCGATCTCGAAGTGCGCGACTACGATCCGCGGCTGGCGCTCGACGGCGGCACGGACGGCCTTGATGCGTACCGGGCGATCGCGGCGGCGGCGCCGGCGCTGCTGGCGCCCGGCGGCCGGCTGGTGGTCGAGCTGGGCATCGGCCAGGGCGATGCTGTTGGGACTTTATTCGAGGCATCCGGGCTTGCGATCCGCTCGATCAAGGACGACCTGGGCGGCATTCCGCGCGCTCTGGTCGCCTCTTTGCGCCCTGTGCAAGCACCATGAGCCGGCTGCATCAGGCTACGGCGAAATTGCAGGGCTGGGAAAATCGCCAAAAAAGCACTTGGAATAACCCCCGGAAACGACTAGCTTCGGGTTACGGAATCGACCCGAGAACATTGCGCGCAGGAACCCCGGAGTAATCGCTCTGTGTGGCCGCGGCGCAAGGCGGACGATGAAAACCCGGCTTAGCAACGAAGGTAAGACTAAGTCGGATAGGGGCAGACGCCAGCACGGGTCTGAACACTTCAGCGGTTGGACGCATCACCATTCTAGACAACGATCGATGCGTTTGAACGAGAGGTAGGCAACGCCGCAGGATGAACCGCGGCCAAGGGGTTGCTGCTGTTATCGCGATAAGCGAAGGCACGATAGCTCTGGATTGAGCTCCAGTTTTGGGCGCGGGCAGATCGCAGGTCCGGCCGCGCGGTTAATTTGGTCTGGACTTGCATAACTGAAAGCGATGCGTGCGGCGAACGCCGCCGCACAACAGAAGGTCGGCGAACAGGCACATGAGAAACGGTCAGAAGCGCATGCGGGGTCGGGGTGGTAACCACCGGAAGAGTCAAAACCCGCTGACTCGGGTCTACGAGTCGAACGGCCCCGACGTGAAGATTCGCGGCACCGCCTCGCACATCGCGGAGAAGTACATCCAGCTCGCGCGCGACGCGCAGGGCTCCGGCGACCCGGTGGCGGCCGAAAATTATTATCAGCACGCTGAGCATTACTTCCGCCTGATCGCCGTGGCGCAGGAGCAATTCCGCCAGCAGAATCCCTATTACAACAACCAGCAGCAGGGCGTGCCGCAGGGCGCCGCCGACGACAATTTCGACGACGACGGCGACGATCAGCCCTACATGGGCCAGAACGAGCCAAGCTTCGGCCCGCGCGAGCCGCAGCAGCAGCCTTTTCTGCCGCGCGAGGCGCAGCCCTTCCCGCCGCGCGATCAGCAGCAGCCGCGCCAGCAGCAGCAGCCGGCGCAGCAGCGCCAACCGGCGCAGCAGCACCAGCCGCAGCCCTATGGCGGCGAGCCGGACGTGAACGAAGGCCTGCCCGCCTTCATCACCGGCGGCCAGCCGGCGCAGCAGAACGGCGCCGCCAACGGTCACGAGCAGCAACAGCAGGGCGAGCGCGGCGACCGCTTCGGCCATCACCGGCGTCGCCGCCGGCGTGGCGGCAGTGGCGGCGGCTTCCGTCCGGAGCGCGCCGATTTCGGCGGCCAGCCGAGCGCGGGCGACGGCGACCAGGGTCAGACGGAATAAATAATCAAATCGATTTGGGCGACGGCGCCGGTGCCAGCGCAGGCTCGAGCGCCGGCACCAGCCGTCGCTTGACGCGGCGCGCCGGGATCGCGCGATAGACCTGCTTGCTCGCTTCCACGAGATGCACGCCGGCGAACGGCGCCGACAAGGTCGCGCCGGTGCGCTCCCAGGCGAACGCCGCGCGCAGGAACCAGCCGCGCTCGACCGGCGGCACGTAGAGCGCCTCGCTCCATCCGGTCGGCGTGAACCAGGTCTCGCGCAGAAGCTGGTTGATCTGGCTGCGCGAATAGGGCCGGCCATGGCCGAACGGCGTCGTGTCCGTGCGCGCCCAGACGCCGCGTCTGTTCGGAATCACCGCGAGTAATCGGCCGCTCGGCGCCAGCACGCGCCACACCTCGCGCAAGAGCGCCGCAGGATCGTGCGTCATCTCCAGGTGATGCACCAGCAAGATGCGGTCGACGCTGGCGTCCGGCAGCGGCAGATCGAACTCGTCGACCAAAGCCGCCAGCGCGGGACGGCTGGTCGGCCATTTCACCACCCCCTGCCCCGACGGCATGAAAGCGAGACAGCGCTCGGCCTCCTCGCGGAAGAGGCCGAGATAGGGCGTCGCATAGCCGACGCCGAGCACGCTTTGGCCCGCGGTATTGCGCCACAGCCTGCGGATGCCGCGGCCGATGAAGCGGCGGGCGACCACCCCGAGCCGCTGGCTGTAGAAATTGCGCAGATCAACGACGTCGATCGACATGGTGGCGAGGATTACCACATTTCGGGCCCGGCGAGGCGCAGTGAAACCCCGGGACGTGCACGCGGATTGCCGGGCATGGTAAAGCTCCGCCGACCGTAAGAAGGACCGCCCCATGCCCGCCCAGACCCGGCTTTTCCGCTGCCTGTCCGACAATTTCGGCGTGCTCCTGCATGACCCCGAGACCGGGGCCACGGCGGCCATCGACGCACCGGAAGCGGCTCCCGTCGAAGCGGCGCTGAAGGAGACCGGCTGGAAGCTGACCGACATCCTCGTCACGCATCATCACGCCGACCACACCGACGGCATCCGCGCGCTGAAGGAGCGGCACAAATGCCGCGTCGTCGCGCCCGCCGGGGAGGCCGCCAAAATCCCCGCAGTCGACGAAGTCGTGAAAGAGGGCGACACGGTGAAAGTCGGCAATCTCGCCGCCAACGTGATCGAGACGCCCGGCCATACCGCCGGCCACATCTCCTACTGGTTCCACGCCGACAAGCTCGCCTTCGTCGGCGACACGTTATTCTCCATCGGCTGCGGCCGCGTCATCGAGGGCACGCCGGCGCAGATGTGGACGTCGCTGAAGAAACTGCGCGACCTGCCGGACGACACGCAAATCTACTGCGGCCACGAGTACACGCTGTCGAACATCAAATTCGCCCGCACCGTCGAGCCGGACAACAAGGCGCTGGCCGCGCGCGAGGCACAGGCGAAGGCGCAGATCGAGAAAGGCGAGCCGACCATCCCCGTGACCATCGGGGCGGAGAAGGCGGAAAACCCGTTCCTTCGCGCCGACCGCGCCGACGTCGCCGCCAATGTCGGCATGAGCGGCAAGCCGGCAGCGGAGGTGTTCGCAGAAATCAGGGCGCGGAAGAACAAGTTCTGACCGTGCCTTATCCCACCGCCGCCGAGATCGTCGTCAAGCTCGCGCTGAAGCCGCATCCGGAAGGCGGCCATTACCGCGAGACATTTCGCGACACGCACCTAATCGACGGCCGTCCCGCTTCCACCGCCATCCTGTTCCTGCTGGCGCGCGGCGAGCGTTCGCACTGGCACCGCATCGACGCCGTCGAGATCTGGCACTACTACGCCGGCGCGCCGCTCAAGCTGGAGATCGTCGACGGCGTGAAGGAAGAGATCGTCCGCCTCGGCCCGGATGTCCATGCCGACGAGGCGCCGCAGGCCACGGTGCCGGCGCGCGCCTGGCAGGCGGCGGAGAGCCTCGGCGACTGGACCTTGGTCGGCTGCACCGTGGCGCCGGGCTTCATGTTCGACACGTTCGAGCTGGCGGCGAAGGACTTCTCGCCGCGCTGATCATTTTGTCGTCCGTCCCGACGCCGCGATGAGGCCGCCGCCGGAAATGAGCAGCGCCGACAGCGCAAGACTGGCCCGCGCTTCGGCGAATCCGGCGAGCACCAAAAACGCCGTCGACAGGATCGGCGCGGCGTAGGACGCGACGCCGAGCAGGCGGATGTCGCCGCGCTTGACGCCGATGTCCCAGACATAGAAGGCGATGCCGACCGGGCCGACGCCGAGCAGCACCACCGCCAGCCATTGCGTGACGTCCTGCGGCCATACCGTCGTTTCGGTCAGCATGTGCGCGAGAGCGGCGAGCACCGCGGTGGCGATGCAGAAGCCCGCGACGGTTGCCGTCGGCACGTTGGCGAGGCGGCGCGACAGCACCGAGTAGCCTGCCCACACGAAGGCGGCGCACACGGCGGCGGCGTAGCCGGCCGTGTGGTCGAGCGCCAATGTCAGCCCCTTGCCGAGGAACAGGACGATCGTGCCGGCGAACCCGAGCAGCGCGCCAGCGACCGATTTCAGCGGCAGCCGCTCGCCCGGCAACAGGCCGGAGAACAGCACGATCAGCAGCGGCCAGAAATAATTGAGCAGGCCGGCTTCCGCCGGCGGCGCCAGCCGCAGCGCGGTGAAGTAGAGCGCGTGGTAGCCGAACAGCCCGCCGACGCCGAGCGCCCAGACCTGCAACGGCTGGCACAGCGCGCCGAGCGCGCCCTGCTGCGCCACCCGGGCAACGCCAAAGACGCCGCCGACGGCGAAGGTCATGGCGAGCAGCTGGAACGGCGGCACCTGGCCCGTCAGTACGGTCAATACGGCGAGCAGCGACCACATCAGGATCGCCGAAAAGCCGATGAGCGTTGCGCGCAAGGAAGACATGAGCCCCCGGTGTGACCGTGCTGCGCTTAGCGTAGCCTCCCCGGCTGGACAAGCGAGGCGCCACCCGGCACAAAACCGGGCCGACAGTCACGAAGGGGTAAAGCCAGTGCCGATGCCGCTCGATGAAGCGCGCGAACAAGTCGCCCGCGCCAACCGGATCGTGGCCAACGAAGGCGTGCTCGACGCTTTCGGCCACATCAGCATGCGCCACCCGAACGACCCCAACCGCTATCTGCTGTCGCGCTCGCGCGCACCCGAATTGATCCAGCCCGAGGACGTCCTTGAATTCACCCTCAATTCCGAGCCGGTGAAGCCGCCGGCCGTGCGTCTCTATGGGGAGCGCGTGATTCACGGCGAAATCTACAAGGCGCGGCCGGAGGTGATGGCGGTGTGCCATCATCACGCCGCGTCGATCCTGCCGTTCTGCATTTCCGGAACCGACCTCAAGCCGGTCTATCATCTCGGCGCCACCATGGGCGCCGCGGTTCCGTTCTGGGACCAGCGCGACGACTTCGGCAACACGACTTTGATCGTCGCCAAGCCGGAGGAAGGCGCGTCGCTGGCGCGCGCGCTCGGCGACAACTGGCTGGTGCTGATGCGGCGGCACGGCGCGACGGTCGCCGGCCGCACGCTGCAGGAACTCGTGTTCCGCACCATCTACACGACGCGCAACGCCGGCATGCAGATCCAGGCGCATGCGCTCGGCCACGTCTCGCCGCTCAATGCCGAGGAGACGCGGCTCGCCGGCGACTACAATCTGCAGCCGAGCCCTGTGGCGCGCGCCTGGGAATACTGGAACGTGCGGCTGGACAAGGCGGAGGGCACGTGGCGACCGGAGAAGCGCAAGGCGGCCGCACGCAAACCCGCGAAGGCGGCGAAGCCGGCGCGCAAGAAGAGCGCGAAGCGCCGACGCTGAATGGGTGAAGAGCTGGACGCCCGGAGCAACCGGGCGCCATCGATCAATGCGGGGGAAATGAGATGGTGAGCCAAAACGACGTGCGCGGTATGATCGGGGTCGACAAGATCGGCACCAAGATCCTGTTCCTCGACCCGCGCACCTACGCGACCGAGACCGTCCTCGACGGCTTCCAGAAAACGGTGCACGAACTGCTCATCATCCCGGAAACCGGGCGCGCTTACGTGCCGATCTTCGGCGACGGCATCCACGGCCGAAATCCAAATCCCGGACATCTGCTGCTGGTGATCGACTGCCTGGCGCGCAAACACGTGCACACGATCGACCTGTCGCCGCTCAGCGCACCGCACACGTTGCGCCGCGCTAAAGACGGGCTGATCTATATCACCTGCGAGAACAGCGCCAAGGTGGCGGTGATCGATCCGGCGACGAACCGCGTGATCGACACCATCGACTCCGGCTCGACCAACGGTCATCGCCTGGCCATCCCCGCCGACGGCCAGCGCATCTATACCGACAACGAGGAGGACGCGACGGTCTCCGTGATCGATCTGCCGAACCGCAAGCTCATCGGCAAGATCGCCACGCCGCAGCCGCTCGCCGGCATCGCCGTGTCCGAGGACGGCAAGACCGTCATTGCCGTGAGCGACGAGAGCCCGGCGGTGTTCGTCATCGACACCGCGGCAGGCAAGGTCGTACGCACGGTGGACCTCGAAGGCGTCGAAAAACCGGCGCAGATCGCGCGCTATTCGCCGGATGGCCGACTGCTGGTCGTCTCGAACACCAACAGCAACAAGCTCAGCATCATGGATGCCGGCACGTTCGGCAACCAGTCGGCGATTCCCGTGGGCAGCCAGCCGATGGATTTCGCCTTCAGGGGAGACGAGTTGTTCGTCGGCTGCCAGGGCGACGGCACCATGCACATCGTCGACGTGCCCGGCCGGCGCAACAAGGGCCACGTCAAGGCTGGATCGGGCTGCGAGTCGATCGGATTTTTCTGATCCGGCGACGGAACCCGCGCGGCGCTTGTCGATGCGCGCGCCGCGACTGACGACGCGCCGCGTCAACACAAACTAAGTGAAATACTGCCCGCCGTTGGCGGTCAGCGTCGCGCCGGTGATCAGGCCGGCGTCGTCGGCAACGAGGAACACGACGCAGCGCGCGATCTCCTCCGGCTCGCCGAGGCGGCCGATCGGAATCTGCGGCAGGATGGACTTCTCCAGCACGTCCTTCGGCACCGCCTGCACCATCTCTGTGTTGATGTAGC
Source organism: Pseudolabrys sp. (assembly GCF_035943735.1). Lineage (GTDB taxonomy): Bacteria > Pseudomonadota > Alphaproteobacteria > Rhizobiales > Xanthobacteraceae > Pseudolabrys. Next base: position 281,267 of record NZ_DASZBV010000019.1, read on the forward strand.
CGGGACAGATGGCGTTGACGGTGATGCCGGCGCGCGCGCCTTCCTGCGCCAAGGCCTTGGTGAAGCCGAGATCGCCCGCCTTCGCCGCCGAGTAGTTCACCTGGCCGAACTGGCCTTTCTGGCCGTTGATCGACGAGATGTTGACGATGCGGCCGAACTTGCGCGCGCGCATGCCCTCCCACACCGGCCGCGTCATGTTGAACAGCGAGCCGAGGTTGGTGCCGATCACCTGCTGCCACTGGTCGAGCGTCATGCGGTGAAACGGAGCGTCGCGGGTGATGCCGGCATTGTTGACCAGCACCTCGACCGCGCCGAGTTCGGCCTCGACCTTCTTGATGCCCTCGCTGCAGGCCTCGAACGACGATACGTCCCACTTGAACGCGGGGATGCCGGTCTCGGCCTTGAATTTCTGCGCCGCCTCGTCGTTGCCGCCGTAGTTGGCCGCCACCTTGTAGCCGGCGGCCTTCAGCGCTTTGCTGATCGCGGCTCCGATGCCGCGGGTTCCGCCGGTGACCAAAGCAACACGCGCCATTTCAGATCCTCCCAGTGCGTCCCGACATGCCCGACCCCACGCCGGCATGCATGTCCGCATCCGATGACAGCTTAAAGACGTGCATGGCCGGGACAAGCCCGGCCATGACGTAGATCAAGTGCAAATTTTGTGCGACGCGAGGTGCGTCTTCGCGAGCGCCGACGCGCCCTGTCCGGTACTCGTTCGTTACCGCTCGACGCCTCTTCGCTGGTGCGTGTTCGCTACCGCTCCACGCACATGGCAATGCCCATGCCGCCGCCGATGCAGAGCGTTGCGAGGCCCTTCTTGGCGTTGCGCTTCTGCATCTCGTAGAGCAGCGTCGTCAGGATGCGCGCGCCGGATGCGCCGATCGGATGGCCGATGGCGATGGCGCCGCCATTGACGTTGACCTTGGAGGTATCCCAGGCGAGATCCTTGTTGACGGCGCAGGCTTGCGCGGCGAAGGCCTCGTTGGCCTCGATGAGGTCGAGGTCGGCGGTGGTCCAGCCGGCCTTCTTGAGCGCGGCGCGCGAGGCCGGGATCGGGCCGGTGCCCATGATCGCCGGATCGACGCCGGCATGCGCCCACGAGACGATGCGCGCGAGCGGCGTGTGGCCGAGCTTGGCGGCTTCCGACGCCTTCATCAGCACAACCGCGGCGGCGCCGTCATTGATGCCCGAGGCATTAGCGGCAGTCACCGTGCCTTCCTTGTCGAAGGCCGGACGCAGCTTGGCGATGCCTTCCACCGTGACGCCCGCCTTCGGATATTCGTCGGTGTCGACGACGGTGTCGCCCTTGCGGCCCTTGATGGTCACCGGGACGATCTCGTCCTTGAAGCGGCCGGACTTCATCGCCGCCTCAGCCTTGTTCTGCGAGGCGACCGCAAACTCGTCCTGCTGCTGGCGGGTGATCTGCCACTGCTTGGCGACGTTCTCCGCCGTGTTGCCCATGTGATAGCCATTGAAGGCGTCCCACAGGCCATCCTTGATCATCGTGTCGATGAGTTCGACCGAGCCCATCTTCACGCCGCCGCGCAGGTACTGCGCATGCGGCGCCATGCTCATCGATTCCTGGCCGCCGGCCACGACGATGTCGCTGTCGCCATTGAGGATCGCCTGATAGCCGAGCGCCACCGCCCGCAAGCCGGAGCCGCAGAGCTGGTTCACGCCCCATGCGGGGCTCTCGACCGGGATGCCGGCGGCGATCGAAGCCTGCCGTGCCGGGTTCTGCCCCTGACCGGCGGTGAGAATCTGCCCCATGATCACCTCACTGACCCGGTCGCCGGTCAGCCCGGCGCGGTCGAGCGCCGCCTTGATCGCCGTCTTGCCGAGTTCATGGGCAGGAAGATTGGCAAAAGCCCCGTTGAACGCACCGACCGGCGTGCGGGCGGCACTGGCGATGACGATGTCGTCTTTCATCGAAAACTCCTGTTGCGGTCATTTGCGGTCATCGGGCGAGGCAGGGACCGGCTTTCGGCAGTGCCGCATCCTTGAGAAGCAGGACGCGGCTGTCAACGCTGCGGCCCATCGGCAAGGCACCTGAGAAGTGGCGGTTTTCCGCTCTGGGCGCAAGGGTGGGCGGTGCCGCAATCCGCCCTGCCGCGCCGCCACAAAAGGGGGTTGGCCGCGGTGCTGGCCAGTGGTTATGCTGTCACACAGGCAGGGGGAAGCGTGCGGACATGGCAGAAGACAAAGAGCCGGTCACAATCAAGAAATACGCCAACCGGCGGCTCTACAACACCGGAACAAGCACCTACGTCACGCTTGAAGACCTCGCCACCATGGTCAAGACCGGCGAGGACTTCGTGGTCTACGACGCCAAGAGCGGCGACGACATCACCCGCTCGGTGCTGGCGCAGATCATCTTCGAGCAGGAGAACAAGGAAGGGCAGAGCCTGCTGCCGATCACCTTCCTGCGGCAGTTGATCCGTTTCTACGGCGACAGCATGCAGATGCTGGTGCCGCGCTATCTCGAACAGTCGATGCAGTCGCTGACCAGCCAGCAGGACAAGTTCCGCGAGCAGATGGCGCAGGCCTTCGGCAATGTCGGCTTCGGACCGATGGAAGAACATGTCCGCCGCAACATGGAGATGTTCGAGAAGACCTTCGCCATGTTTGCGCCGTTCGGCCGGCCGCAGGCAAAACCCGCGGCGGCGCCGGAGAAGCAGGCCGCATCGGGCGGCAGCGACATGGACGACTTGAAGCGTCAGCTCGACGACATGCAGAAGCGCCTCGACAAGATGTCGGGCGGCGGCGGCGCGGAGTAGCGCTTTAGCCGCTGGCGGCGTGGCCGTTATGGCCGTTGCCGCCGCTCCACGGCCGCTCGGTCGAGGCGAGCCCCACCAGCGCGCCCTGCAGATAATCGCAGCCCCAGCCGACGAGCAGCGCGGCCGCCGCCTCGTCCTGCACCCATTCGGCGACTGTCTTGTGCCCGAGCCGGCGCGACAGGTCGATGAGCGTGTGCACGAAGGCGCGGTCTTCCTCAGACTTGACGATGTTCTGCACGAACTCGCCGTCGATCTTGACGATGTCCGCGCCGAGCCGGCGCAGGTTACGGAACGAGGTGTGGCCGGCGCCAAAGTCGTCGATGGCGATACGGCAGCCGAGATCCTTCAGGCGGCGGACGAAGCCGCGCGTGTCGTCGATGTCCTGGATGGCGGCGGTCTCGGTGATCTCGACGGTCAGCCGCTCGGCCGTGCCCGAATGGGCGCGCAGCAGCGCCGCCAGACCCGACAACCAGTTAGGATCGAGCGTCGAGGCAGGCGCGACGTTGACGCTGACGTTCAGTTGCGGCGCGTCGACGAGCTCCTGCACGGCCAATTCGACCATGCGGTAGTCGAGCATGCGCACCAGCCCGAGCTTCTCCGCCACCGGCACGATCTCGCCGGCATGTGCGTTGCTCCCGTCGGCGCGCTTCACCCGCATCAGGCATTCGTAGAACGCGAGCCTGCGCGTCGACGCCTCGACCACCGGCTCGAAGGCGAGCGCGATGCGGCGCTCGTTGAGCGCGGCGACGATCTCGTCGGTCGCGCGCGCGCTTTCGCGGCGCTGGGCGTCGCGCTCGATGTTCGGCCGATAGGCGGCGAACGAACCGTGCCGTTTGGCGCGCGCGTCGTGGAGCGCGTCGAGCGCGCGGCTGAAGATCTCTCCCACGCTGCGCGCGTGACGCGGCGCGGTGACGCCGCCGACGGTGACGGTGACCGCAACCGGCCCGGCCGAGGTGGCAAGCGGCTCCTCGCGCACGCCGGCGAGCAGACGGTCGGCGGCGACCGCCATCTCGTCGGGCGTGCAACTGGTCAGCACCAGCCCGAACTTGTTGCCGGAGATGCGACCGAGATGGTCCTTGCCGCGCAGCCGCCCGCGCAGCCGTCTGGCGACTTGCGCGATCACCTCCTCGGCGACGTCGAAACCGTAGGATTCGTTGAGCCGCCCGAGATGATCGATCGAGGCGAGCAGGAAGCCGCAGGATCCGCGTGCGCGCACCGTCTGCTCGAGCGTGCCGGTGAGCACGTCGGTCAGCGCCTGGCGATTGAGCTCGCCGGTCAGGGGATCGAATTTCGACAGCCGCTCGAGCTTGCGCTCGCGCTCGGCGCGTTCGTCGATGCGGCGGACGATGCCATGTGCGCGCTGCGGCTTGCCATCGGCGCCGGCGAACCAGCGGCCGACGTCCTCGATCCAGAGCGTGTCGTCTCCGGATTTGAACCGATACTGAAGCTGGTAGGGCACGCCCGCGCCGAGATCGCGCTGGCCCGCCTGCTGCAGGGCGTCGGCGCGGCTCTGCCCCGCCTCGGCTTCGACATGCGCGGCGAAGGCGCGGCCGCTGGCGATCTCCGCCGGCGCGGTGCCGAGCAACGTGGCGGCATGCGGCGACCAGACGAGCGCGTCGCTGTCCAGCCGCCAGTCATAGGCGGCCTCGCCGATCGAGCGGAGGATGTCCGCAGCGTCGGGGACGCCCGCCGGCTGACCGTTCTGGATCACGACTGCCCCTTTTCGGGAACGCGAGGCGGTGCCTGCGTGTTGCTTCTGCGAAAGACGTCACTGGAAGCTACGGACAACCCTTAAACAATTAGGAAAAGCCGCCGATTCCAGCGCGTTTACAACTTGAAAGAGTTAACGGCACGGCCATTGCCATGTCGTTGGCAGAGCGGGCGATGGTGTCCCGCATTGGTACAGAAACGCGATGCGTATCGGCCGCAGCAGAGAGGGAGCGTTCGGAGGCGACGGCCGTCGGCCGGTCGCTGTCGCCACGCCTTCCCGAAGCGCGAGCCGCGCCCTGACCATCCTTGCCGCCGCGCCGGCGCGCGAGGCCTCCCCCCAGACGCGCGGCGATGCCGCCTTCCTCGCCCAGTTGATCGCGACCAAGGTGCAAGCGCCGCAAACACGCGCCAGGCGCCGCGCCGAACCCGCCGAGGCACTGGCGGCCTATCGCGCCGTCGCCAACCTGAAGTTCTAATAGCCCAGCGCACAGCCGTCCTTGCGCGGCTCGGAGCCGGCGATGAGTACGCCGCGGTCCCAGTCGATCTTGATTGTCTGCGCGCCGCCCCAGGGCTGATCGCAAAGCACGACATCGTGGCCACGCGCACACAAGCCGTCGATGGTCCGCTGCGGCGTGCCGGTTTCGACCTCGACCTTGTCGCCTTCCCAGAAGAAGCGCGGGCAATCGATCGCCTGCTGCACGTCCATGCCGTAGTCGATCATGTTCATCATGATCTGCACATGGCCCATCGGCTGGTAGTGCGCGCCCATGACGCCGAAGCTCATGTCGCAGCGGCCGTTCTTCATCGCCAGCGCGGGGATGATGGTGTGCATCGGCCGCTTGGCCGGGCCGAACGTATTCGGGTGATCGGGCGCCAGGGTGAAGCAGGCGCCGCGATTGGTGAGCAGCACACCCGACTTCTCGGTGCAGATGCCGGTGCCGAAGCTCGAAAACAGAGAATTGATGAACGACACCGCGGTGCGGTCCTTGTCGACCACGGTGAGGTAGACCGTGTTGCTGCCCGGTGCCGGCGCAGCCGGCAGGTCGCCGCGCTTGTTCATGTCGATGAGCGACGCGAGCTTCCTACCCCAGGCCTTGTCGTTGAGCGCGACGACCGGCGTGCGCATGTGGTCGGCGTCGGCAAGATGCGTGTCGCGCACGGCGTAGCCGATGCGCGCCGCTTCCAGCACCAGATGGAAGCGCTCGGGCCCGACCGGATCGAGCGACTTGATATCGAAATTCTCGAGGATGTTGAGCATCACCAGCGCGGTAAGGCCCTGCCCGTTCGGCGGGATCTCGATGAGATCGATGCCGCGGTAGCTGGTCGAGATCGGTGCGACCGCATCGCCGCGATGATTGGCGAAGTCCTGTTCGGTAAGGAACCCCCCGCGTGCCGCAACCGTCGCCGCCATCTCTGCACCGACGTCGCCCTCGTAGAAGCCCTTGGTGCCTTTCGCGGCGATGGTCTTCAGCGTCTGCGCCAAAGCCGGAAAGCGGATGACGTCGCCTTCGCGCGGCGCCTTGCCGTTGAACAGGTAATGCTTCGACGCGCCGGGATCGGCCGCGAGCTTGGCGACGTGGCGCTGCCAATCCCAGGCGACGCGCGGCGCGACCGGGAAGCCGTCTTCGGCATAGCCTATTGCCGCGCGCAGCACGCGATCGAGGCCGAAGCGGCCGTGCGTCTTGAGGACCTGCTCCCACGCATCGATCGAGCCGGGCACGGTGACGGCGTGAATGGAATTGCCGATCGCGCGCAGCCCAGCGTCGCGCAGCGCCTCGTACGACGCCTTGGCGCCGGAGCGCCCGGAACCATTGTAGCCCCACACCGGCCTGTCCGGCTTCGCCACCAGCGCATAGCAATCGCCGCCGATACCGGTCATGTGCGGTTCGACCACGCACAGCGTGGCAACCGCGGCCACCGCCGCGTCGGCGGCCGTGCCGCCGGCACGCAGGATATCGATCGCCGCCAAAGTGGCGAGCGGATGCGAGGTCGCGGCCATGCCGTTCATGGCAATGACCGGCGAGCGACCCGGGAGCTGGAAGTCGCGGCTCATGGCAAATCTGAAATTTATAAGATCAGGTGGGGAGATGCCCGCCGACGCCCTCGACCGTGAGGTCGCGCTGCGCCGAGCGTAGCGTCACGGCGAAGCCGGCAATGACGTCGACGAAGCTGATGACCATGAGGACGAAGAAGGTGCCGGTGGCGGTCGCCTTCACCAGCAAAAACTCGACCAGCATCGCGAGGAAAAGCACCAGCGACAGGCTGTGATCGACGATGGTGCGTACGCCGATGCGCGTCGACTTCACCACCTCGCCCGCGAGCAGCAGGATGGCGAGCGTGATGAGAAGATCGCTGGCGGACATGGTCCAGTCGGCGCCCGAGACCATGTGCACGCTGAACAGCGTGCCGGTCCAGGCGACGCCCGGCATCAGGAAGGCGACGATGTTGTAGACGGCGAAGGTGATCAGCAGCAGAGGAAAGCCGAGCAAGGACATGCGAGCTTTCCTCCGACTGGCCGGGCCGATCAGGCCTCGGTCTTCACCTTCAGGACCTGCCGGCCCTTGTACATGCCGGTCTTCAGATCAATGTGGTGCGGGCGGCGAAGTTCGCCCGAATCCTTGTCCTCGATATAGGAGGGGCGCTTGAGCGCGTCGGCCGAGCGGCGCATGCCGCGGCGCGAGGGCGAGGTTTTTCGCTTCGGAACAGCCATCGTCTAACTCCAGAATAGCTCGGAACGGCGCGGAACCGCCGAAAAAGGGTCCGTCATGCCGGTTTGGGCGGGCTTATAGTGGAAGGGCCGCGATAAGGCTAGCCCCGTCAGCGCCTGCGGACGCAAGCGGCGGCCTCGGGCGAGCGGCCGGCGCGGGCCTCGTAGAGCCCGGCCAGCCGCCGCAGGCCCGGTCCCGGATGGCGGGCGCTGCGGTCGTGCGGATTGGGCAGCGTCGAGGCGAGCAGCGCCGCCTGGTAGCGGCTCAGGTCGCGGGCCGGCTTGTGGAAAGCGTACTCCGCGCCCGCCTCCACCCCGAACTGGCCGCTCGGACCCCATTCCGCGACGTTCAGGTAGATTTCGAGGATCCGCCGTTTCGACAGGACCAGATCCACCCAGAGGGCCAGCGGGAATTCGAGCGCCTTGCGGATGTAGCTGCGCGAATTCCAGAGAAACAGGTTCTTGGCCACCTGCTGGGTGATGGTCGAGCCGCCGCGCATGTCCTCGATATTGTCGGCGCTGTCGAGCGCGGCCTGAATGCCCTGGAAGTCGACCCCCCAATGCTCGCAGAAGCGTCCGTCCTCGGCGATGATCACGGCGAGTTGCAGGTTGGACGAGATGCGCGACAGGGGGACGTATGTGCGCACCACCGGCTCGCCGGCGATCCGCCGCCAGATCATCATGGTCGAGACCGGCTCCATGACAGCGTAGAGCGGCGTCAGCAGGTAGGGCAGCAGGATCAGCCCGAGCAGCGCCATCAGGATGATCCGCAGCGGCCGCGACCGGCGGGACAGGCCGAGGATATCGTGGGCGACACTCATGCGGTGCGGGTTGGCGCGGGAACGGGGCATGGCGGGGAACATTAACTCATTTCCACACGCCGATTGCCGTCCCTGCGGCGATGAGGCTAACAAGAGCCCATGGACGCAGTTCCCGACCACGATTTCTCCCGCCGCCTCACGGCCGTCGCCGGCGAGGCAGAGACCGCCCTCGAACGCCTGCTCGGCAACGATGCGCTGCCGGGCGAGGTCGTCCGCCCGCCGCGGCTGATGGAGGCCATGCGCCACGCCGTGCTCGGCGGCGGCAAGCGCCTGCGGCCGTTCCTGGTGGTCGAGAGTGCGGCCTTGTTCGGCGCCACCGGCCACGGGCCCCTGCTCGCGGGCTGTGCGCTCGAATGCCTGCATTGCTATTCGCTGGTGCACGACGACCTGCCGTCGATGGACAATGACGACCTGCGCCGCGGCCGGCCAACCGTCCACAAGGCTTTCGACGAAGCGACCGCCATCCTCGTCGGCGACGCCCTGCTGACCTTGGCTTTCGACATCCTCGCCCGCGAGGAGGTGCACCCGGACGCGCACGTGCGCACCGCCCTGGTGCGCGAACTCGGCCGCGCCGGCGGCATCGGCGGCATGGTCGGCGGCCAGATGCTCGACCTCGCCGCCGAAGGCCGCTTCGAGGCCAAGCGCGCGCTCTCCGAGAGCGAGATCATCACCTTGCAGGCCATGAAGACCGGCGCGCTGTTGCGCTTCGCCTGCCGCGCCGGCGGCATCCTCGGCAAAGCCGATGCGGCCGCGAGCGCGGCGATCGACCGCTACGGCGCCATCGTCGGCCAGGCGTTCCAGATCGCCGACGACCTGCTCGACGTGGAAGGCGACACGGCGACGCTCGGCAAGGCCGCCGGCAAGGATGCCGCCGCCGGCAAGGGCACGCTCGTGACCGCCCTCGGCATCGAGGGCGCCCATGCCAAGCTCGACGCGCTCGTCGCCGAGGCCGAGAGCGTGCTCAAGCCGTTCGGCGCCAAGGCCGACGTCCTGCGCGCCACTGCGCGCTTCATCGCCAACCGGCGGACGTAGCCCCCGCCAATCGCCATGGCCGCCAGCAAGAAAACGCAACTGCCGCTCAAGCCGCTGCCGGTGCGGATCGTGCGCCTGCACGCCAATCTGATCATCGGCGCGCTCGTCGGCCTGACCGGAGTCGCGCTGGCGCCGTTCACGCCGCTCGCGACGCGCCTGCTGGTGGGCTGGGACATCGGCGTCGCGCTCTATCTGTTGCTCATCCATTGGACCATGTGGCGTTGCGACATCGAGCGCATCCGCCGCCGCGCCGCCGAGCAGGATGAAGGCGCTTTCGCCATCCTGCTCATGACGATGGCGGCGACCTTTGCCAGCCTCGTGGCGATCATCTTCGCGCTCGGCGGCTCGAAGTCGGCGCCGCACGAGCAAGCGACGGTGCTGATCGGGCTCACCATCGCCACGATCCTGCTGTCGTGGTTCTTCGTGCACACGATCTTCGCCCTGCATTATGCGCACGAATATTACGGCGAGCGGCGTGACGGCATCATCGGCGGACTCAATTTTCCCGGCGACGACGACCCCGATTACTGGGACTTTTTCTATTTTTCGCTGGTCATCGGCATGACCTCGCAGGTCTCAGACGTCGCCATCACCAGCAAGTCGCTGCGGCACGTCGCCACCATGCACGGCGTGCTGTCATTCTTCTTCAACGTCACCGTGCTGGCACTGACCATCAACGTGGTCTCCGGCCTGCTCTGAGGACGCAAAGCCGGCTTTGCTTCAAGCGCCATTTCCGCCATCCTGACGCACGAGCGCGCCTGCGCGCATCGCGGTACCGGGGACCACACCGCCCATGACCGACGTCTTCCAGACCGTGCTGCTGATGATGGCGGTGCTGGCGCTGGTCGCGGTCGTGGCGCGGCGACTGCACATCGCGCCGTCGATCCTGCTGGTGGTCGCCGGCGTCGGCGTCGCGCTGATCCCCGGCCTGCCGCCGGTGGTGCTGGCGCCGGAGATCGTGCTGCTCGTCATCCTGCCACCGCTGATCTACTCGGCCGGCGTAGCGATGAGCTGGCGCGAGTTCCGCTTCAACCTGCGGCCGATCACGCTGCTCGCCTTCGGCTGCGTCATCTTCACCACCTGCGCCATCGCCGCGGCGGCGCATTACCTGCTGCATTTCTCATGGGCGACGGGCTTCGTGCTCGGCGCCATCATCGCGCCGCCGGACACGGTGGCGCCGCTGGCGATCGCACGCCGGCTCGGCCTGCCGCGCCGGCTCGTCGTCGTGCTCGAGGGCGAAGGGCTGGCGAACGACGCCACCGCACTCATTCTCTACCGCTTCGCGGTGGCGGCTGCGGCGACCGGCGCCTTCTCGCCGAGCCGGGCCGCCGGCACGTTCGCGCTGATCATCGTCGGCGAGATATTCTGGGGCATCGCGATCGGCTGGCTCAGCCTCAAGCTGCGGCAATGGGCGCACGATCCGCGCGTCGAGATCACTTTGTCGATCATGACGCCCTACGTCGCTTTCTGGGCGCCGCAGCATCTCGGCGGCTCCGGCGTGCTCGCCACCGTCGCCTGCGGCCTGTGGGTGAGCTGGAACGGGCCGCGGCTCATTTCGTCGGCGACCCGGCTGCAGGGCATCTTCTTCTGGGACCTGATCGTCTATCTGATCGAAGGCTTCGTGTTCCTGCTCACCGGACTGCAGGCGCGCATGCTGATCGACCAGTCGCATGACTTCCCGCTGCCGGAAATCCTGATCGCGATCGCGGTGACGACGGCGATCGCCATCGTCGCGCGCTTCGTCTGGGTGTTTCCGGCCACCTATCTGCCGCGCTGGCTGGTGCCGGCGGTTGCGAAACGCGATCCCTCGCCGCCGTGGCAATTTCCGTTCTTCCTGTCGTTCACCGGCGTGCGCGGCGTCGTCTCGCTCGCCGCCGCGCTGGCGATTCCGTATGTCACGATTTCCGGCGCGCCGTTCCCGGAACGCGAGATGATCATGTTCGTCACCTTCGGCGTCATCATCATCACGTTGGTCGGCCAGGGCACGATGCTGCCTTGGGTTGCGCGCTGGCTCGGCCTGACCCGCCTCGGCGCTGAAGAGCATCGGCATGAGATCGAGGCGGAGCTCGCCGGGCGCCAGGCGGCGCTGAAACGCGTCATCGACCGGCTCGAAGATCTGGTCACGGATCGCGCGATCCCGGAGGACATCATCACGCTGCTGCGCACACGCAACGAGAGCCGTCAGCAGATCCTGCCGGCCGACCTCGGCGACGGCCTGGCGCGGCTGCGGCTATCGGCCGATATCAAGAAGGAATTGATCGAGGCCGAACGCGATTTCATTTTCGGGCTGCTGCGCGACGGCAAGATCACCGACGAAGCGCGCCGTCGCATCGAATACGAGCTCGATCTCGAAGAGGCGAGCGTCGCCAATCGCGGCCGCGACGGCGGCGGCTGGTTCTAATTTTTGGAAAGACGAATGCCGCTCGATCCCGACAAGCTGCTCGCGCTCGACATCCCCGATGTCGAGCACAGCTACGGCCCGAAGGACTGCATCCTCTATGCGCTCGGCGTCGGCCTCGGCCAGGACCCGACCGACGAGAATGAGCTCGCCTTCGTCTATGAAAAGAATTTGAAGGTGCTGCCGACTTTCCCGGTCGTGCAGGGCTACAGCGCCTATACGTTCAAGCGGCCGGAACTCGGCATCACCTGGACGCATGTGGTGCATGGCGAACACGCCGTGCAGGTGCATGCGCCGATCTCGCCGGCCGCTACCGTCATCGGCCGAACGCGTATTCTCGACGTTATCGACAAGGGCGCGGACAAAGGCGCGCTGATCTATTCCGAGCGCAAGATCATCGACAAGACGAGCGGAACGCTGCTCGCCACCATCAACCAGACCACCTTCTGCCGCGCCGACGGCGGCTTCGGTGGCGCAAAGCGCGAAGCGCCGGCGCCGCATCCGATCCCGGAGCGCGCACCGGACATCGTCTGCGATCTGCCGACGCGGCCGGAGACGGCGCTGATCTATCGGCTGTCCGGCGACGTCAATCCGCTGCACGCCGACCCCGCCTTCGCCCGCGCCGGCGGCTATCCGCGGCCGATCCTGCACGGACTCGCCACCTTCGGCGTCGCCGGGCATGCGCTGCTGAAAAGCCTATGCGGCTACGATCCGGCGCGGCTCACGGCGATGGCCTGCCGCTTCTCGGCGCCGGTGTTTCCCGGCGAGACCATCCGTACCGAAATCTGGCGCGAGGGCGCTGTCGCCAGCTTTCGTGCCCGCGTCGTCGAGCGCGACGTGATCGCGATCAATAACGGCCGGGCGGAAGTTCGGTAGCCCTGCTCCCTCTCCCCGCTTGCGGGGAGAGGGTCGGCGTGAGGGGGCGTTTCAAGAGGCTGGGATTTGCGGTAAGGCCCCCTCACCCGCCCCGCCTGCGCTGACGCTACGGCGGGCCGACCTCTCCCCGCACGCGGGGAGAGGTAACCGTGCCTGACATTCGCGGAACACAAATGGCCAAGCACCACGCCTCCCACGACACCTACCCCGACATCCGCGAGAGCGTGCGGGCGCTGTGCGCGCGCTTCCCCGGCGAATACTGGCGCGACCTCGATCGCGAGCGCGCCTACCCGACCGCGTTCGTGCGCGCGCTGACCGAAGCCGGCTATCTCGCCGCGCTGATCCCCGAGGAGTACGGCGGCAGCGGCCTGCCGGTGAGCGCCGCCGCAGCGATCCTCGAGGAGGTGCACGCCTCCGGCGGCAATGGCGCCGCCTGCCACGCGCAGATGTATACGATGGGCACCATTCTGCGGCACGGCTCGGACGAGCAGAAGGAACGCTATCTGCCGATGATCGCCGACGGGAGCTTGCGCCTGCAGGCCTTCGGCGTGACCGAGCCGACTTCCGGCACGGACACGCTGTCGCTGCGCACCACCGCGCGCAAGGAAGGCGACCATTACATCATCAACGGCCAGAAGATCTGGACCTCGCGTGCCGAGCATTCCGACCTGATGTTGCTGCTCGCGCGCACCACGCCGCGTGACCAGGTGAAGAAGCGCACCGATGGCCTATCGGTCTTCCTCGTCGACATGCGGCTCGCGCGCGGCACGTCGATGACGATCACGCCGATCCGCACCATCATGAATCACGCCACGACGCAGATATTCTTCGACGACCTGCGCGTGCCGGCGGAGAACCTGATCGGTGAGGAGGGCAACGGCTTCCGCTACATCCTCTCCGGCATGAACACCGAGCGCATCCTCATCGCCGCCGAATGCATCGGCGATGCGAAGTGGTTTATCAAGAAGGCCACCGACTACGCCAAGGAGCGCGTCCTGTTCGAGCGCCCGATCGGCAAGAACCAGGGCGTGCAGTTTCCCATCGCCCGCGCCTATGCGCAGATGCGCGCGGCCGAACTGATGGTGCACGAGGCGACGCGCCGCTACGAGGCGGGCGACGACATGGGCGCCGAGGCGAACATGGCGAAGCTCCTGGCCGCCGACGCCTCATGGGCCGCCGCCGACATGTGCGTGCAGACGCACGGCGGCTTCGGCTTCGCCGAGGAATACGACGTCGAGCGCAAGTTCCGCGAGACGCGGCTCTACCAGGTGGCGCCGATCTCGACCAACATGATCCTGTCGTACCTGGCCGAGCACGTGCTGGGATTGCCCAGGTCGTATTGATTTGTAGAAATGCCTCGGCCACATTTCCTGTCATGGCCGGGCTTGTCCCGGCCATCCCGATCAGGAAGGCAGGCCGTGGCCCAATCCTACGTCTACATTCTTGCCAGCCGCTCAGGCGGCGCAATCTATACGGGCGTCACAAAGGACCTCGTCCGACGTGTCTATGAGCACAAGAATGGATTGGTGCCCGGACACACAAAGCGCTATGGCATCGACAAGCTTGTATATTTCGAAGTCCATGATTCAGTTTATCAGGCCATTCAGCGCGAGAAGAATATCAAGCACTGGCCTCGAGCTTGGAAAACGCGACTGATCGGCGAACGCAATGCCGAATGGCGTGATCTTTATGCGGAGATCGCGTAACCAATGAATCGGGATCGCCGGGACAAGCCCGGCGATGACAGTCTGAACATTTTACGCGATACCGACCCATGCCCCTCCCCCTCTCCGGCGTCCTCGTCGTCTCCATCGAACAGGCGGTCGCCGCGCCGCAGTGCACCTGCCGGCTGGCCGACGCCGGCGCGCGCGTCATCAAGGTGGAACGGCCGGAAGGCGACTTCGCCCGCGACTACGACCATGTCGTGCACGGGGAGAGCACGCACTTCGTCTGGCTCAATCGCGGCAAGGAATCCGTGACGCTCGATCTCGGCAAGGCCGAGGACAAGGCGCTGCTCGAACGCATGCTCACCAAGGCCGACGTGTTCGTGCAGAACCTCAAGCCCGGCGCGCTCGCCAAGCTCGGCTTCGCCGTGGCGCGGCTGCGCAAGGATTATCCCAAGCTCATTTGCTGCTCGATCTCCGGCTACGGCGAGACTGGCCCCTATGCGCAGCGCAAGGCGTACGACCTGCTCATCCAGGCGGAATCGGGCGTGGCTTCCGTCACCGGCGGGCCGGATGCGCCGGCGCGCGTCGGTGTGTCGATCGTCGACATTGCCGCTGGCTTGAACGCCTACATGGCGATCCTCGAAGCGGTCATCGCGCGCGGCAAGTCCGGTGAAGGCGCCGAGATTTCGATTTCCATGTTCGACGGCATGGCGGAATGGATGACCGTGCCGCTGCTGCACGGCGAGTGGGGCACGCCGTTCAAGCGCATCGGCCTCGCGCATGCCGGCATCTCGCCCTATGGCGTGTTCAAGACGCGCGATGGCGGCGATATCCTGATCTCGATCCAGAACGACCGCGAATGGCGCGTGCTGGCCGAAAAAGTGTTGGGCGACGCCACGCTCGGCACCGATGAACGTTTCGCCACCAACATCCAGCGTGTCGCCAACCGGCCGCAGACCGACGGCATCGTCGCGCGCGTGTTCGCCACGCATGACGCGGCGGTGCTGGAGGAGATGCTGGCCAAGGCCGAGATCGGCTTCGGCCGCGTCAACGACTGGGAATTGCTGCTGAAGCACCCGCACCTGCGCCGCATCACCGTCGAAACGCCGACCGGCACGGTCAAGACGCCAGCGCCGACGCCGATCTTCGCCGGCGAGGAGCGCCGCTACGGCGCGGTGCCGGCGCTCGGCGCGCATTCCGAGAAAATCCGCAAGGAATTCGGCGGCGGCTAGGCCGCCTACTCCATCACGATCGGTTCGTCGTCGTGCCCGCCGCCGGCGGGCGCGGCCTGCTTCGAGCGGCCGATGATGAAGATCAGCGGGATGACCAGCAGCGTCAGGACCATCAGCAGCTTGAAGTCGTTGAGATAGGCGATCAGGTTCGCCTGCTGCGTGACGATCATGTCGAGCATGGCGCGGCCGGCGTCGGTCGTGGTGCTGAGGATCGAGCTCACGTTCGGCATCTGCAGCGCGTTGTTGAACGGCGTCACGTCCTCGGCGAGCCGGGCGTGCATGACCGTGGTCTCGCTGGTGAGCTGCGCGATCACCATCGAGATGCCGATCGACGAGCCGATGTTGCGCACCAGCGTCAGGATCGCCGTGCCGCCGGTGCGCAGATGTCCCGGCAGCGTGGTGAAGGCCGCGGTGGTGATCGGCACGAACAAGAGGCCGAGGCCGACGCCCTGCGCGATCGAGGTGGTCACGATGGTATACTGCGTGGTGTCGAGCGAAAAGCCCGTGAAGATCCACAAGGTCGCGCCAGTAATCAGCAGGCCAGCGAGGATCAGCCAGCGCACCTCGATGTGCTTCATCAGCCGCGGCGCCACCATCATCGTCAGCAGCGTGCCGACGCCGCGCGAGCCGAGCAGGAAGCCCGCGGTCTGGATCGGATAGCCGAGCAGGTTCTGCATAAACGGCGTCACCAGCGCCATGGTGCCGAACAGCACCACGCCAATGACCACCATGAACACGACACCGGAGACGAAATTACGGTCCTTGAACATCTCAAACCGCACGAACGGCTCATCGGTCGTCAGCGAATGGGCGAAGAAATAGTAGAAGCCGAAGACCGAGATGATCGCCTCGATCCAGATCTCGTTGGCGCCGAACCAGCCGACCTGCTCGCCGCGGTCGAGCAGCATCTGCAGCGAGCCGATGCCGACGGCGAGCGCGAGAAACCCGAACCAGTCGAAGCGCAGATGCGTCTGCAGCCTGGTCTCCGGCATGAACAGCGACAGGCCCACCACGGTAATGGCGCCGATCGGCAGGTTGATCAGGAACACCCAGTGCCAGGAGTAATTGTCGGTCAGCCAGGCGCCGATGGTCGGGCCCATGATCGGCCCGAGCATCACGCCGATGCCCCAGATCGCCATGGCGCCGGAGCGCTCCTCGACGCTATAGGAATCGAGCAGCACCGCCTGCGACAACGGCACCAAAGCCGCGCCGGCCATGCCTTGCAGCAGGCGGAATAGCACGATCTCCTCGATGTTCTGCGCCAGCGCGCAGAGCAGCGAGGCGACGGTGAAGCCGGCGACACAGACGATGAACAGCTTCTTGCGGCCGAAGCGATCGGCGAGCCAGCCGATCGGCGCCGTCATGATTGCCGAGGCGACGATGTAGGAGGTCAGGACCCAGTTGATCTGGTCGAGCGACGCCGACAGCGAGCCCTGCATGTACGGCAACGCCACGTTGGCGATCGTCGTGTCCAGCGCCTGCATGATCGTCGCCGTCATGGCGCAGATCGTGATCAGCGTGCGCCGGGTCTTCGGCGACATCGTGC
The DNA here is from genome assembly GCF_035943735.1 of Pseudolabrys sp. Classification (GTDB taxonomy): domain Bacteria; phylum Pseudomonadota; class Alphaproteobacteria; order Rhizobiales; family Xanthobacteraceae; genus Pseudolabrys. The sequence continues at coordinate 298,033 of NZ_DASZBV010000019.1, forward strand.
TGGTTGCGGCTGGGCTCATCGCGTGACGAACTTCTTACTTCGCGGTTTCCTTGGCGGAAGCGCCGCCGAGCCATGACGGCCAGCGGCTGTGATGCGTGTCGATCGACACGTTCACGCTCATCCCGGCGCGCAGCAAGCGCGTCGCCTCATCCTTGTCGAAACTGATGCGGACGGGCACGCGCTGCACGACCTTGACCCAGTTGCCGCTGGCGTTCTGCGGCGGCAGAATCGAGAACTGCGCGCCGGTGCCGGGGCTGACCGAGGTCACCGTGCCGGTGAAGGTGTGGTCGGGGAACGAATCGACATCGAGCGTCACCTTCTGGCCGACGCGCAGATAGGTGATCTCGGTCTCCTTCGGGTTGGCGTCGACCCACGGCTGCTGGTCGTCGACCACGCTGAATACCGGCGTGCCGGCCGGCACGAAGCGGCCGAGCTGGATGTTGTCGACCTGCGTCGCAGTGCCGGCGATCGGCGCCCGCACCACGGTGTTGGCGAGATCACGTTGCGCATTGTCGACCGCCGCCTGGGCCTGGGCATATTCGGGGAACTGTTCGATCGGGAGGTCGGGGTTGCCGAGCAACTGGTTCAGCGTGGTGTCGCGCTGCTGTTTGGTGAACTCCAGCTCGAGCTTGGCGGTCACCAGCCCGCTCGCCGAAGTGTCGACGTCGGCCTGCGAACCGGCCTGGCTCTGCGCCAGCTTCAGCTTGCGGTCATAGTCGCGTTGCTTGAGATCGACGTTCTTCTCGCCGAGCGTGATCAGGTCGTTGAGCGACTTGTAGCTGGTCATCAGCTTGTCGTAGGCGCTGCGCGCGGCGGCAAGCTTGCCCTTGGCGGCGTTCAGCTTGAGCTCGTAAGGCGTCTTGTCGAGCGTGAACAATTCGTCGCCCGGCTTGACGTGCTGGCCCTCGCGCACCGCGACGTGCACGACCTTGCCGGCGATCTCCGGCGTGATCAGCACCTTCTGCGCCCCGATATAGGCGTTGTCGGTTTCGATGTAGCGGCCGCCCATCATGTAGAAAAGGCCGCCGCCGATCAGCGCGATGACCGGCAGCACGACGAGCAGGATCGTGCGCAAACGCTTGCGCCCGTCGCGCGGCCCTGGCGCCGGAGAAGCGGCAGCAGTTTTCGCGTCCGGCGTCGACTTGGCTTCCGCCGCGGGGACGATCTTCAGAGCTTTTTCGGTCATAATTCTCAACCAGTCGCAGTTTGATCTTGCACGGTGTTGGTTTGGCGATTGATGGCGGCGCGGAGGTTGTCCTTCATCACGCCGAGTTCGCGCAGCAACTGCTCGCGCGAGGCATCGTCGATGCCTTCGAGCACCGTCGTCATCATGTCTTCGCCGAGATGCGACAGCTCTTCGATCAACGGGCGAGCCGCCGGCGTCAGATAGAGGCGGTTGGCGCGCCGGTCGTGGGGATCGGGCCGCCGCTCGATGAGGCCGTTGGCGGCGAGGCGGTCGAGCAGCCGCGTCAGTGAAATCGGCTGCAGGTCGAGCATCTCCGCGAGTTCCGACTGTTTCAGGCCCTCGCAGCGGTCGAGCCGGATCAGCACTGTCCACTGGGCACGGGAAATGCCGAACTGGCGGGCCCGCTGGTCGGCATAAGTCTTCAGCATCCGCGCCACGTCGATGACGCTGACCGCGATCTCGCGGGACTGGGGAAATTGGGGCATGGGCCTGCTCTCTGGGCCTATTCTCTTCCTAGGCCCCGATATAATAAGCACGCTTATAGTAAGGTCAAGTAGTAAAATGGTGCGGTGCGGGATAAATTTCGCCCGCGCCAGCGGGCACCTGCTTGCGCCCCTGACAAGCGGACCGGCCTGAGGCACAGTCGCCGCCTCTCACGTCATTCTCGGGACAGGATCATGGACATCGGTTTCATCGGATTGGGGAACATGGGCGCCCCCATGGCCCGGCGGCTCATCGAGGCCGGCCACAGCCTGGTCGTCTACGACACGCGCAACGACGCGGTGGCGCCGTTCGTCGCCATCGGCGCCAAGCTCGCCTCCTCCCCGGCCGATCTCGCCGATCGGGTCGAGACGGTGATGGCCAGCCTGCCGTCGCTGCAGGTGTCGGAGAAGGTGGCGATCGGCGCCGGCGGCGTGATCGAGGGCAAGCGCGTAAAGCGCTTCATCGACCTGTCCACGACGGGATCGCGCATGGCGATCAAGATCGCCGACGCGCTGGCCAAGAAAAACATCGTGCAGATCGACTGCCCCGTGTCCGGCGGCGTCGGCGGCGCCGCCAAGGGCACGCTCGCCGTCATGGTGTCCGGGCCGAAGGCCGACGTCGATCACGTGAAGGACGCGCTCGCCGTGTTCGGCAAGGTCTTCGTCATCGGCGAGAAGCCGGGCATGGCGCAGACGATGAAGCTCGCCAACAATTTCCTGTCGGCAAGCGCGATGGCCGCCACCGCCGAGGCGGTCGCCATGGGCGTGAAGGCCGGGCTCGATCCCGCCGTGATGATCGACGTGATCAATGCCGGCTCCGGCCGCTCGCGCGCGTCGGACCAGAAGTTTCCACAGTCGATCCTGCCGCGCACCTTCGACTACGGCTTCGCGACGGCGCTCATGCTCAAGGACGTACGTCTTTGTTTCGAGGAGGCGAAGAACCTCGACGTGCCGCATGACATGATGAAGACGACCCTCGACGACTGGGAAGCGACCAACACCGAGTTCGGCGGCGACAGCGACTTCACCTCGATCGTCAAGATGATCGAAAATCGCGCCGGCGTGACGATCGGGGGCAAGAAGGCATGAGCGACGACATCCACGAGGTCTACGCGGTCTGCTACGCCTCGCACGGCCGCAAGCGCGCCGAGAATTACATCTTCGGCGACCCGCACGACGAGATGACATCGATCTCGTATTACGTCTGGGTGATCAAGGGGCCGCACGGCACCTTCGTCTGCGACACCGGCTTCGACGAGGCGGCGGCGAAGGAACGCGCGCGCAAGATCATCCATCCAGTCGGCGAAGGGCTGAAGGCGCTCGGGGTCGAGCCGGACAAGGTCGATCACGTCATCGCCACGCACATGCATTGGGATCACGCCGGCAATTACGACCTGTTCCCCAATGCGCGCTACCACGTGCAGGATACCGAGATGGCCTACTGCACCGGCCGCTGCATGTGCCACCAGACGCTGCGCATGCCGTTCAGCGAGGCCGACGTGCACGCGATGGTGAAGAAGGTGTTCAATTATCGCGTCGATTTTCACGACGGCGACGACGAGATCGCGCCGGGCATTACCGTGCACAAGATCGGCGGCCATTCGAAAGGCCTGCAATGCGTGCGGGTAAAAACGCAGCGCGGCTATGTCGTCGTCTCGTCCGACGCCTGCCACCTCTACTCGCACATCGACGAAGGCCGTGTGTTTCCGATCACCTACAGCGTCGGCGACACGCTCGAGGGCTACAAGAAGCTCCTGAAGCTCGCTTCGTCGCGCCATCACATGGTGCCGGGGCATGATCCGGAGGTGAGGAAGCTCTACCCGGCGGCGAAGCCCGGGCTGGAAGATTGGGTCATGCGTCTCGACGTCGCGCCGAGGGTTTAGTTCACCCTCTCCCCGCTTGCGGGGAGAGGGTGGCGAGACGCGCAAGCGGCGAGCCGGGTGAGGGGGCGCTGCCGCGAGTCTGAGCGTGTCGAGAAGCCCCCTCACCCGGCTTCCTCGCTCTCGCTCGGAAGCCGACCTCTCCCCGCAAGCGGGGAGAGGTAAGGAAGGTCACGCCAACCCCAATTCCGCGAACGCATCCTGGTGATGCGCGGCGCTGGTCTCCGAGAAACAACAAAAGATGACCTGCGCGAGACCGCGAGCGCTGGCCGCGACTTCCGCCGCTACCGTGCCGACGGCGATGCGCGCGGCGCGGTCGGCGGGAAAGCCGTAGACGCCGGTCGAGATCGCCGGAAAGGCGACCGAGACGAGCCGGTGCCCACGCGCGAGATCGAGCGCCGTGCGGTAGCAACCGGCGAGCAGCGCGTCCTCGTCGTGCCCGCCGCCGTTCCACACCGGGCCGACCGCGTGGATGATGTGCCGCGCCTTCAGCCTGTGCCCCGCGGTGATCTTGGCCGAGCCGGTGTCGCAGCCGCCGAGCGAGGCGCATTCCTGGCGCAGGCCGGGTCCGGCCGCGCGATGGATGGCGCCGTCGACGCCGCCGCCGCCGAGCAGCTTGCGGTTGGCGGCATTGACGATCGCGTCGACGTCGAGCGTCGTGATGTCGGCGACGATGATGTCGAGCCGCGTCGGCCCGATCTCGGCAGTGAGCAGGGACATCTTATTCTCTCGTCATCACCGGGCCGGCGCGGCACGCGCCGTGACCCGGTGATCCCGCTTAGGATGGCACAGCCTTGCTCTCCTAAGCGAGATGGCCGGGACATAAGGGCGTTCACGCCCGTCTTCGACGGGCTATGCCCGGCCATGACAAATGAGAGGTTCATGCACACTTTCTACCCCCGCTCCGCCGCCACCTCCGCCTTCAGATCGATGCTCGAGCGTACGCCGATGTCGGCGAAATGCCCGTCGAGAAAGCGCCGCGCCGAACGATGGCCGAGCTTGCGCAGCAGTTCGAACGATTCGAGGTCGTTGCGCAGCTTGCTCGACGAGGAGAAGCGCTCGCCGAGGCCTTCCAGCACGATGCGATGCACGCGGATCTGCCGGTACTCGTTAGCGCCGGTGCCGTGCGGCACGCGACCCAGCTCGATCAGCCGGTTGACGAACTCGATGGCGCGCAATTCCGCCATCAGCGCCGAATTGAACGTGATTTCGTTCACGCGGGCCATGATCTCGCGCGTCGAATGCGGCACCTTGCGGCGCACGAGCGGATTGATCTGCACGATCAGCACGTCTTCCGTCGCCGTGGCGCGGAAGAACGGAAACAGCACCGGGTTGCCAAGATAGCCGCCGTCCCAATAAGGCACGCCGTCAATCTCCACCGCTCGGAACACCGCCGGCAGGCAGGCCGACGCCATCACCGCTTCCGCCGAGATCTTCTCGCGCGGAAAGATGTGCAGCCGTCCGGTCTGCACATTGGTGGCGGCGATGAACAGCGCGCGCGGATCGGCGCGCAAGACTTCGAAGTCGACGAAGCGTTCGATCAGATCCTTGAGCGGATTGATGTTGAGCGGATTGACGTCGTAGGGCGACAGATATTTCGACCAGGCATTGAGCCAGTCGAAGGTCGGCGAATTATCGCTCGGCAGCAGCGAGAACAGGCGGTTGAGCACCGCGCGCTGCAACGGCGGCAGATCGCCGCCGAGGCTCGCCGCGCGCCAGAAATCAGAGAGACGCTTGCGCGCTTCGTCGGGTCCGCCGCGGCTAAGGCCGTCGGCGAGCATCACCGCGTTCACCGCGCCGGCCGAGGTGCCGGAGATGCCGTCGACGGCGAGCCGCCCGTCTTCGAGCAAATGGTCGAGCACGCCCCAGGTAAAGGCGCCGTGCGCGCCGCCGCCTTGCAGCGCGAGATTGATGCGCTTGGGCGATTGCGGCGCAGACTCGCGCGACTTGTCGCCGAAGGCCCGCGCGAGGAAGTCGATCACTGCGCGGTCCAGCCGCCGTCGATCGAGTAGGACGATCCGGTGATCGAGGCCGCCGCGTCCGAGGCGAGGAAGACGGCCAGCGCGCCGATGTTCTCCGGGCTGGAGAACTCGTGCATCGGCTGCTTCTCGGAGACGAGCGCCACCTTGGCCTGATCGAATGTCTGCCCGGACTGCTGCGCGCGTGCCTCGATCTGCTTGGCGACCAGCGGCGTCAGCACCCAGCCTGGGCAGATGGCGTTGCAGGTGACGCCATCATTGGCCGCCTCGATGGCGACGGTCTTGGTCAGGCCGACGAGGCCGTGCTTGGCGGCGACGTAGGCGACCTTCTGGCCGCTGGCGACGAGGCCGTGCGCCGAGGCAATGTTGATGATGCGGCCCCATTTGCGCTTCTTCATGCCGGGGATGGCGGCGCGGATGGTGTGGAACGACGACGAGAGATTGATGGCGATGATCGCGTCCCAGCGGTCGATCGGGAAATCCTCGATGTTGGCGACATGCTGGATGCCGGCATTGTTGACGAGCACGTCGACCGAACCGAACTCCTTCTCGGTCTCGGCGATCATGGCGGCGATCTCGGCCGGCTTCGACATGTCGGCGGCCGAATAGCGGGCCTTGATGCCGAAGTCCTTCTCCAGCCCGGCCCGCTCCTTCTCGATCGCCGCCTTGTCGCCGAAGCCGTTGATCATCAGGTTGGCGCCGTCCTTGGCCAGCGCGCGGGCGATGGCCAAGCCGATGCCCGAGGTGGAACCTGTGACCAGCGCAGTCTTCCCTTTCAGCATGACGACCTCTTGACGAGAGCGGCGCCGGGCGCCGCGGGATGGCATAGGCGAATAAGGCGGGGACCCTGCCCCCAATTTTGTTGCGGTGCAATACCGGCTGGGCAAGGCAGAGCCGCGTTCGCAAATCCGGCCCGCCGTGCTTAGATTTGGCGCGGAGAATGGAGCGACCCTTGGCACGCAAGCCTGCGATCTTCCCGGCCCCCGGTCATGACCACGGCCGCTGCACCAGTGACGCGATCGCGCACGCCGAGGCGCTCTGCGAGGCGCGCCACGAGCGCCTGACGCCGATCCGCCGGTCGGTGCTGGAGGCGCTGCTCGCCAGTCACCAGCCGCTCGGCGCCTACGACCTGATCGACCGCCTCGCCGACGACGGCGGCCGGCCGGCGCCGATCACGGTCTACCGCGCGCTCGACTTCCTGCGCGAGCAGGGCTTCGTGCACCGCATCGAGAGCCGCAACGCCTTCATCGCCTGCGTGCACAATCACGCCAGCGGCGATCCCGTGGTGTTCCTCATCTGCGAGAAGTGCGGCGCGGTCGGCGAAGCGGCGGCGGCGGCGGTGGCCGAGACCATCCGCAGCGCCTCGCGCGCGGCCGGCTTCACGCCGAAGACGCCGGTCATCGAGATTTCCGGCATCTGCGCCCACTGCAAGGCGGCGTAAGCGTTCGCCGGCGCGACATCACAACCAAATCGCGCTAAGACGAATCCCGCCGGAAGTCCCTTCATGCCCGATACGTCCGCTTCCCACGTCACGCGCCCGCTCGATGCCGCGGCGGCCGCGCTGGTCGTACTGATCTGCCTGTCCTGGGGCTTCAACCAGGTGTCGGTGAAGCTCGCGATCCACGACATCCCGCCGCTCATGCAGGGCACCATCCGCTCGGTGGGGGCGACGATCCTCGTGGCGGCGTGGTGCAGGTGGCGCGGCATGCCGCTGTTCTCGCGCGACGGCACGCTCGTCGCCGGCCTCGTCACCGGCGCGCTGTTCGGCCTCGAATTCGTCCTCATCTATCAGGGGCTCGCCTACACCACCGCGACGCGCGCGGTGCTGTTCATCTATCTCGCGCCGTTCTTCGTCGTGCTCGGCACGCGCATCGTTCTGCCGGCCGACCGCTTCGGCCCGGCGCAGTGGCTCGGGCTGGCGCTGTCCTTTGCCGGCATGATGGTCGCGTTCGGCGCACCGACGCCGGCGCTCGACCCGCGCCAGATGATCGGCGACCTGATGATGGTCGCCGCCGCCGCGATGGCCTGGGCCGCCACCACGCTGATGATCAAGACCAGCCTCAACCGCATCTCTTCCGAGAAGGTGATGCTGTATCAGCTCGTCGTGTCCATCCCGATGCTGGCGATCGGCGCGCTTTTGTTCGGCGAGCACGTCCGGCACTTTCCGTCGGCGCTGGCGATCGGCGCGCTCGCCTACCAGACGATCTGGGTCGTGAGCGTCACTTTCGTGCTCTGGTTCGCGCTGGTCGTGCGCTATTCGGCGAACCGGCTGTCCGCCTTCAGCTTCCTGACGCCTTTGTTCGGCGTCGCCGCCGGGCATTTCGTGCTGGGCGAGCCGATGACGCCGGCCTTCGCCGCCGCGGTCGCGCTGGTCGCGCTCGGGCTGGTGCTGGTGAACCGACGCTGACTAGCCGAGCCTCTTCAGCAGGCGCACCACCGTTTCCCGCTCCTCGGCGGAGAGCGGCGCCAAAGTGGCGGCGGTGATGTCGCCGGCGATCTTCATCGCCTGCTCGGTGACCTCGCGCCCGCGCGGCGTCAGCGCCACCGCGCGGCGGCGGCGGTCGTTGGGATCGTTGAGCGCGGTGAGGAAGCCCCGCGCGCCGAGCCGGTCGACCACGCCCTTGATGGTGGCGGCGTCGAGATAGATCAGGCGGCCGAGATGGTTCTGCGAGCAGGGGCCGACTTCATAGAGCTTGGCGAGCGCGGCGAACTGCGTCTGCGTCAGGCCCTCGATCATGCGCGCGGTGAAGATCGAGGTGTGCCGCTGCATCGCGATGCGCATGAGGAAGCCGACCTGCGCGTCGAGCACGTAGCCGACATCGCCCCGCTCCGGCACGGGATCGAGTTTCAATTTCTCACGCGGCATTGCGTCGTCCCGTGCCTGCAGCAGTTTCGCCCCGGGAGCATGATGGCCGGGTTGGCGCGCCGGAGGAAAGGCCTATTGCGCGGGAAACGAGAAAAAAAGCGAAGATTTCCCGGAATATGGTTTCAGACCGTCAGATAGGCGCGCTGGACGTCCTGATTTGCTTCGAGTTCGGCCATGGCACCATTCCACTGCACCTGGCCTTTTTCGAGCACATAAGCCCTGTCGGAAACGAGCCGGGCGAAATGAATATTCTGCTCGGACAGCAGAATTGACAGGCCGTCGCGTTTCAACTCGACGATGGTGTTGGCCATCTGCTCGACGATCAGCGGCGACACGCCCTCCGACGGCTCGTCGAGCAGCACCAAGAGCGGATTGCCCATCAGGGTGCGCGCGACGGTGAGCATCTGCTGCTCGCCGCCGCTCATGCGGCCGCCGAGGCGATTCGGCATCTCGGCGAGATTGGGAAAGAGTTTGAACAGTCTGTCCGGGGTCCACAACGGCGCCGCCGTGCCGTCGGCGAAGCGGCGCGGCGGCTGGCGACCGATGTCGAGATTTTCCATGACCGTGAGGTCGACGAAGATGCGGCGGTCTTCCGGCGTGAAACCGAGGCCGCGGCGGGCAATCTCGAACGGCTTGAGCCGCGAGATATCGTCACCGTTGAAGCGCACGGTCCCGCGGCGCGCGGCGATCAGCGCCATGATCGCTTTCATCGTCGTGGTCTTGCCGGCGCCGTTGCGGCCCATCAGCGCGACGACCTCGCCGCGGCCGACCTCGAGGCTGAGGTCGTAGAGAATGCGCGCCGCGCCGTACCAGGCGCTGAGCTTGTCGACCTGCAGCATCGGCGCGGTCATGACGTCCCCCGCGCGAAGGTCTTGCCCGTGCCGAAATACACCTCGCGCACCTGCGCGTCCTCGCGGATCGCGTCGGCGCTGCCGTCGGCGATGAGGCGGCCGCGCGCCAGCACGACGATGCGGTCGGCGTAGGCGAAGACCACGTCCATCGAATGCTCGGTGAACAATACCGAGATGCCGCGCTCGACGACGAGGCGCTTGACCAGCGCAATCAATTCATTGCGCTCGCCCGGTCCCATGCCGGCGGTGGGCTCGTCCATCAACAAGAGCTTCGGCTCGTTGGCGAGCGCGATGGCGAGCTCGATGCGCTTGACGTCGCCATAGGCGAGTTCGCGGCTCGGCCGGTCGGCCGCCTCGCGCATGCCGACCTGCGCCAGCAGATCGAGCGCGCGCGCGCGGTGCCGCGACGCCGCCGGCCGCCAGACGCGGTAGGTCTCGCCGGCGTGCGAGATCAGCGCCATCTGCACGTTCTCGACCACCGTCATCGAGGCAAAGGTCGCGGCCACCTGGAAGGTGCGGCCGACGCCGCGCCGCCACACCTCGCGCGGCGCCAGGCCGGCGATGTCCTCGCCGTCGAGCAGGATCTTGCCCGAATCGGGAACGAGCTGGCCGTTGATCATGTTGAAGCAGGTCGACTTGCCGGCACCGTTCGGGCCGATCAGGGCGAGAAACTCGCCGCGCGCGATGTCGAAGCTGACCTCGTTGGCGGCGCGCACGCCGCCGAAGGCCTTGGTCAGCGCGCGCACGGCGAGCAGCGTCATGATGCGCGCCTCTTGCGAAACAGCGCGACGACCGCGCCGACGATGCCCTGCGGGAAGGCCAGCACCAACACCAGAATGATGCCGCCCAGCATCGCGCGCCAGTATTCGGTGTCGCGCATCACCATGTCCTGCAGCACGGCGAAGAACGACGCGCCGACGATCGGGCCGGTGAGCGTCTGGATGCCGCCGAGCAGCACCATCACCAGGCCGTCGATCGAGCGGCCGACGCTGATCGTCTCCGGCGAGATCGAGCCCTTGGCGAAGGCGAACAGGCCGCCGCCAACGCCGCACACCGCGCCGGCGACGGCGAAGGCCAGCCAGTGCACGCGCTTGACGTCGATGCCGATCGCCTCGGCCCGCAACGGATTATCGCGGCCCGCCCGCATGGCGTAGCCGAACGGTGCAAACAGCAAGCGCCGCAACAGCAGCACCGCGACGACTGCCAGCGCCAGCGTGAGCAGGAAATAGATACTCGTCTTGTCGAACGGCGGCGGCGGCCAGATGCCGATGACGCCGTTGGAGCCGCCGGTCAGTTCCTCCCACTGGAACACGGTCGCCCAGACGATCTGCGCGAAGGCGAGCGTCAACATGGCGAGATAGACACCGGAGAGCCGCACGGCGAACCAGCCGAACAGCAGCGCGCCGGCGAGCGCGACGACCGGCGCGGCGAGGAGCGCCACGCCCATCGGTACCGCCAGCCATTTCACCAGCAGCGCGGCGCCGTAGGCCCCCAGCCCGAAATAGGCGGCGTGGCCGAACGAATGCATGCCGCCGGGACCGGCGATGAAATGCAGGCTGGTGGCGAAGATCACCGCGATCAGCGCGTCGATGCCGAGGATGAGCACGTAAGGCGAGCCCTGCGCCAGCCACGGCAGCGCCACGAGCACCGCCAGCACGATGGCGGCGAGCACTTTCAGCAGCGGCGTCGCCGGGCGGATCGGCTCCTCCGGCTCGGCGACCGTGCGCACCGCGCCTTGCCTCTTGCCGAGCAGACCGTAGGGCCGCGCGATCAGCACGATCGCCATCACCAGGAATTCCGCGACGAGCGTGAACTTCGAGGCGTTGAGGGTGAAGCCGGCGATATGGAAGACGCCGATGCCGATGCAGATCGCCTTCACCTCGGCGATGATCACCGCGGCGAGATAGGCGCCGGTGAGCGAGCCCATGCCGCCGACCACCACGACGACGAAGGCGTCGCTGAGCGCGACGAGATCGGTCGACAGGCTCGCCGGCTCGCGCGCGAGCTGCAGCGCGCCGCCAAAGCCTGCGAGCGCGGCGCCGAGCGCGAACACGCAGGTGAACAGGATCGCCTGATTGACGCCGAGCGCGCCGACCATCTCGCGGTCCTGTGTCGCCGCGCGGATAAGGCGGCCGAAACGCGAGCCCTTCAGCGCGAAATGCAAGGCCAGCAAGACCGCGGGGCCGACGAAGATCAGAAACAAATCATAGCTCGGCAGTTGCCTGCCGAAGATCTCGACCGCGCCGCGCAGGCCGGGCGCGCGCGGCCCAAGCAGGTCTTCCGGCCCCCACAGGTAGAGGGCCGCGTCGTTGAACACGAGCACCAGCGCGAAAGTGGCGAGCAACTGGAACAATTCGGGCGCGCGGTAAATGCGCCGCAGAAGCACGATCTCGATCAGCGCGCCGATGAGGCCGACGGCGAGCGCCGCGGCAATCATCGCGCCCCAATAGCCGAGCCCGCCGCCGATCCGCGTGGCGATCGAATAGGCGATGTAGGTCCCCAGCATATAAAGGGAGCCGTGCGCGATATTGATGATGCGGGTGACGCCGAAGATCAGCGACAGGCCAACGGCGACGAGAAACAGGCCAGAGGCGCTGGAGAGCCCGTTGAGCGCCTGGAAGAGGAAGGCGGAGAGGGTCATGGCAACGTCGCCGCGATCCCGCTTCCCTCGCCCCGCGCAGCGGGGAGAGGGTGCCCGAGCGGAGGCGAAGCCGAGCGAGGGCGGGTGAGGGGCAATAGGGTCATATAGCTCAGAAGCCCCTCACCCGGCTTGGCGCTACGCGCCTCGCCACCCTCTCCCCGCAAGCGGGGAGAGGGAAGAGAAGGCCCTCGCTTCGTTAGTTCGCGCTCGCCGGGCGCAGCTTGGCGACTTCCGCCGGGCCGGGCAGCACCGAGGCGCCGTCGACATATTTGAAATCGACCATGGTGCCCTTGCCGTTCTCGACCGCGAGCTTGCCGACGAAGCAGCCCATCGTCGCCTGATGATCGCTGGCGCGATACTCGAACGGGCCGAATGGGCTGTCGACCTTCAGGCCCTTGAACGCCGCAACCAGCTTCTCGGTGTCGGTCGCGCCCGCCTTGGCGAGACCGGCGGCGAGCGACTTCATCGTCACGTAGCCGACCACGGAGCCGAGCCGCGGATAGTCGTGATACTTGTCCTGATAGGCCTTCAGGAATTTGACATAGTCCGGCGTCTTGATCTTGTCCCACGGGAAGCCGGTGACCAGCCAGCCGGCCGGCGCCTCGTCCTTCAGCGGGTCGAGATATTCCGGTTCGCCCGACAACAGGCTCACCACGAAGCGGTTCTTGAAGATGCCGCGCGTCGTGCCTTCGCGCACGAACTTGGCGAGATCGCCGCCGAACTCGACGTTGAAGATGGCATCGGGCTTGGCGTCGTCGATCGCCTGCGCCACCGCGCCGGCGTCGATCTTGCCGAGCGGCGGCGCCTGCTCGGTGACGATCTGCGCGTCGGGCTGCTCCTTCTTCAGCAACTCCTTGAACGCAGCAGCGGCCGACTGGCCGTATTCGAAGTTCGGATAGACCAGCGCCCAACGCTTCTTGTTCGCCGCGACCGCGCCCGGCATCAGCATCGCCGTCTGCTCCCAGGTCGAGGCGCGCAGGCGGAAGGTATATTTGTTGCCGTCCTGCCAGGTGATCTTGTCGGTCAGCGGCTCGGCGGCGAGGAAGAACACCTTCTTCTGGCCGGCGAAGTTGGTCACCGCCAGGCCGACATTGGAGAGGAAGGTGCCGGTAAGGGCGACGACGCCTTCGCGCGTTACGAGCTCTTCGGCGGCGCGCACCGCTTCGCCGGGATTAGCACCGTCGTCGCGCGAGATCACTTCCAGCTTTTTGCCGAGGACGCCACCCTTGGCGTTGATCTCCTCGACCGCCATCTCCCAGCCCTTCTTGTACGGGTCGAGGAAAGCCGGCTGCGACTTGTAGCTGTTGAGCTCGCCGATCTTGATCGTCTGCTGCGCCATCGCGGGCGCGGCGAACGCGGCGATCGAAGCCGCAAGCGCGAAGCTGATGACGTGACGTACGGACAACATGACTTTTCTCCCTGCGTGGCGGCGGCCGCGATGGCGCGCGCGGACCATCCGCGATGTGGTTCAAGTCTGCAACGTCTTCGTCGCCTCCGACTTGGCGAACTTGTTTGTGCACAAATAGTCTGACCGCACTCCGATACTTGTCAAGCGAAGGCAACAGGCACGCATTGCCGCAGATGCAGGCGCTGAGCCTCGCCGCCCCCGCTCCGTTCATTCCCGCGAAAGCGGGACTCCAGTTGGATCTTTCATTGCTGCATGTCTGCGCTGGGTCCCCGCTTTTGCGGCGACGAACGGAGAAAACATCAGCCTCTCGGGCGATCGCGGAAGCGATCCATCAGCGGCTTGTCCTGGCCGCCGTCGATCTCGATCATCGTGCCGTTGACCATCTCCATCAGTGGCGAGGCCAGCATGACGACGAGGTTCGCCACCTCGTCGACCTCGGCGATGCGGCCGACCGGGATCGAGGCCGGCGCGAGCTTGTCGGCTTCGTCGTAGGAAATCTTCATGTCGCGCGACATCGCGTCGACAAGGCCGGCCCAGCGCTCGGTGCGCACCGGCCCCGGATTGACGGCGACGAAGGTGATCTTCTCCTTGCCGTATTGTCCGGCGAGCGACAGCGTCAGGTTCTGACCGGCGGCGTTGGCGGCGCCGGGGCAGATTTCCCAATATGACGGCTTGACGCCGTCATTGCCGATGAGGTTGACGACGCGGCCGCCGCCCTGCGCGCGCATGATCGGCAGCACGTAACGCAGGCAGCGCACGTAGCCCATGAACTTGAGCTGCAGGCCCTTTTCCCAGTCGTCCTCGGTCAGGTGTTCGATGACGCCGCCGGCGGCAGAGCCGGCATTGTTGACCATGATGTCGATGCGGCCGAGCGCCTTGTGCGCCTGTTCGATGAAGGACTTGGCATCCTTGTCCTTGCGCAGGTCGGCGGTGATCGGCACGATCCTGCGGCCAGTCGCCTTGGCGATTTCGTCGGCCGCCGCCTTCAGCGGCTCCATGCGGCGCGCGCAGATGGCGACATCGACGCCTTCCTTGGCCAGCGCAAGCGCGATGCCCTTGCCGATGCCTTCCGAGCCGCCGGTCACCGCCGCGGTTTTGCCTTTGAGCCTGAGATCCATCGCATGTCTCCTTGCGTAACTTTTATTGGCCGCGGTGCGCCATCCAGCGCCCGGCTTCGGCATTGGCGATGAGGTCGGCAAGCGCGGCGTTGAACGCCGCCGGCTCCTCGCTGGTGATGGTGTGGCCGGAGCGCGGGATCACGCAGAGCCCGGCGGTCGGCACGGTGCGCTTGAGATAGACGCTCGATTCCAGGCACCAGTCATCCTCGTCGCCGACCAGCACCAGGAGCGGCAGCGTGAACTTCTTAAGCTCGCCTTCCAGCTCCCACAGGCTTGGCCGCTTGGCCTGTACCTCGAGCATCGTCAGCGCGTGGCCGACGGGTGAATGCTCCGTGAGCATCTGTGCGAATTCGGCGAAGCCGCGCGGATCCTTGTGCTTGTGCGTCTGCCGCGTGGCGCCATCGGCGTAGCGCGCCGCAGCAGACTTGAAGTCCTCGGTCTGAAACATCTTGCCCGTTTGCCGCGAGGCTTCGCGCGTCTCTTCGACGACCTTCGCATCGGGGCTGGAGCCATAGCCGCAGCCGGCGGCGGTGACGCTCAGGCAGCGCCCGGGATATTTCAGCCCGACGAGCAGCGCCGTGAGCGCGCCCATCGAATGACCGACGACATGCGCCCTGTCGATCTTCAGCGCATCCATCACCGCGACGACATCGTCGCGGGCGAGGTCCTGGCCGTAGCGCGTGGGATCGGTGGGCACGTCGGAGGGCGGATAGCCGCGCTGCGAATAAGTGACGCAGCGATGGGTGCGCGCGAAGAAGCGCATCTGCGGCTCCCACGTGCGGAAGTCGCCGGCATATTCGTGGATGAAGACGATCGGAGTGCCCTGCCCCGCCTCCTCGACATACAGCCGCGTGCCGTCCCGGGTGGTGATGTGCGGCATCGTCCGCTCCCCTCAGATGATAATTATTTGCACGCAAATGAATTCAGGTAAAGTCTCCCGAAGGGCGAGCCACTTCGCGTCACACGCGCAGCGGCGAGAAACGTGCCGCAAACATGGATTGCGGTTCGCCGCGGAACACGGCTCAATGCCGGGCAATCGGCGCGCGCAACAGCGCCGCATACGAGGGGGAAGGCGTTCATGACCAAGCTCACACGCCGCAGTTTTGCGGCTTCCGCTGCCGCGCTCGCCGCCGGCGCCGCCATTCCGGTGCGCGCGCAGGACAAACCGGTGATCAAGGTGTCCAGCCTGACGCTGCCGGTGTTCAACCCGTTGGTCTGGAACGTGATGAAGGCGCGCGGCTTCGACGCCAAGCACGGCTTCACCCTCGACATCCACCCCTATCCCTCGATCGCCGCCTTCTATGCCGGCTTTGCGACCGGCGAGACCGACGTGTTGATCGGCGGCCCGACCATCTTCGTGAAGCTGGCGCAGCAAGGCGTGCCGGTGCGCATCATCGGCAGCGGCTTCACGCTCGCCGATCTCGTGATCTTCGCCAAGGATCCGAAGATCAAGTCGCTCGCCGACCTCAAGGGCAAGCAGCTCGCCATCGACATGGGCGGTTCGCAATATCAGGTGGTGAAAATCTATTGCGCGGCGAAAGGCATCGACCTCGGCAAGGATATCACCGTGGTCAACGCCAATTTCGCGGTGGCGCGCGCGCAGCTCGAGGCCGGCCGCGTCGACGCGGCGCTGGTGATCGAGCCGCTGGCCAGCATCATCACCAAGCAGCATGCCGACTGGCATTCGATCTTCAATGGCGCCGAGGGCTGGAAGGAGATCACCGGCGAGGCCGGCTGGGAGATCGTGCCCGCCATGCGCGCGGATTCGATCAAGCGCGTGCCGAAGGCACCGCAGATGCTGCTCGCGGCGTTGCAGGACACGGCGGCTGAATTCGAAAACAATACCGCCGCCGCCGACAAGATCGCCAACGAGACGCTGAAACTGCCGCCGGGCATCCTCACTGCCGCGGTCGAAAGCAAGCGTCTGCAGATGATCGTGAAGCCCGCCTGGGATCCGGCGGTGAAGAAGTCCATCACCGACATGATGGAGCGCGCCGTAAAAGCCGGCTTCTACGACAAGATGCCGGACGGGGCGATCATTTATGCCCCTTGAGGAGCACCGGGAGCAGGTCCCGGTTCTGAAATTCCCACGACAGACGATCGTGTCGCTGCTCGTCTTCGCGGTCGTCTGGGAAATTCTGTCGCATCTGTCGCCCTATCTGGGGATCCCGCCCTTCGCGATCCCCAGCCTGCTGCGCATCGCCAAGAGCATGACCACCATCACGCCGATCGACGTGGCGGTGACTTTGGCGCGCGTCATCGCCGCGCTGATAGCCTCCTTTGCGTTCGGCCTGGCCCTGGCGATGGTCATGTACAATTCCAGGATGCTGGACGAATACCTGCATCCGATGATCCGCATCCTCATGGCGGTGCCGGTCGTCTCCTGGATCCTGTTCGCGGTGCTGTGGTTTCCCGGCGTCGAATTCCGCATCGGTTTCGTGCTGGTGGTGGTGTGCGGGCCGGTGTTCCTGGTCGACACGCTCGACGCCATGCGTAACGTGCCGCGCGATTTGCGGCAGATGATGCGCTCGTTCCGGCCGACGACCTGGCAGTTCTTCATCAAGCTGATGCTGCCGGCGATCGTGCCGACCATCTTCACCAGCTGGAAGGTCAACATCAGCCTCGCCATCCGCGTCGTCACCATCGCCGAGCTGGTCGGCGCGGTGACCGGCATCGGTCACCAATTGTCGGTGGCGCAAGAATTGTTCTCGGTGTCCGACGTGTTCGCCTGGACGGTCGTGCTGGTGGCGCTGCTGTTCCTGCTCGAAGCGGGTGTCGCCCGCGTCGAGCATCGGTTGCTGCGGTGGCGGGCATGAACAGGTGCCGCATGCTCTTTCTTACCCTCCCCCTTGTGGGGAGGGTCGACGCACGAAGTGCGTCGGGGTCGGGGTCGCTATGACAATGCAATCACCCCCACCCCCGACCCCTCCCCACAAGGGGGAGGGGAGAAGCACGCCGCTGCCGATCGAAGTGCGCGGCCTGCGCAAGGTGTTCCGCCAGGCGACGTCGGGCCAGGCGGTCGTCGCCATCGATCGCCTCGACCTCGTCATCCAACCGAAGGAGGTCATCGCCATCGTCGGCCAGACCGGCTGCGGCAAGTCGACCTTCTTCGATCTGATGATCGGACTCGAAGAGCCGACCGAGGGCGCGATCCTGATCGGCGGCAAGAGCCCCTCCGGAGACTTCGACGCCTTCCGCGGCAAGATCGCCACCGTATTCCAGCAGGACCGGCTGCTGCCGTGGCGCTCGGCGCTCGACAACGCCAAGCTGCCGCTCGAGCTCGCCGGCGTGCCGGAAGCCGAGCAGCGCGAACGCGCGCTCACCTGGCTCAACAAACTGGGCCTCGCCAAATTCACCAATGCCTATCCGCATGAGCTGTCCGGTGGCATGCGCCAGCGCGTGGCGATCGCGCGTGCCTTCGCGGTCGAGCCGGAGATCTTGCTCGCCGACGAGGCCTTCGGCCATCTGGACGAGGTGACCGCCGCCGAACTGCGCGAGACCTTCCTCAAGCTCGCGCGCGAGAGCGGCGCGACCGCGATCCTGATCACGCATCAGCTCGAGGAGGCGATCGCCGTCGGCGACCGCATCGCCGTATTCGGCCAGTCGGCCAAACTGCTCGCCGATATCCACGTGGCGCGCTGGGCGGAGGGCGATTACGGGACGCTGCGCGAGGCGATCCAGCAGACCCTCCAGAACCAGAAGCCTGACCCGCGTCTGCACGACTGAGAAGTCACTGAAACGTCGCGATTTCGGGCAATATTAGCCGTTCCGGAACCGTTGACGGCGCCGGGTGTTGGAACTTCGGTCCCGGCCCGCTAAATAAGTCCCGGATGGTCCGGCCCGAAGTTTCGGGCGCGGGCTGTCTTTGACGTAAAAAGCCCAGCGGCCAAGCCCATTACAGGTCGATTCTCATGAGCGGTATTTCGGCGCAGGAGCGGCACAAGACGGTCGGCGTGGACGTCGGCGGCGTGATGGTCGGCGGCGGCGCCCCGATCGTCGTGCAGTCGATGACCAATACCGACACAGCCGACGTGGACGCCACCGTCCGCCAGGTCGCGGCGCTCGCCCGCGCCGGCTCGGAACTCGTGCGCATCACCGTCGACCGCGACGAGGCGGCCGCCGCCGTGCCGAAGATCAAGGAGCGGCTCCTCAAGATGGGCGTTACCGTGCCCATCGTCGGCGACTTCCATTACATCGGCCACAAGCTGCTCGCCGAGCACCCCGGCTGCGCCGAGGCGCTCGACAAGTACCGCATCAATCCCGGCAATGTCGGCTTCAAGGACAAGAAGGACCGCCAGTTCTCGCAGATCGTCGAGATGGCGATCAAGCACGGCAAGCCGGTGCGCATCGGCGCCAACTGGGGCTCGCTCGATCAGGAGCTGCTCACGACGCTGATGGACGCGAATTCCAAATTGCCGAATCCGCTCGACGCCCGCCGCGTCATGCACGAGGCGATGGTGCAGTCGGCGCTGTTGTCGGCCGAACGCGCCATCGAGATCGGCCTGCCGAAGAACCGCATCATCCTGTCGGCGAAGGTTTCCGCGGTGCAGGACCTGATCGCCGTTTACGCCGAGCTGGCGCGCCGCTCCGACTTCGCGCTGCATCTCGGCCTGACCGAAGCCGGCATGGGCACCAAGGGCATCGTCGCCTCCTCGGCCGCGATGGGCGTGCTGCTGCAGCAGGGCATCGGCGACACGGTGCGCATTTCGCTGACGCCGGAGCCCGGCGGCGACCGCACCCGCGAAGTGCAGGTCGGCCAGGAGTTGTTGCAGACCATGGGTCTGCGGACGTTCGTGCCGCTGGTCGCCGCCTGCCCCGGCTGCGGCCGCACCACCTCGACGACGTTCCAGGAACTTGCCCAGGACATCCAGAGCTTCATCCGCGACTCGATGCCTGGCTGGAAGACGCAGTACCCGGGCGTCGAGACGCTCAACGTCGCGGTGATGGGCTGCATCGTCAACGGCCCCGGCGAGTCGAAACACGCCGACATCGGCATCTCGCTGCCCGGCACCGGCGAAACGCCGACCGCGCCGGTGTTCATCGACGGCAAGAAGGCGGCGACGCTGCGCGGCGCGACCTTGTCGGCCGATTTCAAGCAGATGGTGATCGATTACATCGAGAACCGCTGGGGCGCGGGCGCGCGGACGGCGGCGGAGTGATCATGCTATTGATCGTTCCAATGGCTGCATCGATTTGAAATCCAAGCTCGTCATCATCGTCTTCGCGATCGGCGTCGTGCTCGCCACGGCCGTGTCGGTCTATATGAGCCGCACCATCGCACCGGTGCAGAAGACGGTCACCGCGGTGCCGGCGCCGGACGGCCGCTACAAGGCGGTCGTCGTGTCGCTGTGGCAGGACGGCAGCGCGCCGTTCTGCTACGACACCGTCTCGATCTACCTCGCGATGTATCCGAACGATTTCGCCGAGAGCGAACAGGGCTATCAGGTCTACTGGTCGCCCTGCGCGACGCCGGCCAATCCGGCCGACACGCCGGCCGTGAAATGGTCCGCGAACAACGAGGCGCAGATCACCTACACGCAGGGGCCGGCGCCGGCCGATCCGCGCAAGCTGCGCAAGCGCGTGGTCGACGCGTCGAAGTTCGTGAAGATCACGTACGTGGAGAGGAAGTAAACTCTCCGCTCGTCTCCGCGAAAGCGGGGACCCAGTTGGGACTCAGCGCTGGATTCCCGCTTTCGCGGGAATGAGCGGCGTTTCTTCTACCCCCACACTTCCTTCGCCACCTCGACGATCATCCTGAGCTTCGCCCACTGCTGTTCCTCGGTGAGCACGTTGCCTTCTTCCGTCGAGGCGAAGCCGCACTGCGGCGACAGGCAAAGCTGCTCGAGCGGAATGAACTTCGCCGCCTGATCGATGCGGCGCTTGAGCTCGTCCTTCGACTCGAGCGTGCCCGTCTTCGTCGTCACCAGCCCGAGCACCACCTGCCGGTTCTTCGGCACGGCGCGTAGCGGCTCGAAGCCGCCGGCGCGCGCGGTGTCGTACTCCATGAAGAAGCCGTGCACCTTGATCTTGCCGAACAGGATTTCCTGCACCTTCTCGTAGCCGCCGGCGCCCATATAGGTGCTCTTATAGTTGCCGCGGCACATGTGCATGGTGATGGTCATGTCGGGTGGAATATCCGACATCGCCGTGTTGATGAGATCGGCATAGAGCTCGCCGAGCCTGTCCGGATCGTCGCCGCGCGCCGTCATCTGCTGGCGATATTTTTCGTCGCACAGCATGGCGATGAACACCTCGTCGAGCTGCAGGTAGCGGCAGCCGGCGTCGGCGAAGGCGCGCACCGCCTTTTTGTAGGCCTGACCGAGATCGTCGAACATGGCATCGAGCTTCGGATAGACTTTTTCGTCGACCGGCGTCTTCATCGGCCGACCCCACAGCGCCGACGGCGCCGGGATGGTGATCTTCGGCGTCTTCTTCGTGTGCGCGGCGACGAACTTGAAGTGCTCGATCATCGGGTGATGCTTCGAGCCGATCTTGCCGGTCACCTTCACGCCTTCGTTTCGCGTGGTCACCGCGGCGAAGGCGACGCCGGTATCCATCACGTGCTTCTCGACGCCGTCGAGGCCCCAGAGAAAGTCGAGATGCCACCACGAGCGGCGGAATTCGCCATCGGTGACCGACTGCAGGCCGCACTCCTCCTGCTTTCTGATGACCCGCTCGATCTCGCGATCCTCGACCGCCTTGAGCGCGGCGGCATCGATCTCGCCCTTGGCGAATTTGACGCGCGCGTCCTTCAGCACGGCGGGGCGCAGCAGGCTGCCGACATGATCGGCGCGAAAGGGCGGTGTGGTGCGTGGGGACATGGCGATTTCTCCCTTGCTTTTCTTCACCTCTCCCCGCTTGCGGGGAGAGGTCGACGTCCGAGCGAACGCGAGGGCGTCGGGTGAGGGGGCGCATCGATGAAGCTGAGCGCGCGGAGACTCCCCCTCACCCGGCTCGCGCCTACCGGCGCTCGCCACCCTCTCCCCGCAAGCGGGGAGAGGGAATTACCCCCAAACTTCCTGCGCCAGTTCGACGATCATCGTCAGCTTCGCCCACTGCTCGTCCTCGGCCAGCACGTTGCCCTCCTCGGTCGAAGCGAAGCCGCACTGCGGCGACAGGCACAGCTGCTCCAGCGGCACGAATTTGCTCGCCTCGGCGATGCGGCGCTTGATGTCGTCCTTCTTCTCCAGCGTGCCGCTCTTGGAGGTGACGAGGCCGAGTACGACCTGCTTGTCGCCCTTCAAGTGCCGCAGCACGTCGAAGCCGCCGGCGCGCTCGCTGTCGAATTCGAGGAAGTAGCCGTCGATGTTGACCTTGCCGAACAACTCCGCGGCAACGAACTCGTAGCCGCCAGAGGCGATGAAGGTGGAGCGGAAATTACCGCGGCACGAATGCATCGTCATCGTCATGTCGGACGGCTTGCCGGAGAGCGCGGTGTTGGTCACCTCGCGGTAGATCGCCGGCAGCCTGTCGGGATCGTCGCCGCGCGCGCGCGAGTGCTCGCGCTCCTTCGGATCGCACATCATCGCCCAGGCGGTGTCGTCGATCTGCAGATAGCGGCAGCCGGCGTCGTAGAAGGCGCGGATCGCCTGCTTCCAGGCGTTCGCGACGTCGGCGAAGAAGGCGTCGAGGTCCGGATAGACCTCCTTGCTCACCATCGCGCGGCCCTGGCGGAAGTGGAACGTGCTCGGCGCCGGGATGGTCATCTTCGGCGTGACGCGGCAATGCGCCTTCAGAAACTTGAAATGCTCGAGCATCGGATGGCCGGCGAAGCCGATCTTGCCGGTGATCTTGATCGCCTCGGCCTTGGTCTCGACGCCGTGGAATTTGATCGGCGGCGCGCTGATCATCTCGACGCCCTGCAGGCCGCGGAAGAAATCGAAATGCCACCAGGAGCGGCGGAATTCGCCGTCGGTCGCGAGCTGCAGCCCGATCTCTTCCTGCTTGCGGACGACCTTCTCGATCTCGCGGTCTTCCACCGCCTTAAGGCCGGCCGGATCGAGCGCGCCTTTGGCGAATTTGTCGCGCGCGTCCTTCAGTGCGGCCGGCCGCAGCAGACTGCCGACATGGTCGGCACGGAACGGGGGCTTGGTGCGTGGGGACATGGGCGATCTTCTCCCTCGTTTTTTTCACCTCTCCCCGCTTGCGGGGAGAGGTCGACGTCCGAGCGATTGCGAGGACGTCGGGTGAGGGGGCGCATCCGCGGGTCTGAGCGCATCGAAACGCCCCCTCACCCGGCTCGGTCCTGCGGACCTCGCCACCCTCTCCCCGCACGCGGGGAGAGGGAAGAGGCGGCGCTTACCTGCCCCACACTTCCTTGGACAGATCGACGATCATCTTCAGCTTCGCCCACTGCTCGTCCGCCGCCAGCACGTTGCCTTCCTCGGTCGAGGCGAAGCCGCACTGCGGCGACAGGCAAAGCTGCTCGAGCGCGACGTACTTCGTCGCCTCATCAATGCGGCGCTTGATGTCGTCCTTCTTCTCCAGCGTACCGCTCTTCGAGGTGACGAGGCCAAGCACGACCATCTTGTTGCCTTTGGGCAGGAAGCGCAGCGGTTCGAAGCCGCCGGCGCGGTCGGTGTCGTATTCGAGGAAGTAGCCGTCGTAATTGCACTTCTCGAGCAGGTTCTTCGCGACCGGCTCGTAGCCGCCGGAGGAAATGAAGGTGGAACGGAAGTTGCCGCGGCAGACATGCGTGGTGATCGTCATGTCGGCGGGCTTCGCCTCCAGCGCCTTATTGATCATTGCGGTGTAGCTGTCCTGCAGATGATCGACGTCGAGACCGCGATCGCGCGCCTTCTTCAGCTCTTCCTGCGAACAGAGATAGGCCCAGGCGGTGTCGTCGAACTGCAGATAGCGGCAGCCGGCGTCGTAGAAGGCCTTGACCGCCTTCTGATAGGCGGCGGCGAGGTCGTCGAAGATGGCGTCGCGGCTGGCATACACGTCCTTGCTGACCGAGCCCGGCTCGAGGCGGAAATGCATCACGCTCGGCGCCGGAATGGTCATCTTCGGGGTGCGGCTCGTATGCGCCTTCAGGAACTTGAAGTGCTCGAGCATCGGGTGATTGGAGAAGCCGATCTTCTTGTCGACCTTCAGCACCTGCATCTTGGTCTGCATGCCCTGGAACTGAATTCCGTGGTCGGATTCTTCCAGGCGGACGCCATCGAGCATGCTGAAGAAATCGTAGTGCCACCACGAGCGGCGGAATTCGCCGTCGGTGATCGCCTGCAGGCCGATCTCTTCCTGCTTCTTGATGATCTTTTCGATCTCGCGGTCCTCGACCTCCTTGAGCTGGGCCGCGGTGATCTCGCCCTTCTCATGCTTGGCGCGCGCTTCCTTGACGGGCGCGGTGCGCAGGATCGAGCCGACATGATCGGCGCGGAACGGCGGTTTGCTTCTCTGGGCCATCGGTTTAGTCCTCCCGAATGGCGCGCCGCCCGGCCGGCCGCGCGCGCCTAATATGGATGAGCCATAGCACGGCGAGCGCCATGCGTTCCATGCGCGGCATCGCATGCATAGCGTGCGGTTTCAACGCAGCCGCCGAAGGAAAAATAGTGCGCGGCAATCTCGCCGAGACCGTCGGCCGCCGCAATCTCGGCAATGACGCGGTCGGGCCCGACATGACCGACCAGCGAGGCGGCCGACCCCGTCATCAGTCCGCGCAGCGAGGCCGAAACGCCGCAGCGGCGCGCGAAACGGACCAGCGCCGGAACGCTGGTCGGCCCGACCATGCCGACCTTGACCGGCAGCCGGATGCCGCAGGTGCGCAATTGCCGCAGCCAGGCGACGATGCGCTCGCCGGAGAACGAGAACTGGCTCACGATGTGGACCGCGAGCCCCTGCGCCGCGGCCAGTGCGATCTTTTCGTCGAGCGAGGCTTCGAGCCGCCCCGGCGGGATGCGCGGATGGCCCTCCGGGTAGCCGCCAATGCCGATCTCGGCAATGCCGTGCTCGCCAAGGCGCCCCTTCCGGATGACCGACAAGGCATCGGGGAACGGGCCGGCGACCTCGGCGTCGCCGCCGACGACGAGCAACCGCGTCAGCCCCGCTTCGGCGACGAGCCGGCGCATGAGTTCATCCAGCGCGGCGGCGCTCGGCACCATGCGCGCGGCGATGTGCGCCACCGGCTCGAGCCCGGCCGCGCGCACGCGCGCCGCCGCCGTCACGAGTTCGTCGGCGGTCAGCTTCGGCACGGCGGTGATGTAGATCTCGGTGCCGCGCGGAAGCGCTGCCGCCATCGCGGCGATCTCGGCCGCGGTCGGCTTGGTCGCCTCGACCGAGAATCGTGCGGCGAAGCCGTTCGCTGCGCCGTGCTCGTTGGCGGCGATCAGCATCACTCGCGCCGTCGCGAGATGACGAAGGACTCGTCGTAGAACCACAACCCGCCGTGCTGCTGCAGCACGTCGCGCGTGGCCTCGACGTAGCGCCGCTCGGCATTGATGTCGGCCAGCCGGTCGTCCTCGACCTGCGCCACGTAAATGGCCGCGTTCCACGCCGCGAGCAGCGTCGAGGTGCCGATCGAGGAGGAGATTTCCGACGGCAGCGTGTGCATGTCGTAGCGGAAGATCGAACGCTGGTCGGAATAGGCGTTGAAATTGAGGTCGCGGCCGGCCGATCCGAGGTCCTGCTTCACCGCCTTCAAGAGATCATGGCGGTTGTGCACAAATGGATTGTCCTGCGGCCACACCCGCTGAATGATCTCCATGCCCGGATCGTTCCCGTGCGAGTGGATGGCGATCATGCGGCCGCCGGGGCCGAGCGCGCGCGCAAGCGGCGCCAGCACGCGCTTGGCCTTGAATTCGAGCGAGGCGCGGGCGCGGAACGGCTGCGAGGCGATCACCAGATCGTAGTCGGCGACGGTGCCGCCCGGCTTCGGGACGATCTGGTCGAGCAGGAATTTGTGATCGTTGCGGTAGAGAACGAGGATCACCGGCCGCTCGTAGACCGGATTGCCGCTCTTCGCCGACACGCGCGCCTTCCAGTTCTCGGCCAGGAACGGCTCGAGCGCGGTGATCTGCTGCTCGAAGGAGTGCGCGCTGGTGCCGTCCATCGCCACTTCCTTCCACACCAGGCTGGTGGCGGCGGTGAGCGATTTGACGTTCAGCCACGGCGCCTCGGCGTAAGCGAGGTTGGTGAGCACCACGACACTCGAGGGATGCTCGACGAAGCGGTCGGGCAGCTTCTGCAGCGTCAGCCGTACGTCTTCGAGGCTGATCTCCTTGCCGACCACGTAGAACGGCATGGTCGGGAAGCGGTCGTGCATCGCGCGCATGACGCGCGCCAGCACGGTGCCGTCGCCGACGCCGGCGTCGAACAGGCGCACCGCCGGCGGCCGCGGATGGATGTTGGCGAGCTCGAGGCTGACGCGGTTGGCCACCTCCCACTTCTCGCTGCAGGTATTCACGAACAGCAGATATTTCTGCCGGTTGTCGAAGAAGCGAAAATTGCGCTGCGGGTCGTCGCTGGCCTGACCGGAGGCGACGGGCGGCGCGGGTGGCTTGACCATTGGGAGCTGGGAGGTTGAAGGAGCTGCGGATGGCGCTGAGGACGCGGACGCCGCGGGATCGAACAGGATGCGCCGGCGCGTGGGAGGTTCGTCGGCGCTCTGCGCCATGAAGGCGCGGATGCGGTCGAGGGTGTCGGTGGTGATGCGGCCGCCGTTGCGCAGGCGGCTGGCGAGCTTGCCGTCATTAACGGCGCGGCGGCCGAAGGTGGATTCGGCGAGCCCGCGCTGACGGCAAAAGTCGCTGATCTCCTGAAGGATCTGCTCGTTCATGGCACGTTTCCTCTCGGCTCTAACGGCCGGTTTCCTGAAGGAAAGCGAACCAAGCTCGTGCCCAGCCGTCAACCACAAAACGCATGTGGGAAAGTTGGGCAGAGTGGGTGGGCAGGAATTTAGGCGCCTTTGGCGAATCGAACTATTTCGGCTCGCCCTGGGAGATTAAGGCCGCCCATCGCCGGGGCTGAGCCGATCATTGCCCACGCGTCTGACAAAAAGGAGGGGTGGAAGGTGGGCAGCGCCCGCCGTCCACCCCTAGATTTGAGGCCGTCGTGCCGGCAAAGCCGGCGCAAATGCGGTCAGATTTCGAAGAAAACCGTCTCGTTGCCGCCTTGGACGCGGATGTCGAAGCGATAGAGCGGCACGCCCTTCTCCTCGCCGGCCTTGTGGGCAATGAGTGTCCCGCGCCGGTCCTCGGGCACCAGCGCCAGGATGGGATCGGACGCGTTCGCCGCCTCGTCGGCGAAGTAGAGCCGCGTATAGATCTGGCGCAGCATGCCGCGCGAGTAGATGCAGACGACGATATGCGGCGCCTGCGCCTTGCCGCCGGGGCCGGGCACCGCGCCCGGCTTGACGGTGTCGAAATTGTAGACGCCGTCCTTGTCGGTCGCCGAGCGGCCGAAGCCCTTGAATTGCGTGTTCGGCCGCCCGCGCGTGTCTTGCGGGCTGGCATAGCGCCCTTGCGAATCCGCCTGCCAGATTTCGAGCATGCAGTCGTTGATGGGCGCGCCGTCGCCGTCGGTCACCTGACCCTGGATGCGTATCTTTTGTCCGGTCGCGTCCGGCGTGATCAGGTTGTCGCCGACGGTTTCCTTCCAGCTATAGGTGCCGTTCGGGTCCCACTTGGCGCGGCCCTTCGGCGTGAGGCCGTAGGCGAAGAACGGGCCGACGGTCTGCGATGGCGTGATCTCGGACATGAGTTAATGCTCGTCGTTGTCGAGGGGCGTCGCTTCGCGGCCGCGCAGGACGATGTCGAAGCGGAAGGCGAGGGCCCAGTCGGGAATGGTGTTCTCCAGATCGAAGGTCGAGACCATGCGCGCGCGCGCCTTCTCGTCCGTGACCGAATTGAAGATCGGGTCGAACGGGAACAGGTAGTCGCCCGGGAAGTACATCTGGGTGACGAGACGCGACAGGAACGAGTGCCCGAACACGGAGAAGTGGATGTGGTTCGGGCGCCAGGCATTGTGGTGATTGCCCCACGGATAGGCGCCGGGCTTCACCGTGATGAACTTGTAATAGCCGTTCTTGTCGGTGACGGTGCGGCCGGCGCCGGTGAAGTTGGGATCGAGCGGCGCCCGGTGCTGGTCGACAAGATGGACGTAGCGGCCGCAGGCGTTCGCCTGCCATATCTCGACCAGCGCGTCCGGCACCGGCCGCCTGTCCTCGTCGAGCACCTGGCCGTGCACGATGATGCGCTCACCGAGCGGCTCGCCGGCGCACTGCTTGGTCAGGTCGTTGTCGCCTTCCTCGACCGCGTTGTGGCCGTAGACCGGGCCGGTCAGCTCCGAAAGCGTGTGCGGCACGATGATCAGCGGCTGCGATGGCGAGCGCTTGACCGTGCTGCGATAGCCCGGCGTCAGATGCGCCGGGAAATTCTCCAGACTCTTGGTTGGATAGACGAGCGACATAAGTCCCCCTTCAGTTCTTGTTCGTTACACGCGCTCGATGGCCAGCGACACGCCCTGGCCGACGCCGACGCACATCGTGGCGAGGCCGAGCTTGCCGCCGCGCTCTTCGAGCCCGTGCGTAGCGGTGAGCGCCAGACGCGCGCCCGACATGCCGAGCGGATGCCCGAGCGCGATCGCACCGCCATGCGGATTGACATGCTCGGCATCGTCGGGAAGCCCGAGCTGACGCAGACACGCTAGCGATTGCGAGGCGAAGGCTTCGTTGATCTCGATCAAATCGTAGTCGCCAATCTTGTGGCCGAGCCGCGCCATCAGTTTCTGCGTCGACGGCACCGGGCCGATACCCATGATGCGCGGCGGCACCGCCGCCGAGGCCATGCCGAGGATGCGCGCCCGCGGGGTAAGCCCGTGCGCCTTCACGGCGGCTTCCGAGGCGACGATCAGCGCGGCGGCGCCATCATTGACGCCGGAGGCATTGCCCGCCGTCACCGTGCCGGGATTGCGGAACGGCGTCCTCAGCTTGGCGAGCTGCTCAAGCGTCGTCTCCGGCCGCGGATGCTCGTCGCTCTCGACCTTGACGACGTCGCCCTTGCGGCCGGCGACCTCGACGGGGACGATCTCCCTGGCGAAGTAGCCGGCGGCGATCGCGCGGCCTGCCTTCTGCTGCGAGCGCCACGCGAAGGCGTCCTGATCGGCGCGCGTCACCTGGAAATCCTCCGCCACGTTCTCGCCGGTCTCCGGCATGGAATCGACGCCGTACTGTTTCTTCATCAGCGGATTGACGAAGCGCCAGCCGATGGTGGTGTCGTAGATTTCGGTCGTGCGCGCGAAGGCTTCCGTCGCCTTGCCCTGCACGAAGGGCGCGCGCGTCATCGATTCGACGCCGCCGGCGATGGCGAACTCCATCTCGCCGGCGCGGATGGCGCGCGCGGCGGTGCCGACAGCTTCGAGACCGGAGGCGCACAGGCGATTGAGCGTCACGCCCGGCACGCTCCCCGGCAGGCCGGCGAGCAGCAGCGCCATGCGCGCCACGTTGCGGTTGTCCTCGCCGGCCTGGTTGGCGCAGCCGAAGAACACCTCGTCGAGCTTCTCCCAGTCGGCCTTGGTGTTGCGCGCCATCAGCGCCTTGATCGGCACCGCGGCGAGGTCGTCGGTTCGCACCTTGGCGAGCGAGCCGGCGTAGCGGCCGATGGGCGTTCGGATCGCGTCGCAGATGAAGGCGTCACGCATGGGACACTCTCTGTTATGCCGCTTCGGCGTGGGCGCGCGCGGTGCGCGCGTACAGTTCGCGCAGGACTTCGAGTTCCTGCTGCGTCGGCGGCTGCGTCTCCGCCACCTTGGCGGCGAAGCGCACCTGCCAGCCGGTGTTCTCCTGGATCTGCTCGCGCGTCACGCCCGGATGCATGGAGGTGACGATCATCTCCTTGGTTTCCGGATCGGGCTCGAACAGCGCCAGGTCGGTAATCAGCCGCGTCGGACCCTTGGTCTTGACGCCCAGCTTCTGCCGGCTATCGCCGCCGGTGACGTGGCCGATCGAGGTGACGAAGTCGAGCTTGTCGACGAAGCCGCGCTTGCCCTGCGCCATGATGATGAAGATCTCGCCGCAGGAGGTGGCGATCTCCGGTGCGCCGCCGCCGCCGGGCAGGCGCACCTTCGGCTTGTCGTAGGGGCCGACCACGGTGGTGTTGAGGTTGGCGTATTTGTCGATCTGCGCGCCGCCGAGGAAGCCGACCTTGATGCGGCCGCCCTGCAGCCAATAGCGGAACATCTCCGGCACCGACACGGTGGTCAGCGCGGTCTCGCACAGTTCGCCGTCGCCGATCGACAGCGGCAGCACGTTCGGCTTGGTGGCGAGCGTGCCCGATTCGTAGATCAAGGTGATATCGGGTGCGTGCGTCAGCCGCGCCACGTTGCAGGCGGCAGAGGGCTGGCCGATGCCGACGAAACAGACATCGTCGTTTTTCAGCCCGCGCGCGGCGGCGATGGTCATCATCTCATTGGGCTTGTAGTCGGCCATGACGATCCTCACTTCGCGCGCTTGCGCGCGTATTGCGCGAAGGCTTCGGGGCCCTTGTCGAGCACGTTCTCTTTCATCCACGCCTGGAACGTGTCGCGCTCGCGCGCGATGTCGTCCCACTTTTTATAGAAGCTGTTGTTGCGCGGGTAGTAGCCCTGCGCATAGGACGGGAACGCGCCGCCGGGCACCTCGACCACGTGGCTGACGGTCCAGTGCGGCAGCACGACGGCGTTCAGGCTGCGCTCCGGCAACTCGTCGACGATCTCCTCGACCGTCACCACCTGGCGCTTGGCGGCGAGCACCGCCTCCTTCTGCACGCCGAGCACCCCCTCGATCATCACGTTACCCTTGCGGTCGGCGCGCTGCGCGTGGATGACCGCGACATCGGGCCGGTGCGACGGGATCGCGGCGAGACGCTCGCCGGTGAACGGGCACTCGATGAACTTGATCTTCGGGTTCACGGTCGGCAGTCCGCCACCGATGTAGCCGCGGAAGATCGCGCAAGGCAGCCCGGCGGCGCCCGCCTCGTAGGCGTTGGCCATGGCGGCGTGCGAGTGCTCCTCCAGCTCCAGCTTGTTGGGCCAGCCCTGCTCGACTGCGTCGCGCAGCCGGTGCAGCGAGCCGACGCCCGGATTGCCGCCCCAGGAAAAGACCAGTCTGTCGACGCAGCCCATGCCGATCATCTGATCGTAGATCAGGTCGGGGGTCATGCGGATGAGGGTCAGGTGCTTGCGGCCCTGCCGGATGATCTCGTGGCCGGCGGCATGCGGAATGAGGTGCGTGAAGCCCTCCAGCGCCACCACGTCGCCGTCGTGGACGGCGGCTTTGATGGCGGCGGCAAGCGACGTAATCTGCGCCATAACTATACGGGTCCCGGGTTTTTCGGGTCCGTATTTACGGCCCGCAACCGCAGGGGTCAAATGGCGGTTGGCACTCCAACCATCCGGCCCACACATGCTCAGCGCACAACCGATCTTCACCATCGAAGCCGAACTCGAAGCGATCATGAGCCTCGGCCGCACGCCGGTGGGCGAGCGGCGGATCATCGGCATCGGCGGCGGAACCGTGCGCGGACAGAAGTTCAACGGCCGCGTGCTGCCGGGCGGCGCCGACTGGCAGGTGATCCGCGCCGACGGCGCTGCCGATATCCAGGCGCGCTACACGATCGAGAGCGACGGCGGCGCCCGCGTACTGGTCGACAGCGTCGGCTTGCGGCACGGACCGCCCGAGGTGATCGAGAAGCTGGCGCGGGGCGACAATGTCGATCCGGCCCTCTATTATTTCCGTACCGTGATGCGCTTCGAGACCGGCGACCCCTCGACCGACTGGCTCAACCGCATCATCGCGGTGGCGTGTGGGCAACGGCTCGCGCGCGCCGTGCGGCTCGATGTCTACGAGGTAGAATGATGGCGTCCGACCGGCTTGCGGTGTCACTTCCGGACTCGCTTCGGGCCGAGCAGCAAGGACAAGTCACGGTCCTGCGGCTCAGCCGCGCGCAGAAGCGCAACGCGCTCGACGACGAGATGGTCGCCGGGATCGACGCCTTCTTCAGCCACCTGCCGGACAACACCGCGGCGGTGGTGATCTGCGGCGAAGGCGAGCATTTTTCCGCGGGACTGGATCTTTCTGAGCTCAAGGAGCGCGACGTCCGCGAGGGCATTGCCCACTCCGGACGCTGGCATCGCGCCTTCGAAAAGATCCAGTACGGCAGGGTGCCGGTGGTTGCGGTGCTGCACGGCGCCGTGGTCGGCGGCGGGCTCGAACTCGCCGCGGCGGCGCACGTGCGCGTCGCCGAACGCTCGGCCTATTACGCGCTGCCGGAGGGCAGCCGCGGCATCTATGTCGGTGGTGGCGGCTCGGTGCGGCTGCCGCGGCTGATCGGCGTCGCGCGCATGATGGACATGATGCTCACCGGCCGCACCTATTCGGCCGAAGAGGGCCTCGCCATCGGGCTCACCACCTATCTGGTCGAT
Source organism: Pseudolabrys sp. (assembly GCF_035943735.1). Lineage (GTDB taxonomy): Bacteria > Pseudomonadota > Alphaproteobacteria > Rhizobiales > Xanthobacteraceae > Pseudolabrys. The sequence goes on from NZ_DASZBV010000019.1 coordinate 329,841, forward strand.
TCCGGCAAGGGGCTGGCCAAGGGCTTCGAGCTCGCCCAGCGCATCGCCGCCAATACGGCGATGACCAATTTCGCCGTGATGCAAGCACTGCCGCGCATCGCCGAGATGACGCCCGACGCCGGCTTCGCCATGGAGGCGCTGATGTCGTCGATGGCGCAGGCCGACCCCGAGGCGAAAGCGCGACTCAAGGACTTTCTGGAGAAACGCGGGCCGAAGGTCACCCGCTCTTGAGGCGGCGGCGCCGCGCGCGGTATCGTTGTCCAGGACAACAATAAGACGCCGCTAAGGGACGAAATGCCTGAACCAGCCCGTACGGCCGATGCGGCCCGCGCGGCGCCTCTGCGCCCGGTCCGGCTCGGCGTGCCGACGCCCGTCCTCGAGCGGCGCGCCGACGGAAGTATCGTCGTGCGGACCCGCGAACCGCTCGGCCCCTGCCCCGCCAATCTGATCGAGCCGTTGCGGACATGGGCGGAGCGCGCGCCGGACCGCGTCTTCCTCGCGCAACGCGATGGCGACGGCGGCTGGCGCCGGCTCACTTACGCGCAGGTATACGAGACCGTGCAGCACATCGGCGCGGCGCTGTTGCGGCGCGGGCTGTCGCCGGAGCGGCCGATCGCCATCCTCTCCGGCAACGATATCGAGCAGGCGCTGCTCGGGCTCGGGGCGATGCTGGTCGGCGTGCCGTTCGCGCCGATTTCGCCGGCCTATTCGCTGCTGTCGAGCGACTTCGGCAAATTGCGCAGCATCCTCGATCTGCTGACGCCCGGCCTCGTCTTCGCCAATGACGGGTTGCCGTTCGCGCGCGCGCTCTACGCCACGGTGCCGGACGACGTCGAACTGGTGGTCACGCGCAGCCCGCTCGGCGACCGGCCGACGACCTTGTTCTCAGAGCTGATCGGCGAGGAGGACGCGCGCGGCGTCGCCGCCGCTTACGCCGCGGTCACGCCGGACACGATCGCAAAATTCCTCTTCACCTCCGGCTCGACCGGTCACCCGAAGGGCGTGATCAACACGCACCGCATGCTGTGCGCCAATCAGGCCATGCTCGCCGCCGGCTTCGCCTTCGTGCAGGACGAGCCGCCGGTCGTGCTCGACTGGCTGCCGTGGAGCCACACCTTCGGCGGCAACCACAATTTCAATATGGTCCTGGTCAACGGCGGCACGCTCTATATCGACGACGGCAATCCGACGCCGCCCGGCGTGCCGAAGACGGTCCGCAATCTGCACGAGATCGCGCCGACCATCTATTTCAACGTGCCGAAGGGCTACGAGGCGCTGATCCCGCACTTCCGCGCCGATGAAGGCCTGCGGAGGACCTTCTTCAGCCGGCTGAAGATGTTGTTCTATGCCGGCGCCGGCCTCAACCAGGCGACCTGGGACGAGATCAACGATCTCGCCGTCGCAACCACCGGCGAGCGGATCATCTTCGTGTCGTCGCTCGGCTCCACCGAGACGGCGCCGGCCTCGCTCGCCTGCTCGTGGGACTTCGATCGTCCCGGCAATATCGGCCTGCCGGCGCCCGGCGTAGAGCTCAAGCTTGTGCCGAGCGAAGGCAAGTTCGAGGCGCGGCTGCGCGGGCCGCACATCACCCCGGGCTATTGGCGCGAGCCGGCGCTGACGCAGAGCGCCTTCGACGAGGAAGGCTTCTACAAGATCGGCGATGCGCTGAAATTCGTCGACCCTGACGATCCGGCCAAGGGATTCCTGTTCGACGGCCGCATCGCCGAAGACTTCAAATTGTCGACCGGCACCTGGGTCAGCGTCGGGCCGCTGCGCGGCCGTTTCATCGACCACTTCGCCCCCTACGCGCGCGATGTTGTCTTCGCCGGGCCCGACCGCGACGACATCGCGGCGCTGGTGTTTCCCGATGTCGAGGCCTGCCGCAAGCTCGCCGGCCTCGCCGCGGAGGCGGCCGTCGATGCCGTACTCGCGCATCCGGCCGTGCGAAAAATCTTCGCCGGGCGACTCGCCAGCATGGCGAAGACGAGCACCGGCTCGTCCACCCGCGTGGTGCGGCTGATCCTGCTGGCGGAGCCGCCGTCGATGGACAAAGGCGAGGCGACCGACAAAGGGTCGATCAACCAGCGCGCGGTGCTGAAAAGTCGCGCGAGCCTGGTCGAGGCGCTTTATGCTTCGCCGCTGCCGGCAGCGACGATCGCGCTCGCCGACCAGCCCGGCTGAACGACAAGGACGATACGGATGGAAATCAAGGGACAGGCCGCCATCGTCACCGGCGGCGCCTCCGGCCTCGGCGCGGCGACCGCGCGGGCGCTCGCCGCGGCCGGGGCGCGCGTGGCCATTGTCGACGTCAACGAAAAGGCCGCCGCCGAGGTGGCCAGCAGCATCAGCGGCATCGCCGTTGCCTGCGACGTCGCAGATAGCGCGAGCGGCGAAGCGGCGGTGAAGCGCGCCGCCGCCGATCACGGACCCGCGCGCATCCTCGTCAACTGCGCCGGCGTGGGACCTGCCAAGCGCATCGTCGGCAAGGACGGCCCGATGCCGCTCGCCGACTTCGAGCGGGTCATCCGCATCAACCTGATCGGCAGCTTCAACATGATGCGGCTGGTCGCCGCCGGCATGCAGGCATTGGAGCCGCTGCCGGGCGGCGACCGCGGCGTCATCGTCTCGACCGCGTCGGTCGCGGCCTTCGAGGGTCAGGTCGGCCAGGCCGCCTATGCCTCGTCGAAAGGCGGCGTCGCGGCGCTGACAGTGCCGGCGGCGCGCGAGTTCGCCCAGTTCGGCATCCGTGTGCTCGCCATCGCGCCGGGCATCTTCGCCACGCCGATGCTGAAGGCGCTGCCGCAGGAGGCGCAGGATTCGCTCGGCGCCTCGGTGCCCTATCCCAAGCGCCTCGGCGAGCCGCGCGAGTTCGCCGCGCTCGTCCTCCATTGCATCCACAACGGCTATCTCAACGGCGAGGTGATCCGCCTCGACGGCGCGCTGCGCATGGCGCCGCGCTGACCCCTGAACGCGCCATGAGCCTGACCAACATCCGCACCGTGCGCATCGAGTGGGGCGATTGCGACCCTGCCGGTATCATCTTCTATCCGCGCTACTTCGAGATCTTCGACGCCTCGACCGCGCGGCTGTTCGAGGCGAGGCTCGGCTTCACCAAGCACGAAATGTTCAAGCGCCTGCCCTTTGCCGGCTGGCCGCTGGTGCGCACGCAAGCGCGCTTCCTGAAGCCGACGCGCTTCGGCGACGACGTCACCGTCGAAAGCACGATCACATTTGGACGTTCGAGCTTCGACGTGAGCCACAAGCTCAGCCTGAAGGGCGATCTCTGCGCGGAGTGTACGGAGAAGCGTGTGTGGACCGTACGCGATACCGACGGCCGCATGAAGTCGTATCCCGTGCCGGCCGAGGTGCTGGTGAGGTTCGGTATCGCACCGACGCCATAAGCCGGCGGCTTAGCCCAGCGCCGCCGCAAGGCGCTTGAGCACATCGATAAACCGCTTACGGTCGCGCGCGCCGATGATGCCGTCGAGGACGCGTTCGTGCTCGCGCGCGCAGCGCGTCATCAAGGCGAGCATTTTCTTGCCGTCCGCGGTCAGGCTGAGCCGGTAAGCCCGCCGGTCGTGGTCCATGCGCTTGCGCTCCACCAGCCCGCGCCGCACCAGATCCTCGACAACCGGCGTCAGGCTCGATTTGTCGCGGCCGTTGGCATAGGACAACTCGGTCTGGCTGATGCCCGGATTGCGGCTGATGAGCGTCAGCGTGGCAAAGCGGCCGGGGCTCTCGCCGATCTCCTGCGAGCGGTGCGAAAACGCCTGGAACGTCGCCTCCTGCGCCATGCGCAGATTGAAGCCGACCCAGCCGGCGAGCGGCCCGAAATCGACGTCTGCAGCGGCCTCGCCGTTCTTCTTTTTGCGGCGCACAGGCGTTTTGCTCGCAGGCACGTCCCACCCCTCCCCACGCGTCCCGGATCTCCGCCCGGCTCGGGAATAGTTTGACTTCAAACGATGCTCTTTACAACCGCGGCGGCCATCGGCTCAAATGCCGCAAAAGAGTTGGCTCAGTCCAACCAACAACAATCGCAGGGAGGAAGTCCGTCATGAAAGCCCGCTTCACGGGATACGTTTGCGCGGCGGCGATCGCCGCGGTCATCGGCTCAGGCGCCGCGTTTGCGCAGGAGAAGACGTTCGAGCTCAAGCTGTCGCATTGGGTGCCGCCGTCGCATCCGTTGCAGAAGGCGCTCGAAGAATGGGGCGCCGACGTCGAGAAGGAGTCCGGCGGCACGATCCACTACAAGGTGTTCCCGGCGCAGCAACTCGGGAAGGCCTTTGACCATTACGACATGGCGCGCGACGGCATTGCCGACCTCACCTACATCAATCCCGGCTACCAGCCCGGTCGGTTCCCGATTATCGCCGCTGGCGAACTGCCGTTCCTGATCGCCAATGCCAAGGGCGGGTCGCAGGCGCTGGACGCCTGGTATCGCAAATACGCCGACAAGGAGATGAAGGACGTCAAGTTCTGTCTCGCCTTCGTGCACGATCCCGGAACGTTCCATTCCAAGAACAAGAAGATCGTGCTGCCGTCCGATATCAAGGGCATGAAGATTCGGCCCGCGCATGCGACCATGGCCGAGTGGGTGACGAGCCTCGGCGGCACCAACGTGCAGTCGAGCGCGCCGGAAGTGCGCGACATCCTCGACAGGGGCGTCGCCGACGCCGTGACCTTCCCCTGGGGTTCGGTGCCGCTGTTCGGCATCGACAAGGTTACGAAGTACCACATGGACGTGCCGCTCTACACGACCACCTTCGCCTTCGTGTTCAACAAGAACACCTACAACCAGATGTCGGCGCGCCAGAAGAAGGCGATCGATGACCACTGCACCAATGAGTGGGCGTTGAAGGTCGCCGCTCCGTGGGCGGACTTCGAACACGCCGGCATCGCCAAGATCAAGGCCGAGCAGGGTCAGGAAGTCTACGAACTCACCCCGGCACAGCTCGCCGAATGGAAGAAGTCGGCTGAGCCGCTGGAGAAAAAGTGGGCCGCCGGCGTCAAGAAAGTGGGCGTCGATCCGGACGCGGCAATGAAGGAACTCAAGGCCGATCTCGTCAAGTACAAGGCCGGTTACTAGGCGCCCTTACCTGAGACAAAGCTGCGCCGGGCGCCCGTGATCGCGCCCGGCGCCGAGTTTCCGGGGATCGAGCCATGTCCGACCACGTGATGAGCGACGAGGACGTCGTCCGGCGGCTCGCCGGCGGCAGCGGCCGGCCGCGCCGGCATAATCTGATGGACCGTTTCATCAACGGCATCGAGATGATCGCCGCGTTCTTCGTCGGCATCGTCGCCGCCGACATCTTCATCTCGGTATTATTGCGCTATTTCTTCAGCTTTCAAATTCCAGACGCCTACGATTTCGGCAGGCTCCTGCTCGGCATCCTGATCTTCTGGGGCATCGCCGCGACCTCTTACCGCGGTACGCACATCACCGTCGATCTCGTCTGGGCCAATTCCAGCCCGCGCTGGCAGCGCTTTATCGACGTGTTCGCGACGCTCGTGCTGCTGTTTGTCGTCGTCGTCCACACCTACACCCTGTTCGACAAGGTGATCGGCACCTACCGCGACAACGTGCTCACGTTCGACCTGCGGCTGCCGACGTGGCCTTTCTTTGCGGTGGCATGGATCGGCGACGTGTCCGCCGTGCTGCTGATCGCCATCCGCACCTATCGGCTGATCTTCCATCCCGAGGCGATGGAGCGCGGCTATCAGATCAAGCCCGTGGAATAAGCACAACGATCATGAGCAGCGATCTCGTCGCCATCACCGGGTTCGTCGCGCTGTTTGCGATGATGCTCCTGCGCGTGCCGATCGGCATGGCGATGGGCCTCGTCGGCGTCACCGGCTTCGGCTACATCGTCGGCGCGGGGCCAGCCCTGAAGATGGTCGGGCAGACGTCGATGCGGACCGTGACCGACTACACGTTCGGCGTCATCCCGATGTTCCTGCTGATGGGCGCCTTCGTCGCCAATTCCGGCATGAGCCGCGAACTGTTCCGCGCCGCCAACTCCTTCCTCGGTCATCTGCGCGGCGGACTCGGCATCGCAACTATAGCCGCCTGCGGCGGTTTCGCCGCGATCTCCGGCTCCTCGGTTGCCACCGCCGCGACCTTCTCGACCGTCGCCTACCCGGAGATGCGCCGATACGGCTATCCGCAGAGCTTCGCCACCGGCGTCATCGCCGCCGGCGGCACGCTCGGCGCGATGCTGCCGCCGTCCACCGTGCTTGTGGTCTACGGCATCATCACCGAGCAGGACATCGGCAAACTGTTCGTCGCCGGCATCCTGCCCGGAATCCTGGCGGCGTCGATGTACATCGCGACGGTCGCGATCATCGGCTTCGTGCGGCCCGACTTCCTGCCGCGCGCGCCGCGGCATAGCTGGAAGGAGCGCATTGAAAGCCTGCGCAACATCTGGGCGACGCTGCTGCTGTTCGTCTTCGTGATTGGCGGCCTCTATGGCGGCCTGTTCACGCCGACCGAGGCGGGCGGCATGGGCGCCGGCGGCGCCTTCCTGATCGGCGTGCTGCGCGGACGGCTCGACCGCGCCGAAATCCGCCGCTCGCTGCTGCAGGCGACGCGCACCGCCGCGGCAGTGTTCACCGTGCTGATCGGCGCGCTTCTGTTCGGCTATTTTCTCACCGTCACCCAGACGCCGCAGAAAGTCACCGAATTCCTGACCGGACTCGGCGTCGGCCGCTACGGCGTGCTCGCACTGATCATGCTGATGTACCTGGTGCTCGGCTGCCTGATGGATTCGCTCGCGATGGTGATCCTGACGGTGCCGATCATCTTCCCGGTCATCACCCATCTCGGCTTCAATCCGATCTGGTTCGGCGTCATCATCGTCATGACAGTCGAGCTCGGGCTGATCCACCCGCCGGTCGGCATGATTGTCTTCGTCATCAAGAGCGTGGTGGACGACGTCAAATTCACCACTATCTTCAAGGGGGTGCTCCCCTTCATCATCACCGATCTAATCCGGCTGATCATCCTGATCGCCTTCCCGATCATCGCCCTGTGGCTACCCTCGCGCATGTAGGGATAGGCCGCTATAATGGTTGGGACCCCAACGGCTTCGTAGGCAGGCATGGAACGTTCGTTCAAGAAAGAGGTCGAGGCGCTGCGGCTGGGTGAAGGCGAGACCTTCCGCGGCGAAGGCATCCTCGCGGTCACCAAGGCGCTGTTGCAGTCCGGCGTGTCGTATGTCGGCGGCTATCAGGGCGCGCCGGTGTCGCACCTGCTCGACGTGCTGGTCGACGCCGAGGACATGATGGCCGAGCTCGGCGTCCACCTCGAGACCTGCTCGAACGAAGCGAGCGCCGCCGCCATGCTCGGGGCCTCGATCAATTATCCGTTGCGGGGTGCTGTGACGTGGAAGTCGGTCGTCGGCACCAACGTCGCCGCCGATGCACTGTCGAACCTGTCGTCGCCCGGCGTTGTGGGGGGCGCCCTGATCATCCTCGGCGAGGACTACGGCGAGGGCGCGAGCGTCATTCAGGAGCGCTCTTATGCCTACGCGCTGAAGTCGTCGATGTGGCTGCTCGACCCGCGTCCCGACCTGCCGACGATCGTGCGCATGGTCGAGAAGGGCTTCGAGCTGTCGGAGGCGAGCCATGCGCCGGTGATGCTCGAGCTGCGCATCCGCGCCTGCCACGCCACCGGCGAGTTCGCCGCCAAGGACAATCGCAAGGGCATCGTCTCAGGGCTCGACAAGCTGCCGGGGCCGCCGAAATTCGAATATGGACGGCTCGCGCATCCGCCGGTGATCTTCACGCAGGAGCGCCTGAAGGTCGAAGAGCGATTGCCGGCCGCGCGCGCCTTCATCCGCGAGCAGAAACTGAACGAGACGATGGACGGCGATCTCGCCGACATCGGCATCATCGTCATGGGTGGGCTCACCACCAGCGTGCTGCGCGCGCTGGAGCGCATGGGCCTTGCCGACGTGTTCGGCGCCTCGCGCGTGCCAGTGCTCGTGCTCAACGTCGTCTACCCGCTGGTTCCCGAGGAAATCACCGCGTTCTGCGCAACCAAACGCGCCGTGCTCGTCGTCGAGGAAGGCTTCCCGGACTACATCGAGCAGGCGGTGAACGTCCAACTGCGCCGCGCCGACATTCAGACCAAGGTCTACGGCAAGGGACCGTTGCCGCAGGCAGGCGAATACGCCTCCGACGTGCTGCTCGACGGGCTTGCCGCCTTCCTGCAGGCGGCACGACCCGCGGGCCTCGACGTCGATACCATCGCCGAGCGGGCGCGCGGCCTGTTCGCGCACAAGCCGAAAGCTGCCGCCGCGCTTGGGGCCCTTCCGCCGCGTCCACCGGCTTTCTGCACCGGCTGCCCGGAGCGGCCGGTGTTCTCCGCGCTCAAGCTGATGCAGCGCGAGCTCGGTCCGACGCATATCGCCGCCGACATCGGCTGCCATTCGTTCGCGACCTTTGCGCCGTTCTCGATGGGCAACTCCATTCTCGGCTACGGCATGTCGCTCGCCAGCGCCGCCGCCGTCGGCCCCAACATGCAGAAGCGCTCGATCGCGGTGATGGGCGACGGCGGCTTCTGGCACAACGGGCTCATCACCGGCGTCGCGTCCAACCTGTTCAACAAAGGCGACGGCGTTCTGATCGTCATGCAGAACGGCTACACGTCTGCGACCGGCCAGCAATATATGCCGTCGTCGAAGGCGAGCCGCTCCGGCGCCGCGCCGGGCATGGATATCGAGCAGACCTTGCGCTCGATGGGCGTGAAATGGATGCGCACGGTGCGCACCTATGGCGTCTCGAAGATGGTGACGACGCTGAAGGAGGCGATGAGGACCGCCGAGCGCGGGCTCAAGGTCATCATCGCCGACGGCGAATGCATGCTGGCGCGGCAGCGGCGCATCCGCGCCGAGGACGCCGAAAAGCTCAAGCGTGGCGAACGCGTCACCCGGGCGCGCTACGGCGTCGACGGCGAGATATGCACCGGCGACCACTCCTGCATCCGCCTCTCCGGCTGTCCGTCGCTCTCCGTCAAGCCGTCGCCCGATCCGTTGCGCACCGACCCGGTCGCCACCGTCGTCGAGTCCTGTGTCGGCTGCGGGCTGTGTGGCGAGGTGGCACATGCCGCGGTGCTGTGCCCCTCGTTCTATCGCGCCGAGATCGTTCGCAACGCGACCTGGCGCGACCGCGCGCTGTTCAACGTTCGCCAGCGCGTCATCGGCTGGCTCGGCGGTACTTCCTCTTCACCCTCCCCCTTGTGGGGAGGGTCGCTCGTCGAAGACGAGCGGGGTGGGGGTCCTTCGTCACAAATCGCAGCCACCCCCCTCCCCAACCCTCCCCCACAAGGGGGGAGGGAGCACGCAGTGCCTGCGGTGAGTGACGATAAATCCCCGCGTCCCATCACGCTGCTGATCGCCGCGCTGGGCGGCGAAGGCGGCGGCGTGCTCAGCAACTGGATCGTCGCCGCGGCCGCGAAGGCCGGCTTCCCGGTTCAGTCGACGTCGATTCCCGGCGTCGCGCAGCGCACCGGCGCCACGACCTATTACGTCGAGATCCTGCCGGTGCAGACGAGCGAGCTCGGCGGCAAGCGGCCGGTGCTGGCGCTGACACCCGGCGTCGGCGACATCGATATCGCCGTGGCGAGCGAATTGCTCGAGGCCGGACGCACGGTGTCGGCCGGTTTCGTCACGCGCGACCGCACGCACCTGATCGCCTCGACCAGCCGCTTCTATGCCATGGACGAGAAGATCGCCATGGGCGACGGCCGCTTCGATCAGGACAAGCTCATGGGCGCGATCGCGGAGCATGCGCGCGACGCGCTGCTCATCGACATGGACGCGCTGGCGAAGCAGAGCGGCTCGATCATCAACGCCGTGATGCTGGGGGCCATCGCCGGCTCGGGACGCCTGCCACTGACGGTCGAGCAGTTCGAGGCCGCGATCCGCGACGACGGCAAGGCGCTCGACGCCAACCTGCGCGGCTTCCGTGCCGGTTACGACGCCGCGCGCGCCAAGGCCGCGCCGGTGAAAGCGCCCGAGGGCAAGACGCGCGCCGCGGCGACGCAGGAGGCGCTCGAACAAGATGTCGCCGACACGATCCCGGCCGCCGCGCAGGATATCGTGCGCGAAGGCGTGCGCCGGCTGGTGCCATATCAGAGCGTGGCTTACGCGCGGCTTTATCTCGATCGTCTCGTGCCGATCGTCGAGGCCGACGCTGAAGCGGGTCTGCAGGGCAGACTGCTGCGCGAAGTGGCGCGCCACCTCGCGGTGCGCATGTCCTACGAAGACGTGGTGCGCGTGGCGCAGGCGAAAATTGCTCCTGCGCGCATGGAGCGCATCGCACGCGAGGAACTGCGGGCCAAGAACGAGCCCTACTCCGTGCACGACTTCCTCAAGCCCGGCTTCGAGGAATTGACGCAATTGCTGCCGCCGGCACTGGCTCGTCCCATTCTGGCCCTCGCCGAACGCAAAGGCTGGCTCGGCCGCGTCTATTTCGGCATGGAGATCAACACGACCTCGATCTCCGGCTATTTGCGTTTCCTGCTGCTCGCCAAGATGCGCGCCATCCGGCCGTATGGCATCCGTTACGTGCAGGAGCAGGAGCAGATCGAATCCTGGCTCGGCCTCATCGTCGAGGCGGCGCTGCGGGCACCCGATCTCGCGCTCGAGATCGCGGAATGCGCGCGGCTGATCAAGGGCTACGGCGACACGCACGCGCGCGGCGTCGCGAATTACCGTGCCATCGAAGGCCGCGTGATCCGCCCGGCGCTCGATGGAGCCCTGCCCACCGACCGCGCCGCCGACGCGGTGGCCAGCGCTCGAACCGCCGCGCTGGTCGACCCGGAAGGCGAAAGCCTTGCCAGATGCCTCGATCAAATCGAGGCGGTGCGGCCGCTGGCCGAGGCCGCGGAGTAGCCCTGCGTCCGGCTGCGTTGTCAGCCCGGCGCGCTTGGCGTACAAGGCCGGAAAAACAACCAGCCACGCCGCGCGCCCGCGCCGGCGGCATTTTCACAGGGAAGAGACGAATGGCCGCCACGCCGACGACGCGTCCGATCATCGCTGCCGAAGCGTTCCTGCGCGCCCTGGCGGATCACGGCACCGACTATTTCTTCGCCAATCCGGGCACCGATTTCCCGCCGGTGGTCGAGGCCTTCAGCCGCGCCAAGAAGACCAACGCCAAGGTTCCCAAGCCGGTCCTGGTGCCGCACGAGAACCTGGCGGTCGCCATGGCGCACGGCGCCTATCTGATGAACGGCCGGCCGCAAGCGGTGATGGTGCACGTCAATGTCGGCACCGCCAACACCATCAACAACATGACCAACGCGTCGCGCGACCGCATCCCGCTGATCCTCGCCGCCGGACGCACGCCGATCACCGAGAAGGGCTCGTTCGGTTCGCGCTCGCGGCCAATCCACTGGGCGCAGGAGATGTTCGACCAGGCGGGGATGCTGCGCGAGCTGGTGAAGTGGGACTACGAGTTGCGTACGCCGGGCCAGATCGTCGACGTGGTGGCGCGCGCCAGCGAAGTGGCGATGGCGCATCCGCGCGGCCCCGTCTATCTGTCGCTGCCGCGCGAGCCGCTCGCCGCGGCGATGCCGGAGCCGCCGGCGCCGACCAAACCGCGGCCGCATGCCGCCGCGGCTTTCCCCGATCCGAAGGCCATCGCCACGCTGGCCGAGTGGCTCGCCACCGCCGAGCGGCCGCTGATCATCGCGTCGACACTGCCGAACGACGCCGTGCCGGTGCTGTCGCATCTGGCCGAGCGGTGCGCCATTCCGGTGATCACGCACAACCCGCGCACCGTGTGCCTGCCGTCGAGCCACCCGATGCATTTCGGCTACGAGCCCGGCACGCTGCTCGCCGATGCCGACCTCGTCATCGTGCTCGAAGCCGACGTGCCGTGGATTCCGCAACTGCAAGGGCCGTCGGCGGGCGTGCGCGTCGCGCATGTCGGCGAGGATCCGTTCTACGTGCGCTATCCGATGCGCTCGTTCCCCAGCGATCTCGCGGTGCAGGCCGGCGCCACCAATGCGCTCTCCGCGCTCAGCGCAGCGGTCGAGCAGCGCCTGCAGATGGCCGAAGCGCGCATCGCCGCGCGCCGCGGCCGCCTTGCCGAACGCATGCGCAACCGCCGCGCCCAGCTCGCGAAGGATTCCGCCGCCGGCGACCGAATCTCGCCGGAATATCTCTCGCGCTGCATCGGCGAATGCGTCGGCGAGGACGCGGTCATCTTCAACGAGTATCCGTTGCGCGCCAATCACTGCCCGCGCGAGAAGGCCGGCACCTTTTATGCGCTCGGCCCGGCCGGCGGCCTTGGCTGGGGCTTCGGTGCCGCGCTCGGCGCCAAGCTCGCCGCGCCGGAGAAGCTCGTCGTCGCCACGCTTGGCGACGGCGCCTACATGTTCGGCAATCCGCTGGTCGGTCACTGGGTGTCGCAGGTGCACGACCTGCCGATCCTCGCCATCGTGTTCAACAACAGCCGCTACGGCGCCGTGCGCAACGCGACGCTCGCGATGTTCAAGGACGGCGTCGCCGGCGAAACCGACGGTAACGTGCTGGCCGATCTCTCGCCGGCGCCGCCCTACGATGAGATGGCGCGCGCGCAGGGCGCGCATGCCGAACGCGTCGAGAAACCCGCCGACCTGCCCGACGCGCTGGCCCGCGCCCGCGACGTCGTGGTCAAGGAGAAGCGCCAGGCGCTGCTCAACGTCATCGCCCATTACTGACAGCAACGAAGAACAACACGGAGTCCTTCATGCGTATCGACGCCTACACCCATTTCATCCCGGAGAAGTTTTTCGCCAAGGTGGTGGAAAGCAATCATCCGGGCATCGGCAAGCGCATGCGTGAATTGCCGGCGATCCATGACCTCAACGTCCGCAAGAAGGTCGTCGATCAGTTCAAGGACTACGCGCAGATCCTGTCGCACGGCATGCCGCCCCTCGAGGCGCTGGCCAAGGGCCAGGAGGTCGAGGAATATGCCAAGCTGCTGAACGATGGCTTCGCCGAAATCTGCAAAAAGGATCCCGATCGCTTCCCTGGCTGGGTGGCGCAGAGCGCGCTCGGCGCGCCGGACCTCGGCATCAAGGAGGCAAAGCGCGCGATCGCCAACGGCGCGCTCGGCGTGCAGATCTACACCCACGTCAACGGCCGCCCGCTCGACGATCCGGAGTTCGAGCCCTTCTTCGCGGCGATGAACGAGATCGACAAGCCGATCTGGCTGCACCCGGCGCGCACCGCGGCCATGACCGACTACGCCACCGAGACGAAATCGAAATACGAGATCTGGTGGACGTTCGGCTGGTCCTACGAGACGGCGGCGGCGATGGCGCGGCTCGTGTTCTCCGGCATTATGGACAAGTATCCGAAGCTGAAGATCATCACGCACCACTTCGGCGGCATCGTGCCGATGGTGGAAGGCCGCATCGGTCCCGGCTGGGACCAGCTCGGCGCGCGCACCTCGGACGAGGACCTGTCGCTGGTGCTCAAGCGCCTGAAGAAGCGCCCGCTCGACTACTTCAAACACAGCTTCTACGCCGACACCGCGACTTTCACCGGCGAGCCGGCGATGCACGCGGGCTTCGCGTTCTTCGACATGGACAAGATCGTGTTCGCCTCCGATTGTCCGTTCGATCCGGAGAAGGGCACGATGTACACGCGCGAGACCCTGCGCATCATCGAGGGCCTCGACATCCCGAAGGCCGACAAGGACAAGGTCTGGCACGGCAACCTGGAGCGCATCACCGGCACCAAGCTGGTGAAGTAATCGCCCACGGCATCCCATTTTTGCGTCATGGCCGGCCTCGCGCCGGCCATGTTCGTTTCTGACGCAGCGTGAAAAGCCGTGGATGCCCGGCATAAAGCCGGGCATGACGGGCGTGGGAACGCCCTGCCCCATGAAAATCCGGGCCGCATCTGCTAGCGTCCCGGCCATGGCGCTGACCCACCCCATCGGCCTCGATGAGCCTGACGAGACATCCGCCGCGCAAGCGCCGGCGGAGGCAACCGGCCACGTCACGCCGGTGATGGCGCAATACGTGGAGATCAAGGCCGCCAATCCGGACTGCCTGCTGTTCTACCGGATGGGCGATTTCTACGAGTTGTTCTTCGAGGATGCCGAGGTCGCCTCACGCGCGCTCGGCATCGTGCTGACCAAGCGCGGCAAGCATCACGGCCAGGACATCCCGATGTGCGGCGTGCCGATCGCGCGCTCGGACGAATATCTGCATCGGCTGATCGCGCTCGGCCATCGCGTCGCGGTCTGCGAGCAGCTCGAGGATCCGGCCGAGGCGAAGAAGCGCGGCGCCAAAAGTGTCGTGAAGCGCGACGTGGTGCGGCTGATTACGCCCGGCACGCTGACGGAAGATTCGCTGCTCGAAGCGCGGCGCAACAACTATCTGCTCGCTGTCGCGCGGGCACGATTATCGTCGGTCGGCGAGGAGACGCGCTTCGCGCTCGCCTGGATCGACATCTCGACGGGTGAGTTCCGCATTTGCGAATGCGATCGCATCGCCCTCGCGGCCGAGATCGCACGGCTCGAGCCGGGCGAGGTGCTGGTGTCCGACGCGCTCTACTCCGACGCCGAACTCACACCATTTTGGCGGACGCTCGCGGCGGTGACGCCGCTGACCCGCGACGTGTTCGATTCCGCGACCGCCGAGCGGCGGCTGACGTCCTACTTCGCGGTGGCGACCAGCGACGCTTTCGGCACGCTGACGCGGCTCGAACTGACGGCCGCCGCGGCCATCGTGACCTATGTCGAGCGCACGCAGCTTGGGTCGCGGCCGCCGCTGTCGCCGCCGATGCGCGAGAGCGCCGGCGCCACGATGGCGATCGACCAGGCGACGCGCGGCAATCTCGAACTGACGCGCACGCTCGCCGGCGAGCGCCGAGGCTCGCTGCTCGACGTCATCGATCGCACCGTCACCTCTGCCGGCTCGCGTCTGCTGGCGCAGCGCCTCGCCGCGCCGCTGACCAGCCCTGCCGCCATCGACCGCCGGCTCGATGCCGTCGCCGCCTTCGTGGCCGACGTCGCCGCGCGCGCCGACACGCGTTCGCAATTGCAGGCGGCGCCCGATCTCGCCCGCGCGCTGACCCGGCTCGCCCTCGCCCGCGGTGGCCCGCGCGACCTCGCCGCGATCCGCGACGGTGTCGCCGCCGCCGCGCAGTTGGCGCAGTCGCTTGCCGTGCTGAAAGACACGCCGGTCGAGATCGCCGACGCGCTCGCCGCCTGCCGTGCCCCGGATGCGAACCTTGCGCACGAGCTTGCCGCTGCCCTCGGCGACGAGCTGCCGCTGATGAAGCGCGACGGCGGTTTCGTGCGCGAGGGCTACGACGCCGCGCTCGACGAGACGCGCGCGCTGCGCGACGAGTCCCGCCGCGTCATTGCCGCGCTGCAGGCACGCTACGCCGACGAGAGTGGCGTCAAGGCGCTGAAGATCCGACACAACAACGTGCTCGGCTATTTCGTCGAGGTGACGGCGCAGCACGGCGAGAAGCTGATGGCGCCGCCGCTCAACGCCACCTTCATCCATCGGCAGACGCTTGCCGGGCAGGTGCGCTTCACCACCACCGAGCTCGGCGAACTTGAAGCCAAGATTGCCAGCGCCGCCGATCGCGCGCTCGGCCGCGAACTGGAGATTTTCGAGCGGCTGTCGCAAGCAGTGATCGCTTCAGGCGAGACAATCAAGCGGTGTGCCGACGCGCTCGCGTCGCTCGACGTCGCCAGCGCTTTGGCTGCGCTCGCTGCCGAGCGCGATTATGCGCGGCCGGAGATCAACGACGGGCTCGCCTTCGCCATCGAGGGCGGCCGTCACCCCGTGGTCGAGCAGGCGCTGTCGCGCGACGGCACGCCTTTCGTCGCCAACGATTGCGACCTATCGCCGCCAGCGGAGACCGACGCGGGCCGAATCTGGCTGATCACCGGTCCGAACATGGCCGGCAAGTCGACGTTCCTGCGGCAGAACGCGCTCATCGCCATCCTCGCGCAGATGGGTTCCTTCGTGCCGGCGCGCTACGCGCAGATCGGCGTCGTCGACCGCCTGTTCTCGCGCGTCGGCGCCGCCGACGACCTTGCGCGGGGCCGCTCGACCTTCATGGTCGAGATGGTCGAGACCGCGGCCATTCTCAATCAGGCAGGGCCGCGTGCGCTGGTCATCCTCGACGAGATCGGCCGCGGCACCGCGACCTTCGACGGCCTCTCGATCGCCTGGGCGGCCATCGAGCACCTGCACGACGCCAACAGATGCCGCGCGCTGTTCGCGACGCATTACCACGAGCTGACCGCGCTGTCGGCGCGGCTCAATCGCCTGCACAATGCGACGGTGAAGGTGAAGGAATGGAAGGGCGAGGTCGTGTTCCTGCACGAGGTCGTCGCCGGCGCCGCTGACCGCTCCTACGGCATCCAGGTAGCGAAGCTCGCCGGACTGCCGGGCGCCGTGATCGAGCGCGCCAAGGTCGTGCTCGCCAAGCTCGAGCAGGAGGACCGCGCCGCGCCCAAGGGCTTCGAGGACCTGCCGCTGTTCGCGGTCAACTCCAAGCCGGCGGAAGCGGCGCAGGCCGCGGCGGATGACAAACTCACCGCGGCAATCGCCGCGCTGCATCCGGACGACATGTCGCCGCGCGAGGCGATGGATGCGCTCTATCGCCTCAAAGAGTTGTTGGGCAAAGCCGACAAGGGCCGATGATGAACGTCGCCGAGCGGACGCATGCGAATGCCCCCGCCGAAACGGCGCGCTGGCTGGATCGTTTTGCCGAGGCGTTGCGCGGCAACGATACGGGTGCCGCGGCCGCGCTGTTCATCGAGGACGGGCTCTGGCGCGACATCCTCGCCTTCACCTGGACCATCGAGACGATGTCCGGCCGCGACGCTATTTCATCGCGGCTGAACGAGACCGCGAAACGCACGCAGGCGGGCGATTTTCATATTCCACCGCAGCGCACGCCAGCGCGCTGGGTCACGCGCGCCGGCACGCAGTGCATCGAGGCGCTGTTCGCGTTCGAGACCGCGCTTGGCCGCTGCAACGGCGTGCTGCGGCTGGTGCCGGACCCGCAGGCACCGGACACGCTGCGCGCATGGACGCTCGTCACGATTCTGGACGAGTTGAAAGGCCACGAGGAGGCGTTCAAGCGCCGCACGCCCGACGACGAAGCCGGCTTGCGCGACTATGGCGGCCCGAACTGGCTCGACCGCCGCAAGCAGGCGGCGCGCTACGACGATCATGAACCCGCCGTCGTCGTGGTCGGCGCCGGCCAGGCCGGACTGTCGATTGCCGCGCGCCTGACGCAACTCGGCGTCGACACCTTGATCGTCGACCGTCATGCGCGCGTCGGCGACAACTGGCGCAAACGCTACCATTCGCTGACGCTGCACAACGAGCGGCACGTCAACCACCTGCCCTACATGCCGTTCCCGTCGACCTGGCCCACCTACATTCCGAAGGACATGCTGGCCAACTGGTTCGAGGCCTATGCCGACGCGATGGAGCTGAACGTCTGGACGGGCACCGAGCTTCTCAGTGGCAGCTACGACGACGCGCAGCACCGATGGACGCTGACACTGCGCTGCGCGGACGGCAGTGAACGCCACGTGCGCCCACGCCATCTTGTCTTCGCCACCGGCGTGAGCAGCATTCCGTTCACGCCTGACCTTCCAGGGTTGAAGGATTTCGCCGGTGTCGTCTCGCATTCCGGCGCGTTCGACCATCCGGAGCGCTGGAAGGGCCGCAAGGCGCTGGTGCTCGGCACCGGCACCAGCGGCCACGACGTCGCGCAAGAGCTGCACACATGCGGCGCCGACGTCACCATCATCCAGCGCAGCAAGACCTACGTCGTCAGCCTGCCGGAGGCGCAGAGCGTTTACGCCATCTACCGGGAAGGCATCCCGTTCGAGGACTGCGACCTGCTTGCCACCTCGTTCCCCTATCCGGTGCTGCAGCGCTCGTATCAGCTGTCGACCGCCAAGAGCCGAGAGGTCGACAGACCGCTGCTCGACGCGCTGGCGAAGGCCGGATTCCGCCTGCATTTCGGCGAGGACGATACCGGCTTCCAGATGATGTATCTGCGCCGCGGCGGCGGCTATTACTTCGACGTCGGCTGTTCGCAGCTGATCATTTCCGGCGCGATCAAACTCATGCAATTCGCCGACATCGAGCGCTTCGTGGGGCAAGGCGCGCGGCTGAAGAACGGCCGCGTCGTGCCAGCCGATCTGCTGGTGCTCGCGACCGGCTACCTGAGCCAGCAGGACGCCGTGCGGCACTTCCTCGGCGACAGAATCGCCGACTCGATCGGGCCGGTCTGGGGCTTCGACGACGGCGGCGAGTTGCGCAACATGTGGCGGCGCACGGCGCAAGCCGGCCTGTGGTTCACCGCCGGCAGCCTGGCGCAATGCCGCATCTTCTCGCGTTACCTGGCACTGCAGATCAAGGCGATCGAGGAAGGCATCATCGCCTAGGCGCTCAGGCGCCGTTGCCGCAACGCCCACAAAAGCGCGTTCCAGCCGATGCCGACCGACAGGCCGGCGAGATACGACCACCAGACGCCGACCGTCACCGCCATGACGTGCACGACGAGCAGGCTCAGGCCGAGCCCGACCAGCGGCGCCTGCACATGCGCCGCGGTGCTCGCCGCCGCCTGCCCACCGAGACGCGTGTGCAGGATGACGAGGAACGAGCTCATCGCCACCGGAAAGAAGGCGAACAGGCCGGAGGCGAAGGAGCCGATCGAGTAGCTCGCCGCGGTGATCACGATGACCACAATGGTCACCACGCCGGCGCGCCAGGCGAGATCGGCCGCGGTGAAATGCACGCGCCCCTCGCGCACGATGTGCGTGCGCAAGCGCGCGCCCGCGAGGATGGCCGGCGGAAACACCAGGAGATTGGTCAGCATGGCGGTGAGCGCGGTCCATTGCACGAAATGTGCGGCGAAAGCGAGCGCGAACCAGACGGCGAAGGCGGCGGTGAGGCTGACCGCCAGCGAGCGCCGTTGCGCCACGACCGCATAGGTCAGCGCGAATACGGCGCAGATCGCGTTCGAGACGATGCTGCCGACGGCGCTGCCGGCAATGAACGCCGGCGGATGCTCGAGCGCGAGAATGATCATGGTCGCGCCGCCGGCCGTCGGCAGCGAGGCGATCAACGAGCCGATGAACGGCCCTGAGCGCTCGACCACCATCGAGGCTGCGACGACGATGCCCGCGGTCAGCACGATCTTGAACAGCAGCCCGCCTGCGAAGAACAGCATCGGCGCGTCAGACCCGCAAGCCGAGCCGGCGCGCTTGCCAGACGCTCAGGCTGAAGCCGATCGACACGGCGAGCGCGATGGCCAGACCCGGCCACTTGCCGAACGACTCGGCGCTGTAATGTAGGGCAATACAGGCGATGCCAAATCCCGTCAGTCCGAGAACCGCATTGGCCATGACTGCCGCCGTCGGCTTGCCGCCGGCCCGGTTGTGCAGAATGAGGATGATGCTGGTCAGAATTACCGGAAACACAGCGAGCAGTCCGCTCGCATAGGGGCCGACGCGAGAACTGAACGTGACCAGCACGCCGACGAGAGCCGCGACGAGCCCCGCGCGCAGCGCATAATCGTACCAGCGGCGCTCGACCCGCATCATCGGCACGTGCCGCAGCGGTCGAACGAGCCAGATGCCGCCGATCAGGACAAGCACGTTGAGCACCAGCGCGGCGCCAATGGACCAGTGCTGGGCATTCGTGATCACGCCGAGCACGATCCAGATAACGTAAGCAGTGCCCAAGCTGACGAGCAGCGAACGTTTCTGCGCCAGCAGCGTATAGACCGCGGCGAACACGACATTGCCGATGTTACTGGCAAGGCTCGCCACCGCGCTCTGCGCGATGAACGTCGTATTGTGATCGAGCGCGAGAAACACATAAGCGGGGCCGGCGCCCAGCGGCAGCGTGGCAACAAGCCCGCCGACCAGCGGGCCGGCACGCTCGGCCGTGACGGTTGCGGCCACCACAAAGGCGGCCGTCACAGCCATTTTCACGATGAGAATGAGCGCGAAATGCAGGTCGGGGGACATTGCGGGAGTTCTATAGCGCGATTTGCAGCCAGCGTCCCGGTTCGATGCTCGTCGATATGCCCTCCCCGCTCGGGGGAGAGGGCACTGCAATTGGCGCCGCGCCTGCGGAGAATAAACTTCTCACGCCCGCACCATCTGCACATCCACCGGCGGGCCGCTCTTGATGGTCTGGTAGACGACGCAATAGCGCTCGGTGAGCTTGAGCAACTGGTCGAGCCTATCCTGCGGCGCGTCGGTGTCGACATCGAAGCGCAGGCGGATTTGCCGGAACCCGACGGGCGCGTCCTTGGCGACGCCGAGCGTGCCGCGGAAGTCGAGCTCGCCCTCCGCCGACACGATGCCCGACTTGAGCGGAATGGCGAGCGCGGTCGCCACCGCCTTCAATGTCACGCCGGCGCAGGCGACGAGCGCCTCGAGCAGCATGTCGCCGGAGCAGAGTTCGAGGCCGGAGCCGCCGGTTGCCGGATGCAGGCCGGCCATGGCCAGCGCACGGCCAGTCTCGACCTTGCAGGCGATGTTGCTGTCGTCAAGCGTGCCTTTCGCTTTCAGGGTGATGAGGGCTGCATCCGGATCGTCCTTGTAGCGCTGCTTGATCGGTGCCTGCATGGCGCGAAGTTGGTCGGCATCCATCGCGATGTGTCCTCCGAATTTGTGCGCTCAGCCCACCGCCGGCTGCAGCACGACGCGGCCGACGATCTTGCCGGCGCGCAGGTCGTCCAGCGCGGCGTTGACGGCCGACAGCGGCCGCGTCGCCACCGGTACGTCGGGCAGCCCGCTGCGTTTCACCAGATCCATCAGTTCCGCCATTTCCGGCACGCTGCCGACATAGGAGCCCTGGATGGTCAGCGCGCGCATCGGGATCGGCGGCAGCGACACGGTGAGATCGCCGCCGAACAGGCCGACGATCACGTATTTGCCGCCCTTGATGAGGCTGTTGTAGCCGAGCCGCGCCGATTGCGACGAGCCAACGAGATCGACGACCGCCCAGGCGCCGCCGTTGGTCAACGTCCTGATCTGGTCGACTACGTCGGGCGCGCGGGCGTCCACGACCGCTTTGGCGCCGGCCTTCTTTGCCGCGTCCAGCTTGGCCGCATCGATGTCCACGACGATGGCCGAGTGGCCGCCCATCTTCTGGTGGAGCGCGAGACACATCAAGCCGAGGCCACCGGCGCCGACGATCACGGTCGGCTCGGTCTTGAGCGTCGGCACCTTCTTCAGCGCGCCGAACGTCGTGACGCCCGAGCAGGCGAGCGGCGCGGCGCGTTCCGGCGGCAGGTCGCCGATGTCGAACAGGTACCGCGGGTGCGGCACCATGAGGTAATCGGCGTAGCCGCCGTTCGAAAACACGCCCAGGCTGCGCATCGCCGAGCAGAGGTTGTCCTCGTTGCGCCGGCAGGGCCCGCATTGACCGCAGCCGATCCAGGGATCGGCCAGCATCTTCTGCCCGATCTTGACCCCCTTGGCGTCGGGACCCAGCGCCACCACCTCGCCCACGTTCTCATGGCCCAGGGTGATGGGGAGGTTCATGCCCCGCTCCTGCAGGCTCAGCCGTTTGCCGCCGCCGAGATCGAAGAAGCCCTCGGCCAGATGCAGATCGCTGTGACAGACGCCGGCCGCAAGCACCTTGAGCAACACCTCCGTGCCCGTGGGCTCGGGCGTGGGCTGCTCATTGCATTGCAAGGGCTGGCCGCAGACGCAGACCTGGAACATGCGCATGGCTGTCTCTCTCTCGCTGACCTGTTTTGCCGCAGGGAACCACGGCGGCCATGAACCCTCACTTCGGCCGGAAATGACCGGAATTTAGGCAGCCGCCGACGGCCGACGATATCTTTTCCCGGCCCGCGTGACACCTCCGCCGCGCTCGGCTATGCGAGTGCGTCATGACTTCGCTTGCTTTCGAAGAAAAGCCCCGCTCCGCGAATGACGCTGCCGCACGACCGGGAGAGCTGATCGACGTCGCCGCCATTGCCGCCGAACTCGAGGCCCTGGCGGCATCGCACAGCGGCAACGAGGCCGAGCTGCGCACCGCGATTGCCCAGAAGCTCAAGGTGGCGCTGCAGGCCGGCCGCACCAGGGCCGAGGAAAGCCTGCTGAAGGATCGCCACGGCCGCGGCTGCGCGGAACGCATCTGCCGGATGGAAGATGCGATCATCGGCCTCTTGTACGACTTCACGCGCAAGCATCTCTATCCGTCGCAGAACCCGTCCGAGACCGAACGGATGGCGGTCGTCGCCACCGGCGGCTACGGCCGCGGCCTGCAGGCGCCCGGCTCCGACATCGATCTCCTGTTCGTGCTGCCCTACAAGCAGACCGCGTGGGGCGAGTCGGTCGCCGAAGCCATTCTCTACTGCCTGTGGGACCTCGGCCTGAAGGTCGGCCACGCCACCCGCTCGATCGACGAATGCATCCGCCAAAGCAAGGCGGACATGACCATCCGTACCGCCATTCTCGAGGCGCGCTTCCTGCTCGGCGACAAGGCTCTGTTCGACGACATGGTGAAGCGCTTCGACGACGAGGTCGTGCGCGGCACCGCCGCCGAGTTCGTCGCCGCCAAGCTCGGCGAGCGCGAGGAGCGCCACCGCCGCAGCGGCCAATCGCGCTATCTGGTCGAGCCGAACGTCAAGGACGGCAAAGGCGGCCTGCGCGACCTGCACACGTTGTTCTGGATCGCCAAATACGTCTACCGTGTCCGCGAGCCGTCCGAATTGATCGAACGAGGCGTGTTCGACCGCGGCGAATATCAGCTGTTCCGCCATTGCGAGGATTTCCTCTGGTCGGTGCGCTGCCACATGCATTTCCTCACCGGCCGCGCCGAAGAGCGGCTGTCGTTCGACATCCAGCGCGAGGTCGCCGTGCGGCTCGGTTACACCGAGCATCCGGGCCAGCAGGACGTCGAACGGTTCATGAAGCACTACTTCCTGGTCGCGAAGGACGTCGGCGACCTGACGGCCATCCTCTGCACCGATCTGGAAGACAGTCACGCCAAGAGCGTGCCTGTGCTCAGCCGCGTCATGGCGCGGCTACGCCCGGTGCGCCGGCGCAGCCTGAGCGAAAGCGGCGATTTCATCGTCGAGCACAATCGGATCCTCTGCGCGCGGCCGGACGTATTCGAGCGTGATCCGGTCAATCTCATCCGCATCTTCCATCTGGCGCAGAAGCACAATCTCGCATTCCATCCCGACGCGATGCGCGCGTTGCGGCGCTCGCTCAAGCTTGTCGATGCCAAGCTGCGCGAGAACAAGGAGGCAACCTCCCTTTTCCTGGACATCCTGACGTCCAAAAACGACCCGGAGACCGTACTGCGGCGCATGAACGAAGCCGGAGTACTCGGCCGTTTCGTCCCGTCGTTCGGCAAGATCGTCGCGATGATGCAGTTCAACATGTATCACCACTATACGGTGGACGAGCATTTGTTGCGCTGCATCGGCGTGCTGGCGGAAATCGAGCGCGGCAGCAGCAACGATACCCTGCTCGCCAACGAGCTCATTCACAAATTGCAGCCCGGCAGCCGCGAGATTCTCTACGTCGCTGTGTTCCTGCACGACATCGCCAAGGGCCGGCCCGAAGATCATTCCACTGCCGGCGCGCGCGTCGCCCGCCGCTTCTGTCCGCGCGTCGGCCTCTCTGCCGCCGATACCGAGCTCGTGGCCTGGCTCATCGAAAACCATCTCGTCATGTCGAGCGTCGCGCAATCGCGCGATCTGTCCGACCGCAAGACGATCGAGAACTTCGCGGCGGTGGCGCAATCGGCCGAGCAATTGAAGCTGCTGACGATCCTCACCACCGCCGATATCAAGGCGGTCGGCCCCGGCGTATGGAACGGCTGGAAGGCGCAGCTCGTTCGCACGCTCTATTACGAGACCGAGCCGGTGCTGACCGGCGGCTTCTCCGAGGTCAATCGGGCCCAGCGCGTCACCATGGCGCAGCAGGAATTCCGTGCCGCCATGACCGAATGGTCGGCGGAACAGATCGACGCCTACATCGCCAAGCACTATCCGCCCTACTGGTTGAAGGTCGACCTGCCGCACAAGATCGCGCACGCGCGTTTCATGCAAGAGAACGACGCGCGCGGAAACACGCTGGCCACGATGACCGGCTTCGACGAGAACCGCGCCGTCACCGAGCTGACGCTGCTTGCGCCGGACCACCCGTGGCTCTTGTCGATCATCGCCGGCGCCTGCGCGATGGGCGGTGCCAACATCGTCGACGCGCAGATCTACACGACCACCGACGGCCGCGCGCTGGACACGATTTCGCTGTCGCGGGAGTTCGAGCGCGACGAAGACGAGCAGCGGCGCGCCGCGCGCATTGCCGACACGATCGAGAAGGCGCTGCGCGGACAACTCCGCCTGCCGGAAATGGTCGGCAAGCGCGCCGCGCCGAAGGGCCGCATCCGCGCCTTCGCGCTGGAGCCGACTGTGACCATCAACAACCAGTGGTCCCATCGCTACACGATGATCGAGGTCACGGGGCTCGACCGCACCGGCCTGCTCTACGAGCTGACCGCGACATTATCGAAGCTCAACCTCAATATCGCCTCGGCGCATGTCGCGACGTTTGGCGAGCGCCTGATCGACGTCTTCTACGTAACCGACCTGCTCGGCGCCCAGATCACCTCGCCGACTCGCCAGGCAGCGATCAAGCGCGCGCTGGTCGCCCTCTTCACCGCCGACGAGAGCAAGCGCGTGGCGCCGCAATAGCCCGGCGGCCGCCCCTCACGCCCGTATCACTCTGAATTGACGTGGTATTTCCGTGCCGTCCGAAATGGAACCGGCGGGAATTCTCGTGCGTTTTGGAACTCGAAAGTTTGGCCGCCGTGGGCTTCTCGTCGGTAGGCCTTCCAACTCGGACCGAACCATTTAGCGGGACGTCATGGACGCCACGACAGTATTCTTGCCGCGCGCCAGCACAGGCGTGGACGGCCTCGATCAAGTATTAGGCGGCGGCTGGACCCGCGATCGTATGCACCTCCTCGAGGGCAGCCCGGGCACCGGCAAGACCACCATCGCGTTGCAATTCCTCCTCGCCGGGGCAAAGGCCGGGGAGGCCGGAATCTATGTTTCCCTCGCCGAGACCGAGCACGAGCTGCGCGACGGCGCCCGCTCGCACGGCTGGATCATCGAACCTTCGATCGAGATATTCGAACTGGTGCCGCCGGAGAGCGTGCTCGATCCGGAGCAGCACCAGAGCCTTCTGTACTCCTCCGATCTCGAACTCGGCGAGGCCATCACCCGCGTTTTCGAGTCCATCGAGCGCGTGCGGCCGCAACGCGTGGTCATCGACAGTCTTTCGGAGATCAGACTGCTGGCCCAGAGTTCGCTGCGCTACCGCCGTCAGATCCTGGCGCTCAAGCACTATTTCGCCAAGCATCATTCGACCGTCGTCATGCTCGACGACCTGACCGGCGAAACCAATGACCGTGCTGTGCACAGCATCGCGCACAGCGTCACCCAGCTTGAACAACTGGCGCCCTTGTACGGCGCCGAGCGGCGGCGGCTGCGCGTCGCCAAGTGTCGCGGACAGGCATTCCGCGGCGGGTACCACGACTTCATCATCGGTGCCGGCGGCCTGCAGGTTTTCCCGCGCCTGGTGGCGGCCGAGCAGCGCAAGGGCTTCACCGGCGAATTGCGCATGAGCGGCGTCCCCGCGCTCGACAAACTCGTCGGCGGCGGTCTGCCGTCGGGGTCGAGCACGCTTCTCATCGGCCCGGCCGGCACCGGCAAGACGTTGCTCGTCATGCAGTACCTGCGCGAGGCCATCAAGCGGGGCGAACGCGCGGCGCTGTTCGTGTTCGATGAGGAGTTAGGCTTGCTGTTCTCGCGGGCTAAAGGGTTGGGTATCGATCTCGCCGGTATGCGCGACGCCGGAAAATTGATCGTGCAGCAGATGGACGCTGCCGAACTTTCGCCCGGCGAATTTGCCTGTCACGTGCGCAATGCGGTCGATGACGAGAACATTCGTACCGTGGCCATCGACAGCCTCAACGGCTATCAGGCGTCGATGCCCGAGGAACAGTTCCTCACACTGCATCTGCACGAATTGCTGCAGCACATGAACCGCCGCGGCGTCGCGACATTCCTCACGCTCGCGCAATCCGGTATGGTCGGCGAAATGAAGTCGCCCGTCGATCTCACCTATCTTGCCGACAGCGTGATCATGCTGCGCTATTTCGAGGCGCTCGGGCGGGTGCGGCGAGCGATATCGGTCATCAAGAAGCGCGGCGGTCCGCATGAAGATACCATCCGCGAGTTCCGCATCGACGGCAGCGGTATCCACGTCGGCGAGCCACTGCACGGCTTCCAGGGCGTGCTGCGCGGCGTGCCGACCTTCGTCGGTCAATCCGAGAATCTGATGGGTCGCACTTGAGTGTCATTACGCCGCTTCCCCTCGAGCGCGCGCTGATCCTCGCACCGCGCGGCCGCGACGCCTTGGTCGCGCGCGACATCCTCAACGACGCACAGCTCTCGACAATCGTCTGTCGCGACCTCGATGACCTTCTGCAGCAGCTTCGGCGCGGCGCGGACATGGCCATCATCACCGAGGAGGCGTTGCGCGGCGACACGCGCGCGCTCGCCGGCTGGGTCAGCGCGCAGCCGCCCTGGTCTGACTTTCCCTTCATCGTGCTGACGGAGCACGGCGGCGGCGTCGAGCGCAATCCGGAGGCGGCCAAACTCAACGCCACGCTCGGCAACGTCAGTTTCCTCGAGCGGCCGTTCCATCCGACCACTTTGGTCAGCGTCGTACTCACGAACATGCGCGGCCGACGCCGTCAGTATGAGTTCCGCCGATTGAACGAGGAACTGGAAACGCGTGTGCAACATCGCACCGCGGAACTCGCGACGGCCAACCGGCAGCTGATGGCGCAGATCGAGGAGCGCGAGCGCGTCGAGTCGACGCTGCGGCAGATGCAGCGCCTCGAAGCGGTCGGCCAGCTCACCTCCGGCGTCGCGCATGACTTCAACAATCTGCTCACGGTCGTGCTCGGTAATATCGGCTTCATCGAACGCGCTCTCGACAAGGCCGGCATCGACGGCAAGACCACGCAGCGTCTCACCTATATGCGGGCGGCGGCCGAGCGCGGCGCCAAGCTCACTGACCAGTTGCTCTCGTTCGCGCGGCGGCAGCGGCTGGAGCCGAAAGTCGTCGACCTCAACGAAACCATCGCCGGCATGCGCGACCTGCTGCAAAGCACGATCGGCGGCAGCGTGACGATCCGCACGCACCTGGCCGGCGACATCTGGCCGGCGCTGGTCGACCGCACGCAGCTCGACATCGCGGTGCTCAACCTGGCGATCAACGCCCGCGACGCCATGGAGATCGGCGGCACGCTCGAGGTAGCGACCTCGAACGTGCGCCTGGGCCATCCGAAATCGGCCGAGGAGCCGGCGGCCGGCGATTACGTCGCGATTTGCGTCAGCGACACCGGCTCCGGCATGAGCGCCGAGGTGCGGGCTAAGGTGTTCGAGCCCTTCTTCACGACCAAGGAGATCGGCAAGGGTTCGGGCCTGGGCTTGAGCCAGGTGCTCGGCTTCGCCAAGCAGTCGGGCGGCGGCGTACGCCTCGAATCCGAGCCGAGCAAAGGCACGGCCGTGCACATCTACCTGCCGCGCGCCGAAGCGAAGCCGGACGCGGTGACGGCTGCGGCCGGCGAGGCGCTTCCGGCGGCGCGGCCGGGCGCCGGCATCCTGCTGGTGGACGACGATGGCGCGGTACGTGACGTCACGGCCGCCATGCTGCGAGAAATGGGTTACAGCGTGCTGGAGGCCGGAAATGGCGAGGCGGCGCTGGCCCTCCTCGAGGGGCGCAGCGACATCGACCTCGCAGTCATCGACCTGGCTATGCCGGGCATGAGCGGCGCCGAACTGGCGCGTCAGGTGCACGCGCGGCGGGTCTCATTGCCGGTCCTGTTCGTGACCGGCTTTGCCGAACGTGAAGCGCTCACCGGCGTCAGCGACCGCCAGATTGTCAGCAAGCCCTTCGTGAGCGGCGAGTTACGGGAAAAGGTGCGCATGGCGCTCACCGGCGCGCCGCTGCAAGACCACGCCGTTCGCTAGCCTGCCACGCGCCGCGGCTTGAACACGCGCCCTCGACCGACGAGATCGGCGTAGGTCTCTATCGGCTGCGGCCGCCCGGTCAGGTAGCCCTGAATCTGGTCGCAGCCCTTGCGCAGCAGCAGCAGGTGCTGGCCTGCAGTCTCCACGCCTTCCGCCAGCACCGGGATGCCGAGGCTTTGGGCGAGATCGATCACGGCGCGTACGATGGCGATCGAATGCTGGTTGGTCTCGATACCGCCGACGAATGTCCTGTCGATCTTGATCTTGTCGAACGGGAACGCGTGCAGATAGGACAGCGACGAGTAGCCCGTTCCGAAATCGTCGAGGGCGACGCGCACGCCGAGCGCCTTGAGCCGGCGCAGCACCGCAAGCGCACGCGCTGAATCGTCGATGAGCACGCCTTCGGTGATTTCCAGTTCGAGCCGCCGCGGCGGCAGTCCGGTCTCCAACAGGATCGAATGCACGAGGCCGGCCAGATCCCGATCGCGGAACTGCACCGGCGAGAGATTGACGGACACCGTTAGCGCGCTCGGCCATTGCGCGGCCTCGCGGCAGGCCTCGCGCATGACCCACTCGCCGATCGGGTGGATCAGCCCGCTCTCCTCCGCGATCGGAATGAAGACCGATGGTGGCACCGCGCCGCGCCCCTTGCAGGTCCAGCGCAAGAGCGCCTCGAATCCGACAGTCTCGCCCGCCATCGTCTTTTGCGGCTGATAGTGCAGCGTGAGTTCGTTCCGCTCGATCGCACCCGCGAGATCGAGCTGCAGCGCGCGCCGCTCACGGGCGCTCTCCCCCATTTCCGCGACGAAGAACAGCATCGTACCGCGCGCCTTCGCCTTCGCCTGATACAGCGCGATGTCGGCGTTGATCATCAAAGTGGCCGCGTCCGCGCCGTCGCGCGGATACAGCGCCGCGCCGATGCTGGCGCCGACCGTAATCTTGCGATCTCCGATCGCGATCTCAGCGGCGAGCGCCTTCAGGATCTCGTTCGCCACGGTGGTGGCCGCACCCGACTGCACCCCGTCGGATACGATCAATGCGAACTCGTCGCCGCCGAGCCGCGCCACGAAGGCCGTGCCGGCGGCTTCCTGCAACCGATGCGCCACCTCGCGCAGCAGCGCGTCGCCGACCGAATGGCCATAGGTGTCGTTCGCTTCCTTGAATCCGTCGAGGTCGAGCGAGAGAACTGCCAGTGCGCCACCGGATTTGCCCTCACGCGCGATCGCCGCCTCGAGGACTTCGTTGAAGGTCGCGCGATTCGGCAGATCGGTCAGCGCATCGTAATGGGCCATGCGCGAAATGCGCTGCTCCCAGCGCCGGCGATCGGTGACGTCCTCGAGAACGGTGAGGAGATAGCGGGGGCGGCGCGCGTCGTCGCGCACGGCAAAGCTCTTGCCGACGGCATAGCGAATGCCGTTTGCCGGCGTATGCACCTCGTGGTCGGAGACCACGATGGGCTCTTCCGACCGCAAGGTCTCGTTGTTCTCGGCGACGATGAAATCGGCACGCTCCTTCGGATAGATCTCCGCCGCGGTCTTGCCGATCAACTCGTCCCGGGAGACGCCGAACAGATCCTCGCCTGCGCGATTGATGAGGCTGTACCGGCAGTCGGCAGCGTCCGTCGCATTCCGTGGCACGTCCTTGACCAAGATCGGCACCGGCACATTCTCGACAATCATGTCGAGGAAGTTTTGCATCTGCCGCATGCGCTCGGCCGAATGCTCGTGCTCGGTCACGTCGACATGCGACGTCACCCAGCCGCCGCCCGGCATCGGCTTGTTCTTGACGATAATGATCCGGCCGTCGTTGAGATGCTGAGTCAGCACAATTTCCTGGCCAAGTGCGATCTCGGCCAGAACGTGCTCGACAAACCTGTCGGCGTGCTCGAACGCGCCCGGCTGATATGTCCCGTTTTCCAGCCGCATGCGCAGAATGTCGTTAAGCCGCGTCCCGCGTGTCAGCGCCGCACGCGACAGGCGGTACATCTCGAGATAACGCTCATTGCAGATGATCAGCCGCCCTTCGCCATCGAACATGGCCAGCGCCTGAATCATGCTGTTGAGCGCGGTGTCGAGTCGGCGATTCTGCGCCTGGACATTGCGCCAGATTTTGCGCGCCATGGCCCACGAGAGCGCAGCGATCAGGAGCACGATGAGTGCCGCGCCTCCTGCAACATAGATGGCGGCATACTGCCAGCTGTCGAGCGCGTCGCTGAGCCGCCGCGTGACGACGATGGAGAGAGGATAATGAGCGAGCTTGCGCCCGGTGATCAGCAGGTCACCACGCGTGGTCAGGCCGTGTTGGCGAACGGTGCCGTGGCTCGCCTTCGCAAGCACCTTGAAGATATCGCGACCCAACAATGAATGACCACGCAGACTGTCGTCGCGCGGGAAGCGCGCCATCTGAACGGCATTGGCGTCGAAGACCCCGATGGAGTGATCGTGGTTGCGCGCCACGCTCTGGAAGTAGTCCTCGAAGTAGCTAAGTTTCATCGTTCCCAGGACGAAGCCGAGAAACTCGCCGCGCGGGCCCGAGAGCCTGTGCGCGAGCCCCATCACCCACTGGCCACTGACCGGGCTGCGGACGGGGTCGGCGACAAGGCGGCGCGCAGACGGGTCCGCTTTGAAGCGGGGAATCAGATCGGTCGCGCTCGCGATATCGGGGATCGGCCAGTAACGGGAAAAATTGACCAGCCTTCCGTCTGCGTTGACGACAATCAGGGCATCGACATGCGGCAGCCCACGGACCTGCTCCTTCAGGCGATGCTGCGTGTCCTCGTCCGACATTCGCTGCGACAATTCGGCCGAATTCGCGACGCCGAGCCGATCGACCTGTTCGATCACGCCCGCTTCCAGCAAATCGATCGACTGGAAAGTGCGGTCGATCTGCTCGCTCAGGGCGAGCGACAGGCTTTCCATGTCCTCGCTACTTTTGGCGATCTGCTCCTGGCGCAGGTCCCACAGCAGCATCCACACGGCGCCGATGATGACCGCTATGACGAGGGCGCTGGCAAGCGCGATCCAGCGTACCGGATGCGAACGCCAGGGCGACGCCGACACGACAAGATCGGCCGCCATAGGCGGACGCGCACGCGTGGCCGCCATCGCCTGCAACTTTTTCGTGAAGTTTCGAAGAAGAAATTCGATCGGCATATCGCCATGATCGATCGGACTTATTCAAAATCCCCTAAGTAAACCGGTCGACATTGATCATGGTGTAACGCCGCTTAAGCGCAGCATCGGGAACGGAACATTCGAAGCCGAGAGCAACCCGGCGATGGCGACCATGCGCGCGCATGCGTCTGCACGGAGAACCCGCGGCGATCTGAATTGTCGATTGCCGGATGCCCGCTCGACCGGAGCAGCCCTAAGCGCGCGAGATTGAAGGGGCGTCGGCACGGTCACATCGACGACGGCGTTTATGAATGGCCGACGGCCCGCGACGCATAGTCGAAATTGGCGTTAGCGCCGGCGCGCGGTCGCGCATTTCGTCGCATCGCGCTCCCGGCGCTCGACTTGGAACGGTCCCTCCACACCAAACATGGTTAACGCCCCATCGGAATACCAGTCCAGCGCGGAACCATGCGTCTGTTTGCTTGCGGAGCGAGCATCCTTCGTTAAGATATCGTAAACGTGGTGCCGCTGGTGTTGTTGTTGAGGCTCGGTCATGGCGTCGGTCGTGGTGCAAGCGCCAAAGAGGAGCT
Organism: Pseudolabrys sp.; assembly: GCF_035943735.1. GTDB lineage: Bacteria > Pseudomonadota > Alphaproteobacteria > Rhizobiales > Xanthobacteraceae > Pseudolabrys. The sequence continues at coordinate 361,620 of NZ_DASZBV010000019.1, forward strand.
TCACTTTACCGCACGAGTCCGGCGCGGTATCGCATCTGCTCTCGGCCAGCAAAATCGACAGCAACGAGGTCGATCGCTATTGCCGTGTCGCCGCTGAACTCGAAGCGGGTCGTCGGCAACTGTCGGTCTATGCGGGCAAGGCGGTCGCCTTACTGTTTTTCCAGCCGAGCACGCGCACCCGCATGGGCTTCGAGGCGGCGACGGTAGCGCTTGGGGCATCCGTCATTGGCGTCGACGACATGTCGGCTTCGCGTTCGAACCAGCGATCGGGAGAGAGCCTGGAGGATTGCGCCTCGGTCGTGTCGCGCTTCAGCGACGCCATCATCGTTCGTCATCACGAGGTCGGCGCCGCTGCGCGCATGGCGGCCAAATCGGTCAGCCCGGTCATCAATGCCGGTGACGGATGGAACGAACATCCGACGCAGGCGCTCATCGACATATTTGCGCTCAGGCGAGGGCTTGGCGGCATCCGCGGCAAGAGCATCGCCTTCGGCGGCGATCCGCGAGGGCGCACGGTTCGCTCGCTTGCGTGGTTGCTGCGTTACGAGGCCCCACGGGAAGTGGTGTTCTGCCCGCCGTCCTACTACGACATCCCGCGCGACGTGCTCGAGATCTTCGCCGAGGCCCAGATTCGCTGCCGCTTGGTCACCGAGATCGCCTACGCCCTCGCGGAGTGCGACGCAGTGATGATGGCGCCGTACGACATGTCGGACATCGGTGAGCCAGCGGCCTCGGGCTATATCTCGCCGAAGTCTACGCCCGATACTCACGTCGTGACGGCGGAGAAGCTCGTTCGGATCGCGTCGGAAGCGCTGATCTACCATCCGCTGCCGCGGCACGACGAGATCGACGCAAGCTGCGACAATCTGCCGAATGCGATGTATTTCGAGCAGGTCCGGCTGTCGAAGTTCATGCGCATGGCGGTGCTCGAACGGTTCCTGACCGAGCGCTAACCTGCCAGCTGGCTACGACGCAATCTTCCGGAAGTGCGCCGTACCGAGCCGGCTCTGTTCGGCATCGCCCTCGGTGCCTTGCGGCGCGAACGGCGTGCTGATCACGTCCAGCAGCTTATCGGCGCGCACCGGCGGGCAGAACAGGAACCCCTGCACCGCGGTTATGCCGAAGCCGAGCATGCGCTGCAGCTGCTTGTTCGACTCGATGCCTTCGGCAACCAGCTCGATGCGCAGGTCGCGCGTGATCTTGGCTACGCCGCCGATGATCGCGGCCGTGCGCGGCGAGGTCTCCACGCCTTGCGAGAACTTGCGGTCGATCTTGATCTTGGAGAATGGGAAGTCGTTGAGATAAGCGAGCGAAGAGAATCCCGTTCCGAAATCGTCGAGGGAGATGCCGACGCCGAGCCCGCGCAGGCCCTCGAGCATGGCGAGCGCCGTCGCCGAGTCCTCGATGAGCACGGATTCGGTGATTTCCAATTCGAGGCGCCGCGCCGGAAGGCCGACGCTGTCGAGCGTGCTCACGACCATATCGACGAGCTCGTTGCCGCGGCGGAATTGCACCGGCGACAGGTTGACCGCGAGGCTGATGTCGGACGGCCAGCGCGTCGCTTCCCGGCAGGCGGTGGCGAGCACCCAGGCGCCGATGGACACGATCAAGCCCGTCGACTCGGCGATCGGAATGAATTCGACCGGGCTGATCTGCCCGCGCTTCGGATGGTTCCACCGCAGCAGCGCTTCGCAACAGATCGCGCGGCGCGAGCGCGGATCCACGATAGGCTGATAGACCAGCTCGAATTCGTCGTTCTGCAGCGCGTGCTGCAGGTCATGTTCAAGCTCGATGCGGCGATCGTAGCGCTCGGTTATGCCCGCGGTGTGGCGCACGATCTGCGCACGACCGGCCTGCTTCGCCTCGTAGAGAGCCAAGTCGGCATTGCGGAACAGGACATCGAGCGTCGTGCCGCCCTGCGCGATGGCGTAGCCCACGCTGGCGCCGCAGAAATGCCGGGTCATTCCGACCTTGATGGGATCGCCGAAGCTCGTAAAAATCCTGCGCGTCACCGCGTGGATTTCGTCTTCGCTCGTGTCCGACAGCATGACGATGAATTCGTCGCCGCCGATTCGCGCAACTTCGTCCCTCGGCCGCACGGCCGACCTGATCCGGTCGCCGACCTTCTTGAGGACCACGTCGCCGGTCTGATGCCCGAACGTGTCGTTCACGTCCTTGAAGCGGTCGAGATCGATGAGCACGAGCGCGACGGTCTCGCCGGTCTTGGCGATGCTTTCAAGGCGGCTTTGCAGGAGGTCGATGAACGCCGATCGGTTCAGGAGATCGGTCAGCGGATCGCGCTGGGCGATCAGCTCGATCTTGCGGAAGGCGGTGTGGCGCGAGACGATATTCTCGAACACCGCCCGGCAGATCATGACGATGCTGATAAACAGAACGGCCAGGAAGACGGCGAGAACGACATGCACCACGTTCGGCCGCGCCAGCATCGCGAGAGCGAACGGAATGGCAGTCAGTGACACCTGCCCAATCGATATGATCGGACGGCTGGCGTTGCGCGAGGAAATGCCGGCGATGTAGCCCATCACGCAGCAATTGACGAGCAGCTCGGCGTCGGCTCCCGGATGCGCAATGACGGTGTAGGCGCCGGCGACACCGACGAGCAGGGCGAAAGCCCACGCGCCGGCAAGCGCGCGACGTTCCCAGCGGATCGTTGCGGCGCTGTCATCCGCGCTGTGCTGGCGGGCGCGACGCAGAACGATGAGTCCGTTGCGCACCGCTCCGACGAGCAGGAAGCCGGCGAAAAACCAGCCGTAGGCATAATCGCCGGTCATGAACGCGGTGATCGCGATGATGCCGAGGGCCGCGACGGTGGCGCCGAGGATGGACTTCGGCGTTCCGTACAGCGCCTGCACTAGTTCAAAATGCAGTTGCTGGTCCGGGATCGCCAGATCCAACCACTCTATGACTGCCGCTTTCGCGGTCGCGTGTTGCATGTCCCGTTCCCGCGCACACCGCGATGGATGTGCGATCCGCCATCAAGACATCGATTCAACAGGCATTATTAGAGGTTCATTGCTAGCAATTCGCTTTACGAACGTGGTAAACGGTTTCTCTACAAAGGGCGATCAACTAGACCTTTGATTTGTCCGGCGGCGTGGCGGGCAGGAATTCCGCTAAAATCGCAAACGGCGATGTAGCGCAAGCGTGGCCAGGCTGATGGCGGCCGCGCCCATTAGATAAAAGCCGGGGGCGACGTTGCTGCCGGTGGCCCGGATCAGCCAGACATTGGCGAATGGCGCAAAACCGCCGAATATCGCGACGCTCAAAGAGTAGCTGACCGCCAGACCGGTCGTCCGCATCCGGGCCGGGAACAGTTCCGACATCAGCGCCGGCAGCGGTCCCATATAGGCGGCGCCGACGACGCCGACCGCTATTTGGACAAACAGCAGCGTCTGCAGTGTCGGAACTGCCGACATCCATGCAAACATCGGATAGCTGATCAGCAACATCGCTATGGCCGCGGGGACCATTACCGACAGCCGTCCGAATCTGTCGGATATCGCACCGAAAGACGGGACGAGGGCGATCTGAAATGCACCGGCGAGCAACGTCGCCAGGAAGCTGCCCGCTTGCGGCAGGCCAAGCTGCCGCATCGCGAAGCTCGGCATGAACAAGGTCGTGTACATGGCCACCGTGCAAAGGACCACGGCGCCGACCGACACGAGCAATCTCAGTTTTGCCTGCGAAAGATCGCGGAGCGGCCTTCCAGGTTCCGCCATCGCGCGGAACTCGCTCGTTTCATCGACCGCGCGCCGAAGGTAGTAAGCGATCGGCCCGATCAGCAGCCCGATGACAAATGGAATGCGCCAGCCCCAGTGCGCCATCTGGTCGCCCGTCAACACGTCCGCCAGAATGGTTCCGGTTGCCGCCGCGAGCACTGTCGTCATGCCCTGGCTGGCGAATTGCCAGCTGGCGAAATAGCCGCGCCGTTTAGGGTCCTGCTCGGCAAGGAACGCCGTCGCGCTGCCGAACTCGCCACCCGCGGAGATGCCCTGCACGAGGCGGGCGACGACGATAACGGCCGGCGCCCACAATCCGATCACCGCATAACCCGGCGTAACGGCGATCATCGCGGTGCCGAGCATCATCAGCGAAATCGCCAGAACAAGGGCTGCCTTTCGTCCATGCCGGTCCGCGAACACGCCCAGCACGATCGCGCCGAAGGGACGCACGAGAAATGTAATTCCAAAAGTCGCGAAGGCCACGAGCAGCGATTCGACATCGCTCCCCAACGGAAAGAACTGCTTCGCGATATGCGCGGCGAAATAGCCGTAGATGATATAATCGAACCACTCGAGCGCATTGCCGATGGAAGCCGCGGCAACCGCGCGCCAGCGTCCGGGTCCTTCGGAAATCGTCGATGTCGGTTGTATGACCACTCTCCGAATCAATCAGTGAGACGATGAAATAAATGCCCGATAAAGTTTGATAATATGTTCTTTTGGCACAGCGAAAAACCGCCCCCCGGGAGACGCAGTTTCGACGACGATAGGTTGCAAGACGCAGCCTCCTCGCTCGGCGGGATATTCCGGTGCGATCTGTAGATCTTTCCAGGACATATAGTGAGCGCATCGTGCAGCCGGCGACACGATCAGATTTTATATCTGCCGGCTAAATGGGCCCGAGTTCGCGTTCGAATTGCATGCGTCTGAAGTTCCGACCTGGGCTTGTCGGATCGACTGTCGTGCGGCGACAATCTGCCGCTGGCGACAATCAGTGCAGGCGGATAGGCGCCGAGAAAGCGCCGACCGGAAGCGGCGGGAGGAATTTGAAACGGCGCCCGAAGACGCTCTCGCCAATGAAGACGGCGTTCATGAAGGCTTCGGATGTGTCGAGCATCCGCCATTCACCGTCCACCACCCACCAGGCCTCCGAGCCATTCATCAGCGTCGGCCGGTTCTCCATCCTGTAGTGCCTGAAATCCATCTCGCCCCCTCGCAAAGCGAGGGCATACCTGCGGCGGCGAAACGGATGGCCGATTGACCTCGGTCAAATGCGTCGGGCTTTTTTGGGCCTGTGCAGCCGTCGGCCCCCCCGGCGCAGGCCTAACGAAGCCTTAATGCGCTCGCTTCCGCCTGCGCGCGGCCAGCGCAGGTAAGACGCCCTTAAACCGCTGCCCGTAGCGTCATCACCGGGAGCGGCGGCGCGTGCGGCAGCCGCCGGGTGACAGGGTCATGGCGTCGGGACGGGGACATTCAGGTCCGCGGCGGGAGCCGGTATTCGATTCCCCGGCGCCGCGCGTGAGCGCCGGCGAGCGGCCCGCAGGCGGCGGCGGCAAGCGGCCGCGGCGGCGCAAGCGCGGCAAGGCCGTCAAGCGGCATCGGCGCCCGCTGCTCGTGCGGCTTGGCTATTGGGCGCTAGTGCTGGGGCTGTGGGTCGGCATCGCCGGCGTCGGCACGGTCGCCTGGGTCGGTGCGCATCTGCCGCCGATCCAGTCGCTGGAGATCCCGAAACGCCCCCCGACCATCGACATCGTCGACGATCAGGGCCATGCGCTGGCGCGGCGCGGCGACCTCGCCGGTCCGCCGGTCGCGCTCAAGGATATGCCGCCTTACGTGCCGCAGGCCTTCGTCGCCATCGAGGACCGGCGCTTCTACCACCATTTCGGCGTCGATCCGCTCGGCATCGGCCGCGCCTTCATCGCCAACGTCCTGCATCGCGGCGTGGCGCAGGGCGGCTCGACCATCACGCAGCAACTGGCCAAGAACCTGTTCCTGACCCAGGAGCGCACGATCACGCGCAAGCTGCAGGAGGTGTTGCTGGCGCTGTGGCTGGAGCGAAAATTCTCGAAGACGCAGATCCTCGAGCTCTATCTCAACCGCGTCTATTTCGGCTCCGGCGCCTACGGCATCGAGGAAGCGTCCGAGCGTTATTTCGGCAAATCGGCGCGGCAACTGACATTGGCGGAAGCGGCGATGCTGGCCGGGCTCGTCAAGTCGCCGTCGCGGCTGGCGCCGACCCGCAACTTCAGGGAAGCGGAGAAGCGGGCGAAGATCGTTCTCGCCGACATGGCCGGGCTGCATTTCATCTCGCCGGCGAGCGAGCGGCTGGCGCTGGCGCAGCCGCCGCACATCGCCCACAACGCGAACGGCGGCTCGGTCAACTATGTCGCCGACTGGGTGATGGACGCGCTCGACGATATCCTCGGCCACGTCGACGAGGACATCGTGGTGCGGACGTCGATCGACGCCGGCATGCAGGCGAGCGCCGAACAGGCCGTCGCCCAGGAGCTCGCGGCCAAGGGTGGCAAGGTCAATGTCTCGCAAGGCGCGCTCGTTGCGATGACGCCGGACGGCGCGGTGCGCGCACTGATCGGCGGACGCAATTACACCGAGAGCCAATACAACCGCGCCATCGCCGCGCGCCGGCAGCCGGGCTCATCGTTCAAGCCGTTCGTCTATCTCACCGCGATGGAAAGCGGCTTGACGCCGGATACGATCCGCGAGGACCGGCCGATCGACGTGCACGGCTGGCGGCCGGACAATTACGGCCACGAATATTTCGGCGCCGTGCCGCTGTGGAAGGCGCTGGCGTTCTCGCTTAACTCGGTCTCGGTGCGACTGACGCTGGAGATGACACCGGCCGCGGTCGTGCGCACGGCGCATCGGCTCGGCATCGCTTCCAAGCTCGAGCCGAACGCATCGATCGCGCTCGGCACGTCGGAGGTGTCGCCGCTGGAGTTGGTCGGCGCCTACGTGCCCTTCGCCAATGGCGGCTATGCCATCGTGCCGCACGTGATCGACCGCATCGCGACGCGCAACGGCAAAGTACTGTACGAATTCCCGCACGCCCAGCTTGGACGCATCATCGACGCGCGCTACGTCGCGATGATGAACTTCATGATGGAACAGACACTCGCCGTCGGCACCGCGCGGCATGCGTCGCTGCCGGGCTGGACCGCAGCCGGCAAGACCGGCACGTCGCAGGACTTCCGCGACGCCTGGTTCCTCGGCTACACGCCCTATCTCGTCACCGGCGTCTGGCTCGGCAATGACGACGGCACGCCGACCAAGCACGTCACAGGTGGCAGCCTGCCGGTCGACATCTGGAGCCGCTTCATGCGCGACGCGCACAAGGGCGTTCCGGTCGCCGCGCTGCCGACCAATTGGAACGGCGGTGGCCTGATCTCGAGCCTGTTCGGCAATACCAGCTCGGGCTCAACCGCGCCATCGAACGGCGGCGGCGCGCCACCGCGCCCGCCGGGATCGATTCAGACCAGCAGCAATGCGCCCGCACGCAGCGGCGGCATGGACAACTGGTTGCTCGATAACTTGTTCGGCCGACGCTAGAACTTTGCCACGGCGCGGCGCACGCCGCGCGTGAGCAGCCACAGCAGCAGCGTCGCGCATCCCATCAGCGCCATCGCTGCGGCGAGCGGCCATGCGTTGCGCCCCAACAGCCAGGCGACCAGCGCGCCGCACACGGCCGCCGCCGTCTGCTGCACGAAACCGAACAGCGATGACGCCGCGCCGGCGCGCTCGGGAAATGGCGTCATTGCGCCGGCGATCGACTGCGGCAGCACCATGCCCAGTCCGGCAAGGAACATCGCGACCGGCAGCACCAGCGACAGCGACGATGTGAACCCGAGCGCCACCGACAACGACATGAGCAAGCCGCCGATCGCCAGCATCGCGCTGCCGAGCCCCGCGACGCGGTCGAGGCCAAGGCGGGCGACCACGCGCGCCGCAATTGTGGTGCCAACCATGTAGCCGACCGCGCCGATCGCGAACACGACGCCGAACACGAAGGGCGTGAGGCCGTAGAGGTTTTGCAGCACGAAGGACGCGCCGGAGAGCCAGGCAAACAGGCCGGCATAACTGAACGAGCCGAGGCCGAGATAAGCGAGATAGACGCGGCTGGAGAGCACGATACGGTAGGACCGCAGCATCGAGACCGGCGCGCCGTTCATCGTCGGCTTGGCGAGAGTCTCGGGCAGCAGAGTCCATGTGATCGTCATGGCGATGGCACCCGCGGCGACCAGCACGACAAAGATCGCCTGCCAGCCGAAGACGGTCTGCAGCGCGCCGCCGGCGATCGGCGCCAGCACCGGCGCCAGCGCCATCACCGAGCCGATCAGCGACAACTCGCGGCCGGCGCGCACCCCGGAATAGAGATCACGCACGATGGCGCGTGTGAGCACCACCGCGCCGGAGCCGCCGAGCGCCTGCGCGGCGCGCGCGGCGATCAGCATCTCGATCGAGGTGGACAAAGTGCAGGCGAGCGACGCGGCGCAGAACAGCCCGACCGCCGCGAGCAGCACCGGCTTGCGGCCATAGCGGTCGGACACGGGGCCGTAGACGATCTGCCCGACGGCGAAGCCGATGAGGAAGGCCGACAGAGTGAGTTGCACCTGCGGCGTGGAGGCGTGGAACTCGTGCGCGATGTCCGGCAGCGACGGCAGATACATGTCCGTCGACAGCGGCCAGACCGCTGTGAGGGCCGCGAGCAGAGCGGTGAGAGCGAAAGTGCCAGGACGCAGCATTGCAAATTCCGCAGAGGGCCGTACTGCCTAGCGGAAGTCGCGTCTGAAGGCTAGTTCGACGTCTCTTCGGCGCCGTAGCGATGCAATTCGCTGCCGTGCGCGTCGAGCCAGGCCTTGGCGCGGCCGACGTCGGGATTGATCTTCTCCACGAGCCGCCAGAACCGGCGCGAGTGGTTCATCTCGACCAGATGCGCCGCCTCATGCGCGGCGAGATAATCCAGCACGAAGGACGGCGCCAGAATCAGCCGCCAGGAATACGACAGCACGCCGGTGGTCGAGCACGAGCCCCAGCGGCTCGACTGGTCGCGGATGGAGACGCGCGCGAGGCTGACGCCGAGTGCCGCCGCGGCGGCACGGCTGGCGCGCTCGAGCTCCTTTTTCGCCTCGCGCTTGAGGTAGTCGCGCACGCGGCGGGACACGTGCGGCGCCTCGCCGGCGACGCAGAGAAGCTGGGCGCCGTCGTCGCCGCATTCGACCCACACCGTGCCGCGCGACCCCCGCCGGTGCTCGATGCGGTGATCGATGCCGCGCAGCGGCACCATCTCGCCATGAGCGAAAGGCTGCGGCCGCGGCAGCCGCTTCAGCCGCGCCGCGATCCAGGCCCCCTGCTTCTGCGCGAAGACATTGGCCTCGCGCAGGCTGCCGCGCAGCGGCATCGACAGCACGACCTCGCGCGTGACGGCATGGATGCGCAGCGTATAACGCCGCGCCTGCGCGTGCCGGCGCACGCGCACCTCATAGACCGCGTCGTCGAAAGCGACGGTGAGGGACGCAGGTTGGGGCGGCCGACGGTTGAGAAAAGCGCGCAGCATGGGCAAGGGTGACCGATTCGGTCGCGGCCCGCTCATTGTCGCGCGCGGGAGCGCGCGGTCAATGGCCGTTGGAGCGTCGGCCGCCCTTGCCGGCGCCATTGTTCGACAGCACGAAGTCGGCGATGCGCGGAGCGATCTCGGCGCGGAAGCGCGATCCGTTGAACACGCCGTAATGGCCGACGTTCGGCTGCATGTAGTGCACGCGCTTGTCATCGGGGATGTTGACGCAGATGCGGTGTGCCGCCTCGGTCTGGCCGACGGCGGAGATGTCGTCGTGCTCGCCCTCGACCGTCATCAACGCGGTGCGCGTGATCGCGGCCGGCTCGATGCGGCGGGCGCGATGCGTCATCTCGCCTTTCGGCAGCGCATGGCGGACGAAGACGGTGTCGACCGTCTGCAGGTAGAACTCGGCCGACAAATCCATGACCGCGAGGTACTCATCGTAGAATTCGCGATGCTTCTGCGCCGAGTCGCCGTCGCCCTTGACCAGGTGCAGGAAGAGATTGCGATGCGCCTCGATGTGGCGGTCGAGGTTCATGCTCATGAAACCGTGCAGCTGCAGGAAGCCCGGATAGACGTCGCGCATGAAGCCCGGATGCGGGAACGGCACCTTGGTGATGACGTTGCTGCGGAACCAGTCCATGCCGCGATCGACCGCGAGCGTGTTCACCGCCGTCGGATTGATGCGTGTGTCGATCGGACCGCCCATCAGCACCATCGAGTTCGGCGCGTAGGGGTCCTTGTCCGCCTCCATCACCGCGACGGCCGCGAGCACCGGCACCGACGGCTGGCAAACCGCGATCACATGCGTCTCGCCGCCAAGCACATGAAGGATGGAGATGAGATAGTCGATGTAGTCGTCGAGATCGAAGCGGCCTTCGGCGAGCGGCACCGTGCGCGCATTGCGCCAGTCGGTGATGTAGACCTCGTGATTGGGCAGGAAGGCTTCGACCGTGCCGCGCAGCAGCGTGGCGTAGTGGCCGGACATCGGCGCCACGATGAGCACCTTCGGCTGCGGCCGGCGCGGGGCGCGCACGAACGCACGCTCGAAGTGCAAGAGCCGGCAAAACGGCCGTTCCCAGACGGTCTTGACGTCGATCGGAATGCGCTCCCCGCCGACGACGGTATCGTCGATCATCCAGTCGGGACGGCCGTAACGGCGCGTCGAACGCTCGAACAATTCCATCGCCGCGGCGACGGACTTGCCATAGACCGTGTGCGTGAGCGGATTGGCCGGGTTTTTATAATAGAGCCGCGTGACGTCGGCCAAGGCGCGCGCCGGTGACAGCGCGGCATGACCCATCTCGTAGAGCCAATACATCGGCGTCGACAGCAGGATGCCGCTTTCACCGGGCAGCGTTGCCGCGGCCTCGAATTCCCCAATCGCCATCGTGTCCGGCCCCGACCCCTGCTGCAGTGCAGCAGACTGTCGTTTTTTCGTCATACCGTCAATAATGGAGATAAGTCCTTCGCGTTCGGTTTACAGCCCTGCATTTCGCGCACAATCACGTGAAAAGCCCAACTTTTCAGCAGCTTGCGGGCGGCGCTTGCGGCCTATTCGCCCATTTGCAGCAGCGAACCCTGGTCACGGGCGCTCCTGAGCAAGAGCAAAAAGGCTGTTGATGCAGCCGCGAAGAGAACGAGATTGTACAGAAAAGCCTCGAGCATCAGATCCGCCCGAAAGACGTGGTCGATCAGCAGCGCGCGCATGCCTTCGAAGACGTAGGTCGGCGGCAGCGCCCAAGCGACGTATTGCAGCCAGTGCGGCAGCACCGACACCGGATAATAGACGCAAGTGAGCGGCAGGAAGAGAAACATGATGGTCCAGGCGAGACTCTCCGCGCCCATGCCGTTGCGCAACAGCAGCCCGGAGACGAAGACGCCGATCGACCAACTCGTCAGGATCAAATTGACGAAGAACACCGCGAGCGCAAACCCGAGCGACCACAGATTGAAGCCGAAGAAGCCCATCGCCAGGAACGTCACCGGCACCATACCGATCGACAGCCGCACGATACTCATGATCATCAGCGCGGCGAGGAATTCGGCCGGTCGCAGTGGCGAGATCATGATGTTGCCAAGGTTGCGGGCGTACATCTCCTCGAGAAACGAAATTGAAAATCCGAGCTGACCGCGGAACAGGATGTCCCACAGCAGCACGGCGCCGATGAAGACGCCGCCGGCGCGGGCGAAGAAGCCCGCGTTCTGCGCCACGTACATCTGCAGGAAGCCCCACATCAGCATCTGCACCGTCGGCCAGTAGATGAGGTCGAGAATGCGCGGCCACGACGACCGCAGCAGGTACCAGTAGCGGCGCACCATTGCGCCGATGCGGCTGAGGGAGGCGGAGGTCATGGTGCGAAATCCTGTGTCCCGGATCTGTGCAGCAGCGTTGCGCTTCGCGTCACGCCGCAGCGCGTCCGGGACACGAGCTTCATGCTCATCTCCCCGCCTCCGCCGCGTGGCCGCGGCCGCGCGCGACGTCGAGGAATACCTCCTCCAGCGTATCGCGGCCGTAGCGCGCGAGCAGATGCTCCGGCGCATCGTCGTCCTCGATGCGGCCGCGCTTCATGATGATCACGCGCTCGCACAGGCGCTCCACCTCCAGCATATTGTGCGAGGCGAGCAGCACCGTGGCGCCGACGCTTTTACGGAAATGCTCGAGCCGGCCGCGCACCCAGTCGGCCGTGTCAGGATCGAGCGAGGCGGTCGGCTCGTCGAGCAGCAGCACGTCGGGGCGGTTCAACAGCGCCTTGGCCAACGACACACGCGTCTTCTGCCCGGCCGAGAGCTTGCCGGTCGGGCGGTCGAGCAGATCGACGAGATCGAGATCGGCGGCGATCTCGGCGATACGGCTGTCGATGTCGGCGACGCCGTAAAGCTGCGCAAACACCGACAGGTTCTGCCGCACCGTCAGCCGCATCGGCAGGTCGACATAGGGACTTTCAAAATTCATTCGCTGCAGCACGCGGTAGCGCTCGTCCGGCATGCGGGCGCCGAGCACGCTGACCGTGCCGGAGGTGGGCGTCACCAGGCCCATCAGCATGGCGATGGTGGTGGTCTTGCCGGCGCCATTGCCTCCGAGCAGGCCCGTGATCGAGCCGCGCGGCAGCGAAAATGAAATGCCGTCGACTGCGAGCGCGGTCTTGTAGCGCTTGACGAGACGGTCGACCTGGATGGCGGGAGATGTCTGGACGGTCATCGTGCGGTCCGATCGGGCCATGAGATGTGACCCCGTGCCGCATGGAACGCAAGACCCGGTCTGCGCGGTTTTGTCCTCTCGCGCCCCGGCACGCCGTTTGGTCCGTCCGCTCCGAGCCGATAAAGTGTCGTCATGCCCGCCCTCGATCTCGCCCACAACCATCCGCGCCGCAACGTCCGCCTCGACACGCTCGTGCGGCTGCGCTGGCTGGCGATCGTCGGCCAGACCACGGCCGTGCTCGTCGTCTATTTCGGCCTCGATTTCGACCTGCCGCTCTGGGCCTGCCTTGCGGTGATCGCATTGTCGGCCTGGCTCAACGTCGCGCTGCGGCTGCGCTTCTACATGACGCAGCGGCTGGAGCCCGACCGCGCCGCCTGGCTGCTGGCCTTCGACATCGCCGAGTTGGCGGTGCTCCTGTTCCTCACCGGCGGCCTGCAGAATCCGTTCGCCTTCCTGTTCCTGGCGCCGGTGCTGCTGTCGGCGACGGCGCTGCCGCCACGTTTCACCGTGATCCTCGGCGCCTTCGCCGTCGCCTGCGCGACCGTGCTGGTGTTCGTGCATTACCCGCTGCCGTGGGACGCCGACGATCCGCTGCGCCTGCCGCCGATCTACATGGCCGCGGTATGGCTGGCGATCCTGCTCTCCATCGGCTTCATCGGCGTGTATGCGTGGCAGATCACGGAGGAATCCCGGCAGCTCTCCGACGCGCTCGCCGCCACGGAATTGGTGCTGGCGCGCGAGCAGCATCTCTCGCAACTCGACGGTCTCGCCGCCGCCGCCGCGCACGAGCTCGGTACGCCGCTGTCGACCATCACGGTCATCGCCCGTGAATTGGAAAACGCCATCGCCGCCGACGCGCCGCACGGCGACGACGTGCGGCTTCTGCGCGAGCAGGCGCGCCGCTGCCGCGATATCCTCTCCAAGATCACGCAATTGTCGTCGAGCGGCGAGCCGTTCGACCGCATGCCGCTGTCGGCGCTGATGGAGGAGGTAGTCGCACCCTACCGCAATTTCGGCGTCGCTATCGACGTGCGCATTTCCGGCGACGGCCGTCCGGAGCCGGCCGGAGCGCGCAATCCCGCCGTGCTCTACGGGCTCGGCAATCTCATGGAGAATGCCGTCGACTTCGCGCAGGAGCAGGTCGTGCTCGGCGCGATATGGACGGAGGAGACGCTCGAGATCAGCATCACCGACGACGGCCCGGGCTTTGCGCCCGAGATCATTGCCCGCATCGGCGAGCCTTACGTCACCAGCCGGCCGGGCGTCGAGCAGCAGGACGAGCCGAGCGGCCTCGGGCTGGGCTTTTTCATCGCCAAAACGCTGCTGGAGCGCGCCGGCGCGAGTTTGTCTTTCGAGAACCGTGTGCCGCCCGAACGCGGCGCCGTCGTTTTCGCGCGCTGGAACCGCAGCGATTTCGAGCGCCCGCTGCACCCGGCTGCGGCTTGATACCGCGTGCCGATGGCCCTATTTTTACCGTAAGGATTACGGGGGCTTCTGACGCGACCGGACGTCGCAGGTCGTTAGTGAAACAGCAGCGCGGATGAGGCGTTGCGCAGCGAGCGAGGCGGCAATGACCATGGCCACCGATACAGTCGCCGCGGCGGCACGAAACGAGACGGCTTCGGCCGAGCGCTCGGTGCTGATCGTCGAGGACGATCACTCCTTCCTGCAACGTCTGGGCAAGGCGCTGGAGCAGCGCGGCTTTACCGTGGCGACCGCGGAATCGGTCGCCGAGGGGCTGTCGCGCGTCGAGCAGTCGGCGCCGGCCTTTGCGGTCGTCGACATGCGGCTCGGCGACGGCAGCGGCCTCGACGTGATTTCGGCGCTGAAGCGGCGCCGGCCCGAGGCGCGCGGCATCATCCTCACCGGCTACGGCAACATCGCCACCGCCGTCACCGCGGTGAAGCTCGGCGCCGTCGACTATCTGTCCAAGCCCTGCGACGCCGACGATGTCGTCGCCGCGCTGCTGGCGCAGGACAATGACCGCATCTCGCCGCCGGAAAATCCGATGTCGGCCGACCGCGTGCGCTGGGAGCACATCCAGCGCATCTACGAATTGTGCGGACGCAACGTGTCGGAGACGGCACGCCGCCTCAACATGCACCGCCGCACGCTGCAGCGGATCCTGGCCAAACGCGCGCCGAAGTAATCACTCCATCTCCCCATAAGGCCCGGTCGGGTCGATCAGCGACTGCAGACGCAGCGCCGCAGCGCGGGCGAACGAGAGCATCATCGCCTTGCGCGTCGCCGCCGGCAATTTGTGTTCGGGCGCCTCGCATTTGAATTCGGCGCCAAAGGCGTCGGCGACGATGAGGCCGCAATCGGGCGGGAAGATTTCGCACGGCACGTCGAGCGAGGTGGCGAAGAACAGGCGGTCGCAGTGCGCCCGGTAGTCCGGCCATTTCTGGTCGGCGCGATAATCGGCGATGGACGACTTGATCTCGACGATCCAGACAGTCCCTGCACTATCGAGCGCGACCAGATCGGCGCGGCGCCCGGACGGCAGCGGCAATTCGCTGACCACACTGAAGCCGTGCGCGTGCAGAAGCCGCGCGGTGCCGCGCGCGACCGCGAGCGCGGTCTCCGACTGGCGGCCGTCGATCGGCACGATGAGCGCGGGGCTGCTCACGACGCGCGCTCCGGAAACGCCTTGGCCAAGGCTTCGCGGTTCGCGGCGAGCACGCCGCGCTCGGTGATGAGCCCGGTGACCAGCCGCGCCGGCGTCACGTCGAAGGCGTAGTTGGCGACGGGCGAGCCATCCGGCGTCAGCTGCACCGTCTCGATGCGCCCCGACGCCGTCTTGCCGCTGATGTGCGACACCTCCTCGGCGCCGCGCTGCTCGATCGGAATCTCCATGACGCCGTCGCTCACCGTGAAGTCGATGGTCGGCGACGGCAGCGCGACGTAGAACGGCACGCCGTTATCGCGCGCGGCCAGCGCCTTGAGATAGGTGCCGATCTTGTTGCAGACGTCGCCGTTGGCGGTGGTGCGGTCGGTGCCGACGATGACGAGATCGACCATGCCGTGCTGCATCAGGTGGCCGCCGGTATTGTCCGGGATGACCGTGTGCGGCACGCCGTGATGATTGAGCTCCCAGGCGGTGAGCGCCGCGCCCTGGTTGCGCGGGCGTGTCTCGTCGGCAAAAACGTGGATCGGCAGGCCCTTGTCGTGGGCCATGTAGATCGGCGCCGTCGCCGTGCCCCAGTCGACCGTTGCCAGCCAGCCGGCGTTGCAGTGCGTCAGCACGTTGACGCCCCCGCCGTTTTTTCGTGCGGCAATTTCTTCGATCAACTTCAGCCCGTGGCGGCCGATCGCCTGATTGATGGCGACGTCCTCGTCGGCGATTTCGTTCGCCCGCGCGAGCGCCGCCGCGGCGCGCTCGGCACGCGGACGGTTGCGCAACGCCACCATCATCTCGTC
The DNA here is from genome assembly GCF_035943735.1 of Pseudolabrys sp. Taxonomy (GTDB): domain Bacteria; phylum Pseudomonadota; class Alphaproteobacteria; order Rhizobiales; family Xanthobacteraceae; genus Pseudolabrys. The sequence continues at coordinate 377,557 of NZ_DASZBV010000019.1, forward strand.
GAGCGCCCACTTCAGGTTGATCGCCGTCGGCCGCGTCGCCAGCAGCAGTGCATAGGCACGCTCCAGCGCCTCGTCGGAGGCGTCCGCGCGCATGGCGAGCCACATGGCGTAGGCGGCGGCGGCGCCGATCAGCGGCGCGCCGCGCACCTGCATGGCGCGGATGGCGTGGGCGGCGTCCTCGACCGTCTTCAGGTGGGCGACGACGAACTCGTGCGGCAGCCGGGTCTGGTCGATGATGCCGCAGCCGGCGCCATCGGCCTCCACCCAGATCGTCCGCATCGGTTTGCCGTCGACTTTCATGGCGCTGATCTAGCCTGTTTTCGCGTTTTTGTCGCCTTGCCTGCCGTGGACCTTTGCCGCACTGTGCGGACGATATTGCGGAGGAATTGATGAGCCTCGACTACGAGACCGAATATAACAACCGCGCCCGCGTGCCGGAGTATGCCGATATCTTCGCCCGCTGGGAGCGCGAAGGCGCCGCCTGGCGCGCCGCCGCGCCCAAGGCCGAGCTCGGCCTGAAATACGGACCGTCGCAGCGGCAGACGCTCGACATCTTCCCGACCGCAGGCGACGGACCGAACACGCCACTGGCGCTGTTCATCCATGGCGGCTGGTGGCGCTCGCTGCATCCCTCGAGCTTCAGCCAGATGGCCAAGGGCCCGAACGCGCACGGCGTCAGCGTCGCCGTCGCCGGCTACGATCTCTGCCCGGCCTGCTCCATCGCGGACATCGTCGGGCAGATGCGCACCGCCTGCCTGACCTTGTGGCGGCGCTATCGCCGGCCGATCACGGTCTACGGCCATTCCGCCGGCGGCCATCTCGCCGCCTGCATGGTGGCGACCGACTGGAAGACCCTCGCGCCCGACGCGCCGGCCGATCTCGTGCCCGCCGCCTACGGCGTTTCCGGCGTATACGATCTGGCGCCGCTGACGCAGATCTCGGTCAACGCGGACCTGAAGCTGACCGAGGAGAGCGCGCACCAGTTGTCGCCGCTCTATTGGGACGTGCCGGCCGGCCGCGTGTTCGACGCCGTCGTCGGCGCCGAGGAGTCGAACGAGTTCCTGCGGCAGAGCAAGATCATCGCCGAAGCATGGCGGCAAGGCATGACGACCACGCGTTACGAAGCGGCGCCGGGCAACCACTTCACCGTGCTCGATCCGCTGAACGATCCGGCGAGCGCGATGACGGCGCGCGTGGTCGAACTGGCGCGCAAGGTGCAGGCGGAAACGCTCTAGCGCTCATCGCGGATCGAACCAGTAGAGCTTGGCGAAGACGACCGTCAGCGCCACGCCGACGACGACGATCATGCCGCGGGCAAAGCGCGGCGGGATGACGCGCGCGACGTAGGCGCCCGCGAGGCCGCCGGCGAGCATGCCGCACATCAGCGCCAGGGTCTGCGGCCACACCACCACGCCCTTGGCGATGAAGATGCCGGAGGCGACCATGGCGTTGAGGCTGGAGACGAAGTTCTTCGCCACGTTGGCCGAGCGATAGTCGCCGCCGGTGGCGATCGAAAACACCGCGAGGATGAGGACGCCGACGCCGGCGCCGAAATAGCCGCCGTAGAACGACACCGGCAGCAGGATCTTCAGGCTCGAGACGTTGAACTTCACCTCGCGCCCCTTGTGCGCGGCGCGCTTGCGGATGTGGTGACCGATGCGGTCGGCCAGCGCGAAGATCACCGTGGCGAAGCCGAGCAGGACCGGCACGATGATCTCGAACACGCGGCCGGGCGTGATCATCAGCACGATGGCGCCGGCGCCGGCGCCGACCACCGAGGCGAACACCAGTTCGACGAAGGCGCGGTTGAACGGCGGCAATTGCGAGCGGTCGGACAGCGCGGCAAGCATGGTCGCCGGCATCAGCGCGACGAGGTTGGAGGCGGCGGCGAATTGCGGCGGCACGCCGGTCGCGATCAGCGCCGGATAGACGATCACCGCCGCGCCGCCGACGATCGAGGCGACCATGCCGGCGAGGACGCCGAGGCCGGCGAGCAGCACGAAGACGTGGATTTCCATCACACTTTTCCGGCGTTTCTCACATGAACGCCTGGATGCCGGTCTGCGCGCGGCCGAGGATCAGCGCGTGGATGTCGTGCGCGCCCTCGTAGGTGTTCACGGTCTCGAGGTTCATGAGCACGCGCATCACGTGATACTCTTCCGAGATGCCGTTGCCGCCGTGCATGTCGCGCGCGACACGGGCGATGTCGAGCGCCTTGCCGCAGTTGTTGCGCTTCATCAGCGAGATCGACGGCGGCGCGGCGCGGCCCTGCTCGAGCATGCGGCCGAGCCGCAACGCGCCGGCCAAGCCCAGCGCGATCTCGGTCTGCATGTCGGCGAGCTTCTTCTGCACCAACTGGTTGGCGGCGAGCGGCCGGCCGAACTGCTTGCGGTCGAGCACGTATTGCCGCGCGCGGTGCCAGCAGAATTCCGCCGCGCCCATGGCGCCCCAGGCGATGCCGTAGCGCGCATTGTTGAGGCAGCCGAACGGACCGGCGAGGCCCTTCGCGTTCGGCAGCAAATTTTCTTCCGGCACGACGCAGTCGCTGAGAACGACCTCGCCGGTGATCGAGGCGCGCAAGGAAAGCTTGCCTTCGATCTTCGGCGTGTCGAAGCCTTTCATGCCGCGCTCGACGATGAAGCCGCGGATGACGCCGTCGAGCTTCGCCCAGATGACGCCGACATCGGCGACCGGCGCGTTCGAGATCCAGGTCTTGGCGCCGTTGAGCTTGTAGCCGCCCGCGACCTTCTCGGCGCGGGTGACCATCGAGCCCGGATCGGAGCCGTGGTCCGGCTCGGTAAGGCCGAAGCAGCCGATCATCTCGCCGGTGGCGAGCTTGGGCAGATACTTCATGCGCTGCGCTTCGGTGCCGTAGGCGTAGATCGGATACATCACCAGCGACGACTGCACCGACATCGCCGAGCGATAGCCGCTGTCGACGCGCTCGATCTCGCGCGCGATCAGGCCGTAGGCGACGTAGCCGAGACCCGCGCCGCCGTATTCCTCCGGAATGGTCGGACCGAGCAGGCCGAGCTTGCCCATCTCGCGCATCAGGTCCGGGTCGTATGTCTCGTCGCGGAAGGCGGCCATGACGCGCGGCATCAGATAGTCCTGCGCGAAGCCGCGCGCGGTGTCGCGCACCATGCGCTCGTCTTCGGTGAGTTCGAACTCGATGCCGAGCGGATCCTCCCACTGGAAGTCCTTGTCCTTGAGCATCGGCGGCTTGGCGCCGCGCTTCTCGGCCGTCTGCGACATGGCAGTCTCCTCGCTACTGGCTTATGCGTGATTATAGACGCTGGCGGGCGCGAGCAAGAGAGCGGGTTTGCGAGTTCCGTCTCGGGAGCGAACCGCGCACCCTGTCAATCCTCCGTTCGTCCCCGCGAAAGCGGGGACCCAGTTGTGAGTCGGCGCTGGATTCCCGCTTTCGCGGGAATGAACGGTGTTGGTGGATGCACCATCCCGCCATGGCATGAGTCATCGCCCGTATTCTTGGTGTCGGCCCCGGGCAGGCCCTCGTCCCCTTCCTCACCACGCTCCCCAACCAGGGGAGCGGAGCGCCGGGAAACGCGGAGCGCTTGCGATCGCGCTCCTGAGCGGCCCGGCGAGGGCCGCCCGAGACACCGTGCGAAGGCGTCTCCTTCCTCCTTGCGATCGGAGAAAGGCGCCTCCCGGCGCTCCACATGCGGCGTCTTGAAAACCCCTTGGACCGCGCTTCCGGGCAGCGACAGGGCCCGTGTTCAAGCCCCCGATCCGGAGCAGTGGCCGCCGCTCCTTCGTCGCCACCGCGTGCAGCCCATCGCTCCGTAGAGCTGCGGGCAGCCGGTCGTAATGCCGGCGGACGGCTGGCCAGGGCCTCCCGAGTGCGCAGGGTGCGTACCCTCCGCCCGCGGGCGCCGCATCGACCGATGCGGGTTTCCCCGCCTCGACCCGATGAGCGCGAAAGGCCGCATCTCCGGCCTCCCGTCCCACCGCTGCTCCACCCTCACAGCGCCCCATGACGGCGCCCCTGGCGAGCAGGACGGAAGGAGTTTAGGCATATCGGCCTAGTAGGTCAATAGTCCGTGGAAAAGAATTTGTGCTGTGGCGGCGCGGTTACCAGGAGCCGCTGTGCTCCGGCACCTGGGCGACCATCGGCAGGCTTGCCAGGACCAATGCGGCTTCCAGGGCGAAGAGCACCGCTTGCGTGTGGCCTGCGTCATGAGAACCGGCAAGGATTGCGGTGTCTATCGTGACAGTGGCGATTGTGCCGATTTGCATGCTCATCGTCCGAAGTGCGGCAAGAGTCGATGCGTTCTTGGGCGACAGTTGCAGCCCCGCGTTGCGACTGGCCGGGTTGTTCATGCCGCGTCCCACGCCAATGAGAAACGTGGAAGCCGTCAGCCACACAAACGCCGTGACACCGGCGATCGGGCTTACGGCGAGCAGCAGCGTGCCGGCGGCCATGACGGCACCGCCTGCATACAGGGGCGTCCTGTAACCGGTGCGCCGCAGGGCGAAGGTGGAAACGGTCGACAATACGATCGCGGCGACGCCTTGCGCGACGAGCAACGCACTGGAGTCCAGCGCGCTGATCCCATAGCGGTTGATCGCGTATAGCGGCACCAGCGCAATCACAGCCGAGGAGACGCCGCCGTAGACTGCATTCAGCAGATTCACGGCCCCGAAACCTGGTCCGGTGATCAGACGCGGTTCAATGAATGGGTTGGCCGAGCGATTGATGTGGCGAAAGAACATCCATAGCGCGAGGACCGCGACAGCCAACACGATCGCGACCAACGGCCACCACGCATCGGTCGCCGCCTCGCCCAGATAGCTGATGGCAAGCATGCCGAAAAGCAGGCCGCTGCCAAGGAGCGCTATGCCCGTTGCATCCAGCCTCTGACGGGTTCCCTCCGGCCGAGGCCGATCGGCCGGCACGTAGCGCCATGCGAGCGCAGCAACCGTCAAGCCGATCGGCACGTTGACCAGAAAGATGCCGCGCCAGGACCCGTAGGTCACAAACAGCCCACCGAATACGGGGCCGATCATCGCGCCAATCGAGAAGATGCTTCCAAACAAGCCGACCGCACGATCCCGCGCGGAGCCGAAGTTGTCGACAATGATCTTGGTTGCCGCGGGCGTGAAGCCCGCGCCGCCGGCCGCCTGTAGCGCGCGCATGGCAATCAGCAGATAAATATTGTCGACCATCCCGCAGCATAAAGACGCGATGGTGAAGGCAATAATCGACCCGAGGAACACCTTCCGGCAGCCATACAACTCGCTCAGTCTTCCGCTCACCGGCAGCGACACGACAAATCCGAGCGAGTATGCCGTGATGGTCCACCCGGCCCAGCCGATCGACGTGTGCAGGCCGGTTCGCAAGGCATGCAACGCCGTCGCGACGATCGTCGTGTCGATCGACATCATCAGCAACGCGAGCGCGACGATCGTAAAGACCAGACCGCGGTGAACGGGGCGGCTTTTTACGCGAGGGCCTGAAAGGTCGTCAGCGGCGCAGGAATCTTGCTCGACACTCATGGGCGCCTCATACCAGTCTGTTGCGGGCCGGTGTGCCATAGATTCATGCGGGACCGGCATGGCTGGCCCGCGCGGGCGCGGATGCGGTTTTATCCCTCCCCTGAAAGGGGAGGGTGGCTCCGCGCGCAGCGCGGAGACGGGTGGGGTTACGTCGCAATTGAGAATGCCCCCACCCGGCGCGCAAACGCGCGCCACCCTCCCCCGCAAGCGGGGGAGGGATAAGAAGCGCTCACATATGGATGGCGCGCTTGTCGACGGCGAGCGCGGCTTCCTTGACCGCCTCGGGCAGCGTCGGATGCGCGTGGCAGGTGCGGGCGATGTCCTCGGCCGAGGCGCCGAACTCCATCGCCACGCAGGCTTCGGCGATCATGTTGCCGGCGTCGGAGCCGACGATGTGCACGCCGAGCACGCGGTCGGTCTTCGCATCGGCGAGGATTTTGACGAAGCCATCGGTCTGCTGGTTGGCCTTGGCGCGGCCGTTGGCGGTGAACGGAAACTTGCCGACGTTGTAGGCGACATTCGCCGCCTTCAATTCTTCCTCGGTTTTGCCGACCGAAGCGATCTCCGGCATCGTGTAGACGACCGCCGGGATGACGTCGTAGTTCACGTGCCCCGCCTGGCCGACGAGGATCTCGGCGACCGCGATGCCTTCGTCTTCGGCCTTGTGCGCCAGCATCGGTCCGGCGATGACGTCGCCGATCGCCCAGATGCCCGGCACGCTGGTCGCGTAATAATGATCGACGGCAACGCGGCCGCGCTCGTCCATCGTCACGCCGAGTTCCTTCAGCCCGAGCCCATCGGTGTAGGGCACGCGGCCGGTCGAGACGAGCACGACGTCGGCCTCGATCGTCTCGGCCTTGCCCTCGCCTTTCGCCGGCTCGACGGACGCCTTCAAGGTCTTGCCGGACGTGTCGACGCCGGTGACCTTGGACGACAATTTGAAGGTCATGCCCTGCTTCTCGAACAGGCGCTGCACAGCTTTGCGCACCTCGCCGTCCATTCCGGGCAGAATGCCATCCATGAACTCGACGACGGTGACCTTGGCGCCGAGACGGCGCCACACCGAGCCGAGCTCGAGGCCGATGACGCCGGCGCCGATGACGAGCAGATGCTTCGGCACCTCCGGCAGCGTCAGCGTGCCGGTCGAGGAGACGATGCGCTTCTCGTCGATGTCGATGCCCTTGAGCTTGGCGACGTCGGAGCCGGTGGCGATGACGATCGACTTGGTCTCCAGCGTCTGTTTCTTGCCGTCGGTGCCGGTGACCTCGACCTTGCCCGGCGCCGCGATGCGGCCGGCGCCGATGAAGGCGTCGACCTTGTTCTTCTTGAGCAGGAAGTCGACGCCCTTGGTGTTGCCGTCGACCGCCTGGTCCTTGAACACGAGCATCTGCTTGAGATCGAGCTTCGGCGCCGGCACGCCGATGCCCATCTTGCTGAACGAATGTCCCGCCTCCTCGAACAATTCGGACGCGTGCAGCAGCGCCTTCGACGGGATGCAGCCGATGTTGAGGCAGGTGCCGCCGAAGGTGGCGCGCTTCTCGACCACCGCGGTCTTGAGGCCGAGCTGCGTCGCGCGGATGGCGCAGACATAGCCGCCGGGGCCGGTGCCGATGACGATGAGATCGTAGGACATAACGAAAAAGCTCCGCTTGCTTATCCCTCCCCCCGCAAGGGGGAGGGCGGCGAGCCGCGAAAGCGGCGAGCGGGTGGGGGTCGCCAAAGTTGAGAGAAGACCCCACCCCGCCTCGCTCCGCGAGGCGACCCTCCCCTTTCAGGGGAGGGATTAAAAATCAAAGATCCAGCACCAGCCGTGCCGGGTCCTCGAGGCACTCCTTGACGCGCACGAGGAAGGTGACCGCCTGCTGGCCGTCGACGATGCGGTGGTCGTAGGAGAGCGCGAGATACATCATCGGCCGCACCTCGATCTTGCCGCCGACGACCATCGGCCGCTCCTGGATCTTGTGCATGCCGAGGATGCCCGACTGCGGCGCGTTCAGGATCGGGGTCGACATCAGCGAACCGTAGACGCCGCCATTGGTGATGGTGAAGGTGCCGCCCTGCATCTCGTCGATCTTGAGCGAGCCGTCGCGCGCGCGGCGGCCCAGGTCGGTGATCGTCTTCTCGATCTCGGCGAGCGACTTGGCTTCGGCGTCGCGCACCACCGGCACGACGAGGCCGCGCTCGGTGCCGACGGCGATGCCGATGTGATAGTAGTTCTTGTAGACGAGGTCGGTGCCGTCGATCTCGGCGTTGACCGCGGGGATCTCCTTCAGCGCCTGGATGCAGGCGCGCGTGAAGAAGCCCATGAAGCCGAGCTTCACGCCGTGCTTCTTCTCGAACAGCTCCTTGTACTGATTGCGCATATGCATGACCGCGGTCATGTCGACCTCGTTGAAGGTCGTCAGCATGGCGGCGGTGTTCTGCGCGTCCTTGAGGCGCCGCGCGATGGTCTGGCGCAGGCGCGTCATGTGCACGCGCTCCTCGCGCGCGGCATCGTCGGCCGGCGACGGCGCGCGCATCTGCACCGGCGCCGAGACCTGCGTCGGCGCCGAGGCGGCGCGCTCGATGGCGTTGAGCATGTCGCCCTTGGTCACCTGGCCGCGCACGCCACTGCCCTCGACCTTGCCGGCATCGACGCCCGATTCGGCGGCCAGCTTCTTGACCGACGGCGGCAGCGGCATCGTCGACGTAACTGCGGGCGCAGCGGCAGCCGCGCCCTTTGGCGCTTCGGCCGGCTTGGCGGCGGCGGGCGCGGCAGCCTTGGCCGGCGCGGCGGCGGCGCCGCCTTCGGTGATCGAACCGAGCAGCGCGCCGACAGCAACGGTGGCGCCGTCCTTGGCCGCGATGTCGCCGAGCACGCCGGCGGCGGGCGCCGGCACTTCCAGCGTCACCTTGTCGGTCTCGAGCTCGACCAAGGGCTCGTCGACGGCGACCGGGTCGCCCGGCTTCTTGAACCATTTGCCGACGGTCGCTTCGGTGACCGATTCGCCGAGGGTGGGGACGCGGATGTCAGCCATTGTTTCTCTCTTGTCTCGTCATCGTCTTCGTCATGGCCGGGGCTTGTCCCGGCCATCTCGCTGAGGCGGGCACCGTGCCTCGATAAGCGGGGTGGCCGGCGCAGGGCCGGCCACGACAGATCAAATTAGCCCAGCGCCTCTTCGAGGAACTGCCTCAACTGCGCCAGGTGCTTCGACATCTGGCCGACCGCAGTCGAGGCGGAGGCCGGACGGCCGGCATAGCGCGCTTGCCTGTGCTTGGCGTTGATGTTGTTCAGCACCCACTGCAGGAACACGTCGACGAAGAACCAGGCGCCCATGTTGCGCGGCTCTTCCTGGCACCAGACGATCTCGGCCTGCTTGAAGCGCGACAGCTCCGCCACCAGCGCCTTGGTCGGGAACGGATAGAGCTGCTCGATGCGCAGGATGTAGATGTCGTCGATGCCACGCTTCTCGCGCTCCTCGTAGAGGTCGTAATAGACCTTGCCGGTGCAGAGCACGACGCGGCGGATCTTGTCGTCGGCGACGAGCTTGATCTTCTCGCCCTTGAGATACTGCGCATCGTCCCACAACAGGCGATGGAACGAGGTGCCGGTCGTCATCTCGTCGAGCCGCGACACCGCGCGCTTGTGGCGCAGCAGCGACTTGGGCGTCATCAGGATGAGCGGCTTGCGGATCTCGCGCTTGAGCTGCCGGCGCAGGATGTGAAAGTAATTCGCCGGCGTCGTGCAGTTGGCGACCTGCATGTTGTCCTCGGCGCACATCTGCAAAAAGCGCTCGAGGCGCGCGGAGGAATGCTCCGGCCCCTGCCCTTCGTAGCCGTGCGGCAACAGGCAGACGAGGCCGGACATGCGCAGCCATTTGCGCTCGCCGGCGGAGATGAACTGGTCGAACACGACCTGCGCGCCATTGGCGAAGTCGCCGAACTGCGCTTCCCACAGGGTCAGCGTCTTCGGCTCGGCGGTCGAGTAGCCGTATTCGAAGCCAAGGACGGCTTCCTCCGACAAACTCGAATTGAGAACCTCGAAACGCGCCTGGCCTTCGCCCAGGTGATTGAACGAGGTGTGGCGCTCTTCGGTTTCCTGATCGAACAGCACCGAGTGGCGCTGCGAGAAGGTGCCGCGTTCACTGTCCTGGCCGGACAGGCGCACGGGCGTGCCTTCCTTCAGCAGCGTGGAGAAAGCGAGCGCCTCGCCGGTCGCCCAGTCGATGCCCACGCCGGTCTCGATCGACTTGGCGCGGTGATCGAGGAAGCGCTGCACCGTCTTGTGCACGTTGAAGCCGTCCGGCACCGTGGTGATCGCCTTGCCGATCTCCTTGAGCACCTTCTCGTCGACGCCGGTGTTGCCGCGGCGCGGATCGTCGACGTCGTGCGCGGCTTTCAGCCCCGCCCAGCGGCCGTCGAGCCAGTCGGCCTTGTTCGGCTTGTAGCCCTGGCCCGCCTCGTGCTCGGCGTCGAGGCGCGTGCGCCAGTCGGCCTTCATCTTCTCGACTTCGCCCTCGGTGACGACGCCCTCGCCGATCAGCTTCTTGGAATAGATCTCCAAAGTCGACGGATGCGAGCGGATGTTCTTGTACATCAGCGGCTGGGTGAACGAGGGCTCGTCGCCCTCGTTGTGGCCGAAGCGCCGGTAGCACCACATGTCGATGACGACCGGCTGCTGGAACTTCATCCGGTACTCGGTCGCCACCTTGGCGGCGAAGGTCACCGCTTCCGGATCGTCGCCGTTCACGTGGAAGATCAGCGCGTCGATCATCTTCGCGACGTCGGACGGATAGGGCGACGAACGCGAGTAGCGCGGATAGGTGGTGAAGCCGATCTGGTTGTTGACGATGAAATGGATCGAGCCGCCGGTGCGGTAGCCCTTCAGGCCGGAGAGGCCGAAGCATTCCGCGACCACACCCTGGCCGGCGAAAGCGGCGTCGCCGTGCATCAGCAGCGGCAGCACCGCGGTGCGGTCTTCCGGCGGGCAGTTGTGCTGGTCCTGCTTGGCGCGGACCTTGCCGAGCGTCACCGGGTCGACGATCTCGAGATGCGACGGGTTCGGCGTCAGCGACAGATGCACCTTGTTGCCGTCGAACTCGCGGTCCGACGAGGCGCCGAGGTGATACTTCACATCGCCCGAGCCTTCGACATCTTCCGGCGTCGCCGAGCCGCCCTTGAACTCATGGAACAGCACGCGGTGCGGCTTGCCCATGACCTGCGTGAGGACGTTGAGGCGGCCGCGATGCGGCATGCCGATGCAGATTTCCTTCACGCCGAGATTGCCGCCGCGCTTGATGATCTGCTCGAGCGCCGGGATCAGCGCCTCGGCGCCGTCGAGGCCGAAGCGCTTGGTGCCGGTGTATTTGACGTCGAGGAATTTCTCGAAGCCTTCCGCTTCGACCAGCTTGTTGAGGATCGCGCGCTTGCCCTCGCGGGTGAACTGGATCTCCTTGTCGCGGCCCTCGATGCGCTCCTGAATCCACGCCTTCTGCGCGGCATTGGAGATGTGCATGAACTCGATGCCGACGGTCTGGCAGTAGGTGCGCCGCAGGATCGAGACGATCTCGCGCATCGACGCGAATTCGATGCCGAGCACCTTGTCGAGGAAGATCTTGCGGTCCATGTCGGCTTCGCCGAAGCCGTAGGACGAAGGCTCGAGCTCCTCCTCGTTCGGCTCGGCCTGGATGGCGAGCGGATCGAGCTTGGCGTGGAAGTGGCCGCGGATGCGGTAGGCGCGGATGAGCATCAGCGCGTGGATCGAATCGCGCGTCGCCTGCATCACGTCGGCGTTCGACAGTTCGACGCCCTTGGCCTGCGCCTTGCCGGCGATCTTCTCGCCGATCTTCTTCTCGGTCTCGGCCCAGTTGCCGTCGAGCGCGGCGACGAGATCGTCGTTCGGGCGCACCGGCCAGTTCGGCTTCTTCCAGGAGGCGCCCTCGGCGCTCTTCACCACCGCGGCGCGGTCGTCTTTCAGGCTCTGGAAGAAATCGCGCCACTCGGCATCGACCGCGGAGGGGTCTTTTTCGTAGCGGGCGTAGAGGTCTTCGATGTAGGCGGCGTTGCCGCCGTAGAGGAAGGAAGTGCGGGCGAAGGCAGCGTTGGCGTCCTGTCGGGACATGCGGTCAGTTCCTTGGCGCGGCGGGGTCCAAAATGCGCGCGGGCGCCGGACCGGGCTCCTGGCAGACTCGGTCGGCGCGATGTCTTTTAACGCTATTTATGACCTCTGTAAGTCAACGAAAGACCAAGAAATGAATTCAGATTCATCGATCTGAGAGCGGTTTGCGGTCGGAATCCGGTCCTGCGTCCGCCCGATCGCGCGCTGACGCCCGCCGCCGAAGCCATTTCCCGGCATCGCATTAACGATAACGCTGGGCGTCCGCGTCCGTTTCCCGGGGCGAAAACAAACGATCCCTGGCCGCCAAAATGAATGTGCCCGCCACGAGGGCGGGCACATGTCAGCGCAAATAGCCGACGGCGTGCGCGTCAGCGCTTCAGCACGTCCATCAGCGTCTTGCCGATGCGCGCCGGCGACGGCGACACCTTGATGCCAGCCGACTCCATGGCGGAGATTTTGGACTCCGCATCGCCCTTGCCGCCGGAGATGATCGCGCCGGCGTGGCCCATGCGGCGGCCCGGAGGCGCTGTGCGGCCTGCGATGAAGCCGGCCATCGGCTTCTTGCGGCCGCGCTTGGCCTCGTCCTTGAGAAACTGCGCCGCGTCCTCTTCGGCCGAGCCGCCAATCTCGCCGATCATGACGATCGACTCGGTCTTGGGGTCGGCAAGAAACATCTCGAGCACGTCGATGAACTCGGTGCCTTTCACCGGATCGCCGCCGATGCCGACGGCGGTGGTCTGGCCGAGGCCCTCGCGGCTGGTCTGGAACACGGCTTCGTAAGTCAGCGTGCCGGAGCGCGACACGATGCCGACCTTGCCCGGCTTGAAGATGTTGCCCGGCATGATGCCGATCTTGCATTCGCCGGCGGTCATCACGCCGGGGCAGTTCGGGCCGATGAGACGCGACTTCGAGCCGGACAGCGAGCGCTTCACCTTGACCATGTCCATCACCGGGATGCCTTCGGTGATGGACACGATGAGCGGGATCTCCGCCTGGATCGCCTCGCAGATCGCGTCGGCGGCGCCCGGCGGCGGCACGTAGATGACGGAGGCGTCGCAACCGGTCTTCTCTTTGGCCTCGGCGACGGTGTCAAAGATCGGCAGGTCGAGATGCGTGCCGCCACCTTTGCCCGGCGAGGTACCGCCGACCATCTTGGTGCCGTAGGCGATCGCCGCCTGCGAGTGGAAGGTGCCGTTCTTGCCGGTGAAGCCCTGGCAGATGACCTTGGTGTTCTTGTCGATGAGCACGGACATCAGGCGGCTTCCTTCACAGCTTTGACAATCTTCTGCGCAGCGTCGTCGAGGTCATCGCCCGCCGTCACGTTGAGGCCGGACTCGGCGATGATCTTCTTGCCGAGGTCGACGTTGGTGCCCTCGAGGCGCACCACCAGCGGCACCTTCAGGCCGACTTCCTTCACCGCGGCGACCACGCCCTCGGCGATGACGTCGCACTTCATGATGCCGCCGAAGATGTTGACCAGGATGCCCTTCACGTTCGGGTCGGAGGTGATGATCTTGAACGCGGCGGCAACCTTGTCCTTCGTGGCCGAGCCGCCGACGTCGAGGAAGTTCGCCGGCGCCATGCCGTAGAGCTTGATGATGTCCATCGACGCCATCGCGAGGCCGGCGCCGTTGACCATGCAGCCGATCGAGCCGTCGAGCGCGATGTAGTTGAGGTCGAATTTCGAGGCCTCGACTTCCTTCTCGTCTTCCTCGGTCAGGTCGCGCAGCGCCAGCACGTCGGGATGGCGGTAGAGCGCGTTGCCGTCGAAATCGACCTTGGCGTCGAGGCAGATGATCTTGTTGTCCTTGGTCACAACCAGCGGATTGATCTCCAGCATGGTCATGTCCTTGGCAACGAATGCCGCATAGAGCTTCGGCAGCATGGCTTCGATCTGCTTGGCGAGATCGCCGGTGAGCTTGAGCGCCTGCGCCACATAGCGGCCGTGGTGCGGCATGATGCCGGTGGCCGGATCGACCGAGAACGTGAGGATCTTCTCGGGCGTCTTGTGCGCGACTTCCTCGATGTCCATGCCGCCTTCCGTCGAGACGACGAAAGCGACGCGCGAGGTTTCACGATCGACCAGCGCGGAGAGATAGAACTCGCGGTCGATCAACGAGCCTTCCTCGATGTAGAGGCGGTTGACCTTCTTGCCCTGCGGGCCGGTCTGGTGCGTGACCAAAGTCGAGCCGAGAATGCGGGTCGCTTCCGTCTTCACGTCGTCGACCGACTTGACGACCTTGACGCCGCCAGCCTTGCCGCGGCCGCCGGCGTGAATCTGGGCCTTCACCACCCAGACCGGGCCGCCGAGCTCGTCGGCGGCCTTGAGCGCCTCATCGACGGTGAATGCGGGAACGCCGCGCGGCACCGGCACGCCGAATTCGCGCAGCACGGCTTTGGCTTGATATTCGTGGATGTTCATGCGGCGTCCCTCGGTGTTCCCTCATTTGTCCCGGGCGCAGCGCAGCACGAAGTGGTGCGCTGCAGAACCGGGACCGCAACAGACTCAGTCCCTCTTACGGTCCCGGATCAGCGGTGCACCGCTCCGCGCTGCACCGCGTCCGGGACACGCGCTCACGCCAAATTCGGCGCGATCTTCTTGCAGGCCTCGATCAGGCCCTGCACCGAGCCCGCCGACTTCTCGAACGCCGTCTTCTCGGCGCCGTTGAGGTCGACCTCGACGATGCGTTCGACGCCCTTCGCGCCGATGACGACCGGCACGCCGACATAGAGGTCCTTCATGCCGTACTCGCCGTTGAGATAGGCGGCGCAGGGCAGCACGCGCTTCTTGTCGAGCAGGTAGCTCTCGGCCATCGCAACGGCAGATGCGGCCGGCGCGTAGAAGGCCGAACCGGTCTTCAAAAGGTTGACGATCTCGGCGCCGCCATTGGCAGTGCGCTTGACGATCTCGTCGATGCGCGCCTGCGAGGTCCAGCCCATCTTGACGAGATCCGGCACCGGGATGCCGGCGACGGCGGAGTAGCGGGTGAGCGGCACCATCGTGTCGCCGTGGCCGCCGAGCACGAAGGCGGTGACGTCCTCGACCGAAACGTTGAACTCGTCGGCGAGGAAGTAGCGGAAGCGCGCCGAGTCGAGCACGCCGGCCATGCCGACGACCTTCTGGTGCGGCAGGCCGCAGGACTTCTGCAGCGCCCAGACCATCGCGTCGAGCGGGTTGGTGATGCAGACGATGAAAGCGTTCGGCGCGTACTTTTTGATGCCGGCGCCGACCTGGTCCATGACCTTCAAATTGATGTCGAGCAGGTCGTCGCGGCTCATGCCCGGCTTGCGCGGCACGCCGGCGGTGACGATGCAGACGTCGGCGCCTTCGATGGCGTCGTAGGAGTTGGCGCCGGACAGTTTGGCGTCGAATTTGTTGACCGGCGAGGACTGGGCAATGTCGAGGGCCTTGCCCTGCGGGACGCCTTCCGCGACGTCGAACATGACGACGTCGCCGAGCTGCTTCAAACCGATGAGGTGGGCCAGGGTGCCGCCGATCTGGCCGGAGCCGATCAAGGCAATCTTGTTACGGGCCATGGTGGGAGAACTCTCAGAGCTGGGTGCTGCCGCGGAGCGCGGCCGCGTGGTGGTTATCCCGTTAAACCGGGGGCGACAAGGCGGCGCCGCGCCGGGCGTCCTCCTTCTGGCGTCAGGTATACATTATACCAGCAGAGCCGTGGCGGGCTGTCCAGAGGGGAAAGCGGAGGGACTTCGCGGAAAACGTTTTGCGTTGCAATATGATAGCTGCATCGCAACATCCCGGCGGGCTATGCTCGGACCGGCCCGCGCCGCATCATCGGCCGGCAGGGGGGTGAGTCGTGACCGGACAGAAAACTTCGGTGCATCGCATCTGGCGCGCACTCGGGCCGGGCCTGATTACCGGCGCGGCCGACGACGATCCGAGCGGGATCGCGACCTACTCGCAGGCCGGCGCGCAATTTGGCTTTTCGCTGCTGTGGACGCTGTTCCTGACGCTGCCGTTCATGGCCGCGATCCAGATCATCAGCGCCTGCATCGGCTGGGACACGCGAAAAGGACTGAGCAGCAACATTGCGCGCGTGCTGCCGCCGGCCGCGGTGTATCCGCTCGTCGCGTCCCTGCTGGTCGCCAACACGATCAACATCGCCGCCGATCTGGCCGCCATGGGCGAAGCGCTGCGCCTGGTCGTGGGCGGATCGGCACTGGCCTTCGCGGTGCTGTTTGGAATCGTGTGCCTGACCGCCGAGGTGTTCATCCCCTATCACCGCTACGCCGGCTACCTGAAATTTCTCACGATGGTGCTGCTGTTCTACGTCGCCGCGGCTTTCAGCGTGCACATTCCATGGGGCGAGGTGCTGTACGCGACGGTCGCTCCCAAAATCAGCTTCGATCGCGACATGCTGCTGATGGTGGTGGCGATCTTCGGCACGACGATCAGCCCTTATTTGTTCTTCTGGCAGGCGTCGCAGGAAGCGGAAGAATCGAGGCTCAGCCATCGCCATCAACACGCGCGCACCAAGTCGTCGAAGACGGGCGCGTTCCAGAAAATTTCGGTCGATACCTGGATCGGCATGGTCTTTTCGAACACCATTGCCTGCTTCATCGTCGTCACCACCGCGGCGACGCTGCACGCGCACGGCATCACGCATATCGACACGGCGGCGCAGGCCGCCGAGGCGTTGCGCCCGATCGGCGGCCCGCTGGCCTTTGCGCTGTTCGCCGCCGGCATCATCGGCACCGGACTGCTGGCGGTGCCGGTGCTGGCCGGATCGGCGGCTTATGCGGTCACCGAAGTGTTCCATATGCGCGGCAGCCTGGAGCTGCCGGCCAACCGCGCCATCGGATTTTACGCGATCGTTGCCGCGGCGACGATCGGTGGCTCGGCGCTGCTGGCCACCAATATCGATCCGATCGCGATGCTGTTCTGGACCGCGGTGATCAACGGCATCGTCGCGGTGCCGATCATGATCGCAATGATGCTGGTGGTGACGAACAAGCGTGAAGCGGCGCGCGTGTCGCTGCCGCGCTGGATCAAGGTTCTCGGCTGGCTCGGCAGCGGGCTGATGGCCGTCGCCGTCCTGCTGATGATCTGGTCGACCGTCACCTAGCGCCGCGGGCTCGATATCACCGCTTCCTGATTGCGCCTTGCATGATCTCGAGCTGGATCTGCTGGATCTCGGCGAGGCGCTCCCACTGCCGCGTCAGGATGTGATCGATCTTTTCGTGCAGGTGGCGGATTTCCAGTTCCGCCTTCAGGTTGACGCGATAATCGTTCTCGCCGCGCAGCCGGTCCTTCGCCTCCTGCCGCTTCTGACTCATCATGATGATCGGCGCCTGGATGGCGGCGAGGCACGACAGCACCAGGTTGAGCAGGATGAAGGGATAGGGATCGAACTGCCCCTTGCCGGCGACGACGATGTTGAACGCCATCCAGGCGACCAGCACGACGGCAAAGAAGATCAGGAAGCTCCAGCTGCCGCCGAACGTCGCCAGGTGATCGGACAGCCGCTCGCCGAAGGTACGGTGGCCTTCGAACTCGGTCTCGATGTTCTCGGCGAGGGTCTCGTGGTCGGCGAGGCTCTGCACCACGTCCTGCTCGAGCCGGGTGAGTTCGCCGCGCTCACTACGCAGCAATTCGGACACGTAGCTGGAGCGGAAACGGTCGAGATCGTCGATGCAGACGAAGCCCTCGGCGGGCAGTTCCGGATAGGCGTCGCGGATGCGGTCGAGCAGGCTCGGGCGCACCACATCGAGACGGACGATGTCGCGCGTCGGCTTGTCCTTGCCGCAGAGCACGCAGCGGAAACGCGACGGCCGGGCGCGGCGCGCGCGCGTGGTCGCCAGCGTCCCGCCGTCCGTCTCGGTCCCCTCGGGGGCGACATCCTCATTGGCCATGACCGCTCCCTGCTTTCGCAAGCCCCGCGGATGTTTCGCGCTTTGCAGCGAAACTGACAACCGAAAAAGGCGGGAGAAGGTTAAATGCGGTCAGGTTTCGACGATGCCGCCGGTGTCGCCGCTGTCGCCGCCGCGCGCGCCGTGCGGGAGCGCGAGATAATCGGCCGAGCGCATCTCGATCAGCCGCGAGACGGTCCGCCTGAACTCGTGCGCCTCATAGCCGTCGCTGGCGAGATAAAGCTCATCCGGCTCGGCCATGGCTGAGGCGATCAGCTTCACGCCATGATCGTACAGCGTGTCGATCAGGATGATGAAGCGCTTGGCGGCGTTGCGCTGCGGATAGTCCATCACCGGGATGCGGTCGATGATCAGCGTATGGAATTCGTGCGCGAGGCGCAGATAGTCGCTGGCCCCGAGCGGCTGCTCGCACAGCTGGCCGAAGGTGAAGCGGGCGACGCCCATCGCCGCCTCCGGCACGCGCAGCACGCGGCCGGCAAGCTGGATCGAGACCGGCTCGCCTTCGAGCGTGCCGGTGATCTTCTGCCAGGCGATGTCGAGCGCGACCTCGGCGTCCTCGTCGGCCGGCACGTACCAGGTCGCCACGCCGCCGAGCTTCTCCATGCGGTAGTCGGTGCGCGCGGCGAGCCGGACCACGTCGACGTGATGCAGGAGCAGATGGATGAAGGGCAGGAACAGCGCCCGGTTCAGTCCCTCGTAATAGAGATCCTCCGGCGCCACGTTCGAGGTGGCGACCAGCACCACGCCCTGTTCGAACAGCCGCGTGAACAGGCGGCCGAGGATCATGGCGTCGGCGATGTCGTCGACGTGGAACTCGTCGAAGCAGAGCAGCCACGTCTCCTGCGCGATCTCGTCGGCGACGTGACGGATGGGGTCGCCATTGGTGAGCGTGCCGAGCTTCAACTGGTGGCGCACCTCGCGCACACGGTCGTGCACCTCGGCCATGAACTCGTGGAAATGCGCCCGACGCTTGCGGCGGACCTCGCTGGTGGCGAAGAACAGGTCCATCAGCATGGTCTTGCCGCGGCCGACGTCGCCCCAGACGTAGAGGCCCTTCACCGGGCCGGGGGTCTGCCGGAGCGAGAACAACCAGCCGAGCGACGACGACTTGCGCGACAGCCTGTGCTGCGCCAGCGCACTCTCGAGCGCCACCAGCCGACGCACGAGCTCGGCCTGGGCGGGGTCGGCCTCGATCTTGCGGGAGGAGATGAGCGCAGCGTAGCGGGTGGCGAAGCTGTCGGGCATTGGGTCGGGGTGAATCGCGGGGCGGGCTGCCCGCGGGCAGGGATGAACGAGTGCTACGTGGCCCCGGGGTCCAAGTAAATCTAACCGCAGGCGAATCCCGCGCTTTGCGGCGGCTTTGCTGCACCCTTTGCTGCAGCATTGGCGCCAATGTTGCAGTGCAACCGCCGCGATTACTGCGGCTCATGCTGCGCAATGGCCGCAGCAAGGGTGCAGCATTACTGCGGACAGACGACATTAACGCCTTGGCGAGCCATGCGTTTTACGCGGGGAAGAGCCGCGCAAGATCGTTGCGCCATGTCATGTCTTGTTGCGGCGCACCATATAAGGTTCGGCCGTGCTGCGCGCGGGATCAACGCCGCGGACCGGCCCGGAAACGCTCCTCGAGGGTCTACCGACCTGGAGACCCTTTGAAATGCTTGAATTTCTTCCGCCCGGCGGCACCGTCCGCAAACTATGGATCGGCGAAGCCGAGGCCTATCGCGACCACCTGCTGCGTCTGGACTTCGAAAGCCGCCGCCGCCGCTTCTCGGGCGGGGTCGGGGACGATTTTATTGCGCAGCATGCCCGCAGCATCGGCGCCTTCGGCGTCGTGGTCTACGGCTTCTTCCTCGACGGCGTGCTGCGCGGCGCCGCCGAACTGCGGCCAGCCGGCCCCTTCGCCCGCGAGGCGGAAGCCGCCTTCAGCATCGAGCAGCCGTGGCAGAGCCTCGGCGTCGGCAGCGTGCTGCTCGAGCGCATCCTGCTCGCCGCGCGCAATCGCGGCATCACGGCGCTGCAGATGCAGTGCCTGGCCGAGAACCGGCGCATGCAGCAGCTCGCCCGCAAGTTCGAGGCCGACCTCAAGTTCGACTTCGGCGACGTGGTCGCCGAGGTCGATCCGCCGCGCTTCACCGGCCTGTCGCTGTTGCGCGAATGGACCGAGGACGGCTGGGGCGTGGTCAACGCACTGCTCGACGCGCAGTCGCGGTTGGTGAGGGCGGGGTAAAGACTTACGAGGACGCGACAGCAGTATCTGCGCCCTCTCCCCCCTGTGGGAGAGGGCATTGAGAGCCTCGCCGCGCATTCTGATGGGTGAGGGGGACAGCCCCCTCACCCATTCTTCTTCATTTGAAATGTTGCGGATGCCCTCTCCCACAGGGGGGAGAGGGCGCAACGACAGACGCCGCGTGCCTACTGCGTTGCGCCGCCGAGCGGATAACTCGCCTCCACCACATACGGCCCGCCGCCGGTGGAGTTGCGCGAAGAGAACAGTACGAAGCGTTCGACGGGAAAGGATGGCGTGCGGAACAGGCCGCGCGCCGAAAGATAGTCGGCGACGTCCCGGCTGGAGGATTGGCGCAAGCGCGCCAGTGTCACGTGCGGCAAGTATTTCCGCCCTTCCGGCGGCAGCCCGATGCGCCGCATCAGCCGCTCCTGCTCGGCCTGCAAGTCCATCAAGGCCTGCGGCTGCGGCATCGTGGCGACGATGGCGCGCGGCTTGCGCCCGCCGAACGAGGTGATCCCGTCCAGATGCAGGTCGAGCGGCGCGCGCCTGACGCGGCCGAGCGCATGGGCGGCCTCGTGCGCGGTGACGTCGTCGACGTCGCCGATAAAGCGCAGCGTCAGATGATAGTTCTCGGGATCGATCCAGCGCGCGCCGGGCAGGCCGCCGCGCAGCATCGACAGCTGCTGGCCGATCGCCGCCGGGATCTCGATGCCGGTGAAGAGACGGGGCATGACGGACTGCTATTTCCGGGCGGCGCGTGCCTTGCCGACAAGCTCGACGACCTTGGGCATGATGCGGGCGACGATGACGTCGACGCCGGCGGCATTGGGATGCATGCCGTCGGCCTGGTCGAGCTTCGGGTCGGCGGCGACGCCGTCGAGGAAGAACGGATAGAAGATCACCGGATGCTTCGCGGCAAGCGCCGGGTAGATGGCGTTGAACGCCTTGGCGTAGTCGGCGCCCATGTTGGGCGGCGCCATCATGCCGGCGAACAGCACCGGGATGTGGCGCTGGTCGAGGCGGGTGAGGATGGCGTCGAGCGCCTTTTCGGTCAGCTTCGGGTCGAGGCCGCGCAGCGCGTCATTGGCGCCGAGCTCGACGATAACGGCGTCGGTGCCGTCCGGCACCGACCAGTCGAGCCGCTCCTGCGCGCCGGAGGCGGTATCGCCGGACACACCGGCATTGGCCACACTGGCGTCGATGCCCTTGGCCTTGAGCGCCGCCTGCAGCCTGGTCGGGAAGGCATCGGCCAGCGGCAGGCCGTAGCCGGCGGTGAGCGAATCCCCCAGCGCCACGACCTTCACCGGCCGCTCCGCCGCCCACGCGGCCGACCCAAGCAGACACGCCATCGTGACCAGCAGGGCCGCGACGCGCTGGACCGGAGCGGTCCTGTTCCCATATGAGCGGGACTGTGGACGGTGACCCTGCATGAATGACCCTTCGACGGCGGGACCGGCGATCGCGCTCGCCGGCGTCAATCTCTCGCTCGGGCAAGGCGCCGCCCGCGTGCATATCCTCAAGGACATCGACCTGCATATATGCACAGGCGAGGCCGTTGGCCTCGTCGGGCCGTCGGGGTCGGGCAAATCGACGCTCCTGATGGTGATGGCCGGGCTGGAGCGCACCGATACCGGCACCGTCCTGGTGGCCGGCGCCATGCTCAACAAGCTCGACGAGGACGCGCTCGCCCGCTTCCGCGGTCGCAATGTCGGCATCGTCTTCCAGTCATTCCACCTGATCCCGACCATGACGGCGCTTGAGAACGTCGCCGTGCCGCTCGAGCTTGCCGGCGTCGCGGACGCCGAAGCGCGCGCCCGCGCCGAGCTGGAATCGGTGGGCTTAAGCGCGCGGCTCGACCATTATCCGGCGCAGCTCTCCGGCGGTGAGCAGCAGCGCGTCGCCGTCGCACGGGCGCTGGCGCCCAACCCGGCGATCCTCGTCGCCGACGAGCCGACCGGCAATCTCGACGAGGACACCGGCCGGCAGATCATCGACCTCCTGTTCGCCGGCCACGCCCAGCGCGGCACCACGCTCGTGCTGGTGACGCACGACGCAGGGCTGGCGGCGCGCTGCGGCCGCGTCGTACGCCTGCGCTCCGGACGCGTGGAGCCGGGACAGTGAGCGCCCTCCCCCTGCGCTTTGCGCTGCGCGAGATGCGCTCGGGACTGCGCGGCTTCTATGTGTTCATCGCCTGCATCGCGCTCGGCGCCATGGCGATCGCCGGCGTGTCATCGCTGGCGGCGAGCCTCGCCGACGGTCTGGCGCGGCAGGGCCGCGTCATCCTCGGCGGCGATCTCGCCTTCTCGCTGATCACGCGGCCGGCCAGCGACGCCGAACTCGCCTTTCTCAAAAACCACGGCACTGTGTCGCGCGCGGCGACACTGCGCGCGATGGCACGGCTGACCGACGGTCGCGCCACGTTGGTCGAACTCAAGGCGGTCGACGACGCCTATCCGCTGTTCGGCACGGCCGATCTCGATCCGCAGGGGCCGCTCGCTGCGGCGCTCGCGGAGAGCGGCGGCACCTTTGGCGCGGTCATCGATCCGACCTTGTTGGCGCGGTTCAATCTGACGGCCGGCGATCGGCTGTCGATCGGCAGCGCGCAATTCATTGTGCGCGCCAAGCTCGTCAGCGAACCCGACAAGCTCGCCGGCGGCATCGGCTTCGGCCCGCGCGTGCTGATGAGCGAACAGGCGCTGCGCGCCACCGGCCTCGTGCAGCCGGGCAGCCTCGTGCACTGGCACTACCGCCTGCGGCTGCCGGCGAATGCCTCGACCGACAAGGACGCCAGCGACGTCGCCAACGACGCGCGCGTCGAGCTGCCGCAGGCCGGCTGGGAAATCCGCACGCGCGCGAACGCCTCGCCGCAGCTCGAACGCAATGTCGACCGCTTCACGCAATTCCTCACCATCGTCGGTCTCACCGCGCTGCTGGTCGGCGGCGTCGGCGTCGGCAATGCGGTGAAGAGCCATCTCGACCGCCGCCGCGACTCGATCGCCACCATGAAGGCGCTCG
Source organism: Pseudolabrys sp. (assembly GCF_035943735.1). Classification (GTDB taxonomy): domain Bacteria; phylum Pseudomonadota; class Alphaproteobacteria; order Rhizobiales; family Xanthobacteraceae; genus Pseudolabrys. The sequence continues at coordinate 400,308 of NZ_DASZBV010000019.1, forward strand.
GCGCCTCGGGGCGCAGCGTGTTCGCCGTCTATCTGACGCAGGTGGTGATCCTGGCGCTGATCGGCGGCGTCATCGGCGTCGTGCTCGGCGCCATCCTGCCGTTCGCGGTGGCGGCAGCGTTCCGCGCCATCCTGCCGCTGCCGATCGAGCCGGCGGTGCACGCCGGCGCATTGGCGCTGTCGCTCGTCTACGGCCTCCTGACCGCCCTGGCGTTCGCGCTATGGCCGCTCGGCCGCGCGCACGACGTGCCGGTCGGCGCGCTGTTCCGCGACATGGTGGCGCCGCAGCCGCGCCGGCCGCGCTGGGGCTATGTGGTGCTGACGATCGTTGCCGTCGTCGCGTTGACCGCGATGGCGGTGCTGCTTGCCTACGACCAGCGCGTGGCGCTGATCTATGTCGGCGCGGCCGCCACCGTGTTCGTGCTGCTGCGGCTGGTGGCGCTGGCTGTGATGGCCATCGCGCGCCGTGCGCCGCACGCGCGCGCCACCGCGTTGCGCATGGCCGTCGCCAACATCCACCGCCCCGGCGCGCTGACGCCGACCGTCGTGCTGTCGCTTGGCCTCGGCATCGCCCTGCTCGTCACCGTGGTCGAGATCGACGGCAATTTGAGCCGGCAGTTCGCGCACGAACTGCCGCAGCGCGCGCCGTCGTTCTATTTCCTCGATATCCCCTCCGCCGACGCACAGCGCTTTTCGGAATTCGTCGAGGACCGCGCCCCTGGCGCGCTGGTCGAGGACGTGCCGATGCTGCGCGGACGCATCATCGCCGCCGGCGGCACCGCCGCCGAGAAGATCAAGCCGAAGGACGAGGCGGCCTGGGTGCTGCAGAGCGACCGCGGCATCACCTACTCCGATCAGGTGCCGGAAGGCTCGCGCCTCGTCGCCGGCGCATGGTGGAAGCCGGGCTATGACGGCCCGCCTTTGGTATCGTTCGAGAAGGGCATCGCCGACGGCCTCGGGCTGAAGCTCGGCGACAGCATCACCGTCAACGTGCTCGGCCGCAACATCATCGCGCGCATCGCCAATCTCCGCCGCGTCGACTGGCAGAGCATGAGCATCAATTTCGTCATGGTGTTCTCGCCCAACACCTTCGCCGGCGCGCCGCACACGCATCTCGCCACGCTGCGTTTCCCCGACGGCGGCACGCCGCAGGAGGAAGGCGCGGTGCTGCGGGCGGTGGCGCAGCAGTATCCGACCGTGACCACGGTGCAGGTGAAGGACGCGCTCGCCGCCATCGGCCAGATCGTCAGCCAGCTTTTGGTGGCGATCCGCGGCGCCAGCGCCGTGACGCTCGTCGCCGCCGCCCTGGTGCTCGGCGGCGCGCTCGCCGCCGGCCATCGGCACCGCGTCTACGACGCCGTCATCCTCAAGACGCTCGGGGCAACCCGGTCCCGGCTGATCGCCGCTTACGCCATCGAATACGGCCTGCTCGGCAGCGCCACGGCGCTGTTCGGGGTGCTGTCGGGCTCGCTCGCCGGCTGGGTGATCGTCACCGAGCTGATGCACCTGCGTTTCCAGTGGCTGCCCTGGCCGGCGGCAGCGGCCGCCGTCGGTGCGGTCGTGGTGACGGTTGCGCTGGGGCTCGCCGGCACCTTCTCGGCGCTTGGGCAGAAGCCCGCCCCGGTGCTGCGAAGCCTTTGAGCGGTCGCGACATTCGGCCGCGTCCCCTTTCCGGCTGCCGGTTTCCGGCGTTTTGAGGTATGATCGGCGGCGGAAAGGTTAAGAATCGACAAGATAGGCCGCCTTCATCGGGCCATATCTGGCACCAACACTCAGCCAGCATTACATTCGGAACACAGGACGCGCGTTGGACCGCGCGCCCGCCGTGTGACCGGCCACCCGCCGGAAACAGAGAGGACACTTCGATGTCGGACTACGACCGCAACTACGCCGCCCGCGGCTTCGGCGCCGCGCAGTCGGCCGCGATCGATGCAGGCCTGCGCGCCTACATGCTTCGCGTCTACAACTACATGGCCGCCGGCGTTGCTCTCACCGGCGTCGTCGCCTGGTTTACGTACATGAACGCTGCCGTGACCGATGCGTCCGGCAAGCTCATCGGCCTGACCCCGTTCGGCCAGACCATCTATGGCGGTGCGGGCATGATCGTGCTGTTCCTCGGCACGCTCGGCATCGTGTTCTTCATGAGCTTCCGCATCAACCGGCTCTCGGTGAGCACGGCGTCGCTGCTGTTCCTCGTCTATGCCGCGCTGCTCGGGGTGATGCTGTCGTCGGTCTTCCTGACCTACACGCACGGGTCGATCGCCCGTACGTTCTTCGTCTCGGCGGCGTCGTTCGGCGCGTTGAGCCTCTACGGCTACACCACGCAGCGCGACCTCTCGCCGGTCGGCTCGTTCCTGGTGATGGGCCTGTTCGGGCTGATCCTGGCGATGGTGGTCAACATCTTCCTGAAGAGCACCGGCCTCGACTTCGCCATCTCGGCGATCGGCGTGCTGATCTTCGCCGGCCTCACCGCGTGGGACACCCAGCGCATCAAGGAGATGTATTCGAGCAATGACGACGGCACCGTCGCCGGCCGCAAGGCGGTGATGGGCGCGCTGACGCTCTACCTCGACTTCATCAACCTGTTCATGTTCCTGCTGCGCTTCATGGGCGATCGGCGCTAAGCGCAGCCGACAGAGAAAAGACTGACGAACGCCCGGGCCTGACGCCCGGGCGTTTTGTTTTTGGCCGCGTGCCCCCGGACGCGGCGCAGCACGAAGCGCAGCGGAGTGGTGAGCCGCAGATCCGGGGCCCCGGTTCGTGCGACGGAAACGGGGGTCCCGGGTCTGCCGCGCACCGTTCGCTCTAGCGGGTCGAAGACGCGGTAAACGCGCTTATGCTCACGCTGCACGGCGCCCGGGGCACAGATGCGCTTCTAGCGGCCCATCATTCGTCTTACGGTACCCGGACTATGTCCGTGACCATCCGCCCCGCCACACCCGCCGACCTGCCACACATCGTCCGCATCTACGCGCCGGCCGTCCTGACCGGCTCGTCGTCGTTCGAGACGGAGCCGCCGGACGAGATGGAGATGGCGCGGCGCATGAAATACGTGCTGGAAGGCGGCTATCCCTATCTCGCCGCCGAGATCGGCGGCCGGTTCGCCGGCTATGCCTATGCCTCGGTCTACCGTACGCGACCGGCCTACCGCTTCAGCGTCGAGGATTCGATCTACATCGATCCCGACATGCAGCGCCGCGGCGCCGGCCACGCGCTGCTCAAGGCGCTGATCGGCGAATGCGAACAGCGCGGCTTCCGGCAGATGCTGGCGGTGATCGGCGATTCGCCCAATCAGGCGGCGTCGGTCGGCCTGCACGAGGCCTGTGGCTTCGGCGTGGTCGGGCAATTGCCCGGTATCGGCTACAAATTCGGCCGCTGGGTCGACACGCTGCTGATGCAGCGCGAGCTGGGCGAGGGGATGCGGAGCAATCCGTAACCGCGGCTCAGCTCGCGACCAGCGACAGCGACTTGTCGATCGCGCGCAGCACGCGGTCCAGCTCGTGGCCGCGGCGCAGGATGTGGCCGCTCGCCGAGACGACGCTGTAGGCGCCCTGGCGCTGCGCCAGCTTGGGATCTTTCTCGATGCGGTAAAGTGGCACTTCCGAAGAGCGGCGGAAGACCGAGAACACGGCCCGATCCTTCAGAAAGTCGATCGCGTAATCGCGCCATTCGCCGGCGGCGACCTTGCGGCCATAGAGATCGAGGATGCGGTTGAGCTCGCGACGGGTGAACGTGACCTGGCCGGGGACGGGCGCGCTGCGCGCGGGAGTCCCGCCCCCGCGGGACTCGCTGGGATCGACATCGCCAGGACCGAACATGCGGCGCCTCCTTCCACGACGAGCGTGTGACATGATCGCGCCGGTCAGGGCTGGCGGCAAGGGCTTCGTTCTGCGACGGAAATAGGCAAAAAACTGATTTTGAAACGCGCTGCGGACGATCACGAACTCGTTAAAACCGCACACGAAAAGGCCCAAATTCGAACAATCGCACGTCACGCTGCAACAAGATAACAGGACCGTTGCCTCATGGCCCGGTCCGGTTCGATCTCCGGATTCCTCAGCCCCCCAGCCCCCCGGGGGTCAGCCGACCGGGCCAGTTGAGTTTCGCGTACGGTTCAATCCCCAAAACGCCTCGGGCCGGCTTTGCCGGCCCTATTTTTTTGTTCGACCGCGTCCCGAGGCGCGAGCGGCAAGCACGAACAATACGTCGTCATGGCCGGGCCTGTCCCGGCCATCCCCGTCTTCAATTCATGATTTGAAGCAAAGCGTGGAGGCCCGGAACAAGGCCGGGCATGACACAGAAATATTTCTCTAAATTCTAGCGCAGGCTCGCGGTCGCGGCGCCGAGCATCAGACCGGGCTTGCCCTTCGGCTCGCGCTGCACCAGCACGGCGACATGATCGACGTCACTCTCGCCCTTGGTGACGTCGGCGACGGGAACGCTGAACGTCTGCGCCTTGCCGTTCCAGGTGCCGAGCTTCACCCAGCGGCGCACGACGTCGTAATAGGTCAGCGTGTGGCCGCGGTTTTCGCCGCGCTGGACCTCGACCGGAATCTTGCTGGCGAAGGGGCAGAGCCACACGTCGGCATCGGCGTCCGTGCCGCTCGCGCTGTCGGGAACGCTCACCGTCACCTTGCCGCCGGCGACATTGAGCGTCACCGGTACGCTCAGCGGCTTGTCCTTGGCGCGCGTCTCCGCGATCGTCTTCTCGATCGCCGCCTTGTCGCTGCCGAGCACATGCGCCACGCCGTTGACGACGATCTGCGGCGTATAGACCTCGCGGTCGCCGCGCGCCTGCGCGTATTCCTGCTGGCGCACGGTATGGCCGTGCAGTGCCAGGGTGTCTTTCCAGCCGAGATAATCCCAGTAATCGACCGGCAGGCTGAGCGCCACGATCGAGGGATCCTGCCGCAATTGTCCGAGCAACTTGTCGGCGGCGGGGCAGCTCGAGCAACCCTGGCTGGTGAAGAGCTCAATAACCGCGCGCGGCTCGCCCGCGAAGGCGGGCTGCACCAAGGCGGCGACGGCTAACGCAAGAGCGAAGGCGCGATGGGTCATAGGTAATCCCGCGATCCCCCTGCCGGACGAGGCACTTATAGAGCGCCTCGTCCATCACCGGCCACTCACTTCAAGGTGAGCGTCGCTCGCGTCAACCTGCGAGCTGCCGCAGCACGTACTGCAGGATGCCGCCGTTCTTGAAGTAATCGAGTTCGTCCAGGGTATCGATGCGGCAGATCAACGGCACGCGCTTGAGGGTACCGTCGCCCATGACGATCTCGGCGATCAGCCGCTGACGCGGCTTGAGCTCGCCCGAGAGGCCGCGGATGGTGACCTGCTCGTCACCCTTGAGCCCGAGCGACTTCCAGGTGGTTCCCTCTTCGAACACCAGCGGCAGAACGCCCATGCCGATGAGATTCGAGCGATGGATGCGCTCGAACGACTCGACGACGACGGCGCGGATGCCGAGCAGCACGGAACCCTTGGCTGCCCAGTCGCGCGAGGAGCCGGTTCCGTATTCCTTGCCGCCAAACACCACCAGCGGCACCTTCTCGGCCTTGTACTTCATCGCGGCATCGTAGATCGGCATCCGCTGCTTCGACGGATAGTGGACCGTCACGCCGCCTTCGACACCCGGCACCATCTGGTTCTTGATGCGGATGTTGGCGAAGGTGCCGCGCATCATCACTTCGTGGTTACCGCGGCGCGTGCCGTACTGATTGAAGTCGATCGGCTTCACCTTGTGATCGACGAGATACTTGCCCGCAGGCGAGTCGACTTTGATCGAACCGGCCGGCGAGATGTGGTCGGTGGTGATCGAGTCGCCGAGCAGCGCCAGCACGCGCGCCTCGACGATATCCTCGAGCGGCTGCGGCTGCTTCGTCATGCCTACGAAATATGGCGGGTTCTGCACGTAGGTCGACTTCTTGTCCCACGCAAACGTCATCCCGCCCTTGACGCTGATCTTGCGCCAATGCGCGTCGCCCTTGAACACGTCGCCGTAGCGCTTGGCGAACACCTTCTTGGTGATGTTCTTGGCGACGAAGGCGCCGATCTCCTTGTTCGACGGCCAGATGTCCTTGAGGAACACCTTCTTGCCCTTCTGGTCCTCGCCGAGCGGGTCCTTGAGCATGTCGGCGTACATCGAGCCGGCGATCGCATAGGCGACGACGAGCGGCGGCGACGCCAGGTAGTTGGCGCGCACGTCGGCGTTCACGCGGCCTTCGAAGTTGCGGTTACCCGAGAGCACCGCGGCGGCGACGAGATCGTTGTCGTTGATCGCCTTCGAGTTCTCCGGCGGCAGCGGACCCGAATTGCCGATGCAGGTGGTGCAGCCGAAACCGACGAGATTGAAGCCGAGCTTGTCGAGATCCTTCTGCAGGCCCGAATTGTCGAGATACTCGGCGACGACCTGCGAGCCGGGCACGAGCGACGTCTTGACCCACGGCTTGGCCGTGAGGCCCTTGGCCGCCGCCTTGCGGGCGAGCAGGCCGGCGCCGATCATGACGTTCGGGTTCGACGTGTTGGTGCACGAGGTGATCGCGGCGATCACCGCATCGCCGTGGCCGAGTTCGTAGTTCTTGCCCTCGACCTTGGCGCGCTTGTGCAGTTCGGAGCCCTTGCCGAACTCCTTCTCCATCGACGCGGTGAAGCCGGCCTTCACGTCCTTGAGCGCGATGCGGTCCTGCGGACGCTTCGGGCCGGCGAGCGACGGCGTCACGGTGGCGAGATCGAGCTTGAGCACGTCGGTGAACAACGGATCCGGCGTGGTCTTGATGCGGAACATGCCCTGCGCTTTGGCATAGGCGGCGACCAGCGAGACGACCTCCGGCGGACGCGAGGTGTCCTTGAGGTACTTGATGGTGTCGTCGTCGATCGGCGAGAAGCCGCAGGTGGCGCCGTATTCCGGCGCCATGTTGCCGAGGGTGGCGCGGTCGGCGATCGTCAGATGCGCCAGACCGGGGCCGAAGAACTCGACGAACTTGCCGACGACACCGCGCTTGCGCAGCGCCTCGGTGATGGTGAGCACGAGGTCGGTCGCGGTGATGCCTTCCTTGAGGCGTCCCGAGAGCTTGAAGCCGATCACCTCCGGCAACACCATCGACAGCGGCTGGCCGAGCATCGCGGCTTCCGCCTCGATGCCACCGACGCCCCAGCCGAGCACCGAGAGACCGTTGACCATGGTGGTGTGCGAATCGGCGCCGACCAGCGTGTCGGGATAGGCCACTTCCATGGTCGCCTGCTTGCCGTCGACCTTGACCTTGTCCTTGCGCGTCCAGACGGTGCGCGCGAGGAATTCAAGATTGACCTGATGGCAGATGCCGGTGCCGGGCGGCACGACGCGGAAATTGTCGAACGAACGCTGCGCCCATTTCAGGAACTCGTAGCGCTCCTGGTTCTGGCGGTACTCTTCCTCGACGTTCTTCTTGAAGGCGTCCTTGTTGCCGTAAAAGTTGACCGCGACCGAGTGGTCGATGACGAGGTCGACCGGGATGAGCGGGTTGATCTTCTTGGGGTCGCCGCCGAGGTTTTTCATCGCGTCGCGCATCGCCGCGAGGTCGACCACGCAGGGCACGCCGGTGAAGTCCTGCAGCAGCACGCGCGCCGGACGGAAGGCGATCTCGTGGTCGGAGGTCTTCGTCTTCATCCACTCGGCGACGGCCTTGATGTCGTCCTTGGTGACGGTGCGGCCGTCTTCGTTGCGCAGCAGATTCTCCAGCAGCACCTTCATCGAGAACGGCAGGCGCGAGATGCCTTTGAGCCCGTTCTTCTCCGCGATCGGGAGGCTGAAATACGCATAGGACTTGCTGCCGACCTTCAGGGTCTTGCAGCATTTGAAGCTGTCGAGCGACGTCATAGGACTGGTTCCATTCCCTGCGCGGGACATGAGTGCTGGATCGGTCTAAGCTCATCCCCAGCCGGCCCGTTGCAGGCCGGAGAGCTCGCGGCGCGGAATCCAGTTCGGACCGCCGTCGGGGCGGGCTTATAAGGTTTTTTTGCGTCTGACGCTACATAGCTTGGGGCCATTCCAGACTGATGCGCAAAAAATCATGGCTCCCGTGGCCGGCGGCTGACCGCGCGCGGCGCCGGCGCTGCTGATGCAGCTTGCCGCCGACAACCTGACATGCGTCCGCGGCGGGCGGACGGTATTCGCCGGCCTGTCGTTTGCCGTCGCCGGCGGCGAGGCATTGGTGGTCACCGGCCGCAACGGCGCCGGCAAGTCGTCGCTGCTGCGCATGATCGCCGGGCTGGTGCGAATCGCCGACGGGCGGCTGACGCTGGACGGCGGCGAGGCGGAGGCGAGCGTCGGCGAGCAGGCGCATTACCTCGGCCATCATGACGCACTGAAAACATCTCTTTCAGTAAGAGAAAACCTGGCCTTCTGGGTGGAGTTCCTCGGCGGCGACCGCGACAAGGTGACCACCGCGCTGGAGGCGGTCGGGCTGGCGCCGCTGGCCGGCCTGCCGGCGGCCTACTTGTCGGCGGGGCAGCGCCGGCGGCTATCGATCGCGCGGCTGGCGGCGGTCGAACGGCCGCTCTGGTTGCTCGACGAGCCGACCTCGGCGCTCGACGTGCAGAGTCAGGAGCGGCTCGCGGGGCTGATGCAGGCGCATCTCGGTAAGGGCGGGCTCATTGTCGCCGCGACGCACGGGCCCATCGGACTGGCCGCGCCGCGGGAGCTGCGGCTGGGGGCGAAGGGATGATGCATATCGCTCCGCACACGCGCTGCACCTCTCCCCGGAGGGGAGAGGTCGAATTCCGAGCGCAGCGAGGGATTCGGGTGAGGGGGCTCCCCGCCGATATCGATCCGGTCCCCCTCACCCGGCTCGCTTCGCTCGCCGACCTCTCCCCGATGGGGAGAGGTGACCTTGCCCCGGGACTCGGCCAATGACCGGCCTTACCGCCCTCCTCGTGCGCGACATGCGCATCGCGGTGCGCGTCGGCGGCGGCGCGCTGATGGGCGCGCTGTTCTTCCTCACCGTCGTGGTGATGATGCCATTCGCGCTCGGGCCCGACCTCAACCTGCTCGCCCGCATCGGCCCGGCAATCCTCTGGCTCGGCGCGCTGCTGGCCAGCCTGCTGGCGCTCGACCGGCTGTTCGCCACCGACCACGAGGACGGCTCGCTCGACCTCCTGATGATGGGCCGCATGCCGCTCGAACTGGCCATCGCCGGCAAGGGGCTGGCCCATTGGCTGACCACCGGCCTGCCGCTGGTCGTCGTTTCGCCGGTGCTCGGGCTGATGCTGAACATCGAGCCGAAAGCCATGGGTGCCGTCGCGCTGACACTCGCGGTTGGCACGCCGGCGCTGACCTTCATCGGCCTCGTCGGCGCCGGCCTGTCCGTGGCATTGCGCCGCGGCGGGCTGCTGCTGGCGGTGCTGGTGCTGCCGCTGACCATCCCCGTGCTGATCTTCGGCGTCGCCACCGCCAATGCGGCGATCGTCGGCGGCGTCCCGTTCGGCCCCCCTTTCACCATTCTCTGCGCGCTCAGTCTGGCCAGCCTGGTGATCGGCCCGTTTGCCGCCGCCGCCGCCCTGCGCTTCGGCCTGGAATGACCTCCGGGCTGCTCCGGATTGCCCCCGTATTCACCCGGGACTAAAACGCCGGCCATGGCCCTCATCGACCTCGCCAATCCGACGCGGTTCCTCCGGCTGGTGGCGCGCCTGCTGCCGTGGCTGATCGCCGCGACGGTGGTTCTGTTCGTCATCGGCCTCTTCCAGGCGATAAACGCCCCGGACGACTATCAGCAGGGCGCCACCGTCAAGATCATGTACCTGCACGTGCCGTCGGCCTGGCTCGGCATGCTCGGCTGGGCGCTGATGAGCGCCGCCGCGCTCGGCACTTTGGTGTGGCGGCATCCGCTCGCCGACGTCGCCGGCAAGGCAGCCGCGCCGATCGGCGCCGCCTTCACCTTCATCTGCCTCGTCACCGGCTCGCTGTGGGGCCGGCCGACCTGGGGCACCTACTGGGTGTGGGACGCGCGGCTGACCTCGATGCTGGTGCTGCTGCTGCTCTATCTCGGCGTCATGGCGCTCTACTGGACGGCGGAGGATCCGGGCCGCGGCTCGCGCGCGGCGGCGGTGCTGACGCTCGTCGGCGCGCTCAACCTGCCGATCATCAAATTCTCCGTCGACTGGTGGAACACGTTGCATCAGCCGGAATCGATCTTCCGCATGGGCGGACCGACCATCGCGCCGTCGATCCTGTGGCCGCTGATCGTGATGACGCTCGCTTTCACGTTTCTGTTCGCAACGCTGCATCTCATGGCGATGCGCAACGAAATCCTGCGACGGCGCGTGCGCACGATGCAGTTGATGCAGGCGCAGACGCTCGCGGAGGCAAGCGCATGATCCCGAAAAGTGGGAACCGGCTTTCGGATAAGATCATGCGCAAAGGAAATAGCGCATGAATCTCGGGCCGCACGCCGACTTCATCGTCGCCGCTTACGCGGTGACCGCCTTTGTCGTCGCCGTCATGGTTGCGTGGGTGGTGCTCGACCATGCGACGCTGCGGCGCGTGCTCGGCGAGCTCGAGGACCAGGGCGTCACGCGCCGCTCGCGGCGCGAGGAGACTCCATGAGCACGACCACTGAAACGCCGCGCAAAGTCCGCCGCAGCGTCCTGCTGCTGCTGCCGCTCGCCGTTTTCATGGGGTTGGCGGCGCTGTTCTTCATCCGCCTCGGTGCCGGCGATGCCTCGTTCATCCCCTCGGCGCTGATCGGCAAGCCGGCGCCGGCGACTAACCTGCCGCCGATCCCCGGCCTCGAGCAGGCCGGCCGGCCGGTGCCGGGCCTGAGCAACGCGACCTTCGCCGGCAAGGTGACGCTCGTGAACGTGTGGGCGTCGTGGTGCGTGCCTTGCCACGACGAGGTGCCGTTCCTCGAGGCGCTGTCGAAGGACAAGCGCATCCAGCTCGTCGGCATCAACTACAAGGACGAGGCCGGCAACGCGCGCCGCTTCCTCGGCCGCTACGGCAATCCGTATGCGGCGACCGGACAGGATGCGAGCGGCCGCACCGGCATCGACTGGGGCGTCTACGGCGTGCCGGAGACCTTCGTCGTCGGCCGCGACGGTCACATCGCCTACAAGCTCGTCGGCCCGATCGGCGCCGAGAATTTGCAGCGCGTGCTCGAGCCGCAGATCGCCAAGGCGCTGGCGCAGAAATGAAGCCGCTGCCGCTCGGGGAAGTCTATCAGCTGCTCGAGCCGGGACCTGTGACGCTGCTGACGACCGCGCGCAAGGGCCGCGCCAATGTCATGACCATGTCATGGCATATGATGCTCGAATTCGAGCCGCCGCTTCTCGCCTGCGTCTGCAGCTCAGCCAACTACAGTTTTGAATCGCTGCGCGCGACCGGCGAATGCGTCATCGCGCTGCCGGCGCGCAGGCTCGCGCCGACAGCGGTGAAGATCGGCAATTGCTCGGGCCGCGAGGTCGACAAGTTCAAGGCCTTCGGCCTGACGCCGGTTGCCGCGTCGCAGGTGCAGGCGCCGCTGATCAAGGAATGCTTCGCCAATCTGGAATGCAAGGTGATCGATAAGCGGATGGTCAACCGCTACAACATGTTCATCCTGGACGTGATCGCCGCCTGGCGCGATCCGAAGCAGAAGAACCCGAAGACCTTCCATCATCACGGCTACGGCCGCTTCGTCGCCGACGGCCGCGCCTTCACATTGAAATCCGCGAAGGCGTGAGCCGCGCATTCGCGCCATTCCGCCGGCAATCCCTAACAATATTTTAATCGATCTCGCGCAGTGTCGGGCCACCGCACAGCCTGTGTGAATAGACATATTGCGTCCTGGTCGGGGATTGCTGGCGATGCGTTTCAACCGGTTCGACGGCGGCTGGTCCGCCTTCCTGCTGCAGTCGCGCGTGAGCCCCGTGTCGCGGCCGGCGATCCTCATCATGTCGGCGCTGGCGATCGCGGGCGTGTGCGCGGCGTCCGTCACGCATTTCACCCTCACCACATTGCCGAACGCCTGGCCGGTGATCGCCGGCGTCGTCGCCATGGACGCAGTGACGCTCATCGTCCCGCAGACGCGCGTCGTGCAGGCGGTGCAGGTCTTCCTCTACGGCTTCCTCTATCTGGTGACGATCTGCCTGTTCGGCGTGCTCGCCGCCTACGCGATGCAGCGCCTGGATTTCCCCCTGCGCGACGACTTGCTCAACCGCCTCGATCTCGCGCTCGGCTTCGACTGGCCCGGCTTTGCGCACTGGGTCGATAACCACGCGCAGGTGCAGAAGGTGTTCTCCTTCGCCTACAACACCATCTCGCTGCAGATCGCCTTCCCGCTCGTCGTGCTCGCCTTCGCGCATCGCACCACGGAGTTGCGCACCTATCTGCTCGCCTTCACCATCGCCTTCGTCGTCACAATCGCCATCTCGGCAACGATGCCGGCGGGCGGGCCGATCGTGTTCGTCGATGCGAAGGACTTCAACCTGCTGCACTTCACCGGCGCGACCCCGGTCGAACAGTTGATGCGGCTGCGCCAGCCAGGGCCATTCGTGATGACCGAAGCGCCCGGCGGCATCGCCACCTTCCCGTCATTCCATTCGACGATCGCCATCCTGACGCCGCTGACGCTGCGGCGCTTTCCGCGCATCTTCACCGCGCTGCTGGTGCTGGACGCGGCGATGCTCGGGGCCACGCTCACCGAAGGCGCGCATTATTTCGTCGATCTCCTCGCCGGCGGCAGCATCGCCGTCGCCGCGCATTTTGCCGCGGCGCGGATCATCGCCTTCGAGGATCGCAGGCGCCCCGCCGTTACGACCGAGCCGGTGGCGCAAGGCGCGCCGGCCTAGTCCTGCTTATCAGCGGCGTACTTGGTCAACAGCGGCAGCTGCGCTGCGCCGAACAGGAAGGTCAGCGGCACGACGCCGAACAGTTTGAAGCTGACCCAGACGTCGGTGGAGAAGTTGCGCCAGACGATCTCGTTGAGGACCGCCAGCACGAAGAAGAACAGCGCCCAGCGCCAGGTCAGCTTGCGCCAGCCTTCTTCCGTGAGATCGAACACCGAATCGAACACGATGCCGAGCAGCGGCTTGCCCATCGCCAGCCCGGCGACGAGCGCGCCGCCGAACAGCACGTAGATGATCGTGGGCTTGAGCTTGATGAACGTGGCGTCGTGCAAGACAATCGTCAGACCGCCGAAGATGAGCACCACCACCGCGGTGACCAGCGGCATGATTTCGACCCGCCGGGTCAGGACGTAGGCAACGGCGAGCGCGGCGAGCACAGCCACCATGAACACGCCGGTGGCGGCATAGATGCCGATCTTGGCGTTGATGGCGAAGAACAGCACCAGCGGCCCGATATCGAGCGTGAGCTTGAGGATGGGGTTGAGCTTCTGTTTTTCGGACATTGTTTCTTTCATCTTCGCAGCGCTTCGCGGCTTCGTGTCCCGGGTCTGCAGCGCACCACTGCGTGCTGCGCTGCGCCCGGGGACACGCACACCATCACTCCAACCCCACCACCGCGCGGGCGAAATCGCGCGCGGTGAACGGCGCGAGGTCGTCGACGCCCTCGCCGACGCCGATGAAGTGCACCGGCAATTTGAAGCGGTCGGCGATGGCGACGAGGATGCCGCCGCGCGCGGTGCCGTCGAGCTTGGTCATCACGAGCCCGGTGACGCCCGCAGTCTTGCCGAAGATGTCGACCTGGCTGAGCGCGTTCTGACCCACCGTCGCATCGAGCACAAGCAGCACCGCGTTCGGCGCCGTCGGCTCGACCTTGCGCATCACGCGCACGATTTTCTCCAGCTCGCTCATCAGCTCGGTGCGGTTCTGCAAACGGCCGGCGGTGTCGACCAGCACAATGTCGACGCCTTCGGCCTTGGCGGCGCTGATGGCGTCGAAGGCGAGGCTGGCGGGATCGGCGCCGGGCGCGCTCTTCTTGATCGTCGCGCCGGTGCGTTCGGCCCAGATGCCGAGCTGCTCGATCGCGGCGGCGCGGAAGGTGTCGCCGGCGACCAGCATCACGCTCTTGCCTTCGGCGCGGAAGCGCGCGGCGAGCTTGCCGATGGTCGTCGTCTTGCCGGAGCCGTTGACGCCGGTGACAAGGATGACGAAAGGCCGCGAGGTGATCTCGAGCGGCTTCGCCACCGGCGTCATCGTCTTCTCGATCTCGGCGGCGAGCAACGTCTGCAATTCCTCCGGAGAGATATCCTTCTCGAAGCGGTCCCGGCGCAGCGTGGCGATGGTGCGGCCGGCAACGTCGACGCCGAAGTCGGCACGGATCAGCTCGTTCTCCAGCTCCTCCAGGGTCGACGCATCGAGCTTGCGCTTGGTCAGCAGGCTCGTGATGGCGGTGCCGAGCTGCGAGGAGGTGCGCTTGAGGCCGCCCGAGAGGCGCTTCCACCAGCTTGTTTTCTGCGTACTGTCGTCCATGCCTTCTTCTCTTCACCTCCCCCTGGAGGGGGGAGGTCGGTTCGCGAAGCGAACCGAGAGGGGGTGATAGCAAATATCGGGGTCGAGCACCCCACCCCGCTCACCACGCTGCGCGCGGCGAGCGACCCTCCCCCTCAAGGGGAGGGTGAAGCAAGGAGACGCCCGTGGTAGCCGTTTCATGCCATCTAGGTAAGCCGTGATGACCCCGGAAGAGATGCAGGCCCGGTTGCTGTACCGCGACGGGCTGATGCTGGTGATCGACAAGCCACCCGGATTACCGGTGCACCGCGGCCCGAAAGGCGTCGAGGCGTTCGAGGACTATTTCGACGCGCTGCGCTTCGGCCTGCCACGATCGCCGGCTTTGGCGCATCGGCTCGACCGCGACACCACCGGCTGCCTCGTGCTCGGACGGCACCGCAAGGCGCTGGCGCTGCTCGGTAAGCTGTTCAAACAGGGCAAGGTCGGCAAGACCTATTGGGCGGTGGTCGCGGGCGGCCCGGCAGCCGACGAGGGCCGCATCGACATCGCGCTGTCGAAACGCGACGAGAGCCGCGGCTGGTGGATGAAGCCGGATCCGCACGGTTTGCCGTCGGTGACGATGTGGCGGGTGATGGGGCGCTCCGAAGGGCTGACCTGGCTCGCGCTCGAGCCGGTCACGGGGCGCACGCATCAACTGCGCGTGCACTGCGCCGAGATGGGCTTCCCGATCGTCGGCGACAACATCTACGGCAGCGCGCCGCGCGTCGGCGGGCCGACGCTGCATCTGCACGCGCGCGAGGTCGTCGTGCCGATCTCCAAGAACAAGCCGGCGGTGACAATCACGGCGCCGGTGCCGCCGCATATGCGGGAGTTGCTCGGCAAGTGCGGGTGGAACGGCGAACGAATCGATGAACCTTCTTCACCTCTCCCATAGGGAGAGGTCGACGCGCGTCAGCGCGTCGGGTGAGGGGTTACAAAGATCGCAAATCATGAACCCCCTCTCCCCACTTGGGAGAGGGAGCTCGCCTAGCCTGCGGCACATCAATACAGCATCTTCTCGATGCGCGCGGGTGCATCGCGGTCGTAGGCCTCGCCACCCAATGTGCCGCCGCTCAACTCGGCGATAATCGTGCCGGTCGACGGCAGACTCTTGCGGTCGATCTTCGTCGTCTCGTCCCACAGCTTCGAGCGCACGATCGCCTTCGAGCAATGAAAGAAGGCGGTTTCGACGTGCACGAGCAGCACCGACCGCGGCAGCTTGCCGTTGACGGCGAAGCTCTGCATCAGCTCCGGGTCGACCGAGATCGAAGCGCGACCGTTGACGCGGAAGGTCTCGCCGACGCCGGGGATAAGGAACAGCAGCGCGATGCGCGGGTCCTTGAGCAGATTGCGGAAGCCGTCGATGCGGTTGTTTCCCGGCCGGTCGGGCAGCGCCAGCGTCTTGTCGTCGAGCACGCGCACGAAGCCGGGCGCATCGCCCTTCGGCGAGCAGTCGAGCCCGTCCGGACCACCGGTCGCCACCGCGACGAACGGCGCGGCTTCGATGAGCTTGCGATAGACCGGCGCGATGCGGTCGGTCTCTTTCGTCACCGCCGGCCCGTAAGGCTGTCCGTAGAGCGCTTCGAGCTGTTCAACCGTGGTGATCAGATGCTCGTTCGCGCTCATCGCTCTCTCCCTATGCGGCCAGCAGCCGGCGGCCGTCGTGCCCGGCCATATGCAAATCGAGAATCGTCCCCGGCGCAATCGGCGCGGCCAGCTTCACGGTCAGGAATTGCTCGGTGTGACCGATGCCGCCGCGCTCGGTGAGCACCCGGCGGCGCGCGCCGACCTCGGCTCCGAGATGCGTGGCGAGCGCCGCCTCGCCTTTCTCGCGCAGGCGCGCGGCGCGCTCCTTCACCAGCGCGCGATCGAGCTGCGGCATGCGCGACGCCGGCGTGCCGGGCCGCGGCGAGAACGGGAAGACATGCAGTTGCGTCAAGCCGCAGGCGTCGACGAGAGCGACCGAGCGCGCGAACGCCTCGTCGCTTTCGGTCGGGAAGCCGGCGATGATGTCGGCGCCGAAGGCGACGTCGGGCCGCAGCCGGCGCAGGTCGTCGCAGAAGCGGATCGCGTCTTCGCGCGTGTGCCGGCGCTTCATGCGCTTGAGGATGAGATCGTCGCCGTGCTGCAGCGACAGATGCAGATGCGGCATCAGCCGCGGCTCGTTGGCCAGCGTATCCATGAGATCGCGGTCGGCCTCGACCGAATCGATGGATGACAGTCGGAGGCGCTCGAGCTCGGGGATTTCGCGCAGCAGGCGCTTCACCAGCGCGCCGAGCCGCAGGACGCCGTCGACGTAACTGGTGATATCGACGCCGGTGAGCACGATCTCGCGGTAGCCGTTGGCGACCAGCCGGCGCGCCTGCGCGATCACGTCGTGCACCGGCAGCGAGCGCGAATTGCCGCGCCCGAACGGGATGATGCAGAAAGTGCAGCGATGGTCGCAGCCATTCTGCACCTGCACGAAGCCGCGCGTGTGGCCGGCGAGCGCATCGACGCTTGGCGCGCGCATCGCCGTCGCCGCCATGATGTCGGATACTGCCACACGCTCGCTGCGCGCCCAGGCGGCGCGGTCGAACTTGTCCTCATTGCCGAGCACGCGGTCGACTTCCGGCATCGCGGCGAATTGCGCGCTATCGGCCTGCGCGGCGCAGCCGGTGACGACGATACGTGCATCCGGCTTCTCGCGCTTGAGCTTGCGGATCGCCTGCCGCGCCTGCCGCACCGCCTCGCCGGTCACGGCGCAGGTGTTGACGATCACCGCGTCGGCAACGCCTGCAGCTTCGGCCTCACGCCGCACCGCTTCCGATTCGACGATGTTGAGCCGGCAGCCGAAGGTGACGACGTCGACGCTCATGGCGCCGGAGCCTTCTCGAACAGATTTGGATTGAACGTGCCGTTGAACTCGAACGCGACCGGTCCGGTCATCAGCACGTGATCGTCGCGCTCGCGCCACTCGATGGTGAGGTCGCCGCCGGGCAGCGTTACGCGCACCGTGCGCTCGGTGCGCTTGAACCGCGCCGCCGCCACCGCCGCGGCGCAGGCGGCCGAGCCGCAGGCGCGCGTCAATCCGGCGCCGCGCTCCCAGGTACGGATGACGATGTGCGTGCGGTCGACGATGTGCGCGAGCGTGATGTTGGCGCGCTCGGGGAAGATCGGATGGTTCTCGAGCAGCGGGCCGAAGCGTTCGAGGTCGTAGGCGTTGACGTCGTCGACCCAGAAAATCGCGTGCGGATTGCCCATATTGACGACCGACGGCGAATGCAGCACCGGCTTGTCGATCGGACCGATCTGCAATTCGATGGCGCGCGTGTCACGGAATTCTTCCGCAAGCGGAATCTCGTTCCACTTGAAGCGCGGCGGCCCCATGTCGACGGTGAACAGGCCGCCTTCGGCCTTCCAGCAGTTGAGGATACCGGCCTCGGTTTCGAAGGTCAGCGCGCTCTTGCCATTCTCGCCCGACACGATCGAGGCGACGCAGCGCATGCCGTTGCCGCAGGCGCCGGCCTCCGAGCCGTCATTGTTGTAGATGCGGATGTAGGCGTCAGTGCCGGGCGTGCGCGGCGGATAAAGCGCCATCAGCTGATCGTAGGGCGCGCCCTGCGGCGACGCGGCCGCGCGCGCCTCCTCCGGCGCGATGGCGGGCGCACCCTTCCGAAGATCGACAACGACGATCTCGTTGCCGATCCCGTTCATCTTGACGAAAGGCTGGTTGGCGAGCGCGCCCATCTGAAAACGTCCCGGCCAGGCGTCCGCGCCCGGCTTTCGCCCGGTTTATATGGCGAATCAACGGCGAATGGCCAGTGGTCGTGCTAATCTCGAGCCAAGGCGAGTCGCCGGGCCGCCCGACCCAAACGGAGACTTCGTCACATGCTTTCTACGCGCTGGGTAGCGCCGATTCTGGCCGGCTTCCTGACGGTGACCGCGGCAGGCGCCGTGGCCGGGCAGACCATGTCGCCGGCCGCGCCAAAGCCTGCGGAGCAGATGCCGCCGGCGCCGCCGCCCGCCGACGCGCCACCACCGGGGACGCTTCAGCCCGGCGACGCCTTCGGCCTGGAAGTGATGCTGCCGGAGCTCACGATCGTGCTAACCAAAGGCCATGCCAACTGGGACAGCGCCTTCGACACGCTGATCGCCTCCTTCAAGGCGCTCCACGCCTATCTCGACAAGGAAGGCATCAAGCCGACCGGGGCGGCGATGACCATCTATACGAAGACCGACGAGACCGGCTTCGATTTCGAGGCGGCGTACCCGATCGCCGCCGCGCCGGCCAGTCCGCCGCCGGACAAGATCGCCGTCGGCCAGGCGCCCGCGGGCAAGGCGCTCAAGTTCGTGCACCGCGGCGCCTATGATGCGATGGACACGACTTACGAAACGATTACCAATTTCCTCGATGACCATTCGATAGACGCCAAGGACATGTTCATCGAGCAGTATGCTACCGATCCGCTCGTCTCGAATCCCGACAGGCTGGTGATCGATATCTACGTTCCCATCAAATAGGTGATCCGATGCTGCGCGCTCTTCTCTGCACCATTCTGCTGGCGGCGGCGCTTTCCGCCGCTCAGGCCGCCGATCGTCTGGTGACCGTCACCGGCGAAGCGAGCGTCTCGGTGCCGCCCGACACCGCCGTCATTCGCGTCGGCGTCACCAGCCAGGGCAGGACCGCGCGCGAGGCGAGCGAGGCCAATGCGCAGAAGATGACGGCCGTGCTCGCGGCCATCAAGGGAACCGGCGTCGCCGACAAGGACGTGCAGACCTCGCGGCTGTCGCTGCAGCCGCAGTACGACACCGGCAAAGGCGGCCCGGCGCGGTTGCTCGGCTTCCAGGTGACCAACCAACTCACCGTGCAGATCCGCGACATCGGCAACATGCCCAACGTGCTCGACAAGGCGATCGCCGCCGGCGCCAACGAGATGTCGGGCATCGAATTCGTCGTGTCGCAGCAGTCGAAGCTGCTCGACCAGGCGCGCGACGACGCCATCGCCGACGCCCATCGCAAGGCGGGGCTCTACGCTGCGGCGGCCGGCAGCAAGCTCGGCCATGTCGTCTCGATTACCGAGGAAGGCGCGCCGCTGCCGCCGCGGCCGATCGCCGCCATGCGCGCCGCCGTGCCGGTCGCCCCGGGCGAGCAGACGCTGCGGGCGGTGGTCACGGTGAGTTACGATCTGACGCCGTAGATTAACCCTGTCATTCCAGCACCCGCCCGCAGAGCGGGCCGCATTGACAGCCCCTCGCCTTGACTCCGCCCAGGTCGGCCCATAGTTTCCGGCCGTCTTCGCTATAGACGTGACGTTCCTGGAATTCGCCCACCGGTCCTGTGAGACCGGAGGCAACCGCCCGACAGCGCGATGCGCCCTCGGGCGCTAAAGGTGTTTTGAGCTGATGTTCGACTCCCTGTCGGAAAAACTGGGCGGCATTCTCGATCGCCTGACGCGCCGCGGCGCGCTGACCGAAGCCGATGTCGATGCCGCGCTGCGCGAGGTGCGCCGCGCGCTGCTCGAGGCCGACGTCGCACTCGACGTGGCGCGCGACTTCGTCGAGCGGGTGAAAAAGGACGCGGTCGGCGTCACCGTCATGAAGTCGGTGACGCCCGGCCAGTTGGTCGTGAAGATCGTGCACGACGAGCTCGTCAAAACGCTCGGCGCCGACAGCCAGGGTATCGACCTCAACGCCGCGCCGCCGGTCGCCATCATGATGGTCGGCCTGCAGGGCTCCGGCAAGACCACGACCACCGCCAAGATCGCGCGCCGCCTCACCGATCGCCAGAACAAGAAGGTGTTGATGGCCTCGCTCGACGTGCGCCGTCCGGCGGCGATGGAGCAATTGGCCGTGCTCGGCCGCGATGCGCAGGTCGACACGCTGCCGACCGTCGCAGGCCAGTCGCCGCCACAGATCGCGCGCCGCGCCATCGAGGCCGCGCGGCTGGGCGGCTATGACGTCGTGCTGCTCGACACCGCCGGCCGCACCACGCTCGACGATGCGATGATGGCGGAAGCGGCGGAGGTGAAGGACGCCGTCAATCCGCACGAGGTGCTGCTGGTCGCCGACGCGCTGACCGGCCAGGACGCGGTCAATCTCGCGCGCTCGTTCGACGAGCGCGTCGGCTTGACCGGCATTGTGCTCACCCGTGTCGACGGCGACGGCCGCGGCGGCGCGGCCTTGTCGATGCGCGCGGTGACGCAGAAGCCGATCAAATTGATCGGCGTCGGCGAAAAGCTCGATGCGCTCGAAGACTTCGATCCGTCACGCATTGCCGGCCGCATCCTCGGCATGGGCGATATCGTCGCGCTGGTCGAGAAGGCCGCCGCCAATATCGATCAAGAAAAGGCGATGCGCGCCGCCGAGAAGATGCGCAAGGGTCAGTTCGATCTTCTCGATCTGCGCGAGCAGCTCACCCAGATGCAGAAGATGGGCGGCATGGGCGGCCTCCTGGGCCTCATGCCCGGCGTCGCCAAGATGAAAAATCAAATTCAGAACGCGGGCCTCGACGACTCGCTGCTCAAGCGGCAGATCGCGATCATCGACTCGATGACGCCTCAGGAGCGGCGTAACCCTGATCTCTTGAAGCACAGCCGCAAGAAGCGCATTGCCGCCGGCTCCGGCACCAATGCCGAGCAGATCAACAAGCTGCTGAAGATGCATCGCGGCATGGCCGACATGATGAAGATGATGGGCGGCAATGCCGGAAAGCGGGGGCCGCTCGCCGGTCTCGCGCAGGCGATGGGCTTCGGCGGCGGCGCGCCGACGCCCGAGCAGATGGCCGAACTCGCCAAGAAAATGCCTGGCGCGGGCGCTCCCGGCCTGCCGCCCGGAATGCCGAATTTGCCGAAACTGCCCCCGAACATGCCCGGCTTGCCCGGTCTTGGCGGCGGAAAATTCCCCGGACTGCCGGGCCTGCCCGGCTCCGGAAAGAAGAAATAAGCCCTTAAACAAACAAGCGACGGATCAGAAAGGAACTATCAAATGTCTCTCGTCATCCGCATGGCGCGCGCCGGCACCAAGAAGCGCCCGTTCTATCACATCGTCCTCGCCGACTCGCGCTCGCCGCGCGACGGCCGCTTCATCGAGCGGCTCGGCTATTACAATCCGCTGCTGCCGAAGGACAAGGAAGAGCGCCTCAAGCTCGACCTCGAGAAGGTGCAGGCATGGATGAAGAAGGGCGCGCAGCCGTCCGACCGCGTCATGCGCTTCCTCGACAAGGCCGGCGTCGCCAAGCGCAAGCCGCGCAGCAATCCCGAGAAGGCGGTGCCGCGCAAGGAGCGCAAGGTCCACGCCGAAGAGGCCGCCAAGGCCAAGGAAGCCAGCGATGCGGCCGCCAAGACCGCTGCCACCGCCAAGGCGGCGGAAAAGGCTGCGGCCAAAGCGGCGGCGGCGAGCTGATCGCCGGCGAAGCCGTGGCGCGCCGCCCTCACAGCACGCAGCAGCGCCCGCCTCGCGCGGGCGCCGCGAACAGTGAGCGGCAAGGCACGCCGCCCAAAGCGCCGGTGCATCTGTCGCCGCGGCGCGATCCGCGCCAGCCGGAGACCACCGACAAGATCCGCGTCGCCCGCATCGGGGCGGCGCATGGCGTCCGCGGCGAAGTGAAGCTGTGGCCATTCACGGAAGATCCGATGGCGGCCCTGGACTACGGCCCTCTCGAAACCGCGGACGGCGCGCGCCGGTTCGAGATCGAGAGCTTGCGTCCGGCCAAGGATTTCCTGGTCGCCCGTATCGCCGGCATCGACGACCGCAATGCTGCAGAAATGCTGCGCAACATCGATCTGTTCGTGCCGCGCGACCGGCTGCCGCCGATCGCACAAGACGACACTTTTTATCACGCGGACCTGGTCGGCCTCTCGGCAGCGACGCCCGATGGCGTCGCGCTCGGCAGCGTAATGGCGCTGCATAATTTCGGCGCTGGCGACGTGATCGAGATCGCGCTCGCCGGCAGTGACCGGACCTTGATGCTGCCCTTCACCGCGGCTGCGATACCCGAGATCGACCTGAAGGGCCGCCGAATCGTTGTGGTGATGCCGGCGGAAGTAGAGGCCATCGCGCCTGCCGAGCCAACCGAGCGCCGGGAGCCGTAACACGAGCGTCGCGACACATTGCGGCGTAACGAGTTTCCGCCTCCGCGGAGACGACAGAGACAGGTCATGTGGCGGGCAACCGTTCTGACGATTTTCCCTGAGATGTTCCCCGGGCCGCTGGGCGCGAGCCTGGCGGGCAAGGCGCTCGCCGCCGGCATCTGGTCCTTGGAGGCGCGCGACATCCGCGCCGCCGCCACCGACCGCCACCGCACCGTCGACGACACCCCCGCTGGCGGCGGCCCCGGCATGGTCATGAAAGCGGACGTCCTGGCCAAGGCGCTGGATGCCGTGCCGCACGACACCAGGCCCCGCCTACTGATGAGCCCGCGGGGTCGGCCATTGACCCAGCGGCGGGCGTCGGAACTCGCCTACGGCAAAGGCGTGGTGGTCCTCTGCGCCCGTTTCGAGGGGGTGGATGAGCGCCTGATCGCTGCCCGCGGCCTGGAGGAGGTCTCGCTCGGCGATTTCGTACTGTCCGGGGGCGAAATCCCGGCTCTGGCCCTGCTCGATGCCTGCGTGCGTCTCCTGGCCGGGGTCATGGGCAAGGAGGCCTCGGCGGTCGAGGAGAGCTTCGCCGACGGGCTGCTGGAATATCCGCAATACACCCGGCCCCCGGTGTTCGAAGGGGAACCCATCCCGGAGGTCCTCACCTCCGGCGACCACGCCAAGGTGGCGGCGTGGCGGCGGGCGCAAGCCGAGCGGCTGACGCGGGAACGACGGCCCGATCTTTGGGCGGCTTACCTTGCCCGGAAACAGTCGAAAAATGGCCCTTCCGGAGGCTGATCAGAGGGTGACAAGCCAATGAAATTGGTCTAGAAGCCCGGCCGACCCATTCAGAAATTTGACTAGGAACCGCGCGCCGGTTGCTGGCGCTGCCGACGGAGATTGAGCCATGAACATTATCCAGACGCTGGAGAAAGAGCAGATCGAAAAGCTCTCCGCCGGCAAGGACATTCCGGATTTCGGGCCGGGCGACACCGTGCTCGTGAACGTGAAGGTCGTCGAAGGCGACAAGAGCCGCGTGCAGGCCTACGAGGGCGTTTGCATCGGCCGCGCGGGCGGCGGGCTGCACCAGAACTTCACCGTGCGGAAGATTTCGTACGGCGAGGGCGTCGAGCGCGTTTTCCCGCTGTACTCGCCGATGATCGACTCGATCAAGGTCGTGCGCCGCGGCAAGGTGCGTCGCGCCAAGCTCTATTACCTGCGCGGCCTGCGCGGCAAGAAGGCCCGCATCGTCGAGGCGACGAGCTCGACCGGTACCGAGGCGGCGGCCGCGAACGAGTAAGTTCGCCCGTTCCATCCGGACGCGATTTGCGAGCCCGGAATCCCTGCTCGGCCGAGCACGGATTCCGGGCTCGCTGCTTTTCCGCCGCAGCACGGCCGAATGTCCGCTATTCGTTGTCGCGCCTGCGCCGAAGGTCTATATAAGCGCCATGATTTCCAAGGCGCTCCGCATCGTGCTCGCCGACCACGCCAGGCTGCCCTGGCGTTTCTTCGGCCGCCTCACCGCCGTGCAAGCCGGTCCTTGATCGGTTCCCCGGCGCAAGCCGGGTCGAGCCGCCGTTCCCGAATTTCAAATTCAAATCGAGCAAGGCTATCTGCCCATGAAACCGCGTACGCTCTATGACAAGATCTGGGACGACCATCTGGTGGACGAACAGCCGGACGGCACTTGTCTCCTCTACATCGACCGCCATCTCGTCCACGAAGTGACGAGCCCGCAGGCCTTCGAAGGCCTGCGCACCTCAGGCCGCAAGGTGCATGCGCCGGAGAAGACGTTGTGCGTCGTCGACCACAACGTGCCGACCACCGATCGCACCAAGCCCAATCCCGATCCGGAAAGCGCCGAGCAGATCAAGACGCTCGCAGAGAACGCGCGCGACTTCGGGCTCGAATACTACAACGAGTTCGACAAGCGTCAGGGCATCGTCCACATCATCGGCCCCGAGCAGGGCTTCACTTTGCCCGGCACCACGCTCGTGTGCGGCGACAGCCACACCGCGACGCACGGCGCCTTCGGCGCGCTGGCTTACGGCATCGGCACGTCCGAGGTCGAACACGTGCTGGCGACGCAGACCTTGATCCAGACGAAGTCGAAGAACATGCGCGCGCTGATCGACGGCAAGCTGCCGGCCGGCGTGACGGCGAAGGACATCATCCTCGCCATCATCGGTGAGATCGGCACCGCCGGCGGCACAGGCTACGCGCTGGAATATGCCGGCGAAGCGATCCGCGACCTGTCGATGGAAGGCCGCATGACCGTCTGCAACATGTCGGTCGAAGGCGGCGCCAAGGCCGGCTTCATCGCGCCGGACGAGAAGGCCTACGCCTTCCTCAAGGACCGGCCGAAGACGCCGAAGGGCGCGCTGTGGGATCAGGCGATGCGCTACTGGGAGACGTTGTACTCCGACGACGGCGCGCATTTCGACCGCGAGATCCGGCTCGACGCAGCCAAGCTGCCGCCGATCGTCACCTGGGGCACCAGCCCCGAGCAGGTGATCGCCATCACCGGCCGCGTGCCGATGCCGAGCGAGATCCACGACGACAACAAGCGCCAGGCGGCGATCCGCTCGCTCGAATACATGGGCCTCAAGGGCGGCGAGAAGATCACCGACATCAAGATCGACCGCGTCTTCGTCGGCTCCTGCACCAACGGCCGCATCGAGGACCTGCGCGCGGCCGCGAAGATCGCCGAAGGCAAGCGCGTCAATGGCAACGTCAACGCGATGATCGTGCCGGGCTCGGGTCTGGTGAAGGAGCAGGCGGAGGCCGAAGGTCTCGACAAGATCTTCAAGGCCGCCGGCTTCGACTGGCGCGAGCCGGGCTGCTCGATGTGCCTCGCCATGAACCCGGACAAGCTGGCGCCGGGCGAGCGCTGCGCCTCGACCTCGAACCGCAATTTCGAGGGCCGTCAGGGCTACAAGGGCCGTACGCATCTAGTCTCGCCGGCGATGGCGGCGGCGGCGGCGATCGCCGGCCACTTCGTCGACGTGCGCGAGTGGCGCTGAGCTTCGGCAACAATTGACAAAACAAAAGGCCCGCCGGTCGGCGGGCCTTTTTTATTTCTGCGCTTACCAGCAGCGCCAGACGCGGCGGACGTGCCAGTGGCCGCGATAGAGATAGCGCTGACGGATCCAGCCGCAATCCGGCCCATAGGCGGGCGGGCCGTAATAATAGGGACCGCCGTAGTAGGACGGGCCGTAGCCCCAGCCGAAGCCGAGCGCGAAGCCCGGGCCGTAACCGCCCCAGCCGCCGCCCCGCCAGTGGCCGCCACCACCGTGCCAATGACCGCCGCCGTGATGGTGTTGCGCCTGCGCCGCTTGCGGCGCCGACGCCATGACGCCGGCGGCAAGAGCCGCGATGGCAAGAAGCTTCAAGAATCTGGACATGATCACACCTCTTGAGACGCGCCCCGGGTGCCCCAATCATTACGGAAAGTGGAATGTGCTTGTTGATTCAACGCAAAGCGGCGCAGCGTCCTGCGCTACTGCCACCAGCATTCCTTCTGCGGCGTGATGACCTGCCCGCTGGGGCGGTTCTCGACGGCGAGCCAGGCGCGGCAATAGCGCTTGGCATTGGGGCCGGGCTCGAGGCTGCGTGGATGGATGACGATGCGCGTGCGGCGGTGGGGCGTCGCACCCTGATCGGCGGGCGTCGGCTGCGCGAAGGCGGGCACGGCCGTGCCAATTATCAGCACCAGGGCGGCGATCGCCCCTGCAGCCTGTCGTCGCGGCATCGCGCGGTCTCCGTTCAGCGATAGCGGCTGTCGTAATAACGCGGTGCGCTGGAGTATGTCACGTGCGCCTGCCGATAGCGCCGAGGCTGCGCCGAATAATCGCGGCTGTAGTAACGCGTGGTGCGCGCGGCGCTATGATGCCCGCCGCTGTTGTAGAGCACCTGGCCGGGGCGGTCGTTGCAGCCGAAAAACTCGGCGCGCGCCGGCGCGATGCCGGTCAACCCCAGGACGATGACCGCGGCCGCCAGACCGGCCGCCCTACGGACGTGCGACATCGAGGCCTCCACTCCTGCCATAATGGTTAACGGTCGCCCATTTCAAGTTCCGCGTCAACCGCTTGGTTCCCCGCACCGGGCAGCCTAAAAGGACCGCATGAGCCCGTTTTCCGACCGTTGGCGCGCCGCCGTGGCACCGAGCCTCGCCGACATCGAGGCGCTGGCGCGCGATGCCTATGCCCGCCTGCCGGAGCAGTTCCGGGCGATGTGCCAGGACCTGGTGATCAGGGTCGAGGACTTCCCCTCCGACGACGTCGTGGAGGCGATGCATCTGGAGAGCGAGTTCGACCTGCTCGGGCTGTTTCAGGGGGTCGGCCTGCCGTTCCAGTCGGAGTTGGCGCCGACGCACATGCCCAACATGATCTGGCTCTACCGCCGGCCGATCCTCGATTACTGGGCCGAGCACGACGACAGCCTCACCGCGGTCGTCACGCACGTGCTGGTGCACGAGATCGGCCACCACTTCGGCTTTTCCGACGAGGACATGGACGCGATCGAAGCCGGCGCCTGAGTCGATCGATCAGCGCGACCGATCCGCGCAATCGCAAACTTGCATTTGCCGCCCTCCCCGCGCCGCGCCAGCATGGCGGCTGGCTTAGGAGACCGCCATGATCGTCACCGTTTTCCGTTCGCGGCTGCGGCCGGACGTGCGCGAGGAATATGTCGCGCTGGCCGACCGGATGAACGAGATCGCCCGCACGATGCCGGGCTATATCTCGCATAAGGGCTTCTTCGCCGAGGACGGCGAGCGCGTCACCATCGTCGAGTTCGAGCACGAGGAGGGCATGCGCGCGTGGCGCATGCACCCCGAGCACCGGGCGGCGCAGAAGCTCGCCCGCGACCGCTTCTACGAGGAATACAGCGTGCAGGTCTGCGCGGTGACGCGGGAGGCGCGCCTTTCAAGCCGGTAGTTCTTGTACCACCCTGCCCCACATGGCTGGGGCGTGCCTGGCGGTATTGACCGCGACCCGCCCGGCCTGACAAAAGACCCGGCCAGACCGGCAAGTGGGAGTGCAAGGAGCCATGGAAAAGTTCACCGTCCTCGAAGGCGTCGCCGCCCCCATGCGCGTGATCAATGTCGACACCGACATGATCATCCCCAAGCAGTACCTGAAGACGATCAAGCGCACCGGACTGGGCAAGGGCCTGTTCTCCGAGCAGCGATACAAGGACGACGGCTCCGAGAACCCGGATTTCGTGCTCAACAAGCCGGCCTATCGCAAGTCGAAGATCCTCGTCGCCGGCGACAATTTCGGCTGCGGCTCCTCGCGCGAGCATGCGCCCTGGGCGCTTGCCGACTACGGCATCCGCTGCGTCATCTCGACCGCGTTCGGCGACATCTTCTACAACAATTGTTTCAAGAACGGCCTGCTGCCGATCCGCGTGTCGCCGGAGGATCTGGAGAAGCTGTTCGACGACGCCGAACGCGGCGCGAATTCGACGCTCACCGTCGATCTGGAGAAGCAGGAGATCCGCGGCCCGGACGGCGGCGTCGTGAAGTTCGAGATCGATCCGTTCCGCAAGCACTGCCTGCTCAACGGCCTCGACGACATCGGGCTGACGCAGCAGAAGCAGGGCAAGATCGCGAGCTACGAGCAGAAGACGCACGAAGCGCGTCCTTGGGCGTAACGCGCTCCTTCAGTCAGACAACAGTGCTACGAAGATCACGCAAGTCGGCGAGATGCCGACTTGCGTTTTCATTTGGTGAGCGGCTCAGGTGCCGGACCTCGTGGCGCCGTCGCTTATTGTGCCGTGATAAACGGGTCCCAGTTGACGTAGTACGTGACCGGCTGAATGACGCCGACCGTGACGGCGATCTGGATCTGATAGGTCTGACTGCCCGAATTCATCGCCTGACCAATCCACCAACTGCCGGCCGGCTGCGTGCCGAGTGGCGGCTGCTGCCGCGGATAGCCGGCCGAGCCGAAGACCGAGCCCTGGCTGACGTTGAAGCCGGTGATGATGACCTGATCGCCCGACACCGGATTGATCGGCACCGAGTTGAAGCCGAGCGTAAAGCCGACTGGCACCTTCGTATGCAGCTCCATCTGGCCTTCGTTCGAGCTGCCATTGCTGATCATGTTGTCCATCATGTAGACGCCGGCGCCGATATTCCTGCCCTGCTGGGCGGCGACATAGGCGGTGTCGACAGCGATCGTAATGCAGGAGTTCACCTGGATGCCGGAAGCCAGGGCGACGACGAACCGGCTGGGTTGCAGAATGAAAGTTGACATGGGATTTGCTCCAAGCGTGACGGCGCTATGCGCGCGACCTCATCGGGCCGCAAACGCTCAGTGCACGGCCATTGTGAGGTTGACGGTGGTGGTGATGCCGGCGGAGCCTTGCTGCTTCTGCGCGTTGAAGGTCACCGAATAGGGCGCCACGCCGTTGTTCTGCAGCTGACCCGTGAAGCCGCCGTAAGTCGGGTCGGGCTGCGGCTGACCGCCCGGGCCCCAGGCGTTCGAGTTCGAGATGCTCTGAATGGTCTTCGCGCCCGTGGCGGTGGGATCGATATTGAACACCTGCCAGTTCACGAAGCTTCCGTTGGTGGCGCTGGTCTGAAGATTGGGTGTGCCTTCGTTGGTGCTTCCGTTCGAAACGCGGTTGTCGACGACGTAGACGCCGCGTGTCGATCCGTTCTGCAACGCATTGGTGTCGACCCAGATCTGGATGAAGACGGACGGGGTTCCTGTAGTCATTGGCGAGCTCCCTCCTGGTGGACACGACGCGACGAGGTCAGGGGCGCCCCGGGCGACGCGTGTGAAATGCCAGTAACTCTCTCTCAGGTTGTATTACTATCGGTCTGCACTTAATGGTTGTCAACGACAATTTGCTGATCCATGACGTGTACGATTGGCGCGCTGCGGCCCCCGGTCGATGGCGTAGCGCCCCCAAATGCAAAGCGCCCCGCGAGGGGCGGGGCGCTTCGCATCGACTGAGATGTAAACTTACGGCTGCTCAAGTCAGCGGGATGCCGCCGATCGCATCGTGGAAGGGCTTGCGCGCCGAAATCGCCGCGTACCAGCGATCCATGTTCGGCATCGCCGGCCGATCCGGCACAAGATGGCGGAAGCGATAGCACATGCAGCCGACCGGGATGTCGCCGTAGGAGAACGCATCGCCGGCGACGAACGGCGTCCTGGCGAGTTGCGCTTCCAGCATCTGCATCGCGGCGGTCGTCTTCTCGATGCCGGCCTTGATCGCGGCCATGTCGCGCTTCTCCGCCGGCGTGCGGATGAGGCCCCAGAACACCGGCGTGATCGCCGGGCCGACCACCGAGAGCTGCCAATCCATCCACTGGCTGGCGATCGCGCGCGCCTTCAGATCCTTCGGCTCGAGCGCGCCCGCCTTGTCGTGCTTGGCGGCGAGATAGCGCACGATCGTATTCGACTCCCAGAGAATGAAGCCGTCTTCCTCTTCCAGCGTCGGCACCAGCGCGTTGGGGTTCATCGCCAGATACGGCGCTTCTTTGGTTTTGCCGAACGCGCCGCCGACATCCATGCGCGTGTGTGCGAGGCCAAGCTCGCCGACCGCCCACATGACCTTCTGCACATTGACCGAATTGTTGCGCCCCCAGATCTTGATCATTCTCGTTTCCTTCCCGTTTCTGCGCGGCCTTTGTAGCCCGTCATGGCCGGGCTTGTCCCGGCCATCCCGACCATGAAGACAAGGCCATGCTCACCTAAGCAAGATCGCCGGGACACAAGGGCGTTCACGCCCATCATCGACGGCCTATGCCCGGCGATGACATGTTGAAGCGTGGCGGCGCGTTCACTCCAGCCGTCGCGCCTCTTCCGGCAGCATGATCGGGATGCCGTCGCGGATCGGATAGGCGAGCTTGGCGCGGCGGGAGATCAGCTCCTGCTTCTCCGCGTCGTATTCGAGCGTCCCCTTGGTCAGCGGACAGACAAGGATTTCGAGGAGCTTGGGATCGATCGCGCCGGCGGCGGGCCGTTCGGGCGTGGGGGTGTTCATGGCCTCTCCTTCGTCAGGCCCGGCCTCCTGCCGGGCATCCACGTTTCTTTTGTAGTCACAGTAAAGACGTGGATGGCTTACGCAACTCGGGCATGCCCGAGTTGCACGCATCAATGAGCCACAAGTCGGTAGACCGGACTTGTGGTGACAAGCCAGGCCATGACGCTACCGCTACTGCAGCGGCGGCTCGCCGTCGGTGTTTTTCTTGGCGAGTTCGATCTCGGTGATGGCGACGAGGATTTCCGCGCGAGTCTTGAGGTCCGGCGCTTCCAGCAGCGCCTGCTTCTCCGGCGTGCCGTAGGGCGACATCATCGACAGCGCGTTGACCAGCGCCTCGTTCGGCGCCTTCTCGATGCCCTCCCAGTCGGCTTTGAGATTATTGGCTTTGAGGAAATCGCTGAGCGCGACGAGCAGTGCGCTGCGGTCGACCTCCTCCTCGCCCTTGCGCGGGACGAAGTCGCCGGCGAAAGGCGCGTAGGTGACGCGGCACTGGCGGTAGGCGGTGGCGACATCGAGCTCCTCGACCACCTGGAAGCGCGCGACGCCGGTGAGCTCGATGAGGTAGCGGCCGTCGCCGCTCTCGGCGAGCTGGGTGATGCGGCCGACGCAGCCGACCTTGAACAGCTTCGGCTTGTCGCCGTCCGGCGTCTGCATCGGGTCGGGCTGGATCATGCCGATCAAACGATGACTGTCGCGCAGCGCGTCGTCGATCATCGCGAGGTAGCGCGGCTCGAAGATGTTGAGCGGCATCTGCCCGCGCGGCAGCAGAAGAGCGCCCGGCAGCGGAAACACCGGGATCGTCTCCGGCAGGTCGATCGGCCCGCGGTAGTGGGCGTTCATCGGCATGCACGAACCCCTCTCGGCCTCATGCTGAAGAGCCCGCCGAGGCACTAGCGGAGGCGGGTGTCTCGAAGCATGAGCCGCCCCGTCCTTCGAGACGCGCCGCTACACGGCGCTCAGGACGAGGCGGAAACCTATGCAAACAAAAGCGACGACAGTTTCTTGCGGCCCTCGACCGCCGCCGGATCGGCAAAGCCCCACGCCTCGAAGAACTGCACGAGCTGCTTGCGCGCGGCATCGTCGTTCCATTTGCGATCGCGCTTGACGATCTCCAAGAGCTGCTGTGCCGCCTCCTCGCGCTTACCCTTGGCGTTAAGAGCGATGGCGAGATCGTAGCGCGCCTGATGATCGGTCGGATTGGCGAGCACCTTCTCTTCAAGCTCGGCGAACGGCCCGAGCGACTTCGCCTGCTCGGCGACTTCGAGCGCCGCGCGCGCCGCGACGACCGGCGCCTCGCTGCGCTTGGCCTCCGGCACCATGTCGAGCGTCTGCTTCGCTTGCTCGAGCGCGCCGGTCTCGACATAGCAGCGCGCGAGACCCGCGAGCGCATGCACGTTGCCGCCATCCTCCTGCAAAAGCTGCGCGTAAATCTCGGCCGCGGTCGCGGCGTCGCCGTCAATCAGCGCCTGATCGGCCGTCTTGAGCAGATCCTGCTCCTCGCCGCCGACCTTGCCTTTGGTCAGCCGCTCGAGGAACTGCACCACCTGGCTTTCCGGCAGCGCGCCCATGAAACCGTCGGCGGGCTGGCCGTTGACGAAGGCGACGACCGCCGGGATCGACTGAATGCCCATCTGGCCCGGGATCGCCGGATGCTCGTCGATATTCATCTTGGTGAGCTTGACCTTGCCCTTGGCGGCCTTGACCGCCTTCTCCAGGATCGGCGTGAGCTGCTTGCACGGACCGCACCACGGCGCCCAGAAGTCGACCAGCACCGGCTGGCGCTTCGACTCCTCGATCACGTCCTTCATGAAGGTCTGGGTGGTCGTGTCCTTGACCACGTCGGCCGCCGCCGTCACCGCCCCGCCATTATCGAACATCGCCTTGGCCCTCGTACGCCGTTCCGGACTGAAACTCCCGGTTCCGTGCGGCTTAAATGGGTCATTCGGCCGGCGAATGCAATCGGGGGTCAGTCCGCCTCGGCGGTGAGCCCGGACAGCCGTTCAATGCGCGGCGGATGCCCGGTCCAGTCGAGGAACCGGACCAGATCGTCGCGCGCGATGGACGTGGTCATGGTGTTGCTGAGCGGGTGGTAATTGAGCGTCGCGTGCTCCATCATCGCCGCGTCGAGCACGATGGCGACGCGCCCCTCCGTGTCGTTG
This sequence comes from Pseudolabrys sp., assembly GCF_035943735.1. Lineage (GTDB taxonomy): Bacteria > Pseudomonadota > Alphaproteobacteria > Rhizobiales > Xanthobacteraceae > Pseudolabrys. Next base: position 432,927 of record NZ_DASZBV010000019.1, read on the forward strand.
ATGGCGGCAAACGGCGTCACCGAGCCGGGCGCCACGCCGAGCACCTCGCGCAGCAGGTCGGCCGAGCCGAAGGAGAAGCGGCCGGTGGCCCCGAGCAGGCGGTGCAGGCCCTTCAGCGCGATCTCTGCGTCCTCGAGCGCCACCACCAGGTAGAGCGCGCCCTTCTTGTCGCGCAAGAACAGGTTCTTGGTGTGGCCGCCCGGGATCTGGCCGCGCAGGGTGCGGCTCTGCTCGACCGTGAACAGCGGCGGGTGCTTGACGCTCGCATGGGCGATGCCGAGGCCGTCGAGGGCGGCGAAGAGCTCTTCCGGGGTTTTCGGCATGGGCGTCGAGGACAGAGGTGGCGGGCGGGCCGTTTCTAGCACCGGCGGGCGGGTGCGGCACGGTAAACGGCGGTTTAGCCTGCATCTTTCCGGCCAAACGGTTGTTGCCAAGCACCATCCGATATGGCTATACGAACGGCCTTGGCGGCCGGCCCTTGCCGGCCAGACTACCGGATGCGGGTGTAGCTCAGGGGTAGAGCACGACCTTGCCAAGGTCGGGGTCGAGGGTTCGAATCCCTTCGCCCGCTCCAACCTTCGCGCTTCGCGGCGCTTCGGTTGGCAAGCCGGTCAAAATCGCGAAGGTTGCCCGCCGAAGCGTTGCGCGCAGGCGGGCTTTTTATTTTCAGGCGCCTTCCTTCACATCCGCCACCTCGCCGCCGGTCATGCGGACCAGTTCGGCCGCGCTGGTGCGGAACACGTGGCGCGGCGAGCCGGCGGCGGCCCAGACCGGGTCGAGCGCCATCAGTTCGGCATCGATGAAGATGCACCGCGGCGAGGCGTGGCCGACCGGCGCCACGCCGCCGATGGCAAAGCCGGTGACGTCGCGCACCCAGCGGCCGTCGGCCGGTTTCACCGGGCGTCCCAGCCGCGCCGCGACCTTGGCGACATCGACGCGATTGGCGCCGGAGGCGATCACCAGCACCACCTGCTCGCCGGCGCGCAGCACGATCGACTTGGCGATCTGCGCCACGGCGCAGCCGACGGCGTTGGCGGCGTCCTGCGCCGTGCGCGTGCCGTCCGGGAACATGGTGATGGTGTCGTCGTGACCGGCGGCGAGGAGCGCCGCGCGCACGCGCTCGACCGAGTCGCTCACGCTCAGTACCCCGCCGCCAGCGCGCCGCGCGTGCGGCTGTCGGCCGCGCCGACATAGCCCTGCGGCGTCACCTCGATCGAATTGGCTGACGTGTGCGGCGCCGTCGGTACGATGGCGTAGCCGCGCGCCTTCAAACCCGCGAGCACGTCGGGCGGAAAGCCGGGCTCGGCATAGACCACGTCAGGCTGCCACTGATGATGCAGCCGTGGCGCCTCGACCGCCTTATCGATCGGCATGTGGAAGTCGATGGCGTTGACGATCACCTGCAGCACCGCGGTGATGATGCGGCTGCCGCCGGGCGAACCGGTGATGAGGAACGGCTTGCCGTCCTTCAGCACGATGGTCGGTGTCATCGACGACAGCGGGCGCTTGCCCGGACCGGGCAGGTTGGCGCCGTAGCCGACGAGACCGTAGGCGTTGGCCGTGCCCGGCTTGGCGGTGAAGTCGTCGAGCTCGTTGTTGAGCAGCACGCCAGTGCCGTCGGCGACAAGGCCGAGGCCGTAGCTGAAATTGAGCGTGTAGGTGTTGGAGACGGCGTTGCCGTCCTTGTCGACGATGGAGAAGTGCGTGGTGTTGCGGCCCTCGGTGTCGCGCGGCGTGCCGGCATGCACTTCGGCCGACGGCGTGGCGTTGTCGGTGATGCCGGCGCGCAATTGCGCGGCGTAGGACTTCGAGGTGAGCGCGGCAATGGGCATCTTCACCGAGTCCGGATCGCCCATGTAGACGGCGCGGTCGGCATAAGCGCGGCGCATCGCCTCAATTTCGAGATGCAGCGCATCGGCGCTGCGGCCCATCTTCGCCAGATCGTAGCCTTCGAGGATGTTGAGCATCTCGATCAGATGCACGCCGCCCGACGACGGCGGCGGCATCGAGACAATGCCGTAGCCGCGATAGGTCCCGCGCACCACGGGACGCTCGACGGCGCGATAATCGGCGAGGTCTTCCTTTGTCATGATGCCGCCGGCGCCGCGCACGGCGCGCACGATGTTGTCGGCGACGTCGCCCTTGTAGAAGCCGTCATCGCCGCGCTGCGCGACGGCACGCAAGGTGTCGGCGAGATCGAGCTGGATGAGGCGGTCACCTTCCTGCATCGGCCGGTCGCCGTTGAAGAAGATGCTCCTGGTCGACGACCAGCGCGCCAGCCGCGCCTGCGATTGCGGCAGCGAGTCGGCGAGATCGTCCTCGATCGGCACGCCGCTTTGGGCGAGGTTGATCGCCGGCGCGATCAGGTCGGAAAGCGACAGTCTGCCCGAGCCGTATTTCTCCTCGGCCAGCACCAGCCCTGCGACGGTGCCGGGCACGCCGACGGAGAGCCCGGAGTCGCGTGACTTCTTCGGATCGGGATTGCCCTGCGCGTCGAGAAACATCGTCGGCGTCGCCGCCGCCGGCGCCGTCTCGCGGTAGTCGATGGCAATGTCGCGATTGCCCGATTTGGAATTCCTGGCGAGATGGATCACCATGAAGCCGCCACCACCGAGATTGCCGGCGCGCGGATAGGTCACCGCCATGGCGAAGCCGACGGCGACCGCGGCGTCGACCGCATTGCCGCCGCGATCGAGGATCTCGACGCCGATCTGCGCGGCGAGACTCTCCTGCGCCACCACCATGCCGTTGTGCGCGAGGACGCCGCTGACCGGACGGATGCTCGGCAGCGTCGAGGCGAGCTGCGGCTGCGACTGCGCCAGGACGAGCGTGCCGAACAGCAGCGTGACGAACGCAGCAGCAGTGGGAAGAAGTCGGCGCATGTCTCTTCTTTCACCTCTCCCCGCTTGCGGGGAGAGGTCGGCCCGCCGGAGCTTTAGCGAAGGCGGGTCGGGTGAGGGGGCGGTGAGATCGGGCAAGACGGTGACGCCCCCTCACCCGGCTCGCGGAGTTTATCATCGTGCGGCGCTTCGCGCCGACCCGTTGGCTCGCCACCCTCTCCCCGCGAGCGGGGCGAGGGATAGAAAGATCACCGCGACAGGCCGTGATAGACGACATTCGGCCGCATGTCGGTGGCGGAGGCGACTCGGTTCGACATGTTGAAGAAGCCGACGACCGCGGCGATGTCCCAGATGTCGCGGTCGGAAAAACCGGCCTCGCGCAGGCGCGCGCGGTCGGCCTCCTCAACCGCCCAAGGCTCCGCCGTCAGCTTCACCGCGAAGTCGAGCATCGCGCGCTGGCGCAGGTCGAGCCGCGCGGCGCGATAGTTCATCACCATATGTTCGCCAAGGAGCGGATTGCCGGCGTATTGCCGCACCGCCTGACCGTGTGCGGTGAGGCAGTAGTAGCAGCGGTTCTGGGACGAGACGCCCACCGCGATCATCTCGCGCTCGAGCTTGGAGAGCCCGCTCGGCGCCAGCATCAGGTCGTTGTACATGGTGGCGAAAGCTTCCAGCTTCGCCGCGTCGAAGGCATAGGCAACGAGCACATTCGGCACGAAGCCGAGCTTGTCCTGGCACTTCTGGAAATAGGCCTGCATCGCCGGCGACAGCTTTGCCGGCCCGAGGTCGAGTGCGATGACCGGATCGTCGTCGGCAGCGGCGGCGAGCCGCGGCTGCGCCTTGGCGCTCCGCTTCGCGGCCGTGCCGTTCTTCGATGCCGCCGTGCGCTTGGCCATGTCCCTGCCCGCTGTTTTTAAGTCGCAGCGAAGTCTACCTGTTTCCTTCGGCCGGTAAAACGCTCAAGCCAAGCCCATTAGCCGCGCGCTATCAAAGGCTTGTGAACGCATGGCCTTGTCGGCAAAGCGTCACGCCGCGGTCACCATCCGGTGTGTTGCTCTCGACGCCTGCCCGCAGATTGTGAACACTCCTTTGCTGCCTCGACCGATTCCTTTTTGCCCAAGCGCGAGGTCTCCCATGGCCGGTGACGTGACCGCAAGCGACGAGGCCGCCGCCCGCGACCTGCTCGAACAAGCTCAGGCGCAACTCTCCAGTCTCGACCCACACGTGGCCACCGGGTTCGCCGCCCAGCTCTACGGCCGCGCGGTGCCGGAGGACCTGTTGCATTACGGGCCCGCCGATCTGGCGATGCTGGCGGCTCACGCCTACGCCCTGCTCGCCGAGCGCACACCGGGCACGGCGAAGATTCGCTGCGAAAAGGTGATGCTGGCCGACTCCGGCGAACGCAAGGCGATCGGCGTCGTCGAGATCGTCAACGACGATATGCCGTTCCTGCTCGACTCCGTCATGGGCGAATTATCCGAGCGGCGCCTGCCGGTGCGGCTCGTCGCGCACCCCGTGCTCGACGTGCAGCGCGAGAGCGGCCGCCTCGTCACCATCGGCGGTCCCGGCGCCGGAGCGCGCGAGAGCTTCATCCATTTGCACGTTGACGGCCTCGACGACGAGGCCGCCTGCGCCGATCTCACCAAGGCGCTGGAAGCCATCCTCGCCGAAGTGCGCCTGGCGGTCGTCGACTGGCGGCCGATGCTCGACCGCGTCAACGGCATCGTCGCCGACCTGAAGACCAATCCGCCGCCGTTGCCGGTCGACGAGCTCGCCGAGGCGATCCAGTTCCTGCAGTGGCTGCTCGCCGACAACTTCACCTTCCTCGGCGTGCGCAACTACCGGTTCGAGAACGACGACCTCGTTCCCGACTTCGACAATGCGCTCGGCATCATGCGCCAACGCGAATTGCGCGTGCTCCGCCGCGGCTCGGAACTGCTCGAAATGACGCCGGAGATCATGGCGTTCCTGAAGGAGCCACGGCCGCTGATCGTCGCCAAGGCCAACATCCACGCGCGGGTGCACCGGCGCGTCTATCTCGACTACATCGGCGTCAAGCATTTCGACGCCGCCGGCAATCTCGTCGGCGAGCAGCGCATCGTCGGTCTGTTCACCTCCACCGCCTATACCCGCGCGGCGCACGGCATCCCCTATCTGCGACGCAAGCTCGCTTCCGTCGAAAGCCGCGCCGGCTTCGATCCCGGCAGCCATTCGGGCAAGGCGCTCGCCAACGTGCTCGAGCACTATCCGCGCGACGAGTTGTTCCAGGTCGACGAAAACACCCTCTACCAGAACGCCATCGCCATCCTGCAGCTCGACGAGCGGCCGCGGGTGCGCGTATTGCCGCGGCGCGACCGCTTCGACCGCTTCGTCTCGGTGCTCGTCTATGTGCCGCGCGAGCGCTACGACAGCGACATCCGCGCGAAGATCGGCACGTATCTCGCATCGATCTTCGTCGGCCGCGTCTCGGCCTACTATCCGTTCTTTCCGGAAGGGCCGCTGGTGCGCGTGCACTACATCATCGGTCGTTCCGGCGGTGCGCCCGTCGACATCCCCCGCGTCAAGCTGGAAAGCGAGGTCGGCGACATCGTCCGCACCTGGAGCGACGGCCTCGCCGACGCGCTGGCGCTCGTGCATCCGCCGGAGAAGACGCGCGAGCTTTACGGCCGCTATCGCGACGCCTTCTCCGCTGGTTTCCGCGACGGCTACGCGCCGACCGTCGCCGCCGGCGACATCCGCGTTATCGACGGCCTCAGCGAAGAGCGTCCGCTCGGCGTCGACTTCCATCATCGGCTGGAGGAAGAGCAGCGCGCCGTCGGCCTCAAAGTCTGGAGTTATGCCGAGCCGGTGCCGCTGTCGGATCGCGTGCCGGTGCTGGAGAACATGGGCTTCCGCGTCGTCGACGAGCGCACCTATCACATCCAGCCCGGGGGCCACGCGGGCGCCTGGTTCCACGACATGCTGCTCGAACGCCGCGACGGCGCTGCCATCGAACTCGATGACGGCAAGGCGCGGCTGGAAGCCGCATTCCTGATGGTAATGCGCGGGCAGGCGGAGAGCGACGGTTACAATGCGCTGACGTTGATCGGCGGCCTCGGCTGGCGCGACGTCGCGCTCATCCGCACCGTCTCGCGCTTCCTGCGCCAGGCGCGCGTGCCCTATTCGCAGGACTACATGTGGGCGACCTTGGTGAAGCATTCCGCGATCGCCGCCGAGATCGTCGCGCTGTTCCACGCACGCTTCGATCCGCGCGGCAACGACGGACGCGACGCAAAGCAGAAGGAGATCGCCGCGCGCATCGACGCGGAGCTGGCAAAAGTCGACAGCCTCGACGAGGACCGCATCCTGCGCCTGTTCGTCAATGCGGTGCAGTCTGGCATCCGCACCAATTTCTATCAGGTCGACGGTAACGGCCAGCCGAAGGCGCAGATCGCCATCAAGTTCGAGAGCCGCAAGCTCACCGAGCTGCCGCTGCCGCGCCCGCTTTACGAAATCTTCGTCTACTCGCCGCGCGTCGAAGGCGTTCACCTGCGTTTCGGCAAGGTGGCCCGCGGCGGCATCCGTTGGTCGGACCGGCCGCAGGACTTCCGCACCGAGATCCTCGGCCTGGTGAAAGCGCAGCAGGTCAAGAACGCGGTGATCGTGCCCGTCGGCGCAAAGGGCGGCTTCGTGCCCAAGCTGATGCCGAAGGCGCCAACGCGCGAGCAGTTCCAGGCAGAAGGGGTCGCCACCTACAGACTGTTTATTTCGACGCTCTTGGACATCACCGACAATATCGACGCGGACGGCAAACTCGTGAAACCCGTGAACGTCGTGCGCCACGAGGGCGACGACCCCTATCTCGTCGTCGCCGCCGACAAGGGCACCGCCACCTTCTCCGACATCGCCAACGGGCTGGCCATCGAGCACGGCTACTGGCTCGGCGATGCGTTCGCGTCGGGCGGCTCGGCCGGTTACGACCACAAGGCGATGGGCATCACCGCCCGCGGCGCCTGGGAATCGGTCAAGCGCCACTTCCGCGAGATGGACGTCAACATCCACGAGACGCCGTTCACCGCGGTCGGCGTCGGCGATATGTCGGGCGACGTGTTCGGCAACGGCATGCTGCGGGAAGAGACGACCAGGCTCCTCGCCGCCTTCGACCACCGCGACATCTTCGTCGATCCCGATCCCGACCCGAAGGCCGCCTTCGCCGAGCGGCAGCGGCTGTTCAACCTGCCGCGCTCGAGCTGGCAGGACTACGACAAGAGTCTGATCTCCAAGGGGGGCGGCGTCTATCCGCGATCGTCGAAGGAAATCCACCTGTCGCCGGAAGCCCAGCAGCTGTTCGGCGTCGCGGCCAGCGTCACGCCGCAGGCGCTGATGAAGGCGATCCTCAAGGCCAAGGTCGACCTGCTCTTCTTCGGCGGCATCGGTACTTACATTCGGGCCGCGACCGAGACCGACGAAGCGGTCGGCGACCGCGCCAACGATTCGATCCGCATCACCGGCGCCGACCTGAACTGCAAGGTGGTCGGCGAAGGCGCCAATCTCGGCATGACGCAGCGCGGCCGCATCGAGACGGCGCTGCGCGGCATCCGCCTCAACACCGACGCCATCGACAACTCCGCCGGAGTCAACACGTCCGACGTCGAAGTCAACATCAAGATCGCGCTGTCGACGCCGGTGCGCGCCGGTGCGCTGACGACCGAGAACCGCAACGCGCTGCTCGCCGAAATGACCGACGAGGTGGCGCGGCTGGTGCTGCGCAACAATTACCAGCAAACGCTCGCGCTTTCGCTGGCGCAGCGGCGCGGCATGGAGGACTTCGGCTTCCAGCAGCGGCTGATGCACATCCTCGAGCAGCGCGGCGAATTGGACCGCGCCGTCGAATACCTGCCGGACGAGATGGCGCTCGGCGAGCGGCGCAAACGCAATGCGCCGTTGACGCGGCCGGAGCTCGCGGTACTGCTCGCCTACGCCAAGCTGTCGCTCTACAGCGAACTGCTCGAGAGCGACGTGCCGGACGATCCCTATCTCGGCCGCGAACTGAACCGCTACTTCCCGAAGGAGATGACCGAGCGTTACCCGGACGCGCTGCAGTCGCACCGGCTGCGGCGAGAGATCATCGCCACGCAGCTCACCAATTCGATGATCAATCGCGGCGGCGCCACGCTCATCGTCCGCATCGCCGACCAGACCGGCGCCTCGTCGGCATCGATCGCGGCGGCCTTTGCCGCCGTGCGGCAGAGCTACGAAATGGTGGCGCTGAATTCCGAGATCGACGCGCTCGACAACAAGGTGAAGGGCGACGTGCAGCTCTCGCTCTACGCCGCCGTGCAGAACCTGCTGCTCGACCGCATCGTCTGGTTCCTGCGCAACGTCGACCTGCACAAGGGGCTCGACGCCATCGTCGCGCACTACCGCGAGGGCATCGCGCAGGTCGAGGCGGCGCTGGCGACGGCGCTATCGAAGCCGGCGCAGGCGGCGCGCGACGCGCGGGCGGACGAGTTCATCCGCAACGGCGTGCCGGAGGACGTCGCGCACCGCATCGCCGATTTCGTCGAATTGAAAGCCGCGCCTGATATCGTGCTGGTCGCCGATCGCGCGCAGAAGCCGGTCGCCGAAGTCACTGCCACATACTTCGCGACGGAAGCCTTCTTCCAGCTCGACCGTGTCGCCGGTGCGGTGCCGAACATCGTGGTCGCCGACTATTTCGACCGGCTGGCCCTCGACCGCGCGCTCGATTCGATCGGCGACGCCGAGCGGCGGCTCACCGCGGCGATGGTCGGCAACGGCCATGCGGGGGCCGGTGCAGTGGAGGAATGGGTCAAGCCGCGGCAGACGGAGGTCGAGCGCATCCGCGCCGCGATCCACGAGATCGCCGGCTCCGGGCTCACTTTGTCGAAGCTCTCCGTGGCGGCGAGCCTGCTGGGCGATCTGGCGCGGGAGTAAGCTCCCCTCTCCCCGTCCTTCACGGGAGAGGGTGGCGAGCGCCTGAAAGGCGCGAGCCGGGTGAGGGGCCATGCACAGCCCCTCACCCGACACGCCTTCGCTTACGCTTCGGCGTGTCGGCCTCTCCCCGCAATGCGGGGAGAGGTGAAAGCCTAATGCCGGAAATGCCGTGTGCCGGTGAACACCATGGCGATGCCATGGGTGTCGGCGGCGTCGATCACTTCCTGATCGCGCATCGAGCCACCGGGCTGGATCACCGCCGTGGCGCCGGCTTCGATCGCCACCAATAGCCCGTCGGCGAACGGGAAGAACGCGTCCGATGCCACCACCGAGCCCTTGGTCAGTGGCGCTGAAAGCTTCATCTCGCGCGCGGCGTCTTCCGCCTTGCGCGCCGCGATGCGCGCGGAATCGATGCGGCTCATTTGTCCGGCGCCGATTCCGACGGTGGCAAGGTTCCTGGCATAGACGATGGTGTTCGACTTGACGTGCTTGGCGACGCGGAAGGCGAAGCGGAGGTCGTTCAATTCCGCCGCGGTCGGGGCGCGCTTGGTCACCGTCTTGAGCGCCATGTCGTCGACCACCGCATTATCGCGCGACTGCACCAGCAGTCCGCCGGCGACGGTCTTCGCCGTCAGACCTTTGGCGCGCGGATCGGCGAGGCCGCCGGCGAGCAGCAGCCGCAGATTCTTCTTGGCGGCGACGATCGCGATCGCCTCCTCGCTGGCATCCGGCGCGATGATCACTTCGGTGAAGATCTCGGTGATCGCCTTCGCCGCCTCCGCATCCAAAGTGCGGTTGAGCGCGACGATGCCGCCGAAGGCCGAGGTCGCGTCGCATTCCAGCGCCCTGCGATAGGCGTCGAGCAGGCTCGCGCCCTCGGCCACGCCGCACGGATTGGCGTGCTTGACGATGACGCAGGCCGCAGTGCGGCGCGGATCGAACTCTGCGACGCATTCGTAGGCCGCGTCGGTGTCATTGATGTTGTTGTAGGACAGCTCCTTGCCCTGAACCTGCCGCGCGGTCGACACGCCGGCGCGTGCTTCGGGCGTGCGGTAGAAGGCGGCGCTCTGGTGCGGATTCTCGCCATAACGCAGCGACTGGATCAGCCGGCCGCCGATGGCGCGATAGTCCGGCGCGTCGGTCTTGAGCGTGTCGGCGAACCAGTTTGAGATCGCCGCGTCATAGGCCGCGGTGCGTGCATAGGCCTTGGCCGCAAGCGCCTTGCGCAACTCGAGCGAGGTCATGCCGGCGTGCTCGGCAAGCTCGGCCAGCACCTTGGCGTAATCCTCCGGCTCGACCACGACAGTGACGTCATGATGGTTCTTTGCCGCGGCGCGGATCATCGCCGGGCCGCCGATGTCGATGTTCTCGATGCAGTCGTCGTAGGCGGCGCCTTTCGCCACCGTCGCCTCGAATGGATAGAGGTTCACGACCAGGAGATCGATCGGCTTGATGCCGTGCTTCTCCATCGCCGCGACGTGCTCCTGTTCATGACGGATGGCCAGGAGTCCGCCGTGCACCTTCGGGTGCAGCGTCTTGACGCGGCCGTCCATCATCTCCGGGAAGCCGGTCAGCTCGGACACGTCGGCGACCCTCAGCCCCGCGTCCTTCAGCGCCCTGGCGGTGCCGCCGGTCGAGACGAGATCGACGCCATAGCCGGCGAGCTGCGTGGCGAATTCGATCAGGCCGGCCTTGTCGGACACCGAGAGCAAAGCGCGGGTGATGCGGCGGGGATGGCTGGTCATGCGGCGAACGCCCTGTTTAAAGCGCGCCGGTAGCACAAAACGCCGCCGCCTCAAATGCGGCCGGTCTATTTGCCCAACGGCAATTCCGGCTCGTCCAGCTTCTCCGGCCGGGCGCCGGGCGTCGCCGGCGGCGTGTGACGGAAGCTCCAGCGCACGGCGGACGTGGTGCTCGCATGGCCATAGACGACGATCTGCACCGTGCGGCGCGGGCCTTCGGTCGACGACAGGTAGACGCTCTCCTCGAGCTGCACCGCGTCGGCCATGGTGGCGAAGGTCCACACCTCCTTGTCGGGCAGCAGCAGGATGACGCCGCGGCCGTCCGACAGCCGGCTCGCCTTGATGGCCGGGTGCAGATGGAAACGTACGGCATAGTCGTCATTGCCCGGGATTTCGCCGTGCCCGGCCGCGCTGAAGCTGTCCTCGCCGTCGAGGGCGCGGCCGTCGGCCGACAGACGCAGGGCGCGAGTATGAACGATGCCGCAATCGGCGGCGTAGCCGTCGTGCGAGGCGCGCAGCATGACGGCGCCGTCGTGCTCGTCGCGTTCGGTGCGCACGTCGCGTGGGCCGGCGAGGATTGGCACGCCGCCAAGCAGCCGGCGAAACGGCGCCGCCTCCAGGAACAGGCAGGACGACTGCTCGTGCACCGTCACCGTCGAGTGCGCGGACGTCGCCCGCGCCACCTGCCGCCAGGTCTCGCGGTTGACCGCCGGCAGGCCGCAATTCACCACCAGCCGATGCTGCCTCCACGACAGCTCGAATGACAGGCAGCCGGCATGCGCCTCCTGGCTCACCCCCAACGGCGGCGGCCGCCCGGTGTCGAGCACGAGCGCGGTCTGCGCCGCTTCCATGCGCTGGTAGCCGGAATGCGGCGCGTTCGATAAAGGCTGCCCGCGCGCGTCGTCATAGGCGAGCACGGTGGCGAGCAGATCGACCGGCGTCGGACCCATGCCGTTGAATTGCGCGAAGTTTCCGTCGGCATGACGAAAGAAACGCAGCATCGGCATCATGCGGTCGATGGCGTTGTTGATCGCCTGCGGCGGCTGCAGGTTCCGCGCCGAGAACAATTGCCGCAGCGGCAACAGGTCGGCGAGAATCTCGATCAGCGCGCCGGGATTGCGGCTGACGTGGCCGCCGTCGGGCAGGATCTGCGCGCGCAATTCCTCGATCAGCTTGCGCGCATTGCTGCGCAGTGCGCTCGCCTGCCCCTGCATGCACAGGCTGGCGTAATTGAGCGCCATCAGCGCCTGCAGCCGCGGCAGTCCGTCGCGCGAGTGCCTGAGCGTGCGGCGCAGATAACGCACCTGGCGCGACAGGCTGCGGGTGAAGCGGCGATAGAAGCGCGCGTCGGCGTCCTGCAGCACGAACGGCGCCTGGCTGAGCCAGCACAGGATGCGGCGCGCCAGGATGTCGCCCCGCCAGCCGAGCGGGTCCCAGCCGCCCTGGATCGTGATCCAGTCGTCGATCAGCGCACGCGCATTGGCACGGGTGATGGCGGAATCCGCGGCGCGCAGATGCCGCAGCCACGAGAAGCTCAGCAGCATCACCGCCCATTCGTCGGACGGCGGAATCATCTCGAAGGGCGAGCGTCGGTCGCAGATCACCACCTTGCCGGCAAAGGCGAAGCGGCCGGCATAGATCTCGCTCGCCCGAGTAGCATCGGCGGTGCGCAGGTCCTGCGGCGCGATCAGCAGGCGGTCGGTCTTGCCGGAGCCGTAGCGCCAGCGCAGCAGCGGGTGCGTATTGATACGCTCGAGCAGGCTGCGGAGGAGGCGGCGCCCGATCAGCGCGGAGAGCCCCAGTCGCTCCGCCACCGTGACCCGCATCATGAGATTGTCCGTCCCCCGCGCGGCGGCCTGATTCGCGTGAACGGCCACGATAGCGAAGGGCGGTTGAAGGTCCAAATCCCCGGATGCCACCGTAACTTAGCCGGTGCGTATCAGTCGTGCGGCGAAGAAGCCGTCGAGCCCGCCCCAGCGCGGATCGGGGTCGGGAAGCATCTGCGGCAGCGTGCGAAGCGCACCATCGGCATTGAGGAACTCGGCATGGCCGAACACCTCCTCCGCCCGCACGGGATCGCGGGCGACCTGCGGATTGCGCGCAAGGAGCGCGGCGACCTGCGCCTCGCCCTCCTCCGGCTCCAGCGAACAGACGCAGTAAACCAGTCGCGCGCCCGGCTTGAGCAAGGTGACCGCATGGTCGAGCAGGCGCTGCTGCAGCGAGATGAGTTGGGCCAGATCGGCCTCGCCCTTGAGCCAGGGCACGTCGGGATGACGGCGGATGGTGCCGGTGGACGAGCACGGCGCGTCGAGCAGCACCGCATCGAAGGGCCCGCCCTGCCACTCCAGCGCGTCCACCGCGCGTGTTTCGGCAGTGAGTCCGAGACGGACGAGGTTCTCCTCGAGCCGCGCCAGCCGCGCCGGCGAGCGATCGACCGCGGTGACCTGCGCGCCGGCGGCGCAAAGCTGCGCCGTCTTGCCGCCCGGCGCGGCGCAAATATCGGCGATGTTTAGCCCGCGCACGTCGCCCAGGAGATGCGCCGGCAGCGAGGCGGCGGCGTCCTGCACCCACCAGGCGCCTTCGGTGAAGCCCGGCAGCAGCGACACCGCGCCTTGCGCCACCGTGCGCACCGTGCCGGTCGGCAGCACGCGGCCGCGCAGGCGCTCGGCCCAATGCGCGGCGTCCGATTTGACGCTGATGTCGAGCGCCGGCTCGTGTCCGTTGGCGACCGCAATCGCCCGCGCCGTGTCGTCGCCAAAGGCGCGCGTCCAGCGCGCCATCAGCCAGTCGGGTGTATCGCGCGTGGCGGGCTCGGCGAGGATGGCGTCGCGGTTCTGCGCAACGCGGCGCAGTACGGCGTTGACCAGCCCGGCATAGCGCGCGGCGCGGCGGTCGGCCTGCGCCAGCCGCACGGAGAGATCGACCGCGGCGTGGTCCGGCACGTCGAGCCAGAGCAATTGCGCCGCGCCGACGAGCAGGATGGTCTCGGTGCGCGGTGCGTCACGCGGGAAGCCCTTGTCGAGGAACCCAAGCAGCGCATGGCGCAGCGTGCCGAGGCGGCGCAGCACGGTCGCGGTCAATCGTCGCATCAGGGCGCGGTCGCGATCAGGCAGCGTGGCGAGGCCGAGATGCGCGCTGCGCCCCGACAGTTGCTCGTCGAGGGGCACGCGCCTGCGCAAAACGCCGTCGACGATGTCGGCGGCGATTTTTCGGGCGGCTAGGCCGGGAACTTCCGGCTGGGGAGAGGTGCGCGGACGCGCCATGGACCCGATCTGGACACGAATTGTGTCGAGGTCGCGAAGTCTATCCGGAAAAAGTGACGATCACACAGAAATCGGACGCGATTCTTACGCCGGTCGGGTCATCCTGCCTAGCGCAGGACGACGACCTCCGTGCCGATCCGGGCGCGCGCGTACAGATCGAGGATGTCCTCGTTGTACATGCGGATGCAGCCATGCGAGACGAAGCCGCCGACCGAGCCCGGATTGTTGGTGCCGTGAATGGCGTAATTGCCGCGGTCGAGGCCGAGCACGGCGGCGCCCATCGGATTGCGCGGTGAGCCGCCGGGAATGACCGGACCGTAGCCGCGGTCGGAGATCTCCGGCGGCGCCTGCCAGGCCGGGCGCAGGCGCTTGAGTTCCACATAAGCGCGGCCGTGCCAGGCCATGCCGGCGCGGCCGACGCCGACCGGGTAGCGTATCGCCTGCCCCTGCCCGAGCACGAAGAACAATTGGCGCGCGCCGGTCATGATGACGATGGCGCCGGGTCGATAGCCGGCCGGGAACTGCACCAGATCGCGTGCCTGCGCGGCGGCGCCCGCGAGCAGCGCGACACAAATGCCGAGGACGAGGGACAGCCGGCGGGCGGAAATCATCGCTCGACAATCACCGGCGCGCCGACAGCGACCATGCTGAAGAGCTCGCGGATGTCGGCGTTGTACATGCGGATGCAGCCGTGCGAGACGAAGCGGCCGACCGAGGCGGGCCGGTTGGTGCCGTGGATGGCGTAGGTGCCGTCGCCGAGCGTCATGGCGAATTGGCCCATCGGGTTGTTCGGCGCGCCGCCGGGGATAACCGCGGGCAGGCGCGGATTTTCACGGCGGATGTCGGCGGGCGGCGCCCAGGCCGGACGCACGTATTTGCCGGTGATGCGCGCGAGACCGGTCCATGCCTGGCCCGCCTTGCCGACGCCGACCGGGAAGCGCAGCGCGTTGCGGCCGTCGAGCACGAGATAGAGCTTCCGCTCCGAGGTCTTCACCACGATCGTGCCCGGCTTGAAGCCGGGAAGCGGCACGATGTCGCGCGTCGACGCGCGCGCCGCCGCGACGACGAACGCCCACATCAGCACGATAAAGACGAACAACGCCGTCCGCCGCAAAACCAGAGACATAGCCCGCGCCCGTATGGCTCGACCGGCCCGACAATAATCAAGAGAAGGCGGACGTCAGGCGAAAGCTGCCGGTAACGTAAACGGACAAACACCAATGTCCGTGCGGTATTTGGCGCAGGGGCGGCAATTCGACTCACCTGCGGACAAAGTTCCCCGTGGCCGAATTTTAGAACTCGGTTAAGCTTGCGGCGGTGGACGGGTACGGGGGACTTGTATGCTTGCTCCGAAGCCACGTGAACAGCGCCGCTTTCAGCTCGTGCTGATCAAGCCGTCGCATTACGACGCCGACGGCTATGTGATCCAGTGGGCGCGCTCGTCGATCCCCTCCAACTCGCTCGCCTGCGTCTACGCGCTGGCGATGGACGCCGCGGAGCGCAACGTGCTCGGCGACGACGTTGCGGTCGACATTTCCGCGATGGACGAGACCAACACGCGCGTGAAGATCCAGGACATCGTCGCGCAACTCAAGCAGCACGACAATTTCGGCATGGTCGGGCTGATCGGCGTGCAGTCGAACCAATTCCCGCGCGCGCTCGACATCGCGCGTCCGCTGCGCGAGGCTGGCATCCAGGTGTCGATCGGCGGCTTCCACGTCTCAGGCTGCATCGCCATGTTGAAGGAGACGCAGGCGGACCTGAAGGTCGCGCTCGACATGGGCTGCTCGCTGTTCGCCGGCGAAGCCGAGGACGGCCGCCTCGACAGCGTGTTGCGCGATGCCGCGGCCGGCACGCTCAGGCCGCTCTACAATTTCATGGACGAGCTGCCCGCTATCGAGGCCACGCCGACGCCGTTCCTGCCGCCGCAGAACCTCAAGCGCACCGCCAACCATTATGCCAGCTTCGACGCCGGCCGCGGCTGTCCCTACCAGTGCTCCTTCTGCACCATCATCAATGTGCAGGGACGCAAGTCGCGCCGCCGCACACCGGATGACATCGAGCACCTGCTGCGGCGTCACCTCGAATACGGCTTCCACTGGTTCTTCGTCACCGACGACAATTTCGCGCGCAACAAGGACTGGGAGCCGATCTTCGACCGCATCATCGAACTGCGCGAGCGCGATGGCCTGAACATCAAGATGATCATTCAGGTCGACACGCTGTGCCACAAGATCCCGAACTTCATCGACAAGGCGGCGCGCGCCGGCGTCAAGAAGGTGTTCATCGGACTGGAGAACATCAACCCGGCCAACCTGATGGCGGCGAAGAAGCGGCAGAACAAGATCACCGAATACCGGCAGATGCTGCTTGCCTGGAAACAGGCGAAGGTCATCACCTATGCCGGCTACATCCTCGGCTTCCCGGCCGACACGCCGGAGTCGATCCGCGACGACATCGAGATCATCAAGAAGGAGCTGCCGCTCGACATTCTCGAGTTCTTCTGTCTCACGCCTTTGCCCGGCTCCGAGGACCACAAGGTCCTCACCGACAAGGGCGTGTGGATGGACCCCGACATGAACAAATACGACCTCGAGCAGGTCGTGACCGCGCATCCGCGCATGTCGGCCGAGCAGTGGAACGGCATCTACCGCGCGGCGTGGGACATCTACTACACGCCGGAGCACATGCGGACGATCATGCGCCGCGCCGCCGCCTGCGATCTCGGCCTGTCGCATCTGCAGGGTCTGCTGTTCATGTTCTCCAAGGCCGTCCTGATCGAAAACCTGCATCCGCTGCAGGGCGGCATCTGGCGGCGCAAGTATCGCCGCGACCGCCGCACCGGCATGCCGATCGAGCCGGTGTGGCACTTCTATCCAAAGGCTGCGCGCGAGGTGGCGCGCAAGGTCGCGTTCATGGCGCGTTACTGGCTGCAGCTCGAGCGCATGCGCCGCGCGGTGCAGAACGATCCCGAGCGGCGCAGCTACACCGACGCCGCACTACAGCCGGCCGATGCCGAGGATGCGACGACGCTGGCGCTGTTCACGCACAACGAAAGCGCGCGCAACGAAGTGGCGCGGACAAAGCGTATCCACGAACTGACGCACGGCGAGCGTGAAGTTCACGCCCAGGCGTGAGCGCGTTTGTCGAACCGGCGCCGCTTCGTTAGCCGAGCGCGCGCCACATCCTCCGTTCATTCCCGCGAAAGCGGGAATCCAGCGCTGACTCACAGCTGGGTCCCCGCTTTCGCGGGGACGAGCGGAATGGCAACTGCCAACATGCCCCTCACCCGGCTCGCGCCAAAGGCGCTCGCCACCCTCTCCCCGTAAGAACGGGGAAAGGGGAAAGAGGCTACGCCCCCGCTTTCGCCGCGGCCTTCTTGTTCTGCCGGTTCTGGACGAGATCGTTCACCACCGCCGGGTCGGCGAGCGTCGTGGTGTCGCCGAGATTACCGAAGTCGTCCTCGGCGATCTTGCGCAGGATGCGGCGCATGATCTTGCCGGAGCGCGTCTTCGGCAGGCCGGGCGAGAACTGGATGAGATCCGGCGAGGCGATCGGGCCGATCTCCTTGCGCACCCAATTGACCAGCTCCTTGCGCAGATCCTCGGTCGGCTTCTCGCCGGCCATCAAGGTGACATAGGCGTAGATGCCCTGGCCCTTGATGTCGTGCGGATAGCCGACCACGGCGGCTTCCGACACCTTCGGATGCGCGACCAGCGCGCTCTCGACCTCCGCCGTGCCGAGGCGATGGCCGGCGACGTTGATGACGTCGTCGACGCGGCCGGTGATCCAGTAGTAGCCGTCGGCGTCGCGCCGGCAGCCGTCGCCGGTGAAGTACTTGCCCGGATAGGTCTTGAAGTAGGTGTCGATGAAGCGCTGGTGATCGCCGTAGACCGTGCGCATCTGCCCCGGCCACGAATCGGCGATGCACAAATTGCCGCTGGTGGCGCCGTCGAGCACCTTGCCCTCGGCGTCGACGATCTCCGGCGTGACGCCGAAGAACGGCCGCGTCGCCGAGCCGGGTTTCAATTTCGTCGCGCCGGGCAGCGGCGTGATGAGGATGCCGCCGGTCTCGGTCTGCCACCAGGTGTCGACGATCGGGCAGCGGTCCTCGCCGACCACGTGGTAGTACCACTCCCACGCTTCCGGATTGATCGGTTCACCGACCGAGCCGAGCAAACGCAGCGACTTGCGCGAGGTCTTCTTTACGGGCGCGTCGCCGCCCTGCATCAGCGCGCGGATCGCCGTCGGCGCCGTGTAGAGGATGTTGACCTTGTGCTTGTCGCACACCTCCCAGAAACGCGAAGTCGTCGGATAGTTCGGCACGCCTTCGAACATCAGCGATATAGCGCCGTTCGAGAGCGGCCCGTAGACGATATAGCTGTGGCCGGTGACCCAGCCGACGTCGGCGGTGCACCAGTAGATGTCGCCGTCGTGATAGTCGAACACGTAGTGATGCGTGATCGAGGTGTAGACGAGATAGCCGCCGGTCGTGTGCAGCACGCCCTTCGGCTGGCCGGTCGAGCCCGACGTATAGAGGATGAACAGCGGGTCCTCGGCGCTCATCTCCTCGCACGGGCAGTCGGCCGGCACGGTCTTGGCGACGTCGTCGTAATAGACGTCGCGCCCGGCCTTCATGTTGACCTTCGCGTTCGTGCGCTTGACGACGATGACGCACTTGACCGGCGCCTTCTCGCAGGCGGCGTCGACGTTCTCCTTCAGCGGGATCTTGCGGCCGCCGCGCACGCCTTCGTCGGCGGTGACGATGACGTCCGACTTGCAGTCGTCGACGCGGCCGGCGATCGAATCCGGCGAGAAGCCGCCGAAGATCACCGAGTGCACCGCGCCGATGCGGGCGCAGGCGAGAATGGCATAAGCCGCCTCGACGATCATCGGCATGTAGATGGTGACGCGGTCGCCCTTCTTGACGCCCTGCTTCTTGAGGACGTTGGCGAAGCGCGATACCTCGGCGTGCAACTCCTTGTAGGTGACGGTCCTGGAATCCTTCGGATCGTCGCCTTCCCAGATGATGGCAGTCTGGTTGCCGCGCTTCTCCAGATGGCGGTCGACGCAATTGAAGCAGGCGTTGAGCGTGCCGTCCTCGAACCATTTGATCGAGACGTTATGCGGATCGTAGCTGCTGTTCTTCACCTTGGTGAAAGGCTTGATCCAGTCGATGCGCTGGGCCTGCTCGCCCCAGAAGCCGTTCGGGTCCTTGATCGAGCGCGCATACATCTCCTGGTACTTCGCGTCGTCGACCAAGGCGCGCTTCTGCCAGTCGGCGGGAACGGCATACATTTTGTCATCGGACATGGCTGTCTTCCTCCCACCCCGCGGTTGAAACCCGTGGGGGATAATTGAGCGACTTTGGAGCCATTATGCGACAGCGGCGCGCGTGGCGACAAGGCGCACCAAGTCGCACTTTGGCAGGGGTTGCCGCTTGATGCAGATCATGGTGCCGCCGCGGCGGAGCGGCAGGCGGCCGGCCGCTAGTGCCCGCCCATCTTGCAGACCAGCTTCCACTCGGCGTCGGTGATGGCCGGCAGCGACAGCCGCGACTGCTTGAGCACCTGGATCTCGGCAAGCCTCGGCTCGGCCTTGATCGCCGCCAGGGTCACCGGCTTCTTCAGCGCCTCCACAGCCTTGACGTCAACGCAGACCCACGGCTCGCCGGCCTTCGCGGTCGGATCCGGATAGGCCTCGCGTACCACCTCGCAAATGCCGACGATCTCCTTGCCGATATTCGAGTGATAGAAGAATCCCCGATCGCCCTTCTTCATCTTCATCATGTTGAGCTTGGCAGTGTGGTTGCGGATGCCGGTCCACGGCTCGCCCTTCGCGCCGCGCTTGACCAGATCGTCCCACGAAAACACGTCCGGTTCCGATTTCAAGAGCCAGTGAGCCATCGTCATTCTTCCGACTTGCTTTTCCCTCTCCCCGTTTACGGGGAGAGGGCGGTGAGCATCGAGCGAAGCGAGATGCGAGCCGGGTGAGGGGGCCTCGCCGCTCCTGCTTTAAATTCGACGCCCCCTCACCCGACACGCCTTCGCTACCGCTTCGGCGTGTCGACCTCTCCCCGCAAGCGGGGAGAGGTGAAAAAAAAGTCATTCTTCCGACTTGAGCGGCCTTGTCAGCAGCGACTCGATGGCCGCATCCACAGTAAGCTCGCCGGCGAGCACGGCGGCCACCGCTTCCGAGATCGGCATGTCGACGCCCTTGTCGCGCGCCATCTCCAGCAGCACCGGCGCGGTGAACACGCCTTCGGCCAGCTTGCCGTGCGATGCGGTTGCCGCCGCCTCGCCTTTGCCGAGCGCGACCCCGCAGGAGAAGTTGCGCGACTGCGGCGTGCCGCAGGTGAGGATGAGATCGCCGAGGCCGGAGAGGCCCATCATCGTTTCCGTCTTGGCGCCGCAAGCACGACCGAAGCGCACCAGCTCGGCGAAGCCACGCGTCGTCATCGCCGCAAGCGCGCTCGCCCCCAGCCCACGACCGCTGACGATACCTGCGGCGATGGCGAGCACGTTCTTGGTGGCGCCGCCGAGCTCGACGCCGCGCACGTCGGTCGAATGATACGGCCGGAACGTGCCGGAATTCATCGCATGCGCCAGCGCTTCGGCGACGTCCGCATCGGCCGCGGCGACAGTCACCGCCGTCGGCAGGCCGCGCGCGACGTCGGCGGCGAAGCTCGGACCGGAAAGGATCGCCGGCAACGCCTTCGGTGCGCATTCGGCAATGATCTCGGTCATGAACTTATGCGTGCCGTGCTCGATGCCCTTGGCGCAGGCGATCAGCGGCGTATTTGGCGCGATCACGGGCGCGAGCGCTTTCAGCGTCGAACGCATCGCCTGCGCCGGCACCACCAGCAGGATCGCTCCGCTCGTCGCCATCTGCGCCAGATCGGTGGTGACGGCGATGGCGTCGTGCAATTTCACGCCCGGCAGGAATTTGCTTTCGCGCTTGTCGGTGAGATGCGCGGCGTTGCCGGCATCGTATTCCCACAAGGTGACACTGCGCCCGGCGCGCGCGCAGGTCTGCGCCAGCGCCGTCCCCCACGCGCCGCCGCCGATGACGCCGATGCGGTCGATGCTCATTTGTACGCCGCCGTGTTGAGCTTGCGGCCGCGCGCCGCGGCCACTTCGTCGAGCGGCCAGCGCGCCTTCGGCGCCACGTCGAGCGTGTCGACCATGCCGAGCGCCAGCCGTTCGGCACCGGCCCAGGCGATCATCGCGCCGTTGTCGGTGCACAAGTCGGGCGGCGGCGCGACGAGCAGTATCTTCTCTTCGGTCGCGAGCTTGAGCAGCACGTCGCGGATGGCCTGGTTGGCTGCGACGCCGCCGGCCACGACCAGCGCATTCGGTGTGCCGTACTGCGCACGGAAGATGCGCAGGCCCGCGCGCAGGCGGTCGTAGACGACGTCTACCACCGCCGCCTGGAACGAGGCGCAGAGATCGGACACGTCTTCGTCGGACAAAGGCGCGATCGCTTCCGCTTCGAGGCGCAACGCCGTCTTCAGGCCGGACAGCGAGAAGTCGGGTTCCTTGCGGTGCTGCATCGGCCGCGGCAGTGCGAAGCGGGTCGGATTGCCGCGCGCGGCCTCCTTCTCCACCTGCGGGCCGCCGGGGTAGCCGAGGCCCAAGAGCTTCGCCGTCTTGTCGAAGGCCTCGCCGATGGCGTCGTCCATCGTCGTGGCGAGGCGCACGTAATCACCGACGCCGCGCACAGCGAGGATCTGGGTGTGGCCGCCGGAGGCGAGGAACAGGCAGTAGGGGAACGGCGTCGCGTCGGTGAGCCGCGCGGTCAGCGCGTGCGCCTCGAGATGATTGACCGCGATCAGCGGCTTGCCCGCGACCATGGCGATGGCCTTGGCCGTGGTCAGGCCGACAATGACGCCGCCGATCAGGCCCGGTCCGGCGGCGGCGGCGATGCCGTCGATGCGGTTGAGCGCAACACCGGCCTGCTCCATCGCCTCGGCGACGATGCCGTCCAGCACCTCGACATGGGCGCGCGCGGCGATCTCCGGCACCACGCCACCGAACGCCGCGTGCTCGTCGATCTGGCTCAGGACGACGTTGGACAGGATACGGCCGCGGCCGTCCGCCTGCCGCTCCACCACCGCGGCTGCGGTCTCGTCGCAGGTCGTCTCGATGCCGAGGACGATCATGGGCTTCTCTTGTCGCCGTCATCCCGGGGCGCTGCGCGCCTGCCCGGAATGACGTTGCACTCCCCTTCGGGCCGATGGTGAACTAAAAGGTGCCCTAACATCGAGAGGAACCATGGCGCAATCCACCGCTCTCCTGCGTATCGGCACGCGCGGCAGCCCGCTGGCGCTGGTGCAGGCGCACATGGTGCAGGCGCAGATCGCCGCCGCGCTGGGTGCGCCCAAGGAGGCCATCGAGATCGTCGTCATCCGCACCTCCGGCGACCGCATCCAGGACCGGCCGCTGGCCGAGGTCGGCGGCAAGGGCCTGTTCACCAAGGAGATCGAGGAGGCGCTGCTCGACAGGCGGGTCGACCTCGCCGTGCATTCCTCGAAGGACATGCCGACAATCTCGCAGCCGGGGCTGGCGCTCACCGCCTGCCTCGAGCGCGAGGACCCGCGCGACGTGTTCATCAGCCACAAGGCGAAGCGCCTGCAGGATTTGCCGCAGGGCGCGACGCTCGGCACCGCCTCGCTGCGGCGGCAGGCGGTGGCGAAGCGCCTGCGCCCCGACCTCAATGTGGTGCCACTGCGCGGCAATGTTGAAACGCGACTGCGCAAGCTCGACGAAGGCGAAGCCGACGCCACGCTGCTGGCGCTCGCCGGGCTGAAGCGGCTGGGCCTCACGCAGCACGCAACCGCGATCATGAGCGTCGACGAATTCCTGCCGGCGGTCGGCCAGGGTGCCATCGGCATCGAGGCGCGCGCCGACGATGCGCCCACGCGCGAGGCGCTGGCGCGCATCAATCACGAAGCCACGTTCACGGCGCTCGCCTGCGAACGCGCGTTCCTCGCCGAGCTCGACGGCTCGTGCAAGACGCCGATCGCCGGACACGCCGTCATCGTCAATGACAGCGTGCATTTTCGCGGCCTCATCGCGCGGCCAGATGGCAAGGCAGCGCATGACATGTCCGGCAACGGACATGTGAAGGACGCCGCAGCCATTGGCGCCGAAGCGGCGCGCGAATTGATGCGCATCGCCGGCCCGCACTTCTTCGATTGACCATGCGCGTCGCCGTCACCCGCCCGCAAGTCGACGGCGAACGCAGCGCCAAGGCGCTGCGCGCGCGCGGCCATGACGTGCTGCTGGCGCCGCTGATGCGGGTCGCGCCGATCGCCGCCGATCTGTCCGGTACGTGGAGCGGCATCGCCATCACCAGCGCCAATGCGCCGGGCGCCATCGCCGATAATCCGGCGCGTGCCGGTCTGTTGCAGTTGAAAGTCTTTGCGGTCGGCGCACGCAGCGCCGAGGCCGCGCGCGCCGCAGGGTTCGGCCAGGTCGAGGCAGCGGTCGGCGATGTGCACGATCTGGTGCAGCTCATTGCCGAGCAGCATCGCAGCACGACGCCGCTCCTCTATCTCGCCGGCGAAGACCGCGCGGCCGATCTCGTCGGCGCGCTGGCGCGTCACCGCATCGCGGCAGAGATGCGCGTCGTCTATCGCGCCGTCACCGCACCCTTGCCGCCGGCGCTCATCAACGCATTGCGCGAGGGCAGCCTCGACGCGGTGCTGCATTATTCGAAGCGCAGCGCCGAGAACTACATCGCCGGCGCGCGCGCCGCCAGGGTGGAAGCGGAGGCGCTTGCGGTGCATCACCTGTGTCTTTCAGACCGGGTGGCCGCGCCGTTGCTGCAGGCCGGCGCCGCGCGCATCGCCGTGGCGATGCACCCCGACGAGGCCTCGCTGATCGAACTTCTGGAGGTGTCCGGTCGTTGACGTGGCGCAATCGCGCCGTTTGCGTTATCTGCTAGCCGCAGGGCGGGGATTCGGGAGAAAGGCCGCATGGCAGAGAAGCGCAAAGCGCCGGACGCGCCCGATGCCGCCCGCAAGCGCAAGGCGCCGACCATCGACCTCACCGCCACCGAAGTGACGCCGCCACCTGCGGCGGATCCGGCGCCCGAGCCGATGTCTGGCCCCGTCAGTGCGGCGCCGAGCGACAGCCCGCCCGAGCCACCGCCTCCGCCGCCCGAGGAGCCGCCACGGGCCGCCGCCGAGCCCGAGGCCTCGCCCTCCCCGGCCGCGCCGCCCGCCGACGCCCGCCGCGGCGCGCCCATGGCGGCATTGCTCGGTGCCGGGATTGTCGGCGGCATCGTGGTCGCCGCCGTAGTCGGCGGGCTCTGGTATGAGGGCGTGTTGCCGGCGCCGCAGGTGACGGTACAGCCCGACACCAAGGCGCAGCAACAGATCGCGCAACTGCAACGGCAGCTCCAGGCCTTGCAGAATCGCCCCGCACCGGCCGCCTCGGTCGAGGCGAAAGCGGTCGATGCGTTGTCGCAGCGCGTGGCGCAGATCGAGGCGACGCTGAAGAATTTGCCGAAGAGCGGCGGCACCGATCAGCAAGCCGCGCAGAAGCTGACCGATCTGCAGAACGCCGTCGCGCCGCTCGCGCAGCGCCTGTCGTCGGCCGAGAGCGCGC
Source organism: Pseudolabrys sp. (assembly GCF_035943735.1). Taxonomy (GTDB): domain Bacteria; phylum Pseudomonadota; class Alphaproteobacteria; order Rhizobiales; family Xanthobacteraceae; genus Pseudolabrys. The sequence goes on from NZ_DASZBV010000019.1 coordinate 457,319, forward strand.
TCAAGTCGGGCGACACCGCGCTTTCCGCGCTGAACAAGCGCATCGACGACATCGCCGCCAACGCATCACAGGCGCGAACCGCCGCCGACAGTGCGGACAAATCGGTGACGCAGATGCAGACGCAGGTGCAGGACCTCGCGCGCAATCAGGCGAGCACGGTGACGCGCGCCGACATCGACAGCGTGCAGCAGAAGCTCGCTAGCCTCGAACAGGCCGAGCAATCGGCACGCAACGCGATCAAGCAGAGCGCCGCCGCGACCTCGGCGACCCGGCTGGCGCTCGCGGCGCAGGCACTGCGCAATGCCGTGACGAGCGGCGCGCCGTATCAGGCCGAGCTCGCGCAAGCGAAGGCGCTCGGCGCCGACGCGAACAGGCTCGCGCCGCTGCAACAGTTCGTCGCCGACGGCATTCCGAGCGCCGCCTCATTGGCGCAGCAATTGCGCGATCTTGTGCCGCAGATGCAGAAGATCGCGGCGCCTCGCGCGCCAGTCTCCGGCTCGTTCCTCGATCGCCTCGAAGCCAACGCCGGCAGGCTCGTGCGCGTCAGCCCCGTCAATGTGCCGTCGGGCGATCAACCCGCCGACGTGCTGGCGCGGCTCGAGGTGGAGGCCGCGCACAACGACATCGACGCCGCCGCGACGGATGTCGGCAAGCTGCCGCAAGCGGCGCAGGCGCCGGCGAAGGACTGGCTCGCGCGCGTGAAAGCGCGGCGGGCCGCGCTCGCCGCCGCCAACGATCTCGCCTCATCAAGCGCCCGCGCGCTCGCTCCGGGGGCGCAATGATCCGCATCCTCGCCTTCCTCATCGCGCTGGCGCTGATCGCGAGCGGCTTCGCCTGGATCGCCGATCGTCCGGGCGACATCGCGCTGACCTGGATGGGCTATCGCGTCGAGACGTCGCTGACGGTGGCGTTCGTCGCCCTCATCGCGCTCGTCGTCGCCGCCATCCTCGTCTGGTCGATTCTGCGCGGGCTGTGGCGCGCGCCGGAGCAGGTGTCGCTGTTTTTCCGGCACCGCCGCGCGATGCGGGGCTATCTCGCCATCTCGCGCGGCCTGATCGCCGTCGGCTCCGGCGATCTGCGCCTCGCGCGCCGCGCTGCCGACGACGCCGGCCGGCTTTCTCCAGGTGACCCGCTGGCCTTGCTGCTGGAGGCGCAGGCGGCGCAGATGGCGGGCGACCGCACCGGCGCCGAGCAGGCGTTTCGGGCCATGAGCCGCCGCGACGAGACCAGACTGCTCGGCCTGCGCGGCCTCTACATCGAGGCGCAGCGGCGCAACGACCATGTCGCCGCGCGGCGCGTCGCCGAGGAAGCGGCGCAGGCAGCACCCGCGCTCGGCTGGGCCGCACAGGCAGTGCTCGACGATCGCTGCGCCGTCGCCGACTGGAGCGGCGCGCTCGCCGCGCTGGAGAACATGAAGAGCGGCCTGCAGAAGGCCGACTATCGCCGCAAGCGCGCGGTGCTGCTGACGGCGCGCGCGCTCGCGGTCGACGACAGCGATCGCGACGCTTCGCGCGCCGACGTGCTCGAGGCGGTGAAGTTGGCGCCCGAGTTGGTGCCGGCGGCGGCGCTGGCGGGACGGCGACTCGCCGAGGCGGACGAGCAGCGCAAGGCGCGGCGTATTCTGGAGCGCGCGTGGGTCGCCAATCCGCATCCCGATCTGGCCGAGGCCTATGCCGACGTGCGGCTCGGCGACTCGGCGCGCGAGCGGCTCAACCGCATGCAGAAGCTGGCGGGCCTCGCGCCGGGTCACATCGAGAGCGCGCTGGCGGTCGGCCGCGCCGCGCTCGACACGCGCGAATTCACTGTCGCCCGCGAGGCGCTGATGTCCTACGTCGCCGCGCCCACGCCGCGCGTGGCTGCGCTGATGGCCGGCATCGAGGAAGCCGAGCACGGCGATACCGGCCGCGTGCGCGAATGGATGGCGCGCGCCGTGCGCGCCTCCGGCGATCCGAGTTGGACCGCCGACGGTGTCGTCTCCGAGAGGTGGCTGCCGGTGAGCCCCGCCGGCCGCCTCGACGGCTTCGAATGGCGCGTGCCGCTCGCCGAAATCGGCATCAGCCGGCCAGTGATCGAGATCATGACGCCGGACGCGCCGGTGCCAGCGGCGGCTCCGGCCAAAGTGCTAGAGGCCAGGCCCGAGCCGGGCCCGGTCGCGCCGCCGGCGGAATCGCCGCCTGTGGCCGCGTCCGAGGCGAAGCCTGTCAACGCGCGGCCGGTCGAGCCGGTGATCCCGCTGGTACACGCTCCCGACGACCCGGGGCCGGGTTCCGGGCTCGATGTCGACGCCGAACCGGAAGCCGCCGTAGCGCCCGAGGCGCCACGGCGGAAGATCAAGGACCTGTTCAAGTAGATTGCTTGCCATCGGCGGCCCGCGCCGATATCAGAGGCGCGGTTTCAGCCGGCGTAGCTCAGCGGTAGAGCATCCGCTTCGTAAGCGGGGGGTCGGGGGTTCAAATCCCTCCGCCGGCACCAGCGGTTTTTCCCAGCGATGTATCTATTCCGCCCTCGTGCTGAGGAGCGCAGTGAAGCTGCGCGTCTCGGGATAAGGCCGAGAGGAGTTGGGAGGGCAACGGCGGCTATCGCCACTCCGCCATGGCGCGGGTGCTGGTGCGGTTCAAGTGCACGCGGTCGTCGACGAACTCGACGGTGGCCAGCGGCAGGAAATGGTGCAGGCGGTCCGGCGTATCGCTGCGGCTGATCTTGATCTCGCCGTCGGGATCGATGCCATCGACGATGCCGACGTGCTCGCCGTCATTGCCGACGATTTCCATGTCTTCCCTGATCTGGTCCGCGCGCACCATGGCCGCCTCCATTGCTGGTCCATCGTTTTCGGACGAACAACGTCAGCTCCCGCACGCAGGTTCCGGCGGCGCGGGACCGCGCTCGTGCGCGATCGCTTGCAGAGACGATTTAGAAACTGCGAGAGAGCTCGCAGGGCGCGGCCGAAAGGGGGTCTTGCCTGACTGATGCGACCCGCGCGGGCCGCGCCCGGCGAACCGTTCGTGTTGATGCCGCTCCGTCACGCGCCGAACGAACGACGCAACGATCTACGCGGCCTTTCGACCCGGTGGAAGCATCTAAACCTCCGCGCCAGCAAGGTACGAGCGAAAGTCTGCGCTCATGCGGCGCAAAGTCAAGCACGACGAATTCAAATTTTCGCCCGGAACATTACACGTCCTGCGGATTGGTAACATGTGCCGACGAATGGGCGGCAATCTCGCGCACCGGCAGGCGGCCTTCGATGTCGCGGCCGGTCGGCAGCCAGGTACACACCTGACTTTCATCAACCCAGGTCGTCCTGAACTCCGCCGGCGCGAAGAATTCGGCGAATATCAATTCCTGGTCGCGCGCCGCTTCGAGGTAATGCCGTTCGCGATCCGGATAATAGACGACGTCGCCGACACGCACCGGGAACGGCTTCTCGTTGGCGTAAACGATGCCGCGGCCGCGCAGTATGTACATGAAATGCTCGGCGCCCTCGTGATGATGGTTGGCCGCCGCGGTGCCGGGCGGATAGATGATCATCTCGCCTTTCACCGCCTTGGTGCCGAACAGCTTCGGCGTGACGAGATAGATGCGCTTGCGCGCGTCGTGCTCGGAATCGAGCACGGGCTCGCGCGTCCAGTCGGCAATGCGGAAAGCCGGCGGGTTCTGCGCGAAGGCGGGATCGAGCCGGGCGGCGTTGGGAGTCTCGCCGTAGAGCAAGGTCGCACCGTGCGCGGCGCGCAACGTGACGGACGAGCCCGGCGCGAGGACAGCGACCTGCGCCTTGCTCACAACGGCGTCACCACCAGCGTGCTTCAACAGTGCTTGGCCGTCGAGGCCCTGCAGCCAGGCGACGCTGCCCCCCGGCACGAAGAGCGTCATCTCGCCGCCGGCATCGAGCGCGATGCGGTCGAGCAGAATCGCGGTGCCGGACACGCGCGCGCCGGTGAGCAAGTGTTGCCGGCGGGCGCCGGCGCCGGCCGGTTCGGCCGCGATTTCGTCCTGATTGAAGATGATGGCCATGTCTGCCCTCCCCGGCCGCTGCGGAATTCGGGCGCGGATGGTTAACGACAGTCAAGCATATCCAGGGGATAGCGGGGACAAAACCGGGAACCAGACACCGGTCCGCGACGTTGCCACGCGCTTCCAACCTTGGATGGGGAGGCGCGGATGTGGCTGGCGCTGTTCGGGATCGCCCTCGTGATGTCGCTCGGCTTCGGGCTTGGCTCGGTGCTCGCCGATCTGTTCGAGCGGAACGAGCCGGTTTGAGCCATTCACGGCCGATGGTGCGGCGGGAGCGTTTGCGTTAACCAGACGGCATGGACGCGACCGGCACGCCGCTGCTGCTTTCGCGGCGGTTCGCGCCGCTGTTCTGGTGCCAGTTCTTCGCCGCCTTCAACGACAACTTCCTCAAGACGGCACTGATCTTCCTCATCCTCTTCCGCGAGCATGCGGACGCCGAAGCGCTGATCACGGCGGCGAGCGCCATCTTCATCGCCCCCTATTTCATCCTGTCGGGCCTCGGCGGCGAGCTCGCCGACCGTTACGACAAGGCGCGCGTCGCGCAGGCCGCCAAGTTCGTCGAGATCTTCGTCGCGGCGCTCGCGGTATGGGGCTATGCGCGCGAGTCATTGCCGATCCTGTTCACCGCGTTGGCCGGCTTCGGCGTGCTCGCTTCGCTGTTCGGGCCGATGAAATACGGCATCCTACCCGACCATCTGCCGCGCGAAAAACTGCCAGCCGGCAACGCGCTGATCGAGGGCGCCACCTTCGTCGCCATCCTGCTCGGCACCATCGCCGGCGGCCTCGCCGCGCATCGCGGCGGCGCCTTCGGCTTCGCGCCGCTGGTGATCGCTTTCGCGCTCGCCGCCTGGATCGCGGCGCTGTTCATCCCGCCGAGCGGCGAACGCGCGCCGCATCTCAGCGTGCGCGTCAATATCATCGCGTCGACGCTCGCCATGCTGCGGCATCTGCGCGGCGACGCGCGGCTGTGGTGGGGCGCGCTGGTGACGAGCTGGTTCTGGCTCGTCGGCATCGTCGTTCTGTCGCTGCTGCCGCCGCTGATCAAGACCTTGATCGGCGGCGACCAATCGACGGTGACGGCCTATCTCGCGTTGTTCACGGTCGCGGTCGGTATCGGCTCAGCGCTGGCGGCACGGCTATCGCACGGACGCATCGTGCTCGGCATCACGGTCGCGGGCAGTGCGCTACTCGGCGCCTTCGCCATCGACCTCGGGATTGCGACGCTTGGCGTCGCGTCCGCGACTGCGTGGCAGCCGCCCGGCACGGTGCTTGCGACTTCGATCGGTTTGCGCGCAGCGATCGACCTGTGCGGCCTCGCCATCGCCGGCGGCCTGTTTATCGTGCCGGCCTTCGCCGCCGTGCAGGTCTGGTCGGCCACCGACTACCGCGCGCGCACGATTGCCGGCGTGAACGTGCTCAATGCCGGCTTCATGACCGCGGCGACGGTCGTCGTCGCGCTCCTGCAAAAGCAGGGCGTGACGCTGCCTGTGTTGTTCGTCGGGCTCGGCGTGCTGACGCTACTTGTGGCGGCAGCTGTCTGGATAACAAAGCCAAAGCCTTGACGGTCGTCACCAGGCCGCGCCGAAGCGCGAGCCCGGCCACGACAGAAAGAGCGATTATTTCTTACGCATCGCCAGGACGCGGTCGACCATTTCGCCGGCGACGCCGAGATAGTTCGCCGGATCGACCATCGCTTCGAGCTCCTTGCGGTTGGCGTACTTCTTGATCTCCGCGTCCTTCTCGAGCAGATCGATCAGCGGCGTGCCCGTCTTCACCACCTCGCGGCAGAGGTCGTAGACGTGGTCGTGCGCGTAATTGCGGCCCATGCGATCGCCGAGCTTCATCATCACCGCTTCCGACATGATGAGGCCCTTGGTGAGGTCGAGGTTCTCGCGCATTTTCTTCTCGTTGACCTGCAGGCCCTCGAGCACGAAACGCGTCTGCGCCAGCGCGCCGGCCGACAGCATGAAGATCTCAGGCAGGATGATCCACTCGATCTCCCACGGTCCGGTGGCGCGCTCGTGGTCCTCGACCATCGCCTCCAGCAACGCGGCGACGTGCTGCTTCACGATCGCCGATTGCGCGGTGATGTAGACCGAGGAGATCGGGTTGCGCTTCTGCGGCATGGTCGAGGACGAGCCGCGTCCTTGATGGAAGGGCTCATAGACCTCTTCCACTTCAGTCTGCATCAACAGCTTCACATCGAACGCGATCTTGCCGCAGGAACCGGTGACGAGGCCGAGGAAGCAGCCGACCTCGGCGATGCAGTCGCGCACCGTGTGCCAGGAAATCGCCGGCTGGCCGAGCTTCAGTTCCTTCATCAGCTCGACCTGGCACTTGAGGCCTTCGGTGCCGAGCGACGACAACGTGCCGGCGGCGCCGCCGAACTCGCCGACCAGCACGCGCTCCTTCAACTGCTTCAGGCGTTCGCGATGGCGCTCGAACCCGGCGAGGATGGTCGCCACCTTATAGCCGAAGGTGATCGGCACGGCCTGCTGCAGGTTGGAGCGGCCGGCCATCGGCGTGTCACGATACTTCTTGGCCAGCGCGGCGAGCGCATTGCAGATGCCGTCGATCTCGGCGCCGACGAGGTCGAGCGCGTCGCGGATCTGCAGCACCGTGGCGGTGTCGGTGATGTCCTGCGTGGTGGCGCCCCAGTGCGACCACTCGCCGAGCTTGTCCTTGCACAGCTTCACCAGCTGCTGCACGACCGGCAACACCGGATAGCCGATGCGCTCGGTGGCCTCCTTCAGCTTGGCGAAGTCGTATTCCTTGACGTCGCAGTGCTTGACGATCTCGTCGCAGGCCTCCTGCGGGATGATCTTCAGCCGCGCCTGCGCCACCGCCAGCGCCTTCTCGAAATCGAGGTATTTCTGGACACGGTTCTCGTCCGACCATACCTGGCGCATGGCCGCGGTGGTGAAGACGTCCCGGAAGATCGCGGAATCGAGATAGGTCGACGGCATTGAGGGGCTCCTGTCCGAATTTGGCGCGGACATTAGCCGGTCTTCTGCCGCACGCAACCGGGCTAACCCTACCCCAATTGCTCCTTCATCCAGTCCGCCGACTGCGATCGCCAGCGATAGGCGCGGTTGTTGGCGATGTGGTTGCCGTCCTCGATCATCATCAGCGTGACCGGGCCCTTGACCTCGCGCGCCAGGCGCTCGGCGTCGGCCGCCGGGATGACGCGATCCTGGCGGCCGTTCACGATGAAGATCGGGCAGGTGATGTTCTGCGCCACCCCTTCGAGCGACAGCGTGTTGGCGTTCCGATGCGCCTCTTCCCGCGTCTTGCAATGGCTGCGGATGCGGAAGGTTTCGCGGGTGAGATCGGGCAGGCTGTCGAACGCGGCGCCCATGTTGAACGGACCGCCGAGCGCGATGCAGGCCTTGATCCGTTTCTCGAAAGCCGCGGCGCGGGGCGCGTAGTAGCCGCCGAGGCTGACGCCCCACATGCCGATGCGTTTCGTGTCGAGATCGCTGCGCGTCTCGACATAGTCGAGCACGGCCGTCACCGGCACTTCGTAGTCACCACGGATCGCGAAATCATACTGCGCCTCGCCCTGACCCGGGCCTTCGAAGACGAGCGTCGCCATGCCGCGCGCGAGGAACGGCATCTCGTAGGCGTCGGTCTCTTCCTTCGTGGAATCGAGACCGACCGCCATCACCACCACCGGCGGCTTCGCCACGCCGGGCGGCTTGCGCAGGATACCAGCCAGCTTTTTGCCTTCGTAGGGAATCTCGACGCGCTCGCCGGGCGGGGAGAGATGCGGCAGTGCGAGCTGGCGGCATTCGATCTGCTTCCGGTGCGCCGCCTTCATCTGCTGCGGATCGTGCGCGAACAGGAACGAACCGAAATGATAATAGACGCCGGCGCGCTGCAGGCATTCGCCGGCGGTGAGATTGTGCCCGCGCGCCAGAGCCTCGCGGCCGAGCTGCTCGTGATGCGCCGCGCGCGCCGACCAGGCGCGGCACCAGTCGTCGTAGCTGTTGAGCGACTTGGTGACTTCCTCGAAGTCGGTGAGCACGACGCCGTTGGCGACGAAGCGTGCGCCCCAATGGGCGACGGCGGACTTCAGCAGATCGGATGACATGGGTACGTCCTGCGGGTAGGTGCTATTTCTCGCCACGCCGGTACCACGGCATGAAGCGGCGCGTGGCCCATTGCACCAACACCTCGAAGCCTACGCCGAACGCGGCGAGCAGCAGCACGCCAACGAAGGCCTCGTTGTGGTGGTACGAGCGAGAATTGTAGAGGATGTAGAAGCCGAGGCCGCCGATCGACAGGAAGAACTCGGCGACGACCGCGCCGATCAGCGCGCGGCCGGCGGCGAGACGGAAGCCGGCAAGCAGGTAGGGCATCGACGCCGGCAGCACGATGTCGATCAACGTACGCAGCCGTCCCGAACGGAACGAGCGCGACACCTCGACATATTCGCGCGGCACCGCGCGGGCGCCGTCCGCGACGTTCATGGTGATTGCGAAGATCGCGGCGAAGATGATGGTGGCGATGCGGGCGCCGCTGGTATAGCCGAACCACAGTGAGAACAGCGGCAGCACGATGATCATCGGCAGCGCGTTGAAGCCGTTGACATAGACGCGGATCATGCGGTCGACGAGCGGGCTGCGGCCCATGAGGATGCCGATCCCCGAGCCGAGCACGAGCGTGATCGCCAGCCCCTCCGCCACCGCCGCCAGCGTCTGCCCGAGGGCGGTGAGGAACGTCGGATCGACGATGACGCGCGGGATCGCCAGCACGATGCTGCTCGGCTTGGCGACGTAGCCCGGCGCGAAGCCGCGCACGACGCTCTCCCATAGCCCGAGAATGACCGCGCCGGTGATCAGGCGCGGCACCAAGCTCGAGGCTTCGCGACGTGTCTCCGCCTTCGGCTTGGGCGCGGCCGGCGCGGTTGCGGACAAGGCTTGCTCGGCCATCGCTCACTGCCTCCAGCGCGCGAAGTGCTGCTCGATCATCAGCCCGAGCCGCGTCAGCCCGACGCCGAGGATGCCGATGACGAAGATGGAGGCGAACACACCGGCGGTGTCGAAGTCCTGCGACGCCCCCATGATCAGCTGGCCGAGCCCGGTCGACGACAGGAAGAACTCGGCGGCGATCATGCCGACCAGCGCACGGCCGATCGCCTGGCGCACGCCGGTCATCATGTAGGGCAAGGTGTACGGCAGCATGACCTCGCGCCACAGCGCCCATTCGCCGGAGCGGAAGGACTTCGCCACCTCGATCATCTCCGGCTTGATGCTGCGCGCGCCCTCAACCGTGTTGTAGAGCACCGGAAACACGGTGAAGAGGAACACCACCAGCACCTTGGGCGCGAAGCCGAAGCCCATCAGCGACAGGATGAACGGAATGAGCGCCACCATCGGCGTGGCGTAGAGGAGCATGATGTAGGGCTCGACGCCGACGCGCAGCACGCGCACGCGTGCGAACAGAAGGCCGAGCGGCGCGCCGACGATCAGCGCCAGGATGAAACCGGTGCAGAACAGTTCGGCGGAGTCGAGCAGCTGCGTGAGAAATTCGCCGTGCACCGTGAGCTGCCACAGCCGCACCAGCGTCTCGGAGAACGGCACCAGGAACGCCGGGCTGGTCAGATGCCCGGCGATTTCCCAGAGCGCGATGCCGGCGAAGACACTGAGCCAGACCGGCAGGTTGCGGCGGATATTAAAGTACACGGGCTCTCTTCTTGCTGCGGCGTCATCGCCCGCGAAAGCGGGCGATCCAGCAATTGCTTGCAAAACGCTTCGAAGAACTGGGTCCCCCGCTTTCGCGGGGGACGACAGCTTGTCGGCTAAGGCGCCGCGCGATCACTTCACCATCGCGTTGGCATCTTTCCACACCGAGGCGTCGACGAACTGATCGTAGCTCACCGGCTGCTTGTCCGGCTTGATCGAGCCGATCTTCTTCATCAGCGCGGCCACCGCCTCGATCTTGTTCTTCGGCATGCCGTCGTCCTTGGCCGCCCAGAAGTTGATCTTGAGGAATTCCTCGAGCGCCAGCTTGTTGACCTCTTTGTTGTGCCCGGTCACTGAAGCGGCCTCGGCGACCGCATCGGCGTTCTTCGGATCCTGCATGAAGCGCGCCGCCGCGACCATGCCGGCGACCGTGCGCACGATGGCGTCGCGGTTCTTCGCCAGATTGTCTTTGCGCACGACCATAATCAGGTAGTGGCTGGTCGGGTTGGTGTTCTTCATCGCCAGCAGGATATTGAGCTTCTTGCCCTGCTGCTGGATCTCGGCGAGGTCGTCGAGATGCAGCACAGCGTAATGCAGGCGGCCTGCGAGCATCGCCGGGCCGGGGCTCGACCCGAGCGCGACCTGCTTGACCTGATCGATCTTCACGTCCTTGCAGCCCGCCGCCAGCATCGAGCGCAGCGCGACCGAGCGCGCGCCGTTGATCGAGTCGACGCCGATTTCCTGGCCCGCCAGATCCTTGCAGGTCTTGCCCGCCTCGGTCGTGCCGAGCACCCAGTCGGGATTAGGCATGCCGTAGATGGCGACCAGCGGCACGCCGGCGTTCGACACCTGATTGATCACCGGCGGCGTCGGCGACCAGGCGAGATCGATGTCGCCGGCCACCACCGCGCGCGCGGCCGCCGTGCCGTTATCGAACGGTTTGATCTCGACGTCGGCGCCGTACTTCTTGAAGAAGCCCTGCTTCTGCGCGACGAACGCGATCGTCACCGAGTAGATCGGCGGAATGCCGGGGACCGCGAGCACGATCTTCTTGCCCTGTGCCGAAGCCGGAGCGGCGCCGATGAACGCGGTAGCGACGAGCGCCGCGCCGGCCATCATCGTGAAAGTTCTGCGAAGCATCAAATCCTCCCGTGAGTTACGTATTCGTTTCTTGGCCTTACGTTTGCAGTTCGAATTCCGCGGCGCGCGCCTCGCGCATCAATGTCGACCAGACGCGCTCGCGCAGTTCGGCGAACCGCGGCTCACGCAACGTGTCGCGTGTGCGCGGGCCCGGCAGATCGATGGTGATGGTCTCGTGGATGCTGGACGGCCTGCCCTTGAGCACGATTACGCGATGACCGAGCAGCACCGCCTCCTCGATCGAGTGCGTGACGAAGATCATCGCCGTCGGCCGCTCCTCCCAGATGCGCAGCAGCTCGAACTGCAGGATTTCGCGCGTCTGCGCGTCGACCGCGGCGAACGGTTCGTCCATCAGCAGCACGTTCGGTTCGATGGCCAGCGCACGCGCCAGTCCGCAACGCTGCTGCATGCCGCCCGACATCTGGTACGGGTACGCCTTCTCGAAGCCGGCGAGCCCGACGAGCTTGATGAATTCCGGCACCTTGCGCTCGATGTCGGCCTTCGAAGCGCCGGCCATGCGCAGGCCGTAGGCGACGTTGTCGAACACGGTCTTCCACGGAAACAAACCGAAATGCTGGAAGACCATGGCGACGCCGGCGGTCGGCTCGGTGACGAGCTCGGCGCCGACGCGCACCTCGCCGACATCGAACGGGATCAAGCCGTCGATGCAGCGCAAAAGCGTGGTCTTGCCGCAGCCCGACGGACCGACGATGGCGACGATCTCGCGCGCACCAACGTCGAAGTCGATATTACGGAACACCTCGAGCGTTCCGTAGTGCTTGCCGAGGCCGTTGACGCGAATGCGTGGCTCGCCGATCGCGTTGAGCGGCGGGGAAGCGGAGGTCGTGGCGGACTGCATGCTCATTCGGCGGCCTGCGACTGTTTCGGCGCGACCTTTGCCCAGTAATCGGCCGCCTGCTTCGATTGCCGGAGCGCGTCCATCGTTTCGAACCCCGGCGCCATCGAGCCGTCGGTACCGGCGAGCACCTGATGATGCTCGATGTTCAGCGTGCGCAGCCAGCGCTGCTGCCCCATGGTGATCGCGACGAAGTAGCCGATCTCGACCAGCTCAGGCTCGCTGAAGTGCTTGTGCAAGCGGGCCCACAGTTCGTCGCCGGCCGGCAAATCCCAGGTGATCGCCTCGGCATAGGCGAGCGCGGCTTTTTGTCGCTCGTCATAACGCGAGGACGATTCAAAGTTAATGAGGTCCGAGTAATCGTCCTCCTTCAATCCCGCCTTCGCCGCCTTCATCGAGCGCTGGTTGCCGCAGAACTCGCACAGGACCGAGCGCGAGACGTAGATCCGGCACAACTCCTTGATGCTGTGGTCGGCTACGCCGTTCCGGAAGACGTCGTTCCAGGTGTTGGCGAACGACCAGAACGTCGCCGGAACGTGCGCCCGGACCGCCTGACTCTCGGGTCGCGGCGTGCCCTCGCGGGCGCAGCGCTCGAATTCCGCCCGCATAGCGGAATCGACGGTGTCGGGGTCGACGTAGCTGATGCGCGGTGACGGCATCGGCGTTTCCTCTCTCATCATTCTTATTGCACCCACCCTCTTTGACGGAGTGGGCAGTCCGCCGCCTTGGTGGGCGGCGCCTTATGTTGCCGCAACAACGCCACAGGAGCAATGCCGCGTCAGCACATCGTTAGGCTTGATTATTCCTTACCGCAGCGGCCGGCACGCCGGCCGGGCCGCGGCGAAGCGCACGAAAATCGCCTCGCACGCCGTCCGAAACGCGTGCCGGCCAAGTGAATTCAAATGTTCTTCAGCATAGAGCGAATTGCGCGCATCAATTTCAGCAATTCCACACTTCCTGCTCTCTATTGTTCGCGCTGATTGGAACAACACAGCGTCGAACGGAACACAACTCGTGCGCGCCAGTACCGTCGTCATGATCGGGTTCGCCGTCGTCTTCGGCCTGCTCGCCGTGTTCATCGCCCAGATCTGGCTGAACAACCAGGCGAACCAGCGCGTGAGGACGATCGAGTCCAGCGCCAAGCCGCTCGCGACGCAGACGATCGTCGTCGCCAAGCAGCCGTTGCGCTTCGGAACCGAGTTGAGCGCGGCGATGCTCGAGGAGGTTGCGTGGCCGTCAAAGGCAATGCCGGCCGGCGCCTTCGCCAAGATTTCCGATGTCCTTTCTCCCGGCCGCCGCGTCGTGCTGGCCGCCGTCGAACGCAATGAGCCGGTGCTGGCGCTGAAGATCACCGGACCGGGTCAGCGCGCCACGCTGTCCGCGCTGGTCAAGCCGGGCATGAAGGCGGTGACCATCCGCGTCAACGACGTCGAAGGCGTCGGCGGCTTCGTGTTGCCGGGCGACCACGTCGACGTGGTGCTCACGCGCCAGATCGACAAGGGACAGGCGTCCAGCGAAGTCGTGCTGCAGGACACGCGCGTGCTCGCCGTTGACCAGAGCGCCGACGAGCGCACCAACAAGGCGGCTGTCGCCAAATCCGTGACGCTCGAGGTCAGCATCGTCCAGGCGCAGAAAGTGTGGCTCGCCTCCTCGGTCGGCAGCCTGTCCTTGCTGCTGCGCAAGGCCGGCGAAACCGCCGACGTGAAGACGCGCAAAATTACATTGAAGGATTTGGAGTCCGGCGACGTCGCGAACGACAAGGGCGCGACCACCACCGTCGTGGTCATGCGCCCGACCGCCAAGCAGGAATACACCGTACCGGTCGAGGCGACGGACACTGCGGTTGCCGAAGCAAAACGCAAGCAGCCTGGCCTGTGAGACCAAAACGCCAGGACGGCGGGGGGTATCGTTGAACAAGAACAATAAAGACCAGCATGCCGCGGGCTTCCGCTGGCAGCGCGCGCAGGCGAGCCGCCGGGGCGGTAACTGGGTGCGTGATCTGACCATCGCACTTGCCATCACAGTGCTTATCGCACTGCTCGGCATGATCGGGACGGCGCACGCGCAGGAGCGCATCGTGCAGATCAGCGGCGCGCACCGCACCGGCATGGTCACGGTCGCGATCGGAAAGTCGCAGGACGTGCGCACCGACCGCAGCTTCGTCGACGTCACGGTCGGCGATCCGAACGTCGCCGACGTCAATCCGCTCACCGACCACACACTCTCGATCCTCGCCAAGAAGATCGGCACCACGCGCGTGTCGGTCTATGCCGAGAACAAGCAACTCATCGGCATCTTCGATGTCGAGGTGACCTATGACCTGACGCGGCTCACCAACGAACTGCGGCGCCGCTTCCCCCGCTCTTCGCTGGAGGCCTCCAGCGTCAACGGCCGTATCATGCTGTCGGGCGAAGTCGCGGATGCGGTGACACTCGACAAGGCGGTGACCATCGCCCGCCAGTTCGGCCCGGAGGTCATCAATTCCGTCTCGGTCGCATCGCCGCAGCAGGTGATGCTGGAAGTGCGCTTCATCGAACTGTCGCGCCAGGCCGGCCGCGAACTCGGCGTGCAGTGGAACCGGTTCGGCGGTAGCAGCATCACCAACATCGGCGACCGCACCCCGGCCGGCAACCTGCCGATCTCGCCGAGCGGCGGCAGCGGAACCTTCAGTCAGCCTGGCAATACCAATGGCGGCATCAACACGAACTCCAACGAGATGAGCTCGGCGGCTGTCGCCGCCGGCGTGCTCTCGGGCGGCAATCCGTTCGGCTTCATGATCGGGCGCATGGTCGCGAATGGCGTCTCGACCGACGTGGCGATCAACGCCCTCGAGCAGAAGGGTATCGCCCGCAGTCTCGCCGAACCGAACCTGGTCGCCCTGTCCGGCGACACTGCGAGCTTCCTTGCCGGCGGCGAATATCCGATCCCGGTCTCCGGCTCGCTCGGCCAGGTGACCGTCGACTACAAGAAATACGGCGTCGGACTGGCCTTCACGCCGACCGTGCTGGGGCGCGGTCTGATCAACCTCAAGATCGAGCCTGAGGTCAGCCAGATCGACACCACGCATACCGTGTCAGTGCCGGGCGGCATCTCGGTGCCGGCGCTGATCGTGCGGCGCGCGTCAACCACCGTCGAACTGCGCGACGGCCAGAGCTTCGTCATCGGCGGCCTGCTGCAGAACGACAACAAGAACGCGATCGAGCAATTGCCGTGGATCGGCAGCGTGCCGGTGCTTGGCACGTTGTTCTCGTCGAAGTCCTACCAGAAGAACGAGACCGACCTCGCGATCATCGTGACGCCGCACCTGGTGCGGCCGGCGCGGCCCGGCGACGGCCTGCGCACGCCGGCCGAAGATACGGTCCCGCCGAACGACGTCGACTTCTTCCTGCTGGGCAAGACCGAAGTGCCGCGCACGGGCATCGGCTCGCCGAATTCCGCCGAGCGTCACATTGCCGATGCCGAAGGCGGCCAGCCCTTCACCGGGCACATGCTCGACATGGCACGAGGGGGCTCCTATGCGGCTGTCCACTGATTTCATGCGCGGCGCGGTGCTGACGCTCGTGCTCGTCTCGCTCGCCGGCTGCTCGGAATATCTGGTGCGGCGCGATTCCATCTCGGCGTTCGGCGGCAATACGGTCGAGGGCGACAAGCTGGTGCAGATGGTCGATCCGTGGCCGGCCGCGTCCGCCGATCGCGACATCGCCTACAGCGGCATCGACATGCAAAACGCGATGGACCGATACAAGACCGGCCGCGTCATCCCGCCCAAGGGTACCACCACGTCGGGCAGCTACACGCAAGCGGCGAGCCCGCAAAACAACACGACGCCCGTCGGCCCGACGGTCAACCAGCCAGTCAGCACGCCATAGGCTTCGAGAGCGCAGCAATGGCGACCGGAACGAATACGAAAGTGCTGGTGGTGACGGCGGACCCCGCCTTCGCCGCTGCGGTGCGCGGCACCTTCGGCGCATCGCGCGCCATCGATCTCGCCGTCGTGGAGGGCGCCGTCGCCGCCCAAGCCGACGCGCTCGACGTCAGCGACACGACTGTCGTCGTCGTCGACCTCGACGCCTCCGCCCCCGAGGAGATGGCGGCCTTGGCGCGCCTGACCGGACGGACCGGCGCTCGCCCGCCGGTGATCGCCATCACGCAAGCCTTCGACGCCAATGTCGCGCGTGTTCTGTTGCAGATGCGGGTTGCCGACTTCCTGGTGAAGCCGGTGCAGCCGCTCGATCTCGTGCGCGCCTGCGCGCAGGCATCGAAAGCCCCGAGCGGCGGCATCGAGACCACCGAAGCGAAGATCTACACGTTCCTGCCCGCGGTCGGCGGCGCCGGCGTGACGACACTTGCCGTGCAGGCCGCCATGCTGCTGCTCAATGCGCGCGGCCCGCGAGCGAAAACGTCGACGTGCCTGGTCGATCTCGACTTCCAGCACGGCGCCGTCGCCGATTATCTCGATATCGAACCGCGGCTCAACATCGCCGAAATCGAGCCGCGGCCGGACCGGCTCGATCGGCAGTTGCTCGAGATCATGCTGTCGTATCACGACTCCGGGCTCGCAGTGGTCGCCGCGCCGAACCGGCCGGCAGAAATGCGTTCGTTCGACCCCGACGTGGTGACGCGTCTGCTCGATCTGGTGTCGAGCCATTTCGAATACGTCGTCTTCGACATGCCGCGGACCTGGTTCTCGTGGACCGACAGCGTACTGCTCGGATCGAACCGGCTGTTCATCGTCAGCGAGGCGACGGTGCCGGGACTGCGCCACGCCAAGCAGCTCGTGGCCGCAATCAAGGAACGGCTCGGCGAAGGCCCGAAGGCTGAGGTCGTCATCAACCGCTTTCAGCAGAGCATGTTCTCCTCGGGGCTCGCGCTCAAGGACATCGAGCAGACCATCGGCGAGGCGTTCTGCAGCGCCATTCCGAACGACTATCAGCTCGTGCGCGAGGCGATCGACCGCGGCGTGCCGCTCGACGACGTCAAGCCCGGCAACAAGATCACCGCGCAGCTCAAGAAGCTGGTGCTCGAGCAATCTGCCAAGGCTGCGGACGGCAAACCGCTGCCCTTGCTGAAGAAGCTCAAGCTCGCGGGCGCGCGTTAGGGAGCAGAAACATGGCCGGACGTTTCACCACCCGACGCGGCGCTTCATCCGACCTGATGACGGTCGAAGACGCGCCGTCCTCCGTGCCGGAAGGCGCGACGTGGAAAGTGTTTCCCGAAGCGCCGCCGGAGCCGGCGTCCGCGATGGCGGCGGCGCAGGCGCAGCCGGCCGCCACCGCCTCGGCCAATCCGCTACTGTCCGACAAGCTGCTCGATGCCAAGGTGCGACTGCACAAAAGGCTGATCGAGGAGATCAATCTCTCGGCGCTGGAGAAGCTGCCGGACGAGCAGATCCGCGGACACGTCAACCAGCTCGTCTCGCAATACGTATTGAGCGAGCGGCTGGCGCTGAACGCGCATGAGCTCAATGACTTCGTCAGCGAAATCCTCGACGAGATGACCGGACTGGGTCCGCTGGAGCCTTTGCTGAAAGATCCGTCGATCGCGGATATTCTCATCAACGGCCACGAGTGCGTCTATGTCGAGCGCGGCGGCGTTCTCGAGCCGCTGCCGGTCCGCTTCAAGGACGAGCAGCACTTGCTCCGCATCATCAACAAGATCGTCTCCGCCGTCGGCCGCCGCGTCGACGAATCGCATCCTTTGTGCGACGCACGTTTGCTGGACGGTTCGCGCGTCAACGTCGCCGTCCGCCCCATCGGCGTCGACGGGCCGCTGGTCTCGATCCGTAAATTCTCCAAGAAGAAGCTCGATCTCTCGAAGCTTGTCGAGATCAACGCGCTCCGGCCGCAGATGGCCGAGGTGCTGGCCGCCGCCGTGCGCGCCCGCATCTCGACCATCATCTCGGGCGGCACCGGCTCGGGCAAGACGACGATGCTCAACGCCCTCTCGGCTTTCATATCCGAGAAGGAGCGCCTGCTGACCATCGAGGACGCCGCCGAACTGCAGCTGCAGCAGCCGCATGTCGGCCGCATGGAAACGCGCCCGCCCAACATCGAAGGCAAGGGCGAAATCCGCCAACGCGACCTGGTCAAGAACGCCCTGCGCATGCGTCCCGACCGCATCATTCTCGGCGAGTGCCGCGGCGAGGAAGCGTTCGACATGCTCCAAGCCATGAACACCGGTCATGAAGGCTCGATGGCCACCATCCACGCCAACACGCCGCGCGACGCCATCACCCGCCTCGAGCAGATGATCGGCATGGCCGGCCTGCCAATGACGGTCGCCTCGATCCGAGGCCAGATCGCCAACGCGGTGCAGCTCGTCGTGCAGCTCTCGCGCCAGTCGGATGGCAAGCGCAAGGTCACCTCCATCGCCGAAATCACCGGCATGGAAGGCGACATCATCCAGATGCAGGAGATCTTCAAATACGTGCGCACCGGCACCAAGCCGGATGGCGCCGTCGAAGGTCATTTTGCGGCGACCGGCGTGCGTCCGCGCTTCCTCGCGCATCTGCAGACGCAGGGCGTCAAGATCCCCGGCACCTACTTCGATCCGTCGAACCCGCTATGAAATCACGATTCCCCTCAACGTCATTCCGGACGCCGTGCAGCGGCGATCCGGGATCCAGCCCGGCGCATACAGCTCGGCACTGGATTCCGGGTTCGCTCGCTTTCGCTCGCGCGCCGAAATGACGGGAGACGGCGTCGCGATGGACTTCAACCCAATCTACCTCTTCTACCTGCTGATCGGCCTGTCGGCGGCGATGTTCGCCGAGGGCGCCTATCTGCTCGCCTACAACAAGACCAGCTATCGCAAGAACATCAACCGCCGCCTGCGGGTCATGAACGACAGCCCGGACCGCGAGAGCGTGCTGGTGCAGTTGCGCCGCGAGCGCGGCCTGACCGCCGGGGGCGATTATCGGCTGCCGCTGGTCACCCTCAATCAGTTGCTGCTGCAATCCGGCGTGTCGCTCGGCTTCGGCAAGCTCACGATGTTCGCCGCCGGCCTCGCCGCGGCGGCTTTCATCGCGATGCTCGTCTTCGACGGTTCGCTGGTGCATGCGCTGCTGGCGGCACCGCTCGCCGGCGTGGTGCTGCCGCTGCTGCTGCTGAAGATCATGCGCGGCCGCCGGCAGAAGAAATTCGCCGCCCAGTTCCCGGACTCCATCGACATCATCACGCGCTCGCTGCGCGCCGGCCATCCCGTGCCGGTAGCCATCAACATGGTGGCGAAGGAGATGGCAGACCCGGTCGGCAGCGAATTCGGCATCGTTACCGACGAGGTCACCTACGGCGCCGACCTCGAGACCGCGATGCGCAGCCTTTATTATCGCGTCGGCACCGACGACCTGCCGCTGTTCGTCACCGCCGTGGCGATCCAGGGCTCGACCGGCGGCAATCTCGGCGAAATCCTCGAGAACCTGTCGCGGGTCATTCGCGAGCGCTTCAAAATGCGCCGCAAGATCAAATCGCTGGCGGCGGAAGGCCGCGCTTCGGCGCTGATCCTATCCTCGTTGCCGATCGTCATGTTCTGCGTCGTGTTCTTCATGGTGCCTGACTTCTACGGCAGCGTTTGGCACGAACGCATGACCCACGTCGGCCTGGCGCTGGCTGGCTGCTGGATGGGCGTCGGCAATTTCATCATGTACCGCATGGTGAATTTCAGGATCTGACGCATGCAGCATCTCATCGCCAAGTTCGCGCACGGCTTCGCCGACAGCGGCAGCATGATGCTCATGCTGCTGGTCTTTCTCGCCGCCGGCACGCTCGCCTTCGCTCTCATGGCGTTCCTGCGCGTGCGCGGCTCGGTGAAGCGGCGCACCGCGCGCATCTCGGACGAAGCTGGAAGCGGTGGACGGTCATTGCGCCACTCCAGCCTGAAGGCCGTGGCGCACCTCATCGAATACACGACCAAACACTATTCCGGCACGGACGACGCCACCATGAAGGTGTTGCGCCAGCGCCTGGTGCAAGCCGGCGTCTACGATCCACGCGGCGTCGCCTACTTCTTCCTGGCGCGCACCGGCCTTGCGGTCGTCCTCGCCATCGCGGTGTTCCTGCTGCTGCCGCTGGTGCGGCCGACCGGCGGTTCGTTCCATTGGCTGATGGCGATCGTCGGCGGCATCGCCGGCTATATCGGCCCAAGCCTCTATCTCGACCGCCGCATCAAGGCGCGCGCCGCCGAGCATCAATCCGGCTTCCCGGACTTCATGGATCTATTGGTGGTCTGCGCCGATTCCGGCCTGTCGATGGAAGCCGCGTTCGAGCGCGTCAGTCGCGAGCTGGGCGAGACCTATCCCTCGCTGACCGCCAACATCCACATCACCAATCTCGAAATCCGCGCCGGCCGTAATTTGAAGGAAGGCCTCGAGCGATTCGGCGAGCGCCTCGGCATCGAGGAGGCGCGCGCTTTCGCCACCCTGATCAACCAGTCGATCGACCTCGGTTCGTCGATCACCGACGCACTCAGGGTCTATTCCGACGACATGCGCCACAAGCGCCTCTCGCGCGCCGAGGAGAAGGCCTACGCGCTGCCGGCGAAACTGTCGGTGCCGATGATGGTGTGCATCTTCCCGGTGTTGTTCGTGGTGATCCTGCTGCCCGTGATCGTTCGCCTGCATGTCAATCACTTCTTCTAGCCGCGGTTGCGTGCGTCGCCACAAAAGCCCGACAGGCAGAAATTTTAACGAACGTTCCCTACCCTGCTGTGGGCTCGGGGATGAGGTTTTCGAAGGTCGTGTGATGCGTCTTGGATTGTCCCGCGTGCTTTGCATTCTCGCCGCCGGCCTGTGGCTTGCCGGCTGCCAGACCGACCAGAGCTTCTCCGACCTGCTGTCCGCGAAGACGCCGGCCGCCGGCCTCGACGCGAACGCCTCGGTACCGGCCGGCCAACCGGTCGACGACAACGATCCGCCGCCGCTCGGGCTGGCCGCTGCGCAGGAGCCCGCCGGCGTCCTCGGCAGCAAGGCCTATGACGATCTGAGCATCGGCAAGCGCTATTACCGCGTCGGCAATTACGGCATGGCCGAGCGCTATTTCCGCCAGGCCGTGGAGACCCACGCGCGCGACGCCGAGGCCTGGCTCGGCCTTGCCGCCGCCTGCGACCGGCTGCGCCGCTTCGATCTGGCCGATCGCGCCTATGGCGAGGCCATCAAGCTTGTCGGTCCGACCGTCGAGATCCTCAACAACCAGGGCTACTCGTACATGCTGCGCGGGGACTACGCGCGCGCACGCACCAAACTCGTGCAGGCGCGCGGCCTCGATCCGGCGAACCGCTACGTGCAGAACAACCTGCGCCTGCTCGCCACCACCGCCCGCACCGCCAAGGCGGTCGAGTAGCGGACTCTACCGGCAAGCCATCCACCTCGCTGGTCCGTAGGGACGCGGTTGTGTCCACGGGTCAATATGCGAATATCCCCCGGCCGGTGGGGTTGATGTCGGGGGCGGGCCATCCGCGCCTTTGCTCCGCAAATCCATCGGCTTTGTCGAACTCCCGGCCATAAGGGAGCGCAGGCGTGACAGGGAGGAACGTGGATGTCGATCACCAAAAACAAATCGGGACTGTCACGGCGCTCGGTGCTCAAGGCCGGCGCCGCACTGAGCATCTTCCCGGCACCGGCCGTGCTCGCACAATCGCCGGAGCCTCTGAAGATCGGCTTCCTGACGGTCATGACAGGACCGCTCGCGGCAGGCGGCAAGCAACAGGAGGAAGGCGCAGCGCTCTTCCTGAAGGAGCGGAACGGCATGATTGCCGGCCGTAAGGTCGAGTTGATCACCCAGGACACCGCCGGCAGCCCGGCGCTCGCCAAGACCAAACTCGAGGAGCTGGTCGAGCGGCACCATGTGCAGGTGTCGATCGGCCCGCTCGCCACCAACGAAGCGCTGGCGATGGACGGTTACGTGCGTCAGTCCAAGGTGCCGCTGATCACCACGACGTCGGCGGCGACCGTCGACCTGAAAGCGCGGCAGCCGCATCCCTACGTGCTGCACGCCTTTGGCACTGCGCCGCAGGTCACCTATCCGCTCGGTGATTACGCAGCCAAGACGCTCGGCTTCAAGAAGATCTGCATCGTGGCCGAGGATTTCACCTACGGCCACGAAGGCGCCGGCGGTTTCCAGCTCGCCTTCGAGGCGGCCGGAGGCAAGATCGTGCAGAAGCTCTGGCCACCGCTCAACGCGCCCGAATACGGCGTCTATCTTGCGCAGATCAAATCGGACGTGGACGCAATCTACACCGGCTTCGCCGGCTCCAACCCGCTGCGCTTCCTGAAGGCGTTCGCCGACTTCGGTCTCAAAGGCAAGGTCGCTGTGCTTGGCAACACGACGATGACCGATGAGGGAATTTTGAAGGCGATGGGCGACGAAGCGGTCGGCGTCTACAGCGCCGGCTGGTATGCCGCCGGACTCGATACGCCCGACAACAAGAAATTCGTCGCGGGCATCAACGCCGCATACAAGCACGATCCCGGCTTCTACACCGCCGGCCCTTACACCGCGCTGCTCATCATCGAGCAGGCGTTGAAAACAACCAAGGGCAAGACGGACGACGCGGCCGCGTTCCTCAAAGCGATGCACGAGGTGCGGCTGACGGAAGGTCCCATCGGGCCGGTCAAGCTCGATGAATACGGTACGCCGATCCTCGACATCCACATCCGCAAGGTGGCGCGCATCAACGGCAAACTGGTGAACACCATCATCAAGACGTATCCGCAGGTCAGTCAGTTCTGGACCACCGATCCGAAGGAAGCGGTGAAACAGCCGGTCTTCTCGCGCGACTTCCCGCCTAGCAAAAACCTCGAATAAGGACCCCTTCCTGTTGACGGGGACCGGTTATCGCGGCCGTCCGGGGGTTCCGGACGGCCGTTTTCGTTCATAGATTGGGACCGGGCGCGGCTTTTTAGTTCAAGGACCTGACCGGACAGATGCTGGAAGCATTGCGAAAGCTGGTGACCGACTTCGGCGATGGCGGCGAACATCCGTCGCGCTTCCGCAGCGACGACTACCGCCTCGCCGCCTGCGCGCTGCTCGTACACACCGCGATGATCGACGGCGAGTTTGCCGAAGTCGAGCACGAGCGCCTGCGTGCGCTGGTCAAGCAGCGTTTCGTGCTGGACGACGCCGCCACCGACGAGCTCATTGCCGAGGCGGTCGAGGTCGAACGCCGCTCGATCGATCTGTTCCAGTTCACCGCACGACTGAACCGTACCCTCGACGAGCAGGGCCGCGCCCGCATGGTCGAGATGATGTGGCAGATCGTCTACGCCGACAGCAACGTCACAGAGTTCGAGGACAACCTGATCTGGCGCGCCGCCGACCTGCTCGGCATCTCGCGCGAGGAGCGCATCGCGCTGCGCGAGCGCGTGGCGAGCGGAAAGGCAGCGCCGTGAGCGATCTGCGGCCGGTCGCAGTGATCACCGGCGCCTCCGCCGGTATCGGCGTGGCGCTGGCGCGGGTGTTCGCCCGCGAAGGCCACAAGCTCGCGCTGGTGGCGAGGCGCGAGGACCGCCTCAAGGCGCTCGCTGACGAGATCGCCGCCACATCCAGCCGCCGCCCGATCGTGATCGTGGACGACCTCGGAGTCGCCGGCGCCGCCGCCCGCATCGGCGCGGCGCTGACCGAACACGGCGCCGAGCCGCAATACGTCGTCAACAATGCCGGCTTCGGCCTGCTCGGCCAGGCCACCCGACGCGACGCTGCCGAGCAACTCGCCATGATCGATCTGAACGTGCGCACGCTGACGGAATTGTCGCTCGCCTTCGTCGACAGCCTGGCGCGGCATCGCGGCGGCGTGCTCAACGTCGGTTCCGTCGCCGGTTTCCTGCCGGGGCCCGGCATGGCCGTCTATTACGCCAGCAAGGCCTATGTGCTGTCGTTCTCGGAGGCGCTGCACAGCGAACTGAGCCGCCGCGGCGTCAGGGTGACCGTTTTGTGCCCGGGACCGGTGCCGACCGAGTTCGGGCAACGCGCCGGCATCGCCAAGGGGCTCGGGCCGGACTTCCTCACCGTCAGTCCGGAGGCCGTCGCCGTGGCCGGCTATCGCGGCCTCATGCGCGGCCAGCGCACCGTGGTGCCGGGGTTGGCCAACAAGCTCGTCACTCTGGCGGTGCGGGCCGCGCCGCACGGGCTGCTCTTGCGAGCGATCGGCTCGCGCCAGGATCAGCGCCGGGCCGCCGATAACTCATAGCGGCCGCGCGGGCATGCCGGTTGCATGGACTCAGGCGCAAGATTACTGAATTCGTATGCGCATCGTGCGCACGGGGCCTCATGCTGAAGCCTGTTCTGATCATCCTGCATCAGGAGCACTCCTCGCCGGGCCGGGTCGGGCAGATGCTCGCCAAGCTCGGGCATCCGCTCGACGTGCGGCGGCCGCGCTTCGGCGATCCTCTGCCGGAGACGATGCTGGAGCATGCCGGCGCGGTCATTTTCGGCGGTCCGCAGAGCGCCAACGACGCTGACGACTTCATCAAGCGCGAGATCGACTGGGTCGGCGTGCCGCTGCGCGACAACAAACCCTATCTCGGCATCTGTCTCGGCGCACAGATGATGGCTCTCCATCTCGGCGCGCGCGTCGCGCCGCATGCCGAGGGACACGCCGAGGTCGGCTATTATCCGATACGCCCGACCGGGGCGGGGCGCGAGCTGTGCCCCGACTGGCCGGATCGCGTCTACCAGTGGCACCGCGAGGGCTTCGGCCTGCCGCAGGGGAGCGAACTGCTCGCCGAAGGCAACGCCTTCTCGGTGCAGGCGTTCCGCTACGGCTCGGGCTATGCGCTGCAGTTCCACCCGGAAGTGACGCACGCGATGATGCACCGCTGGCTCGTGCGCGGCGCGCATCGCATGGAACTTCCCGGCGCCAAGCAGCGCCACGAGCACCTCTCCGACCGCTTCGTCTACGATTTCGCCGCCCGCAACTGGCTCGCTGCCTTCCTCGAGCGCTGGCTCGGGCGCAACGAGCCGGTCAAGGGCGCGGCGCTCGCCGTCTGACCGCCCGACACTGCCGACCCATTGACAAGACGGACCGGCATTGGTCGTTTTGCGTGGGGGACTAGGGGCAGGGCCACGCTGGGGAGGCGTGATCGCGCATGCGCGAGACGAACAATGCCCCGCGGAGTCCCGCGCGGCGCGGCACCGACTTGACCGGGATGACCGGCGAGCATCTGCTCGAACTGCTGCCGGTCGGCGCGTTCGTCTGCGACGCCGCCGGCGTCATCCTGCGCTACAACCGCCGTGCCGCCGAAATCTGGCGGCGCGTGCCCAAACCCGGACAGACGCACCGCGATTTCAGTAGCACGTCGCGCTTTTTCGCGGTCGACGGCACCCCCGACGCCTACTCGCTGCTCGAACGCGTGCTCGAAACCGGCGTGCCCATCCGCGATGTCGAACGGCGCGTCGAGCGCGCCGACGGCTCGACGGCGTTCCTGTCGGTCAGCATCGGCGCCTTGCACGACGCCGATGGCAACATCACTGGTGCGGTCGGCTGCGTCGTCGATATCTCCGACCGGCTGCGCGTGATGGCGGCGCTCGAGGAGTCGCAGCGTCTCGCGCGCGAGCAGGAGCAGCGCCTCGCCGCCACCTACGAACACGCCGCCATCGGCATTGCCGAAATCGCGCCCGATCTGACCTTTCTGCGGGTGAACGAGGCGATCTGCGCCATTACCGGGCGCACGCGCGAGGACCTGCTGTCCGGCAAACTCTTCCGCTACACGCACGGCGACGATACCGACCCCGACCGCGAAGCGTTCCGCAAGCAGGTCGCCGGCGAGCTGGAGTTCTATTCGGTCGAGAAGCGGCTCATCCGCCGCGACGGCACGATACTCTGGGTGTCGGTGCGCTCATCGCCGGTCCGCAGTGCGTCGGGTCAATTGCTCTACGTCGTGCGCGTGGTGCAGGACATCACCGAGCGCAAGCGCGCCGAGCGGCGGCAGAAGCTGCTCATCGACGAGCTCAATCACCGCGTCAAGAACACGCTGGCCACGGTGCAGTCGCTGGCGGCGCAGAGCGCGCGCGGCGGTCCTTCGCCCGCCGATTTCCGCGAGCGCTTCGAGGGCCGGCTGATCGCGCTGTCGAAGGCGCACGACCAGCTCACCATGCATCACTGGGAGAACGCCGAGCTGCGCGAGATGCTCTCCGGCAGCCTGGCGCCCTACGCCAGCGCGGCGCCGAACCGCATCGTGCTGCGCGGCGAGGACCTGGTGCTGCGCCCGCGCGCTGTGCTGACGCTGGCGATGACCTTCCACGAGCTGACCACCAACGCCGCCAAATACGGCGCGCTGTCGGTGCCGGGCGGGCGCGTGGAGATCGCCTGGGCGCCGCACGAGAATGAGGGGCGGACGTACCTGCGCATCACCTGGAGTGAGCAAGGCGGGCCGCCCGTCGCCGTGCCGCGGCGGCGCGGCTTCGGCTCGCGGCTGATCGAGAGCAGCGTGGCGGCGGAGCTCGGCGGCACGGCGCGGCTCGCGTATGACGCGGCCGGTGTCCGCTGTGAGATGATCATGCCGTTGGAGATGGCGACTGGCCGGGCGGCGGCGCCGGACAACGGCGCTTTGGCCTGAACGGCGGGCGAGGGGTCGGATGGTGGAGCCAGGCGGGATCGAACCGCCGACCTCCTCATTGCGAACGAGGCGCTCTCCCAGCTGAGCTATGGCCCCAACCGACTCCAGCGCACGCCAAAGCCGCGGCGTACGCCCGAAATTTCTCGCAAGTGGCCGCCATTTAGGGCTACCCCGGAGGGCTGTCAAGCAGCGGCGGGCCGTACAGCCCGTCGCATTCGGGGAACCCCTTTTCCTCAACCCGGCAAGCCGCTATTCGTGACGCGGGCCGCTCATGGAGACCGCGATGAACCCGTTCCTGTGGTTGGTGGACACGATCATCACCATCTACATTTGGCTGCTGATCGCCTCGGCCGTGTTGTCGTGGCTCATCGCCTTCAATGTCGTGAACACGCGCAACCCGATCGTGAACTCGATCGGCGAGTTCCTGTACCGCGTGACCGAGCCGCTGCTGCGTCCGATCCGAAATGTCATGCCCAATCTCGGCGGCATCGACGTCTCGCCGGTGATCCTGATCATCGCGCTCTTGTTCCTCGAGCGCTTCGTCTTCTGGATCTATTTCCGGCTTGCGATCTGACGACCCGCGGCCCTGGAACGTCGGCGCCGGCGGCGTGACACTGAGCGTGCGGTTGACGCCGAAGGGCGGCCGCGACGCGATCGACGGCATCGATACCCTCGCCGATGGACGCAGCGTCCTGAAGGTGCGCGTGCGGGCGGCGCCGACGGAGGGCGAGGCCAACGAGGCGCTGCGCCGCCTGATCGCCAAGGTGCTCGGTATCCCGGCGCGCGAGGTGACGCTGACCGCCGGCGCGACGTCACGGATCAAGCGCCTCGCGATCGCCGGTGACGGTCCGACGCTGGCGGCGGCGCTGGAGAAGATTTGTGCGGTGCGCTAAACAGCACGGCGTCAATCGGGGCGGCCCATGAGCGCGCGGATCATCGACGGCAAGAGCATCGCGGCGGAACTGCGCGGCAGGATCGCGCAGGCGACGGCGAGTCTGACGGCCGCGCACAAGGTCACGCCCTGCATCGCCGTGGTTCTGGTCGGCGACGACCCGGCGAGCACGGTCTATGTGCGCAGCAAGGCCAAGGCGGTGGCGGAAGCCGGCATGCGCACGTTCGACCGCAAGCTGCCGGCGGCGACGAATGAGGCCGAACTGCGCGCGGTCATCGCCGAATTGAATGCCGACCGCGCGGTCAGCGGCATCCTGGTTCAACTGCCGCTGCCGCCGCAGATCGATGCCCACCGCATCATCTCGTCGATCGATCCGGCCAAGGATGTCGACGGCTTTCATCCGATCAATGTCGGCCGCCTCGCCAGCGGCCTGCCGGCGCTGGTTCCCTGCACGCCGCTCGGTTGCGTGATGCTGGCGAAGACGGTGCATACCTCGCTCGCCGGTTTCGACGCGGTGGTGGTCGGCCGCTCCAACATCGTCGGCAAGCCGGTGGCACAACTGCTGCTCGCCGAGAACTGCACCGTGACCATCGCGCACTCGAAGACGCGCGATTTGCCGGCGGTGTGCCGGCGCGCCGATCTCCTGGTCGCCGCGATCGGCAGGCCGGAAACGGTGCGCGGCGACTGGATCAAGCCGGGCGCCACGGTGATCGACGTCGGCATCAATCGCGTCGCGGGCGAGGCCGGCAAGCCGAAGCTCGTCGGCGACGTGGCCTACGACGAAGCGGCCGCGGTCGCCGGCGCGATCACGCCGGTGCCGGGCGGCGTCGGCCCGATGACGATCGCCTGCCTGCTGCTCAACACGTTACGCGCGACGTGCGCGCAGAACGGGTTGGCAGAGCCAGCCATCTGATCTGTACACGCTCGACAGGTTTCTGGTTATGGGTCCCGGCTCGCGCGATGCTTCGCATCGCTTGGCCGGAACGACAGCGAGCTACGCCTGCCAGGCGTAGGCGACCTTGTCGAGCGTCTTGGCGCCGAAGCGCTCAGAGGAACGGGCAACGGCGCGTCCGCCGAGCGCGCGATAGAATTCCGTCGCCGGCTCGTTGTCCGACAGCGCCCACACGACCAGGCTCTTGAGCCCGCTCTGGATCAGGTCCTTGCGCGCCGCCGTGAACAGGCGGCGGCCGAAGCCGAGACCCTGAAACTCCGGCCGCAGGTACAGTTCGTAGACTTCGCCGTCGTAGAACAGGCTGCGCGCGCGGTTGCGGCCGTAGTTGGCGTAGCCGGCGATGCGCTCGCCGAACTGCAGCACGGTGATGCGGCTGCCCTTGCGGATCGCCGAGTCCCACCAGTCGGGCCCGCGGCGGGTGATGAGCTTGTCGAGCTCGTTGCCCGGGATGATTCCCTGATAGGCCGTCCGCCAGGCGTCATCGTGCGTCTCGGCGACCTCGTTTGCGTCGGTCGTCTTGGCTCGGCGAATCTCTATGAGGGTCGTGCTCATGCGATCGATAGAAGCAACGAACCCCGCGCCCTTCAAGCCCTATCGTTAACGATGGGTTAACGGTGTGGATTAGTGGCCACAGCGGGGCTTAACGGCGCCTGCGCGTGCGAAAAACACGAGTCGAAACAAGCGGTCAGCAGTGGAGCGCAAGACCGAAGACCGGGCTGCGGAGAATCCAATCCAACGCACACGCGCGGTCCGGCGTCGGCTTTCGCCGGCGACCGCGACGTTTTGATTCGCTTTTAAGCAGATCAGACCGCCTCGGCTTCCTTCGTCCGGTCGGCCTTCTTGCGGTCGTTCTCGTCCAGGAGCTTCTTGCGCAAGCGGATCGACTTCGGCGTCACCTCGACCAGCTCGTCGTCCTGGATATAGGCGAGCGCCTTCTCCAAAGTCATCTTGATCGGCGGCGTCAGCCGCACCGCCTCATCCTTCGACGTGGTGCGGATGTTGGTGAGCTGCTTGCCCTTGAGCACGTTGACGATGAGGTCGTTATCGCGCGTGTGCTCACCGACAATCATGCCGTTGTAAACCTTCCAGCCCGGCTCGATCATCATCGGGCCGCGGTCCTCGAGATTCCACAGCGCGTAGGCGACCGCCTCGCCCTTGTCGTTCGAGATCAGCACGCCGTTGCGGCGGCCCTGGATCGGACCTTTGTGCGGTGCGTAGCCATGGAAGAGGCGGTTCATAATCGCCGTGCCGCGCGTGTCGGTGAGCAACTCGCCCTGATAGCCGATCAGCCCGCGCGTCGGCGCGTGGAACACGAGGCGAACGCGGCCGCCGCCCGACGGCCTCAGCTCGGTCATCTCGGCTTTGCGCTCGGACATCTTCTGTACGACGATGCCGGAGTGCTCCTCGTCGACGTCGATGACGACCTCTTCGATCGGCTCTTCCAGTTCACCGGCGGCGCCCTTGCGCAGCAACACCTTCGGCCGCGACACCGACAGTTCGAAGCCTTCGCGGCGCATAGTCTCGATCAGGATACCAAGCTGCAATTCACCACGGCCGGCAACTTCCATGGCGTCCTTGTCGTCGCTTTCGCGCACGCGCAGCGCCACGTTGCCTTCCGCCTCGCGCAGCAGGCGGTCGCGGATCATACGGCCGGTGACCTTCGAGCCCTCGGTGCCGGCGAGCGGCGAGTCGTTGACGCGGAAGGTCATGGCAAGCGTCGGCGGATCGATCGGCTGCGCCGGGATCGGCGTTTCCACCGACGGATCGCAAATGGTCATTGCCACGGTGGCGTTCGGCAGTCCGGCCAGCGCGACGATGTCGCCGGCCTCGGCCTCATCGAGCGGCACGCGCTCGAGGCCGCGGAACGCCAGCACCTTGGTGACGCGGCCGTTCTCGACGAGCTTGCCGTCGCGGTCGAGCACCTTGACCGCCTGGTTCGGCTTGATGCTGCCCGAGGTGATGCGGCCGGTAATGATGCGGCCGAGATAATTGTTGGCTTCGATGATGGTGCCGAGCAGACGGAACGGGCCCTGCTCGACCACGGGCGGTTTGACGTGTCTGAGCACCAATTCGAACAGCGGCTTCATGCCCTGATCGCGCGGGCCTTCGAGGCTCTCCGACATCCAGCCCTGCTTGGCCGAGCCGTACAGAATCGGGAAATCGAGTTGCTCGTCCGTGGCGTCGAGCGCGGCGAACAGATCGAACACTTCGTTGATGACTTCCACCGGCCGCGCGTCGGGGCGATCGACCTTGTTGATGACGACGATGGGCTTGAGGCCCATCTTCAGCGCCTTCGACACCACAAATTTTGTCTGCGGCAGCGGCCCCTCGGCGGCGTCGACCAGCACCAAAGCGCCGTCCACCATGTTGAGGATGCGCTCAACTTCACCACCGAAGTCGGCGTGGCCGGGCGTGTCGACGATGTTGATGCGGGTGCCCTGCCATTCGACCGAAGCCGCCTTGGCCAGAATGGTGATGCCGCGCTCGCGCTCGAGATCGTTGGAATCCATGGCGCGTTCGACTTGACGCTCGTTCTCGCGATAGACCCCCGACTGCTGCAGGAGCCGATCGACCAGGGTCGTCTTGCCGTGGTCGACGTGCGCGATGATGGCGACGTTGCGAAGATCCATGAGCTGTTCCAAAAATCAAAGCGCGGGCCCCTTCGGGAGGCCCGCGACGCATGCGCTATTGCGGCGCAATATAGTCACGACAGGCCGATTGGCAACCGCTCAATTGACCCGTTTCGCGCGCAGTTAATGCACTTTTCGGCACCTCAAGCCCCCGCCGGGCGGCCCCAGGGACCGACTTTCGCGTTTTTCGGCAGGGCCGCCTGCAGCATCACCATTTCGGCGATGGTTTCGCCGGTGACGAGTCCGATCAGCGTGCCCGCGGCGTTGGTGACGCCGACAGCCGGCGCCTGCTTCTGCTGCAACAGCTTGAAGGCCTGCTCCAGCGTGGCGCGATGGCTGACGACCGGCAGTTCGGCGCCCATCGCGTCGGACACGCTGGCGTCCGGTCCGAGCGTCTTGATGACGCGGATGAGGTCGCCGCGGCCGAACACGCCGATCGGCTTGCCGGCCGCATCGACCACCGGGAATTCACCTTGCGCCGTGTGCAGCAGGGTCTGCACCGCCTCGTCGATGTGCTCGTGCGGCTGCAGGGTGGCAAACTGCGTCATCATCGCGCTCGTCACCGGCACGCCCCGCGACACCGCGCGCAAGGCGACCATGTGCGCTTCCGATGATGCGGCCAGATAGACGAAAATGGCGATGAAGATGAGGATTGGATTGTACATCAGGCCGACGAAGCCCAGCGCGAAGGCCACGAACTGGCCGATCGAGGCGGCAATCTCGGTGGCGCGCACGTAACCGAACCTGCTCGCCAGCAGCGCTCGGAGCACGCGGCCCCCATCCATCGGGAAGGCCGGGATCATGTTGAACACGGCGAGAAACAGGTTGACCGCGGCGAGGCGATTGACCAGCGGAATGGCCACGTTGTCGACGGCGCTCGCCGCACTCGGCTGCAGGGCGGCGCCGAACCCCACGACCAGCACCACGGTGATGGCGACGTTCACCAAAGGCCCGGCGATGGCGATGAGGAATTCCTCCCACGGCTGTTCCGGGATGCGCTCGAGCTGCGCCACGCCGCCAATAGGCAGCAGCGTCACATAGGGCGTCTGCACGCCGAAGGCGCGGGCGGTGAAGATGTGACCGAACTCGTGCAGCAGCACACACAGGAACAGCAGCACCATGAACAGGAGCCCGTCCCAGGCCGCCGCGCTGCCGGCCGAAGCGTATTCCGCCGCGAAAATCCAGGCGAGAAACAGGAGGAAGGTCAGGTGGATGCGGACGACCGTGCCCGCCACTTTGCCGATATTCAACGACCAGGACATGACTGCCTCGTATGGCCGGCGCTATGCCGACAAAGGTAATATCACGCCGAACCCAATGCGAGGGCCGCGCGTTGCGCGGTAGGAGGTGCGGCATGGTGCAAAAACTCAACCCCGACGAACGCAAATCGGCCTTGACCAAGCTCAAGGGCTGGACCGAAGTCGGCGGCCGCGACGCCATCACGCGGACGTTCACGTTTCGCGATTTCAATGAGGCTTTCGGGTTCATGACCCGCGCCGCGCTGATCGCGGAGAAGATGGACCACCATCCGGAGTGGTCGAACGTCTACAAGACCGTCGCGGTGATCCTGTCGACGCACGATGCCGGCGGCGTCACCGAGCGCGACATCAAGCTCGCCGCGGCGATGGACAAGCTCGCCACCTGACCGCTTGCGGCGGGTGCGGCGGACAACCACATGACAGGCATGGCCTTTGCACGCGCAGCCTTCTGGCGGCACGACAAGAGTGAGTCCGACGACGAAGCCTTGCGCCGCAAGTTCTGGCGCAAGCTGCGTGGCGTCGTCGCGCGCATTCCCTTCGCCGAGGACCTGCTCGCGGCCTATTACTGCGCTTTCGACCGCGCCACGCCGCTACACGTGAAGGCGACTCTGGTCGGCGCCATCGCCTATTTCGTGCTGCCGGTCGACGCCATTCCCGACGTGCTGCCGGTGATCGGCTTCACCGACGACGCGGCGGTTTTGGCCGCGGCGCTGCGGTTAATGGCGAGCCACGTCACGCCCGAGCACCGCACCGTCGCGCGCGAAAAGCTCACCGCCATGCTGGACTCCGCGCGCGGCTGAGCTAAGACGGCGAGCATGGACCGCCCCACCGTCGAGGCCTACGACAAGGGCGCCCGCGCCTATGCCGACGACTGGCATGCGCAGCCGACGCCCACCGACCTGCACGATCTGATCCGCCGCTTCTTCCATCGCGCCAGCACGGCCGATATTGGCTGCGGCAGCGGCCGCGAAGTGGCTTGGCTCAACGCGCACGGCTGTCCGGCGATCGGCTACGATGCATCGCCGGGCCTGCTCGCGGAGGCGCGCCGGCGTTATCCGGAGTTGCAGTTCGCAGCGGCCGCACTGCCGCAGCTCGATGGTGTGGCGCGTGACGCGTTCGACAACGTGCTGTGCGAAACGGTGATCATGCATCTGCCGCCGGATGAGATCGCGGCGGCGGTGCGCGCGTTGGTGTCGCTGTTGAAACCGAACGGCGTGCTCTATCTGAGCTGGCGCGTCACGCGCGACGCCGGTCAACGCGACAACAGTGGCCGGCTCTACGCGGCATTCGACTCCGCGCACGTGCGCGACGCATTGCAAGGCATGACGATGTTGCTCGACGAGGAAGTCGTCAGTGCATCGTCGGGGAAGGTCATCCACCGCCTGGTGGCACGGCGCCCCGCCTCATCCTGAGGAGCATCGCGCAGCGATGCGTCTCGAAGGATAGGGACGCCTCATGCCTCGAGACGGCCGCTTCGCGGCCTCCTCAGCATGAGGCTATTTCAAACCCGCAGAATCACCTTGCCCATCACCTTGCGCGCGGCGATCGTCTTGAGCGCCGCCGCGGCCTCGGCCAGCGGGTAGACGGCGTGCACATGCGTCGACAGCTTGCCCGCGGCCGCCCAGGCGAGGAGCTCTTCCGAATTCTCGCGGTAGCGGTCGAGATTGAGCTCGGCCCAGGCGCCCCAGGTGACGCCGCGGATGTCGCAGTTCTTCAGCAGCACCAGATTGAGCGGCATCTTCGGGATGTCGCCGGCGGCGAAGCCGACGACGAGGAAGCGGCCTCCCCACGCCAGCCCGCGCAGCGCGGCTTCGGAATAGGCGCCGCCGACGGGATCATAGATCACGTCAACGCCGCGCCCGTCGGTGAGCTTGCGCAGCGTTTCCTTCAAATCCTCGCGGCTGTAATCGATGCCGGCATCCGCGCCGTGCTTCTTGGCGAACGCGAGCTTCTCGGCCGACGACACACAAGCGACCACGCGCGCGCCCATCAGCTTGCCGAGCTCGACCGCCGCGAGCCCGACGCCACCCGACGCGCCCAGCACGGCCAGGGTCTCGCCCGCCTTGAGATCGCCGCGGTCCTTCAGCGCGTGATACGACGTGCCGTAGGTCACGCACAGACCGGCCGCATGGTCGTCGTCGAGCCCGTCCGGGACGCGGGTGACACGCGCCTCCGGCACCGCGATGCGCTCGCGCGCCGCGCCGTGGCGGCAGTAGGCCACCACCCGGTCGCCGACCGACAGCCGCGTGACGCCGGCGCCGACACTCTCGACCACGCCGGCGCATTCGGCACCCGGCGAAAAGGGAAACGCCGGCTTGACCTGATATTTCCCGGCGATGATCAAAGTATCGAAGAAGTTGAGGCCCACGGCGTGGATGCGGACCACCACCTCGCCCTCGCCGGCAACGGGATCCGGCAGGTCCGCGATCACGAGATCGTCGGGCGTACCATAATGGGTGCAGAGCAGGGCTTTCATGGCTAAAATCGTCTGTGGATGGTATGTGGGGCGGAGCCGGTTTCTATCACGTCGCACTCAGCATGCGAGCCGGTCGATGTTAACTTTGCCCGCGTGCTCTCGCGAGCAGCGACCCTTGGTCGCCTTCACAATGCCGATATTCGCCCATAATGGGGCTGGTATCCACGCGAACCTCGAATGGGCGGTCGATCGGATCGACTCAAATTAACCGGTAGGGCCCGACGGACATGGCTTCTTTGACTCGCAGTACCTTTGTCCTGCTGGCGGCCGTTCTTTGCGCCGCTCCCGCCCTCGCGCAGCCGAAGAAAAACCCGGCGGAGCAGGCGGTGCTG
Source organism: Pseudolabrys sp. (assembly GCF_035943735.1). Lineage (GTDB taxonomy): Bacteria > Pseudomonadota > Alphaproteobacteria > Rhizobiales > Xanthobacteraceae > Pseudolabrys. The sequence continues at coordinate 492,099 of NZ_DASZBV010000019.1, forward strand.
CTCGGCCAGTTCGGCGACTGGGGCGCCTACAAGGCCTCGCCAGGCGGCAAGAAGGTGTGCTTCGCCCTGTCGAAGCCGACCTCGGCGGTCACCGAGCCAGCCAACAAGAAGCGTGACCCCTCCTACGCCTTCGTCTCGACACGGCCGGCGGAGAAGGTGAAGAACGAAATTTCGGTCATCGTCGGCTATCCGCAGAAGGCGGGCCACGACGCCGCCGCGACCATCGGCCCCGCCAATTATGTCCTGTACACGCAAAACGACGGCGCCTGGGTCAAGAACGCCGCCGAAGAGCCGAAAATGGTCGAGACCATGCGCAAGGGCCACGAGCTGGTCATCAAGAGCGAATCGACCTCCGGCACCAAGACCACCGACACCTATTCGCTGAAGGGCATTTCCGAGGCCCTCGACAAGGTGGCGGAGGAGTGCAAGTAGGGCACGCGCGCCCTATATTGTCGTCGGCGCGCTTTTTGCGCGAGCAGGACGACTTGAGTTGACCGATACGACCATCGATATCGCACCGGCGGCGGCGGCCTTCCTCGAGAAGGCGCCCCTCGAGCGCTACGTCGCGCCGCAGAAGCCGTCGCTTGTCGGCATGACGCGCGCGGAACTTTCCGACGCGCTCGGTCGCGTCGGCGTGGCCGAGGGCCAGCGCAAGATGCGCGTGCAGCAACTCTGGCACTGGATCTATTTCCGCGGCTTCACCTCGTTCGAGGCGATGACCAGCGTCTCGAAGGGCCTGCGCGCGCTGCTCGCCGAGCATTATACGCTCGACCGACCCGAGGTCGTTGCCGAGCAGGTGTCGGTCGACGGCACGCGCAAATGGCTGATGCGGCTGCCCGGCGATCCCGACAGCAAACTGCCGCACGAGATCGAGACCGTCTACATCCCCGACACCGAGCGCGGCACTCTGTGCGTATCGAGCCAGGTCGGCTGCACGCTCAACTGCTCGTTCTGCCACACAGGCACGCAGCGGCTCGTGCGAAACCTCACCGCCGGCGAGATTGTCGGCCAGGTGTTGGCCGCGCGTGATCGGCTGGGAGACTGGCCGGGCGGCACGCGCCCGACCGACGGCGTCGTGCCCACGGGCGACCGCTGCGTCACCAACATCGTCATGATGGGCATGGGCGAGCCGCTGTATAATTTCGAGGCGGTGCGTGACGCGCTGCTCATCGTGTCCGACGGCGACGGCATCGGCATCTCCAAGCGGCGCATCACATTGTCGACCTCCGGCGTGGTCCCGATGATCGAGCGCGCGGGCGCGGAGATCGGCTGCATGCTGGCGATCTCGCTGCACGCGGTACGCGACGAGCTGCGCAACGAGCTGGTGCCGCTCAACCGCAAATATCCGATCAAGGAGCTGTTGCAGGCCTGCCGCAATTATCCCGGCGCGTCGAACGCCAAGCGCATCACCTTCGAATACGTGATGCTCAAGGGCGTCAACGACTCGATCGAGGAGGCCAAGGCGCTGGTGCGGTTGCTCAAGGGCATCCCGGCCAAGATCAATCTCATCCCGTTCAATCCATGGCCGGGCTCGCATTACGAATGCTCCGACTGGGAGCAGATCGAGAAGTTCTCGCAAGTCGTGTTCGACGCCGGTTACGCATCGCCGGTGCGCACGCCGCGCGGGCGCGACATCCTCGCCGCCTGCGGTCAGCTCAAGAGTGCGTCGGAGAAACTGTCGGTGCGCGAGCGCATGGCGCTGCGCGCGATGGCGATGACGGACGAATGAGCCTCGTGCCCCGGACACGGCGCAACACAAGTATAGCGCAGTGCTGCGCCGCAGATCCGGGGAGCCGCTTTCCTTCTCTAAATCGGGCTCCCGGGTCGGCAGCACATCACTACGTGAGGCGCTGCGCCCGGGACACGCTGAGATAAGACATGTCCCTCCTCGGCCGCATCCTGGTCATCATCTTCGCGCTGATCGTATCGAGCGTCGCCGTCGGGATGGCAATCGCCATCGGCCTGCTCGGCCCGCAGTGGCACGCCTTCGGCGGCGACCTCGGCGATCGCGTTGCCTTCTGGGGCGTCGCCTTGGTCGGCAGCACCTTCACCGGCGCCATCGGGCTGTTGCCCGTCGTGATCCTCATTGTGCTCGCGGAGACATTCCGCATCCGCTCGTTGCTCATCAATGCCGTCGCCGGCGCAGCGCTGCTCGTTGCCGGCTATTACGGCAGCGGACTGGCGCGCCCGGGCTACGAGGAATCGATCGACCGTCCACCGCCGCCGATTCCGCGTCAGGCCGAGATCGCCGCCGCGGCCGGCGCCGTTGGCGGACTCGTCTACTGGCTGATCGCGGGCCGCAATGCCGGCCGCTGGCGCGAGCGCGGTGGCCCGAGCGCATAACCTCTTTCGCAGCCGCCTTCCCATTTCCCCGGCGCTCGGCTAGATGGCCCCGGATTGGGGACCCAGCGATGAACCGTACCGGACTGATCGTCGTCCTGCTGATCGGCGCCGCCGCCGGGCTGGTGTTCGGGCTTTTCCCCTCGCTCGACCTCGCCGTCGAACACGTCTTCTATGTCGTGCGCAGCGGCGACTACATGTTCGGCTGGCGCCTGTCGCCGACCTTGATGCTGGTGCATAACATCGCACTGAACGCGGGCTTCGTGCTCATCGCGCCGGCGGTGATCGCGCTCGTGCTCAAGCTCATCATGCCGCGACGCAAGCTGTTGATGTCGGGCCGCGCCATCGTCTTCCTCATCGCCACCATGGTACTGGCGCCCGGCCTCATGGTGAATGTGGCGCTGAAAGACCATTGGGGGCGACCGCGGCCGATCGACGTGACGCAGTTCGGCGGCGACCAACATTTCGTCGCCTGGTGGGATCCACGCGGCGATTGCCCGGGCAATTGCTCGTTCGTCTCCGGCGACGTCGCCACCACCGCGTGGACGCTGGCGCCCGCGGCGCTGTTGCCGCCGCAGTGGCGCGCGCTCGGCTACGGCGCCGCGCTGGCGCTGACGGTGTTCATGGCGATCATCCGGATGATGGCCGGCGGCCATTTCCCGTCGGATACGATTTTCGCCGGCGTGTTCACCTTCCTGATCATCTGGCTCGCTTACGCGCTGATCTACCGCTGGCGCACGCGCCTCGACGACAAGACGATCGAGACCGCGCTCGAGCGCGTGTCGATTTTCCGCTGGTTCGGCCCCTCGCGCTGACGTGAGCGAGGCCGATTGACCGTCGCCCGGCAGCGTCTAGACTCCTCCGAAACAGAAAAGCATACGGAGGATTCGCATGATCGGGCGCATTTTGGCCGCAGCGCTGTCGGCTACTCTGCTGCTGGCTGTCCACGCTGGGCCGGCCCAAGCCTATCCGGATCGCCCGATCTCGATGATCGTGCCCTTCGCGCCGGGCGGCCCGACCGACATCATCGCCCGCATCGTTGCCGATTCACTCAGCCGTTCGCTCAAGCAGCCGGTGGTCATCGAGAACAAGCCCGGCGCCGCCGGCAACATCGGCATGGGATTGGCCGCGCGCGCCAAGCCGGATGGTTACACGCTGCTGCTGACCTCGACGGCGATCGCGGTCAATCCGGCAATCTACAAGAGCCTGCCTTACGATTCGATCAAGGACTTCGCGCCGATTTCCGAGCTGGTCGACTCGCCGAACGTGCTCGTAGTGAAGCCGGACAGCGGCATGAAGACCGTCACCGATCTGGTGGCCCGTGCGAAGGCGGCGCCCGGCACGTTCAATTATTCGTCTCCCGGCATCGGCACAAAATCAAATCTTACGGGTGAGGAGCTGAAGGTGCGCGCCGGCATCGCAATGACGCACGTCCCCTACCGCGGCGCCGGCCCGGCCGCGATCGCCGTGCTCGACGGCACCGTGCAGGTCGGCTCGGTGGCGCTACCCGCCGCAGAAGGGATGATCAAATCCGGCCAGCTCACGGCGCTCGCCGTCACTGGCCAGCAGCGCTGGCCCGACTTACCCAACGTGCCGACGATGATCGAGTCCGGTTATCCGGGCTTCGTCTCGGTGACGTTCTCCGCGCTGTTTGCGCCGGCGGGCACGCCGCAGGAGATAATCGACCTGGTGGCGAAGGAGAGCCGCGCCGCGCTGGCGACAGCCAAGGCGCACGAGCAAGCGCACAATCTCGGCTTCACCATCGTTGCCGGAACGCCGGGCGAACTGGCGGCGCGGCTGAAGGCGGAAATCCCCGCCGTAAAGGCGCTGGTCGCGCGCGCCGGACTGAAATTGCACTAGCGCGCGCCGGCGCCGCGCCGCTCTTCCAGCCGCTCGCCGAACAGCGCGATCGTGCGTGCATAGACGTCGGCCTTGTTCCAGGTCTTGATGACGTCGAAGTTCGGCTGACCCGGCTGCCAGCCGGCGCCGTGCTGCCAACCGTGACCTTTGAGATAATTGGCGGTAGAGGCGAGCGCATCGGCGGCGCTGTGCGCCAGATCGATGCGGCCATTGCCGTCGAAGTCGACGCCGTATTTCAGGAGCGACGATGGCAGGAATTGCGTCTGGCCGATCTCGCCGGCCCAGTCGCCCTGCAATTGCGCCGGCGAGAGCATGCCGCGGTCGACGATCTGGATGCCGGCCAGCAGCTCTTCCTGAAATTTCTGGCTGCGACGGCAGTCATAGGCGAGCGTCGCCACCGAGCGCAGCACCGAGAAGTGGCCCTGGTTGACGCCGAAGTCGGTCTCCATTGCCCAGATCGCCACCAGCACACCCGGCGGCACGCCATAGCGCTGCTCGATGCGGCCGAAGGTCGACGCCATCGAATGCAGATACCGCTCACCGCGAACCATGCGGTCGCGGCTGATCATGCGGCCGGAGAACTGCTCGAAGCTCTGGCGGAAGACGCCCTGGTGACGGTCGCGCGCGATGACGCTGCGGTCGAGGGTCAGGCTGTCGAGCGCGGCCAGCCCGCGCGCGCCAATGCCTTGCGCAGCCGCCTCGCGGTGCACGGCCGCGATGAAGGCCGGGAAGCCGCCGGGCGGCTCGCACTGCGCGGCCAGCGCGGGCGCGGCGAAGGCGGCCCACAAGGCCGCGGCGAGCATGATTTTACGCATGAGACCCCTTCGCGAATGATCCCCGCATGGACGGCCGCCGCCGTTCTGCGCGATGCTGCCCCTCAAGCCGATTCTAGCGCGAGAGGTTCCCATGGCCGAGAGCCCCGATAAGGTCAGGCGCGTCCTGCACATGAAGCTCAGGGCCGTAGGCGACCCGCAGCAGATGCTGGCGTTGTTACAGGGCGCGACACCCTTCTACCGCGCTTTCGGCACGTCGCAGGTGCGGATTCTCAAGAACGTCGACGATCCCGCTCAGTTTCTGGTTGAATTCGTCTACGAAGCCGACGCCGGCCTCGAGCTCAACCGGCAGAAGGTTGCGTCCGACCCTATGTTGCGCAGCTTCCTGACCGGCTGGAAGCAGATGCTCGCCGGGAGCGCGGATATGGACGTCTACGAGGACGTGTCGGGCTAGCTAGGCGCGTCGCCAGCGACAAGCCCTCGCCCGCCAGGGGGAGGGTAAACGCGAGCGAATACGCGCCCATGGGCGGCCCTTGACCTGCCGCGCCGCCTAAAGTTCAACAGCCCGCAGAACACCCCACCCCGGGCGCACCGCCCGCGTCAGAAAGAGTCCCGATGCCCGGCGACCAGAAGTCCATCAAGAAGGTCGTGCTCGCCTACTCCGGCGGCCTCGATACCTCGATCATCCTCAAGTGGCTGCAGACCACCTATGGCGCCGAGGTGGTCACCTTCACGGCCGATCTCGGCCAGGGCGAGGAGCTCGGGCCCGCCCGTGAAAAAGCGCTGCGTGCCGGCATCAAGCCGGAAAACATCTTCATCGAGGATCTGCGCGAGGAGTTCGTGCGCGACTTCGTCAACCCGATGTTTCGCGCCAACACCGTGTACGAGGGCCAGTACCTGCTCGGCACCTCGATCGCGCGACCACTGATCGCGCAGAAGCAGATCGAGATCGCCCGCAAGGTCGGCGCCGATGCCGTCTGTCATGGGGCCACCGGTAAGGGCAACGACCAGGTGCGCTTCGAGCTTTCCTATTACGCGCTCGAGCCGGGTATCAAGATCATCGCGCCGTGGCGCGAGTGGACGTTCAAGGGCCGCGAAGAGTTGCTGAAGTTCGCGCGCGACCACCAGATCACCATCACCAAGGACAAGGAAGGCGAGGCGCCGTTCTCGGTCGACGCCAACCTGCTGCATTCCTCGTCGGAAGGAAAGGTACTGGAGGATCCGGCGAAGGAAGCACCGGGGATCGTCTATCAGCGCACCATCTCGCCGATGGACGCGCCGGACAAGGCGACCGAGATCAGCATCGGCTTCAGCAAGGGCGATGCGGTCAGCCTCAACGGTGAGGCGATGTCGCCGGCGACTTTGCTCGCGGCGCTCAACAAGCTCGGCCACGACAACGGCATCGGCCGCATCGACCTCGTCGAGAACCGCTTCGTCGGCATGAAGTCGCGCGGCGTCTATGAGACGCCCGGCGGCACCATTCTCCTCGCGGCGCACCGCGCCATCGAATCGATCACGCTCGACCGCGGCGCGGGCCATCTCAAGGACGAGTTGATGCCGCGCTACGCCGAGTTGATCTACAACGGCTTCTGGTTCTCGCCGGAGCGCGAGATGCTGCAGGCGGCGATCGACAAGTCGCAGGAGATGGTCGAGGGCGAGGTCAAGCTCAAGCTGTACAAGGGCAATGTCATCGTCACCGGCCGCGCGAGCCCGGCCTCGCTCTACTCGTCGACGCTGGTCACCTTCGAGGACGACAAGGGCGCCTACGACCAGAAGGACGCGGCCGGCTTCATCAAGCTGAATGCCTTGCGGCTCCGCACTTTGGGGCAACGGAAGAGCACGCTCAAGCGCGGCTGATCGGGGGAAGTGAAATGGGACGGACCGGACTCGGTGTGCTGGCGCTCGCGGCAATTTCGCTCGGCGCCTGCTCGAGCTTTGACTTCACCAAACCGCCGCCGCCGGTCGCTCCCAACATTTTCCCGTCGGACTACAGAAACGAGATCCTGCAGACCCTGTCGGTGAAGCTGACCGACCCGACCAACGTGCGCGATGCGGGCATCAGCGATCCGGTGCTGCAGCAGGTCAGCGAGCAGGACCAGCGTTATGCCGTCTGCGTGCGCTTCAACGCGCGCGACATCAACCGCCAATACACCGGCGACCAGGAGCGGATCGCCTATTTCTACGGCGGGCATCTCAATCAGCTCGTGCCGGCGGCGAACGGCCAGTGCAAAGGCGCGATCTACAAGCCGTGGCCGGAGCTGGAGAAGAACTGCCAGGCGAAGAAGTGCGGCTGATCAGTAGGTGCTCGGCGGCGGTGACGCGGCCGTCGCGAACGGCTTGAGCTCCGGCACCAGCGGTAGATTCTTCGCGCGCTTCTCCGCGATCTCCGCCGCGACCGCACGCATTTGCAGGAAGCGCACCGGCGCCAGAGGATGCGTCTTGGCGAACCGCAAGCTGTTCGGGTCCACCTGCTGACCCAACGTCCACCACAGCTCTTCCGTGCCATTGAGGTCGTAGCCGGCGCGCGCGGCGTAATAGGCGCCGACGTAGTCGGCCTCGCGCTCGAACTGAACGCTGTAGGCGCGCGCCCCGCTTCGCGCGAACTCGCGCGAGAAGAAGCCGCCTGTCGGGATGCCACCGACCATGACGCCGGCATCGACGGCGAGACCGCTGGCAAAGCCGATGAGCATGTTCGTGCGCTGCTTGTCGAGATGACCCAGATTGGTGTGCGCCATCTCATGGCCGATCACCGTCGCGAGTTGCGCGTCGGTCTTGGCGATCGCGACGATGCCGGACTCGATGATGATCCCTTTGTCGCCGGACGATGCGTTTACGTCGGCGGTGACGGCGTAATTGATCGGAACCGAGCACGCCATCACCGGCGTCACCGTCACGGTCTGGTCGACGCCGTCCCGCCGCAGATCGACGCGCACCGGCTTGACGCCGTTCGCCCTCAACCAGCCGCCTATCCAGCCGGCGGTTCGCTTGACCGGTATGAGCTCGCCGTCGAGCGCGATGATCTCGTCGTGATCGCGGATGCCCGCCTGCGCCGCCGGCGAGTTGTCCGCTACCGAGATGACCGTCGGCCGCGCCCAGGTCAGATTGAGCGCTTCAGCGGCAAAGGAGCGGAAATGTTGCGGCAGGCTTTGCGGCGTCACCGCGTAGAGGCCGATCTGCGCTGATATCTGTTTCTTGCAGAATGCGACATTGGCAACGCGCAGCTGAAACGCGACGTTGTCGACGCGGTGGAGGCCCGTATAGTAGCTGCGCATCTGCGAAATCTGCTCGCGCCGCTGTTCGGCCGCGACCACCTTGGCATCGAGAGCGGGCAGGCGCGACACCGGTGTGCAGCCGGCACATGCGAGCACGAGCAACAGGACGGCGGCACGCAGACGCAACACAAGCCCCTCCCCACCGGGCGGAGCTTGCGTCATCGCAACGACCGGAAGCAAGCGGAAGTTGTAACTATGCCTCCGCAGCAACCACGCCGGTTAGTGCGCCCACCCGCGCGAACCCCGCTTAAGTCATTGAAACTTTTTCATTCTTGCCGACATTCGGGCGGCCGCCAGTCGCCGCGGCGACGGTCATGCTGATCATACTCTCAGCCTTGCCGCGGCCGTCCCAGTACTCGGCCCGTCCGGCGTGACGGTCAGTAGCCGGATGTTTGGGTCGTCGCTCGCGTCCCACCACGCCTTTGCGGCGACGGAAAACAATTCCTTGATGCGCTCGCGGTCGTTGCTGATCGCACCGCGGCCGGACACGGCAACATTATTGTTTGATCTCGTCGTCAGCGTGCCAGCACGTCACGACATGTCGACGGTCGCCTTGCGGTTCTGCCCGAGATCTGGCTCTTCGCCAGTCGCACGCGCCCTGGCGAATTCGTAGCGGGCCACCTCGCGGCTCGCCGGCCCGTCCCACAATTCGGCGAGCGACGGCTCGAGCCTTAACACCCGAACGTGCCGATCCTCGGGTCCGCCCGGCCACCACACGTCGTCGGTCTTCTTCCAGAATTTCGCCGCCAGCAGCGGATCGCGCAGCACTTCGGCGCGCGCGGCGAGCGACAGGTAGGCCTTGTCGTGCGCGTTGGTCAGGGTAAAGCAGACGTCAGGCGCGGCCTCGATCTCGTCGTCCTTCAGGCCGCGCACGTCGACGATGAAATAGATGACGCCGTGGTCGCGATCGAGCCGCGCTTCGAGCGGGCGCGCGCGCAGGCCGCCGGCAAAGCACGTCGTCAGCATGCCGACGCCGCTCTCTTCAAGCAAATTCCAGATGCGGGCTTCGCGGTCCACGTAGCGGTAACGTACGCCTGAGCGGAGGGTTCCGATGGCCCCCTCATTGCGCGGCTCGAAGGTCGAGCGCTTCGCTGAGCAAATCGCTGTGCCCTCTCCCCGGGGGGAGACGGCACTCCGACTTTCGCCGATGACGCGCTATAGCTGCCGGTCGACCATGTCCTTTTTCAATTCGGCAATCGCCTTCGCCGGATTGAGGCCCTTCGGACAGGCCTTGGAGCAGTTCATGATGGTGTGGCAGCGATAGAGGCGGAACGGATCCTCAAGATTGTCGAGCCGGTCGCCGGTGGCCTCGTCGCGCGAGTCCTTGACCCAGCGGTTCGCCTGCAACAGCGCGGCGGGCCCGAGATAGCGGTCGGAATTCCACCAGTAGCTCGGGCACGCGGTCGAGCAGCACGCGCAGAGGATGCACTCGTACAGGCCGTCGAGCTTGGCGCGATCCTCGTGGCTCTGCTTCCACTCCTTCTCCGGCGTCGGCGTCACCGTGTGCAGCCACGGCTCGATCGAGGCGTACTGGGCGTAGAAGTTCTTCAGGTCGGGGACGAGATCCTTCACCACCGGCTGGTGCGGCAGGGGATAGAGCTTCACCGGCGCCTTGTTGTCGTCGATCGCCTTGGTGCAGGCGAGCGTGTTGGTGCCGTCAATGTTCATGGCGCAGGAGCCACAGACGCCTTCGCGGCAGGAGCGGCGGAAGGTCAGCGTCGGATCGATGTTGTTCTTGATCCAGATGAGCGCGTCGAGGACCATCGGCCCGCAGTCGTGACGGTCGACGTAATAGGTGTCGACGTGCGGGTTCTCGGAGTCTTCCGGATTCCAGCGATAGATGCGGAATTCGGTTTCCTCTCCCGCCCGCGCACTCGGCCCGTGCGGCCAAGTCTTGCCTTCGACGACCTTGGAATTTCTCGGCAGCGTGAATTCGACCATGTTCGATGACCTTCCGCGTCAGTAAACGCGCGCTTTCGGTTCGATATAGGAAACGTCGTTGGTGAGCGTGTAGGCGTGCACCGGACGATACTCGATCTTCACCTTGCCGGAGTGATCGAGCCACGACAGCGTGTGCTTCATCCAGTTGACGTCGTCGCGATCGGGGAAGTCCTCGCGCGCATGCGCGCCGCGGCTCTCGGTGCGGTTCTTCGCCGAGGTCATGGTGACCGTCGCCTGGGCAACCAGATTGTCAAGCTCAAGCGTCTCGATCAGGTCGGAATTCCAGATCAGCGAGCGGTCGCTGACGCCGACGTCGACCATGCCGTTGTAGACCTCCTGGATCAGCTTCTCGCCCTCCTCCAGCACCTCGCCGGTGCGGAAGACAGCGCAGTTGTTCTGCATCACGCGCTGCATGTTGAGCCGCAGCTTCGCCGTCGGCGTGCCGCCGGAGGCGAAGCGGAACTTGTCGAGGCGCGACAGCGCGAGATCGGCCGAGTCCTTCGGCAACTCTGGCTGCTTGTCGTTCGGCGTGAGGATTTCGGCGCAACGCTGAGCGGCGGCTCGGCCGAACACGACCAGGTCGATGAGTGAGTTGGAGCCGAGGCGGTTGGCGCCGTGGACCGACACGCAGGCCGCCTCGCCCAGCGCCATCAGGCCCGGGATGACGACGTCGTCGTTGCCGTTCGTCTTGGTCAGCGCCTCGCCATGATAATTCGTGGCGATGCCGCCCATGTTGTAGTGCACCGTCGGCAGCACCGGGATCGGCTCGCGCGTCACGTCGACGCCGGCGAAGATGCGCGCCGTCTCGCTGATGCCCGGCAGCCGCTCGTGCAGCACCTTGGGGTCGAGATGGTCGAGGTGCAGGAAGAGGTGGTCCTTCTCCTTGCCGACGCCGCGGCCCTCGCGAATCTCGATGGTCATCGCGCGCGAAACGACGTCGCGCGAGGCGAGGTCCTTGGCCGACGGCGCGTAACGCTCCATGAAGCGCTCGCCTTCGGAATTGACGAGATAGCCGCCCTCGCCGCGCGAACCCTCGGTGATCAGGCAGCCGGCCGGATAGATGCCGGTCGGATGGAACTGCACGAACTCCATGTCCTGCAGCGGCAGGCCGGCACGCAGCACCATGGCGTTGCCGTCGCCGGTGCAGATGTGCGCCGAGGTGCACGAGAAGTAGGCGCGGCCGTAGCCGCCGGTCGCCAGCATCGTCATGTTGGCGCGGAAGCGGTGGATCGAGCCGTCGTCGAGATTGAGCGCAATGACGCCGCGGCAGCGGCCGTCGTCGTCCATGATCAGATCGATGGCGAAGTACTCGACGTAGAATTCGGCCGAGTGGCGCAGCGCTTGGCCGTACATCGTGTGCAGCATCGCATGGCCCGTGCGGTCGGCGGCGGCGCAGGTACGCTGCGCGGTGCCCTTGCCGAAGTGCGTGGTCATGCCGCCGAACGGGCGCTGATAGATCTTGCCGTCTTCCTCGCGGCGCGAGAACGGCAGGCCCCAGTGCTCGAGCTCGTACACCGCGGCCGGCGCGTTGCGGCAGAGATATTCGATCGCGTCCTGATCGCCGAGCCAGTCGGCGCCCTTGACGGTGTCGTACATGTGCCAGCGCCAGTCGTCCTCGCCCATGTTGCCGAGCGAGGCGGCGATGCCGCCCTGCGCTGCCACTGTGTGCGAACGCGTCGGAAACACCTTGGTGATGCAGGCGGTACGCAGGCCCGCCTCCGAGCAGCCGACCACGGCGCGCAGTCCGGAGCCGCCGGCGCCGACCACCACCACGTCGTAGCTGTGATCCTCGATCGGATAGGCCCTGCCGCCGACCCCCGGCCCGCCATTGGCCTTGCCGTTTCCATTCACCGCCATGACGTCAGACTCCGAACGAAAGCTTGAGGATGGCGAAGGCGGCGGCGAAACCGACCGCGAACACGAAACACGTGTTTCCCAACAGCGCCAGAATTTTCAATTTGTCGTCGTGCACGTAGTCGAGCAGGATTTCCTGCATGCCGATCCACATGTGGTAGAGCATGTTCACGATGAACAGCAGCATCACCACCGCAACGAGCGGCGAGCCGAGGATCTGCACCACGGCGGCGTGCGTGCGGCCGACGAGCGAGATCACGATGACGAGGAAGGCGATGGTCAGCAGCACGCCGGCCGCCGACGTGACCCGCTGATGCCAGAACGTCGTGGTGCCGGAATGGGCGGGGCCGAGCCCGCGCACGCGGCGCGCAGGCGTGCGCATCTCGTTCGGACGCTGGCCGATCATCGCGGGCCTCCCATGGCGAGATAGCCGATCACCCAGACGATGATCGTCAGAGCGATCGAGCCGATCAGGCTGGCGAGCACGAGCATCTCGCGCTCCGCCGGCTCGAAGCCGTAGATGAGATCCCAGATGAGGTGGCGGATGCCGCCGAGCATGTGGTGCAGCAGCGCCCAGGTGAAGCCGAACAGGACGATCTGGCCGACGATATTGCCCACCGCCCATTCGAATGTGGCGTACGCGTTCGGGCCGCTGGCCGCGGCGAGCAGCCACCAAGCGACGAGGGCCATGCCGAAATAGAGCGCGGCGCCGGTGATGCGATGGACGATGGACATCATCATCGACAGCATCGGGCGATAGATCTGCAGGTGCGGCGAGATCGGGCGCGCTCGGCGCGCTCCCGTGGTGGTGCTCGCCTCAAGCTCGGCCATATGTCGGTCTCCCACACTCCGCACCACCGGAACCCTGTCGGTGGTCGCGGGCGGTTGGTAGCCAAAGCGAGCGCCCGCCGCAACGCACGCGGCGGTTGGGGCGGATGCCTACTTCAAGCCACATTTGCTCTTACTTCTTCAAATACGAAAGTAAGGCTGCTAAACTGCGTGTTCAATGCGCGGTTGCTGAAGCCAGCCTTCGCGGAATAAGAAGGAAGCGCTCCCAGTGCGTTTCGATTTTACCGACCTCAATCTGTTCCGGCACATCGTCGAGGCGGGCAGCATCACCCATGGCGCCGAGCGCTCGAATCTCGCGCTGGCGGCCGCCTCGACCCGCATCCGCAAGATGGAGCTCAGCTTCGGCACCGAATTGCTGGTGCGCGGCCGCGCCGGCGTCACACCGACGCAGGCCGGACGCACTTTGTTGCAGCACGCGCGCGGAATTCTGGCACAGAGCGAGAAGCTGCAGGAGGATCTCTCGCCCTACGCGCGCGGCCTCGCCGGGCAGGTGCGCGTGCTGTCCAACACGAATGCGCTCACCGAATTCCTCCCCGAGACGCTGAGCTCGTTCCTGACCAGCTATCCCGACATCAGCGTCGATCTCGAGGAGCGGCTGTCGGACGAAATCGTCGGCCTGATCGCCGAGGGCACCGGCGATATCGGCATCGTTGCCGGCACGGTCGACATCGGCGGCCTCGACACCTTCCCCTATCGCAGCGACCGCTTCGTGCTGGTGGTGCCGCGCGGCCATCCGCTTGCCGGCCGCGACCGCATCGGCTTCGCCGAGGTGCTCGATTACGACATGGTCGGGCTCGACCGCGCCAGCGCCATCCAGCGCTTCCTGGCGGAGAAGGCGACCCGTGCCGGACGCGCACTACGCCTCAGGGTGCAGTTGCGTTCGTTCGACGCCATCTGCCGGCTGGTCGAGTGCAACGTCGGCGTCGGCATCGTACCGGAGACGACGGTGAAACGCGCCGCGCGCACGATGGCCATCGCCGCGGTGCGGCTGACCGATCCTTGGGCGCTGCGCGAATTGCACATTTGCGTGCGCGACATCAGTGCACTGCCGCCTTACGCGCGGCAGCTGGTCGATCATTTAAGAGCGAATGTTTAGCTACGACCTGGGCAGCAGCACCCAGTAATCGAGATCGAGGATCACCGCCGGATCGTAGTCATCGCCGTTTTTCAATGGAAAATCGGCGCAGGGGCGGTCCTTGGTGGCGATCGTGCGCAGGCGCAGCGCGCCGACATCGTCGCGGCCGGGCAGCGCCGCCGTTTCCAAAACCTCCGACCAGGCAAACACGGTCAGCCCGGCAAACAGCGGCGCCACGTGCCGGCCGCCGTTGATCGCCGCGATATGGAAGGCGTTGCCGAGTCCGTTAAAGGACAGCGCCCGCGCCAGCGAGATGGCGTGGCCGCCATAGACCAGCCGCTTGCCGAAGCGGTCTTTCGTCTGCGCGAACAAATTGAAGTGTACCCGCGCCGTGTTCTGGTAGAGCCGCGTAGCGATCTGGTGCTCGGCCTCCTCGACCGCCATGCCATCGACGTGGTCAATCTTCTCGCCGGCAGCGTAATCGCCGAAGCGGTGTGGACTGCCGGAGAGCGCGGCATCGTAAGCCCCCCTATCGATACGCGGACAGGCGAGCCCGAGCGCGCTCGCCGGCACCGCCTTCGGCAGCTCCGGAATCTGCTCCGCCGGCGCTGCCGCCGTCTCGTCGCGCTTGCGCACCATCACCCAGCGCACGTAGTCGAGCACCGGCTCGCCCGTCTCGTCGAAGCCGCGCGAGCGCACATAGACGATGCCGGTCTTGCGGTTGGAGTTTTCTTTCAGCCCGATGACCTCGGAGACCGCGTTCAAGGTCGCGCCGGGATAGACCGGTTTCAAGAAACGGAAATCGGCGTAGCCGAGATTGGCAACGGCGTTGAGCGATATATCCGGCACCGTCTTGCCGAAGACGACGTGGAAGACGAGCAGGTCATCGAGCGGCGCGCGCGCGTAGCCGATGCGGCGGGCGAACTCGTCCGACGATTGCACCGCGAAACGCGGCGCGAACAGGCCATTGTAGAGGGCCACGTCGCCCGTCGTGACGGTACGGGGCGTCGCGTGGCGAATGGTTTCGCCAAGCCGGAAATCCTCGAAAAACCGGCCTGAATTCGTTTTCGCACTCACGATCTGCCTCTCCCTGCGGGGCGCACCGGCCGCGCCATTCTCACCAATCCGTGAGCCGAACGCTATCCATCCACAAGGGGAACTGATGAGGATGTGTGTGCGGTGCGTGTTAGCGAATCCCTCGTCACGTCACACTCTCCTGGAGGGAAAACCATGAAGACCCGCATCCTGCTCGCCGCCGTCCTGTCGACCGCCATCGCCGGCGTCAGCCTCGCCCCGGCCGCTTATGCCGACGACATGAAAAAGGACAACATGTCCCACGACACCATGTCGAAGGACAGCATGAAGAATGATTCGATGAAGAAGGACAGCATGTCCAAGGACTCGATGTCCAAGGAGAGCATGTCGAAGGATTCGATGTCCAAAGACAACATGAAGAAGTGATCGACGCCGGCGACCGGGCCTGCATCCGCGGGCCCGGCCGCTCCGTATAATACTGCAGGCCCGCCAGCAGCCCCGGAGGGGAAGACCATGACCGCGGAAACAATGCACGCCGACTACGCCGCGAGCACCAAGACGATTCATCCGGTCTGGGTCCGCGTCTGCCACTGGATCAACGCGCTGGCGATCCTGGTGATGATCGGCTCCGGCTGGCAGGTCTACGACGCGTCGCCGCTGTTCGGCTTCACGTTCCCGCGCGCCATCACCATCGGCGACTGGCTCGGCGGGGCGCTGCTCTGGCACTTCGCCGCGATGTGGATTCTCGTGATCAACGGCCTCGTCTACGTGACGCTCGGCATCGTCACCGGCCGCTTCCGCCGCAAGTTGTTTCCGGTCGGCCCGCGCGCCGTCATTGCCGATATCAAGGCGGCGCTGACCTTCAAGCTCAGCCACGACGACCTGTCGCACTACAACGCCGTGCAGAAGGTGCTCTATCTCGGCATCATCCTGACCGGCGTGGTCATCGTCGCCTCCGGCCTGTCGATCTGGAAGCCGGTGCAGTTCCAGGAATTGACCGCGTTCTTCGGCGGTTACGACACCGCCCGCTATGTCCACTTCGCCGCGATGACGGCGATCGTCACCTTCCTCGTGGTGCATGTGAGCTTGGCGCTGATCGTGCCGAAGAGCCTCCGTGCCATGATCACCGGAAAGTAGGAGCGCGCCATGGCCCGTTTCCGCAAAACCATCCCTGGCGTCGATGCCAAAGCGCTGATCAACGACGCCGGCAAGCTCATGCCCGATCCGGCGCGGCGCTCGTTCCTGCGCGGCGTCGCCAGCCTCGGCGCGCTGACCATGCTGACCGGCTGCGACATCGTGAACGAGGACAGCGCCGAGGACGCGCTGCGCTATGTGTCGCGCTTCAACGACCGGGTGCAGGCCTTCCTGTTCAATCCGAACAAATTGGCGCCGACCTACACGGAAGCGGACATCACGCGGCCGTTCCCGTTCAACGCCTATTACGATCTCGACGAGGCGCCGGTGGTCGATCCGGCGACGTACAAGCTCGAAATCTCCGGCCTTGCCGACAACAAGAAGCCATGGACGCTCAGCGAGCTGCACGCGCTGCCAGAAGTGTCGCAGATCACGCGCCACGTCTGCGTCGAGGGCTGGAGCGCCATCGGCTCGTGGCAGGGCGCGGTATTGTCTGACTTCCTCAAGCGCATCGGCGCCGACACGCGCGCGCAGTACGTGCACTTCAAATGCGCCGAGGGCTACACCGAGACCATCGACATGCCGACCGCGCTGCACCCGCAGACGCAGATGTCGTTCAAGTTCGACAACAAGATCCTGCCGCGCGCCTACGGCTTTCCGATGAAGATCCGCATTCCGACCAAGCTTGGCTTCAAGCAGCCGAAATACGTCGTGGCGATGGAAGTGACCAACGTGAACCGCGGTGGCTACTGGTCGAACCAGGGCTACAACTGGTTCTCGGGGCTGTAGGCGGCGTAGCGGCTCAGCCTGTCTTGCGCGGCGGCTCGGTTTCGGTGATCAGCCGCGCTCCGCGCTGGAACGTCAGATAGTCCCAGAACCAGTTGAAAGCGACGAGGAAGCGGTAGCGCAGGCCAATCAGAAAATAAATGTGCGCAACGCTCCAGAACACCCAGCCGATAAAGCCTTTCAGGTGCAGGCGGCCGAAGCTCACCACTGCGGCGCGTCGGCCGATGGTGGCGAGATCGCCGAGATGGCGATAGCGAAACGGCCTGTCGTCGGCCTGGCCGGCGATGCGTGCCGCGATACGCTGGCCGACATATTTGCCCATCTGCTTGGCGGCGGGTGCGATGCCGGGCACCGGACGGCCATCGCCGTAGAATACGGCCGCCGTGTCACCGATGACGAAGATCTCCGGACGGCCCGGCAGTGACAGGTCGGATTCAACCTTCACTCGTCCGGCCCGATCAGCCGCGGCGCCGAGCCATTGCGCCGTCGCCGAGGCGACGACCCCCGCGGCCCAAATGACGGTATCGGCCTCGATCCGGCCGGCGCTGGTATCGACGCCGCCTTTGTCACAACTGGTGACCATCGTGCCCGTGCGGACATCGACGCCCGCATTGGCGAGGGTCGTGCGAACGTAATCGGACAGATCGGGCGGAAAGGCAGGCAGCAGGCGCGGCCCGGCCTCGAGCAGAACGATGCGGGCGGCACGTGGATCGATGCGGCGAAAATCGGCCGCCAGCGTCTGCCGCGCGATGTCGGCGATGGCGCCCGCAAGTTCGACGCCCGTGGCACCGCCCCCGACAATGACGAACGTGAGCAGACGGCCCTGCTCGACGATATCCGCGGTCGCTTCTGCGCGCTCGAAAGCGATGAGGATGCTGCGGCGGATGCGGGTTGCGTCCTCGATGCGCTTGAGACCCGGCGCCACCGCAGCCCATTCGTCGTGGCCGAAATAGGAATGGGTCGCTCCTGTGGCGAGGACGAGATAATCGTAAGCGATCTCGCCCATGGTCGTGCGCACGCGGCGGTGCTCGGCATCGACGCCGACGACCTCTTCCATCAGCACCGTGGCATTCGTCTGGTCGCGCAGAATATGGCGGATCGGCCAAGCGACGTCGGCCGGCGACAACGCCGCGGTGGCAACCTGATAGAGCAGCGGCTGGAAACAGTGGTGGTTGTGGCGATCGATGACCGTCACATCGGCTGCGGCGCGGCGCAGCGCCTTGGCGGCTTCCAGCCCGCCAAAACCCGTGCCCACGATGACGACTTTCGGGGCGCTCGCAGCCATCTCGCACCTACCCATTCGACGCCGGTCCGACCCCATTTATCTCGGTACGACCGGGGCAGTTGCCAAGCCGTGGGTGAGGCTTTAGCAATCGCGGCCTTGTTCGGTCCCGTGGCAGGAGCAGCCCGCCGTGGCCGAGGAAACGTCTCGCGAGGCCCCAAATGGCGAACTACAACCTTCTGCTTCTTCCCGGCGACGGCATCGGCCCCGAAGTGATGGCCGAGGTGAAGCGCCTCATTGCGTTCTTCAATCGGAAGGGCCCGCACAAATTCTCCTTCGACGAGGGCCTCGTCGGCGGCTGCTGCTACGACGCGCACGGCGTGGCGGTCACCGACGAGACGGTCGCCAAGGCCAAGGCGGCAGATGCCGTGCTGCTCGGCGCGGTCGGCGGTCCGAAATGGACGAATGTGCCGTACGACGCGCGGCCTGAAGCCGGCCTGCTGCGCCTGCGCAAGGACCTCGCGCTCTACGCCAACCTGCGTCCGGCGGTGACCTATCCGGCGCTGGCCGACGCCTCCTCGCTCAAGCGCGAGCTGGTCGAAGGCCTCGACATCATGATCCTGCGCGAGCTCACCGGCGGCGTCTATTTCGGCGAACCGAAGACGATCACCGATCTCGGCAACGGCCAGAAGCGCGCCGTCGACACGCAGGTTTACGACACCTACGAGATCGAGCGCATCTCGCGCGTCGCCTTCGAGCTGGCGCGCAAGCGCCGCAACAAGGTCACCTCCATGGAAAAGAACAACGTCATGAAGACGGGCGTTCTCTGGAAAGAGGTGGTCACGCAAGTGCACGACCGCGAGTTCAAGGACGTGCAGCTCGAGCATCACCTCGCCGACTCGGGCGGCATGCAGCTCGTGCGCAATCCGAAACAGTTCGACGTCATCGTCACCGACAATCTGTTCGGCGACATCCTCTCCGACATCGCAGCGATGCTCACGGGCTCGCTCGGCATGCTCGCCTCCGCCTCGCTCGGCGAGGTCGATCCCAAGACGAAGAAGCGCAAGGCGCTGTACGAGCCGGTGCACGGTTCGGCGCCTGACATCGCCGGCAAGGGCCTCGCCAACCCGATCGCCATGATCGCATCGTTCGGCATGGCGCTGCGTTATTCGTTCGACATGGGGGCCGAGGCCGACATGATCGACAAGGCGATCGCCGGCGCCCTCGACAAGGGCTTCCGCACCGGCGACATCGCCGCGCCGGGGATGAAGACGGTCGGCACCACCGCGATGGGCGACGCCATCCTCGCCGAGCTCGAGGGGCAGAAATAAGAGCGCTTGTCCCGGGCGCAGCGCAGCGCGCCAGCGGTGCGCTGCCGACCCGGGACCATCACGAACTCGGGCGATTGTACGGCCCCGGATCTGCGGCGCATCACTTGGTGCTGCGCCGCGTCCGGGACACGCCAATAAAAAACGCGGCCCCGAGGGCCGCGTTTTGCGTATCTGGAATGCGCCGATCGAT
Source organism: Pseudolabrys sp. (assembly GCF_035943735.1). Taxonomy (GTDB): domain Bacteria; phylum Pseudomonadota; class Alphaproteobacteria; order Rhizobiales; family Xanthobacteraceae; genus Pseudolabrys. Next base: position 511,761 of record NZ_DASZBV010000019.1, read on the forward strand.
CAGTATTGCAGCCAGGGATTATTCTTGAAAGGCAGCGTGAACGGGCCCGGCAGCGCCGTCTGGTTGGCGCCGCCCGCCGTGTTGTCAAGGATGCTGGTGGCGCGCTGACCCGGCAGCTGGGCGTAGTCGTGGTCGCCGCGCTCGCCGGGGAAGGTCTCGGTACCGGGATCGAGGTAGGAGCGCTTCTGGATGATGATCCGCGTGCGCTTGCGGCCGTTTTCGTCGCGGCTGACATAAACCGTGCTGTCGTGGCGGTAGACGACGCGCACCTTTTTCTTCGGTGCGGCGCCCGCCGGGGCCGCCAGCAGGCCCAAGGCCCCGATGAAGGCGATCACTGTGGCGGCGGCTTTCAGACGCATGGATGTCCTCGACGGGAGAATCGTGTTGCCTCGTGTCGAACCCACTGTACCCGGCTTCGGTTCAGGGTAACAGAGCCCGATCACAGGCAATTGTCTTTGCGATTTCTCAACGAAAAAGGCCCCGCCGCGAACGGCGAGGCCTCCGGCGTCCACCCGGCAGAAAGGGGTCAGGAGCCGTAGTTTTTGCTGAGGTACTCGACGATGGCATTCGCGTCGGCGTCGTCGATAGGGGCGCCATACGCCTTGATCATCTTGGTCACCTCCGCCGTCCAGCCCGCCTTGTTGAGGTAAACCGAGTTCATCGGGATGTATGCGAGGGTATGGCAGGCGGCGCAGTTGCCCTCCACCTTGTCCAGTCCCGCCCCCGGCTTGAGCTTGATCGCCTGCTCATCGGCGAAGGCCGTGCCGGCGAGGAGCGCGACAGAGGCGACAGCGAGCATGATGGTCCGCATGGGTTCTCTCCTCAGGCGCTGAGCGTGATGCTTTGCATCACGTTGTTGTGGTAGCCGGCGCCATTGAACAGGAGCTTGGACACCTGCGTCTGGCCGATCGTGTTGGTGGCGGTGACCATCACCGTGGTCTTGCCGCGCTTCGCCTGCACGTCGAAGCTCCACGGCCGGAACGCGAACTTGCCGAGATCCTGGCCGAGTTTCGCCGACGTCCACGTCTTGCCGCCGTCGGTCGACACTTCGACCTTGCCGATGCCGTAGCCGCCGTCCCATGCCAGCCCCGATACCGCGACCTTGCCCGCTTTCACCTTGGCGCCGTCGCGATGGCTGGTGATCAGCGAATTGACGACGATCTCGGTGATTGGCGTCGACGTCGCATCCTCCTGCGTGATGAAGCGGTCGCGCACGGGGAATTCGCCGACCGGGATGCGATAGGCCGGCTTCATCCAGAAGCCGCCCTGCGGCGTCGTGCGCACGTCGATATGGATGAGATGTTTCATCCAGTAGGTGCCGGTCCAGCCGGGCACCACGAGCCGCGCCGGGAAACCGTTGAAATGCGGCAGGGGTTGCCCGTTCATCTCGTAGGCAATGATCGTCGAGTCATCCATCGCGCGCCATAGCGGCACGCTCTTGATGAAGTCCGGGGTCTTGTCGATGACCGGCCCGTCGGCGCCGTTGAACGCGACTTCGATCGTCTCCTTCTTCACGCCGGCCTTGGCGAGCACGTCCTTAAGTTTGACGCCCTTCCACTTGGCGCAGCCCATGGCGCCGTAGCCCCATTCGACGCCGGGGACATGCGGGATCGACAGGCCGCGGCGGTTGCCGGAGCACTGGTTGACCGCGGCGATCTCGACCGCCGGCATCTTCTTGAGGTCATCTAGTGTCAACTCGAAGGAATTGCTGGCGCCATCGCCATCGACCTTGATCTTGTAGGTCTCGACCTTGACCTCCGGGATATCGGCCAGGTGATAGCGCACGAAGAACTTGTCGTTCGGCGTGATCGGCGTCTGGAAGTACTCGAGCGGCGCCTCATAGTTCGGCGGTCGATCGGCGAGTTGGATGAGCGGCTGCTTGCCGGGCAGTTTGCCCATGACCGCGTAGCTGGCGATGCCGTTCGGCACGCCCGGCGTAAGCATAGTGGCGGCGCTCTGCGCGCGGGCCAGCGATGGCAACAGGGCAGCCGCTCCGGCCGCGCCTGCCGATTGCAGCAGGTGGCGTCGTGAGATCATGTTTCTCTCCCCAGAGAAAACTCATCTCCACCCTCCGTCATCACGGAGGATAGAATTCTTCAGTTTGAATATGATCGAGCGGTTTCATGCCCCGGTCAATTGAAGTGACGTCGGCAACCGCCCAAATCGTTGCGGCAGCGCAGCATGTGCCTATGGTGTGGCGACGGCGCCTCCCCACATGAGGTTCGAGGTTTCGCGGTTGCGGCAAATCATTGTCAGAAGGCCGTTTCTCGCTTAGAAGCCGTGCGGTCTGGCCTGGGGAAGACCTCGGGTGCAGCGTTTTTCGGAGACGCTACAATGGGTTACAAGGTCGCCGTGGCGGGCGCCACCGGCAATGTGGGCCGCGAGATGCTCGCGATCCTGGCCGAACGCAACTTTCCCGCCGATGAAGTCGTCGCGCTCGCCTCGCGCAAGAGCGTGGGCACGGAGTGCTCGTTCGGCGACAAGACCCTGAAAGTCAAAGCGCTCGACCATTACGATTTCTCCGACACCGACATCTGCCTGATGTCGGCGGGCGGCACCGTGTCGAAGGAATGGTCCCCGAAGATCGGTGCGCAGGGATGCGTCGTGATCGACAACTCGTCGGCCTGGCGCATGGACCCGGACGTACCGCTGATCGTGCCGGAGGTGAACGCCGACGCGGTTTCAGGCTTCACCAAGAAGAACATCATTGCCAATCCGAACTGCTCGACGGCGCAACTCGTCGTTGCGCTGAAGCCGCTGCACGATCACGCCAAGATCAAGCGCGTCGTGGTCGCGACCTATCAATCGGTGTCGGGCGCGGGCAAGGAGGCGATGGACGAACTGTTCTCGCAGACCAAGGCCGTGTTCACCCTCGGCGAAGTCGAGGGCAAGAAATTTCCGAAGCGCATCGCCTTCAACTGCATTCCGCAGATCGACGTCTTCATGGACGACGGCTACACCAAGGAAGAGTGGAAGATGATGATGGAGACCAAGAAGATTCTTGACCCCAAAATCAAGCTGACCGCTACCTGCGTGCGCGTGCCGGTATTCATCGGCCATTCGGAAGCGGTGAATATCGAGTTCGAGAATCCGATCTCGGCTGACGAAGCGCGCGAAATCCTGCGCAAGGCGCCGGGCTGTCTCGTCATCGACAAGCGCGAACCAGGCGGCTACGTGACGCCGTACGAGTGCGCCGGCGAGGATGCGACCTACATCAGCCGAATCCGCGAGGACGGCACGGTCGAGAACGGCCTGGAGATGTGGGTCGTCTCCGACAACCTGCGCAAGGGCGCGGCACTCAACGCGGTGCAGATCGCCGAGTGCCTGATCAACCGCAAGCTGATCAGCGCGAAGAAAAAGGCGGCGTAATCTTCCCTCGCCCCGCTTGCAGTCGGACTCGGGTTTACCCGAGTTCGAACGCTTTAATTGGAAGATCGAAGTCGGAAATATCCGACTTCGATTGAGAGGGTGGCGAGCATTAAGCGAAGCGAGATGCGAGCCGGGTGAGGGGGCCGATAGGCTCAGGCGTTTGAAACGCCCCCTCACCCGGCTTTCTCGCATGCGCTCGAAAGCCGACCTCTCCCCGCAAGCGGGGAGAGGTAAAAAACTTAGAACCTCGGCGCGGTAAACGCCTTTGCGTGCTTGTCGGCCGCGACGCGTTCGAAGCGCTTTGTCGCCGGGTCGTAAACCGAGAGATCGCCGGTAGCGACACCGAAATAGGCGGCGTGCAGTTTCAATTTGCCGCTCTCGGTCCGAGCCTTGACCCAAGGAAACGTCATCAGATTATCGAGCGTCGTCAATGCCGACTGCTGCTCGAGCGCCGTGAGATATTCGTTAAACGAGCGCTCGCCGCGCGGGCCGACGGCCTTCGCCGCCGGCGCGATCATCGCCATCCAGTTGCCGATGAAATCACCGGGCGACAACGGTGCCGCCTCCTCGGCATAGGCGCGGATACCGCCACATTGCGCATGTGCAAGCACGACGATGTGCTTCACTTTCAAGGCCTGCACCGCGAACTCGAGCGCGGCCGACATCGAGCGCTGCGCGGAGTCCGGCGTATAGGGCGGCACGAGATTGGCGATGTTGCGGGAGACGAACACTTCGCCCGGACCAGCGTCGAAGATGAGCTCGGGCGAGCAGCGCGAGTCGCAGCAGCCGATCACCATGATCTCGGGCGACTGCCCCTGCTCGGCGAGCTGCCGATAGCGGCTCTGCTCCTGCGGCAGGCGTTGGGTGAGGAAGGCGCTATAGCCTTCGATCAGGCGCTCGGGAAATTCGGACATCGCCACCTCCTCGCTGCCTGCGATTTGTCACGCCCAGATGGCCATTGGCAACCCGTAGTCATCGCGCGGCGGTGGATCGGGAAACGGTCGCGCATTACCGACACCGATGCGTCGCGCCACCGCGGCGCAGGCGAGCGCGTCGAGGAGATCGTCCGGCCTGGCGCCCTTCGGCGGCGGTGCGTTGACCACCGCCGGCGACAGCCCGGCGCTGATGAGCAGTCCGCGCCGCAGCGCCAGCCCCGGCTCGTAGCAGCGGCTTTTCACCTTCTTCGGCTCGGCCAGCGCGCGCTCGCCGTTCAGCCGCCAGAAGGCAAGTTCCGGATGCACCTCGAACACGCGCGGCACCAGCGTAGCGTCAGCACGCAGCAGCGCGTCGATCTCACGGATCTTCGGCGCGATGTTGAACAGCTGCTTCGACACCTTGCGCGGCGGATCGGAGGTCGCCAACGCCGCGGCACAGGCGGCGTCGTAGCCGCGCGCATCGATGGCCGCCCGCGATGGCACCGAGAACACCGACGACTGCCGCGCCCCGAGCAGCGGCCGCACCGCATTCTCCGCCGATCGGCCGCCGCGGCCTGCCCGCTCCGGCAGGCCTATCGGCATGTCGACGGCGACGATGCCACGGGCCTCGGCCAGCACGTCGGCGAAGCGCGGCACGACCGCGATGCGCACCTCGTCGCCCGTGGGCCGCACGAAGGCGGCGATCCAGCCGCCCGGGCAGCCGTCGACGCCCGCGAGCCATACGTCTTGCGCATCCGTCATTGCCGCGACAGTGGCACGCGTGCTGCCGCAACGGTAGGCTAATGCGTCAACACCGGGGAGCTTCCGCAATGTCCGTTCGTCCGCGCCGCAGCGTGCTGTACATGCCGGGTTCTAATGCCCGCGCGCTGGAGAAGGCGAAAACGCTGCCGGTCGACGGCATCATCCTCGACCTCGAGGACTCGGTCGCGCCGGATGCGAAAGAAAGCGCACGCCAGCAGGTGTGCGACGCGGTCAGGGCCGGCGGCTTCGGCCATCGCGAGGTGATGATCCGCGTCAACGCCATCGACACGCCCTGGCACGCCGACGATCTCTCTGCCGCCGCGCACGCAGCGCCGGACGCCATCGTCGTGCCGAAGGTGTCGAACGCCGACGCCCTCGAGCTCGTCGGCCGCCGTCTGCTCGACATGGCGACGCCGCACAGGACGCGCGTCTGGGCGATGATCGAGACGCCGCTTGCCATCTTCAACATCCTCGCCATCGCCGCCGAAGCGCGCGATTCCGAAGCGCGGCTGGCCGGCTTCATCATGGGCACCAACGACCTCGCCAAGGACACGCGCGCGCGCCTCGTCGCCGGACGCGCGCCGATGCTGCCGTGGCTGACGATGTGCGTCGCCGCCGCGCGCATCCACGGCATCGACATCCTCGACGGCGTCTATAACGAGATCGGCAACGCGCACGGCTTCGCCGAGGAATGCAAACAGGGCGTCGAGCTCGGCTTCGACGGCAAGACGCTCATCCACCCGACGCAGATCGAGACGTGCAACGCTGCCTTCTCGCCGTCGCCGGAGGAGGTCGCCTGGGCGCGCAGGATGATCGCCGCCTTCGACCTGCCGGAGAACAAGGCCAAGGGCGTGGTATCGATCGACGGCCGCATGGTCGAGCGCCTGCACGCCGACATGGCGCGGCACACGGTGGCGATCGCCGAGGCGATTGGCGTGCACGCCTAATTATTCGTTTATTCCCGTGAAAGCCTCTCAATTGTCGTGGCCGGGCTTGTCCCGGCCAAGCCCGCGCATGACGTCGAGAGTGGGTCGGCGTCGGTGCGCTACAGCGCCTCGCCCTTCAGCAATTTCGGCACCTCGCCGGTGAACCCGGCCGCCTCGCGGATGAACATGCGCTTCAATGGCGGCATGCGTTCCACCACGCCGAGCCCGATGTCGCGCGCGAGGCGCAAGACGTCGGAGCGGTTGGAGAACAGGCGATTGAGACTGTCGGTGGCCACCCCCATCATCGCCGTGTCGAAGCGGCGCCAGCGCTGGTAGCGCTCGAGCACTTGCACGCCACCGATGTCGAGGCCGAGCCTTGCCGCATCGACGACGGCCTCCGCCAAAGCCGCGACGTCGCGCAGGCCCATATTGAGACCTTGACCCGCGATCGGATGGATCACGTGCGCGGCGTCACCGATGAGCGCGATGCGCTCGGCGATGAACGAACGCGCCGTGTAGAGCCCGAGCGGAAAGGCGCGGCGCGGGCCGACCACTTCGATGTCGCCGAGATGCAGGCCGAAGCGTTTTTCCAATTCGTCGTGGAATTCGGTGTCGCTCATCGCGACATAGCGCTCGGCGTCGGCGGTGCGCTCGGTCCAGACGATGGAGGCGCGGTTGCCGGTCAGCGGCAGGATGGCGAACGGCCCCGGCGGCAGGAAATGTTCTTCGGCGCGGCCATTGTGCGGCCGCTCGTGCGCGACGGTGCAGACGATCGCCGACTGGCCGTAGCTCCAGCCGTGCGTGGCGATGCCGGCCTGCTCGCGAATTTGCGAGCGCGCGCCGTCGGCACCGACCAGCAGCCGCGCCGAAGCCTTGGCGCCATCCGCAAAGCTCACGTCGATGGCGTTCGCACGGCGCTCGAAACCGGTCACCGGCGTCGCGCGCAGCGCGATGCCGAGCGCCTTCGCCTTGGCGACCAGCGCGTCGACCAGCAGCCGATTCTCGATCATGTGCGCGAAGGCTTCGCCCGGCTGCACCTCGCCCTCGAAAGTGAGGAAGGTCGGCCGCACCGCGTCATCCACCTTCGAATCGGTGACGACCATGTCGAGCATCGGCTGCGCCTGCGCCTCGACGGCCTGCCAGACGCCGACCGCCTCGAACAGCCGCCGCGCCGCCGCGGCAATGGCCGAAGCGCGCGGATCGCGCGATTGCTCATGCGCGAGCGCCGGATCGGCGACGGTGACCTTGAACTCGGGCCCCAGCGCCTCACGCAGCGCAATGGCGAGCGCCAGCCCGGCAAAGCCGGCGCCACCGATCACCATGTCCGCCGTCTGACGCTGTTCTGCGGTGGCCATCTGCTGTCCTTGTCAATGCGGGCCCAACATAGCAGGTTGGGCCGGCATCCGACCTATGCGGTAACTCCCATGCGCTCCGCCGTCAAAGACCTCCTCGACATCCTCGACCTCGAACCGCTGGAGGTGAACCTGTTCCGCGGCCGCTCGCCGCAGACCGGCTGGCAACGCGTCTACGGCGGCCAGGTGATCGGGCAGGCGCTGGTGGCCGCCGTGCGCACCGTCGATGCCAGCCGCTCGCCGCACTCGATGCACGCCTATTTCATCCTGCCGGGCGATCCGAAGGTGCCGCTGATTTACGACGTCGAGAGCCTGCGCGATGGCAAGAGCTTCACCACCCGCCGCGTCACCGCGCGTCAGCACGGCCATCCGATCTTTTCGATGCTGGTGTCATTCCATGCGCACGAGGACGGCCTCGACCATCAGGCCGAGATGCCGCAGGTGGCGCCGCCGGAAGACCTTCCGGGCGAAGGCGACATGCGCGACAAGCTCTTTGCGAAAATGCCCGAGGCGGTGCGGCGGTATTACGAGCGCGAACGGCCGATCGAGATGCGCCCGGTCGAGATGGATCGGTATTCCGGCACGAAGTATCCCGACGGCCTGTTCAATGTGTGGTTCCGCACCACCGGCCGGCTGCCGGACGATCTTGCCATTCATCAATGCGTGCTCGCCTACGCCTCCGACCTGACGCTGCTCGACGCCTCGCTGGCGCGGCACGGACGCACCCTGTTCGAGAGCGAATTCATGGCGGCGAGCCTCGATCATGCGCTGTGGCTGCACCGGCCGTTCCGCGCCGACGAGTGGCTGTTATACGCGCAGGATTCGCCGAATCTGCACGGCTCGCGCGGCTTCTCGCGCGGACTTATATTCACCCGGGACGGCACCCTGGTGGCATCGGTGGCCCAGGAAGGGCTGGTGCGCCAGAGAAGGCAGCCGTAGCGCGGGGATTGATGAAGCGGCTCATCGCCGGCCTTGGCATTCTGCTCGCGGCGACGGCGGCCGCCCTCGCCGCGTCCGACCAACTGCCGGCGCCGCCCGGCAGCTTCCCCGGCGCGCCGGCGCAATTCACCAGATTTACCGCGGCCGAGCTCGAGCGCGGCTTCATGGCGCTCGCCTTCGGTTCCGACTTGCGCATCGGCGCGCGGCCGCGCGGCATCCGCCGCTTCAATCATGCGATCCGCGCCGAGATCGTGCCCGGCGGCAGCGTCGATCGTGCCGCCGCGATGCGCGCGGTACTCGAGGATTACGCGCGGCAGGTGCCGGGCCTGCACCTGAGCGTCGCTTCAGCCGGCGATGCCGACGTGCAGGTGCGCCTGATCGACGAAAAGGATTTCAACGCCGCGCTGGAGGCGGCGTTCGGCGCCCGCATCGCCAGAACCTTCATCGCCCGCACCGACCCGCAGTGCATGACCAGCGTGAAGTCGAACGCCGCGGGCGACATCGTCCACGCGATCTCGTTCATCATCGTCGACAAGGGCGACGATGTGTTCCTCGACTGCGCCTATCACGAGCTGCTGCACGCCTTCGGCCTGTCGAACCACGACCAGCGCAATATCTGGACCACGCTCAACCAGAACCGGATGGTCGGCTACCTGACTGTCTATGACCGCGACCTGCTGGATATCCTCTACGACCCGCGGATCAGGCCGGGCATGCCGCCGCGCGCCGCCCGGACGGTGCTGCCGGGGGTGGTCCGGCGGCAAGGACTCGCCGCCCGATAGGCCAATGCCATTGACCTATTCTGCCCGCCCAATCGACATTTGCCGTGAATATGGGCATTAAGACGCGCCCAAACCTTGGGCCGCCTGCCGGGGGAGTAGCCATGAAGCTTGTCATCGCCATCATCAAACCGTTCAAGCTCGACGAGGTGCGCGACGCGCTCACCCGCATCGGCATCCACGGGATGACCGTGTCGGAAGTGAAGGGATACGGCCGCCAGAAGGGGCACATGGAGATCTATCGCGGCGCCGAGTACGCCGTGAACTTCCTGCCTAAGGTGCGCATCGAGGTTGCCGTCGCCAGCGAGCAGATCGACCAGGTCATGGACGCGGTGACGGCCGCCGCCAAGACCGGCCAGATCGGCGACGGCAAGATCTTCGTCACGCCGATCGAGCAGGCGGTGCGCATCCGCACCGGCGAGACCGACGTCGACGCGCTCTAACGAACGACCCCGTTCGTCCCCGCGCAAGACGGGGGCCAGCACAGAGTTGACGCCCGCCATTGCGGGCATGAACGGGCCGGGGGTGAACTTCAATTCAGCCGGGGGAAATTAAGATGTCTCAGGGGCTACGCCGCCTCGCGATGGGCATGATTACCGTCGCAGCCGCACTCGCAACTTCGCCTGCACTTGCGCAGGCGCCGGCCATGAAGATCGACGCCGCCGATACCGCATGGATGATTGGCGCCACCGGTCTCGTGCTGATGATGACTATTCCGGGGCTCGCGCTGTTCTATTCCGGCATGGTGCGCAAGAAGAACGTACTCGCCACCATGGCGCAATCGCTCGCCGCGACGTTCCTTGTCTCGGTGCTGTGGGCGCTGCTCGCCTACTCGCTCACCTTCACCGGCAGCGGCCGGATGATCGGCTCCTTGAGCCGCGTTTTCCTCTACGGCATGGGCCTGAACGCGATTTCGCCGATCGCGCCGACCATTCCGGAGAGCTTGTTCATGCTCTACCAGATGACCTTCGCGGTCATCACGGTGGCGCTGGTTGCAGGCTCGGTCGCGGACCGCCTGCGTTTCTCGGCATTCTTGCTGTTCAGTACGCTGTGGCTGTTCATCGTCTACGTTCCGATTGCGCATGCCGTCTGGGGCGGCGGCTTTCTGCAAACTTTCGGCACCATCGATTTCGCCGGCGGGCTCGTCGTGCACGTGAATGCCGGCGTCGCCGGTCTCGTCGCCGCGATGGTGATCGGCAAGCGGCGCGGCTACGGCCATGACAATCTCGCGCCGTTCGATCTGTCGCTCGCCGTCATCGGCACCGGCCTGTTGTGGGTCGGCTGGTTCGGCTTCAACGGCGGCTCGGCGCTCACCGCCGGATCGCGCGCCGCGATGGCGATCGTGTGCACGCATCTTGCCGCCAGCACCGGCGCCGCGACCTGGATGGCGATCGAGTGGAAGACGCGCGGCAGGCCGTCTGTGCTAGGCATGATCTCCGGCGCCGTCGCGGGCCTCGGCACGATCACGCCCGCGTCCGGTTTCGTCACGCCGATGGAAGCGATCCTGATCGGGCTGATCGCCGGCAGCGTCTGCTTCTGGTCGTGCACCTGGCTGAAGATGAAACTCGGCTACGACGATTCGCTCGACGTGTTCGGCGTGCATGGCATCGGCGGTCTCACCGGCACCTTGCTGGCCGGCGTGCTGGCGGTCGGCGCGGTGTCGGCGACGCCCGAACTGCCCCAGGGCATCGGCGGCCTGATCGAGGGCAACATCCATCTCGTCTGGGCGCAGCTCTACGGGATCGTCGTCACCGCGCTGTGGTCGGGCATCGGCACCTTCGTGATCCTCAAGATCGTCGGCGCGCTCGTGCCGTTGCGGGTGCGGGCGGAGGACGAGATCATCGGCCTCGATGTCAGCCAGCATGGCGAGGCCCTGCAGTAGCGACAGCAAAGATCCGCGCCGGGCGACACGTCCGGCGCGGATTTAATCAGACCGATCTTGCGTGAGTACTTTTTGAGCAGCGGCCTATAGCCCTGCCACATGTTTGAGCGACGGCCTCCTCCACCATTCGGGTCGGCTCGCCGCGTCTCATATTTCCGTCGACGAATCAGCGCTCTAGAGCCCGCGCCGGCATTTGGCACGGCAATTGATTCCCTTACCGCGGCCATGCCCACGAAGTTCGCTTCCTGGCCGGCTCAGTGTCCCGCCCGCACTGCGTGAGGAATCAAAACGGGCTCAAGCGGGGATCGAATCCATGAAAATCGTCATGGCCATAATCAAACCTTTCAAGCTCGACGAGGTCCGTGACGCTCTGACCTCCCTCGGCGTGCAAGGACTGACCGTTACCGAGGTGAAAGGCTACGGGCGTCAAAAGGGCCACACCGAAATCTACCGTGGCGCCGAATATGCGGTGAGCTTCCTCCCCAAGATCAAGGTGGAGGTCGCGGTGGCGACCGATCAGGTCGACAAGGTCGTCAGCGCCATCATCGGGGCCGCCAAGACCGGACAGATCGGCGACGGAAAAATCTTCGTCTTCGGGCTGGATCACGCCGTGCGCATCCGCACCGGCGAGACCGATGCTGCCGCGCTCTAAGTCCGCACAACAATTCGACAGGAGTAAAGGACCATGACGTTGAAGAAACTCTCCCGTGCGAGGCTTGGGGCCTGGGCCCTCGGGCTTCTGCTCGGCCTGATGCTGAGCTTCGGCGCGTACACCGCGTCGTACGCTCAGACGGCCGCGCCCGCTCCGGCCGCGCCTGCCGCCGCGGCTGCTCCGGCCGCTGCGCCGGCCGCGCCGAAGCCGGCCTGCGACGCTTCGGCGAAGCCGCCGATCCTCACCAACTGCACCACCAACTCGGGCGACACGGCGTGGATGCTGACGTCGACCGCGCTGGTGCTGATGATGACCATCCCGGGTCTCGCGCTCTTCTACGGCGGCATGGTCCGCAAGAAGAACGTGCTGGCGACGGTGATGCAGAGCTTCGCCATCACCTGTCTGGTGACGGTGCTCTGGATGATCATCGGCTACTCGTGGGCCTTCACCGACGGCGGACCCTATCTCGGCGGCATGTCCAGATTCTTCCTGATGGGCATGGGCACCGACTCCGTCAGCGCGCTCGCGGGCACGATCCCCGAGTCGGTCTACATGTGCTTCCAGATGACCTTCGCGATCATCACGCCGGCACTGATCGCCGGCGCCTTCGCCGACCGCATGAAGTTCTCGGCCATGATGTGGTTCATGGGTCTGTGGTCGCTGTTCGTCTACTCGCCGATCGCGCACTGGGTGTGGGGCGGCGGCTGGGCCGGCGGCCTCGGCGTGCTCGACTACGCGGGCGGCACGGTCGTTCACATCAACGCCGGTGTTGCCGGTCTGATGTGCGCGCTCGTCCTCGGCAAGCGCAAGGGTCTCGGCAACGAGAGCATGGCGCCGCATAACCTGGTGCTGACGATGATCGGCGCGTCGCTCCTGTGGGTCGGCTGGTTCGGCTTCAACGCCGGTTCGGCGGTCACCGCGGGCGGCAATGCGGGCATGGCCATGGCGGTCACCCAGATCGCGACCGCCACGGCGGCGCTGACCTGGATGTTCGTCGAATGGATGCTCAAGGGTAAGCCCTCGGTGCTCGGCATCTGCTCGGGCGCGGTGGCCGGCCTCGTCGCCATCACACCGGCGTCCGGCTTCGTCGATCCGACCGGCGCGCTGGTCATCGGCATCGCCGCCGGCATCGGCTGCTACTGGGGCGCGACCGGCCTCAAGCACATGTTCGGCTACGACGACTCGCTCGACGCCTTCGGCGTGCACGGCGTCGGCGGCATGATCGGCGCTTTGCTCACCGGCGTGTTCGCGCGCACGGCGATCAACAGCTCCGGCACGGGCCTGATCGACGGCAACGCCTACCAGGTCGTGGTGCAGATCTACGGCATCCTCGGCACGGTCATCTACGACGCGATCGCGACCCTCATCATCCTCTTTGTGATCAAGGCGGTGATCGGCCTGCGCGTCTCGG
>NZ_DASZBV010000020.1:0-62320 GCF_035943735.1 Pseudolabrys sp.
GCTGCCCGCAGTTCTACGGAACGATGGGCTGCACGCGGCGGCGACGAAGGAGCGGTGGCCACCGCTCCGGATCGGGGGCTTGAACACGGGCCCCGTCGCTGCCCGGAAGTACGGCCCAAAGGGTCTTCAAGAACGCCGCAAGTGGAGCGCCGGGAGGCGCCTCGTCCCGATCGCAAGGGATGAGGAGACGCCTCGCAAGCGTCTCATCGGGCGGCTTCGCCAGCCGCCCCGGGAGCGATCGCAAGCTCCCGCGTCTGCCGGCGCTCCGCTCCCCTTAAGGGAGCGAAGAATTGGACTGCGGACTGCGGCGTACCCGACGCCGACCAAACAATACGGGCGATGAGTCATGCCCGGCGCGAAGCCGGCAAGCCCGCCACGCGCTGCATTGGCTGTTTGAAATTTGAATCGGGACAGCGCGCAAAACTTACCGTCCCGCCGCGTACCCCTGCATGCCGCGCGGATTGGCGGCGGCGCGGCGCCGCGGGCCGACGCGCGAGGCCGCCGTCAGCCGCCCTTCCGACCAGCCCGGCCCGACCTCGACCTCATGGCCGCGCGCACGCAATTCCTTGATCGTCGCCTCCGGCACGCGCGACTCGATAACGAGCACGCCGGGACGCGCGGTGCGCGGCCAGAACGAAATCGGGAAATGCTCGGAGTGCCAGGCCGGCGCGTCGATCGCTTCCTGCAAATTCATGTCGCAATGGACGTGGCGCAGGAAGAACTGCGTCGTCCATTGATCCTGCTGGTCGCCGCCGGGCGAGCCCCAGGCGAGATACGGCTCGCCGTCGCGCAACGCCATCGTGGGCGACAATGTCGTGCGCGGTCGCTTGCCGGGCACGAGCGCGGCCGGATGCTTCTCGTCGAGCCAGAACATCTGCGCGCGCGTGCCGAGGCAGAAGCCGAGCTCCGGGATCACCGGCGACGATTGCAGCCAGCCGCCGGACGGCGTCGACGAGATCATGTTGCCGTCGCGGTCGACGATGTCGAAATGCACCGTGTCGCCATTGACCTCGCCGAGGCGGCCGACGGTCGGCTCGCCGGCGCCGAAGGCGCCGACCGCGCCGCGTGCCCCCTCTGCGCGCCGCATCGCGACCACCGCGCCGAAGCCTTCGATCGAGCCGGGCCGCAAATCGAGCGAGGCCTTGTCGGTCACGAGCTTGCGCCGTTCGTCGTTATAGCGATCCGACAGCAGCGTCGCCGCAGGAATGTCGGAGAAGTCCGGATCGCCGTAGAACTTCTCGCGGTCGGCGAAGGCGAGCTTGGCGCATTCGACCTGCAGATGGATGAACTCGGTGCCGGTCGGATCGAGCCCGTCGAGATCGAAGCCCTTCAACAGCGCGAGCTGCTGCAGCAGCACCGGCCCCTGACTCCAGATGCCGGCCTTGCACACGGTATAGCGGCCGTAGTCGTAGGTGAGCGGCGCCTCGACATGCGCCTGCCACGCCGCCATGTCGGCGCCGGTCAGCACGCCGCGATGACGCTCGCCGGTGACGTCCATCACCTCCTGCGTACGGCAGAATTTGTCGATCGCCTCGGCGACGAAGCCCTGCGACCAGATTTTGCGCGCGCGCTCGATCTGCGCGACGCGATCGGAGCCGGCGCTCTCCGCCTCGCGCAGCACGCGTTCATACGTGTCGGCAAGTGTCGGGTTGGTGAACAGGACGCCGGGCTGCGGCACCTTGTCGTCCGGCAGATAGACCGCCGCCGAGGTCGGCCAATGGTCGCGGAAGAGATCGGCGACCACGCCGATCGTGGCGCTGGCGCGCTCGACCAGCGGATGTCCGTTGCGCGCATAGAAGATCGCCGGCGTCAGCACGTCGGCGACGCGCATCGTGCCGTAGTCGCGCAGCAGCAGCATCCAGGCGTCGAACATGCCGGGCACGCAGGCGGCGAGCAGGCCGGTGCCCGGCACCATGTCGAGGCCGAGGCTGCGGTAATGGGCGATGGTGGCGCCGGCCGGCGCGGGCCCCTGCCCGCAGACGACCTCGGTCTTGCCGCGCTTCACGTCGTGCACGATGACCGGCACGTCGCCGCCGGGACCGTTCAGATGCGGTTCGAGCACCTGCAGCGCGAAGGCCGTTGCGATGCCGGCGTCGAAAGCGTTGCCGCCCTTCTCCAGCACCGACATGCCGACCGCCGTGGCGATCCAGTGCGTCGAGGTGACGACGCCGAAGGTTCCCTCGATCTCGGGACGGGTGGTGAACGGATTGGGATTGATCTTGGAGACTTCTGCCATGGCCACACACTAATTGACGCCCTGCGAGGGCGCCACCTTGTCGCAGGCCGGGCTTCGCGGCAACCTTGCCCTACCGGTAGAGGGGGGCTCGCCGGCCGAGGGGAAACACATGTCGTCAGCATCAGCCGCGGCGTCGGGCGCGCCGCATCAAGCAAGCACGTTCCGGATTCTGGCCGCCGCGTCGATCGGCAATGCGCTCGAATGGTACGACATTCTCGTCTACGGCTATTTCGCCGTCACCATCTCGCATCTGTTCTTTCCGAACGCCAATCCGACGACGGCGCTGCTTCTGACCTTCGGCACCTTCGGCGTCTCGTATCTGGTGCGGCCGCTCGGCGCGCTGGTGTTAGGGGCCTATTCCGACCGCAAGGGCCGCCGCGCCGCGATGCTGCTGTCGATCGTCATCATGGTCATCGGCACCGCGCTGATGGCCGTCATGCCGACCTACAGCATGATCGGCATCCTCGCGCCGATCGCAGTGCTGATCGCGCGGCTGTTGCAGGGCTTCGCCGTCGCCGGCGAATTCGGCAGCGCCACGGCGTTCCTGGTCGAGCATTCGCGCGAGCGCAAAGGCTTCTTCGCCGCCTTCCAGTGGTTCGGCCAGGGGCTCGCCGCCATGCTCGCCTCGCTGTTCGGCGTGATCCTGTTCGGCCTGTTGACGCCGGAGCAGTTGAGCAGTTGGGGCTGGCGCGTGCCGTTCTTGTTCGGCCTCCTGATCGGGCCGATCGGCTATTACATTCGTCAGCACGTCGGCGAGACGCCGGAGTTCGAGGCCCAGGGTCCGGCGCGCGCACCGATCCGCGAACTCTTCCGCGATCACTGGGACCGGCTCTTGATGTGCATCGGCATCGTCGTGCTCTCGACCAGCGCAAATTACATCATCCTGTACATGCCGACCTATGCGATCCGGCAATTGCACCTGCCTCAAACGCTTGGCTTCATCGCCACCACCGTCGGCGGCGCGCTGCTGATGGTGGGCGCGCCCTACTTCGGGCATCTGTCGGATCGCATCGGCCGGCTGCGGCTGATGGTCGTCGTCTGCGTGCTGTTTGCCGTGTCCGCCTATCCGGCCTTCGTGCTGCTGGTGGCGAACCCGTCGCTCGTGGGCATCGTCGGCATCGTCTGCTGGCTGAGCATCCTGAAGGCCGCCTACAGCGGCGTGCTGCCGGCGCTGATGTCGGAGCTGTTCCCGACGGCGACGCGCAGCACCGGCATCGCGCTCGCCTACAATATCGCGGTGCCGATCTTCGGCGGCTTCGCGCCGCTGATCGCGTCGTGGCTGGTGGCGGTGACGCACTCGTCGCTGGCGCCGAGCTTCTATTTGATCGCGACGTCGCTTTTGAGCCTGATCGTGCTCGGCATCATCCACTGGCGCGTGCGGCTCTAGCGCAGGTGACAGGCGACCATCTGCCCGGGGCGTACCTCGCGCAGGGCCGGCGACTCGGCGCGGCAGCGGTCGACCGCGTAGGGACAGCGCGTGTGGAAGTGGCAGCCGGACGGCGGGTTGACCGGGCTCGGCACGTCGCCCTGCAGCACGCGCTTCTGGCGCTTCACGCGCGGGTCCGGCACCGGCACCGCGAGCAGAAGCTGCTCGGTGTAGGGATGCAGCGCGCGCGTGAACAAGGTCTTCTTGTCGGTGTATTCGACGATGCGGCCGAGATACATCACCGCGATACGATGGCTGATGTGCTCGACCACCGCGAGATTGTGCGAGATGAACAGGTAAGCGAGCCCCATCTCCTTCTGCAGGTCGAGCATCAGGTTCAAGACCTGCGCCTGGATCGAGACGTCGAGCGCCGACACCGGCTCGTCGCCGACGATCAATTTGGGTTGAAGCGCGAGCGCGCGGGCAATCCCGATGCGCTGGCGCTGGCCGCCGGAGAACTGGTGCGGGTAGTTGTCCATCTGCGCCTTGCGCAGGCCGACGCGGTCGAACAGTGCCGCGACCTGCTTCTTTACCTCGCCGCCCTTGGCGATGCCGTGCACGCGCAACGGCTCGGCAACGATGTCGCCCGCCGACATACGCGGGTCGAGCGAGGAGAACGGGTCCTGGAAGATGATCTGCATCTGCCGCCGGAACGGGCGCAGCTCGGCCTTGGACAGTTTGGTGATGTCGCTGCCGCCGACGCGGATCTCGCCGGCGGTCGGCTCGATGAGCCGCAGCACGGTGCGGCCGACCGTCGACTTGCCGCAGCCGGATTCGCCGACCAGCGCCAGCGTCTCGCCGTGACCGATCGAGAAGCTGACGCCGTCGACCGCGAACACGGTGCCGCCGGCGCGCTGCAGCAGGCCGGTGCGCACCGGAAAATGCTTCTTGAGATCGCGGACCTCGAGCACGGGTTCGGTCATGGCGCGTCCCCGAACAGTTCGCGCGAGCGCCAGCACGCGGCCCAGTGCCCCGGCCGCTTCTCTTCGTACGGCGGGTATTCGGTGCGGCAGCGGTCGATCGCGTGCGCGCAACGCGGCGCGAACACGCAGCCCGGCGGCAGGTTTGTCAGCGCCGGCACCGTGCCGGGGATTTCCTGCAAGCGCTCGCCGGCAGCCTCCGTGTCGCCGCGCATCAAAGGCAGCCGCGGGATCGAGGCCATCAGCCCGTGCGTGTAGGGATGCTGCGGCCGCGCGAACAATTCCTCGACCGCCGCCTCCTCCACCTTGCGCCCCGCATACATGACGATGACGCGGTGCGCCGTCTCGGCCACCACGCCGAGATCATGCGTGATGAGGATCACCGCGGTGCCGAGTTTCTGCTGCAGGTCGAGGATGAGATCGAGGATCTGCGCCTGGATGGTGACATCGAGCGCCGTGGTCGGCTCGTCGGCGATCAGCACCTTCGGATTGCATGCCAGGGCCATGGCGATCATCGCCCGCTGGCGCATGCCGCCGGAGAGCTGGTGCGGATATTCGTGCGCGCGCTGCTCCGGCGCCGGAATGCGCGTCAACCGCAGCATGTCGACCGCCTTGGCCCAGGCCTCCTTGCGGCTGACGTTCTCGTGCAGCAACACGACCTCCGCGATCTGGCTGCCGATGGTCAGCACCGGATTGAGCGAGGTCATCGGCTCCTGGAAGATCATTGCGACGTCCTTGCCGCGGACGCCGCGCATCGCTTCCTCGTCGAGCGCCAACAGGTCGCGGCCGTCAAGCACGACGCGGCCGCCGGCGATACGCCCAGGCGGCTCGGGCACCAGCCGCATCAGCGACAAGGCCGTGATGCTCTTGCCGCAGCCGGACTCGCCGACGATCGCCAGCGTCTCGTGGGGCATCACGGCGAACGAGACGCCGTCGACCGCCTTCACCTCGCCGTGGCGCAGGTCGAACACCGTGCGCAGGTCGTCGACGACGAGCAGCGGCACGGCCGGTTCGGCCGCAGGCAGCGCATGTGCTGTGTCGGTTGCCAAAGCCATCAGTCGCGCAGCCGCGGATCGAGGATGTCGCGCAAGGCGTCGCCGAACAGGTTGGTGCCGAACACGGAAAGGCTGATGGCGATGCCGGGGAAGATCACCAGCCATGGCGCCGTGCGTACGTATTCGGCGGCCGATTCCGACAGCATCCGGCCCCAGGACGGATGCGGCTCCGGCACGCCAAGACCGAGGAAGGAGAGCGACGCTTCGGTCAGGATCGCCGCGCCGAGCTGCGCCGTCATGATGACGATGAGCGGCGCCAAAGTGTTCGGCAGCACATGGCGCACGGCGATGCGGAATTCGCTCATGCCGATGGCGCGTGCCGCCTCGACGAACGGCAGTTCGCGCAGCGCCAAGGTGTTCGAGCGGATGACGCGCGCGGTGTAGGGAACGAGCGGGATGGCGATGGCGACGATGGTATTGTCGAGCGCCGGGCCGAGCGAGGCGGCCATCACCAGCGCCAGCACCAGGAGCGGCACCGCCTGCAGCACGTCGACGATGCGCTGGATGATCAGATCGACCCAGCCGCCGATGTAGCCGGAGGCCAAGCCCAGCGCGACGCCGAACACCGAGCCGAGGAAGGTCGAGCCGACGCCGACGGCGAGCGAGATGCGCGCACCGTAGACGATGCGCGAATAGATGTCGCGGCCCATGGCGTCGGCGCCGAAAATATGCACCGCGCTCGGCGGCTTCAACGCCACCGCCGGGCTGGTGGCGGTCGGATCGTAGGCGGTCAGCAACGGCGCGAACAGCGCCGCGAACACGAACATCAGCATGATCAGCGCGCCGACGACGCCGAGCGGATGCGAAGCCGCGTAGTAACGCAGGTTCGACCACACGCTTTCGCCGCGATCGGCGGCAGGCGCGAGCGGCGCGGGCGGCGGAGCGATGTCGATGCTGGCCATTCGTGTCACCTCACCCCGAATACCGGATGCGCGGATCAAGCACCGCGTAGAGCACGTCGATGAGGAAATTCATGCCGACGGCGACGACGGCGATGAACATCACCAGGTTCTGCACGATCGGATAATCGCGCCAGCGGATTGCCTCGACCAGGAAGCGGGCAACGCCGGGAATATTGAATACGGTCTCCGTGACGATGAGCCCGCCCATCAGGAACGCAGCCTCGATGCCGATGACGGTGACGACCGGCAACAGCGCATTGCGCAGCGCGTGGTGATAGTTGACACTGCGCAGCGAGGCGCCCTTGGCGCGCGCCGTGCGGATGTAGTCCTGGCGCAGAACTTCGAGCATCGACGACCGCGTCAGCCGCATCACCAGCGCCGACGAGCGGAAGCCGACAGCCGCGGCCGGCACGCTGTAGAGCCAGAGCGTATTCCAGAAACCGACGGGCGGATCGGTGTAGATGGGAATCTCGCCGAACCAGGCGACGAAGGCCATCAGGATCAACAATCCGAGCCAGAAGGCCGGCATCGACAGACCGCTCAGACTGATGACGCGCAATACGTAATCGATGGCCGAGTTCTGCTTCACGGCGCTGATGACGCCGAGCGGCACGCCGAACATCACAGAGAACGCCAGCGCGAGCCCGGCGAGCTTGGCGGTGATCGGAATGCGCGGGGCGATCTCCTGCAGCGCCGGCTTCTCCGACACGTAGGAATAACCAAGATCGCCGTGCGCCAGCCCGTTCACCCAGTGCGCGTACTGGATGACGATCGGCTGATCGATGCCGAGGTCGTGCTCGAGCTTGGCCTTGTCGGCGGTGTCGATCAGGCCGGCGGCATCGAACAGGATGTCGGCGATGTTGCCGGGCACCAGCCGCAGCATCACGAACACCAGCACCGAGATGCCGAACAGAGTTACGAGCATCAGGCCGAAGCGCCTGATCAGATAGCCCGCCACGATGACCTCCCGCCTCGCGCGACGAAAATAAAGGCGCCCGGCCGTCCCACCACGGCCGGGCGCAGACCGGTCAACCGCTTATTTGTCGAGCCACAGGTCCTCGTAGCGGTAGCCGTTGTAGGCGCTGTTGGTCATGATCGTCAGGTTCTTCACGTAGGGCTTCCAGCAGGTGCCGGTGCGCGCATGGAACAGGATCGGGCGCGCGACATCCTCCTGGATCTTCTTGTCGATTTCCCAGACCAGTTTCTTGCGCTTGGCGAGGTCGGTCTCCTGTGACTGCTGGTCGAACAGCTTCTGCAGGTCGCGATTGCAGTAGTGGGTGTAGTTGCGCTGCGAACCGCAGCCGTAGTTCTCGTAGAAGGCCTGGTCGGGATCGTCGATACCGTTGCCGGTGAGGTTGAGGCCGACGGCATAGTCGCCGCGCGCCACCTTGGCGAACCACGCGCTCGACTCCACCGGATCGAGCTCGGCGTCGATCCAGATGGTCTTCAGCTGGTCGATCAGCACGACCGCCGGATCGCGATAGGTGGCGAGATTGCGCGTCGACACCTTGATCTTGAGCGGCTTGTCCTTGCTGTAGCCGAGCTTGGTCATGATCGCGCGCGCCTGCTCGCGATCCTTGGCGACGTCGCCGTAGCCGGGGATCGTCTTGAGCATGTCCGGCGGCATGCCCCAGACGCCTTCCGGCGCCGGCAACAGCGAGCCGCCGGCATCGCCCTGCCCCTGCAGGATCAGGTCGATGAACGCCTTGCGATCGAGCGCCATGTTCATCGCCGAGCGCAGCTCGGCATTGTTGAACGGCGGCTTGTCGCGGTTGATGATCAGGTTGGTATTGACGTTGATCGGCGCCAGTTCGCAGATCGCCTTCGGATCCTGCTTCTTGATGTCGTCCTCGAGCGCCTTGGTCATCTCGGTCGGGAAGGTCACGTCGACCTTGCCGGCGACGAAAGCGAGCACCGCGGTCGCGCGACTCTTGATGATCGTGTACTCGATGCCGTCGAGATAAGGCAGGCCCTTCTTCCAGTAGTGCGGGTTTTTCACGAGCTTGATCGACTCGTTCTGCTGCTCGCTCTGGAACATGAACGGCCCGGTGCCGATCGGATGCGTGCGCTGCTGCGCCGACGGTACGTGGCACGGATACATCGGGGTGTAGCCGGAAGCGAACATCGCCAGCAGCGACGGCTGCGGCCGCTTGAGGTGCATCGTGACCTCGAAGTCGCCGTTCGTCGTCACGTCGCTGATTTCCTCGAACCAGCCCTTGCGCGGATTCTTGCGCAATTTGTCGTTCGGATTTTTGTCGAGCAGCAGGTCCATGGTGCACTTCACGTCTTTCGCCGTGAAGGGCTTGCCGTCGTGCCAGGTGACGCCCTGCCGCAGCTTGAAGGTGAGCGCGGTGTTCGTCTTGTCCCAGGACCAGCTCGTCGCCAGCTCGGGCACGATCGTGTCCATGCTGTTCTGCGGCTTGTGCTGGTCGTACACGATCAGATTGTTGAAAAAGGCCATCGCCGGCGCGTTGACCGAGAACGTCGCCTCTTCGAGGATCGACAGGCTCGGCGGCGTTTCGCGGTGATAGAAGCGCACAATGCCGCCGTGCTTCGGTTGGTCGGCGGCGTGCGCGGCGGCGATGGACGCGACCGCCATTGCGGCAGCCGCCAAGGCGGAAAGCCCGGCTTTCATCATATCCTCCCCTGGTCTGTACGACGATGCGGGCCTCGCCCGCTCGCTCTTTTTCTTGACGAGCACGCTAGCGTGGCGGCATCGCACGATCAACCGCACAATGCGGCCGCAACGCAGCAAATGCGCACCGCGCGAACCGCCTTGCCAAGCCGCCCGCTTCGCCTCACCATGCCTGCGATAAAAAGAAGTGACAGGGCGGAAGGCGGGAGCGGATCGAACGTGGCGGAGGGTAGTGACAGCATCGTCGCCGACACCGCTGCACGCATTTTTGCGGATCTCGCCGAGCCGCAGGCGGTTAACCGGGCAAAAGACGGCGCCTGGAAAATGCCGCTCTGGAACGCGCTGTCCGAAGCCGGCCTGCCGCTTGCCTGGGTGCCCGATCGTCTTGGCGGTTCCGGCGCCGATTTGACGGACGGTTTCGCCGTGCTCGGCGTTGCCGGCCGCTATGCGCTGGCCGTCCCCTTGGCGGAAACGCTGCTCGCCGGCTGGCTGCTGGCGCGCGCCGGGATCGTTGCGCCGGCAACCGCGATGACGGTCGCGCCGGTGCGCTTGCACGACCGCATCACGCTCGATGGCGCTGGCAGACTTGCCGGACACGCCAGCGCCGTCCCGTTTGCGGCCGAGGCGGAACATGTCGCCGTGCTGGCCGACGGCGCGCAAGGTCCCGTCGTCGCGCTCGTCGCGACGCGCGATTGCCGCGTCACTCCGCGCCGTGGCATCACCGACGATGCCGGCGCAATGATCGGGTTCGATGGCGTGACGCCGCTCAAGCATGCACCGGCGGGCATCGACCGCGACACGCTGATGCTGATGGGTTCCGTCGTGCGCGCGGTCGAGACCGCCGGCGCGCTGGAAGCGATTTTGACGATGAGCGTCGCCTACGCCAACGAGCGCGTCGCCTTCGAGCGGCCGATCGGCAAATTCCAGGCGGTGCAGCAGAACCTCGCGCGCCTCGCCGGCGAGGTGGCGGCGGCGCTGGCCGTCTCCGGCTCAGCCGCCGACGCGATGGCTCAGGCGGACGATATCGACGAAGGCGTCTTCCTCGAAGCCGCATCCGCGAAAATTCGTTGCGCCGAGGCCGCGCAGGAAGGCGCAGCCATCGCGCATCAGGTGTTCGGCGCCATCGGCTTCACGCAGGAGCATGTCCTGCACCGATTCACCTTGCGCATGCTCGCCTGGCGCGACGACTTCGGCAACGAAAGCCATTGGGCAGCCGAGCTCGGCAGGCGCGTCGCCGCCCGCGGGGCCGACGATTTCTGGCCTTTGGTGGCGTCGCGATGACGGCGGTTTTGCAATTCGACCAGATCCGCCTGCCCGGCGAATGCGAGGCGTTGCGCGAAGAGGTGCGCGCCTTCCTCGCCGAGGAGATCGCCGCCGGCACCTTCGATCCGTACCGGCCGGGCCACGGCGATTCGCACAATCCTGCCTTCAGCCGCCGCGTCGGCGCCAAAGGCTGGATCGGCATGACCTGGCCGAAGCAATACGGCGGCCGGGCGCGCTCCTTCCTCGAACGCTACGTCGTCACCGAGGAATTCCGCGTCGCCAATGCGCCGGTGCGGCTGCATTTCGTCGCCGACCGGCAGAGCGGGCCGGTGCTTTTGAAATACGCGCCCGAGCACATCAAGCAGGACATCCTGCCGCGCATCTGCCGCGGCGAACTCTGCTTCGTCATCGGCATGAGCGAGCCGAATTCCGGCTCTGACCTGTTCGCCGCCACGACCAAGGCGACCAAAGTCGATGGCGGCTTCAGGATCAACGGCACCAAGATCTGGACCTCGAACGCCCACATCGCCGACTACATGCTCGGCCTGTTCCGCACCTCGCCGTCGACCAAGGAGAACCGCCGGCACGGCCTGACGCAGTTCCTGGTCGACATGAAGACGCCGGGCATCGCCGTCAATCCGGTGTACCAGATGAGCGGTCAGCACGACTTCAACGAGGTCGTGTTCGACGACGCTTTCGTCCCGGATGATCACGTGCTCGGCGAAATCGACGGCGCGTGGAAGCAGGCGACCAGCGAGCTCGCCTACGAGCGCAGCGGCCCGGAGCGCTTCCTCGAGACCTTCTACGTGATGCTGGAGCTGATCCGCGCGCTCGGTCCGGAGCCGGACCTGCGCGGCGCCGAAGGCCTCGGCCGCCTGGTCGCGCAACTGCATACGTTGCGGCGGATGTCCGTGTCGGTCGCCGGCATGCTGCACGCCGGCAAGGAGCCGGTGGTGGAAGGCTCGCTGGTGAAGGACGTCGGCACGATCTGGGAGCAGAAGCTGCCGAACCGCGTGCGCGAGCTCACTGCGTTCCTCGCACCGGAGGCCGGCAACCGCGAGACGCTCGAAGAGCAGCTCGCCTTCGCCACCATGATCGCGCCGAAGCTGACCATCCAGGGCGGCACCACCGAGATCCTGCGCGGCATCATCGCGCGCGGCCTCGGACTGCGCTGACAGCGGAGCGTCACCGTGCCGGATTTGCAGAAACTGCTGTGGCCGAAATCGGTGGCGGTGGTCGGCGCGTCAAACGATCTGCATAGCCTGCGCGGCCGCATCTTCGAGACCATCCTCAGCCATCCGTACGAGGGCCGGCTCTATCCGGTGAGCCGCAGCGCCGTCGAAGTGCAGGGCCACAAGGCTTTTCCGTCGGTCGAGGCGCTGCCGGAGACCGTCGACATGGCGGTGCTGATCATCCCCGCCGTGCACGTCGCCGCCGAGCTCGAACGCTGCGGCAAGGCCGGCATCAAGGCAGCCGTCATTCTCTCCTCCGGCTTCGCCGAGGAGCCGGGCGGCGGCGGTGCGCGCATGCAGACGGAGATCGCGGCCATCGCGCGACGCTACGACATGGCCGTCACCGGGCCGAACTCGGAAGGCTTCGCCAATATCGCCGCCGGCTTCTGCCCGACCTTCTCGCCGGCGCTCGACAAATCCGCCGGTGCGATAAGACCGACGCAGTCGATCGGCAGCGGCCAGATTTCGGTGATCTCGCAGAGCGGCGGCGCGGGCTTTGCCTTTTTTGATCGCGCGCGGCCGCGCAATCTCCTGTTTCGCCAGGTCATCACCACCGGCAACGAAGCGGCGCTCGACGTCGCCGACGTGCTCGATTTCCTGCTCGACGAGGGCGGCACCGATGTCTTCCTGCTGCTGGTCGAGGACGTGAAATCGCCGGACAAATTCCGCCGCGCGGCGGCGAAGGCGCTCGCCGCCGGCAAGCCGCTGATCGTCGGCAAGATCGGGCAGTCGGAGCCGGGCGTGCGCGCGGTCGCCTCGCACACCGCCTCGCTCGCCGGCTCGCAGGCGGCCTACCGCGCCATCTTCGAGCATGACGGCCTGATCGAGGGCCGCGACTTCGACGAAATGCTCGATCTCGCCGTCGGTTTTCTCGCCTGCGGCGACCGGTTGCCCGCCGGAAAGCGCATCGGCATCTGCACCGCCTCCGGCGGCGCCGGCGTGTGGATGGCGGATGCCTGCGCCGCGGTCGGGCTCGACGTGCCGGTGCTCGACGGCGCGACGCGCCAGGCGCTCGATGCGCAGATCCCCTCCTACGGGACGTCGCAGAACCCGGTCGATTCGACGGCGCAGGGCGTGCAGAAGATGGGCTACGCCGGCCTCGCCCGCGTCGTTGCGGATTCGCCGCTGATCGACGGCGTCATCGTCGTGATTACCGCACGCCGCTCGGCCTTCCTCGAAGGCGATTTGCAGAAGCTCAAGGATCTGCGGCGCGACGTGAAGAAGCCGGTATTCATGTGGACCTACACGCTGCCGTCCGAGCGCAGCGTCGAAATCCTGAACGAGGGCGGCTACCCGCTGTTCACCGGCGCGCCCGGCTGCGCGCGCACGATGCGGGCGCTGTGCGATTATCGCGAGCGGCGCGCGCGGCTGACCCGGCGGCCCGCGGCGCGGGTGTCATCGCCGCAGGCGCGCAATGCCGTGCGCGCGGTGCTGGCGACCGCCGCTCCGGTGCTCGGCGAATGGCAGGCGCGGCCCCTGCTCGCCGCCTACGGCATCGACGGCGACGACGGCGCCGTGCTGGCGCGCTCGGCGGACGAGGCCGAGGCCGCCGCCCGCGCGCTCAACCGTCCGGTGGCGCTGAAAGTTCAGTCGCCCGACATTCTGCACAAGACCGAGGCCGGCGGTGTGGCGCTGAACGTCGCAGCCAACGACGTCCGCGCCGCCTACGAGCGCGTGCTCGCGTCGGCGCGGCGGCACGCACCGGCGGCAACGATCGACGGCGTGCTGGTCGCGCCGATGGCGCGGCCCGGCCGCGAGGTGATCCTCGGCGTCAATCGCGATCCGCGCTGGGGGCCACTCCTGATGGTGGGCCTCGGCGGCGTGCTGGTCGAGGCGATGGCCGACACGGCGCTGGCGCCGATGCCGCTCGACCATGACGCCGCGCTGGCGCTAATCGGACGCCTGAAGGGCGCGCGCCTGCTCGGCGCCCTCCGCGGTGCGCCGGAGGCGGACGTCGACGCGCTGGCCGCGCTGATGGTGACGCTGTCGCAACTCGCCGCCGACCACGCCGACACCATCGCCGAGATCGACCTCAATCCGGTGATCGTGCATGCCAAGGGCGATGGCGTCACTGTCGTCGATGCGCTGATCGTCAAAGGCGCCGCGCCGCGGGCACAGGGCCGCGACGCGGCCGAATAGGAGATTCGCGATGGGTCCGTTCAAGGATATCGGCGTCGAGAAAAGCGGCCGCGTCGCGCTCGTCGAAATCCGCCGTCCGCCGCACAATTTCTTCGACGTCGCGCTGATCCAGGAGGTCGCCTCGGCGCTCGAGGCGCTTGACGACGACATCGGCTGCCGCGCCGTCGTGCTCGCCTCGCAGGGCAAGTCGTTCTGCGCCGGCGCCAATTTCGGCGACGGCTCGACGCTCGACGACCAGGGTCAGCGGCCGGGCGAGCTCAATCGCGCGCAGGCGGTGCAGCACCTCTATCTCGAGGGTAACCGACTCTTCCGTACCAGGAAGCCGATTGTCGCCGCCATTCATGGCGCCGCCATCGGCGGCGGCCTCGGGCTCGCAATGGTGGCGGATTTCCGCGTCACCTGCCCCGAGGCACGCTTCGCCGCCAATTTCACCCGGCTCGGTTTCCATCCCGGCTTCGGCCTGACCGTGACGCTGCCGGCGGTGATCGGCGCGACGAAGGCGGCGCTGATGTTCTACACCAGCCGCCGCGTCACCGGCGAAGACGCCTACGCCATGGGTCTTGCCGACGCGCTGGTGCCGCAAGGCGAGGTGCGCCAGGCCGCGCTCATGCTGGCTTCGGAGATGGCCGAGAACGCGCCGCTCGCGCTCGTCTCCACCCGCGCGACGATGCGCGGCGATCTCGCCGACCGCGTGCGCAAGGCGACCGAGCACGAGCTCGCCGAGCAGACGCGGCTGCGCAAGACCGAGGATTTCAAGGAAGGCGTGAAGGCGATGGCTGAACGCCGCATTCCGGATTTCACCGGCCGCTGATCGGCTCAGCGTATATTGGCGGCGGCGCGGAAACCCGCCGGATCGAGGATGACGAGCGAACGCTCACTCAACCGGATCAATCCCTTGCGCCGGAATTCGGACAGCAATTTACTGACATGCACCGGCGTCAGGCCGGTGGCATCGGCGATGTGATGCTGGCGCAGCGGGAAATCGATCTCGTGGGGGCCCGCGGTCATGCTGCGCTCCTGCAGCCGCTGGAAGAGGCCGAGGATGAGGCGGGCGATGCGCTCCGCGGCGGAGCGGCGGCCGAGATCGACGACGAGCTCGTCAGTACGGCGCTTCTCCTGCGTCCACACACGCGCCAGCGTCCCCAGAGCCGAGGGATCGGCCGCCATGAGTTGCTTGAGGTCCGCGCGGTTGAACGCACGATAGGTCACATTCGTGATCGCCTCGACGAAGCAGTTCGGCTTCGGCTCGAGCAGCAAGGACGACGAGGCCGCATCACCCGGAAGGAGAAAGGACAGAATCTGGCGGCTGCCGTCGGCGAGCATAACCGCCGAAAGCGCCCAGCCGCTGCAGATGATCGGCACCGCCGCCAACTCGTCCTGCTCGCGACAGATGATCCGGCGCGCCGCAACCGTGTGCACGAATTGATCGACGCTCGGGATCCGGTCGCGCGGAATACCGGCTTTCCGTGCGATGGCCCGACAGAAGGTCAGCTCCAAGGCAGGGCACTGCGCACATGAAGCATGCTCCGCCGGCGGCGCCGTATCCGGCGGCCGCACGAGCGCGATAACAGCAGTCATTCTGGGTCCGTCTCGAAGCCGGCTTGCACCGCTTTTATTGGCCGCCCCCGCGGCTGCCCCACTCCGGCGCCCGCCTCACGGGCGGGTCGCCATACATTCAGTTCAGTGAATTTAGGGAGATTGCGCGCAAAAGTAAATGATTACCGCAATTACCACCGCGGCAGCTCGTCGCAGGCGACGAACCACATAGATATCAAGGGAAATGGCGCGCTGCCGGAGGCCCCCCGCTTCCCTCAATGCGGAAAGGCCGGTAACGCCGGCAAATTCCGCCGGTTCGCAAGGGCCGGGACCATGATCTTGCCGACCTGCACCCGCGAACGCAGGATCTCTTAATCAACGCGCAGGAGAAGATTGATGGCCGATATCGTGCTGGGAGTGGGCGCATCGCACAGCCCGCTTCTGAACAGCCCCGCTGAGGATTATCCGAAGCACGCGGAGATCGACGCCAGCGGCCGCAAGCTGCTCGACAAGCACGGCCGCGCCGTGAGTTATGGCGAACTGCTCGAGCGCGCCGATCCCTCGATCCGCGAGCAGATCAAGCACGAGGTGCTGGAGCAGCGCACGGCGGCCTGCACGGCGAACATCAACCGTCTCGACCGCGAAATCCACGAGGCCAATCTGGACGCGCTCGTCATCGTCGGCGACGACCAGAACGAGCAATACGGCGACGACAACATGCCCGCGATCCTCATCTATCGCGGCAAGACCATCGTCAACAATCCGCTGATGATGGCCGAGGACGCGCCCGAGTTCTGGCGCCACGCCCGTTCGCAGTATCACGTCAAGAGCGAGCCGATCGAATACCCGGTGGCGCACGAGCTGGCGTCGCATCTGATCGATACGCTAATGGACGACGAGTTCGACATCGCACAGTCGACGCGGTTGACGAAGGCGCACGGCGAAGGCCACGCGTTCGGCTACGTGCATCAGCGGCTGATGAGCGCAAAGGTGGTGCCGATCGTGCCGCTGGCGCTCAACACCTACTTTCCGCCCAACCAGCCGCGGCCACGCCGCTGCTACGAGCTCGGCCAGGCGATCGCCAAGGCTGTTCGCAGCTTCCGGGGCAACGCCCGCGTCGGCATCCTCGGCTCGGGCGGGCTGAGCCACTTCGCCGTCGACGAAGAACTCGACCGCATGGTGCTCGACGCCTGCCGCAACAAGGACGCCATCGCGCTCTCCACGATCGACCCGGCGCGGCTGAATTCCGGCAGCTCGGAGATCAGAAACTGGATCACAGTCGCCGGCGCCTGCGAGCGTCTGGATACGGCTTGGCAAGAGTACATTCCGTGCTATCGCTCTGCGGCAGGAACGGGCTGCGGCATGGGCTTCGCCGTGTGGCGTTGACCGCTGCCGCCCCTTAAAGGGCGCAGGGAATGAGCACGACCAATTCGGCCTACAAGGGCCGGCGCGAAGACGCCCGCCTCGTCACCGGGGCGGGCCGCTACACCGACGACTGGAAATTGCCCGGCCAGGCGCACGCATTTTTCCGCCGTTCGGACCGGGCGCATGCCACCATCAGGCGCATCGACGTCGCCGCCGCGCGCAAGAGCCCCGGCGTCCTCCTGGTGCTGACCGCGGACGATGTGCGCGACGCCGGTTTCGCCACGCTGCCGCCGCTGCAGCCACCGCCGGGCCGCGGCGGCCAGAAGATCAGGATGCCGGAGCGCCCGATGCTGGCGAGCGGCCGCGTGCGTTTCGTCGGCGACATGATCGCCGTCGTGATCGCCGAGACCGCCGCCGCGGCGCGCGATGCGGCGGAACTGATCGAGATTGACTTCGAGGACCTCCCGGCCGTCGTCAGCTTCGAGCAGGCGCTCGCGGCGGACGCGACCGTGATCCACGACAACATTCCCGGCAATGTCTGCTTCGAATTCGAGTATGGCGACGAGGCGAAGACCACCGCGCTGATCGCCCAGGCGCACGGCACCGTGACGCTGACGATCGACAGCCCGCGCGTCGCACCGACGCCGATGGAGGTGCGCGGCGCGCTCGTGGCCTACGAAACCGCCAGCGAGAGCTACGACGTCTACACGCCGAACCAGGGCAACTGGGCGCTCCGCGATGGGCTGGCAAAGATGGCCGGCGTCGCGGCCGACAAGATCCGCGTCCACATGGTCGACGTCGGCGGCGCCTTCGGGGCTCGCACGGCGCCATTTCCGGAATATCCGGTGCTGATGTTCGCCGCGCGCAAGCTGCAGCGGCCGGTGAAATGGCTGTCGACGCGCACCGACGACTTCCTCACCGACAATCACGGCCGCGCCATCACGCTCACCGGCACGCTGGCCTATGACGAGAATGGCCGCTTCCTCGCGCTCCGCACGGACTGGCTGTGCGATTCCGGCGCCTATCTGGCCGAAGCCGGTGTGCTGACCAATTCGGTCAACGGGCTTGCCATCGGCGCCAGCGTCTACGAGGTCGACAGCCTTTACGGCCGCCATCGGCAGGTCATGACCAACACGTCGCCGACCAACGCCTATCGCGGCGCCGGGCGCCCGGAAGCCAATTTGATCGTCGAGCGCTTGATCGACGAGGCTGCGGCCAAGCTCGGCGTCGACCCGTTGAAGCTGCGCGCGCGCAACCTGATCAAGAAGAAACGGCTGCCCTATCGCACCCTGACCGGCATCATGTTCGACAGCGGCGATTTCCCCGGTCTGTTGGACAAGGTGAAGGAACGGTCGGACTGGGCGCACTTCAACGCGCGCCGGCGGCAGTCGCGCAAGGCCGGCAAGCTGCGCGGGATCGGCTGCGCGATGTTCATAGAACCCTCCGGCGGCGGCCATGCCAAGCAGGACGAGGTGGCCGCGTTCTTCAAGGCGGACGGCTCGCTCGTGCTGCACAATGTCGCCGGCGCCAGCGGGCAAGGGCATGAAACGGTATTTCCGGAATTGATGGCGGGCTGGCTCGGCATCCCGGCCAATCGCATCATCTCACATGGCGGCGATCCGGCCGGGCCGCAATTGCACGGCAATCCGTCGATCGGCTCGCGCTCAGCCATGTCGCAGGGCAGCGCCTTCAAGGTCGCGAGCGAGGTCATTGTCGAAAAAGCCAAGCGGCTCGCGGCCGACATGCTGGAAGCCAATGTCGGCGACATCGGCTTTGCCGACGGCGTGTTCACCATCGCCGGCACCGACCGCTCGGTGACGATGACGCAGGTCATCGAGCGCCATGCCAAAGACACGCCGCATCCTCTGGACACGATAGCGGCGAAAGACATCTCGCGCGCCTTCCCGAGCGGCGCGCACGTGGTCGAGGTCGAGATCGCGGAGGACACCGGCGCGGTCGACGTCGTCAGCTACACCGCCGTCGACGATGTCGGCAACGTGATCAACCCGACTTTGGCGAACGGTCAGCTCTATGGCGGCATTACGCAAGGCGCCGCGCAGGTCTTCGGCGAGCGTTGCCATTACGACGAGGGCAACGGCCAGCTGGTCACGAGCAGCTTCATGGATTACTTCATGCCGCGCGCCGATCTGCTGCCGACGCCGAGCCTCGCTTCGCACGGCGTGCCGAGCCCGAACAATCCGCTCGGCGCCAAGGGCGTCGGCGAGGCGGGGACCACCGGCGCGCTCGCCGCCTGCATGAACGCCGTGATCGACGCGCTGCGCACGGCGGGCGTGACGCAGTTCGACATGCCGGCCACGCCGCCGCGGGTGTGGAGCGCGCTGCAAGGCGCGCGGCAGGCTAGGACGGCCTGAAGGCGGCCCCAACGCTCGTCCAAAAAAAAACACCGCGCCGGCGACGGCGCGGTGTTTCTCGATCGAGACGGAGGAACGGCGTCGGTTATTTGCCGAGATTCGGATCCGGGTAGAAGTCGGCCAGTTGCTGCTGCGTGAGCGGCATGTCGATGAACTCCCCGCAAATGAGGCCGTCGTGACGGCCAACATAATCGTCAGCGCAAGCGCCACGCGCATGATCTACTCCCGATCGCGGCAGGGCTATCGGTCGATTACCACGCTCGTTCCGCCACCGGCCGGTGGCTAAAGCCGTTGCCGCTAGGTATGTGCCGATAATCTAACGGCTCGGAGATCGTCGGGCAGGCTCTCTGGGCTAAGGCGGCGTCGCCGACCGCGAAAAACCGTCTTCGCAATGCCGACTGCGGGCACAATCAATACGCCCATCAGGATCAGCGAGGTTGTTGCGCCGTCCGAACCTGTCCGCCAGTCGACGATCACCTGCACAAGTTCGGAGATAATCAGCAGGCTGACAACAGCCAGCGCAATGGCTTGTCCGATGTATGCGGCGGTTGGCAGACCGTCGAAAATACGAACCTGCGGCGCGGCCGAGGAAATGCGATCAAGCAGTTCGCGGACGAACGGCCCGTAGTCAGCGGCGCGATCTTCGATCCGCCCCCAGGATCTGGCACTTTTTGATTTCAAAACGCAGCGGCTGCCTGCGCGGGTGCGAAGGGAGCAGACGCGCGTTGCGGATCCATTCGGGGGGTACGCGGAAAACAAATGCACGCTCTCGACATCGGCATAGGCGATGCTCCCGCTATGGCGGGCGTCGTGCCAATCGAGAGCGTGCGCACCGAGTCGAAAGACCCGTTCCCGACTGAATACGCCGGCTGCGAATGCGTATGACAGATCGTCGGTCATTGCCGATTACTCCCCTCTCTTCGTGCGCATGAAACGCCGCCTCAGCCAGGCGCTGGGAGCGGGCGGTAGCTGAACAAAAGGCGCCACTGGCCAAGTTCCGAGTTCATCGCGTCGGCGACCGCCTCAAGGAAGGCACAGGCCTCCGGATAATACGTCGGCATCTGGGTTTCGGCCCGATGCAGCAATCCCCTGAGCTCCTTCTCGGTCGCTACCGACTGCTGCGCGGACGCGCGAAAATCGCCTTGTCCCCGAATGCCTGCGAGGGCGCTGGCAAATGCCGGCAGAACCGCACCGAGGAAGGTGAGGATCGACTTCAAGGTGTGGGAAATCCAGTGGGTGTGGTCGGCGGTTTGGAAACCATAGACCGCCACGATGGAGAACCAGAGAAGGCACATGAAGATCGCCGTATAGAAAAGCACCTCGCCTGCCCGATCCAACCTGTGATGCGCTTTTTCCAGCGATTTGTGGTTTTCGTGATGGTAGGCAATTTGACCGGCCAGTTCATGGCGAACGACCGCGGTTATGCTGTCGCGAATGAATGCGGTGTCCACGCGTGCATTGGGCAGCGGAAGCTCACGGATGGCGGCGCGCGCGTACCAAAGCGTCCAACTGTCTCCGCCTCTCCCCGCAGCGGCATGTCCCGAGAAGATGCGTCCGACCCTTCCGACAGGGGCGAGCACGCGGGCATGCCGAAGCATTTCAGCCAAGCCTCGCACGTCGAGAAACCGTTCGTGCCACCGGCCTCGCCGTCCGGCGACCGTAATGCTGATGATCAGCGCAATGAAGAACAGCTCGGCGCCCGCGCAGACCGTCTTGGCGACTGCGATGTTATCGCCAAACAGCGCGGCCCAGCCGTCCAGAATCGTCAGCAGTCCCACGAAGACGGCGAGTGCGGCGAATAGAAAACTCAGCACATAGGCGCTGCGGTACAGACGCCCGAGCTCTGTCGCCTTGCGATCGGCCCATAAGAAGCGCTTCCGCAGCACCTCTTCCATCGCGTTGCCGAGCCGCGCCTTCGGCGGCAGGCCGTCGAGAAATTCGCTCCATTCGTTTTGCCGCTCGACGACCCGTCCTGGTGCGGCCGCCGGCTTTCCCGTCAACAGTCGGAGCAGCAAATCGTGCGCCCACGTCCACGGCGCCGGATGACGCTCTTCTTCCGAAAGGAAGCGCTTCAGCCGCGCCAATTCGCTTTGACCCGATTCATCGGCCGCGGACTCCGGCGGTCTGAGCGTGTCCATGATCAGCGCCGCGAAGTCGTCGGAGGCTTTGCTGCCGGCAAAAACCGGAACCGGCTCACGCTGCTTCCAGCGAACCGGTTGGCGGTCGACGGCCGACGAGATCCAGATGATCGGAAGATTGCGCCGCAACGCCTCGTCCATGATTTCCCGCGTGCCGCCCCGCCCGCCGCTCGCGCCACCGTCCCAGATCGCGAGCACCACATCGACGTGGTCGAGCATGACGAGGCCGGCTGTTTCGTAGGCCACGCTGCGATCGTCATCGGGGCAGATGCTGTCGATTTCAAAAACCGCCCGCGCACGAACCGCCAACTCCCCGAAGCGGTCCCGCGATTCCGGCGTGCTGAAGTCGCGTTCATAGACTTCGCGCGCAAAGGGCAGCACGACATCGAGCTGCCAGCCGGCGCGCAGGGCTTCTTCGGCGAAGATCCGATCGCCGCCTTCGGCGAGTGCGGATAAAGCGACCAGCAGCGGCGGCTCGGCCGAATAGGCAAACTGGTATTGTTGCTGGATGCTACGGGCCGCCTTTGCGGCGCGGTCAACCAACTCCGCCACCTGGGCGCGGATGCGATCCAGCTCCGACGCGGGCAAGCTCGAGCCCGGCCGGTGAGCGGTCACCCCGAGCCGGAGCACAAGCCGCGGGCGCGGCGGCCCTGCCGGCTCGACCGCTTCACGCGTGCTGTCTGCGGTCACCGCCATGTTCATGATGCGCCCAAGATTGAATGACGATTGCGTCCGGAATGGCGCTGCATGCGAAGACCTGTCGGCGTCACGATACCGGAGCCGGATCCCGCTCTTCCAGCATGTGGAGCGCGGTCTCGAGACTGTGGCGCATGCGGTTGAAGGCCGCCGACAGCGCCGCGACCTCATCCTGACCGTTCGCCTTGAATTGCTCTGCCGACATGTTGCCGAGGCTCACGTCCGTCGCAATTCGCGACATCCGCGTCATGGGACGGATGACAAGATAATGCAGCAGCACGTTCAAGATGCCCAACATCAGGACGAATACGCCGGTGAGCATGGCGAGAAACAGGTAAAGCGAGTGGCGCGCCTGTTGCAGAGGCATCGACAATGGAAGCGATATGATCTGCGCGCCGATGACCTCGTGCAGCTTCCAGCCGAATCCATTGGCGCTTCCATAGGATGCGAGCATGGCGGCGGGCGCCACCGACGCCGTGCTGTGACACGCCAGGCAAGCGCCTTCGTTCACGGGGATCGGCCGCGCCAGACTCAGCGTGACGCCCATCGGCGTTTCGCGCTCGGAAACGATTTCCTTGCGCGCCGCGTCTTGCCGGAAGGCATTGATGATGTCGGCTTCCCAGTCGGTCGCACGGTCCGCCGGATTGGTCGGATTGAGGGCCGCCTCCTTGTAGGCATAGGCCGGGAAGTCGGCGCCAAGTCCGTGAAACGTCGATTGGGCGGCGAACGATGGCACTGAGGCCGCAATGAACTTGCCGTCCCGTTCGGTCCCGGAAACAGGTTCCACCTGCTTGACAGTGTAGTCGCGAACGGCGTCCGCCTCCGACAGCATGACCCGGGCATTGGCCATCACCTGCTCGCGCGCGGCGGCGACAAAGTTTCGGTTCAGCAGGAAGGCGGTGGCAAAAAAGCCGAGGACGAAGGCGGCCAGGATCGCGAGGTTGAATTTGGTTCGCAGGCCCATTGACGCCCCCCGGGGCGGGCGAATGAAACCGCGTTGAAGCGACCTGCCCTGTACCCCACCTTTCATATTCCAGCGCTCTAAAATGCTCAAGCATTTCGGCGCGAAAGACGCAGAAGACGCGCTTCAAAAATCGACCCTGACGCCGTCTGGCGCTATAGTGCGCATGCGCAAATGGCAAGTTCCGTCAGGCGAGCCCAGGATGGCCGATCGGATTTTCATCAGCTTTGCTTCCGCCGACAAGTCGCGGGCGGCGGCAGCGTGCGCGGCTCTCGAACGCGCCGGTCTGCCCTGCTGGATAGCGTACCGTGACGTGCTCGCCGGGCAGAACTATCAGGGCGCCATCGTCCATGCCCTGGAAACTGCCAAAGCAATGGTTCTGGTCTTTTCGGCACGGACGAACGAGTCCGACGAGGTCAGCAAGGAGCTGTCCTTGGCCAGCGCCTTCAAGATTCCTGTCATTCCGCTGCGCGTCGAGGAAGCCCTGCCCAGGGGTGCGCTCCATTACGAGCTTGCCACCCGACAGTGGATCGATGGTTTTGACGATTGGGATCGCGCCATGGCTGAACTCGTGGCCGCGATCGGTATGACTGGCGACCGGTCGTCGGTCCGGAAGCCGGTGACCGCGCCGCTCGCCGCGGCGAACGGCGTGAAGCCGCGGATTTCCGAACAGGCGATCGAAAGCGCACAAACGGCGCTGATGATCTATATCGGGCCGATCGCCCCGGTCCTGGCGCGAAAGGAAGCGGCGGCCGCGGCTTCGCTCGATGACTTCCACGAGCGTTTGTCACGCCGGATTCGGTCATCCGAAGACCAGGCGGCTTTTCTGGCGCGTGTCAGGCGGACTCCGCATTAGGCGGTTATTCGATGCGACCCGTGTGGCCCCAGATGAGGATCGCCGTCGGCGCTCGACTTATTTCACGCGCTTTCCATTTTCCCAGCAATCGGAAACGCAGCGCGGATTGTTGAGCAGATTATTGAAATCATTGAAATACCGATGTCCGACGTAGAGGACGCCGCCGATCACGCAGGCGACGACTAACAGCATCCGAATGCCTCTTCGTCTCATCGTCGCACCCTCGGCGCAGCTCGGTCGCGCGCAGCAGCGGAAACAAGCCGGTCACTGGGCATGGTCAGGCGGCGTCCCGATCCATTGTCCGACGCGATCAAAATGCTCCGACAGGGCGATTTCGGTGACCCGGCCGATGAGGCTGCCGATCGGCACGGGACCGTAGAGGCGGCTGTCGACGCTGTTCGCGCGGTTGTCGCCCAATACGAAGACCGCACCCTGCGGCACGACCCACTCGCCCGTCGTATTGGTGAACGCGGCCGGATCGCCCAGATCGGCATAAGGCTCGTTTGAGGACGTGCCGTTCACCACCGCGCGACCGCGAACAACGGAGACGCGGTCGCCGCCGAGCGCGACCACTCGCATGATCGAACGCGCGCCCGGTTGCCTGGGCCGATTGAAAACGACCACGTCGCCACGCCTCGGCGCATGCCGGCGGAAATAAAGCACGTCGGCCATGAAAGCCTCGCCCGGCCGCACCGTCGGCGCCATGCTGGCGGACGGGACCCGGTAGAAACCTGGGCCGCCCAGGAGTGGATCTGCCGCGTGCGAGAGGGCGGTCTTCCCCAAAAGAAGAGCGATGGCGATCGCCGCATAAAAATACCAGCGATTGAACCCTCGGGGCACGTAGGCCTCGATCTTGCCAGCCGCGGTGACGGCATCGATGAGGGACGCGAGGTAAACACAGAGCAACGCGGCGATCGCGGCAGCGAGTATCCAGAGGCGCGGCAAAATGCCCGCCAGGCAAAGCCAGACCCAGAAACTCGACAGCACGTAAAGAGCGACCAAAACGAACCCGCGGTCCCGGCGGCCGGCATAGAACTGGCCGAATCCGGGCACGATCAGCGAGAGGATGGCGGCGGAAAACCGCGACCGCCGCAGCGGCTCCCTCTCGTTTATCGGCGCGCTCTGCGCGGTCATCCGATTTGCCCTGTCGCGGGAATAGCACCCCGTGCTCGTTTGTGCGCGTCCTCAGGGTTCTCGTTGACGGACATGTTCAAATTCGAGGCCTGGGAACGTGCCGCCCCGTCCGCCTCAAGTTCGAACGCCACGACCCGCATGCCCGTGGTCAATGTACGCAACGGCCTTCGATGAAGCGGCTTCCCGGTGGGCATGAGGGCGGATGATTCGCCTGCGCGCGCTGCTGTTGCGCTCGCTGCGCCGCCTGCTGTCGAGCCCGCTCCGCTGCCTGCTGCTGAGCCCGCTGCGCGGCCTGCTGCCTGGCACGCTCTTGCGCCTGCTGTTGAGCCCGCTGTGCCGCCTGCTGCCTGGCGCGCTCTTGCGCCTGCTGTTGAGCCCGCTGCGCCGCCTGCTGCTTGGCGCGCTCTTGCGCCTGCTGTTGGGCCCGCTGCGCCGCCTGTTGCTTCGCGCGCTCTTGCGCCTGCTGTTGGGCCCGCTCCGCCGCCTGCTGCTTGGCGCGCTCCTGCGCCTGCTGCTGGGCCCGCTGCGCCGCCTGCTGCTTGGCGCGCTCCTGCGCCTGCTGCTGAGCTTGCTGCGCGGCCTGCTGCTTGGCGCGCTCTTGCGCCTGCTGCTGAGCTTGCTGCGCGGCCTGCTGCTTGGCACGCTCTTGCGCCTGCTGCTGAGCCTGCTGCCCCGCCTGCTGTTTGGCGCGCTCTTGCGCCTGCTGCTGAGCTTGCTGCGCGGCCTGCTGCTTGGCGCGCTCTTGCGCCTGCTGCTGAGCCTGCTGCCCTGCCTGCTGTTTGGCACGCTCTTGCGCCTGCTGATTCTGCTGCAGCCGCTGCTGCTGTGCCTGCTCTTGCTGCTGCTTGAGCCGCTCCTGCTGCAGCTTCTGCTGAGCCTGTTCTTGCTGCAGGTTCCGCTCCTGCGGCGGATGAGAGATATTGACCGCCCCCTTTGGCTCGGCTGCTTGGGCCGGCGGCTTGCCGATGGCCAACCCGGGATGCTGGTTCGCCGGTGGCGGCTGACGAACGACGTTGACAGGTTGCTTCGGCTCAATCGCCGGCGACGCCGGCTTCGCGATGGCCATGCCGGGATGCTGGTTCGCCGGCGGTGGCTGACGAACGACGTTGACCGGTTGCTTCGGCTCCTCGGGATGCGGCGTCCTGGTCGTGATGTTCAAGCCGCCGGGTTTGCCGGCTGGCTGCTGTGCCGATTTGCTTTGCTCAGCCTCCCTTGCCTTCAGCCGCTGCTGGACTTGCTCCATCAGCCGCTTTTGCTCGGCCGTCGCCGCAGGCATCACCACCTTCGGCTGCTCTGCCGTCTTTGACGGAATCGTCAGGCCAGGCGCCTTGCTGGCTGCGTTCTTTTGCGCGGCCTCCGATGCCTTCAGCCGCTGCTGGACCTCCTCCATCAGCCGCTTTTGCTCGGCCGTCGCCGCAGGCATCACCACCTTCGGCTGCTCCGCCGTCTTTGACGGGATCGTCAGGCCGGAGGGCTTGGTCGCTGCGTTCTTTTGCGCGGCCTCCGATGCCTTCAGCCGCTGCTGGACCTCCTCCATCAGCCGCTTTTGCTCGGCCGTCGCCGCAGGCATCACCACCTTCGGCTGCTCTGCCGTCTTCGACGGAATCGTCAGGCCGGACGGCTTGGTCGCCGCATTCTTTTCCGCGGCTTCAGATGCCTTCAACCGCTGCTGGACCTGATCCATCAGCCGCTTTTGCTCGGCCGTCGCCGCAGGCATCACCACCTTCGGCTGCTCCGCGCTTTTGGACGGGGATGGATTGACGCCGCCGCCAGGCCGCTGGCCGGCGGCCTGTTGGAATGCCGCATGACTGCACAAGGGGTGCCCCTGGTACTCGCCGGCCGGAAGCGTGCCGGCCGGACACCCCGCCGCCCGTGCGAATTCAGGCGCGGCCAACGTCAGCGCGGCGCAGGCGCCGAGTCCGAAAATTCCAAGCTGAAACGACTTGCGAGCAAACATGTCGCCCATCCTTCCTCAGAAACAGGGTCGCGGGCGATCCAATTTGTGCCCGTTCGCGTCGTCGGCGCAGTACGGTTGATCGGCCAGGCGCTGCCTGAGCTCGGTTATTTGCTTGAGTTGTTCCGCGGTTGCCGGCTGGCTGTGCACCACAGCCACCTCCGATGGCTTCTGCTGCTTGCCTTTCCAATAAGCCTTGCACCAGTCGAGATCGGATTTCGACATTCCTGTCGCCGACTGCAACGCGTTCGACTCGCACTTCGCATTTCTCTGTTGCACCAACTCTTGCCAGCGGTTGGGTTGACCGTTGTCGTTCAGCCGCGGTGCCGGGCTGTTATCCGGAGGAAGAGCGACCTGCTGGTTGGCGGCGGCCTTCGCGGCATCTTCCTGCTTTATCTTCGCGTCCAACTGCTTCTGTATTTCTTTCTGCAGTTGATCGGCACTGATGGGATGGCTCTGATTTTGTCCGGTAGCCCTTCGGTAAGCGGCGTGGCTGCAGATGATATGGACAATAATGCCGCCAGACGTCTGCTGCTGCCATTGTCCGTCTGGCGCGCTGCCTGCTTCGCAAGCCGCCAGTGCCATGTCCGGTGCCGCAATGGTGAAGAACCCGATAGCGGCGAGCAGACTCATACCGATCTGAAAACGTTTGTTCATCGACATGACAATCTCACTTGTCGGTAGGACGGTCGTAGACCGTTGCGATAATTTTCGTGCTTTGCGCCGCCTGCTTTTTGTGGTGGTGGTTGTTTCCGAATTTGAAGATAAGGTTGACCGAGCGGTCTCTCGGCACTGGCACGAATTCCGCATCCGGACTGCCGAAGAATACGGAGGCAGGCCGGTCGAACCCGTCCGGCACCAGATCGGGCAAACCGGTGGCTTCGTCGTAGTAGCCGGAAGGAAGTTCCAGCGGCTCGGCTATGTAGCCCGAAGGCAATGGCTCGCCGCGATCGGCAAGGACGCTGCGCGCCAGATCGGCATGGGGCCCGTCCGGATAGCGATCGAGATAATTCCAATAGGCGCGCGTCGAGTCGAGCTTCAGGGTCCGCCGCCAAAGGACGCCTTCACGACGGCTCTCGATGATGCCCCAGACCTGTCCAACGTGGTGATCGTAAGGGTGGGTTTCGAC
The DNA here is from genome assembly GCF_035943735.1 of Pseudolabrys sp. GTDB lineage: Bacteria > Pseudomonadota > Alphaproteobacteria > Rhizobiales > Xanthobacteraceae > Pseudolabrys. The sequence goes on from NZ_DASZBV010000020.1 coordinate 27,950, forward strand.
GAACCATTGATAGTCCCTGAGCGAGTCCTGCTCGATCGCCAGGTCATACGCCTTGTCGCTGGACATCCGGCGCATCGAGGCTTTGGTGACGCTCTGCCGCTTGCGCGGCGGCACGGCGATCTTGGCAACGCCGAGCGCCGGGGCAAGCGTCTGCGGAGCGGACGCCGCCGGGGCCGCGACCAACTTGACCTCGCTATCGAGCCCCGATGTCGTCCACGGAAGCTGCGCTCCGGTCGTGGCCTGGTTCACCTGCAGACGCACGCCCTTGAAAACCTGCTCGATGTCGAGCCCCGGCTGCGCCAGCAAGGTCGCAAGGGCGGTGGCGTAGGAGCTGTTCGGCCCACTGGCTGCCGGCGCGTAGCTGTCGGGCGCCGCCGAATAGGCGAGCAGGAAACCGGCTGGGGCGGTTGTCAGCGCGAGCCCCGGCGGCAGCGGTTGGCCGCCGGCCTTGCCAAAGCCGCCATCGCGCGCTGCGTCGAGCACGATGATCCGTGCGGATGACGGCACGTCGCCGAGCGCCTTGATGAGAGCCGACATCGGCAATGTGGTCGGCGCGACGTCCGCGGCGCTGTTGATCTGCGCGTCGACGGGGACCAGATGATCGTCGGCGCTCCCCTGCACGGCGTAGCCGGAAAAATAAACGAACACGACGGCGTTCGGTCCGGCCGCCTGGACCTTGCCGATGAAGGCGCCCAGGGTGTCGCCGATATTCTGTGTGGTCAGGTCATTGCTTCGCGTCACGTCGAAGCCCGCGGTTTTCAACGCCGTGGCGACGAGGCCCGCATCAGCCGCGGCTGTCGCGACGGGCGGCGCGTTTTGATAGGCGCTGTTGGCGATCACCAATGCGACGCGGGACTGCGCCAGTGCCGGAACGACCGAACACACCGCCATCACTGCGGCAGCCGCAGCGGCGACACAGATACGTCGCATGAATCCCCCCCTTCGACGCCCGCATCCCGCTTTAAGTGCAGCGGGTTCTGACGTCGCGACCCGTACTTTATGCCCGCAGAAACGTACCATGGCGGATAAATAAAGCACTATAATAATGCAATTGGCCAAACCGGCCGCGAAATGGAACTTGTCGCTCAAGGTCAAATTGGCTGAAGCGCCGGCGGCGCGCGCTGGATTTTCCACGGGCTGGACTCTTTTCGTCAACGTGTGAACCATGCTTCGGCTGTTGCGCACGTGTCCAAAAGGCGAGACCGTCCCGCAACGCGGCCTGGTCCGCCGGCCCTCCGGAGCACGCGCATGAACGTCTTGCAGTTTGGCCTGAAAAGCTTCTTCCGGCCGCGGATGTACAGAATCGACCGCGAAGGCGCGCAGGTCGGCGAGATCGAATGCACGAGGCTGTGGGAAGGCGCGACCATCACGCTCGGCGGGACCCGGTATACCGCCGGCCGCGAGGGCAAGATGAGCGGCGTGTTTTACCTCGAGACGGACGGCAGCCGGCTTGCCAGCGCCGATAAGCCGAGTGCCAGAAAGCCGCTGTTCACCGTGCGCGCCGGCGGCCGAACGTTCGCGCTGAAGAAAGCCTCGATGTTTTCGCGCGCCTATATCGTGACGGAAGGCGCGGTGCAGATCGGCTCGATCGCGCCGATTGGCTGGTTCTGGGGACGGTGCAAGGCGGAGTTCCCGGACGATCTGGAGCCCGGAGTCCAGGTATTTCTGATCTGGCTTGTCATCGTCATGACGCGCCGGGCAATGGTCCAAAGCGCTGCGGTCAGCGGCATCATCGCGCAATCGTAACGGTAGCGGCGGCGCGTGCCTTGCGTGCGGGCGGTCCCTTGCCGGAGTCATGGCTACTTCACCACCTTGAACTCGATACGGCGGTTTTTGGCGCGATTGGCCTCGGAGTTATTCGGCACGGCCGGGTGCGATTCGCCGTACCCGGTCGCTTTGATGCGCGCGGCCTCGACGCCTTTCGCCACCAGATAGTCGACGACCGACTTCGCCCTGCGCTCGGAAAGCCGTTGATTGTAGCGCCTGCCACCGACATTGTCGGTGTAGCCGTTGACCTCGAACTTCACCGACGGGCAGCGTTTGGCGATATCGGCGCCGCTGTCGAGCAACGGCTCGCTCTTGCTGTCGAGCTCGGCGCTGTCGGTCTTGAAATAGATCGCGCCCGTTTCCGAGATCACATTGAAGCGGGTTTCGCAGGCTTCCGCCGTGATCGCCTTGGTTTGCTGTTCGGCGCTCTCCTTGTTGCGCTGCGCCTGCACCGCCTCGAGTGCCGGCTTGAGATCGCCGGACGCGAAGGTCAGATCGAAGGTGATCGCCGCCGACGGCACGATATTGATGCCGCCCATGGCATCGGACAGCTTGGCGAGGCCGCCGCCGAAGCCGAAGGTTTCGGCGCCGACCACAATCGGCTTGACCGTGGCGACCGTCACCGTGTCGTCACCCGCGCGCGTCACCGACACGTCCGTCGTGAATTCGTGCGACACGCCATGCATTTCGACCTTCATCGTCAGCGGGTAGGTCACGCTGGACTTGGTCGCGAGGCCGCGCAGCCTCGATTTGTCCAGCTTCGCCGTGATAAGCGCGTTGGGAAATTTGTAGGTTTCGAACAGCAGAAAGCGCATCCGCACATTGCGGATGTCGGTGCCGGTATCGAGCGACGCCAAGTCGATCTTGATGCTGGCCTGACCGTCTTGATCGACCTTGCCCTCGACCCGGGCGAATGCCTTCTTCTCGATGACTTTTTCGAGCTTCTCGGTCTCCATGTAGACGTGGGAGCGGCCCGGATCGAGCACCCAGTCCCGGTTCACGACATCCTGTGCGTTGGCGCCGCCCATTCCGGCCGCCGCCGCAAGCAGCGCAACAACCAGAAAAACGCGTGCGTTAGTCGCAGGCATGAAGAACTCCCTCTGACATTCGGGGCGGCCTGGATTGCCGGTCAATGCTCTATTGGCAGCCGCTTCTCGCCCACCTCATCAGCGCGACCTTCAGAGTGCCTCCAAAGGGATGCTGAATGCGGAGAACATCCTTCGGCGCGCGCAGATAGGTTTGTGCCTGCTGGCACAGCACGTCCTTGTTCCACTTATGGCAGGAGGTGCACTTTTTCTTCCAGAGGCTTTCGTCGAGGCCCTCGACCGGCGAGAACATCGGCTCGGTGTTGATCATCTCTTTGATCGAGTGCCCATTCACAGGGAACGGACCGAACGGAATCGGCTGGTCAAAATGCAGAACGTCCTCGGGGTGGCTGGTGGCAACTGCGGCCGCCTTCGGGGCGGCGGGGCCAGCCGCGGACGGAGCTTTCGCCGCGGGAGCCTGCTCTGGCGGCGCGCCGGCAGCCAGGAGCGCGGCCGCCTGGGCCGCCGTTATCTGCTGAAGGCGCTGAAGCGGCGACCAGCCATTGACGGCAGTGATCTTTTCCGGCGGCTCAACCTTTTGCGCGACGAACCCCCATTCGACTCCCTTGACGGTGGTCTTTTTGGTCACGCATGCAACGTCGCCTTCAAAGAGCGCATCGATGACGCGATCGCCTCCCGCGTCTTTCGAAATCGGAAGCGTGTTGGTATCCACTTTGTAAAACGTGCATGCAGGCTCCTGAGCCCACGCCGCGCTCGCAGAGCAGACAAGCGCCAGAAACAAGAACATGCGCGCAATCATCACCGTCTCCTTCATACGTCTGCGACTTTGCCGATCGGCGCTGCTCGCCCCGGGCGGTCGGGCCCACCACGATTGCAGGAGTTCGTGGGATGAGCCGGTCAGTGTGTTCGGCGGTCAGGTCGGGTTGTCCGCCACAACCGCGACAAGCGGACGATATTGAACGCGCACCTCGCCTACAAACGGAAAATGCAAAAGCCTACTTGGACGGTCATCTTCGATCGAAGGAAATGCCGCCGTGCGGCGGCGCCCGACAGGTCGCCGATCGCGATGACAAAACCGAACTCGTGTCACCGGCCGCCGTTCGGGAACACATAGGGTCCGGTCGTTGGGGCGAAGAACGACCCGATCAGCGAGAAGGGAGCGATGAACCCGTGCTGCGACCGGGATCGTCGACGGTCTCGGCCGTCGCCTTCGTAGCGTCCGCATGCAAACAGGAGCCGGCAAACGTGTTGTCGAATCCCGCGCCGCTGTAATAGCTTGAACGCAACGGGGCGGGCACCATGAACCCTTTCCGACGTCTGCAGGAGGACTGCCCCGCCGGCTTGCGGCGGCGCTTTTGCCTGGCTTGCTGGCCGAAAGGGAATGCGCATGCAGACTGCCGCCGGAACAGAGCCGCCCCAACTTTCCATTGATGAAATTCTCGCCCATCCCCGCTTCCCGGAAGCCCGCGTTGCCATGGTGCGGGAAATGCTCGGCCTCTACGAACATGACACTTTTCTGAACCGGCTGCTGCTCGAGGTCGGACGCAATCTCGTATTCGTCGTGATGATGTGCCTCGACGCGCGTTACGACGAAAGCGACCGCGACACATGGCCGACGCTGGGCGCGCTCACGCGCGCGATGGCCGGCTTCAATCTCGCAAGCCCACGGCGCATTGCGGACCTCGTCGCCCGCCTGATCAAGATCGGCTACCTCGAGCAAATCCGTGCGGTAAAGGATCGCCGCGTCCGCATTCTCCGGCCGACGCGCAGGATGATCGCTCAGGACCAGGATTGGCTGCGATCGCACTATGCGCCGCTGCAGGTTCTGTTCCCGCGGCCGGGCTACGCCCGCATCATGCAGCGCGATCACGCCTTTCAGCGCGCGCAACGGCTCGTGTCCGCGAGCTTCTTCCCCTTTGCGGCGCAGACGATGGCGCGCCATCCGATCATGATGCAATTCATGATCCGGGAAGGCGGGGTGATGATCGTCATCAAGCTGATCGAGCTGGCCGGGCCGGACGTGGATACCAGACGGAAGATCGTCTATTCCGACATCGGCGCCCGCTTCGGCATCTCGCGCACCCAGGTGCGCAAGCTGCTGCAGGATGCGGAAAAGAGCGGGCTCGTGCGGCTGAGCCAGGAGGGCGGCCGGTTCGTGCAACTGACGCCGCAATTGCTCGAAGCCTTCGACCGGTTCATCGCCGACACGATGGTCGGGCACGACCTCATGTACAAGCTCGCCCAGCGTGGCGAAGCCGCAGCCAGCGCGATGTTCGACTCCGTGACGAAAGCTCCGGCCATGGCCGGCTAACACCAATGGCCTCTCAGCGCCGGGCCGTCCGGCGCTGCAATCGGCCTCGCGGTGGCACGCTTGGGCCAGGTCGATTGTGAATGTCGCTTCCGACACAGCCCCAGATTCTCCCGTGCCGCGTCACACAGCGTGCGGCACGATCGCCAGCCTGAATTCGCCGTACTTCTTCCTGAGCGCCATTCGGATAACGAACAGGCTCCAGATGAGATTGACGATCGCGCCGGCAATGGCGGAGGTCAGCGTGATCATCTGCGGCGACACGTCAAACGCAGCTTCGATAAAACCCATGACGAAGCCGACCAGCGCGCCGAGAAGGCCGCCGCCAACAGCCGCGCGCCAAACGATCAGCCACCAGACGCTCCGCACGCGCCGCCATGTCGCATCCAGCTCTTGCATCGGTGCCCCCCGAAGTTGCGTTCCTCGCAAGCGAAGAAAGCACACATGCCGGCCAGCGGACACGCGAAAAGACGATCGATGCAAAAAGTTCCGTTGATGTCGCGCGCGGCCTCATTAGTTTGCCTTGAGGCTGGCCGTTCCGGGTGGGGGAATTCCATAAGCCCGTGCCGGCAAAGGCCACAATGGCGGCGCTCGCGGCGACGGGCGCCGGGTACGCGCAGCGGATTTTCATAAAAGGTTCGAGGCCGAGCGTCGGTTTCAGAGATAGCAAGCACGTCAGGCACTGCGCGGCCTGTGCCCTGGTGTTCCTGGGCCGAATGACAGGTGTTCCGAGCTTGGCATGTCCGAACTGATCGACAAGACCGCCGATGGCGCCACGAGCGTCGATGATTGCCGCGGCCCGCTTATCCGCGGCTGGGCGACAATTGCATTCGTGATCCTGGCGGAAGGGATTCGCGACGCCGTCGATCTTGGCTTGGACTCAGCCCCGCTGCAGGCCCTCGGCGCGGCCCATTATTTCTGGCACGCCGTCATCATCACGCTCTCATGGGCCGTACCGATCGCGGTTCTGGTCATCGCGGTCCGATCGGCCGGCGGCTCCCTCCGCGACTATTTCGCCTGGAGGCGCCCGCGAACGGGCGACGTCGTGTTCGCCATCGTCGCTATATTGCTGTTGCAAGCTTTGGGCGTCGGCTTGGTCTACGTGACGACCGGCCAATTGGGGTTCGCGGCGGATCAATATCGCGCTGACATGGCCGCCGGCATGTCGCCATGGTGGTACGTGTTGAGGACATGGCCGGCGGTTGTCTACGCACCATTTGTGGAAGAATCGATTTACCGCGGCTTCCTGTGGCGCGGGCTTGCGCCCTCGCGTGGAGGAAATTTCCGGACCTTGCTGCTGACGTCGTTACTCTTCGCCGGCATCCACTGGCGCTACTATCTGCAGGGCGGCCAGTTCGATGTGCCCGCCTTCGTCAGTCCATTTATCGTTGGCCTGGTCCTGGGCTGGATCCGCTGGCGCAGCGCGAGCACGGTCGCCTCCATGATCGGACACTCCCTGTCCAATCTGTGTCTGCCGGTCGGCGCGATATTGGCGGCATCGCTCTAGGACCGGCCCCGGATGAAAGGGCGACGTGCAGGGCGACGCTGCAACGAGAGCTTCCGCGTTGCTCTCTCGCGAAGCCGATCGTCAGGTGCGCATCAAGGGAAGCAAGGAACTGCCAGAACGGGCGGCGCTAACCAGCCAATCCAGGGCGAATTTGGCGTTTGCAGACGAGTGTGAAATGGCGCGCCCGAAAGGATTCGAACCTCTGACCCCCAGATTCGTAGTCTGGTGCTCTATCCAGCTGAGCTACGGGCGCTTTTGGCCATCATTGCCGCCTCGAAAGGGTGGCGGGCCGGGGCACTAGCTATCGTCTTGCACCCGGATTGGCAAGGGCGCGTTCAGGCCAGCGCCCGAGCCCCGCGATGGGCATCCAGTTCGACCGCCCGGTCCGGAATGGTGATGCTGAAGGTGGCGCCAATGGTACCCGGCACCAGGCGGATATCGCCGCCATGCGCCCGCACCAGTTCGGCGGCGATCGCCAGTCCGAGTCCGGAGCCGCCGGGCCGTGTCGTGCCCTGAAAGGCCTGGAACAGGTGGGCGCGCGCCTTCTCCGGCACACCGGGGCCGGTGTCCGAGACCTCGATCACCGCCACGCTGCCTTCGCGCCGCCCGGTGATGCGAATCTGATCCCGCGCCGGATCGCGGCTGCCGCGCGACTCCAGCGCCTGCATCGCGTTGCGCGCGAGGTTCACCAGCACGCGGAACAATTGGTCGTGGTCCGCCTCCACCGTCAGCCCCTTCTCCACGGCGACGATCCAGCGGATCGGCACGTCGAGGCCGAGACCGAGCGCTTCGTGCACCTCGTCGATCAGCGGCTCGACCGGAATCGTCTTCCGCTCCGGCGGCGGCTCCTGCACCGCGCCGTAGGACAAGGTCGACTGGCAGAAGGCGATCGCCCGCTCGAGCGCGCGCATCAGCTTCGGCGCGAAACGCTGCACCTTCGGGTCCGGCAGCGTCGAGAGCTGATCGGAGAACAGCTGCGCGGACGCGAGCAGGTTGCGCAGGTCGTGATTGATCTTGGAGACGGCGAGACCGAGCGCAGCGAGACGGCTCTTCTGATGCAGCATCGAGGCGATCTCGCGCTGCATTGCCGCCAGCTCTTCCTGTGCGACGCCGATCTCGTCATTGCGGCCGGAGGACGCGATGACGCGCGCAGGGTTCTCCGGGTCGGCGCGGAACGCCACCATGTTCTGCGTGATGCCTCCCATCGGCCGCACCAGCAGATAATGCAGGGCGAAGTACACGAGCATCGCGGTGATGCCGGAAATCGCCAAAGACAGGAGCAGGATGTTGACCGAGAAGGTCCACATCGCGTTGCGCAAGGGCGTTTCGTCGAGCACGATTTCGAGGAAGTCGCCGTTGGTCATCGGCGCCGGCCCGACCAGGCGCATCACGTCCCCTGTCTTGCAGTTGAGCAGCGTGTCGAACGCCTCGGTGATGGAGCTCCACCAGGTCTCCGACCGCACGTCGACGCTCTGCTCGACCTCCGACGGCATGTCGGTTGACGCCAGCAGCCGGCGCTGATTGCCCATCTTCATCGCCACGGCGCGCGCGCCGACGCTGGCGAGGATCTTCCTGGCGAGGCTCTCCGGCACCATGCCGCTCGGCGCCGCTTCGAGCACCAGCGCGGCGGTGTGCGCGGCGGCGAGCCGGTCGTTTAGCCAGTTCAGCCGGAAATTGGCGACCGACGGCACATAGATGAGCACTTCCGCCAGCATGACGAAGAGGATCGTCAGCACCAGCAGCTTGCCGGAGAGACCCACGCGCCATCTGCGGCGGGGCGACACCACCGGCGCAGTCGTTTCGAATGGCTCAGGGCCCGGTTCCAAGACCGCCTCAACCGAAAATTCGGAGATAGCCAATGATGCGCCGCAGCAACGGCCGCGTCAAACCCGGCAGGTAGTACTCGATTGCCGCCCGTTTGCCGATCTCGGACAAGGTCGGATACGGCACGACGAGGTCGGTGAAGGCGCGCACGGTCAGTCCCTGCGCGATCGCCAGGCTCCAGGCGGTAATCAGTTCTCCCGCCTGTGCGCCGACAATGCTGGCGCCGAGAATGCGACCCTTTTTGTCGACGATGACCTTGATGTGACCGTGCGGCGTGCGCTCGGCCTGGGCGCGGTCATTGTCGTGATAGGGCCAGCGCAGGATGCGGATCGTCAGGCGCCGCGCCCGCGCCTGCGCTTCGGTGAGACCGGTCTGCGCCAGCTCCGGCTCGGTGAAGGTCACGTGCGGAATGGCGGTGTTGTCGGTGCGCACCGGCAGCCGGAACAGCGCGTTGCGGATGACGAGACCGGCCTGATGGTTACCGGCATGCGTGAACCGCGGCTGCCCGGCGGCAACGTCGCCGATGGCATAGACGCGGCGATTGCTCGTCTTGAGTTTGCGGTTCACCTCGATGCCGGCCGCGTCATAGCGGATGCGTGCGGCATCGAGCCCGAGGCCGTCGAGCACCGGCTTGCGCCCGGTGGCGACGAGAAGATGCGTGCCGCCGACGTGCTCTTCCTTGCCGTCGGTTTCGAGCGTGACGGCAAGATGGCCGATGGCATGCGCGATGCTCAGGATCTTCACGCCGGTACAGACCACGACGCCCTCGCGCTCGAGTTGCGCCAGCACGATCGCCGTGCATTCGGGCTCGTCCTGCGCCAGCGCCTCGGCGGCATCGAGCACGGTGACGTGACTGCCGAGGCGGCGAAAGGCCTGCGCCATTTCAAGGCCGACGGGACCGGCGCCGATCACCACGAGATGGCTCGGCAGGTCCGTCAGCGTGAACACCGTTTCGCTGGTGAGATAGGGCCCGCCATCGAGCCCTGGAATCGGCGGCACCGCGGGTGACGAGCCGGTGGCGACGATGAAGCGCCGCGCGCGCACCTCGACGTCGCCGACGCTGACCGTGCGGCGGTCGATGAATTTGGCGCGGCCTTTGATCACACGCACACCGAGGCCGGTCAGGCGCTCCACCGAGTCGGTCGGCGCGATCGAGGCGATGACCTCCTGCACGTGCGCCTGCACCTTGGCGAAATCGACATGGATCTCGGTGGCGCGCACGCCGAATTCATGACCGTGGGCCATGTGTGCGGCATGCTTCGCCGCGGCCAGCAGCGCTTTCGACGGCACGCAGCCGCTGTTCAGGCACTCGCCGCCCATCGCGCCGCGCTCGATCAGCACGGTCGGAACGCCGAAGGCGGCGGCCGCGGTGGCGACCGAGAGGCCGGCCGCGCCCGCGCCGATGACACAGATATCCGGAGTGATCCGTTCGCTCGCCATGCACCAACTCTAGCGTAAGTCGCTCGGCCGTGCGCGGCGCGCACGCCAACGCTTCACCAGGACCGGCAGCAAAGCCAGCAGCCCGAGCGCGGCCAGCGCGCCGATCACGTGCGGCGTCAGCGCGTCGCGCGCGTTGAAAGCGAGCATGCACGCCGGCGCGCCGGAGGCGAGGCAGTCGGCGTGCGCTTTTTCCTGCGCGGCGATGATGCTGTCGAGCATAGTGCCCGTGAAGGCAAAGACGACCGCGCCAGGGATGACGCCGAGCGCCGTCGCCGCCACGAAGGGGCCGAGCCGCACGCCGGCGAAGGCCGGCACCAGATTGACCAGGAAGAAGGGAAAGGCCGGAACCAGCCGCAGGAAAAGGAGATAGCTGAACGCATCGTCGCGGAACCCACGCGCCAGTTCCGCGAGACGCGGCCCGGCGCGGGCCAGAAGTGGCTCGCCGAAGGCGGTCCGCGCCACGAGGAAGATCACGGTCGCCCCCACCGTCGCCCCAACCACCGAGGCAGCGGCACCGAGCCAGACCCCGAACAGGAAGCCTGATGTTACGGTCAGGAAGGTCGCCCCCGGCACCGACAGGGACACGGCGACGATATAGATGCCGGTATAGGCCAGGATGGCCGCCACCGCATGGCGCCCCACGAAGGCGTCGATCTCCGCCCGGTGGCGGATCAGCGCCTCGAGGCTGATGGCCCGCGGGCCGGCGACCCAATAGACGGCGATCGCAGCAGCCAGCACCACCGCGAGCGGCAGCAGGCGGCGCCAGACACCGGAACCGGAGGGAGAAGCGCCCGACATTTCCGTTATATACACGGAGTCGGCCGACCGCCGGGCCGCTCTCACCGGCTTGTGACGGCTTGTGACCGCCGGCGTAATCGACCGTCCCGGCGCGACCGAGAGCCACGGTCGCATCGCATTGACGGCACGCCAGCCCTCCCTTATAAGCCGCGCAAATTCGTGTGCCGGCCCGGACGAAGTTCGGGCTTTTGGCGGTTTTGGGGTCCTGAAGGCCAACCTGCCACGGCGCGACCAGCGGAGAATTCGATCGTGAAGCGGACCTATCAACCGAGCAAGCTTGTACGCAAGCGTCGTCACGGTTACCGCGCGCGCATGGCCACCACGGGCGGACGCAAGGTCGTCGCCGCGCGGCGTGCGCGCGGGCGCAAGCGCCTGTCCGCCTAAGCGCGGATCCCTCTAGCCCGCGCGCTTCCAATGGAACGATTGAGGCAACGGGCGGACTTCCTGGCCGCGGCGACAGGAGTCAAGGCGCCCGCTGCGGGCTTTGTGTTGCAGGCGCGCGAGCGCGCCGACGGCGGGCCTGCGCGCGTCGGCTTCACCGTTTCGAAAAAGGTCGGCAACGCCGTCGAGCGCAATCGGGTGCGGCGCCGCCTGCGGGAAATCGTCCGGCTGGCGCATCTCCCGTTGCGGCTGGGCCATGACTATGTGCTGGTCGGCCGTCGCGCGGCGTTGAACCTGCCATTTGCGCGGATCGCGCAGGACTACGAGGGGGCGTTGCAGCGCGTGCACAAAAGGCGCGCAACGGCATGACAGGATCGAAATGACCGACAACAAGAACACCATCCTCGCCATCGCGCTCTCGGCGCTGGTGCTGATCGCCTGGCAGTATTTCTACGGCATCCCGCAGGAGAAGACGCGGCAGCAGCAGCTCCAGCAGCAGCAGTTGAAGCAGACCGCGCAGACGACGACCGCGCAGCCGGGCCAGGCCGCGCAGCCGAACCAGCCGCAACCGCAGGACGTGACACCCCCTGTGCCCGGCGCGGCGCAGACGGCGGCACCGGCCTCATTGCCGCGTGCCGACGCGCTCGCCGCCTCGCCCCGCGTGCCCATCGACACGCCCAGCATCCGCGGCTCAATCAATCTGAAGGGCGCTCGCATCGACGACATCTCGCTGGTCAAGTTTCGCGAGACCGTCGACCCCAAGTCGCCGCCGGTCGTGCTGCTCTCGCCTTCCGGCAGCCCGGACCCGTTCTATGCAGAATTCGGCTGGACCGGCGCGAGCGGTGCCAGCGTCAAGCTGCCGACCGCCGACACGGTGTGGACGCAGGAGGGCTCCGGCGCACTCGGCGTCGGCCGCCCGGTGACGCTCACTTGGGACAATGGCGCGGGCCTGATCTTCCGCCGCATCATTTCGATCGACGACGAGTACATGTTCTCCGTCAAACAGGAGGTGGTGAACAAGAGCGCCAATCCGGTGACGCTGTTCCCCTACGCGCTGGTGTCGCGGCACGGCACGCCGAAGACGCTCGGCTACTACCTCCTGCATGAAGGCCTGGTCGGGGTCCTTGGCGACAAAGGTCTCCAGGAAATGACCTACAAGAAGATGGAGGACCTGAAGCCAGATGCCCAGGGCAACCGGCAGGAGACGTTCGACGTTACCAACGGCTGGCTCGGCATCACCGACAAATACTGGGCGGCGGCACTGGTGCCGGACACAAACGCGCGGCTGAAAGCGCGTTTCACTTTCGATCCCGCCGCAGGCGGAGCCAAGGAGCGGTATCAGACCGACTACCTGCTCGACAGTGTCACAATTGCGCCCGGCGCGACCGGTACGGTCGACGGGCGGCTGTTCGCCGGTGCCAAGGAAGTTTCCGTCGTCGGCGTCAGCTTCCCGATCGGCGGCGTCGGCGGCTATAACGACGCGCTGCACCTGAACCACTTCGATCTTCTGATCGACTGGGGCTGGTTCTACTTCATCACCAAGCCGATGTTCATCGTCATCGACTGGCTGTACCGGGTGGTCGGCAACTTCGGCATCGCCATCCTCTTGGTAACCCTGCTGATCAAGGCGATCTTCTTCCCGCTTGCCAACAAGTCCTACGCCTCGATGGCGAAGATGAAAGCCGTGCAGCCGCAAATGAAGGCTCTCCGCGAGCGCTTCCCGGACGACAAGGTGAAGCAGCAGCAGGAGCTCATGGCGCTCTACAAGAAAGAGAAAATCAATCCGATTGCCGGTTGCCTGCCGATCGCGATCCAGATCCCGGTCTTCTACGCGCTCTACAAGGTGCTCTACGTCACCATCGAGATGCGGCACGCGCCGTTCTTCGGCTGGATTCACGATCTCTCGGCGCCCGACCCGACCAACGTGTTCACGCTGTTCGGACTGCTGCAATACGACCCGACGGCGCTGCCGATGATCGGCCACTTCCTGCATCTCGGTATCTGGCCGCTGATCATGGGTGTGACCATGTGGTTCCAGATGAAGCTCAACCCGACGCCGCCTGATGCGACCCAGGCGATGATCTTCAACTGGATGCCGGTGATCTTCACCTTCATGCTCGGTTCGTTCCCGGCCGGCCTCGTCATCTACTGGGCCTGGAACAACTCGTTGTCGGTCACGCAACAGTCGATCATCATGCGCCGCCACGGCGCCAAGATCGAACTGATCGACAACATTAAAGCGCTGTTCGGCAAACGACGAACGCAGTAGCTGAGCCGATAAACGACGCGATCGCCGGGCACCGCCCGGCGATTTCGTTTAGGATGCACCCCGCATGAACGACTTCACCCGCGCCGAGATCGAGGAAGGCCGCCGCCTGTTCTGCGGCAATTGGGACTTCGTCGCCGCCGCAGGCTCGGCCGCCTCGCTGCCGCCGATGCGCGGCACCGAGATCGCCTTCGCCGGCCGCTCGAACGTCGGCAAGTCCAGCCTGATCAACGCGCTGACCGGCCGCAAGGCGCTGGCGCGAACCTCGCGCACCCCAGGGCGCACGCAGGAACTCATCTTCTTCACCAACGGTGCAGGGCTAAACCTCGTCGACATGCCCGGCTACGGCTATGCCGCCGCGGCGAAGAGCAAGATCTCGGCCTGGACCGAGCTGATCCACGCCTACCTGCTCGGCCGGCGCAACCTGGCGCGAGTCTACGTGCTCGTCGATGCACGGCACGGCCTGAAGGACACCGACAAGCCGACGCTCGACGCGCTCGGCCAGGCCGCGGTCAGCCACCAGGTGCTGCTGACCAAGGCCGACGCGGTGAAGAAGTCCGAGCTGGCCGACCGCATCGCCGAGGTCGAAGCGCGCCTCGCCAAGCGGCCGGCCGCCTTTCCCGGCGTGCTCGTGACCTCGGCCGAGGAAGCGACCGGTATCCAGGATGTGCGCGCCGCCGTAGCGCGGCTCCTGGCCGAACGTAAGGGCAACTAGCCGGAACCCTCGCCGCAGCGCAGCGGGAACCGGATTCTTGCAAATCGACCCTGGAACAATGACTGCTTCTCCGCATTGGCAGGACACACGATCGGTGTTCCCGAAATCGGTGTTTCCCAAGGAGGCAATCATCATGAAGACTTTCACCGCGGCCGTTATCGGCTTCGCTCTGCTCGCCGGCCCCGCGCTGGCGCAGTCCACTGCCCCCGCCAGCAAGGCGCCTGCCGCATCGAGTTCCTCGAGCACATCGAGCTCGAGCACCAACAAGGCCGAACAGAACGCTTCGACCATGGACCTCTGGCAGGGCTCGAAGCTGATCGGCCTCAATGTCTACGATCAGCAGAATGAGAAGATCGGCGATATCAAGGAGCTGTTGCTCAACAAGGACGGCAAGGTCGACCAGGTGGCGATCGGCGTCGGCGGTTTCCTCGGCATGGGCGAGCACGACGTTGCCGTGAAGTGGGCCGACCTGAAGTTCACCGACGAGCCGGTGAAGAGCACCACGACGTCCAGCAATACGATGGGCGGCTCGGCCAAGACGACCGGCAGCGCCTCTTCCGAGAGTTCCTCGGCTTCGTCGACCAGCAGCGCCAAGAAGAACTATCCGGACCACGCCGTGCTGAGCGCCACCAAGGATCAGCTCAAGGCGATGCCGCAGTTCAACTACAGCAAATAATCGCTTCCGCGATCGCTTGCGCAAAGCCCGGCCTCGCGCCGGGCTTTGTCGTTTGCGGGACGTCGCCCTAGGATGCCGGCATGGACCAGATCCTCATCGCCCTTGCCGGCCTCATGGGCGCCGCCGGCATCGTGCTCGCAGCCGCCGGCGCGCACGGAAAGCCGGGCGTCGGCCTCGATAGCGCCGGATACCTGCTGCTCATCCATGCGCTGGCCGTGCTGGCCGGTGTGGCGCTGGCGCGGCAGGGGCTGATCGCTCGCTCGCTCGGACTGGCGACGTTGTGCGGCTTCGTCATCGGCGGCGCGCTGTTTGCGGCGGACGTCGCCGCCCGCGCCTATCTCGGCTCCCGTCTGTTTCCCTTCGCCGCGCCGCTCGGCGGGCTGATCATGATCGCGAGCTGGCTGGCGCTGGTCGCTGCGGCTCTGGCGGCCACGCGCATGCCCTGACGGGCCTTCCGCCGCGCGCCGCCGCCCGCTAAAAGGGCGCCACCCGCAACCGAGAGCAGCCCATGGCCACCGACCCGCAAGAGCAGGCGCGCATCCTGTCGGAAGCGCTGCCGCACATGCAGCAGTATGACGACGAGATCGTCGTCGTGAAATACGGCGGGCACGCCATGGGCGAGGAGCAGATGGCGCGCGATTTCGCCCGCGACATCGTCCTGCTCGAGCAGACCGCCATCAATCCGGTGGTCGTGCACGGCGGCGGGCCGCAGATCGCGGCCATGCTGAAGAAGCTCGGTATCAAGTCGGAATTCGCCGCCGGCCTGCGCATCACCGATGCCGCCACCGTCGAAATCGTCGAGATGGTGCTGGCCGGCTCGATCAACAAGCAGATCGTCGGCTACATCAATGCCGCGGGCGGCAAGGCGGTCGGCCTCTGCGGCAAGGACGCCAACATGGTACGGGCGAAGAAGGTCACCCGTACCGTCACCGATCCGGATTCGAACATCGAGCGGGTCGTCGACCTCGGCTTCGTCGGTGAGCCGGACAAGATCGACGTCACGATGCTGAACCAGATCATCGGCCGTGAGCTCATTCCGGTGCTGGCGCCCCTCGCCACTTCCGAAAGCGGCGGCACCTTCAACGTCAACGCCGACACTTTCGCCGGCGCCATCGCCGGCGCGCTGAAGGCCAAGCGCCTGCTGCTGCTGACCGACGTGCCGGGCGTGCTCGACAAGTCGAAGAAGCTCATTCCGCAGTTGTCGGTCGCCGAGGCGCGGCGGCTGATCGCCGACGGCACCATCTCCGGCGGCATGATCCCCAAGGTCGAAACCTGCATTTATGCGCTCGACCAGGGCGTCGAAGGCGTGGTCATCATGGACGGCAAGGTGCCGCACACAGTGCTGCTCGAACTGCTGACCGACCACGGCGTCGGCACGCTGGTGCACCGCTAAGATGACCGCCATCCTCGAAGGCACGGATTTCGATTTCCTCGGGCGGAAGTACACCGGCAAGGTGCGCGACGTCTATGAGCAGCCGGACCGGCTGATTCTCGTCTCGACAGATCGGCACTCCTCGTTCGATCGCATCATCGCGCATATCCCGCACAAGGGGCAGGTGCTGAACGAGATCAGCGCCTTCTGGTTCGACAAAACGAAAGACATCGTGCCGAACCACGTGATCGCGGTGCCGGACCCG
Source organism: Pseudolabrys sp. (assembly GCF_035943735.1). GTDB lineage: Bacteria > Pseudomonadota > Alphaproteobacteria > Rhizobiales > Xanthobacteraceae > Pseudolabrys. The sequence goes on from NZ_DASZBV010000020.1 coordinate 44,315, forward strand.
AACGTCACCGTCGGCCGGAAGTGCAAGACGGTGCCGGTGGAAGCCGTGGTGCGCGGCTACATCACCGGCGTCACCGACACGTCGTTGTGGACGCATTACGCCAAGGGCAAGCGCGACTTCGGCAATTTCCGCCTGCCCGACGGCATGAAGAAGAACGAGAAGCTGCCCGAGCTGGTGTTCACGCCCTCGACCAAGGAAGAGGCGCACGACCGGCCGATGAGCCCGCAGGAACTGATCGCCGAGGGCATCGTCTCTCAGGAGACCATCGCCGCCGTCGAGCGCACCGCCATCGCGCTCTATCGGCGCGGCGCCGAAATTGCCGAAAAATGCGGCCTCATCCTGGTCGACACCAAATACGAATTCGGCACCGACGCCGACGGCAAGCTTGTCCTCATCGACGAGATCCACACGCCGGATTCGTCGCGCTACTGGCAGCGCGAGACCTATCGGCCGCGCTTCGACAAAGGCGAGGAGCCGGAATATTTCGACAAGGAATTCCTACGGCTCTGGTTCAGGGACCATTGCGATCCCTACAGGGACGCGACGCTGCCGCCGGCGCCGCGCGAGCTGGTCGAGGAATTGTCGCGCCGCTACATCCGCATGTACGAGCAGATCACCGGCATGCCGTTCAAGCCCGGCGAGGAGCCGATCGCCGCGCGCATCGCCCGCAATCTGAAGCCGTACGCGGTTCCGCCGTCGCGCTAACATCGGTGCGATGATTCGCGCGCGGACGTCTTGCCTACTCGTCGCCGCACTGCCGCTTCTCGCGGCGGTCCCGGCGCGGGCCGATCTGACGGCGTGCAATCGCACCAGTTACCGCATGCAGGTGGCGATCGGCATCGAGCGCCGCGCCAATGTTGAAACGCGCGGCTGGTTCCGGCTCGATCCCGGCCAATGCGGCAAGGTGCTGGACGGCGCGCTCGAAGCCGACATGACCTACGTGCATGCGCGCACGCCGCCGGCCTACGGCAGCGCGCCGCTGCCGCAGAACGGCAACGAGTCGTTCTGCGTGCGCGATAGCGATTTCGAATTTCCCGATGCGCGCGGCTGTCCGCTGTCGCAGCAGGCGCGCTTCGCGCCGGCCAAGCCGTCGGATTCCGACAAGGGGCCGACCATCAGTCTCGCCGAACAGGCCGACTACGACGCCGGTCAGGCGCGACTCGCCGGCATCCAGCGTCTATTGAGCATCGCCGGCTACGATGCCAATCCAATCGACGGCGTCGATGGTGCGAAGACACAAGGAGCGCTCGCGCGCTTCCTGGGCGATCGCAAACTTGCGCCGGAGGCGGTGTCGCAGCCGGACTTCTTCGATCGTCTGATCGCGGCTGCGCGCGACCCGCAGGGCCCAGGCTTCGTCTGGTGCAACGACACGCAGTACACCGTGATGGCCGCCGTCGGCACCGTACAGATGGGCGCGATCGTCACGCGCGGCTGGTATCGCATCGTCGCCGGGCAATGCCTGCGCCCGGAGACGGCCGGCGGCGCGCAGCGTTTCTACAGCTACGCGGAGGCGGTCGATGCCGAGGGCCGCACCGTCAAGCGCGGCGACGCCGCGCTTGCCTGGGGCGGCCAGGTCGCGCTGTGCACACGCGATAGTCGCTTCGAGATTTCCAACCAGAAGGATTGCGTCGCGCGCGGCTTGAACTCGGCGGGTTTTGCGGTCATCGATCTCTCGACGCAGCCATCCGCCATCATTCGCTTCAAGGAACCCTGATTGTGACGGACTCTTCCGCGCCGCGCGGCTTCGGCCACGTCGAGACATGGGTCTTCGACCTCGACAACACACTCTATCCGCATCACCTCAATCTCTGGCAGCAGGTCGACGAGCGCATCCGCACCTACGTCTCCGGCTTCCTCAAAGTGTCCAAGGAAGAGGCGTTCCGGGTGCAGAAGGACTACTACAAGCGCTATGGCACGACGATGCGCGGACTGATGGCCGAACATGGCCTCAAGCCCGACGACTATCTCGAGTTCGTGCACGAGATCGACCATTCACCGCTGGTGCCGAACCCGGCGCTCGGCGCCGCGCTGGAGCGCTTGCCCGGTCGCAAGCTCATCCTCACCAACGGCACGCGCAAGCACGCGGAGAATGTGATGCGGCGGCTCGAAGTGCACCACCATTTCGAGGACGTGTTCGATATCGCGGCGGCGGACCTCGACCCTAAGCCGTTACCGCGCGTCTACGAGCGCTTCCTCGCGCGGCACACGGTCGACGCAAAGAAGGCGGCCATGTTCGAGGATCTAGCGCGCAATCTGGAAACGCCGTACGCGCTCGGCATGACCACCGTGCTGGTGGTGCCGGAAGGGCAACGCGAGGTGTTCCGGGAGCACTGGGAACTCGAAGGGCGCGACGCGGTCTATGTCGATTATGTAACCGAAAATATTGTCAGCTTTCTCGAGAACTTACTGGCAAAACTACGACTTTAGTAGCGGCCAACGGAACGTGGACCGGCACCCATCGGGGTCACGTGTATACATAATAATTGGTTCTTGACCCTCCCGCCGGCAATGACCCTAATAGCCGCACAAGCGGAGTGGCTTACTGCTTGAAGTGTTGGAGTTTGAGCCGTCGCGGTCTTTGCCGGTGAGGCAATAGACCCGGCTTATCGGCACCATCACGTTCGGTGTGGGAGGTGGAGAACTGAGCTCGGCGTAATTTGCACTCGTAAACGCGCGAGATCAGGCGATATCATTGGTCACTCCGGTATCGTCCAACAAAAAAAATCAGAACTTGAAAGAAGCAACCAAGGAGAGCGCACAATGGCCAATAGTGCAGTCAGTCCATCATCGTCTTTGAGCAAGGAACGCTGGACCCAACTCATCGCCGGCATGATCTGCATGATCATGATCGCCAACCTGCAATACGGTTGGACGCTGTTCGTACACCCGATCGCCGCCAAGCACGGCTGGTCGGTCGCCGCCATCCAGGTCGCCTTCAGTGTCTTCATCGCGCTCGAGACCTGGCTCACGCCGGTCGAGGGCTGGCTGGTCGACAAGATCGGCCCGCAGAAGGGACCGAAGCTGATGGTGGCAATCGGCGGCATCGGCATCGCCGCTGGCTGGATCGTCAACTCGTACGCCAACTCGCTCGAGATGCTGTATTTCGGCGCGGTGCTCGGCGGCATCGGCGGCGGCGCAGTCTATGCGACCTGCGTTGGCCAGGCGGTGAAGTGGTTCCCCGACCATCGCGGCCTCGCCGTCGGCCTGACCGCAGCCGGCTACGGCGCCGGCGCCGCACTTACCGTCGTGCCGATCCGCGAGATGATCGCCACCGCCGGTTACGAAAGCACCTTCTTCTGGTTCGGCCTCGGCCAGGGCGCCATCGTCTTCATGATGGCCTGGCTGCTGCGGGCTCCTGAGACGGGTGAGCTCATCGGGCTGGCCCCGCCGAAGGTCGCTATTTCCGCGCGCAGCTTCACCCCGGCCGAGGTACTGAGGTCGCCGATCTTCTGGGTCCTCTACATCATGTTCGTCATGGTGGCGGCCAGCGGCCTGATGGCGACCGCGCAGGTCGCGCTCATCGCCCGCGACTACAACATCGCCAACCTCGCGATCATCGGCGGCGCCACGGCGCTTTCGGTGGCGCTGATCGTCGACAACGTGTGCAACGGCCTCGCTCGCCCGCTGTTCGGCTGGGTGTCCGACAATATCGGCCGCGAATACACGATGGCGATCGCCTTCACCCTCGGTGCCGCCTCCTACTGGCTCCTGGGCTCGGCGGGCGGATCACCGTGGGCTTTCGTCACCTTCGCGGCGATGATCTTCCTGACCTGGGGCGAGATCTACAGCTTGTTCCCGTCGACCTGCACCGACAGCTTCGGGCCGAAGTTCGCGACCGTGAACCTGAGCCTGCTGTACACCGCCAAGGGCGCCTCGGCGTTCCTGGTGCCCGTGGCCAACATGATCAAGTCCTCGACCGGCTCCTGGCACATGGTGTTCGTGATCACCGCGATCATGAACCTCGTCGTGGTGGCGCTGGCCCTGTTCGTGCTCAAGCCGATGCGCGCTCGCGCCTCGGCGCAGGAAAGCGGCAACCTCGCGCACGCCGTCTAAAGCCTGGGACAACTTGATAACTGGCAAGGCCCCGCTCGCGCGGGGCCTTGTTTTTTGTGCTAATCGCGCGCGGCTTGACATCCCCTGCCCCGCCCCCGACAAACCGCGGGACATCAGGGGCCGGGAACGACCATGACCGACGTGACGCTTGCCAGAACCATCGATGACGCCTTCGATAATCGCGAGCAGGTCGGGGCTTCGACCAAGGGCACCGTGCGGGAGGCGGTCGAGACGGCGCTTGCCATGCTCGACGCCGGCAAAGCGCGCGTCGCCGAGCGGCAGGCCGACGGGCAATGGCACGTCAATCAATGGCTGAAGAAGGCGGTGCTGCTATCGTTCCGCCTCAACGACATGAGCGTCATTCCCGGCGGACCCGGCAAGGCCGTGTGGTGGGACAAGGTGCCGTCGAAATTCGACGGCTGGAGCGCCAGTGAATTCCGCGCCGCCGGCTTCCGCGCCGTGCCGGGCGCGGTGGTGCGCCGCTCGGCCTTCATCGCACCGAACGTCGTGTTGATGCCGTCCTTCGTCAATCTCGGCGCCTATGTCGACACCGGCACCATGGTCGACACCTGGGCGACCGTCGGCTCCTGCGCGCAGATCGGCAAGCATGTGCACCTCTCCGGGGGCGTCGGTATCGGCGGCGTGCTGGAGCCGCTGCAGGCCGGACCGGTCATCATCGAGGACAACTGCTTCATTGGCGCGCGCTCGGAAGTGGTCGAGGGCGTCGTCGTGCGCGAAGGCTCGGTGCTCGGCATGGGCGTCTATCTCGGCCAGTCTACCAAGATCGTCGACCGCGCGAGCGGCAAGGTCATGTACGGCGAAGTGCCGCCCTACTCGGTCGTCGTCTCCGGCACGATGCCGGGCAAGCCGCTGCCGAACGGCGAACCGGGGCCGAACCTTTACTGCGCGGTCATCGTCAAGCGCGTCGATGAAAGGACGCGCTCGAAGACCAGCATCAACGACCTCTTGCGCGACTGATATCTCGTTCTGGTTGCCGCACTGCGTATTGACAAGCCGGCACCAACGGCGCGACTCTCGGTTCCGCTGTAAGGGGGGCCGCGCATGTCGCAGCAGTTGAATACACGCGTGCAGGGGGTCAGTAGCGATGCCCGCGCGATGATGATGTACGAAGCCAACAAGAAGTCGATCGTTGTCGCTTACCTTTTTTGGTTCTTTCTGGGCATGTTCGGCGCCCACCGCTTCTATTTTGGCAAGACGGGTAGCGCGATTGCGCAACTCATCCTCACGATCACGGTGATCGGATCTGTCGTCACGTTCGTTTGGATGATCATCGACGCCTTCATGATCCCGGACTGGCTGCGGTCGCAGAACACCATGCTGGCCGCCCAAATTGCCGGACCTTGATGACCAGCCACCAAGAACATTGACGGCGGCCTGTACCCACGGCTAAAGCGCGGTCCATGTCCGCCGATCCCGTCGCCCTCACCCGCGATCTCATCCGCTGTCCGTCGGTGACGCCGGCGGAAGGCGGCGCGCTCGCTTATCTCGAAAGCGTGCTGACGGCGGCCGGCTTCCGCGTCCACCGCATGACCTTCCACGAGCCCGGAGCCGAGGACGTCGAGAACCTCTACGCCCGCATCGGCGACACGGAGCCGAACCTCGTCTTCGCCGGCCACACCGACGTCGTGCCGCCGGGCGACGAGACGACGTGGACGCACCCGCCGTTCTCCGGCGACGTCGTGAAGGGTGAACTGTTCGGCCGCGGCGCCGTCGACATGAAGGGCGGCATCGCCTGCGCGGTAGCCGCCGTGCTCGACCACCTCGCCGCCAATGGCGGCAAGCCGCGCAAGGACGGCGCGGGCTCGATCTCGTTCCTGATCACCGGCGACGAGGAAGGCATCGCCGTCAACGGCACGCCGAAGCTCTTGGACTGGTGCGCCAAGCAAGGCGAAAAGTTCGACCATTGCGTGCTGGGCGAACCGAGCAACGTCGAGAACCTCGGCGATACCATCAAGATCGGCCGCCGCGGTTCCCTCAACGGCACCTTGATCGTGCACGGCAAGCAGGGCCACGTCGCCTATCCGCAGCGGGCCGACAACCCGATCCGCGGCCTCGTCGCGCTGATCGCCGCGCTGCAGGCAGAGCCGCTCGACGTTGGCAACCCCAACTTCCAGCCCTCGCATCTGGAATTCACCTCGGTCGACGTCGGCAACAAGACGGTCAATCTCATTCCGGGCGAGGCGCGGGCGCGCTTCAACATCCGCTTCAACGACTACCATACACAGGAATCGCTCAAGGCCCTGCTCGAAGAGCGTGCGCTGAAGGTGGCCGGCAATGCCATCCGTTTCACCTTCGAATGGCAGCCGTCGAACGCCAACGTCTTCGTCACGTCGCCCGGGCCGTTCACCGAGATGGTGGCGACCGCCATCAACGACGTCACCGCGCGCTCGCCGACCTTGTCGACGACCGGCGGCACCTCCGATGCCCGCTTCATCACGCATCATTGCCCGGTGGTGGAATTCGGCCTCGTCGGCCAGACCATGCACCAGGTCAACGAGCGCGTGCCGATCGCCGACCTGCGCGCGCTGACGGTGATCTACCGCAAGATCGTTGAGCGCTATTTCACCTGACCCTCAGCCGTCGAGCTTCGCATCCAGTGTGATGTTCGCCTTGAGCAGCTTCGACACCGGACAGCCGGCTTTCGCCTTGGCGGCACAGTCCTGGAACGTCTTGTCGTCGGCACCGGGGATCTTCGCGCGCAGCGTCAGATGCACAGCGGTGATGGCATAGCCGTCGGCCTGCTTCTCCAGTGTGACATCGGCCTTCGTCTCCATCTTCTCTGCCGTCAGCTTGGCTTCGCCAAGGATGAGCGACAAAGCCATGGTGAAGCAGGCCGCATGGGCCGCACCGATCAACTCCTCCGGGTTGCTGCCCTGCTTGCCTTCGAAACGGCTGGCGAAGCCGTAAGGGTAGTCCTTCAGCGCGCCGCTTTTGGTCGAGATCGCGCCTTTGCCGTCCTTGATGCCGCCGGACCAGATGGCCGAACCGTACGTGCTCATCGCGTGCTCCTGTGAAGCCCCCCCCGGCATATAGGCAGCGTCGCAGGCGCCGCCACCCGGCTCACGGATAGTCGACGCTCATAAGATACAGCCCGTCGGGCGGCGCCACCTGGCCGCAGGCGGTGCGGTCGCGCGCGGCGAGCGCGCCGGCGAGATCGTCCGCGCTCCATTTGCCATCGCCCACCATGACCAGCGAGCCGACCATCGAGCGCACCTGGTTGTGCAGGAACGAACGCGCCGAGGCGATGACGTAGACGCGATCGCCCTCGCGCACGACGTCGAGCTGATCGAGCGTCTTCACCGGTGACTTCGCCTGGCATTCGGTCGAGCGGAAGGTGGTGAAGTCGTGCTTGCCGACGAGCCGCTGTGCGGCCTCATGCATCGCCGGCACGTCGAGCGGACGCGGAATGCGCCAGGCCTGGCCGCGCTCGAGCGTCAGGTCCGGCCGGCGGTTGACGATGATGTAGCGATAGTGGCGCTTGATCGCGGAGGTGCGCGCGTTGAAGTCGTCGCCGACGCGCTCGGCCGCCAGCACCGCCACGGGATGCGGCCGCAAATGCGCGTTGAGCGCGTCGCGGATCGTATCGGTCTCCCAGTCGCGGGAGAGATCGACATGCGCGACCTGCGCTCGCGCGTGCACGCCGGCATCGGTGCGGCCGGCGCCCTGCACCAAAATCTCCTCGCCGGTCAGCGCCGCCACGGCCGTGGTGAGCGCGCCCTGCACGGTGAGGCGGTCCGCCTGGATCTGCCAGCCGGAGAACGGCGTCCCGTCGTATTCGATGATGAGCTTGTAGCGCGGCACGATTGATCCACCTCAAATCCCGGCACGGCGGCGCTTCCTACTATGCCGCGTACGTCGAGGGCGGTTCCATGAAGCACGAATTCAAGCGTCGCACCATTGCGTTGCTCGACCAGCATCGCATCATGACCATCGCCACCAACCGGCCGGACGGCTGGCCGCAGGCGACCGTGGTCAGCTACGTCAATGACGGCCTTATCATCTATTGCGTCATCGGCCGCGACAGCCAGAAATACGCCAATGTCGTGCACGATCCGCGCGTGTCGCTGGCCATCGCCAACGACTATCCGCAGCCGCTGCAGATCAAGGGCCTGTCGATCGCCGCGCGCGCCGAAATCTCGACCGACCCGGGCGAGCGCGAGCACGTCCAGGAAATACTGCTCAGACGCTATCCCGAGTACAAGATCATGCCGCCGCCCGATCCGGCCGAGCTGCCGCTCTTGCGCATCACGCCGCAGATCGTGTCGCTGCTCGATTATTCGCAAGGCTTCGGTCACACCGACCTGCTGCAGGTGACCGACAACGATCTCGCCGAATTCGTCGAGGCGCGGCGCCACCACTGGGCGAGCTTTCACGCCGCCTGAGATTCAGGTCGCAGCTCTCGCTTCGCGGAACGACACCAGCCGGCGCTGCGTCTCGTCCCACAAAGTCAGGCGCACGCAGCCGAAGCTTTCCAGCAAGGTGATTCGGCCGATTTGGCGCAGCTCCGGATGGTCACGCAGCACGTTTGGCAGCCGGTAGTATGGAATGCGGCTGTGCAGGTGATGCACGTGGTGGATACCGATATTGGCGGTGAACCAGCGCAGCAACAGCGGCAGATCGTAATACGACGAGCCGTGCAAGGCGGCTTCATGCAGATCCCAGCCGCGGCTCTCGTTCCAGAACGTATCCTCGAACTGGTGCTGCACGTAGAACAGCCAGACGCCGAACACGGCGGACAGCAGCAGGATCGGCAGATGGACCAGGAAGAACGCCTTGACGCCGATAAGCAGGATCAGCGCGATTGCGACCATCGCAATCGCCGCATTGGTCGCCTGCGTGCTGACCCAAGGCTGCCAGCCGGCGCGCATGAATCCGACCGGCAGGCGGTGTTGCAGCAGGAAAAGATAAGCGGGCCCGATACCGAACATCACGAGGGGATGCCGGTAGACCCGATATTTGAATCTGCCCCATCGTGAGCGGGCGAGATATTCGCGCACCGTCAGCGTATCGACATCGCCGATGCCGCGCCGGTCAAGATTGCCGGATGTGGCATGATGGATCGCATGTGCGCGCCGCCAGAAATCGTACGGCGTCATGGTGAGAACGCCGATGACGCGGCCGATCCAGTCGTTCACCGCCCTGTTGGGGAAGAAGGAGCCGTGGCCGCAATCGTGCTGGATGATGAACAGCCGCACGAGGAATCCCGAGGCGGGGAGCGCGACCAGCAGCGATGCCCACCAGAAGCCGAACGAATAGAGCAGCCAGGCCGCCGCCCACAGCAGCATCAAGGGCAGCGCAGTGATCGCCAGTTCGACCACGCCGCGCGCGCGGCTCGGCTCGCGGTAGCGGTTCAGGATCGGGGTCCAGAGGCGCGCTTGGGCGGGCGAGATTTCGGAGTTGTGGCCAATGCTCAAGCTGATGTTTCCAGATCGTAGCGCCGGGCGCCGGTTGGGCCGCGTCCAACTATGTCGCGATACAAGGGAAGAAAGCAATTCCTGCCCGATAATCGGGGCTTTTTGGTGATCGTGGACGGCAATCATCCCGTTCTGATGTCAGCCGGCCGGCTGCTCGAGACCCACGGCCGAGCGCACGATCAGCGCCAGCCGGCCCTTCAGCGTGACGCGGAAGCCGCCGAACAGGCCTTTGCGCATGAAGCCGCGCTGGTGCAGACGCTCGATCTGATCGGCATCGATGTCGAACGTGTTGCCGTGCCGGGCGCAGGCGAGCGCCGAGAGGTCGCCGCGATAGAGCCCGCGCGTCACCCAGAGGCGGAAGGCAATCGCGGCGCGCCGTGCGCCGCCGGGACCGCGATTGCGGAGATTGACGGCAATCGCCAGGCTAACCAGGCCGCAAGCGATGAGGATGTAGCCCGTATTCATGCTGCTCCCTCGAATGGCGACAGGCGCAACGCGGACAACACCGGAATACATCTGTTAATTGATTCGCGCCCGAGCCAAAAGACTTAAGCCACGTGGCTGCCGGCCTCGACCTTGGTGCCGCGCAGGAAGTCCTCGGCGCTCATCGGCTGTTTGCCGGCGCGCTGCACCTGCATAAGCCGCACGGCGCCGTCGCCGCAGGCGATGGTCAGCGAATCGTCGAGCGCGGTGCCGGGCGCGCCAGATCCCTCGCCCCTGGTCGAGCGCAGCACCTTGATGCGGACGCCGTCGAGTTCGAACCAGGCGCCGGGGAACGGCGACAGGCCGCGGATGTGGTCGTGCACCTGCCGCCACGGTTTGCCCCAGTCGATGCGCGTCTCGGACTTGGAGATCTTCTCGGCGTAGGTGATGCCGTCCAAGGGCTGCGGCGTCAGTGTCAGCGTAACGCGCTCGGCGGCGGCGAGCGCGCGCGCCATCAGGTCGGCGCCGAGCGGCGCCAGCACGTCGTGCAGATCGCCGGCGGTCATGTCGGCTTGAATCGGCGTACGCTCGATCATCGCCATGGCGCCGGTATCGAGGCCTTCGTCCATGCGCATGATGGTGACGCCCGACTCCGCGTCGCCGGCCATCACCGCGCGATTGATCGGCGCGGCGCCGCGCCAGCGCGGCAGCAGCGAAGCATGCACGTTGAAGCAGCCTAGCTTCGGCGCATCGAGCACCGGCTTCGGCAGGATCAGTCCGTAGGCGACGACCACCGCCGCGTCGGCTTGATGCGACTGGAAGGTGAGCTGCGCCTCGGTGTCGCGCAACGTCTTCGGCGTGAACACCGGCAGCTTGAGCCGCCGCGCCTCGCGCTCGACCGGCGTGACCTGCACGTCCATGCCGCGCCCGGCCGGCTTCGGCGCGCGCGTATAGACGGCGGAGATGTCGTGCCCGCGTGCCGCGAGCTCGATCAGGGTCGGCACCGCGAAATCCGGCGTGCCCATGAAGACGAGGCGAAGAGGCATCGGAGCTTACCCGATGTGGTGCGAGGGCTCTTTGTCCTCGGCGAACTTGGCCGGCTCGCCGCGCTTGGCCGCCTTCTTGAACTTCTTCATCACCATGTTGCGCTTGAGCTTGGAGATGTGGTCGATGAAGAGCACGCCGTTGATGTGGTCGATCTCGTGCTGCAGGCAGGTGGCGAGCAGGCCCTCGGCCTCGATCTCCTGCTGCTTGCCGTCGAGGTCGGAATATTTGACCCTGACCTTCGCCGGCCGCTCGACCTCCTCGTAATATTCGGGGATCGACAGACAGCCTTCGTCGTAGGCCGACTTGTCCTCCGAGACCCATGTAATCTCGGGATTGATGAAGACCTGCGGCTCCTTCTCGTCGTCCTTCTTGGCGAGGTCCATGGTGACCACGCGCAGCGGCACGCCGATCTGGACGGCCGCCAGCCCGATGCCCGGCGCGGCGTACATCGTCTCGAACATGTCGTCGACGAGCGTGCGGATGCCCTTGTCGACCGTGTTGACCGGTTCGGATTGGAGCCGCAGGCGCGGGTCGGGAATGATGAGAATGTCGCGGATCGCCATGGCCGCGATGTAAGGGCTTGCAGCGAAACGGTCAATGGAACCGGAAAGACACGGAAAATAGGCCCTTGAGGCCGTCGCGCCGCAGCCCTACCGTTCGCCGTTCGTTCACCCGCTCCCCGAATCGCGGTAGAGAAGGCGCATGGCGGAAACACCTTTACTCATCGGTCTCGGCGTCCTGCTGCTCCTCGGCCTTGCCGCGGTCATCGCCCTGCTCTTGCGGCCGCGCGCGCCGGTCGCCGATCCGGCCGCCGAACAGCGCCTCGTCGCGCTTAATTCGCGCCTCGACGGCATGGCCTCGTGGCTGCAGAGCGCGCACGGCCAGTTGCAGCAGACCATGCAGACCTCGCAGGGCCAGTTCCAGCAGACGGTGAACCAGCGCCTCGACGCGGTGACCGCGCGGCTCGGCGAAAGCCTCACCGCCTCGACCAACACGACGGCCGAGCACCTGCAGAACCTGCACACGCGTCTCGCCGTCATCGACAACGCGCAGAAGAATATCGCGGAGCTGGCCACGCAGGTGACCATGCATGTCGGCTCGCTCAACAACATCCTCGCGAACAAGCAAACGCGCGGCGCTTTCGGCCAAGGCCAGCTCGAAGCGATTGTCATGGACCTGCTGCCGAAGGGCGCCTACGAGTTTCAATACACGCTGACCAACAAGACGCGGCCGGACTGCGTGATCTTCGTGCCCGAAGCCGGTCACCTGATCATCGACGCCAAGTTTCCGCTCGAGGCGATGACGGCCTGGCGCGACGCCTCGACCGAGGATGATCGCAAGCTTGCCGTTCAGCGCGTCAAGCAGGACATCGGCAAGCATATCGCCGACATCGCCGATAAATACCTGATCCCTGGCGAGACGCAGGACGTCGCGCTGATGTTCATCCCGTCGGAGTCGATGTACGCCGATGTCTACGAGAGCTTCGACGACATCGTGCAGCGGGCCCGCCGCGCCCGCGTGATGATCGTGTCGCCGAACATGGCGGTGCTGGCGATCCAACTCGTGCGGCAGATGCGCAAGGACGCGCAGATGCGAGAAGCCGTCGACCAGATCCGCTTCGAGATCGGCCACATGATGAAGGACGTCGGCCTGCTCGGCGAGCGCGTGCGCAAACTGCAAGGGCACTTCGGCCAGACCACCAAGGACATGGACGACATCCTCACCTCCGCCGGACGGATCGAAAAGCGCGCCGGCAGGATTGAAGGGCTGGATTTCGAAGGCGAGGCCGGCGTCGAGGCGATCGACACCACCGTGCGCAAGCTCGGGGCGGCGGAGTAAAGTATGGCCGTGTCTCCCGAGACGGCCGCGCCGGCCAAGCCGACGTTCCTCGAAGCGCTCACCGTCTATCTGCGCGCCCGCGTGCTCGTCGTGCTGTTTCTCGGCTTCTCGTCGGGGCTGCCGCTCGCGCTGACGGCGACGACGCTGCAGGCCTGGATGAAGACGAGCGGCGTCGACATCCGCACCATCGGCCTGTTCGCTGCGGTCGGCATTCCCTACTCGATCAAGTTTCTCTGGGCGCCGCTGACCGACGCGTTCGAGGTACCGCTGCTGTCGCGCATGCTCGGCCGCCGCCGCGCCTGGCTGATCCTGTCGCAACTCCTGCTGATCGCCGCGGTCATCTTCCTCGCCTTCTGCGATCCGGCAGCGGCGCCGGGCCTTGTCGCGCTCGGCGCGCTGCTGGTGGCCACAGCCTCGGCGACGCAGGACATCGTTGTCGACGCCTTCCGCGTCGAGAGCCTGCCGGAGGACGAGCAGGCCGCCGGTATGGCCTCCTACGTCGCCGCCTACCGCGTCGGCATGCTGGTGTCCGGCGCCGGCGCGCTTGTGCTGGTCGATCGGCTGCAGGCCGCCGGCTACACGATCCCGGCCGCATGGACCTGGACCTACCTGGCGATGGCCGCGCTGGTGCTGATCGGCATGGCGACCACTCTGGTCGCGCGCGAGCCGACGGTGTCGATGAAGGCGGAGACGGCGCATGTGCACGAGCGGCGCGACAATCCGCTCGGCCGCGCCGTGAAGACGGCGCTCAATGCCTTCGTCGATTTCCTCTCGCGCGACATGGCGCTCGTCATCCTCGCCTTCGTCGCGCTGTTCAAGCTCGCCGACGCGCTGTCGTCGTCGATGAACACGCCGTTCTTTTTGCAGGTGGGCTTCTCGCTCGGCGAGATCGCCGCGATCAGCAAGGGCGCTGGCTTCGCCGCCATGCTGCTCGGCGGCTTCGCCGGCGGCGTGGTGGCGCGCGCGCTGCCGCTCGGCCGCAGCCTGTGGATCGGCGGCCTGCTGCAGACCTTCACGATCCTCTTGTTCTCGATGCTGGCAGTCATCGGCCACAGCCTGCCGGCGCTCGCCGTCACCGTTTCGGTGTGGAGCTTCGCCGACGCCTTCGGCACGGTGATCTTCGTCGCCTATCTCTCGGCGCTCTGCCAGAATCCGCTGCACACGGCGACGCAATACGCGCTGCTCACGGCGCTGGCGACCGTCGGCCGCACCATCTTCTCCGCCGCCATGGGCTATGTGGTCGCCGCCGCCGGCTACTTCTGGTACTTCGTCATCTGCACGGCCTTGGCCGCGCCCGGCCTGCTCTTGCTCGCCTTCCTGCACATGCGTGGCCACTTCAAGAGCCTCGAGCCAAAGCGGTCATAGAGCCGCCGCAGTTCCTCCAAATTCGCTGCCGGAACGATCGAACGCGAAGTCGCGTTGGTCGTGCAGCCTACAATGGAGGTTCCCATGCGCGCGTCCGCGAAACTTGCGCTCGGCATCTGCGCCCTCGCCATCGGCTGGGCGTCAGCCGCGAATGCCGAATATTTCAACCGATATACCGACGGCAACTGGACCAACGCCGAATACGACGGCAATGGCTGCCACTACTCCTATTCGGTCAATAACGCGACCGGCGAGTCGCACGTCAACCGCGACGGCAATTGCTCGCACATCGCCATTGGCCCGGACGGACGTCCGCTGCCGGTGGTGCCGATGGCGCAAGTGCAGGTGATGCGGCCGCCGTACTGACGGCTCGAAGGCCGCACTGACGGCTAGAACAATGTCCGCTGCTTGATCGCGGCGGCGAGCGTGCCTTCGTCGAGGTAGTCGAGTTCGCCACCGACCGGCACGCCGTGCGCGAGCCGCGTGACCTTCACGCCGGCCTCGCCCAGCAGCTCGGTGATGTAGTGCGCCGTGGTTTGGCCGTCGACGGTGGCGTTGAGCGCGAGGATAATTTCCTTCACCTCCGCATCGTGCGCGCGCGAGATGAGCGCGTCGATCGACAGATCCTGCGGCCCGACGCCATCGAGCGGCGACAGCGTGCCGCCGAGAACATGGTAACGGCCGTTCACCGCATGCGCGCGCTCCAGCGCCCACAGATCGGCGACGTCGGCGACGACGACGATGATCGACGGATCACGCCGCTGGTCGGTGCACACCGTGCACGGGTTCTGCGTGTCGATATTGCCGCAGGTCTTGCAGACCTCGATCTTCTCCATCGCCGTCTCGAGCGCGGCGGTGAGCGGCGCCATCAGCGCTTCGCGCTTCTTGATGAGATGCAGTGCGGCGCGCCGCGCCGAGCGCGGGCCGAGGCCCGGCAGGCGTGCGAGCAGCTGAATGAGCCGCTCGATTTCGGGTCCGGCGACGGCGGAGGGCATGTCTCGATCAGCCGAGTCCCAGGCCCGGCGGCAGCGGCAAGCCGCCGGTGACCGCCTGCATCTTCTCCTGCAGCACGGCCTCGGCGTGCTTGCGCGCGTCGGCATGCGCGGCGATCAGCAGGTCCTCGACGATCTCCGCCTCGCCCGGCTTCATCATCGAGTCGTCGATCTTCACGGCCTTCAAGTCGCCCTTGGCGGTGAGCGTGACGGTGACCACGCCGCCGCCGGCGGTGCCGTCGACGGTGATGGTGTCGAGCTCGGCCTGCAGCGCCTGCATCTTCGACTGCAATTGCGCCGCCTGCTTCATCATGCCCATGAAGTCCATCAGTCCTCACTCTCTTCCGGGCCGGCGTCGGCGGCCGGCTCTTCCGGCGCCGCCTGGGTGACGCCGACGATCTTCGCGCCGGGGAAGCGGTTCAGCACCGCCTGCACCAGCGGGTCGGCTTGCACGCCGCGTTCGAGCTCGGCCTTGTCGGCCTCGGCCTGCGCGCGCAGGCTGGGCGCGCCCTCTTCCTTCGACACGACGACGATCCAGCGCCTGCCGGTCCATTCGCCGAGCTTGCGCTGAAGGTCGTGCACGAGCGTCTTCGCCGCCGCCGGCTCCAGCGCGATCTCGAGCTGGCCTTCCTCGCAACGCACGAGCCGCACGTCGCGTTCGAGCGCGAGTTTCATACCGATGTCGCGCTTCTCGGCGGCGAGCGCGACCACCGCGTCGAACGTGGAAATCGCCAAAGTCGGCGCCGCCTGCTCGGAGGCAACGGGATCATCCGCCGGGCGCGGCGACACGGCGGCCGAGGTGCGCGCGCCGCTGCGCGCATAACCTTGCGGCGCCGATGTCGGCATGCCGCCGCCATTGCCGGACGGCCGCGCCGGCACATCGCCGCCGCCATCACCCAATGAGCGCACGACCTCGTCGGGCGTCGGCAGATCGGCCGCATAGGCGATGCGCACCAGCACCATCTCCGCCGCGGCGACCGGGCGCGCCGATGCCTGCACTTCGGAAATGCCCTTCATCAGCATCTGCCAGGTGCGCGATAGGATTCGCATCGACAGCTTGGCCGCGAAGTCGCGGCCGCGCGTGCGCTCGGCTTCCGACAGCGACACGTCGTCGGCGACCGCGGGAATCACCTTCACGCGGGTGACGAAATGCGTGAACTCCGCGAGATCGGACAATACCACCGCCGGGTCGGCGCCGATGTCGTATTGCGCGCGCAACTCGCCCAACGCAGCGGCAATGTCGCCCTTCATCAGATGTTCGAACAGATCGACGATGCGGACGCGATCGGCGAGACCGAGCATTTGCCGCACGTCCTCGGCGCGTACAGCGCCGGCCGCATGCGCGATCGCCTGATCGAGCAGCGACAACGAATCGCGCACCGAGCCTTCGGCCGCGCGCGCGATCAGCGCCAGCGCGGTGTCCTCGATCTCGACCTTCTCTTTCGCGGCGATGCCGGCGAGATGCTTGACCAGCACCGCGGTCTCGACGCGGCGCAGGTCGAAGCGCTGGCAGCGCGACAGCACCGTCACCGGCACCTTGCCGATCTCGGTGGTGGCGAAGATGAACTTGGCGTGCGGCGGCGGCTCTTCCAGAGTCTTCAGCAGCGCGTTGAACGCCGCCGTCGACAACATGTGCACTTCGTCGAGGATGTAGACCTTGTAGCGCGCCGACACCGGGGCGTAGCGCACGGCGTCGTTGATCTGGCGGACATCCTCGACGCTGTTGTGCGAGGCCGCGTCCATCTCGAGCACGTCGATGTGACGGCTTTCGATGATCGCCTGGCAGTGCACGCCCATCACCGGCATGTGGATGGTGGGGCCGGTGACGGAGCCGTCGGGCAATTCGTAGTTGAGGGCGCGGGCGAGGATGCGGGCGGTGGTCGTCTTGCCGACGCCGCGGACGCCGGTGAGGATCCAGGCCTGCGGGATGCGGCCGCTATCGAAAGCGTTGGAGACGGTGCGGACCATCGGCTCCTGGCCGATCAGGTCCTCGAACGAGGCCGGACGGTATTTGCGCGCGAGGACGCGGTAGCCGCCCTCGGCCGGGGCGGAACCAGGACCGGCCGGGTTCGCGGGTTCGCTCATCGTGCCATCCGCCGGCGCGGGTTGCCCCGCGCGAAAAGTGCCTGGGGAGGCGTGAAAAGGGTGGGAGGCTGACAACGACCCGAACCGGGCTCGTTAGGGCTGCTTCCTTCCGGACCTGACCCGGTTGGCGAGTGGCTCGTCCACCGCCAACCTCCCGCGACCTATATCGGGCCTTGGGGGGCGGAAAGCAAGCGAAGGGCCGGGCATCCACAGCGGCAGTCCGATCCTCCGTTCGTCCCCGCGAAAGCGGGGACCCAGCGCTGAGCCGCCCAGCTGGATTCCCGCTTTCGCGGGAATGAACGGAGTTTGTGACGGCGTTCCGCGCCAGACGCGACTCATCGCCCGTATTCTTTGGTCGGCCCCGGGCAGGCCCTCGTCCCCTTCCTCATCACGCTCCCCAAACCAGGGGAGCGGAGCGCCGGGAAACGCGGAGCGCTTGCGATCGCGCTCCTGAGCGGCCGGCGAAAGCCGCCCGAGACACCGTGCGAAGGCGTCTCCTTCCTCCTTGCGATCGGAGAAAGGCGCCTCCCGGCGCTCCACATGCGGCGTTCTCCTTGAGGCCCTTTGGGCCGTGCTTCCGGGCAGCGACAGGGCCCGTGTTCAAGCCCTCGATCCGGAGCAGTGGCCGCCGCTCCTTCGTCGCCGCCGCGTACAGCCCTTGCTCCGTAGAGCGGCGGGCAGCCGGTCGTAATGCCGGCGGACGGCTGGCCAGGGCCTCCCGAGCGCAGGCTGTGCGTCAGCCTGCCCGCGGGCGCCGCATCGACCGA
>NZ_DASZBV010000021.1:0-233745 GCF_035943735.1 Pseudolabrys sp.
GCGAGGAAACGCAGGCTTTGTGCTTCCTCGCCGGCGCCAATTCGATCTTTTACGGGCCGAAGCTGCTCACCACGCCGAACCCCGGCCGCGACCGGGACATGCGGCTTCTGGACAAGCTCGGTTTGCGGGCGATGGAGTAGCTCTCCGCTCTCAGGCCATGCTGCGCACGATGGCGAGCCCGGCGAACAGGCCGACGAGGCCGAGCGCGACCGAGCCGACCACGTAGACGGCGGCGAGCATCAATTGGTCGCGCTCGTAGAGCAGCGCGACATCGAGCGAAAACGTCGAGAAGGTTGTGTAGCCGCCGAGCACGCCGGTGGTGAGGAACAGGCGCCAGTGCTGCGAGGCGTCGCCTTTGAACGCGAACCACGCGGCCATCAGCCCCATCACGAATGAGCCGCTGACGTTGATGATGAAGGTGGCGTAGGGGAAGCCGGTGCCGAGCAGCCGCGCCACGCCGAGATTGATGCCGTGGCGGATCGCCGCGCCGAGGCCACCGCCGAGAAATACGATGAAGAACGCCATATCCCATCCTCTTGCATGCGGCGGACGGATTCCTGCCGCGGTTTGAGCCGGCAGGAGTCATCAGCCCACATCGGGATGTTGGCGGTTATCGGGGGACCCCATCCCCATCGGCGGCCACGCTATGCGGGCCGAATTTCCCGGTCAATTGTCGGCGCCCAGGCCACCCACAGGCGCCTGCATCCGTTCTGATGCTTGACAGTCCCCGGCTACCCCAATTATAGAGCGAACGTTCATTCGTTTTATGTGCAGCGCAACATATCGCGCTGCGTGAATGACTGCGGCCGCCGGCGGCGGTCCGAAACAGGGGCGACATCCATGCGGCGCGCCAACGCGCAACTGCAGTCCGACCGGCGCACGGAAATCCTCGACGCCGCCGAGCGCTGTTTCGCCCGCTCCGGCTTCCATCAGGCTTCGATGCAGGACATCTGCGCCGAGGCCGGCATGAGCCCGGGCAATCTCTATCGCTATTTCCCGTCCAAGGAGGCGCTGATCGCCGGCATCTCCGAGCGCAACCGCGCCGAGGCGGTGGCGAGCTTCGCGCAGGTCGATCAGGCGCCGGACTTCTTCGACGGCCTCGCGCAACTGGCGCGTCATCATCTCGTCGACCGCACCGACTCCGAGGTTGGCCTCTGCGCCGAGATCATGTCGGAGAGCCGCCGCAATGCCGATGTCGCGCGCCTCTATCACGACATCGAAAGCGACATCAAACGTCGCATCGCCGCGATGCTCGAAGTCGCGCGCGGGCGCGGCGAGATTCGCGCCGACGTCGACGTCGAGGCTGCGGCGACCGTGCTGATGGTGCTCGGCGACGGCATGTCGTGGCGGCGCTCGGTCGAGAAAGGCTTCGATGCCGAACGCGTGCTGCCGCTGATCCTGAAGATGGTGCATTGCCTGCTGGCGGAGCCCGGCGCGTGCGACAAGAGCGGGGAGAGCGAACAATGAAAGCGAACCGGCTCACGGCCATCGGCCTCGTCGCGGGCGCCGCACTGTGGATCGCCTCCGGTCACTTGATGCCGCGCGATTCGGCGAACAGCGAAGCCGCCATTCGTCCGACGCAAGCCGGCACGCAGCCGCCGTTTCGCGTCGAAGTGACGGCGGCGAAAGTCGTCGATCATTCGCCGAAGCTCACTCTGTCCGGCCGCACCGAGGCCGATCACAAGGTGAGCATCGTGGCGCGCACCGGCGGCGTCCTGACGCAGCTCAACGTCACGCGCGGCCAGCACGTTAAGAAGGGCGACGTGGTCGCCGTGCTGGCCGACGAGGCGCGCGAGGCGCAGGTCGCGCAGGCGCAGGCGCTCTACGATCAGCGCAAGGCCGAGCTGCAGGCGCGCCGGGAGCTCATCGACAAGGGCACGCTGCCGAAGCTCGATCTCGTCAATCTCGAGGCGCAATACAAAGCGGCGGAGGCCTCGCTCGCTTCCGCCAAGGCGGAGCGCGACCGCGGCGTGCTGCGCGCGCCGTGGGACGGCGTCGTCACCGACGTGCCGGCGGAAGTCGGCGCCGCCGCTTTCTCCTTTACCGGCACGCCGATCGCGACCTTGGTGGCGCTCGATCCGATGCTGGCGGTCGTCGAGGTATCGGAGCAGAAGCTCGCCGGCATCAAGGTCGGCGAGACGGCGAAAGTTCGCCTCATCACCGGTCATGTCGTCCGCGGCCACGTGCGATACGTCGCCAAATCGACGACCAACGCCACGCGCACCTATCGTGTCGAAGTGGAGATCCCGAATGCCGACGGCAAGATTCCAGACGGTATCACCTCGGAGGTCGTGCTGTCGCTCAATCCGGTTCCTGCCGCGCAGATTCCGCGTTCGGCGCTGACCATCTCTGCCGCCGGCGACGTCGGCGTGCGCGTGGTGGGGCAGGGCGACAAGGTCGCCTTCGTGCCGGTGCACATCGTCGAAGACCTGCAGGACACGATGTGGGTCGCGGGCGTGAAGGACGACGCGCGCGTCATCGTGCGCGGCCAGGATTTCGTCCGCGACGGCCAGGTCGTCGCTGCGGTCGACGCCGAGCAGGAAAGCGCGTCGCGCTGACCGCGTCCTCGCAACTGGAACCGGCGTAAATGTCTCGCTTCATCACCTTCGCTATCGAGCACGCGCGGCTGACGCTCGCCACGCTCGCCTTCCTGCTCACCGCGGGCCTCGTCGCCTACGTGACGATCCCCAAGGAGGCGGAGCCGGACGTCAAGGTACCGATCATCTACGTGCAGCTGACGCAGCGCGGCATCAGCCCGGAGGATTCCGAGCGGCTGCTGCTGCGCCCGGTCGAGACGCAGCTGAAGTCGGTCGGCAACGTCAAGGAGATGCGTGCCACCGCCTTCGAGGGCGGCGGTTACGTGCTGCTCGAGTTCGAGGCGGGGTTCAATTCCGACGCCGCGCTCGCCGACGTGCGCGCCAAGGTCGACCAGGCCAAGCACGACCTGCCCAAGGACGCGGACGAGCCGTCGGTGCAGGAGGTCAACCTCTCGCTCTATCCGGTGCTCGTCGTCACGCTCGCCGGCGACGTGCCGGAGCGCACGATGCTGCATCTGGCGCGTGAGGCCAAGAACGCCATCGAGCAGGCGCCCGGCGTGCTCAAGGCGGAACTGCGCGGCACCCGCGACGAAGCTGTCGAGATCTCCGCCGAGCCGATGCTGATGAAGAGCTACGGCATCTCGCTCGACCAGTTGATGGCGGTGACGCAGGCCTCGAACAGCATCATCGCCGCCGGGGCGCTGGAGGGGCAGACCGGCCGCTTCGCCGTCAAGGTGCCCGGCCTCATCGAGCGTCCGCAGGACATGCTCAACATTCCGGTCGCCTCGTCGGCCGGCGCCACCGTGACGCTCGGGGACGTCGCCACCATCAAGCCGACCTTCAAGGACGCGACCTCGATCACCCGCGTCAACGGCAAGCCGGCGATGACCATCGAAGTGTCGAAGCGCACCGGGGCCAACCTGATCGAGACGGTCGATGCGGTGAAGCAGGTTGTCGAACGGCTGAAGGCGAGCTGGCCGCAAGGCGTGCACGTCGGCTACACGCAGGACAAGTCGAAGCTCATCCGGCAGATGCTGTCCGACTTGCAGAACTCGGTCGCGACCGGCGTGCTGCTCGTCGCCGTCATCATCCTGTTCGCGCTCGGCTTCCGCTCGTCGCTGTTCATCGGCATCGCCATTCCGGCGTCGTTCCTCGCCGGCGTGCTCGGCCTGCAACTCGCCGGGCTGACGATCAACATCGTCGTGCTGTTCTCGCTGATCCTGGCGGTCGGCATGCTGGTCGACGACGCCATCATCGTCTCCGAATATGCCGAGCGACGCATGGCCGAGGGCATGGCGCCGAAGGCGGCCTATGCCGCGGCAGCCACGCGCATGGCCGGCCCTGTGATCGCCGCGACGCTGACCCGTGTCGCCGCTTTTTCGCCGCTGCTGTTCTGGCCGGGCGTGGTCGGCCAGTTCATGAAATACATGCCGATCACCCTGATCGCGACCTTGTCGGCATCGCTCGCGGTGGCGCTGTTCTTCACGCCGACCCTCGGTGCGCTGCTCGGCCGCGCCTCGCCCGTGCCGCATGACGACCGCGCCCGGGAAGGCGGCCTCTATATGCGCACCGTGAAGGCGGCGATCGCGCATCCCGGCAAGACCATGGGGGCCACGGTGCTGCTGCTGGTCGCCGTCATCGCCGCCTATTCGCAGTTCGGCCACGGCGTCGAGTTCTTCCCGTCGGTCGAGCCCGACTACGGTCAGGTGATCGTGCACGGGCGCGGCAACCTCGCGCTCGACGAAAAGGATGCCGCCGTGCGCCAGGTCGAGAAGACCGTGCTGGCCACGGGCGGCCTGAAGACCGTCTATACCCGCGTCGGCGAGCAGCCGCAGGGCTCGAACGAGATCACCGAGGACACGATCGGCGTCATCCAGTTCGAGTTCGCCAACTGGCAGACGCGGCCGCCGGCGCACGTGATCATGGACGAGATCCGCGACAGGACGCGCAACATCCCCGGCATTCTGGTCGAGGTGACGGCGCCGCGCGCCGGTCCGCCGACCGGCAAGCCGATCCAGGTGCAGCTCTCGGCGCTCGATCCGGCGAAGCTGCCGGCGGCCGCGAAGAAGGTGGCCGCGCTGCTGGCGCCGATGCCGGAGATCCGCGATCTCGACGACGGCCTGCCGCTGCCCGGCATCGACTGGAAGCTCGATGTCGACAAGGCCGAGGCCGCCAAATACGGCGCCAACGTCAACACTGTCGGCACCGCGGTGCAGCTCGTCACCAACGGCGTCAAGGTCACCGAATATCGCCCGTCCGACACCGACAAGGCGGTCGACATCATCGTCCGCTTCCCGAAGGATCGGCGCAGCCTCAACCAGATCGACGAACTAAGGGTGCAGACGCCGTCCGGCTCGGTGCCGATCGGCAACTTCGTCAAGCGCGTGCCGGCGCAGCGCGTCGGCTACATCAACCGCGTCAACGCGCAGCGGGTGATGACCGTGTCGGCCAATATCGCCGACGGCGTGCAGAATGCGCAGGTGCAGAAGGAGATCACCGACAAGCTCGCCGCCGCCAATCTCGGCGACGGCGTCACCTTCAAGCTCAAGGGCGAGGACGAGGAGCGCGCCAAGGCCGGCGCCTTCCTCGGCAAGGCGTTCGGCACGGCCTTGTTCCTGATCTTCGCCATCTTGCTGGCGCAGTTCAACAAGTTCACGTCGGTCGGGCTGGTGCTGTCGGCGGTGCTGTTGTCGACCATCGGCGTGCTGCTCGGCCTCATGATCATGGGCCAGGCGTTCGGCGTGGTGATGACCGGCATCGGCATCATCGCCAACGCCGGCGTCATCGTGAACAACAACATCGTGCTGATCGACACCTATGACCGGTTGAGACGCGAGGGCGTCGCCGCCTACGAGGCGATCATCGAGACCTGCCGCGAACGCGCGCGGCCGGTGGTGCTGACGGCGGTGACGGCGATTCTCGGCGTGCTGCCGATCGCCTTCGGCATCAATCTCGACTTCATCAGCCGCGAGATCACGCACGGCGCGCCGGCGACGCAATGGTGGATCAGCCTGTCGACGGCGATCGTGTTCGGACTCGGCTTCGCTACCGTACTGACGCTGGTCGTCACGCCGGCGGCGCTGATGGGGATCGCCAATCTCGCCGCCCGGCGCGAGGCCTGGCGGGCGCGCCGGCGCGAGAAGCGGCTGCCGAAGGCCGCGGTGCCGGCGGAGTAGCCAAGCGAAACGGCCGGAGTCGCCCCCCGGCGCTTCGCTATCGGCTCACTGGCCGTTGTCGGTCAGCACCTTCTGGCACGGCTTGGTCAGCTTCTTGCGGTGGTCCTGCAAGCAGGCGAGCACCTTGAAGGTGTCGGGGATGGCGTCGCTGCAATATTTCGCCGCGTCGTGATAGCAGGCGTTCTGCTCATCCTCGGTGCCCTTCATCGCATGCGAGCCCTTCTCTTCCTTGGGCGTGGGGATGATGCCCGGCGACTGCGCCAGAGCAGCCGAGGTCCCGGCGGCGAAGGTCAGGAGGAGGGCGGCAGTGACAGCGCGAAAACGCATGAATGGTTTCCCGGCGGCGCAAGAGCGATAAGGAAGGAGGCCGAAGTCGCGCCGGCTCCGGCCTCCCATAATCTGACGGTTTATCGCACCGCCATCAACGATAGTAGTGGTGGTGACGATAATGGCGGCGGTAGTGGTGATTGTGGAAGATGTGGTGCGAAATGTGCGGGCCTTGCGTGTAGCCGATGGCGCCGCCGGCCACGAGGCCGATTGGGCCGGCCACCAGCATCCCGGCGGTGGCGCCCAGCGCCGCGTCTCCCATGCGGGTTTCGTGCGCGGAAGCTGCGGCCGGAGCCAGGGCCAGAGCCGTCGTGACTGCCGCGGCGAGGATCAAGCCAGTCTTCATCGGTCGCCTCCTTAAATGATGACATTGGCGATGCAGACTGGAAAGCGAAACTCCGGACAAAGGTTCCGTCACGGGCCCGCGACGGTTCCGTGAGCGGAAGTTATTCAAAGTAAAGGCCGTTTGGGGCCGCAAAACGGCGGTCAGAGCTCGATCTTGTTGAAGATCGTGACGTCGAGGGCGAGCTTCTCGCTGGTGAGGGTCACCCCGACGGTGAGGGTCTCGCCCTCCTTGGCCTTTCCGGCGGCCGCCGCCTTGCGGACCGCCTTTTCGATCTCGCGTTGCGCGCTGGCGCTGACGCTGCGCAGGAACTTGGCGATGGCTGCATTGACCGCGGTGTCGTCCATCGGCGCAGATTAGGTCCGGCGCGCTCCGGTTCAAGGCGAAAAAGCAATTGTGGTTTGCCTCATTAGTTAATTTCAGCCGCGGCGGCGGGACGCGGCCGCGGCGTTATCGATACCTGCGCTTTTTGCTTTGCGGCTTTTAATGAAAGTGGAATGATCGGCATTGTCATCGAGCTGTCGGGGGGCAGGGGCATGATCGCCACGCTGCTTTCTTCCATAGTCATGTGTCCGTGCGACAGGAGACCAGCGTGAACTACTTTTCGCAGCCCAAGGGCGCGGTGAAGCCCGTCGAGAAACCTGCCGCGGACATCCGCGTCGCGGCCCCCGTGATGCAGACCAAGACCGCCGACGTGCTCTCCACGTTCGGTCCCGGCATGGTCATCACCGGCAACATCGTCTGCGCCGGCGGGTTGCAGATTTTCGGCCGCGTCAGCGGCGAGATCCACGCCGCGCAGTTGGTGATCTGCGAAGGCGCCAAGGTCGAGGGCAAGATCGTCGCCCAGGACGCGGTGATCCAGGGCGAGTTCAAGGGCACCATCCACGGCAACACCGTCAAGCTGCAGGGCACGGCCGTGGTCGACGGCGAGATCTATAATCGCGCGCTGACCATCGAGCAGAATGCGCAGTTCGAGGGCGTGGCGCGGCGGCTCGACCGTCCGGTCGATGCGCCGAGCGCGGAGCGCGCGGAAGCCGCCGCCCCGGTGCAGCCGCTGCTGTCGCCGGAGTCGGTGGGCTAGACGTCCACGTCCGGCAGAGCCAGACGCGGCCGCAGCCCGCTCATCGCCAGCGCGGCAAAGTAACCCGCCGCGCTCAACAAGGCGATGCAGAAGCTCGCCGGCCAGTCGGTATGGAAGGCGAGGACGAGGCCGAGCCAGGCCTCGGCCAGCGCCAGCGCGGCCGAGACGATCAGACCGCTCCAAAGTCCTGTCGTCAGGCGCTGCGCCGCCGCCGGCGGTCCCACCATCAGCGTGAACACCAGCAGCACGCCGACGATCTGCGTGCATTCCGCGACCGCCAGCGCGACGAGCGCGAGGAAAGCCGTCGCCACCAGCCGCATCGGCACGCCGCGCGCTTCCGCCAGCTCCGGCTGCAGGCTGGCGAAGATCAGCGGCCGCATGATGAGCGCAAGGCCGGCCAGCGTGATGACGCCGAGGACGCCGAGCGTGAAGATCATACCGCGCTCGACCGCCAGCACATTGCCGAACAGGAGCGCCGTCGCCTGGCTGGCGAAGGCCGTGTAGTAGTGCAGGAAAAGGAGGCCGAAGCCGAGCGCCAGCGCCAGCACCACGCCGATGGCGACGTCGCGGTTGGAGATGCGCTCGGAGAGCAGGCCCATGACGATGCCGGCGGCGAGCGTGAAGCCGATGAGGCCCCATAGCGCGCTCAGCCCGATCAGCCCGGCGCCGGTCGCGCCGGCAAAGCCGATATGCGATAGCGCATGGCCGGCGAAGGTCTGGCCGCGCATCACCAGGAAGAAGCCGACGAGGCCCGACACCACCGCGACGATGCCGGCGGCGGCGAAGGCATTGAGCATGAAGTCGTATTGAAACATGCGTGGGCTTCCTTATCCGCGATAGCGCGTCCCAGACGCGCCTAAACGCGCTGAAGGCGGACCGACCTCCCCCCTCGAGGAGGAGGTGAAGAGAGTGCGTGGCGACGCATCGCCTTCAATGTCCATGATGATGCCCCTGCTCATGGTCGTGCACGTGCGCACCGCCTTCGACGTCGCGGCCGCGCGACATCACGAAGATGTGGCCGCCGGCGCGCAGCACCTCGATCTCGGTGCCGTAGAGGCGCGACAGCACCGGCGCGGTCACAACCTCGTCGATGGCGCCGAGCGCGGCCTGGCCATGGCCGAGATAGAGCACGCGATCGACGGCGCCGAGCAACTGGTTGAGTTCGTGCGCCGAGAACAGAACGGTGATGCCGCGTTCGCGGCAGACCTTGCGCACAACGTCGATCACCACCTCCTGATGGCGCGCATCGAGCATGATCAACGGCTCGTCGAGCAGTAAGAGCTTCGGGTGGCCGATCAGCGCCTGCGCGAGCAGCAGGCGCTGGCGCTCGCCCCCGGACATGGCGCTCAGCGGGCGGTCGGCCAGTTCGAGGGCGCCGACGGCCTGCAAGGTCTCGGCGATCATGCGGCGCTCGGCCGCCGTCAGCGAGGGCAGGCCCCAGCGATGGCCGTGCAGCGAGGCGCCGATGAAATCGCGCCCGCGCACGCGCAAGTCAGGCAGCACGGTGCGCACCTGCGGCAGATAGCCGATCGCGGCATCGCCGCGCCGCGGCGCGTGGCCGAATATGCGCAGGCTGCCTGACACCGGCGGGCAGAGCCCGAGGATCGCGCGCATGAGTGTGGTCTTGCCGGCGCCGTTCGGCCCGAGCACGCCGACGAATTCGCCCGGCTGAATGGCGAAGCTGACGTCGGAGAGCACGGTGCGCCCGCCGATGCGCAAAGTCGCGTGCTCGAGTTCGACGGCGGCGGTCATTTGCCGCTCAACGCCTTGTCGGTCGCGTCGAGTTCGGACAGCATCCAGTCCTGGAAATGCATTCCGGCGGGCAGCGTCTCGGTGACGCCGACGATGGGGATGTTCGACCCCTTGGCGAGGTCGCGCAGGCGCGTGGCCAGCGCGTCGCTGACCTGCGAATTGTAGAACAACACCTTCACCTTGCGTTCCTTGAGATCGCGCTCGATCTCGGCAAGATCGTGCGCGCTCGGCTCGGTATCGTTCATCGCCGCGATCTGGAAGCGCTCGTTGCGCATGGTGAGCCCGATCGCCTGCGCCATCAGCCCGAACACCGGCTCGGTCGCGGTCACCGGCGTCCCCTGGTATTTGCCGCGCAGCGCGGCGGCGCGGGTATCGATACGCTTGAGTGAGCCGAGCAGCGTCTTGAGGTTGGCGGCATACTCGGTGGCGTGCGCAGGGTCGGCCGCATTTAAGGTCGCGGTGATCGCTTCGGCAACGCGCGGCATGGTCGCCGGGTCGTACCACAGATGCGGATTGTCCCCGGGCTTGCGGCCCATCAGCTTGGCGGCGCTGATGACGATGCGCTTCGGATTGGGGTTCGCCTGCAGAAGCTTGTCGATCCAGGGGTCGTAGTTGGCGCCGTTGACGATCACGACCTGCGCGTCGGCGATCCGCCGTGCGGCCGACGGCGACGTCTCGAACAGGTGCGGATCCTGCGCCGGATTGCTGATCAGGCTGCTGATGTTGACGTTGCCGTCGGCGATCTGCGCGGCGATGTCGCCGTACATGTTCTCGGCGGCCGCGATGGCGATCTTGTCCGCCGCGGGGGCGGGCTCGCCGCCGCCAAGCGCGACGAGGCCCGTGGCCAGCAACGCCGCAGCAAAAAACAGCCGGTAGCGCCGTCCGCTCATCCCCTTGTCAGCCGCCACCGCATTGTCCTCCGCCTGCTTGGGAGCCGGGATGTAACATTATAACATAACAGCCGCAAGCCCGGCGCGCCGTGGCCCCGGCTCCGCGCGGTATCGTTCTGCCGCGCCTGTCGCTTTTTCCCCACACGTCGCGATGCGCAACGCGTCGTGCACAGTTTCGCCACCGAACAGCCGTCATGGGGGTCCTTGCTCGCCGGCGTCGCTCGCGACACATCACCGCAATCGAAGTGGAATGACACCAATGAAACTCAAGCTCATCGTCGCCGCGGCCTGCTTCGCGGCCTTGCCGTTCGCCGCCCAGGCGCAGGGGATCCCCGAAGGCGCCAGCTACGGATTCCATGAAGGCAACCGCATGGCCGGTCCGGTCGGCGCCGTGGTCGGCACCGTCGTCGGCGGCGTCACCGGCGGCATCAACGGCGTGCTCGGTGTCCATCCGTATGCCGAGGCGGAAGCCGAGCCGGCGCGGCCGGTGCATGTCGCGTATCGTCATCACGTGCGGTATGTGCACCATCACTATCGGCATGTGCGGCACCATCACGTCGTTCGCCATCACCACAGCTGAGCGGCGAAACTCAAACGAAACGCCCGGCCTTGCGCCGGGCGTTTTTGCTTTCGGCTACGAGAGCACGTAGGCGGCGAGGATCACGATGCCGCTCACCGCCAGCGCGGCGTGGATGCCGACCAGCGCGCCGGCGCTCTTCCGGCGCAGGCGGAAGCGCACGAAGATCTGCGCGCCGACGATGGCTGCGACGGCCAGGAGGCCCGCGGCGGTGATGCCGAAGCCGGCCATGCCCTGATCGACGCCGCGCGCCGGCCCGCGCAATGTCACCGCCAGCAGGACGAGGCCGATGAGCGCCAGTCCGGCATGCATCAGCGCCAGCGGCCACGGTGCGCGCTCTGCCGTGCGGCCGGCGAAGTGCAGCACGGCGAGCCAGGAGCCGAACAGGACGGCGATGAGGAGCACGATGAGGGCGGCGTCGAGCATGGCGGATCGTTGCTAACGTGGGCCGCCCCCGGACCGCGGATCGGCATCTATATAGCAAGCGGAGACGGACGCCAGCACCGCCTCAATGACGGCGGGCGCCGGCTTGCCCTATTTTGCCGTGATCTTTCCTTGCTTGACGACACGGCCCCATTTGACGATTTCCATCCCGATGTACTTGCCGAATTCGGCCGTGCTCATCGCCACGGGTGACGCGCCGTCGTGCGCGAAGGCGGCTTGCAGCGCGGGCGCCTTCAGCGCCGCCTGGGTGGCAGCGTAAAGCTTGCTCACGACCGGCGCGGGCAGGCCGGCGGGCGCGACGATGCCCCACCAGTTTTCAGCGACATAATTGGGCACGCCGGCTTCCGCGATCGTCGGCACGTCCGGCAGCACCGGGCTGCGCTTGGAGCCGCCGGTGCCGAGCACGCGCACCTTGCCGGCCTTGATCAGCGGCGTCGTCTGGATCATCGACGAAAAGATGATCTTGACGTGTCCGGCGACCACGTCCTGCATGGCCGGCCCGCCGCCTTTGTAGGGCACGTGCACGATATCGACTCCGGCTTCGAGCTTGAACAGTTCGCCACCGAGGTGCTGGAAGCTTCCGATGCCGGCGGACGCATAATTGAGCTTGCCTGGATTGGCCTTGGCGGCCGCCACCAGCTCCTTCACCGTTTTGAACGGCGCATCCTCGCTGACCACCAGGACGTTCGGCCCGGTGGCAAGAATGGAAATCGGCGTGAAGGATTTGATCGGATCGTATTTGAGCGTGTGCAGCGCCGGATTGACCGCGTGCGCGATCGATATGATGCAGAGCGTGTAGCCGTCGGGCGTCGCTTTGGCGCAGTCCTCGGTGCCGATGGTGCCGCCGGCGCCGCCGCGGTTGTCGACGAAGACCTGCTGCTTCAGTTCGTCGCTGAGATATTTCGAAACCAGCCGCCCGACCACGTCATTGCTGCCGCCGGGCGGGAACGGGATGATCATCCGGATCGGCTTGTTCGGATAATCGTCGGCGAGTGCTGCCGATGCGAGCAGCAGCAGCGCGGCGGCGGTATTCAGGATGGATGCGAGCAATTTCGACATGCGTCTCCCCCAGGCATGAACCACGTCGACGTTGAAATTCAGTAATAGTAGGGCGGGTAATCCGAATTCCTTTGTTCCGCGTCGAGCAGGCGCAGCATCGCCGGCCATTCCAGCACGCCGTATGGCCGCCGCGCGCCCGGCTGATAGAGATGCGCGGTGTGCGCCAGCACGTTCTCGCCCGGCATGGTGAGCTCGGTGCGCGCCGCCATGGCGTCGACTTGCGAGCGGCATGACAGTTCGAGCTGATACATCGTGTTGAAGGCCTGCTGCACGGTGGCGCCGCAGGTGAGCAGGCCGTGGTTGCGCATGATCATGGCGTCGTGCGGCCCGAGGTCGTTTACCAGCCGTTCGCGCTCGGCGAGGTCGATCGCCGGCCCCTCATAGTCGTGATAGCCGATGTGTCCTACGAAACGGATCGCGGTCTGCGACAGCGGCAGTAGTCCGCACGTCATGGCCGAAACCGCCATGCCGGCGCGCGTATGCGTGTGCAGCACGCAGGCGACTTCGGGGCGCGCTCTGTGGATGGCGCCGTGGATCACATAGCCGGATTTGTTGATGTCATAGTCGGTCTGCGGCTTCCAGATGATCTCGCCGTCGACATGGATCTTCACCAGGCTGGAAGCGGTGATCTCCTTGTAGAGGAGTCCGTAGAGATTGATCAGCAGATGGTCCGGGGAGCCGGGAATGCGGGTGGTGATGTGATTATAGATGAGGTCGGTCATCGCGTATTTGTCGATGAGCCGGTAGCAGGCGGCCAGATCGAGCCGCGCTTGCCACTCTTCGGGCGAAACCTCGCCCTTGATCGACGGGAAATCGGTTTTGTAGTTCATGGCGCTTCCATCCCGACACGCGGGCGTTGACCGCCCGCGCCATTGTTATGGGTAAAGCATAGCCTCACGTCATCGATCAGGCCACGGCAAACGCGCGGCGGTTCCGCGCGTTCGCTCTGATCATGGCGGCTTCTATTTGTTGCTGCCTTTCAGACCCGCCTGCTCGATGACCTTGGCCCATTGCGGGATTTCGCGGTCGAGATCGGCCTTGAATTCGGCCGGCGTGCTGCCGACGACTTCCATGCCAATGTTTTGGAGCTTGGCGCGGACGTCGGGCATGGCGAGCAGGGCCTTCGAGTCGGCGGCGATCTTGTTGATGATCGCGGGCGGCGTGCCCGCCGGCGACATCAACCCCATCGACAGCACCGATACGAATCCCGGGTATCCGGCCTCGATCATGGTCGGCAGATTCGGCACGAGGCCGAAGCGCTTCTCCGACGTGACGGCGAGCGCGCGCAGCTTGCCTTCGCGCACCAGGGGGATTAGCGGCGAGATGGCGCCGAAGAACATGGTCACGCGTCCGCCGAGGAGATCGGTGATGACCGGCGCCGCGCCGCGGTAGGGTACGTGCTGGATGTCCACCTTCGCCATGGACTTGAACAGCTCGCCGGCGAGATGCTGCGTCGTGCCGACGCCGGCCGAGGCATAGGTCGAGCCGGGATGCGCCTTCAGATAGGCGACCATCTCCTTGACGCTGGTGACCGGCACATTGGGGCCGACGACGAGGATGTTGGGCGAGAAGACCGCGAGTGTGATCGGCGTCAGGTCCTTGCTCGGATTGTAACTCATCTTCGCGTAAAGGCTGGGGTTGATCGCCACCAGCGCGTTGGTCGCCACCATCAGCGTGTAGCCGTCGGGCGTCGCCTTGGCGACACGGTCGCCGGCGATGTTGCCGCCCGCGCCGCTGATGTTTTCGACCACCACCGGCTGCTTCCATTGGGCACTGAGCTTGTCGGCCATGATGCGGCCGATGATGTCGACCGGTCCCCCCGGCGGATAACCGATCAGCACCCGCACTGTGTGGTTGGGGTAGCCGCTCTGCGCCCCCGCAGGGCCGGCCAACAGCGTCGTCACGGCGATCAGGCCCGCCGCGAGCATCGTCCTCCTGTGCATCCTTTCCTCCCCGTCTTTATCGTTATTGGCATCATGCGCCGGCCAAGGATACGCCGCCGCGCCGACTGCCGTCACCCGGGGAAGCGCGCGGGAGCCGCTGTCCGGGCCTTTTGCGCAGGCCGCCGGGAACCCTTATATGTCCCCCCGAAACGGAGTTTCCTGTCCCCAATGGCCATCCCCCAGTCCAACGAGAAAATCCCCGTCACCGTGCTCACCGGCTATCTCGGCGCCGGCAAGACGACACTCTTGAACCGCATCCTGTCCGAGCCGCACGGCAAGAAGTTCGCTGTGATTGTCAACGAGTTCGGCGAGATCGGCATCGACAACGACCTCGTGGTGAACGCCGACGAGGAAGTGTTCGAGATGAACAACGGCTGCATTTGCTGCACCGTGCGCGGCGACCTCGTGCGCATCATCGACGGCCTGATGCGGCGCAAGGGCAAGTTCGACGCCATCATCGTCGAAACCACCGGCTTGGCCGATCCGGCGCCTGTCGCCCAGACCTTCTTCATGGACGAGAGCGTCGGCGCCAAGACCCGGCTCGACGCGGTTGTGACGGTCGCTGACGCCAAGTGGCTGAAAGACCGGCTCAAGGACGCGCCGGAGGCCAAGAACCAGATCGCCTTCGCCGACGTTATCGTCTTAAACAAGACGGATTTGGTGTCGGCGGACGAGTTACGCGACGTGGAGGGCCATATCCGCGCCATCAACCCTTACGCCACGCTGCACCGCGCGCAGCGCTCGAACGTCAAGATCGAGGACGTGCTCGGCCGCAACGCCTTCGATCTCGATCGCATCCTCGACATCGAGCCGAAGTTCCTCGAATCCGACGACCACGAGCACCATCATGACCACGAGCACGATCATCATCATGATCACGGGCATCATCATGACCACGATCATCACCATCATGGTGAGGGTCATGGACTCAAGCACTATCACGACGAAGACATGCAAAGCGTGTCGCTCCGCAGTGACAAGCCGCTAGACCCGGACAAGTTCTTCCCCTGGGTGCAGGACCTCGTCGCCAAGGACGGGCCGAGCATCCTGCGTTCGAAGGGCATCCTCGCGTTCAAGGACGACCCCGAGCGCTTCGTCTTCCAGGGTGTGCACATGATCCTCGACGGCGATCATCAGCGGCCGTGGAAGGAGGGCGAGGAGCGCATCAGCCGCATCGTCTTCATCGGCCGCGACCTGCCGGAAGAGAAGATCCGCGAAGGCTTCGCGAGCTGCGTGGCTTAGAACCTTTCCCGTCGTCCTGAGGAGCCCGCGCGGAACGCGCGGGCGTCGAAGGACCTGTGAGTCTCAATGTCCTCCACCGCCATCCCCTCGCTGACAGATCGAGTCCGCCACATCGCGACTGAAACGCCGATCGTCGGCGTGCACTTCTTCGGCCGCGCGCCGGTCTTCGTGCTCGGCGAAGAGCATCTGTTGTTCGCTGGCGATGACGACAAGCGCGTGCCGGTGCACGGCGGCGGCATCCTCGTCAGCGCCGCGGACGCTACGCGCGTCGTCACCGGCGGTGACGATGGCAAGCTCATGGCCACTAATGCCGGGGGCGAAACGCGTGAACTCGCCGCCGACGACAAGAAGCGCTGGATCGACCAGGTCGCGCTCGGCCCCGATCGCGCCGTCGCCTGGTCGGCGGGCAAGGTCGCGCACGTCATCACCGGCAAGGGCGAGCAGCGCACGTTCGAGGCGCCGTCGACCGTCGCCGGCCTCGTCTTCGCGCCGAAGGGCTTCCGTCTCGCGGTGGCGCACTACAACGGCGTCTCGTTCTGGTTTCCCAATGCGGCGGCCAAGCCCGAATTCTTCGAATGGAAAGGTTCGCATCTCGGCGTCACCATCAGCCCGGACGGGCGCTTCCTGGTGACCATGATGCAGGAGTCGACCCTGCACGGCTGGCGCATCGCCGACCAGAAGCACATGCGCATGTCCGGCTATTCGGCGCGCGTTCGCTCGCTGTCGTGGATGGCGGGCGGCGGCTTCCTCGCCACCTCCGGCTCGGAGCAGCTCATCCTGTGGCCGTTCGACGGCAAGGACGGCCCGATGGGCCGGCAGCCGCAACTGCTGGCGCCGTCGGAGGCGCGCGTCACCGTCGTCGCCGCGCATCCGAAGCAGCCGGTGGTCGCCGTCGGCTACGGCGACGGGACGGTTTGGCTAGTGCGGGTAGACGACGGCGCTCTGATCACGGCGCGGCAGGCCGACGGTTCGCCCGTCACCGCGCTCGGCTGGGACGATTCCGGCCAATTGCTCGGCTTCGGGACAGAGTCTGGGGACGCCGGCCTGCTGACGCTGTGATAGGTCACACCAGCACGGTGCCGCCGTCCACCACGGCGATCTGGCCAGTGCCGAAGCGCCCGCACATCAGGTAG
Organism: Pseudolabrys sp.; assembly: GCF_035943735.1. Classification (GTDB taxonomy): domain Bacteria; phylum Pseudomonadota; class Alphaproteobacteria; order Rhizobiales; family Xanthobacteraceae; genus Pseudolabrys. The sequence goes on from NZ_DASZBV010000021.1 coordinate 16,505, forward strand.
AGGTAGGCTCCGGCAATGTCCTCCGGCTCGCCGACGCGACCGACCGGCAGGACGGCGCCGACGTCACGGTAGAGCGCCTCGCGATCGCCCGGGCTCATCTTCCCCCACAGCGGTGTGCGCACCACGCCCGGCGATACCGCATTGACGCGGATCGGTGCGAGTTCGACCGCGAGTGCGCGGGTCAATGCATCCATGGCACCGCAGATGCTCGCTGGTACGGTCCAGCCCGAGCGTGGCCGCAGGCTGGCGACGCCGGTTGTGAGCACGATCGAGCCACCGGCGCGGATGTTGGGGGTCGCATATCTCACTGCGGCATAGGCGCCCCAGAAGCGGATCTGGAAAAACTGCCTCGCGGCGTCGAGCCGCTGGTCGGCCAGCGCGGCGAGTTGCATGTTCTCGCCGGCGGTGAAGACGAGATGATCGAAAGCACCGACACCGTCGAAGAACACCTTGATCGCGTCCTCGGCCGCGAGGTCGACGGCGTGGCCTTCGCTGGTCGGCGGCAGTGCGCCGAGCGCGCGGTCGACGCTGGTCTTCCGGCTGGATGCGACGACCAGGGAGGCACCCTGCGCGGCGGCGGCTTTGGCGACCGCCAGTCCAATTCCGGAAGTGCCGCCGAGTACGATGATGCGTTGTCCGTTGAGTGTCATGGTGGTCTCCATTTCGACTGGCCGGCGTCGCGGCCCGCACCCGTGAAATGGCACTGGACAGAGCATGCCGGAAACGCATTATTGTCAGGGTATGAATGAGCGAAGATCATCATGACTTTTGACGCGCGCCAACTCGGCGGCATTGGGGTGCTGGCGGCGGTCGTCGAGGCCGGCAGCTTCGTCGGCGCGGCGCGTGCGCTCGGCCTCACGCAATCCGGCATCAGTCGTGCGGTGGCGCGGCTCGAAGAGCGAGTCGGGGCACGGCTGTTCGAGCGGGATGCCCGCGCGGTTACGCCGACCGACGAAGGCCGCCGCTTTTATGAACGTGTGGCGCCGCTGCTGGCGGACCTTGACGACGCGGTCACTGATGTCGGCCGCGCCGCCGGAGCGGTGCGCGGGACCTTGCGTGTCCTTGTCACGCCGCTGGTCGCGCATTTCGCAATCGCCCCAAGGCTTGGTGGGTTTCTCGCCGCGCATCCGGAGCTGTCGCTGGTGATGAGCGTGCGCGCCGACGCCACCGGCCTTGTCGCCGACGGCTTTGACGTTGCCGTCCGGTTTGGCGAGTCGACGCTGTCCGGCCACGTCGCTCGGCGGCTCACCGAGACACGCGTCGTCACTTGCGCCTCACCCGATTATCTGGCGCGGCACGGCCGGCCCAAGCGGCCACAGGATCTGTCGCAGCACGAATGCATTCAGTTTCCCGATCCCGCCACCGGCCGCCCCTTCGCCTGGGAATTCCAGCGCAAGGGACGCGCCGTGAAGGTGCGCGTGGCCGGACGGCTCACGGTCGACGACGGCGAGACCATGGTCGCCGCCTGTGAACAGGGGCACGGCATCGCCCAAAGCCTCGAATTCGCGGCGCCCGGTCTGCGGGATGGCCGGCTGATTGATCTGTTTCCGGATTGGAATAAAGAGCGATTCCCCCTGTACGTGCACATGCCATCACGACGCCAACAGCCGGCAAAGGCGCGCGCCTTCGTCGATTTCGTCGCGGCCGCCGTGCGGAGCCGGATGTGAACTGTATCCATTTGGCCCCTCTGCCGCCGCAATGTGCAGGATGATGGAACTTTCCGAAGCGGCGTTAATTTGCTTCCGATGTTCCGAGGTTCTTCACAGCGGGGTTGAGGACTATGGCGCTTCCGCATCGTCTGCGTCGGCTTGGCCTTGCGCTCATGTCTGGCTGCGCCATTTCCGCGGCCGCTCTGTCGGCGCCCATCGTGCTCGGCACGACGATGGTGGCGCAGGCGCAGGTCCCCGCCGAATTTCAGTCCGCGCTCGAGCCTTACGGCGAATGGCTCCGGCATCCGCGCTGGGGCATGGTTTGGGTTCCCGCCGACCGTCCGCCCGGCTGGCGTCCCTACACCGAAGGCCATTGGGTCTACACCGACGAATGGGGCTGGTACTGGATCTCCGATGACGAGGAAGCCGACTGGGGCTGGGTGGCCTATCACTACGGCCGCTGGGTGCTCGATAGCCGCATGGGTTGGGTCTGGGTGCCGGGCGACGAATGGGCGCCGGCCTGGGTCGACTGGCGGCGCGGCGGCGACTACGTCGGCTGGGCGCCGGCGCCGCCCGACGACGTGATCTACGAGTACGACGACACGCCGACGTGGTGGATCTTCGTGTCGCCGCGCTATCTGACGGCGCCGCGCCTGCGCACCTACATCGTGCCGCCGCGGCGCACGACGGTGATCATCCGTCAAACCGTCATCGTCAACCGCACGGTGATGCTGAACGGCGGGCAGCAGCGGCGCGGACGCTTCGCCGTCAATCCCGGCATCGCGCCCGGCGTGGTCGGCGCTATCACGCGCCGGCCAGTGCAGACCTTCCGCGTCGCGCCGCGCGTGCTGCCGGTGACCCAAGGGGTGCAAGGCGCGGTGACGGTGCAGCCGCAGGCGCTCAAGCCCGGCGGGCGCACTGCGCCCGGCGGCACGCGGCGGCCGCCACCCAATCCGCAGCTTCGCGTCTCGGTGCAGCCGACCAATCAGACCGTCGCCCCGGCGGCGAGCGTGCCGAAGCCGCAGGCGCTGCCGAAGACGGAACGCGGGCGCCTCGGCGATCATCCGCCGCGCGCCGCGCAAGGTGCGCAGCCGGCGCCGCCGCCTGTACCGGGCGCCGCGCCGAGCGTCGCGCCACAACAGCAACAGCAGCAGCAACCGCCGCGTCCGGCGCCGAATGGCCGTCCAACGCCGCCGCCACCACCAGGCGCGTCGCCTTCACCTGCTGTCAAACCGGCAACACCGCCGCCAACGCAGCCTGCACCGCAGGTGCAGCCGCAGCGGCCGCCGCAGCCGCAGACGCCGCCACCGCCGCCTTCCACAACGCGTCCGCCGGCACCGCCAGCGACGAAGCCGCCGGTCGCCCCGCCACCGCCTTCGGCGAAACCACCCGCGCCACCGGCCGTGCGTCCGGCTGCGCCTCCGCCGCCGCCCGCGGTGACCCGTCCAGCGCCGCCGCCGGCGATCCAGCACGCGCCGCCACCCGCGGCACGTCCGGCACCGCCTCCGCCACAGGCGCATCCGGCGCCGCCGCCGGCGACACGGCCTGCACCGCCGCCGCCTCAGGCGCATCCGGCGCCGCCACCGGCAGCACGGCCTGCGCCGCCACCGCCGCAAGCGCATCCCGCTCCGCCACCGCCGCGTCCGGCAGCGCCTCCGCCGCCGAAACCGGCGGAGAAGAAGCCACCACCGAAGCCCGGCGAGAATCCGCCAGAGCCGCCGAAGTAAGGCGCGTCAAAACAAAACGGGCGGCCCTCCGATCTCGGGTTTACCCGAGATCGGCACTTAAGTGCGCAAGTCGGCTATAGCCGACTTGCGGTGCCGTCCGTCGTCATTTCAATTCGTCGGCGCGTGCGTCAAACGCGCACCAGCACGTTCTTGAACTGCCACGGATCGCTGGTGTCGAGATCCTCGGGGAACAGGCCAGGGCGCCCTTCAAGCGGCGTCCACTCGGTGTAGTAGCCTTTCACCGGTCCGAGATAAGGCAACTGGATTTCCAGCAGACGATGGAAGTCGATCTCGTCGGCCTCGACGATGCCTTCGTTGGGATGCTCCAGCGCCCACACCATGCCGCCGAGCACGGCGGAGGTCACCTGCAGGCCGGTCGCGTTCTGGTACGGCGCCAGCGCCCGCGTCTCCTCAATCGAGAGCTGCGAGCCGAACCAGTAGGCGTTCTTGCCGTGGCCGTAGAGCAGCACGCCGAGTTCGTCGATGCCGTCGACGATCTCGTTCTCGTCGAGGATGTGATGCTTCTCCTGCATCTTGCCGGCGCGGCCGAACAGTTCGTGCAGCGACAGCACCGCGTCGTCCGCCGGATGATAGGCGTAGTGGCAGGTCGGCCGGTAGATGACCGCGCCGGAGGCGTCGCGCGCCGTGAAATAGTCGGCGATCGAAATCGACTCGTTGTGCGTGACGAGGAAGCCGTATTGCGCGCCGCGCGTCGGGCACCAGGTGCGCACGCGCGTGTTGGCGCCGGGCTGCATCAGGTAGATCGCCGCGCCGCAGCCGGTCACATGGGTATGCGCGTTCGCCGGCATCCACTTCTCGTGCGTGCCCCAACCGAGTTCGGCCGGCTGCATGCCTTCCGACAGGAAGCCCTCGACCGACCAGGTGTTGACGAACACCTCCGGCGGCTTCGGGTTCTTCGAGCGCTGCGTGTCGCGCTCGGCGATGTGGATGCCCTTGATGCCGGCGTGCCGCATCAGGTCGGCCCATTCGCCCTGCGACTTCGGCTCCGGGGCGTTGAGCTTCAGGTCCGACGCGACGTTGAGCAGCGCCTGCTTGACCATGAAGGAGACCATGCCGGGATTGGCGCCGCAGCAGGAAACGGCCGTGGTCGAGCCGGGTTTGCGCGCGCGCTTGGCGGCGAGCGTCGTCTCGCGCAGGGCATAGTTGGAGCGCGCTTCCGGTCCCTTCGAGGCGTCGAAGTAGAAGCCGAGCCAGGGCTCGTTGACCGTGTCGATGTAGAGCGCGCCGAGCTCGTTGCACAGCTCCATGATGTCCACCGAGCCGGTGTCGACCGAGAGGTTGACGCAGAAGCCCTGGCCGCCACCTTCGGTGAGCAGCGGCGTCAGCAGCTCGCGGTAATTGTCGCGGGTCAGGCCCTTCTGGACGAAGCGCACGCCATGCTTTTCGCAGTGCGCCCGGCGCCCCTCGTCCTTCGGATCGAGCACGGTGACGCGCGACTTGTCGTAATTGAGATGGCGCTCGAGCAGCGGCAGCGTGCCTTTGCCGATGGAGCCGAAGCCGACCATGACGATCGGGCCGGTGATGGTGCCGTAAACGGGCCAATTGGTCATGGCGCAAGCTCCATTGGTAGCGGGGTCATATCGACCGACGTCCAAAAACGAAAGGGCGGCCGCGCCGGAAAAAGGCACGGCCGCCTTGGTTATCCCGACGATTTATGCGGCTTTGCGCCGCGTCTTTGTGACAGGTCGCCCGGTCGCGACGATGACGCCAGCCGCGCCATCGAGGGCGCCCGGGACGAGCTCGAGGCCGAGCAGCCGGTGCCGCTCGAACGGCCCGGGCATAGCGAGGTTGCCAGACTTCTCCGCGGAGAAGCCGAAGCGGCCGTAATAGTGCGCGTCGCCGACCAGCATGATGGCGCGGTGGCCGCCCGCGCGCGCGGCGTCCACGGCTTGCGCGATCAGCGCCGCACCGATGCCCTCGCGCTGCCGGTCGCAGGCGACCGCGACCGGGCCGAGCAGCAGCGCCGGCCTGTCGCCGCAGGCGACGTGCCACAGCCGCGCCGTGCCGACGATGCGATCGCCGTCCACAGCGACCAGCGCCAGGCCTTCGGCCGGCTGGCGGCCGCGGCGGATCTTCTCGGATGGCTTCCGGAAGCGGCTCGGGCCGTAGGCTTCGTCGAGCAGCGCCTCGCGCGCCGTGACGTCGGTGGTCTTTTCGATGCGGATCGAGATCATGGCAGCTCCTTCCCCGCCGGGACGCGCGCCAAAGCGCGCGCTCGGCGCAACAGTTCGAGAGGTGAGGGAAGGGGAGGCGGCGAACCGCCTCCCGCACTTATCAGATGTGGTAGCTCTTCAGCGGCTCGAAGCCGTTGAACGCCACCGCCGAGTACGTCGTCGTATAGGCGCCGGTGCCTTCGATCAGCAGCCTGTCGCCGATCTCCAGCGACACCGGCAGCGGGTACGGCGTCTTCTCGTACAGCACGTCGGCCGAGTCGCAGGTCGGGCCGGCGAGCACGCAGGGGGCCATCGCGTCCCCGTCCCGCGGCGTGCGGATCGGGTAGCGGATGGACTCGTCCATCGTCTCGGCGAGACCGCCGAACTTGCCGATGTCGAGGTAGACCCAGCGCACGTCGTCTTCCTCGCTCTTCTTCGAGACGAGGACGACCTCGGTCTCGATGATGCCGGCGTTGCCGACCATGCCGCGGCCCGGCTCGATGATCGTCTCCGGGATGCGGTTGCCGAAGTGCTTGCGCAGCGCCTTGAAGATGGCGTTGCCGTAGGTCTTCACCGTCGGCACGTTCTTCAGGTACTTGGTCGGGAAGCCGCCGCCGAGGTTGACCATCGACAGGTTGATGCCGCGCTCGCCGCATTCCTTGAACACGGAGGCCGCCGAAGCGAGCGCCCGGTCCCAGGCGTGCTGGTTGCGCTGCTGCGACCCGACGTGGAACGAGACGCCGTAGGGCTCGAGACCGAGCTTGAGGGCGTGCTCGAGCACGTCAACGGCCATCGCCGGCTCGCAGCCGAACTTGCGCGACAGCGGCCACTCCGCTCCGACGCAGTCGGAGAGGATGCGGCAGAAGACGCGCGCACCGGGTGCTGCGCGGGCGACCTTCTCGACCTCGGCAGCGCAGTCCACCGCGTAGAGGCGGATGCCCAGCGCGAAGGCGCGCGCGATGTCGCGCTCCTTCTTGATGGTGTTGCCGTAGGAGATGCGGTCGGGCGTGGCGCCGGCGGCCAAAGCCATCTCGATCTCGGCGACCGAGGCCGTGTCGAAGCACGAGCCGAGGCCGGCGAGCAGCGAGAGCACCTCCGGCGCCGGGTTGGCCTTCACCGCGTAGAACACGCGGGTGTCGGGCAGCGACTTGGCGAAGGCGGTGTAGTTGTCGCGCACGACGTCGAGATCGACGATGAGGACAGGGCCCTCGTCGATGCCACGCTCGCGGCGGTCGCGCAGGAATTCACGAATGCGCTCGGTCATCGGCGCATACTCCCAGCTCAAAGGGACGGCACTGCCGTCCGAAAGATGCGGCTTTTGAGCCCGGGCCCGGTGCGCGATGGGGACGCGCCGGATCGGTCGCTGTGAGCCGCTCTAACTGCCTTGGCTTGGTGGGAGAACCCGCCGCGCTGCTGGCAAGATGGACAAGCCTCGTCGGTGACCCGTCGCTGGCGGTGGAAGGCCAGCAGAGACCAAAGAAGCCCGCTCCGTCGTTGCTTTAAGCCGCGTCCCCTGCTGAGAGCAGAGTGCGCCGGTTTCGCCTCCGGCTGCCGATCAGAAGACTTGAGGCTACTTACTCTTCCCGTGGGAAGGAGCTCGCTGACCTCAGGCGGCTGGCCGGCCTCTTGTCCGGCTACCTACCGATCGACACACGGCCACAGGCACGTGCGAAATTGGGCAAGACCGAAATAACACTTTTTCGACGACGTGCAAGCGAATTAGTTCGCTCGCGCCACAAACATCCTTAACTTTTTCGCGGAGAGGCGGCGTCGCGCGCCTGCGTCGCGCGTCAGGAGCGCGTCGTGAACGGCTCGATGCGGTGCGCGTTGCGGATGAACTGCGCCATGATGAGGATGCCGCAGCAGACGAAGATGACGTCGAGGATGCGGGCCCAGAAGGCGCCGAGGCCGGCGAGCGTGGCGAGCGCCCACGAGGCGGCGAAGGCCGCGCCGAACACTTCGGCGCCGATGAGGATCGCCGCGCTGATCACGGTCAGCACGTTCTGCCAGACGATGCGGCGGTCTCGGGCCATCGGCTTGTCTCCTTCGCGCGGGCCGCAATGTCCCCGAAACGGGCAGGCGGATCAACCCCTTGCGGCAGCTTTTCTTTGATCTCGCTCATGGCGGAAAAGCGGCGGCGGAGCGAGGCTTTGAAGCATGAACGACCTGCTCAGACGCATGCGGCCGCTGCTCGCCGCGCTTGCCGCGGCCGGGCTTGCCGCCGGTCTGGCGGCGCATCTGATTGGCGAAACTCACCTGGCCGCCGTGATCTGGACCGTGGTGACAGTGCCGGTGCTCGCCGCGCTTGCCGTCGAGATCGTCACCAGCCTCAGCCGCGGTGACGTCGGCCTCGACATCGTCGCCGGCCTGTCGATGAGTGCCGCGCTCGCCTTCGGCCAGGAGCTCGCGGCGGCCATCGTCGCCCTCATGTACGCCGGTGGACAGCTGCTCGAGGCCTTCGCCGAGCGGCGGGCGCGGCGTGAGATGACCGCGCTGCTCTCGCGCGTGCCGCGGACGGCGATGCGCCACCGCGACGGTCGGCTCGAGGAGGTGGCGCTCGACCTTGTCCTTCCGGGCGACCGGCTGCTGGTGCGCCAGGGTGACGTGGTGCCGGTCGACGGCGCGGTCGCGGGCGGCGTTGCCGTGCTCGACCAGTCGGCACTGACCGGCGAGGCAATGCCGGTGACGATGAAAGCGGGCGGCGCGGTCATGTCCGGCGCCACCAATGTCGGCGACGCGTTCGATCTGGAAGCCTCGCGCGTCGCGGCGGAGAGCACCTATGCCGGCGTCGTGCGCCTCGTCGAGGCGGCGCAGAAGGCGCGCGCGCCGATGTCGCGGCTGGCCGACCGCTACGCCATGCTCTTTCTCGCCGTGACCGTGGCGCTCGCCGCCGCCGCCTGGTGGCTGAGCGGCGACCCGATCCGCGCCGTCGCCGTGCTGGTCGTCGCCACGCCCTGTCCGCTTATCCTCGCGGTGCCGGTCGCGCTGGTCTCCGGACTTTCGCGCGCCGCCCGGCTTGGCATCCTGATCAAGGGCGGCAAGGCGATCGAGGCGCTGGCGCGCATTCGGGCGCTCGTCCTCGACAAGACCGGCACGCTCACCCATGGCGAGGCGCGCATCGTCGATATCCGAACGGCCGAGTCACTCGGGCCGGACGAACTGCTGCGGCTCGCCGCATCGCTCGATCAGGCGTCCAAGCACATCGTCGCCCAGACCATCGTGGCGGAGGCGCGGGCACGCGGTCTCACGCTCGCCATCCCCACCGAGGCGGCCGAGATCGCGGGCGAGGGCATATCCGGCAAGGTCGACGGCCACAGCGTGCTTGTTGGCAGCCCGCGCTTCATTGCCGGCAAGGTCGGCCGCTCCGGTCTGCCGACGCTCGCCGATGGACGCCCGGCCGGCGCGGTGGCGGTGGCCGTCGCCGTCGACGGCGAGCCTGCGGGCATCCTCATCCTCAATGACGCATTACGCGCCGGCACGGCGCGCCTGCTCGCCGACCTGCGCGCGGTCGGCATCGAGCGCATCGTGCTGGCGACGGGAGATCGCGCCGAGGTGGCGCGCTTCATCGCCTTCGGCCTGCCGATCGATCTGGTGCGCGCCGACCTCACGCCCGACCAGAAGGTGCTGGCGGTGCTGTCGGAGCGCAAGAATGGGCCGGTGATGATGATCGGCGACGGCGTCAACGACGCGCCGGCGCTCGCCGCTGCCGACATCGGCATGGCGATGGGCGCCAAAGGCGCACCGGCGTCGGCAGAGGCCGCCGACGTCGTGCTGCTGGTCGACCAGCTCGACCGCGTGCTCCCCGCGATCCGCATCGCCCGGCGCTCGCGCGCCATCGCACTGCAGAGCGTCTTCGCCGGCATTGGCCTGTCGGTGGCGGCAATGATCGCCGCGGCGCTCGGGTTCCTGCCGCCGGTCGAGGGCGCGCTGTTCCAGGAAGTGATCGACGTCGCGGTCATCTTCAACGCGCTGCGGGCGCTGCGCGGCTGATCTACTTGCCGTCCAGAATATCCACCACGATCGGATCGGCTGTTCTGGTCGTCACCAGATAAACCCTATCCTTGCCTTTCATGTAGGCGAGGAAAGCGAGGTCGGGGATGCCGCGAATGCTGCCCGGAAATGGGTGGATCTGCCCCGCCGCGGCGTAGGGCACGGCGTCGGCAGGTTTGAAGGTCTGCGTGGCGGCAATTTCCGACGTTTTCTCGGACGTTATCGCCTGAAAGATTTGCTGCCGCTGCTTTTCGTCGAGCCGCAGAGGCATGCCCATGGTCGGCATGTGATCGATCACGTCGTTGCGATGCGAGAACTTCGCCGGTTTCGTCTGCATCGTCGAGGCGATCGGCCCTGGCTGTTCGCCACTCGTGACGCTTTTACCGGTGGTCGCCGGCTGCGCCTTGCCGCCGGCGTTCGGATCTTCGCCGAGGGAGATGGTTCCGGGATCGGGCATCAGCAGTGCCGCGCGAACGTCTGCCGGGTTCGCAATCGGCGCTGGCGGCGTCGTGGGCGGCGGCTGAAGCGCATGGCCCGGGTTGATCTGTCCTGTGTCGGGCACGAAGCCCGGATCGGTGGTCGTGCTTTGCGCGTGGGCGAATGAGGCAAACAGAACGGCGCACGCGACCGTCCCGGCGAGCAGTGGACGCGGATTCATGGAAACCTCCATCGGCTGTACCGGACCAACGGCCGAACGGGCATGCCGTTGCATTAATTCGCCTGCGGCGGTCGCCTGGTCGGCCGGCTCGCCAAATGCCGGAAGCCCCATTAGATAGGGCGGATGACACAGCCCAACCCGCTGCTTTCCGACTTCAACGGCCGCTTTGGCCTGCCGCCGTTCGACGCCGTGACGCCGGAGCATTTTCGCCCGGCCTTCGACGCGGCGCTCGGCGCGCATCGCGCCGAGATCGACGCCATCGCCGCGGCCAAGGAGCCGCCCAGCTTTGCCAACACCATTGAGGCGCTGGAACGAAGCGGCCGGGCGCTCGAGCGCGTGGCGAACGTCTTCTTCGTGCTGGCCGGCGCCGACACCGGCGACGCCATCGAGGCGGTCGAACGCGACGTGTCGCCGCTGCTGGCGCGCCATTCCAACGCGCTCTATCTCAACCGCGCGCTCTATGCCCGCATCGCCGACCTCTATGGCCGCCGGGACAAGCTCGGCCTGTCGCCGGAGCAGGCGCGGGTGCTCGACCGCTACCACACCCGCTTCGTCCGCGCCGGCGCGGCGCTCGACCAGGCACAGCAGGATCGCCTCGCCGCGATCAACGAGCGGCTGGCGAGCCTTGGCACGCAGTTCGGGCAGAACGTGCTGGCCGACGAGAAATCCTACGCGATGATCCTCGAGGAGAGCGATCTCGCCGGGCTGCCGGATTTCGCCCGCGACGCCGCGGGCGCCGCGGCGGCGGAGCGCGGCCATCCCGGCAAGTATGCGATCACGCTCGCACGTTCTTCCGCCGAGACATTTTTGCAATTCTCGTCGCGCCGCGACCTGCGCGAGAAGCTGTTCAACGCCTTCATCAAGCGCGGCGAGAACGGCGGCGCGACCGACAACCGCGCGACCATCGCCGAGACGGTCAAGCTCCGTGCCGAGCGTGCGGCGCTGCTCGGCTTTGCGACCTTCGCCGACTACCGCCTCGACGACCAGATGGCCAAGACGCCGGCCGCCGCGCGCAAGCTGCTTGACGAGGTGTGGACGCGGGCCCGAGCCCGTGCGCTCGCCGACCGCGACGATCTGCAGAAGATCATCGCGGAAGAGGGCGGCAACTTCGCCCTCGCGCCGTGGGACTGGCGCTACTACGCCGAGAAACTGCGCAAGGCGCGCTACGATCTCGACGAGTCCGAGATCAAGCCGTATTTCGAGCTCGACCGCATGATCGCCGCCGCCTTCGACACGGCGGGCCGTCTGTTCGGGCTGACCTTCGCGCCGGTCGAGGTGCCGCTCTATCACCCCGACGCGCGCGCCTGGGAGGTGACGGACAAGAGCGGCGCCCATGTCGGGCTGTTCATCGGCGACTATTTCGCCCGCGGCTCGAAGCATTCCGGCGCCTGGATGACCTCGCTGCGCGACCAGGAGAAGCTCATCGGCAACGTGACGCCGGTCATCCTCAACGTGTGCAATTTCTCCAAGCCCGCCGCCGGCGAGCCGGCGCTGCTCTCGTTCGACGACGCGCGCACGCTCTTCCATGAGTTCGGCCACGCGCTGCACGGGCTGCTGTCGAACGTCACCTATCCGCTGCTCGCCGGCACTTCGGTGCCGAGCGATTTCGTAGAGCTGCCGTCGCAGCTCTACGAGCACTGGCTCGAGGTGCCTGAGATCCTGCAAAAATACGCGCGCCACGCCCGCACCGGCGAGGCGATGCCGCAGGACCTGCTCGATCGCGTGTTGGCGACGCGCACCTTCAACCAGGGCTTCGCGCTGGTCGAATATACCTCCTGCGCCATCCTCGATCTCGACGTGCACGCGCTGCCGCAGGCGACGGCGCTCGACGTCGACGCCTTCGAGAAGCAGGCGCTCGAACGTATCTACATGCCGGCGGAGTTGGTCATGCGCCACCGGCTGCCGCACTTCCAGCATCTATTCTCCGGCGGCGGCTATGCGGCGGCTTATTACTCCTACATGTGGTCGGAGGTGCTCGATGCCGACGCCTTCGCCGCCTTCACCGAAGCTGGCGACGCCTTCGATCCGGCGACGGCGCAGCGGTTGCGCGACTACATCTACTCGGCCGGCAACCTGCGCGATCCCGGCGAGGCCTATAAAGCCTTCCGCGGCCGCCTGCCGGCGGTCGATGCGCTGTTGAAGAAACGCGGCATCGCCGATGTCGCGGCGTAAAAGCTTTGTGTCCCGGACGCGGCGCAGCACGAAGTGGTGCGTCGCTGATCCGGGACCCAGCTTTCTGAAAACCGGGGTGCCGGGTCTGCAGCGCGCCGTTGCACGCTGCGCTGCGCCGGGGACACGAGGCTCTCAATGAACTTCCACACTGCCGGCCATAAACGCGGCGTCGTCTGCGCGCCGCATGCCGCCGCCGTCGAAGACGGCCGTGCGATCCTTGCCGAGGGCGGCAACGCCATCGAGGCGATGCTGGCGATGGCGGCGTCGATCGCCGCCGTCTATCCGCACATGAACCACATCGGCGGCGACGGCTTCTGGCTGATCCGCGAGCCGAACGGCCGCGTGCGCGCGATCATGGGCGCGGGGCGCGCCGGGTCGAAGGCGACAGTGCGCTTCTATCGCGACGCCGGTCATTACGAAATTCCCGCGCGCGGACCGCTCGCCGCGCTCACCGTCCCCGGCGCGGTGGCGGGCTGGATGCTGGCGTTCGAGGCGGCCAAGGCCCAGACCGGCAAGGGAATCAACAAAGGTTCAAGCCGTCTGCCGCTGCATGTGCTGTTCGACGCCGCCATCCGGCACGCGCGCGAAGGCTATGCGGTGTCGCGCAGTCAGGCCCGGTTGACCGTCGACAAATATGCCGAACTGGAAACCGCGCCCGGCTTCCTCGACACGTTTCTGGTCGGCGGCAAAGCGCCGGAGCAGGGCGCCAAGCTCAAGCAAACCGCTTTCGCCGCCACGCTGGAGCATCTGGCCAAAGCCGGACTCGGCGACTTCTATCGCGGCGATGTCGGCCACGAGGTCGCTGCCGATCTGGAGCGCATCGGCTCGCCTGTCACCCGCGCGGATCTGGAAAAACACGAAGCCAGGATTGCCGAACCGCTGAGCGTTCAAGTGAGTGCCGGGACTCTCTACAACACGCCGCCGCCGACCCAAGGTCTGGCCTCGCTCATCATTCTCGCCTTGTTCGACCGCTTGCGCGTCTCCGAAGGCGACAGCTTTGCCCACATTCACGGCCTGATCGAAGCGACCAAGCGCGCCTTCATCGTGCGCGACCGTGAGGTCACCGATCCCGACCTTATCGACGGCAATCTTCTGCGCTATCTCGACGCCAACTTCCTTGACCCCGAAGTCGAAAAGATCGACCGCCGCAAGGCGGCGAAGTGGCCGCAGCCCTACGGTGAGGGCGACACGATCTGGATGGGCGCGGCGGACGCGTCCGGTCTCGTCGTCTCCTACATCCAGTCGCTCTACTGGGAGTTCGGCTCCGGCTGCGTGCTGCCGGCGACCGGCGTGCTGATGCAGAATCGCGGTGCGAGCTTCTCGCTCGAGCCGGGCGCGGTGAACGCGCTGGCGCCCGGCCGCCGCCCATTCCACACGCTCAACCCGGCGCTCGCGGCGCTCAAGGACGGCCGCGTCATGGCCTACGGCACCATGGGCGGCGACGGCCAGCCGCAGACGCAAGCCGCCGTGTTCACGCGTCACGTGCTCTACAAGCAGCCGCTCGAGCGCGTGCTCGATGCGCCGCGCTGGTTGCTCGGCCGCACCTGGGGTTCGACGCACACGAATTTGCGCATGGAGTCGCGCTTCGACGGCGCTCTGATCGACCGGCTGATGGCGGCCGGCCACGACGTCGCCGTGCTCGACGACGGCTACTCCGACACGATGGGCCATGCCGGCGCGGTGGTGCTGCATGCCGACGGCACGCTCGAAGGCGGTCACGATCCGCGCGCCGACGGCGGCGCCGCGGGGGTGTGAGTTCCCTCTCTCGGCAAGAACGGAGAGGGAGAAGAGGCGCTGCGGCCAACTGTTCTAGTATTCGTTTCCAACGGCATTAGGTTCGCCCCGAACAGGATTCGGAACCCGTGCCGCACGACCACGACCACAGCCACGCGCATCACGACCACACGCCGGACCATTTCGGCGTCGCCTTCGCCATCGCCACGGCGCTCAACCTCACGCTGGTGATCGGCCAGGTCTGGTACGGACTCGCCGCCAATTCGCTGGCGCTGCTCGCCGACGCCGGGCACAACTTCGGCGACGTGATGGGCCTCGTCCTGGCCTGGGGCGCCATCGCCATCGCCAACTGGAAGCCGAGCAACCGCTTCACCTACCGCATGCACGCGGCGTCGATCCTGTCCGCGTTCGCCAACGGCGTGATCCTGCTGGTCGCCACCGGCGCCATCGCCTCGGAGGCGATCCGCCGCTTCAGCGAGCCGCAGCCGGTCGCCTCGACCACGGTGATGGCGGTGGCCGCGCTCGCGGTGGTCGTCAACGGCGTTTCCGCCTGGCTCCTGAGCCGCGGCAGCAAGTCCGACCTCAACGTGCGCGGTGCTTTCCTGCACATGGTGGGCGACGCCGGCGTCTCGGTCGCCGTCATCGCCGCCGCCGGCGGCATCATGCTCACCGGCTGGCAGTGGCTCGATCCGGTGGCGAGCCTGCTGATCGCCGCCGTGATCCTGTGGGGCACCTGGGGCCTCTTGCGCGAATCGATCCGGCTCACGCTCAACGCCGCGCCGCGCGAGATCGACCCGCATGACGTTCGTCAATATCTCTCCGGTCTGGCGCAGGTCGAAAACGTGCACGACCTGCACATCTGGGCGATGAGCACGAAAGAGACGGCGCTGTCCTGCCATGTGGTGACGCCGCAGGGCCATCCCGGCGACGCGTTCTTGCAGCAGGTCGCGCATGAGCTGCATCATCGCTTCGATGTCGGCCATGCCACGGTGCAGATCGAGCTCGCGCAAGGGAGCTGTTCGCTCCAGTGCGAAAGCACGGTGTAACGCGCGCGTTAACCGCGCCGCAGCCGCCTCGATTCCGCCTCAGACGGCAGTGCTATAGTGCCGTCTGCGCGCGGGGGGCGCGCGAGAGCTGAGTTTCTTCAATGATCGTACGACTGTTTCTCGCCGCGTGGCTTCTCGTATGCGCCGGCCCGGCGTTTGCCCATCCGCACGTCTGGATCACCATGAAGAGCGAGGTGCTGGTCGGACCGGACGGCGCCGTCACCGGCATCCGCCATCACTGGTCGTTCGACGACATGTTCTCTGCCTTCGCGTTGCAGGGCCAGGCGAGCAAGGTGAAGGGTCAGTACACGCGCGAGGAGTTGGCGCCGCTTGCCAAGGTCAACGTCGAGTCCCTGAAGGAATACGACTATTTCACCTATGCGACCGCCGACGGCAAGAAGGTGGAGCTGGCGCCGCCGACCTCCGACTACTGGCTCGACTACAGGGATTCGGTGCTGACCTTGAACTTCACGCTGCCGGTGAAGACACCGGTGAAGGCGAAGGAACTCAAGGTCGACATCTACGACCCGACCATCTTCATCGATTTCGAATTCGACAAGAAGGATCCGGGCAAGCTCGTCGGCGGGCCGCACTGCAAGATGGATGTCGTCTACCCGCGCGAGATGACGTTCGCCGAGGGCAAGGCGCTGAGCGAAATTCCCGCCGACCAGCCGAATGTGAGCATGGCGTGGGGCGAGAAGTTCGCCAACAAGCTGCTGGTGCATTGTCCGTGACAAGTCCGCGGGGGCGGCGCGTCCGCAAGGGGTTCATCCACGAATGACGCGATCGATGTCTCGCTGGGTATGCTGCGCCGTTGCCGTTCTTGCAGTCCTTGTCTTGTCCGACCCCGTGCTGGCGCAGCCGTTCGGCATGTCGCGCGGCGCGCCGCCGGAGATGGGCGGCTTCACCGGCTGGATCTTGGCCGAGCAGGCGCGTTTCTATCTGACGCTGTCGCATCTCATCCGCGCCGCCAAGGCCGACGGCAGCGCCGGCTGGACGCTGCTCGGCGTGTCCTTCATCTACGGGGTCTTCCACGCCGCCGGCCCCGGTCACGGCAAGGCGGTGATCTCGTCCTATCTCGTCGCCAATGAGGAAACCTGGCGGCGTGGCATCGTCATGTCGTTCGCCTCGGCGGTGCTGCAGTCGCTGAGCGCCATCGCCATCGTCGCCGTCGCTGCGGTGCTCTTGAACGCGACCGCCAAGGCGATGAACACCACGGTGCGCGTGGTCGAGATGGTCGGCTACGCGCTCATCGTCCTGATCGGGCTGCGGCTGTTGTGGGTGAAGGGCAGGGCGCTGCTGCGGCTGTTGCGGCCGGCGAAGCCCGCGCATCATGCGCATGCGCACGATCATGGTCACCGTCACGCACATCATCACGATGATCACGATCACCATCATCACGCGCACGATCATGCGCATGATCACGGTCACGCCCACGGACACCATCATGGCCACGCTCACGACCAGGAGGACGACGCCTCGGCCTGGGGCCACGCGCATGCGCCGGAGCCGAGCGAACTGACCGGCAAGCACTGGTTCCGCCGCGCGTTGTCGGCGGTGATCGCGGTCGGCCTGCGGCCCTGTTCGGGCGCCATCATCGTGCTGGTGTTCGCGCTGGCGCAGGGCCTGTTCTGGATCGGCGTCGCCTCGACCTTCGCCATGGGGTTGGGCACCGCCATCACGGTCGGTACGATCGCCACCATCGCGGTCGGCGCGCGCGGCTTTGCCGGCCGCATCGCCAAGGCCAAGCCCGGCCGCGGCATGATCCTGCTGCGTCTCATCGAAACCGGTGCGGCCGCGGCGATCGTCGTCTTCGGCGTGGCACTGATGACCGGCTACATGGCCACTGAGCGCATGGGGCTGTTTTAGCTCTTATCCCTCCCTTTTCAGAGGGATAAGCAGCCGCTAAGCGAAGTCCGTTTCACGCAATTCGATCGGCTTGCCGTGCGGGGTGCGGTCGCAGGCGCGGTCCCATGCGTCGCGATAGCGGTGCAGCGTGTCGCGCGTGGCGACGCCCTTCTCGGCGACGAGCCGCTCCAGCGCCGCCAGCCAGTGCATGTAATAGGTCTCGCCGGTGTCGGGATCGCCGGCCGCCTGCGCGCGCTTGATTTCGTCGCCGAGCGTTTGCGCCCATTCGTTCCAGGTGAAGACGCCGCGCTCGTGCAGCGCCAGCGCCATGGCGAAGGCCTGCGCCTCCCACGGCTCGCGAAACACCGGACCGTTATCATCGCGCGGAATGCTCGGCACTTCCTCGGTGGCGCGGCGCGCGGCGGTCGAGTCGATGATGGTCATGTCAGGCACTCATCCCATGTCTGTCACCGGGACAAGCCCGGTGACGACAGCTACATCTTCTCCAGATACGGCTCGAACGCCTCGATCGACACCTTCAGCGACGGGTCGCCGTCCGGCCCCCATAGTTCCGCGCCGTCGAAGACGACCGTGTACAGCCACTGCGGATTGTCGCCCTTGCCGACCGCGTTGCTGTCGGGGAACACGTGGCAGCCCTCGATGCGCTCGACGACGCCGACCTTGTCGCGCGCATAGCGCGGCAGCCGCGTATGCGTCGCCGGATGGATGTTCTTCGTGCGCACGCGGTCGCCGACGGCGAAAGCCGGCTTACCCTGCGGATCGCGGCCGAAACTGCCGCGCGTCATGATGCGCGCGACGTCCTTCATGCCGAAGGGACCGCGCGCCAGAGGCGCGCTGGCATGCAACGCATGGCCCTGATCGATCTCGTCGGCCGCGACCATGCCGCGCGCCAGCAACGTCCGCTCGAACGCGAGGAACCACTTCTGGTAATACGAGCTCTCGAGATAGACGACCGGCGGCAGGCTCTCGCGCGAGAAGCGCTGCATGTCGATGTTCAGCCCGCCATTGGCACCCATCGCGCGCACCATGGCCATCACGCGGCCTTCCCATTTTTCGTGGAAGGTGGGCTCGTTCGGCTCTACCTCGACCTTGCCGAAGCCGTCCATGCCGCCCATGTCGTGAATGCCGTCCATTATTTCTCTCCTTCACCTCTCCCCGCATGCGGGGAGAGGTCGACTGCCTGAGCGCAGCGAAGGCGGTCGGGTGAGGGGGCGCTACTACGATTCTGAGCGCGCCGATGCGCCCCCTCACCCGGCTCGGACCTTCGGTCCTCGCCACCCTCTCCCCGCAAGCGGGGCGAGGGAAGAAAGCGCGCGCCCCTCATGGCTGCTTCGGCAATCCAGTGCCGATCATCGAATCGCGCGTGACCAGTTCGGCCAATTTTTCCTCGCTCCAGCCGTCGGTGCCGGCGGGCCGCATCGGCAGCACGAGGAAGCGCGTCTCGGCGGTCGAGTCCCAGACGCGGACTTCAGTGTTCTTGGGCAGGGTGACGCCGAAATCGGCGAGCACGCCGTGCGGATCCTTCACCGCGCGCGAGCGGTACGGTGCCGACTTGTACCAGACCGGCGGCAGCCCGAGCACTTCCCACGGATAGCAGGAGCACAACGTGCAGACGATCATGTTGTGCGTCTTGGGCGTGTTCTCGACGGCGATGAGATGGTCACCGACGCGGCTGATATGGCCCAGCGTGGCGACGGCCTTCGAGGCGTCGGCGAGCAGCGCCTGTTTGAACGTCGGATCGACCCAGGCCCTGGCGACGACGGCGGCGCCGTTGCGCGGACCGATCTTCGTCTCGTAGGCCTCGACGATGGCGTCGAGCGCCTTCGGATCGACGTAGCCTTTCTCGGTGAGCACGGTTTCCAGCGCGCGGACGCGCAGCTGCGTTTCCGACAGCTCGGAATGATCGTGGTCGTGCTCGTGGTGGTCGTGGTCGTGGTCGTGGTCGTGGTGATGCCCGGACATGCCTGGAGTTTAGCGCAAGCAGGCGGGCTATGCCACAATCACCGCCCATGCGTTCCGCCCTCGCTTTCGCCCACACCATCGACCGTCTGACCGCCGCGCTCGGTCGCGCCGCAGCCTGGCTGGCGCTGGCCATCGTGCTGGTGCAGTTCGGACTGGTGGTGGCGCGATACGTGTTCAGCGCCGGTTCCGTGCCGGTGACGGAATCGGTGATTTACGGCCAGGCGCTGCTGGTGACCTTGACCGCCGCCTGGACGCTTGCCGCCGGCGGGCACGTGCGGGTCGACATCTTCTACGCCGACGCCTCGCCGCGCCGCCGCGCGCTCGTCGATCTCGTCGGCACGCTCGTGCTGCTGCTGCCGTTCATGCTGACGCTGCTGTGGCTGTCGGTGCCTTACGCGGCGCGCTCGTGGGCGATCCTGGAACGCTCGCAGGAGACCGGCGGGCTGCCGCTCGTTTTCGTCCTGAAGACACTGATCCCGATGTTCGCGCTGCTGATGGCGCTGCAGGGCATCGCGCAGGCAGTCAGGGCGGCGGCCGTGCTGGCGGGAGAGCGCTAATGGCGCTCGCTGAACTCTTCGCCGTCGCCATGGTGGTCGCGGTCTGCGCCGCGCTGATGGCCGGCTATCCGGTGGCGCTGACGCTCGGCGGCGTCTCGCTCGCCTGTGCCGCGCTCGGCCATCTGCTCGGGCTGATGGATTTCGGCATCCTCGGCGCGCTGCCGCAGCGCATCTACGGCGTCATCACGAATGAGGTGCTGCTGGCGGTGCCGCTGTTCATGTTCATGGGCGTGATGCTGGAGCGCGCCGGCATCGCCGAGGATTTATTGGAGACGATGGGCCGGCTGTTCGGACCGTTGCGCGGCGGCCTCGGCATCTCGGCGGTGATCGTCGGCACGCTGCTTGCCGCGGCCAAGGGCGTGGTGGGCGCCACCACGGTGACGCTCGGCCTCATCATGCTGCCGACCATGCTGCGCTTCGGCTACGACCGTCGGCTTGCCGCCGGCACGGTCGCCGCGACATCGACGCTGGCGCAAATCTTCCCGCCGGCGACGGTGCTCATCCTGCTCGGCGACCAGCTCGGCAACTCCTATCAGGCGGCGCAGCTCGCCAAGGGCATCTTCGCGCCGCGGGCGCTGACGGTGAGTGACCTGTTCGCCGGCGCGCTGGTGCCGGGCTTGGCGCTGGTCGCATTGTATCTCCTGTTCCTGATCGCGGTGGCGTTCATCCGGCCTGAGGCCTCGCCGGCGCTGCCGCGCGACGCGAACGGCGCGAAAGGCTTCGCCTTCGCCGGCCGGCTCATTGCGGCGCTCGTCGCGCCGCTGGCGCTCATTGCCGCCGTGCTCGGCTCGATCCTCGGCGGCGTGGCGACACCGACGGAGGCCGGATCGATCGGCGCGGTCGGCGCCGTCCTGCTGGCGGCGCGCAAGGGCGCGCTGGGCGCGGCGCTGAAGCCCGTGGTGGAGAAGACGACGCAGATCGTCGGCATGATCTTTCTCATATTGATCGGCGCCACCGCCTTCAGCCTCGTCTTCCGCGCGCTCGGCGGCGACGTCATGGTCGAGCGCGCGCTCACCGACCTGCCGGGCGGCACCGACGGTGCCATCCTCACGGTGATGCTGGCGATGTTCCTGCTCGGCTTCGTCATGGACGCGTTCGAGATCATCTTCGTCGTCGTGCCGATCGTCGCGCCGCCGCTGCTGCAGATGCCGGGCGTCGATCCGGTCTGGCTCGGCGTCATGATGGCGATGAACCTGCAGACCTCGTACATGCACCCGCCGCTCGGACCGACTCTGTTCTTCCTGCGCAGCGTCGCTCCGCCGGAGATCACCACCAGGGACATCTACATCGGCATCATTCCATTCGTGCTCATCCAGCTCTGCGCGCTGGTGGTGCTGTGGTTCTGGCCGGGGCTTGCCACCGGCCTGCCGCACTTGCTTTATGGGCGCTAGTTCTTCTTGATCCCTCCCCTGAAAGGGGAGGGTGGCTGGCCGAAGGCCAGCCGGGTGGGTCGATCGATGGCAAACGCCCGCGCGCGGCAACTCCGCAAAACGATGACGCCACAGGAGGTGAAACTGTGGGTTCACCTGCGATCGTGGAAGTCGCGCGGCTATCATTTTCGACGGCAGGCTCCACGCGAAAAATACATCGTTGATTTCATCTGTCTTAGAAAGAACCTCGTCGTCGAATTGGATGGCGGTCAGCACAACTTTGATGCTCATGCGGACTCGGATCGAAAACGCGATGCGGATCTCGCGCGAGCCGGCTTCAAGGTGCTGCGATTCTGGAACAATGAGATCGATACAAACCTGATCGGCGTGCTGGAGACAATTGATCAGGAGCTTCGGACAAATTCCCCCCACCCGGCCGGCTTCGCCGGCCACCCTCCCCCGTTGGGGGAGGGATAAGGAAGGTCACGTGAAAGCCTCCGAACTCTTCGACCTCACCGGCCGCGTGGCGCTGGTCACCGGCGCCTCCAGCGGGCTGGGCGCGCAATTCGCCCGCGCACTCGCCGACAACGGCGCCGCGGTGGCGCTGGTCGCCCGCCGCGTCGACCGGCTGACCGCGCTGCGCGACGAGATCGAAGCCAAAGGCGGCCGCGCCGTCGCCATCGAAGCCGACGTCACCGACCGCACGGCCATGACGCGCGCCTTCGACGCTGCGGAAGCCGCGCTCGGCACCGTGACTATCCTCGTCAACAATGCCGGCGTGGCGCAGGCGCCGGTGCGCGCCACCGACGTCGCGCCGGAGGAGTGGCGGCGCGTGCTGTCGACCGATCTCGACGCGGTGTTCTACTGGGCGCAGGAGGTCGCGCGGCGGATGCTGGCCGCGAACAAGAAGGGCGCCATCGTCAACATCGCTTCGGTGCTCGGCTTCGGCGTCGCCAAGGGCGTCGCCGCCTATGCGGTGGCCAAGGCGGCGGTGGTGCAGACCACCAAGGCGCTGGCGGTCGAATTGGCCTTCAAGGGCGTGCGCGTCAACGCCATCGCGCCGGGCTGGTTCGTGACCGAGATCAATGACACGTTCCTCAACAGCGAGGCAGGCAATGCCATGAAGCGCGACATCCCGATGGGCCGCTTCGGCAATGCCGGCGATCTCGACGGCGCGCTGCTGCTGCTCGTGTCGGACGCCGGCGCCTACATGACCGGCGCCACCATTCTCGTCGACGGCGGCCAGGTGGTGGCGCTGAAAGGATAAGCGATATGGACTTCACACTCGCACCCGAGATCGAGGACATCCGCCTGCGCGTGCGCGCCTTCATCGAGAAGGAGGTGCTGCCGCTGGAGAAGGATCCGGAGAATTTCTCCGACTACGAGAACATCCCACCGGAGCGGCTGGCGCCGGTGCGCGCGAAGGCGAAGGCCGCGGGCCTGTGGGCGCCGCAGTCGCCCAAGGAATTCGGCGGCATGGGCCTGCCCGTCGGCGCCTGGCCGGCAATCTACGAGGAGGCGGCGCGCTCGATCTTCGGCCCGCTCGCCATCCACTGCATGGCGCCGGACGACGGCAACATGAATCTCGTCGCCAAGGTCGGCACGCCGCAGCAGAAAGAGTGGTTCCTGCGGCCGATCGTCGAGGGCAAGGTGCGCTCGTCCTTCGTCATGACTGAGCCGCATCCGGGCTCCGGCTCCGATCCCGGCATGATGCGCACGCGCGCCGAGAAGAAGAACGACCGCTACGTCGTGCACGGCCACAAATGGTTCATCACCGGCGCCGACGGCGCCGCGCATTTCATCCTGATGGCGCGCACGTCGGACGATCCGCGCCGCGGCCTCACCGCCTTCCTGTTCCACAAGGATCAGCCGGGCTGGCGCATCAAGCGCCGCATCCCGATCATGGGACCGGAGGAGCACGGCGGCCACTGCGAGATCGAATTCGACGGGCTCGAGATTCCGTTCGAGAACGTGCTGATGGGCGAGGGCGACGGGCTCAAGGCGACGCAGATCCGTCTCGGCCCGGCGCGGCTGACGCACTGCATGCGCTGGCTCGGCTTCGCCAAGCGCTGCATGGAGATCGCGCAGGAGTATGTCGAGAAGCGCGAGGGCTTCGGCATCAAGCTCGCCGACCGCGAGAGCGTGCAGATCAAGCTCGGCGAGATCGCGCACCAGATCCAGATCGGCCGGCTGTTGACGATGCACGCGGCCTGGCTGCTCGACAACGGCTCACGCGCGCGCAAGGAAGTATCGATGGCCAAGGTGCACGTCGCCGACACGCTGCACAACGCCGCCGACGTGGCGATCCAGTTGCAGGGCGCGCGCGGCTATTCGAAAGACACCATCGTCGAATGGATCTACCGCTACGCGCGTTCGGCGCGGCTCGTCGACGGCGCGTCGGAAGTGCACAAGATGGTGCTCGCCCGCTTCATGCGCACGCAGGGCCGCGACTTCTGGCACTGGGGCGTCGGCGAGAAGTAGTTTTTCTTCTTACCCTCCCCCTTGTGGGGGGGGGTCGACCGCCGCAGCGAAGCGGAGGCGGTCGGGGTGGGGGTAGATATGAAACTCCGCTACCCCCACCCCGCTCGCATAGCGCGTCGAAGACGCGCGTAAACGCGCTTAAGGCTCGCGACCCTCCCCACAAGGGGGAGGGTAAAGGAAGCCTACGACTTGCACTGCACCGCGATGTCGACGCGGCGGTTGGCCTTGGCGGCGACGTTGTCCTTCGTCATCTCGTGCAGGCGCCGCTCGCCCCAGGCGGTCTCGGCGATCTGCACGTCGCTGCCCAACGCCTCCTTGAGCTTGGCCGCGATCACGTGCGCGCGATCCTTCGACACTTCGAGATTGAGGTCGTCGGGACCGAGCGTGTCGGCAAAGCCGGCGACCGAAATGGCGCAGTCCTTGCGGCCCTTGAGCACGGCCTTCATTTTAGCGACGAGCGCCACGGTCTGGGCGGTCTCGTCGGTGCCGCCGATCTTCTGGAAATTGACGCTCAGCGGCGCGATGGCGGCGGCAGCCTGACCGACGCCGGGCTCCTGCACGTGCACCACGATGAGGTCGGTCGCGCTGGCGGCGGGTACGCTGCCGGTCTTCATCGTGTCGAGCGCGCTCGCCGTCTTCACCGGCGCGTCGTTCGCCGTCGCCTGCTTGATGGTCGCGAGCGAGGTGTCGAGCGCGGCGAGGTTGGCGGAGAGCTGCCCGAGCCGCTTGTTGAGGCCGTCGGGACCGAGGCCCTTCTGCAATCCGGCCAGCGCCGCGCTGTCGGACTTCAAACTCGTCTCGACCTGATCGAGGCGGTTGCGGATTTCGTCGAGCGAAGCCTTCTGCAGGCCGGCAAGCGCTTCGTTGGCGCTCTTGATACGGCCGTTCAATTCGTCGAGCTGTTTTGTGATGCCGGAGACGGAGGCGGTCTTCTGCATCGCGGCGACGGCGGCGTCGGTC
Source organism: Pseudolabrys sp. (assembly GCF_035943735.1). Lineage (GTDB taxonomy): Bacteria > Pseudomonadota > Alphaproteobacteria > Rhizobiales > Xanthobacteraceae > Pseudolabrys. The sequence continues at coordinate 40,854 of NZ_DASZBV010000021.1, forward strand.
TTGGCGAGCTTGCCGTCGATCGCGGACAACGTCGCCAGCATCTGCGCGCGCTCGGCGGAGGCGCGCTTCCAGAGGACATAGCCGACCGGCGTGACGAGCAGCACGACGACGACTCCGGCAGCGATGCCGGTCAAAAGCGACTTCTGTCCCTCGGCCATGATCCGTCCTCCCCGATGTTGTGTTCTTTGGTCATCAGGATATATGCGAAATTTACGGCCGCAAGCGCCGTGCAGGCCGCAAGGCCAAGGAACTCAGCCGCCGGCCGCCTTCCGCAGTGCAGCGACCTCGCTGCGCGCGGCGGCCATCAAATACTGGATATCCGACGCGGCAATGACGAACCGCGCCCCGAGCGCGACCAACTCGGCGACATGTGCCACGTCGGCGCGGATGCCGCCGATGCCGAGGCATTTGCCGTGCCTGGCGCAGGCGCGCATCGTCGCTTCGTAGGCTTCGCGCAGCTTCGGATGCTTGAGCTCGCCCGGAATGCCCATGGCCGTGCACAGGTCGTTGGAACCGATCAGCAGCACGTCGATGCCGGGCACCGCGGCGATCGCGTCGGCATTGGCGATGCCTTGCGGGCTCTCCAGCATGGCGACGAGTAGGGTCGCGTCGTTGCCCTGCGCGTTGACCTCGCCGAGCGGCGTCGCGCGATAGCCCTGCAGCGGGCCGACGCCGCCGACCGAGCGGGCGCCGAGCGGCGGGAACCGGCAGGCGGCGGCGAAGGCCTGCGCCTGCTCGCCGGTCTCGACGTCCGGGCAGATGATGCCCATGGCGCCGAGGTCCATGAGCCGCGTCGCGTCGTGGAAGGCGTGGCCGGCGACGCGCACCAGAGGCGCGATGCCGACCGGCACCGCGGCCGTACACATCGCCGCCGCGGCGTCGAGCGTGATCGCCGAGTGCTCCATGTCGATGAAGAAGGCGTCGAAGCCGCAGGCGTCGGCGATCATGGCGATCTCCGGCGTGCGCGCGAGCCGCGTCGCCATGCACAACGCCGTCTCGCCGCGGGCGAGGCGTTCCTTGACGCGATTGCTGACTGGCATGTGTTTACTGCCGGTAACCGGGATCGATCGAGTCGAGCATGCGCAGATAGGCGCTCCAGTCGTGGCTGCCGCGTCCCGCGTCGTGCATCTCGTATTGCGCCGAGGTCTTGGCGCAGATCTCTGCCGGGATCTCCAGCATCTCGCCGCCGGTCGCCTCAATGCGCAACTGGATGTCGGCGGCCTCGATCAAGGTCTTCATCAGCACGAAGGCCTCGCGCGCGTTCTTGCCGACCGTGAGCAGGCCGTGATTGTGCATGATCATCGCCCGGTTCTTGCCGAGATCGCGATTGATGCGTTCGCGCTCGGCGAAGTCCTCGGTGATGCCTTCGTAAGCGTGGTAGCCGAGCCGCTGGTAAAAGCGCATCGCCTGCTGCGACACCATCTTGAGGCCGTGCTTCAGGCCGGCGATGGCCATGCCGATCTCGGTGTGCACGTGCACCGCGCAGTTGACGTCATCGCGCGCCGACAGCACGCCGCCGTGCAGCGTGAAGCCGGGGCGGTTGACGCCGGCGCGCTCGTCGAGGTCCTCGTCCATCGAAACCTTGACCAGGTTCGACGCGGTCACCTCGGTGTATAGCAGATCGTGCTTCTTCATCAGGAAATGGCGCGGCTCGCCCGGCACGCGCATCGACGAGTGATTGTAGATCACGTCGTCCCAGCCATAGTGCGCCACCAGCCGGTAGACGGCGGCGAGATCGATGCGCGCCTGCCACTCCGCCGGCAAAATTGCATCACGTGAAATGTCCGCGGCCTTGGTGTGCGTGTTCATGGGCGGCGTCCCTCCGGTCTTGCGCGCGGAGCCTAGCATAGCGGCGCCGCTTGGCCAGAACGCCCGGCGCCGCTATAGAGACCGGCGCACAAAGGGCAGGGGACATGAGCGAACCAATCAAGATCCGCATGGGCGGTTACGGGCCGGCGACGACCGGCTTTTCGAAATCGCTCAAGTTCATCGGCGACAAATTGACGACGCAGTTCGGCGACCGCGTCGCCATCGACTACGTCTGGAACGTCATGGACCACGGCTACAAGGCCGAGGACATCCTCACTCTGGTCGAGAGCGGCGAACTCACGCTCGGCTATCAGTCGTCGAGCTACCTGACCGACAGGGTGCCGGAGCTGGGTTTCGTCGACCTGCCGTTCCTGTTCGCCAACAACGCGCAGGCGCGCGGCGCCATGGACGGCGCGCTCGGCGATTTCCTCGTGAAGAGCATCGAAGACCGCATCGGCTATCGCATCCTCGGCTGGTTCGAGAACGGCTTCCGCCACATCTCCAACCGCCTGCGGCCGATCCATGTGCCCGCCGACATGAAGGGCATGAAGATCCGCGTGCTGCCGAGCGAAATCCAGCGCCGTACCTTCGACCTGCTCGGCGCCATCGCCATGCGCATGGACCTCACCGAGGCGATCGCCATGATCAAGGCCGGCACCCTCGACGCGCAGGAGAATCCGCTCGCCAACACCGTCACCTACGGCGTGCACAATTTCCACAAATTCCACACGTTGACCTCGCACTTCTATATCTCGCGTCCGGTCTTCCTGCATCGCGCCAGCTTCGAAGCCTGGCCGAATGATCTCCAGGAGGCCATGCGCCGGGCGGTGAAGGAGTCGGTCACCTATCAACGCGGGCTGGCGGTCGAGGAGCACGAGGAGTCGCGGCGGATCATCGAGGCCGCCGGCTGCGAGATCGTGGAACCGACCGCGCGCGAGCACGACGCCTTCGTCAACGCGGTGCGGCCGCTGACGGCGGAAGCGCGCGAGACATATGGCGCCGGCATGTTTAAAATGGTGCCGGCCGCTTAACCGGGGCTCAACCATAACGCCGTGGCGACGGAGCCCGGTGATAGCGCCGAAAGGACTTCGCGCGTAACTGGCGCGATCGCAATCCAGGCGGCGTCATTATGCTCACCCCGCAACACGTCTCGCTCGCGCTGCGCGGCCTCACCAAGCGCTTCGATCGCGTCGCCGTCGATGCGCTCGACCTCACCGTCTATGGCGGCGAGTTCTATTCGCTGCTCGGGCCGAATGGCGCCGGCAAGACGACGACGTTGCGCATGATCGTCGGCCTGCTGCAGCCGGACGCCGGCAGCATCAGCATCGAGGGGATCGATGCGCTCGCCGACCCGGTCGCGGCCAAGCAGGTGACGGCCTGGGTGTCCGACGAGCCGATGATCTACGACAAGCTGACGCCATTCGAATATCTCGAATTCGTCGCCGGTCTCTGGCGCATCGACGCAGCGACCGCCGAGGCGCGCGCCCGCGAGCTGATCGACTGGCTCGGCCTCGGGCCGCACGCGCAGGAACGCTGCGAAGGCTTCTCCAAGGGCATGCGGCAGAAGGTGGCGCTCGCCGGCGCGCTGGTGCACGACCCCAAGCTGATCATCCTCGACGAGCCGCTGACCGGCCTCGATGCCGGCTCGGCGCGCCAGGTCAAGACCGTGCTGCGCGAGCGCGTCGCCGCCGGCGGCACCGTCATCATGACGACGCACATCCTCGAAGTGGCCGAACGGATGGCCGACCGCATCGGCGTCATCGCCAATGGTCGCCTCATCGCGGAAGGCACGCTCGACGAATTGCGGCGTCAGTCCGGTTCCGGCTCGGCGACGCTGGAAGACACCTTCCTCAAGCTGGTGGCGGAAGAAGAGGCCGCGTGAGCCGGACGGACACATTGACCTGGCTGGCGGCGCACGAGCTCCGGCTCGGCTGGCGCGACTGGCTGTCGCTGATGACCGCCGGCCGGCGACGCCGCCTGCGCACGGTCGTCATCGTGCTGACGCTGTTCGGCGTCTTCATGCACCTCGTCGCTTACGGCATGGTGGCGCGCTACGCCGGCGCGCGGCCGGACCTCGCGACGCTCGTCACGCTCTCGGGCACGCTGCTGCTGTCGTTCTCGCTGCTCCTGTCGCAGGCGATGGAATCGGTAACGCGGGCCTTCTACACGCGCTCCGACCTCGAGCTCATCCTCACCGCGCCGGTGTCGCCGCGGAAGGTCTTCGCCGTGCGCATCGCGCGCATCGCCGCCGCCATCGCCGCGATGGCGATGCTGATCGCGCTGCCCTTCATCGACGTGCTGGTCGTCATCGGCGGCCTGCGTTGGCTGGCCGGTTACGGTGTCGTCGCCGCCATGGGCGCGATCGCGGCGAGCCTCGGCGTCGCCATCACGGTAGCGCTGTTCCGCACCATCGGCCCGCGCCGCACCCGCTTCGTCGCGCAGGTGCTGGCGGCGGTGATCGGCGCCGCCTTCGTCATCGGCCTGCAGGTGGCGGCGATCCTCTCCTTCGGCAGCCTGTCGCGCTTGGCGCCGCTGCAGTCGCCCTGGCTGCTGGCGAATGTCCCCGGCATGGGCAGTCCGCTGTGGTGGCCGGCGCGCGCCGCGCTCGGCGATGTCGTTGCGCTGGCGCCGGTGCTCGCGTTCGCCATTGCCGTGCTGGTGCTCACGATCGTCCTCTTCTCTCCGCGCTTCGGTGAGCATGCCATCGCCGCGTCCGGCGTTTCGCAGACCGTCATCCGCCAGCGCATGCGCGGCTTCCGCCTGCGCTCGCCGAAGCAGATGCTGCGGCGGAAGGAATGGACGCTCCTGGTGCGCGACCCATGGCTGATGTCGCAGACCTTGATGCAGATCCTCTATCTGCTGCCGCCGGCCTTGCTGCTGTGGCGCAGCTTCCACGAGGGCAGCACGGCGCTGGTGGTGCTGGTGCCGGTCGTCGTGATGGCGGCCGGGCAACTCGCCGGCGGCCTCGCCTGGCTGTCGATCTCCGGCGAGGACGCGCCCGATCTCGTCGCCACCGCGCCGGTGACGGCGCGCGCGCTGCTGTGGGCGAAGATCGAAGCGGTGATGGGCGTCATCGCGGTGATCTTCGCGCCGCTGGTGCTGGCGCTGGCGATCGTCTCGCCCTGGGCGGCCGGCGTTTGCGGCATCGGCGTGCTCGTGGCCGCAGCGGCGGCGACCGACGTGCAATTGTGCTTCCGGGTGCAGGCGCGGCGCAGCCAGTTCCGCCGGCGGCAGACGTCCTCGCGCGTCGCGACCTTCGCCGAAGCCTTCTCGTCGATTTCGTGGGCGGCGACGGCGGCGCTGGCCGCCGCCGGCACGTGGCTCGCGCTCGGGCCGGCGCTGGCCGGCCTCGCGTTGCTCGTCGGCGTACGCCTGCTGGCGCCGCCGCGCGACTAGGCGATGACTTTGCGGCGCACGGTCATCGTGCGCAGTACCAGCGCGCCGACCACGACCAAGTTGAGGAGGTTGCTGCCGATGCCGGTGGCGAAGGCGGGCGCGTAGTAGCCGAAGTGGTCGTAGAGCGCGCCGGCCATCCAGCCGCCGAGCGCCATGCCGGTGCCGGAGAACAACAGCAGCGTCGGAATGCGCCACGACGCTTCGGCGCCGTGGAACAGTTCGCGCAGCGCCAGCACATAGGCCGGGATGATGCCGGAGAAGCCGAGGCCGAAGGCCGCCGACACGGTGAACAGCCCGGCTTCGCTCTGCGTGAGCAGGAAGGCGATCATGGATGCCCCCTGCAAGGCCGAGCCGATCAGCACCGTGCGCAGGCCGCCGATGCGGTCGGAGATCGCGCCCCATATCTGCCGGCTGAGGAAGGCGGTGCCGAGCAGCACCGACAGCATCGCCGCGCCCACCGTGCGGCTGATGCCGAGATCGCCGCAGAAGGCGACGAGATGGCCCTGCGGCATCGCCATCGGGATGCAGCAGAGCACGGCGGCGGCGCACATCAGCGCGAAGACGGTGTTCGACTTCAGGCCGAGCACGCGGGGCTCGCTCCGCGCCGCGCCCGACGCCGCGGCCGCATGCACCAGCTCGGGCGGATGCGGCATGTAGAACAGCGCCAGCGGCACGATTACCACGACCTCGGCGAGCGCGTACCAGAGCATCGTCTCGCGCCAGCCGACATGCGCGATGACGCGCTCGAACAGGGTCGGCCACAGCGCGCCGGCGAGATACGAGCCGCTCGAAATCAGCGCCAGCGCCGAGCCGCGGCGACGATCGAACCAGCGGCTGACATAGATGTAGAGCGGCGCGTTGATGCCGCCGATGCCGAGGAGGCCGATGAACAGGCCGTGCCCGATCCACAGCGGCCACGGCGGCCCGAGCGTCGAGAGCGCCAAGCCGACGCCGATCATCACCGCGCCGAACAGCACGGTCCAGCGCGTGCCGATCTTGTCGGCGATACGGCCCATCAGGATGCCGCCGAGGCCGCCGCCGAGCCAGGCGAGCGACGTCGCCAGCGCCGGCACCGAGCGTGCGCCGGCGGCTTCCGCCGCGATGTCGCGCAGCGCCACCGCCGTGATCCAGGCGGCGCCATAGGCCATCAGCATGGTGACCAGCGCGGCCGCGGCGACGGTCCACGAGGCTTTGCTTTCGATCGAGGCAGACTGCGGCTGATGCATGCAAGGGTCCCGGCGGACAGTCTTTGTACAGACCGCACAGAATTTGACCACTGCGCGGAACGAGGGGCTGGGTTACATGCTGCATTGCGCCAAAATGCGTGGTGCAGGCCGTGGCGGACATTTCGTTCCGGCGCACGCCGGCACTACGAAATTGACCGCAGGCCCTTGCAATGTCAGCCTTTCCCCCGGACGCTCGCGTTTTGCCTCACCGCAGCCGTGCCTATATGAGTGGGTGCGGGCGCGTTGCCCGAGCCAAAGGCCAGTCATGACCCTGCGATCGGTCTCCCTCGACGACAAATACGACCTGGGCCAGTCGTGGGTGCTGGTGACCGGCTATCACGCGCTGATCCGCGCGCTCTTGATGCAGAAGGAGCGCGACCGCCGGGCCGGCCTGAACACCGCCGGTTTCGTGACCGGCTATCGCGGCTCGCCGCTGGGCGGTCTCGACCAGCAGATGGTGCGCGCCGGCCGCCACCTCGTCGCCGCCGACATCAAGTTCCAGGCGGGGATCAACGAGGAACTCGCCGCCACCGCGCTGTGGGGGTCGCAGCAGGCTGAGCTGCGCGGCGAGGGCAAGTTCGATGGCGTCTTCGGCATGTGGTACGGCAAGGGCCCGGGCGTCGACCGCTCCGGCGACGTGTTCCGCCACGCCAACATGGGCGGGACGTCGAAGTATGGCGGCGTGCTCGCCTTGATGGGCGACGACCACACCGCCGAGTCTTCGACCACCGCGCACCAGTCGGAATTCCATTTCGTCGACGTGATGATGCCGATCCTCAACCCGGCGGGGGTGCAGGAGATCGTCGACTACGCGCTCTATGGCTGGGCGATGTCGCGCTACACCGGCACGTGGACGGCGCTCAAGTGCATGCACGAGACGGTCGAGTCGACCGGCGTCATCGACGGCAGCCTCGACCGCGTTGAGATCATGCAGCCGACCGACTTCGTCATGCCCGACGGCGGCCTCAACATCCGCCTCGTCGACACCATTCTCGGCCAGGAAGCGCGCCTGCACGATTTCAAGCGCGACGCGATGCTCGCCTTCCTGCGTGCCAACCGGCTCAACAAGATCGTCACCTCCGGCGGGCGCAACCCGAAGGTCGGCGTCATCACCACCGGCAAGGCCTATCTCGACGTGCGTCAGGCGCTCGACGAGCTCGGTCTCGACGAGGTCAAGTGCAACGACCTCGGCGTGCGGCTGTTCAAGATCGGCTGCCCGTGGCCGATCCCGCGGCAGGAGCTGATCGACTTCGCGCAGGGGCTCGAGCTCATCGTCGTGGTCGAGGAGAAGCGCTCGCTGATCGAAGTGCAGGTGCGCGAGGAACTGTACGGCACCGCCAACCAGCCGGTCTGCGTCGGCAAGAAGGACGAGCAGGGCAACTGGCTGTTCCCGGCCAAGGGCGCGCTCGACGCCAACGACGTCGCCATCGCGCTCGGCGAGCGCATCCTGCGGCACGTCGGCGCCAATGACGAACTCGGCGCCAACGTGACGCGGCTGAAATCGGCGCAGCGCGCGCTCGCCGAGATCAACGACGTCGCCGTGCGCGTCCCCTATTTCTGCTCCGGCTGCCCGCACAACACCTCGACGCGCGTGCCGGACGGCTCGCGCGCCTATGCCGGCATCGGCTGCCACTTCATGGCGCAGTGGATGGAGCGCAAGACGCTCGGCTTCACGCAGATGGGCGGCGAGGGCGCCAACTGGATCGGCGAAGCGCCGTTCTCGAACCGCGACCACGTGTTCCAGAACCTCGGCGACGGCACCTACAATCACTCCGGCTACCTCGCCATTCGCGCCGCGATCGCCTCCGGCGTGAAGATGACCTACAAGATCCTCTACAACGACGCGGTCGCCATGACCGGCGGCCAGCATCACGACGGCTCGCTGACCGTGCCGCAGATCGCCCGCCAGGTCGCCGCCGAAGGCGCGAGCCGCGTCGTCGTCGTCACCGACGAGCCGGACAAATATGCCGCCGACACCGACTGGCCGCGCGGGCTCAAAGTGCATCACCGCGACGAGCTGGATGCCGTGCAGCGCGACCTGACGACCGTGCCCGGCGTCTCGGTGCTGATCTACGACCAGACCTGCGCCGCAGAGAAGCGCCGCCGCCGCAAGCGCGGCACCTTCCCCGATCCGGACAAGCGCGTCGTCATCAACGATCTCGTCTGCGAGGGCTGCGGCGACTGCGGCCAGAAATCGAACTGCGTGTCGGTGCAGCCGCTCGTCACCGAATGGGGCCGCAAGCGCACCATCGACCAGTCGAGCTGCAACAAGGACTATTCCTGCGTGAAGGGCTTCTGCCCGTCCTTCGTCACCGTGCACGGCGCCAAGCTGAAGAAGGGCGAGAGCGTCGCCGAGCCGGCGACGTGGAGCGCGCTGCCCGAGCCTGCGATGCCGCTGACCAATCATCCCTACGGCATCATCGTCACCGGCGTCGGCGGCACCGGCATCGTCACCGTCGGCGCCATCCTCGGCATGGCGGCGCATCTCGAAGGCAAGGGCGTCGGCATCATCGACATGGCCGGGCTCGCGCAGAAGGGCGGCGCGGTCTTCAGCTACATCCGCATCGCCAACACGCCGGACGACATCCACGCCATCCGCATTGCGGCGGCGGGCGCCGACCTCGTGCTCGGCGGCGACATCGTCGTCGTCGGCAACAAGAAGGTGCTCGGCGCCATCAAGGCGGGCAACACGCGCGTCATCGTCAACACCGCCGAATTCCTGCCCGGCGACTTCACCCGCAACGCCGACTTCACGCTGCCGACCGAACGGCTCAAGCGCGCCATTACCGGCGCCGCCGGCGCGCCGCGCAGCCACTTCGTCGACGCCAACCGGCTGGCGACCGCGCTGCTCGGCCAGTCGATCGGCGCCAACATGTTCATGCTCGGCTATGCCTATCAGCTCGGCGGCCTGCCGGTGTCCGGCGAGGCGCTGGAGAAGGCAATCGAGATGAACGGCGAGGCGGTGGCGATGAACATCGCCGCCTTCCGCTATGGCCGCCGTGCGGCGATCGATCCGGACGCGGTCGAGGCGCTGGTGGCGCCGGCGCCGCAGCAGCGCAACGACTCGCTGCATCTCTCCGAAAGCCTCGACGAGACCGTTGCGCGGCGCGAGGCCTTCCTCACCGCCTATCAGAGCCGCCGCTATGCGCGGCGCTATCGCACGCTCGTGGACAAGGTGCGCGCGGCGGAGGCCGAGAAGGTGCCGGGCAAGAGCGAGCTCACCGAAGCGGTCGCGCGCTATCTGTTCAAGCTGATGGCCTACAAGGACGAATACGAGGTGGCGCGGCTCTACAGCGACACCGGCTTCGTCGAGCGGGTGAAGGCGCAGTTCGACGGCGACCTGCGCTTCGAGTTCCATCTGGCGCCGCCGCTGCTGGCCAAGGTCGATCCCGCGACCGGCGAGCCGAAGAAGATCTCCTATGGCCCGCGCATGCTCACGGCGTTCCGCATCCTGTCGAAGTTCAGATTCCTGCGCGGCACGCTGCTCGATCCGTTCGGCCGCAGCGCGGAGCGCCGCACCGAGCGGCAGCTCATCGTCGATTATCGCGGGCTCATCGACATGCTCGTCGCCGAGCTCACGCCGGCCAATCACGCCACCGCTGTGGCGCTCGCCTCGATCCCGGAGAAGATCCGCGGTTACGGCCCGGTGAAGCAGCGCCACCTCGCCATCGCCAAGGCGGAAGAGGCGGGCTTGCGCGAGCAGTTCAAGACCGCCGCCGAGCCGTATCTCAAGGCCGCGGAGTAGGCGGGCCCGCCGCCACCTTGACCCGGCCCGCCATTTCCCGCTGATTGCCGGCATGAGCGAGCCCCGCCACCTGCCGCCCGACCATCCGCGCCTTCCGCCGCGCCGCATCGGCGTGCTGCTGGTCAATCTCGGCACGCCCGACGCCACCGACTACTGGTCGATGCGCCGCTACCTCAAGGAATTCCTCTCCGACCGCCGCGTCATCGAGGTAAACCCGGTGAAGTGGTGGCTGATCCTCAACCTGATCATCCTCAGCGTGCGGCCGGGGCGGAAGGGCAAGGACTACGAGAAGATCTGGAATCGCGACAAGAACGAGTCCTTCCTCAAGACCATCACGCGCTCGCAGGCGGAGAAGCTCGGCGCCGGTTTCGCCACCGATCCGCGCATCCTCGTCGACTGGGCGATGCGCTACGGCAATCCGTCGATCGCCTCGCGGCTCGAGGCGATGCAGCAGGCCGGCTGCGACCGCATCCTGGTCGTGCCGCTCTATCCGCAATACGCGGCGGCGACGACGGCCACGGTCGCCGACAAGGCCTTCGATGCGGTCGCCGGCATGCGCTGGCAGCCGGCCTTGCGCGTGGCGCCGGCCTATTACGACCAGCCGGCCTACATCGACGCGCTCGCGTCGTCGCTGGAGGAGGGGCTTTCGAAGCTGCCGTTCACGCCCGACCTGGTCATCGCCTCGTTCCACGGCATGCCCGAGGACTATCTCAAGAAAGGCGATCCCTATTACTGCCAGTGCGCGGCGACGGCGCGGCTTTTGCGCGCGCGGCTCGGACGCGACGAGAGCCAGTTGATGCTGACCTTCCAGTCGCGCTTCGGTACGGCGGAATGGCTCAAACCCTACACCATCGACACGGTCGCGGCGCTTGCCCGCAAGGGCGTCAGGAATCTCGCCGTCATCACGCCGGGCTTCGTCGCCGACTGCCTGGAGACGTTGGAGGAGATCGCGATGGAGAACGCGACCGCCTTCAAGACCGCCGGCGGCGAGAACTTCGCCCACATCCCGTGCCTCAACGATTCGGAGCGCGGCATGGCGGTGATCCGCGACGTCGTGACCCGCGAATTGCAGGGGTGGATCTGACCCCTCCCCACCGCGCTAATGGGCGGGGGAAGGGGAGACTAACCTCCCGTTAACCATGCGCTTTTAACGTCCGTTAACCACTGTCCGCCGGTCGCGGGCAGGGCTGCGCCTTTGCGCGCGGGGTTGACGGAGGTTCGCGATCGTACCGTCGCGGAAGTCGATGCATCTGCTGACGGCGGCGCCCGGCGCGCTGCTGATCGCCGCCGCCTGCCTGGCGGGCGGCGCGCCGGCGCGCGCGCAGGTGGCGGTCGATGCCGATCCGTTCGCGCCGACCCTGCAGACCGATCCAAGCCAGCCGCCGCGCTTCAGGAAGGTCACGCCGCAAACGCAGACGCAGCGGCAAAAGCAGGATCAGCAATTCCAGCGTCTCGCCCCGCCGCCCTCGGGCGCGGGCACGACCGGCTTCGATTCGACTAACACGCCGAAGGCCAAAAAGAAGCGCAAGCGCACCACATCCAATTCCGACCAGACGACGATCGTGCCGGCCCTGCCGACGTCGTCGGTGCCGCAGACCGATCCGACCGCGCCGGCGCAGCAGGCGGCCTCCGGCAATTCCGCCTATGCGCAGGCGCCGGCGGCGCCGCCCGGCGAGCCGCCGGTCGAGATCGGCCCGATCCGCAAGAAGCCGCCGAAGCGCAAGGCGCATGTCGAGCCGGACGATCCTTACGCGCAGCTCGGCATCCGCGCCGGCGGTTTCGATCTCTATCCGGCGATCGAATTGATCGGCGGCTATGCCAGCAATCCGGGCGCCGAGCCCAGTCCGCATGGCGCGGCGACGTACACCATCGCGCCCGAATTGCGCGCGCAGTCGCACTGGGACCGGCACGAGCTCAAGGCCGACCTGCGCGGCACCTACACCGGTTATTCTCCGGACGAGACGCCGACGCTGAGCCGGCCCTACTTCAACGGCAAGGTCGACAGCCGCATCGACGTGCATGACGGCACGCAGCTCAATCTCGGCAGCCGCGTGCTGGTGTCGACCGACAATCCCGGCAGCCCGAATTTGCAGGCCGGCCTGTCCAAGCTGCCGGTGTTTGCCACCTATGGCGGCAGCGCCGGCGTGACGCAGCGCTTCAACCGCGTCGAGGTCTCGCTCAAGGGCGACGCCCAGCGCACCGCCTACCAGGACTCGCAGCTCACCGACGGCACCACGGCCAGCAACAAGGACCGCGACTACAACCAGTACAGCGCCGTGCTGCGCGGCGGCTACGAGTTGTCGCCGGGCCTGAAGCCCTACGTCGAGATCGACCTCGACACGCGCGTGCACGATCTCGACAGCGACAGCTTCGGCTACCAGCGCAATTCGCATGGGCTCAGCGGCAGCGCCGGCGCGACCTTCGAGATGAGCCGGCTGCTCACCGGCGAGGCCTCGATCGGCTACGTCACGCGCAACTACGAAGACCCGCGTTTCGACCGCCTCAGCGGCCTGATCGGCAGCGCCTCGTTGATCTGGACGGCCGACGCGCTCAACACCGTCAAATTCACCGCGTCATCGACCATCGGCGAGTCGAGCGTCCCCGGCGTGCCCGGCGTGTTCTACCGCGACGCCGGCCTGCAATGGGATCACGCGTTCCGCCGCTGGCTGATCGGCACGCTGAAGGCCGGCATCGGCCAGGACGCGTACCAGGGCACGCCGTCGCCCGGCAACGACGTCGCCGGCCGCACCGACAACCGCTACTCGGCCGGCGTCGGGCTGACCTACAAGCTCGATCGCACCGTGCAGATCAAAGGCGAGTTCCAGCAGCAATGGCTGCGCTCGAACGTGTCGGGCGTCGACTACACCGCGAGCACGTTCCTGGTCGGCCTGCGCCTGCAGCGCTAAAGCATTTTTTTGTGTTGGATTGAATCGCCGCAAGCACGCTTCACCTCTCCCATAGGGAGAGGTCGCCCGTCGTCGCGCAGCGAAGACGGGCGGGTGAGGGGTTACAAGGCTCGAGAGTCAGGAACCCCCTCACCCTAACCCTCTCCCCACAGGGGAGAGGGAACGCGCCGTGCGCGGAGCGAACGCCTTACTGGCCCTTGAGGATGCGCTCGATCTCGCCGCGGAATTCCGGCGCGAGGTCGGGACGGTCGAGGCCGTAGGCGACGTTGGCGGCGAGGAAGCCGATCTTCGAGCCGCAATCGTAGCTGCGCCCTTCGAACTTCAGGCCGTAGAACGGCTGCGTCGCGGCGAGCGCCAGCATCGCGTCGGTCAACTGGATTTCGCCGCCGGCGCCGGCCGCCTGCTTCTCGAGGATGCCGAAGATCTCCGGCTGCAAAATGTAGCGGCCGGTGATCGAGAGGTTGGACGGCGCTTCGCTCGCCTTCGGCTTCTCCACCATCTTGGTGATGGAGAACGCCTTGCCCTTCGCCGGCCCGACGCCGACCACGCCGTACATGTGCACGCGGTCGCTCGGCACCTCCTCGACGGCGATGATGTTGGCGTTGGCGTCGAGCTCTGCCGCGGCGTCGATCATCTGCGCCAGGCAGCCGCGCTTGTGCTTGACCAGCACGTCCGGCAGCAGCAGCGCGAACGGCTCGTGGCCGACGATCTCGCGCGCGCACCACACCGCGTGGCCGAGGCCGAGCGGCGACTGCTGGCGCGTGAAGCTCACGGTACCGGCCTCCGGCAGCGCGTCCGACAGCAGCGCGAGTTCCGCCTTCTTGCCGCGCTCGATCAAAGTCAATTCCAGCTCGAACTGGCGGTCGAAATGGTCCTCGATGACGCTCTTGTTCCGGCCGGTGACGAACACGAGGTGCTCGATGCCGGCCTCGTAGGCCTCGTCGACGACGTGCTGGATCAGCGGCCGGTCGACCACCGGCAGCATCTCCTTGGGCATCGCCTTGGTGGCGGGGAGGAAGCGGGTGCCGAGGCCGGCGACGGGGAAGATGGCTTTGCGGATACGGGTCATGCGCCATGAGAAAGCACGCGGGCGCGCCCCGGTCCAGAGACCCAAAAGGTACCGCCATTAACGGCGCCGAAAGGATATCGCGTCACCCATAGAGGCTCCGAAAAGGCGCGGGGACCGCCTGAAGGGAGCCTTGAAGCGCGATGGGGAAGCGCCTCGTCATAGCCGCCGTCGCCGCGCTCGCCGCAACCGTCGCGGCCCCGGCGCAGCAGCGCCAGGCCGAGCTCGTCACCGGCTCGATCCCGCATGCGCAGCCTGTGTCGCGCGGACCGGCCTGGTCGGGCGAAAGCGGCGCCTCCGGCGATCCGTCGATGAGCGCCGAGGCGATCCGCGCCGCCGCCGCCAATTTCCACGACTGCCTTGCGAGCCTGTGGCCGCAGGCCGCCCGCCGCGGCGTGTCGCGGCGCGTGTTCGACACCACCACCGCCGCGCTGACGCCCGACCTGCACATCATGGATTTGATGGACGCGCAGCCGGAATTCACCAAAGCGGTCTGGGACTATCTCGACATCCTCGTCACCGACGCGCGCATCGCCAAGGGCCGTGCGCTGCTCGCGCGCTACGCCAACGTCTTCGACGCGGTCGAGCGCGCCTATGGCGTCGACCGCTACACCATTGCCGCCATCTGGGGCGTCGAGACCAATTACGGCACGCTCGGCGGCACCAAGCCGGTGTTGCAGTCGACCGCGACGCTCGCCTGCATCGGCCGCCGGCAGCATTATTTCCGCGACGAATTCCTCGACACTTTGGCGATCATCCAGCGCGGCGACATCCCGGCGAACCGGCTGCTCGGCTCCTGGGCCGGCGCTTTCGGCCCGACGCAGTTCATGCCGAGCGCCTTCCTGCGCTACGCCGTCGACTTCGACGGCGACGGCCGCCGCGACGTCATCGACTCGGTGCCGGACCTGATCGCCTCGACCGCCAACAATTTGAAGAAGGACGGCTGGGTGCCGGGCGCGACCTGGGGCTACGAGGTCGTGGTGCCGGCGACGTTCGATTTCCGCCTCGCCGGGCGCGCGCACGCGATGAGCCTCGCCGACTGGCAGCGCGCCGGCGTCTATCGGCCGCAGGGCAAGGCCTATCCGCATCCGGACGAGCAGGCCTGGCTGCTGACGCCGGCGGGCATCCAGGGGCCGGGCTTCCTGATGCTGCACAATTTCCACGTCATCATGCGCTACAACCCGGCCGAGGCCTACGCGCTGGCGATCGGTCATCTTGCCGACCGGCTGCGCGGCGGCGGCGCCTTCGTGCAGCACTGGCCGCGCTATGAGCGCGTGCTGACGCGCGCCGAGCGTCTGCAAATGCAGCAGGAGCTCGACCGGCACGGCTTCGACGTCGGCGAGCCGGACGGCCGCTTCGGCGCGCGCACGCGCGAAGCGGTCCGCGCCTTCCAGGCGCGCATCGGCCGCGTGCCGGACGGGTTTGCGACGGCGGGGCTGCTCAAGCAGTTGATGGCAAGGTAGGAGCGGTTTTATCCCTCCCCTGAAAGGGGAGGGTGGCTCCGCGCGCAGCGCGGAGCCGGGTGGGGTTGGCTCTCAATTGAGAATGCCCCGCACTCGGCACACTCAAATCTAACACCTCATCCTGAGGTTCCTCGAGGCTCGCTGCGCTCGCACCTCAGGACGAGGGGAAAGGTTTCGGGGACGCCCTCGCTCCGCCTTATCCTGAGGAGCGCTCCGAAGGAGCGCGTCTCTAAGGATGGGGCGGCCCCTTGGCATCATGATTTGAGAGGGCGCTTCGCGCCTCCTCGCCATGAGGGTCGCCGCGCCCGTATATGCTGGATATTTCCGAAAAACCTTTAGCTGACGGCCTCTCGAACCTTCGATACGGCCTCGCTGGTCGCCAGCCGCATACGGTTGATCGTCTGGATGACGGGCGTCAAAGGACGGTTGATTTCCACCCTGATTGGGAAGACTGCCTCAACGGCAACCTGCAATTCGCGTTCGAATAGGTGTGGCGCGGATGACGAGGGGCTGCCGAGTCTGTCGGATGGTATTGGCCCCGTGTAGTCCCATGTGACGTCGCGCTCGTTCTCGCCGAAATGAACCTGGGCGTGAAAGGGGAAGTCCGGCACGCCTTGTCGCCTGATATCGGCGCCACTCAGGAATGTATAGTCACCTATTGGGATCAGAAGTCTGTGCTTGTCCCCAAGGTCGAACTCGTGAACGAACCAAAGGTAATGGTTCCCTCCCTTATTCGTGTGTGGCCGCAGGCTTCTGAGTGCATCGACAAACCGTGTGCTGACTCGATTGGCGAATCTTTGCTCTATGGCGGTGTCAAGCCGGTGCGGCTCTCGGCAAAAAGGAAACTGGACGGTTCTCTCCTCGTGCTCCGAAACGTAGGGGGATACGATCTGCCAAAACGCATGGTCGAGGGCGGTCCTGAGGTTGTGAACGATATCGCCACAGATCACGGCGGCCTCCATTACAACGGCTTCGTTCTTTTTGGCGAATGTCGCGCGTTTGCGGGTCTGTGTATTTGTTTCAAGAACGTAGGAAAAGGGGCGGTTCTCATTGAGAAGCTTGATAAGCTCTCTGGCGTGGTTTGCGGCGCGATCAATCTTGAGAGATGCACTGTCGGTCATGACAAAATCCAGTCTGGTCGATAATCCCAGAGTTCAAGGTTCCTCGGGAAATTTACTCAAGGCCGTGCCCGAGCCGCATGCGGACATTAAAATCACCGGCAAGGAATGAAAAAAGCGAACGGCACGGGCCGATCGCAACCGGTGCGCCGCAAACGCCTGAAGGCCGACTGAAATCGTAGTGCAGGCTGCGGCGATTACGCTTAGGGACAGGAGGGCTCACGGTTCGCCCTCCCGCGCGACATTATCGCGATTCGCGATTGCGCCTGATTTCGTCATCCTAAAGGAGTCCTGCGAAACGCGCGGGTCTCAAAGGAATTGTGAGTCTTATTTGTCCCGGCCGCCCCTCACCATGGGGGACAAAGTCGGAAGCTTGCCGCGCCGCAGCACGAAATCTTTTAATAGGACTATTGACCGATCCTATCTATCCAGTCTATTATTCCCATCGTCCACTCCGGCCGAGGGCGCCATCATGAGGCGTCAGGATGACGGGAGTGCCTTTACGGGGCCGATACCGGGTAAACCCGGCATCGGCGATGCGGTGCCCGCGGGTTCGGCAATACGCATGTCGAATCCCCGGGCGGCGACGGGGCTCCACTCGCAGGCACTAGGACCTGCCGCCAGGAGCTGGCTGACAGGCGTGGCTGGTCCACGTTCTCGAAAGCGTGGCCCGTGGCCGTACTGACACCGCTGTGGCGCGCCGAGAGGCGCCCGCATGTTTCGAGAGAGACATGCGGTACTAGGCTGGAAGTGTCGCGCCTGATCGGCGCGCCACACCCTCGGCTTTACGTCGAGGGGGGCAGGGAAGGCCGGCTCACCCGGGGCCGTTCAAACAACACGGGCGATAACCCATGGCTGTTTGACATTCGATTTGAAGAGGGGACAGCGCACCCACATTCTCCGCTCATTCCCGCGAAAGCGGGAATCCAGCTGGGTGGCTCAGCGCTGGGTCCCCGCTTTCGCGGGGACGAACGGGGGAGAGAGGCCGCCGGCGAGGTAACAATATCCCGACCTTCGAGTTGACATTTTCGGCGTGCTATTCACCTGTTGTGAGGGGACGCTCGCCGGCCGCGAAGGCGCCGGCCGCTTCCCGCAAGTCTTTGGGCGATCTTGATGTTTGGCAAATTCCGCGGTTCGCGCTGGGTCCTCGGGGCGCTGATGATGGCGCTGCTCGAAGGCGGCGCGCTGCTTGCCGTCGACATCGCCATGACGTCGCCCGCCCAGGCGCAGTTCTGGAACGACTGGGGCTCGTCGCGGCGCCCGTCGCGCTCGCGCTCCGGCGGCTTCTTCCAGAACCTGTTCGGGCCGGAGGCGCAGCCCTATCCCGATCGCAACGAGCCGCGTTATGGCGAGCCGCGCAGCGCGCCGGCGGTCGACAATGCGCGCGCGCCGGCGCCGCGCAAGACGGACAACAAGGCCGAGCAGGTGGCGCCGACCACCTCGATCGTGGTGATGGGCGACGGCATGGCCGACTGGCTCGCCTACGGTCTCGAGGACGCCTTCGCCGACACGCCCGAGGTCGCCGTCGTGCGCAAGGACCGGCCGCATTCGGGACTGCTGCGCTACGACCCGAAGGACGATCTCGACTGGTGGCACGTCGCGCGCGACATCCTCAATCAGGAGAAGGCGACCTACGTCGTCATGATGCTCGGCGTCTCCGACCGCCAGAACATCCGCGAGCGCGATCTCGCCAAGGAGGCGGCGAAGGACGCCAAGGAGCAGCAGGACAAGAAGGCGGCCGACAAGGCCGCCGACAAGACTGCCGGGAAGACTGCCGACAAGACCGGCAACGCCGATCAGCCCGCCGACGAGGAGGGCGCCGAGTCGAAGCCAGCAAAGAAGGCCGCGAACGGCGTCGTCGAATTCGAGAGCGAGCAGTGGGAGAAGATCTACGACCGCCGCATCGACGACACCATCGCCGCGCTCAAGTCGAAGGGCGTGCCGGTGTTCTGGGTCGGGCTGCCGCCGATCCGCGGCGCCAAGTCGACGGCGGAGACGAGCTATCTCAACAATCTCTACCGGCAGCGCGCCGAACGCGCCGGCGTCGTCTACATCGACGTGTGGGACGGCTTCGTCGACGAGGGCGGCAAGTTCACCACCTTCGGTCCCGACTATGAAGGCCAGAAGCGCCGCCTGCGCTCGGCCGAGGGCGTCTATTTTACCAAATACGGCGCGCGCAAGCTGGCGCATTACGTCGAGCGCGAGGTTCGCCGCTACATGAGCAATCGCGTGGTGGCGCTGCCGACCTCGCCGCTGACGCCGACGCCGGAGAATGGCAAGCCGGCCGCGCGGCCGCTTGCCGGGCCGGTGGTGCCGCTGACGGTGCTCAACACCACCAGCGACGAGCTGGCCGGCGGCAAGAGCCCGTCGCGCATCTACGGCGACGCCACCGCGACCGAGGTGCTGGTGAAGGGCGATCCGCTGTCGCCGCAGCCCGGCCGCGCCGACGATTACGCCTGGCCGCCGGGCAGCGCCGCCACCAGGCCGGCCGCGACTCCCGCACCCGCCAGGGCGCCTGCGCCGGGCGCCGCCCTCGCGCCGCCGCCCGCCGCCGTGGCTTCGACCGCGCCGGCCGCCGCACCGGCGCCGGCTGTTCCTGCGAGGGCGCCGTCGACGCCGGTGATTGCAAATCCCGAGCCGGCGGAGCCCCCGCCGCCCGCGCCGAAGGCCAATGAGCCAAAGCAGGCGGCGAAGCCGCCGGTGCGCGATCAGCGCAAAATGCGTGAGGCGGAAGCCGAGCGGCGCGCCCGCGAGGGCCGTCCGGTGCCGCCGCGCAACGTGCAGCGCTCGAACGATCCGTTCGGCCGCGGCGGCCTCTTCGGCATCTTCCGCTAGACGTCGTTCTCTTCACGAATGCGTGTCGGGCCGGCCGCTCCGGCGGCGTCCCCCCGGGATTTAACAATTCCTAAAGCCGGAGGTGCGATGGTGCGGCATTCATCCACGCCGCCTGTCCCCCATGCCCGACCTGTCACTGCCCGCGCTCGTCGTCGACGACTTCGCCACGATGACCCGCATCATGACCAACCTCCTGAACCAGATCGGCTTTCAGGACGTCGATGCGTGCCTGAGCGGCGAGGAAGCGCTCGGCAAGGTCGCCAGCCGCAGATACGGACTGATCCTGTGCGATCTCGAAATGGATCCGATGAACGGCGCGGAATTCGCGCGCCGCGTCCGCATCGGTCCGCCGGTCAACGACTGTCCGATCCTGCTGACGACGGCGAGCCGCGAGAGCGCGGCGCAATGCGTCCGCGACGGTGTGCACGAGTTCGTCAACGGCTTCATTCTCAAGCCGTTCAAGGCGGCCGATCTGCAGCTCAAGCTGGCGGAGATCGACGAGAAGCTGCGCGTGAAGAAACGCCAGCGCGCGCAGGAGCCGCTGATCGAGCGGCCGGGATCCTGACGGCGCACATAAAAAGGAGGCCGGATTTGCATCCGGCCTCCAAGGAGCAGGCTGGAGTGAGCCTGTGCTCGCCCCCGAAGTCGTCGGCGCTTATTTCATCGCCATGTCGATGCCGAGATTGGCCTTCCAGTAGGTTTTGATCGCCGACACCGTGCTCGCCGGCAGCGGGCCGAAGGCGATATCGGTCGCCATCTTCTGGCCGTGCTCGAAGCCCCAGTCGAAGAACTTGGTGACGCTCTCGTTGGTCGCCTTCGGCGCATCCTTGCGCAGGATCTGCCAGGTGCAGCCGGAGATCGGCCAGGTGTCGTCGCCGGGCTGGTTGGTCAGGATGACGTAGAAGTCCTTCGCCTTGGTGAAGTCCACGTGCCCGGCGGCGGCCTGGAAGCCCTGGAGGCTCGGGCTCACGGTCTTGCCGGCGCTGTTGATCATGCGCGCGTAGGACAGCTTGTTCTCGAGGATGTAGGCGTACTCGACGTAGCCGATCGCACCCGGCAGCTTCTGCACGTAAGCGGAGACGCCTTCATTGCCTTTGCCGCCGACGCCGGTCGGCCAGGCGACCGAGGTGTTGGCGCCGAGCTTGGTCTTCCACTCGGGGCTGACCTTCGAGAGATAGTCCGCGAAGGTGAAGGTCGTGCCGGACGCGTCCGAACGATGCACGACGGTGATGGCCGTGTCGGGCAGCTTCACACCGGGGTTCAGCTTGGCGATGGCCGCATCGTTCCACTTCTTGATCTTGGCCATGTAGATGTCGGCAACGACCGGACCGGACAGAACGAGCTTGCCGGGCTCGATGCCGGGCAGATTGTAGACCAGGTCCTCGCCGGCGATCGCGGTCGGGAACTGGATCAGCTTGTTCTTGGAGAGATCGTCGGGCGTGAGCGGCATGTCGCTCGCGCCGAACGCCACGACGCCGCTTTCGATCTGCTTGATGCCGCCGCCGGAGCCGATCGAGGCATAGTTTACCTCGGTGCCCGTCTTCTCCTTGTACGCCGCCGCCCATTTGGCGACGAGCGGGTAGACCCAGGTGCTGCCGGCGCCGGTAATGGTTTCGGCATGGGCCGTCGCCACGAGCGAGACGCTCGCCATAGCAAGGGCCGCGATAAAGGTGTGACGCATGGAGAGGCTCCCTCTGAGTAACCGGCCTCTCGGGTGTCGCCCTTCTCCCGGGCCGGTTATGCGCCAGTAATGCCGCCAATGTTACAGGCATATGACACACCGTCATGAACGGGATGACACCCGCTGGCGCACACCGTCACAGACACAAAGGTCCGGCGTAAAACACCGGGCCGTCGGGGTTTTTCCGTTTGTCGGGGAATGCGCTCGGCGCGGCAGGCCGGCGTCGGCTTCACTGCTGAATGAGCAGCATCACGAAGGCGGCGAACAGCACGACGTGCACCGCGCCCTGCAGCACATTGGTACGGCCGCTGGCGAAGGTGACGACGCTGACCGCAAGGGTCAGCAACAGAAGGACGTCGCTGGCCCCGGGCAGACCGAAATAGATCTCGTGCCTGGTGAGGTAGCTCACCAGCAGCATCGCCGGGACGGTCATCCCGGTCGTCGACAGCACGGAGCCGAGCGAGATGTTGATCGAGCGTTGCATCTGGTTGGCCATGGCCGAGCGGATGGCGCCGATCGCCTCTGGCGTCGCGACCAGCACTGCGATGATGACGCCGCCGAGCGCCGCCGGCAGTTGCAGCGTCTCGATCAGATAGTCGACCGGATGCGCGAATTGTTCGGCAAGGAAGACGACGGGCAGGATGTAGGCGACGAGCAGCCCGCTGTGCCAGTACAGCGAAGATGCGGCGCGCGGCAGCGCCGGTGGCGGCGTCTCGTCGGCGCCGTCGCTGGTGAAGTAGCCGCGGTGACGGCCGGTCTGCACGGCGAGGAAGGCGAGATACAGCCCGCAGGCGATCACCAGCAGGAATGCCTGTTGCGCGAACGACAGGGTCGGTCCCGGGGTCGTGGTGGTGAAGTTCGCCAGCGTGAGCGTCAGCACGGCCAGCGGGATGATGACACCGAGATAAGCGTTGGCGCCCTGCAGGTTGTAGTGCTGCTCACTGTGGCGCCAGCCGCCGAGCAGCAGCGCCGCGCCGACGACGCCGCCGAGCAGGATCATCACGATCGAGAACAGGGTATCGCGCACCAGCGTCGGGTTGTTCGCGCCGTGCAGCATCACCGCCGAGATGCTCATCACCTCGATGGCGGTGACCGAGAGCGTCAGTACCAATGTGCCGTAGGGCTCGCCGAGGATTTCGGCGACGTGATCGGCGTGACGCACCACCGCCAGCGCGGACGCAAGCACAACGCCGAACAGCCACAAGAAAATGAGGGCGAACCAGCCGGGCTGGGCCAGACGCGCGAACAGCGCCTCGCCCCAGATCGCGAAGGCGGCGCACGTCACGAGGCTGGCGGCAAGGAGCCATTCCCCCCCGGCCAATCGGGCTGCGTGTGTGACGCCGTCGCCTTTCACATTCCGGCCCGCACGTAGCGCGCCGGACGGGTTGTCCGGCGCGGAGTTGGACGCCTCTAGCGCGGCAGCGTGGTGGATCCCATCAGGAACCTGTCGACCGCGTGCGCGCACTGGCGCCCTTCGCGGATCGCCCACACGACCAGCGATTGGCCGCGCCGCATGTCACCGGCGGCGAACACCTTCGGCACCGAGGTGAGGTAGCCGGTGGTGTCGGCGGAGACGTTGCCGCGGTTGTCGAGCGCAACGTCGAGCGACTTGAGCAAGCCCTCGTGCACCGGGTGCACGAAGCCCATGGCGAGAAGCACGAGGTCGGCCTCGATCTCGAACTCGCTGCCCGGCACCGGCTTGAACTTGGCATCGACGTGCGTGCAGTGCAGCGTCTTCACTTGGCCGTTCTTGCCCTCGAACTTCTGCGTCAGGACGGCGAACTCGCGCGCGGCGCCTTCTTCGTGGCTCGAGGAGGTGCGCAGCTTCATGGGCCACAGCGGCCAGGTCAGCTCCTTGTTCTCGTGCTCCGGCGGCTGCGGCATGATCTCGAAATTGACGACCGACACGGCGCCCTGCCGGATGGAGGTGCCGATGCAGTCGGAACCGGTGTCACCGCCGCCGATGACGACGACCTTCTTGCCGGTCGCGAGGATCGGCGCGACGTCGCCCTGCGCTTCGCCGGAAACGCGACGGTTCTGCTGCGGCAGGAAATCCATGGCGAAGTGGATGCCCTTGAGGTCGCGGCCGGGGATCGGCAGGTCGCGCGGCGTCTCGGCGCCGCCGGCAAGCACGACCGCGTCGTGATCCTTCACCAGGGTCTCGACCGGCAGCGTCACGCCGACATATGCGTTGTAGTGGAAGGTCACACCCTCCGCCTGCATCTGCTCGACGCGGCGGTCGACCACGACCTTCTCCATCTTGAAGTCGGGAATGCCGTAGCGCAGCAGCCCGCCGGCCTTCGCCCAGCGCTCGTAGACGTGCACGTCATGGCCGGCGCGGGCAAGCTGTTGCGCGCACGCCATGCCCGCTGGACCTGAGCCGACGATCGCGATCTTCTTACCGGTCTTGTGTGCCGCGATTTCCGGCTTGGTCCAACCGTTCTCCCAGGCACGCTCCGCGATGGCGTGCTCGATGGTCTTGATGGTGACCGGCTCCTCGATGATGTTGAGCGTGCAGGACGCTTCGCACGGCGCCGGGCAGATGCGTCCGGTGAAATCAGGGAAATTGTTGGTCGAGTGCAGATTGCGCGCCGCCTCTTCCCACTGGCCGCGATAGATCAGATCGTTCCAGTCGGGGATCTGGTTGTTGACCGGGCAGCCGGTCGGCTGACCGGTCATGCGGCTGGTGCCGTGGCAGTAGGGCACGCCGCAATCCATGCAGCGCGCCGCCTGCTTGCGCAGCTCGTCCTCAGGCAGCGGCAGAACGAACTCGCGATAGTGACGAATGCGCGTCTCGACCGGCTCGTAGTCGCGGTCGTTGCGCTCGAATTCCAGAAAGCCGGTGACCTTAGCCATTTTACTCCGCGGCCTGCATCGTGGCGGCCTTCTCCTTTGCCATCTCAGCGAGCGCGCGGCGATATTCGACCGGCATCACTTTTCTGAACATGGGACGATAGCGGTTCCAATCGGCGAGTATCTCGGCGGCGCGCTTCGAACCGGTGTAGCGCGCGTGGTCCGAGATCAGCTTGTTGAGCCGCGCGGCGTCATTGTTGGTGAGGTCGCCCATCACGTCGACGCGGCCGTGCGATTCCAGATCATTGTAGTGGCCGTACTCGGTCTCGGCGACCGCCTCCTCGTCCGGCACCGGCTCGAGCGCGACCATGGCCATGTTGCAGCGGCTCTCGAACGTATTGTCCTCGTCGAGCACGTAGGCGACCCCGCCGGACATGCCGGCCGCGAAGTTGCGGCCGGTCTTGCCGAGCACGACCACGACGCCGCCGGTCATGTATTCGCAGCAGTGGTCGCCGGAGCCCTCGACGACGGCGATGGCGCCCGAGTTGCGCACGGCGAAGCGCTCGCCGGCGACGCCGCGGAAGTAGCACTCGCCGGCGATGGCGCCGTACATCACGGTGTTGCCGACGATGATCGAGTCCTCCGGCACGATGCCGGCATCGGCGGTCGGGCGGATGACGATGCGGCCGCCGGACAGGCCCTTGGCGACATAGTCGTTGGCATCGCCCTCGAGCTCGAAGGTGATGCCACGCGCCAGCCAAGCGCCGAACGACTGTCCGGCGGTGCCGGTGAAGCGCACGTGGATGGTGCCGTCCGGCAGGCCGTCATGGCCGTAACGCTTGGCCACTTCGCCGGAGAGCATGGCGCCGCAGGCGCGGTCGGTGTTGCGGATGACGGCCTGCAGCCGCACCGGTGCGCCGCGATCGAGCGCCGCCTGAGATTCCGCGATCAGCTTGCGGTCGACGATGTCCTTGATCTTGTGATCCTGCCGCTCGCAGTGATGGACGGCGACGCCCTTGCCGGCCTGCGGCTTGAGGAACAGCCTGGAGAAGTCCAGGCCCTTCGCCTTCCAGTGCTCGATCAGCTTGCGCTGGTCGAGCATCTGCATCTGGCCGACCATTTCGTCAAAGGTGCGATAGCCGAGCTCGGCCATGATCTCGCGCACTTCCTCGGCGACGAAGAAGAAGTAGTTGATCACATGCTCGGGCTGGCCGGTAAAACGCTTGCGTAACACCGGGTCCTGCGTGGCGACGCCGGTCGGGCAGGTGTTGAGGTGACACTTGCGCATCATGATGCAGCCGACGGCGATCAGCGGCGCGGTGGCGAAACCGAACTCGTCGGCGCCGAGCAGCGCGCCAACGACGACGTCGCGCCCGGAACGGATGCCGCCGTCGACCTGCACGGCGATGCGACTGCGCAGTTTATTGGCGACCAGCGTCTGGTGCGTCTCGGCGAGGCCGATCTCCCACGGGGAACCGGCGTGCTTGATCGAGGTGAGCGGCGAAGCGCCGGTGCCGCCCTCGAAGCCGGAGATGGTGACGTGGTCGGCGCGGGCCTTGGAGACGCCGGCGGCGACGGTGCCGACGCCGATCTCGGATACGAGCTTCACCGACACATCGCCGGCCGGGTTGACGTTCTTCAAATCGAAGATGAGCTGCGCCAGGTCTTCGATCGAGTAGATGTCGTGGTGCGGCGGCGGCGAGATCAGGCCGACACCCGGGGTCGAATGGCGCACCTTGGCGATGGTCTTGTCGACCTTGTGGCCGGGCAGCTGCCCGCCTTCGCCGGGCTTGGCGCCCTGCGCCATCTTGATCTGCATCATGTCCGAGTTGACGAGATACTCGGCGGTGACGCCGAAGCGGCCCGAGGCGACCTGCTTGATCGCCGAGCGCATCGAGTCGCCGTTCGGCAGCGGCTTGAAGCGGTCCGCTTCCTCGCCGCCTTCGCCGGTGTTCGACTTGCCGCCGATCCGGTTCATGGCGATGGCGAGCGTGGTGTGCGCCTCGCGCGAGATGGAGCCGAACGACATCGCGCCGGTCGAGAAGCGGCGCACGATGGCCTTGGCCGGCTCGACTTGGTCGAGCGGCACCGGCTTGCGGCCGTCTTCTTCCGCCGTCTTGATGCGGAACAGGCCGCGGATGGTGAGCAGCCGCTCGTTCTGGTCGTTGATGAGCTGCGCGAAGGCCCGGTACTGGTCCTGGCTGTTGCCGCGCACGGCGTGTTGCAGCCGCGACACGGTCTCCGCGGTCCAGACGTGCTGCTCGCCGCGCACGCGCATGCCGTATTCGCCGCCGACGTCGAGCATCGAGCGATAGATCGGCGCGTCGGAGAAGGCGTCGCGATGGCGGCGCACGGTCTCTTCGGCGATCTCGGGAAGGCCGACGCCTTCGACGCGGGTGTGCGTACCGGTGAAGTAGAGGTCGACGAAGTCCTGCTTGAGGCCGACGGCGTCGAAGATCTGCGCGCCGCAATAGGACTGGTAAGTGGAGATGCCCATCTTGGACATCACCTTCAGGAGTCCCTTGTCGATCGCCTTGATGTACTTTTTGACGATCTCCTTGTCGTCGGCCGCCTTGCCCGGCAGCTCGTCCTTCATCGCGATCAGCGACTCGAAGGCGAGGTAGGGGTTGATCGCTTCGGCGCCGTAACCGGCGAGGCAGGCGAAGTGATGCACCTCGCGCGGCTCGCCCGTCTCCAGCACCAGGCCGACGGAGGTGCGCAGGCCTTTGCGGATCAGGTGATGGTGCACGGCGGCGCAGGCGAGCAGCACCGGAATCGGGATGCGGTCGGCCGAGGTCCTGCGGTCGGACAGGATGATGATGTTGCAGCCGTTGCGCACGGCCTCTTCGGCGCGCTCGCACAGATCGTCGATCGCCCAGGCCATGCCGTACGAATTGTGTTCGGCCGGATAGGTGATGTCGAAGGTGCGCGACTGGAAATGCGACTCGCTCATCTGCGAGATTTCGCGGATCTTCTCCAGATCGTCATTGGTGAGGATCGGCTGACGGACCTCGAGCCGCTTGATCGTGGAGGTGCCTTCCAGATCGAAGATGTTCGGCCGCGGCCCGATGATCGAGACGAGGCTCATGACGAGCTCTTCGCGGATCGGGTCGATCGGCGGGTTCGTTACTTGCGCGAAGTTCTGCTTGAAGTAGGTGAACAGCGACTTCGACTTGTCCGACAGCGCCGAGATCGGCGTGTCGTTGCCCATGGAGCCGATCGCTTCTTCGCCGGTGGTGCCCATCGGCGTCATCAGGATCTTGATGTCTTCCTGCGAATAGCCGAAGGCCTGCTGGCGATCGAGCAGCGACAGGTTCGAGATCGGCGCCTTGTTGGCGGTGCCCGGCATGTCCTCGAGCACGAGCTGCGTGTTCTTCAGCCACTCCTTGTAGGGATGGCTCTTGGCGAGCGTCGCCTTCAATTCGTCGTCGGGAATGAGCCGGCCCTCGTCGAGGTCGACGAGCAGCATCTTGCCCGGCTGCAGGCGCCACTTCTTGACGATGTCCTTTTCCGCGATCGGCAGCACGCCCATCTCGGAGGCCATGACGATGCGGTCGTCGCGCGTCAGGAAATAGCGCGCCGGGCGCAAGCCGTTGCGGTCGAGCGTGGCGCCGATCTGGCGGCCGTCGGTGAAGGCGAGCGCGGCCGGGCCGTCCCACGGCTCCATCAGCGCGGCGTTGTATTCGTAGAAGGCGCGGCGCTCCTCGTCCATGAGCGGGTTGCCCGCCCAGGCCTCCGGCACCATCATCATCATCGCGTGCGCGAGCGAGTAGCCGCCCTGCACCAGGAACTCGAGCGCGTTGTCGAAGCAGGCGGTGTCGGACTGGCCTTCATAGGAGATCGGCCACAGCTTCTCGATGTCCTTGCCGAACAGCGGCGAGGAGACCGAGGCCTGCCGCGCCGCCATCCAGTTGACGTTGCCGCGCAGCGTGTTGATCTCGCCGTTGTGCGCGAGATAGCGGTACGGATGCGCCAGCGACCAGGTCGGGAAGGTGTTGGTCGAGAAGCGCTGGTGCACCAGCGCCAGCGCGCTCTCGAAATCCGGATCGTGCAGGTCGGAATAATAGGTGCCGAGCTGGTCGGCGAGGAACATGCCCTTGTAGATCACCGTGCGGCAGGAGATCGACACCGGGTAATAGCTCGCGACGCGCCGCTCGCGCTTCTTGTAGACGGCGTTCGAGATCGCCTTGCGCAGGATGTAGAGCTTGCGTTCGAAGGCGTTCTCGTCGAGCTTCTTCTTGCCCTTGCCGATGAACACCTGCATGTGCTTCGGCTCGGTCGGCTTCACCGACTCGCCGAGCGTGGAATTGTCGGTCGGCACGTCGCGCCAGCCGAGCAAAGTGAGCCCCTCGCGCGCGACCATCTCCGCGTAAATATCGCGGATGATCTGCCGCCAGCTCGGCTCCGTCGGCAGGAACAACTGGCCGATGGCGTATTCACCGGGCGCGGGCAGGGAGAAGCCTGCTTCCTGCGCCTTTTTGGCGAAGAACTTGTGCGGGATCTGCACGAGGATGCCCGCGCCGTCGCCCATGCGCGGGTCGGCGCCGACGGCGCCGCGGTGCTCGAGGTTGCACAGGATGCGCAGACCGTCCTCGACGATCTGGTGCGACTTGCGGCCCTTGATGTCGGCGATGAAGCCGACGCCGCAGGAATCCTTGTCCAGCGACGGGTCGTAGAGGCCCTGCGGCAGCGGCGTGCCCGGATCGAGCGTGGCCGTGCGCGAAAGTTTGGCGTCGCGAGCGGCGAACTCGCGTTGAAGAAAACCTGCGCCCGTCTTTCGCTCAGTCATTTTGGCCCTGCCTCCGCCGCGGTTGTCACTCCGCCGGCGTACCCGTCTCGTCCGCGGCGCCTCTTCCGCCGCGTGCCAAGCACAACCGTTCCCGAGAAGGGGGCCGTCGTCCGGCCTGTCACCGGAGCGATCTGCCCCCGCTTCGCGTCCCGCCGATGCCGCCCTGCACTCTGGAGACCGGTATCGGCCGACGCCATTAGGACAGCATTGCTGTCCTAATGGACCATGCCAAATTTTGCCTTGCCGCACAAGGCCGGTCCACGGCGGAATCGCGTCGACGCGTCGTTTTCTTGCGGCCGCGTCTCGCTCTCCGGCAATAAGAGGACCACGTGTCGGCGGCGCGCGCAATGCCGTTGCGGCGGGCTCAACCGCGGCGTCCTGCGTCAGCACGCGGCGGGGTTAACCGTTTAATCGTGAATCCGGGAAAAGCCCGTATTCATGCGGCTTTTCGCTATGGTCGGCGCGAAAAGCACGGAGCGTTGCCATGAGCGACCAACTCGCGGCTGCCGCGCAGCCGCTCTCCGGCGAGGTTGCCATGTCGCGGCTGGCGGACAAGCTCGCGACCTTGGCGCCGCCGCCGCTGGAACTGTCCCGCATGCAGGCGGTGTCGATGCCGCGGCCGTCGCCGGCCGTCAGCAAGGCGCTGAGTACCAGCCAGGCCATCGCCGCCCGCGCCGCCGAGCGGGCGCGCCGGTCGCGCTCGGTCGTCGGCATGACCGTAGACGGCTTCATCGCCGCCTGTTCCTGCGTGCCCTTCGCGCTGGTGGCGCTGGCGCTGCGGCTGGTGATGGCGCGCATCTTCTTCCTCGACGGCCAGAGCCGCATCGACGGCCCGGCGGTCTCGCTGCACCTGCCGACCCAACTGCCGTTCCTGTCGAACCTGCCGTTCCGGCTGCCGGCCCTCGATTTCTCGATGGTGCTGCCGCTGCACGTGAAGGCCGACACCTTCGCCGACTTCCTCACGCAGTATCCGCCGATCCCGCTGCCGCCGGCGATCGCCGCCTATGCCGTCAGCTATGCCGAGTTCGTGCTGCCGATCTGTCTGGTGCTCGGCTTCGCCACGCGCTTCGCTTCGCTCGGTCTGCTGATGATCACCGGCCTGATTGCCGTGTTCATCGTGCCGCAGATTTTCTGGGGCGAGCACATCTACTGGGTGTCGATCCTCCTGGTGCTGATCTCGCTCGGCGGCGGCGCATTGTCCTTCGACAACATCATCCGGCTGATCGCGCGGCGCTGACCATGGGCAAGGGCCGGCACAAGACTGCGGTTCTCGCCTTCGCCACGGTGTTCGGTTTTGCCGCGCCGATGACGCTCTACGCAGCCGGCGCGCGCTATCTCGATCCGGCGAGTACGCCGGCCGACGCGATGCCGGCCTACGAGATCGTCACGCGCGTGCGCGAAATGGCGCTCGAGCCGGCCAGCCGGCCGATGCGGCGCGGCTCCTATTACGTGCTGCACGCCTATGATCGGCGCGGCGTCGAGATGCGTGTCGTCGCTGACGCGCAGCTCGGCGATATCCTGTCGGTGGCGCCGGTGCGGCCGGTCGCCGCCACCGCGCCTCTGCACAGCGGACCGCGCATCATCCATGTGCCGGGCCCCGAGGACGACCAGGCGACGGCGGAGCCGTCCGACGCAGCGGATGCCGGCCCGCCCGATGACGTCGAGGATGTCGCGCCGCCGCCGCGCGTGCGCAAGCAGGCGCCGCTGCGCCGTCATCCCTTCAGCAGCGCGCCGAAGCCCGATGAGCATCGCGCGGTGCTGACCGCGCCGCCGCCGCAGGCGAGCGCGGATACGCTCACGCCAATCTACCCGACGCCGAAATTCTCGCGCGAAGACAAGGCGGAGAAGTTCACCGCGCCGCCGCCGGCCTCGGCGCCGGTCGCGCGCGACGAAGCCCCCAGCCAATAAAAAAAGCGCCCCGGGGGCATCCGGGGCGCTTCTCGTTTTGGAAGGTTCGAAACCGTTAGGCCGCGACCTTCGCGTCGACAACCTGCGGCTGGGCCGCAGTGTTGGCGATCGGGATCTGCCGCGGCTTCTTCGCCTCGGGAATCTCGCGGACGAGATCGACGTGCAGCAGGCCATTCTCGAGCTTCGCGGCCTTCACGACCACGTAGTCGGCGAGCTGGAACACGCGCTCGAAGGCGCGCGCGGCGATGCCCTGGTAGAGCACCTCGCCGTTCTGCTCGTCCTTGGCCTGCTTGGCGCCCTTGACCGTCAGCGTGTTGTCTTTCGCCTCGATCGACAGGTCGCCTTCGCCGAAGCCGGCGACAGCAATGCTGATGCGGTAGTCGTTCTCACCGGTGCGCTCGATGTTGTAGGGCGGGTAGCCCGGAACACTGTCGAAGCCGTCCAGCATCGAGAAGAGCCGGTCGAAACCGACGGTGGAACGATAAAGGGGAGCAAGATCGAACGTACGCATGGCATATCCTCCATGTTGAGCGATACGCGGTGGCCCGCCGTCATGGCCGGACCAGACCGTGCGCAGCCGTCATTGGCCTGCGCGACCCTTGATGTAGGAACGGCAATTTTGGCCCGCAAGGGGCCGCCGCCATGCGCCAAATCGCTGAATTTCCGGGGGAATCCCGGCAGGGGCCGGAACCGGCGATTGAGGCCGCGTGCGACCCTGCTATAACCGCAGGGAAGGGCCGCAGCGGCCCGCGGCCGTCCATGAAACTCGTCTCCATCCCCGCCAATCCGGTTCCCGACCAGGTCGTCACCGGCTCCATCAAGACGCCGGACGGCGTCAATTTGCGCTTCGCACGCTGGGCCCCGCCGCCCGGCCGCAAAGGCACCGTCGTCGTGCTGCAGGGGCGCGCCGAGTACATCGAGAAATATTTCGAGACGGTGCGCGACCTGCGCGCGCGCGGCTTCGCGGTGGCGACGTTCGACTGGCGCGGTCAGGGCCTGTCCGATCGCGCGCTCACCGACCGGCGCAAGGGACACGTGCGCAATTTCTCCGAATACCTGACCGATCTCGAAGCCATCATGGAGCAGGTGGTGCTGCCTGACTGCCCGCCGCCGATCTTCGCGCTCGGCCATTCGATGGGCGGGGCGATCGCCATCCGCGCCTGCCACGACGGCAGCCGCTGGTTCGAGCGCATGGTGCTGTCGGCGCCAATGATCGCGCTGCCGTCGAGCGCCAAGATGGCCTTCGCCGGACCGCTGGCGCGCACGTTGCGGCTGTTCGGTACCGGCCGCGCCTATGTGCCGACCAACGATGCCAACGCGGTCGGCAAGCAGCCCTTCCTCGGCAACGTGCTTACCTCCGATCCGGTGCGCTACGCGCGCAACGCGGCAATTCTGGAAGAAGAGTCCGAGCTCGGCCTCGGCGCGCCGACGGTGTCCTGGGCCGACGCGGCGCTGCGGCTGATGAAGCGCTTCACCGATCCGAGCTATGCCGGCCGCATCCGCCAGCCGATCCTGATGGTTGCCGCCGGCCGCGACGAGGTCGTGTCGACGCCGGCGATTGAGGCCTTCGGCTCGCAATTGCTCGCCGGTCGCCATCTTATCCTCGCCGGCGCCAAGCACGAGATCCTGCAGGAGCTCGATGGCTATCGCGGGCAGTTCTGGGCGGCCTTCGACGCCTTCGTGCCGGGCACACCGCGCTACTGACGCGGACGTGTCTTGCGGAGCCTACGCGATCCGCATCAGATGGCCACAAGCAGATTAGTCAAATTTCATCGGGAGAAAGCAATGGACGTCGTTCTCTACTACGCGCCGATCGCCTGTTCGCTGGTGCCATACGTCACCCTGACGGAGGCGAAGGCAAAGTTCACGGTGCACCCGATCAATCTGCGTAAGGGACAGCAGAACGCGCCCGACTACTTGCGGCTCAATCCGAAGCACAAGGTGCCGCTGCTCGTCGTCGACGGAAAGCCGCTGACCGAGAATGTCGCCATCCAGCAGTGGATCGCGCGCAATTTCCCCGCGGCGAAGCTGCTGCCGACCGATCCCTGGCAGGAATTGCAGGCGATCTCGGTGATGTCGTGGTGCGCGTCGGGCATTCACCCGGTGCTGTCGCGCGTGCACGCGCCGATGAAGATCTGCGACACCCCGGGTAGCGAGGAGGGCGTGCGCCGGATGGCGCAGGAGACGATCTTCGAGGCCTACAAGGTCGCCGACGCGATGCTCGCCGGACGCGAGTATTTCTTCGATCATTTCACCGCCGCCGACGCGCACTTCTTCTGGTGCTTCCGCCGCGGCTACCAGTTCAAATTCGACCTGTCGGGGTTCGCCAACTGCGTGGCGCATTTCGAGCGCATGAAGACGCGCGCGAGCGTGCAACAGGTCCTCGCGTTCGAAGAGAAGGTGATGGCGGAATTCGCGGCGGCGGCCTGAACGCCGCCGCTCAGCCGGCCTGGGCCACGGTGGTGGCGGCAGGGGTGGCCGGCGCCGCGGGCACCCGCGGCAGCACGATCAACTGGTCGATCTCACCGCTGGCGAAGGCCTGCAGGAACTTCGTGTAGTCCTTGAAGGACACGCAGCCGTTCGATTGGCCGTTCGGGCCGAGCATGTAGGTGTGCGCCAGCATTCCGTCGCGGCCGTACATCTGCGCGTCCTCGCCGACCGGCGTCAGCCGCAGCGCCTTCACGCCGTGGAAGAGCTTCTCACGCAGCGTGAGCTTGTAGATGTTCGGCGGCGTCACGCCGCGATCCTTGCGCGCGTAGGATTGCGGATCGTCGAGCCATTGGCCGTAGCCGGAATGCGCCTCGAGCGCCTCACCGTTCGGCAGATAAACGACGTGCGCCGCGATGTCGTAGATCGCAGCCTTCGGATTGGCGACGAACAGCGCCTTCACGTTCGGCTTTTCCGCCGGCCTGAAGATGTGGCTGAGGAAACTGAAGAAGCCGGTCGATGCGGGCTTCTGCTCGGCCGTCTGCGGCGCCTGCTCCGGCTGTGCCGGAACCGGAATCGGCCGCACGTTGCTTTTTGCCAGCGGCGTGGCACCGGCCGGATGCGTGCGCGGCATCGGCACGAGATCGGCTTCGCGCTGGGCCTGGGTCTGCGGCTGCGTGTTGCGCGCGGCGACGATCGGCGCCGGCATCGGCAAGGCTGCCAAGTGATCGGCGGGTGCGACAGGGCGCACGAATAAAGTCGAAAGGCCGCCGGCCGGTGACCACACATAGGCCGTGTCCGGCGACAAGGTCGGATCGGTCTGCAAAGCGAACCGGTCGTCGAACGTCAGCGTGGTCTTCGCGCGTTCGGAGAAGTCGGGCGAGGCGGGCGCGGCCTCGTGACCGGTCTGCGGCGTGATCACCGACAGAGCGGAGTCGACCTTCGCCGCGACGTACGCCGGACGATAGGTCCCGTGCATCCATGTCAGTGCGCTGCCAACCAGCGCGGCCATGAAGGTGCCGGTCGCAATCGTTCCGAAGCCGACCAGGGTGGCTCCAGACATGAACTGACTGTTTCTGCGCGCCGCGAACAAACGCTGCGGAAGCGCGGGCAGGACGTACGTATCGGCCATTACTGAAGGTCTGATCCCCGATGGAACGCCGCGGGCCGGGGGGCCGGCTCACGACGCTTCGCAGCATAGCAAGCTGGGCAACCATGGAGGAATTATGGTGCCAAGGCCACAGGCAAGTTTTTTCGGTGTGGGCCGTACCATTTGCCGGTGCGGTTAATGCGCCATGTCAGCGACCTGACCGACCACGACGGCATCGTATTTCCGCCGCGGCATCAGGAGGCAGGCGCAAGCGAGCCGGCCTTCGGCGCCTTACGCGTGGTGCAGGAATTCGAGCGCGGCGGCGTGCACGCGCTTGTCGCCGGCGACGACGATACGGCCGCCTGCCTGCGCCGGGCCGTTCTCCCACGTCGTCATGATGCCGCCGGCGCCGGTGACGATCGGGATCAGCGCGACGACGTCGTGCGGCTTCAATTCGGTCTCGATGATGAGGTCGATCTGGCCGGCCGCCAGCATGCAGTAGGCGTAGCAATCGCCGCCGTAGCGCGAGAGTTTCACCTTGTCCTCGACGCGCTTGAAGATGGCGCGGTCCGCCTCATTCATCAGAAGCGGGGAGGTGGTGAACATCAGCGCGTCGCCGATGGAATCGCAGGCACGCACACGCAGATCGCGATTTCCCGCCGGACCGCGGTAGCGCGCGGCGCCGCCGTCACCGGAGAAGCGCTCGCGCGTGAACGGCTGGTGCATCATGCCGAACACCGGCTCGCCCAGCCGCGTGAGGCCGATGAGCGTGCCCCATGCCACCATGCCGGCGATGAACGACTTGGTGCCGTCGATCGGGTCGAGCACCCAGACATATTCGGCATCGGCGCGCTCGCTGCCGTATTCCTCGCCGAGGATGCCGTGCGCCGGGAAGTTCTCGCGGATGAGGGCGCGCATGGCGTTCTCGGCGGCGCGGTCGGCGGCGGTGACGGGGTCGAAGCCGCCGGCCTTCTTGTTCTCCACCGCCAGCGCGGTGCGGAAGAAGGGGAGGATGGTGTCGCCGGACGCGGTGGCGAGCTGGTCGACGAAGTTGGTGAAATCGACGGCGGTCATTCCTGTCGTCCCGGCCGAAGCCTTCCCTGGCGCCACGCAAGCGGAGCCAGCGTGCCGAAGTACCTCAAAAATGCAAAGCTCATCCGGCAGGTAGGGGACTATTGGCAGTGAATCTGTGGCTGGTGAGTGACTATTCCACCCATTCCACAGAGCAATCGTCCGGATTTCGGTTCCCAGCTATGCGATAAAATCATGGGTTTTGGACCATTCGCCCTTGATTTTTGTGCGTCGCGGTGTAAGTTATTGCAATGCGGTAGCGAGAGCTATCGCTGCCCTCCTTGGGCGTTTCCTCCCTAGACTTGGGCCGCTTGCACCCGCGAGCGGCCCCTTTTTTTATCCCGCATCAGTGTTCGTTATTCAGCGGCCGCGCGATAGGGGCGCAGCTCGTCGACCGGAATGTCGCCGAGGCGCCGCGCCAATGCAGTCATGTCGGCAGCGAGCTGAGCGAAATTCTCCGTGTGCTGATACCGCCGCTCATCCATGTACAGGGCGCGGTTGATCTCGAGCTGGATGGCGTGCAGGCCGGCCGCCGGATTGCCGTAGTGCTCGGTGATGAAGCCGCCGGCATAGGGTTTGTTGCGGCTGACCGTATAGCCGAGGCCGCGCAGGGTCTGTTCGACCACGTCGCCGACGAGGCCGATGCAGCTCGTGCCGTAGCGGTCGCCGAGCACGAATTCGGGGCGCGGCCGCTCGTCGCGATGGCCAGCGTTCGACGGCATCGAATGGCAGTCGACCAGCACCGCCGCGCCAAACTCGCGGTGCAGCCCGGTGAATAGCCGGCGCAGCGCGCGGTGGTAGGGCTTGTACAGGCTGTCAATGCGGGCGAGCGCGTCGTCGACCGGAATGCGCTGGTCGTAGATCTCCTGGGCGTCGCCGACCACGCGCGCGACGGTGCCTAGCCCGCCAGCCACCCGCATCGAGCGGGTGTTGGCGAAGGAGGGCAGGCGGCCTTCGAACATGCGCGGATCGAGCTCGTACGGCTCGCGGTTGACGTCGACGAAGCAGCGCGGGAAATGCGCGCGCATCATGGGGTAGCCCTCGACGACGACGCCGGCGATCAGCTCGTCGACGAAGCTGTCCTCGGAGCGGCGCAGCGTCGGGATGTCGAGGCGCGAGGCCTCCAGGAAGGCGCGCGGATAGTGCGAGCCCGAATGTGGCGAATTGAACAGGACGGGGCCGCGGCAGACCGTCGGTTCGATGATTTCGAACGGCGGGTCGAGCTCGTCGCGGGGTGCGCTCATGGCTGGTGACGGCCCTCAGGCTGGTCGGGTAGGCTCAAGGAGCGGGCGAAAGCCCGCCCAGGCGGGGTATTGTCCGATGGCGGGGTGACAATTCCAAGCCTGGCTTTCGGTTCACCCGATGTTTACCGGGTACAAGTGTTATAGGGCGCTGCGCCGGTTGGGGCCGGCTGCGACCGGGGTACTTGGGGATGATGTCAAAAATCCTGCTGGCTGAAGACGATACCGACATGCGGCGGTTCCTGGTGAAGGCGCTGCAGAACGCCGGCTTCGAGGTCACCTCGTACGACAACGGACTTTCGGCCTATCAGCGGCTGCGCGAGGAGCCGTTCGAACTGCTGCTCACCGACATCGTCATGCCGGAGATGGACGGTATCGAGCTCGCCCGTCGCGCCGCGGAACTCGATCCCGATATCAAGATCATGTTCATCACCGGCTTCGCCGCGGTGGCGTTGAACCCGGATTCCAGCGCGCCGAAGCAGGCCAAGGTGCTGTCGAAGCCGATCCACCTGCGCGAGCTGGTCACCGAAGTGCAGAAGATGCTGGCGGCGGCCTGATCCGGCGCGCCCTTGCCGGGCCCTTGCCTCGCCGGGGCCCAGCCGATAAGACCACCCCCCTGGATGGGCGCGTAGCTCAGCGGAAGAGCACCTCCTTGACATGGAGGGGGTCACAGGTTCGATCCCTGTCGCGCCCACCATCCCCCCAAGACATCATCAGCGCGTGGCCTTTTCGCCGTCGCCAGCTCCGGTCGCCGCGTACCGTTCTTTGCGGGTCGTCGCGCCGCCGCCTACCGCAACAGCGCATGCGCCGCGCTGGTGCAGTTGCGCCGCGTTGACGCCCACAGAGTTCGTCGTACAATCAGACGATCATTCAAAAAGACTAACGTCCTAATTGCCCAAAAATCCGGACTTTCGATAGTCATCAAGGGGAGGCACGCGATGCCGAAGCGCTCCGGCCGCCGGCTGAACGGCAGGATTTCGATGATGGCGGCGGCGGTCGTCGCGACCGCGTGCGTCGTGTCGGCTGTACGGGCGGCCGACCTCACTCGCCCGGTGCACGTCGCAACCGGAGACCTGCAAGGCAAGGTCGTCGGTGGCGTCGATGAATTTCTCGGCATTCCCTATGCCGCTCCGCCGGTCGGCGATCTGCGCTGGCGGCCGCCGGCCGCGCCGGCATCCTGGTCCGGCACGCGGCACGTGACGGCATTCGCAAATTCCTGCGCGCAGCCCTCGCGCGGCATCTTCGCGGCGCCCAGCAATAGCGAGGACTGCCTCTATCTCAACGTCTTTATGCCGCACGGGTCGGACGCAGCGGCCAAACTGCCGGTCATGGTCTGGTTCTACGGCGGCGGTCTGTTCAGCGGCGAAAGCAACGATTACGACGGTAGCAAGCTGGCGCAGCGCGGTCACGTCATCGTCGTGACGTTGAACTTTCGGGTCGGCGCGCTCGGTTTCCTGTCCGTCCCCTCGCTCAACAACGAAGGTCATCCGCACGTCAACTACGGCATCATGGATCAGCAGGCGGCGCTGCGCTGGGTCAAGCAGAACATTGCAAGCTTCGGCGGCGATGCCGGCAACGTGACGATCTTTGGCCAGTCGGGCGGCGGGACCGCCGTGATGGCGAACCTGCAATCGCCAACCGCGAAGGGCCTGTTCCATCGTGCCATCAATGAGAGTGGTACGCACATCACCGTCGTCACGCCGGAAGCGGAACTGAAGGCCGGCGAGGCGTTCGCCAAGCAGGCTGGTTGCCCGGACGCCGCGGCGGCGTGTCTGCGCAATCTGAGCATCAGGCAGATCTTCGAGCATCAGGCGCCGGTTGTGCATCTCGTGACCGAGTTTCCCTCGGCCGACGGCACGATCATCACCGACGACGCGCCACACGCCTACCGCACCGGCAATTTCAATCACGTGCCGATCCTGACCGGGCTGGTTCAGGACGAGCAATCCTTCTTCATGCCTGAAACGCAACGCGGGGCGCCACCGCTGACGGCCGACGGCTACGAGAAATTCCTGGGCTCGATGGGCGCTGCGCACAAGGTGGCCCTGGCGCAGAAATATCCGATGTCGAAGTACGAAAGCCCGAGTCTCGCGGAGATCGCGGTCGCGCAGAAATTCAAGGCGTGTACTGCGCGTCTGCTCGACAATGACTGGACGAAATATGTTTCAGTCTATGCCTATGAATTCCGCGATCGGACGGCGCCGTCCTACTATCCGCCCACGAGCTTTCCGATGCGCGCCTATCATACGGCGGAGCTGTTGTATCTCTTCCCGCTGTTTCATGGCGGGCAGGGCACACCGCACCCGCTGAATGCCAAACAGGAAAAACTTTCGGACCTGCTGGTCGACTACTGGACGTCATTCGCACGCAATGGCGTACCGACGGCAAAAAGCGGCGATCTGTCCTCCGACGCGTGGACGACGTATTCGGCGCAGTCCGAGAATATCCAGTATCTCGAACTCACCGGCGGTCACCAGCATCCGGGATACGGCCAGATGCACGACTGCTCGTTCTGGCAGGACATCCTGCCGTACAAGTGACGCGCGCCGTTCAGGCGAGCGCCACTGCCTCGACCTCGATCTTGAAGCCGTAGTGTAGCACCGGTACCGGCACCACCGCGCGCGCCGGTCGCGCGGCGCCGGCCCAGGCCGCGTACAAGGTATTGAACTGCGGCCACAGCGCGATGTCGGTGACGTAGACGCGCACCTGCACCAGTTTGTCGATGCCGCTGCCCGCCGCAACGAGTGCGCGCGCAACATTGTCGAGCACCTGCCGCGTCTGCTCCTCGAAGCTCGCATCGGCGAGCTTGTTGCCGTCGGGTGCGATCGGCAATTGCCCGGAGACGAAGACAAAACCGCCGGCGACGGCGGCGTGGCTGTAGTGGCCCCCGGGCGCCGCGCTGTCGCGCGGGTCGATGCAGTTGATGGCGTTGCTCATGGTCGTTTCGGGCTTTCTTGCGTGCGTTTGACCCGCGGGGCAAAACGGTTAGGGTGCCGTCATAGACCGAATTCAGGCGCGATGAAAAGAATGACTGGGGAAGCCAACCGGACCAGGGTCGTTTGGACAAGACCCGGCTTCCTCGTCCGCCGGCTGCATCAAATCCACATGGCGATCTTCCTGAAGGAATGCGCGGCCGAGCAGGTCACGCCGATCCAGTGGGGCATCCTGACCATCGTCAAGTCGCAGCCCGGCGTCGGCCAGGTCGAACTGGCCGAGGAGTTGGGCCTCGACCGCTCCAACGTCGCCAATGTCGTCGATCGCCTCACGCGCCGCGGTGTCCTCAAACAGACCGTAAGCAAGCTCGACCGGCGCAAGCGCTCGATCGCGATCACGCCGAAGGGCGTGACGCTGATGGCGCGCTTTCAGCCCAAGGCCGAGCGCGCGCAACGCCGGCTGCTCGAGGTTTTGAGCAAGCAGGAGCGACAGCAGTTCATGAGCTTGCTGTCACGCCTCGTCGACCAGAATAACGAATTCAGCCGCGCGCCCATCCGCCTCGACGAATAGCCCGCGGTTTCGAGGCCTCACGCCGGCAGTGAGCGCCCGCGTGTCTCCGGCAGGAACGGCGCGCAGGCGATGCCGACGATGTAGATCGTGGCCAGCACCATCGCCGCACGGCCGAAGCCGCCGAAGTGCACGATCATCGTGCCGGCGAGCAGCGGCCCGAGAAAGGCGATGAAGCGCGGCGCATTGAACGCGAAGGCGAGCGCGGTGGCCCGCATGCGCGTCGGATAGAGCTCCGGCAGCCACACCGGCATCCACGTGTACTGGCCGTTGCTGAAGAACGCATTCACGCAGGTGAGGACGAGCAGCAGCGTGAGGTTCTGCGTCCAGAAGAACAGCACCGGCGTGAATACAAGTGCCAAGATGAAATAGACGATCGTCACCGGCTTGCGGCCGAAGGCGTCGGCCAGGAACCCCAAACTAATGTAGCCGAGCACGGAGCCGATCGTATAGGCCATGCCGGCATAACTCGCCCATTGCGCGGCCGGCAGCCCGGACTTTGCGGCAATGCCGGCGACGAATGGCGGCACCCAGGTGGAGATGCCCCAGAAGCCGACCGTGGTGGTGAGCGACATGAAGAAGACGAGGATCGTCTGCTTGCGGATGGACGGATCGCTGAAGAGATCGACGAGCGTGAAGCGCGCGAGCTTCTCTTCGGACTCGCTCAACGTGTGGCCCGCGCGCTTCTGTTCGAGCACCGCGCGGCGCCGCGCGTCGGCTTTCTCCCACAGATGCGATTCGGGGATCGAACGCCGGATATACAACGTGAGCAGCGCAGGCAGCACGCCGATCAGGTACATATAGCGCCATGCGCCGGCGCTGACGGGGCTGATGAACAGCCACACGAAGGAGGCGACGAAGAATCCGATGCCGAGGCCGCACTGCATCAACCCGGCGCCCTTGGCGCGCGCATTGTCGGGCCACAGCTCGGCCATCATGGACGAGCCGGTCGCCCATTCCGAGCCGATGCAGATGCCGACGAGGAAGCGCAGGACGGCGAACGAAATCCAGTCGAAGGACAGCGCGCTCAGGCCGGTCGCCACCGAATAGGTCAGCACGGCGATGATCATCATGCGCTTGCGGCCGATATAGTCGGCGAGGACGCCGCCGATCATGCCGCCGATGCCCCAGCCGAGCAGAGTGATGGCGATGACCAGCCCGGCGAAGACGGGAATCTGCGCATACTCGTTCGGATGCAGCAGTTGATGCAGTGCCGGTCCGACCGTCAGGATCAGGGCGTAGGTCTCGAAGCCGTCGAATAGCCAGCCGAGATTGGACGCGAAAAGCGTGTTCCACTGGGCGCGATTGAGCGAGCGATACCAGGGGATGTCAGTCGAACCCGCTACAGCGCTCATCCTTCACTTCCCCGTATATGCTTTGCACGTCGTCAGGCGGCGACTGTCTTCCGCTTGGTCGCGGCGAGCTTCACGGCGCGGACAATTTCCGGATAGGCGGCGCAGCGGCAGAGATTGCCGGCGAGATAGTGACGAATCTGGTCGTCGTCGGGCGAGGGATGCGCGTCGAGCAGTTTCTTCGTCATCAACACGAAGCCGGGCGTGCAGAAGCCGCACTGGAAGGCGCCGGCTTCGATGAAGGCCTCCTGCACCGGATCGAGCTTGTCGTCCGATGCGAGCCCTTCGACGGTCTGGACCTTGGCGCCGTCGACGAACGCGGCGAGGTAAAGACAGCCGGACACCGGCTTGCCGTTCACCACGACGGTGCAGCAGCCGCACAGGCCCTGCGCGCAGCTTTCGCGCGCGCCGAACAGGTCGAATTCGTTCTGCAGGAGCTCGACCAAGGTGTGATGCGTCGCGACCTCGGCGGTGACCGGGCGGCCGTTGAGCTCGAAGCTGATGGTTTTTTTCTGCGGGCTCATCCTAGTCCTCGAGCGGATCGTTGTTGGCGGCGCGGATGGCGCGGTAGATCTTCTCCGGCGTGATCGGCAGCGACGTGATGCGCACCCCGATCGCGTCCTCGACGGCGTTGGCGATCGCCGGCGACACGCCGAAGGTGCCGGACTCGCCGACGCCCTTGGCGCCGAACGGGCCGTTGTGCTGGTTGGCCTCGACCATGACATTGGTCATGGTCTCGGGCAGGTCGAGAATGCCGGGGATCTTGTAGTCGGCGAAGGAGGCATTGGTAACCTGGCCCGCCTCGAACTCCATCTTCTCGGTCGTGGTGAAGCCGAGCTGCATCACCGCGGCGCCGGAGAGCTGCGTCTCCACGATCTTCGGATTAATCGAGCGGCCGGCGTCGGCGACATTGATCATGCGCTCGATCTTCATGTGCCCGGTCTCGGTGTCGATGGCGACCTCGACCGCGGTGGCACCGACCATCCAGAACGGCGTGACGTTCTCCGACTGGCCGTTGTCGTGGTTTGGCGGCGCGTAGGAGGGGATGAAGTCGCCGGTGCCGACGATGGTGCCGGCCTGCATCTTGTACTTGCGCTCGAACAGTTCGCGGATCGGCACGTTGCTGCCCGGAGGCAGCCCGACCTCGGCGGCGAGCGCCTCGAGCTTGGCCTTGGCGTCCTCGGCCGCCTTCTTGACGGCCAGCCCCATGTGGAAGGTCGAGCGCGAGCCGAGGGTCGCCATGTCGTAGGGCGTCACGTCGGTGTCGGAGTGGACGACGTT
Organism: Pseudolabrys sp.; assembly: GCF_035943735.1. Classification (GTDB taxonomy): domain Bacteria; phylum Pseudomonadota; class Alphaproteobacteria; order Rhizobiales; family Xanthobacteraceae; genus Pseudolabrys. Next base: position 83,552 of record NZ_DASZBV010000021.1, read on the forward strand.
CACGGCCTCGGTCGGGATGTTGAGGACCTCGGCGACGAGCTGCGCCATCGCCGTGTCGGAACCCTGGCCCATGTCGACGGTGCCACAGAACAGCGTGCAACTGCCGTCGGCTGCGACGTGCACGACCGCGATCGACGTGGTCGGCGAGATCGACGCCTTGAAGCCGATGGCGATGCCGCGGCCGCGGCGGATCTTGCCGGTGCCACGATCGAACGGGGCTTTCCAGTTGATGAGCTCGGCCGCGCGCTCGAGGCAGGCCTCGGCGCCCATGTCCTTGACCACGGTGCCGGTCGCCTGCGGACGGCCGTCGCGGAGCACGTTCTTGCGGCGGAATTCGACCGGGTCCATGCCGATCCCGCGCGCGATCAGGTCGGTGTGGCTCTCATAGGCCCATACCAGCTGCGGGATGCCGAAGCCACGCAGCGCGCCGGCCGGCGGCAAGTTGGTGTAGAGCGCGTAGGAGTCGATCTTGACGTGGTCTATGTCGTAGGGACCGGGCGCGGTGAAACCGGATTTCTGCGTGATGCGCGGGCCGATGTCGGCATAGGCGCCGCCGTTCCACCACACCTCGCATTCGCGCGCGGTGATCTTGCCGGTCTTGTCGACCGCGCTCTTGATGCGGAACGTGCTCGCGTGCTTGGTCAAGGTGTAGAACTGCTCTTCCATGGTGAGCGAGATCTTCACCGGCCGCTTGGTCATCAGCGACAGCACAGCGACCAAGGCTTCCAGCTTGATGTAGAGCTTGCCGCCGAAGCCGCCGCCGAGGAACGGCACGCGGACGCGGATGCGGTTCTCCGCCCAGCCGAGCAGGCGCGCGATCTCAAGCCGCACGAAGGACGGGCTCTGCGACGCGGTGTGAATGGTCATGCGCTTGCCGTCGGTCTCGGCGATCGAGACGTAGGGCTCGAGCGGGACGTGCAACACCTGTTGCGTCTTGAAGGTGTGCTCGAAAACGCGGTCGGCGGTCTTGAAGGCCTTGTCGGAATCGCCGTGCTCGAGATGGAAATCGAGCGCGACGTTGGTGTCACGCACACCGTGCAGGTGCTTGAGGTCGGGGAAGGTGCCCGCCGGCTTGAGCTCGTCGTGCACGATGATCTTGGACGTCTGGGCCTCGACCTCGTCGAAGATCGCCGGCAATTCCTCGTAGTCCACTTCGACCAGGCGCGCCGCCTGCTCGGCCACGTGCGGGTCGCGCGCGATGACGGCTGCGACCGGCTCGCCAACATAGACGACCTTGTCGATGGCGAGGATCGGTTGGTCGTGGAAGGCGGGCCCGTAATAGGGATGCGGGATGATCTTGCAGACGTCGGCGCTGGTGACGATGCGCTCGACGCCCGGCACCTTCATCGCCTCGTCGATGTTGATCGACTTGATGCGGCCGTGCGCGACGGTGGAGCGCACGAGCTTGGCGACCAGCATGCCGGGCAGCCGCATCGTGTGCACGTATTCGACGCGGCCGGTGACTTTCGCACTAGCTTCGAGCCGGGGCAAAGAGCGGCCGACTTCGCCGCCGCGGGCCGGGGTCATGTCGTTCATTGGGCCGTGCCTCCGATCTCCAGCGCCTGTCGCAGCGCGCGTTCGACGTAGACGCGCACGAGCTCGCGTTTGTAGGCGGCCGAGCCTTGCGAGTCGTCCATTGGCTCCACTTCCGCAGCTGCCGCTTCGCCCGCCTCGCCGAGCAGCGTCGCGTCCGGACGTCGGCCCTTGAGCAACTTGCTGGCCTTGTCGAGGCGGATCGCGCGGTCGGTGGCGGCGCTGACCACAATGTTGGTGTCGGTGACGCCGCCGGCGCCGCCGGCAACGGTGACAGCGACACCGAGCGCCGGCCAGTCATGCGCCGCGCGGGTCGTGCACTTGAGGTAGACCGACCGTTTGCCCGCCTGCGGCGGAACGACGACCTCGCTGATCAGCTCGTTCTTGGCGAGCTGCGTCTCGTAATAGCCGGTGATCAGCTCGCCCATCGGGATCGAGCGCTCGCCCTTCGGTCCGAGGACAATCACGGTGGCGCCGAGCGCGATCATGATCGGCGGCAGGTCCATGTGCGGATCGCCGTGCGCCAGCGCGCCGCCGACGGTGGCGACGTTGCGCACGCGCACGTTCGAGAGCAGCGGCATGGTGCGGGTGATGACTGGCAGCTTGTCTGCGATATCTTTCGAATGCTCCAGCGCGGCGAGCGGCGTCAGGGCGCCGATACGGATGCTGCCGTCGCCTTCGACCTTGATCTCCGAGTAGCGCGGCTCGACCGAGCGCAGGCTGACGAGCTTGGCCGGCTCGAATACGCCGGCCTTCATCATCAGCATCAGCGCGGTGCCGCCGCCGAGCGGGCGGATGGTGGGATCGTCGGCATCGAGCAGCGACACGGCCTCGCGCAAGGTGTGCGGCTCGGCAATCTCGAATGGTGTCATGATGCGGCCCCGGAGGATGCGGGCGAGAACTTCTCGCGCAGGCGGCTGGAGAACTGCTTTTCCATGTCCTTCGCCTTCGACTTCAGCACCGGCTGGCCCAGGCTGCCGAGCTTGCCGGTGATGGCGGCATCGATTTCGTAGGCGATCCTGGTCTCGTCGCCGACCTGGCTCAGCCGGGTCACCGAGGTTGCCGTGATCCGTCCGACGATGCCGAGCGGCGTGCCTTCGACTTTCGCCTCGATCGTATCGGGCGGCTCCTTGCGTGTCACTTCGACCGACAGCTTGAAGCGGAATTTCATGTAGGCGACCTTGGTCTCGAGCACGGCGTCGTAATGCGTCGGGTCGACCTCGGTCAGTTCCTGCACGCCGTCGATGCAGGAGGCGAAGAAGCGCGCGTCCTGCACGGCCTCGAACACGGCCGCCTGCGGCGCGGGCACGGTCAGTTCGCCGCTGATCTTCATGCGGTGGCGCTCGCGATGAGCCGCTTCAGTTCATCGGTAATGCGGTCGGGAACCTCGAGCGGCGTCAGATGGCGTGCCTTTTCGATGAGCACGTAGCGGGAGTTGCGGATGCCGGCGTGCAGCGCCTCGGCCATGGCCGGCGGCGCGGCGTAATCCTCGTCGCCGACGATGACGGTTGTCGGACAGGAAATACCGGGCAGGGCGGCGCGCAGATCGTTGGTGCCGAGCATGCGGCAAGTTTCCGCATAGGCGGAAAGATCGTTGGCCAGGAAGACGTCGATGCAATGCTGCACGACGTCCTTGTGCTGCTCGCGGAAGGCGTCGCCGAACCAGCGCGTCACCTGGAAGTCGATGAGGCCTTTGAGGCCCTCGGCCTTGGCCTTCTGAGCGCGCTGCTCCCACGCCTTGGGGGCATCGGGCCCGTACCAGGCCGTGGTGTCGATCAGGCCGAGCGCCTGCGTGCTCTTGGCAAAATGTGCGCCGAACGCGAGCGACACGCAGCCGCCCATGGAGGCGCCGGCGACGGTGGCTGACGGCCAACCGATCGTGTCCATCAGGTTGGCAAGATCGGCGGCGAAAAGCGGCGTCGTGTAGGGACCGGGCGGCTTGCCCGACTGGCCATGGCCACGGCAGTCATAGACCAGGACCGACGCGTCGGCGGCGAGCCGCTCGGCGACCGGCAGCCAGAAGGTGTGATCCATCGCCAGCGAATGGACCAGCGCGATGCGGCGCTCGGACTGCGGACGGCCGAGGAGCCGGTAGACGATCCGGGTCCCGTCCGCGGTGCGTGTTTCGGCGAGTTCGGCCACCACCAGTTCTCCCGCACTGCAACAAATGCCTGGAGGGCCATCGCCCTCGCGTCCCCCGACAGATAGAAACCTGCGACCAGCGAGTCAATCCATCAGTGTACTGAGTAATTCGCCGCGCCTGCTGCATGGCGGTTACCGCATATTTTTTTGACGTGGCCCGCGCAGTCAACGCGCAAGTGGCCGCAGACGTTCAATGCGATTGTGCGTACGCCGGCGCACGTCAGGACTTGTTCTCGTCGGAGCGGCGCGCTCAGCGCGCGCCGAAACGCTCAGCCGGCGGCGCGATCTCGGTGACGAGATCGCGCACCAGCTTCTTGTTCGACAGGGGATGCAGTTTCAGTTCGCCCGGCTGCATGCGCGCCGTGCAGGCGTATACGGTCTTGCCGTCGAGCTCGATCATGCATTCCTTGCAGGCATTGGCGTTGATGCAGGAGAAGCGGATGGCGAGCGACGGATCCTTGTTGACGCGGATCCAGCGCAGCCCGTCGAGCACCGACTGCCCCGGCTCGAACGGCACCTCGAAGCTTTGCCAGTGGCCGGACCTGGCATCCGCGCCGCGCCAGATCGTGAGCGTGCACTGCTGCATGTCAGGCCACCGCCGCTTCGCGCGCCGCCGGCGCATTTGCAATCGCGAGGTCTTCGCCGTCCAGAGTAACGACCTGGTTGACCGCCCACGCCGGATCGGTCGCGGCATAATCCTCGCGCCGCTGCGCGCCGCGGCTCTCCGTGCGGCGCAGCGCCGCCGCCGCGACCACGCGCGCGACCAGCAGCATGTTGCGCAGGTCGAACCAGTCGAGCCGCTGCATGTCGAAGGGCTGCGCTGTGCCGGCCGGATCGGCGCCAAGCGCCCCCCCGATGTCCTCGATATCGCTCAAGGCGTGCCGCAGGCTCGCATCGTTGCGCAGCGCGCCGGCCTCGCGCTGCATCGTCGTCTGCAGCCGTTGCAGCAATTCGGCTGTGTTGACGGCGCGGCCGGCGTCCTTCGCGGCGATGAGCCCGATTAAGGCCTCGGCATTATCGGCGCGGTCCGGCACCGGCTTGTCATTTGCCGCGGCCGCGGTGCGGCCAGCCTGGCGACCAAACACCAGGGCCTCCGTGATGGCGTTGCCGGAGAGGCGATTGGCGCCGTTGGCGCCGCCGACGGCCTCGCCGGCGGCGAGAAGGCCGGGAATGTCGGTGCGCATGGCGCGGTCCACCTTCACGCCGCCCATATGATAATGCGCGATCGGAGCCACTTCGACCGGCTGTTTCGTCAGGTCGATGCCGTTCGCCGCCAGGCGATCGATCACCGGGCCGAAGGCGTCGCGCAGCTGGCTCTCCGAGCAGTGCTGGAAGCTGAGATAGACGCCGCCGTGCGGCGAGCCGCGCCCGGCTTCCACTTCCTTGAGGATGGCGTAGCTGCCGGCGTCGCGCGTGATGACGTATTTGCCGTTCTCGTGCACGCCGTAGTTGTCGGTGAATTCTTCCATGCGGTTATTGAGCAGCCGTCCGCCGAGCTTGTAGCGGAACGGGTCCCACATGATCGGGTCCATGCCGATGAGCCGCGGCGCCAGATGCCCGATCGGGAAGAACTGCACGAATTCCATGTCGATGAGCGAGGCGCCAGCACGCAGCGCCAACGCGTAGCCGTCGCCGCCCATGTTCGATGACGCGCTGTTGCGCGCATAGAGCCGCGTCAGGCCGCCGGTGGCGACGATCGTCGTCTTCGCCATGATCAGCACCGGCTTGCCGCTGCCGAGATGCAGCGCAGCGGCGCCGACCACCGCGCCATCATGCTTGAGCAGGTCGACGACGCAGAGATCGCCGGCGCGCTGCACGCCGTCCATTTTGTTGACGACAGTGCGCAATGTCTTCGACACGGCGGGGCCGGTGTTGAGGAAATCGACATAGACGCAGCGCGGCCGGTCGTGGCCGGGCGCCATCGCCTGGGTGATGCGGCCGTCCTTGCGCGCCCAGCCGACGCCCCATTCGTCCATCTCGCGGATACAGTCGGGGCCTTCCTCGCACAGCAGCGCGGACAGCTCCGGATCGCACAGGCCGCGGCCGGCGGCGAGCGTGTCGCGCAGGTGATACTCGGACGCGTCGTCGGTTTCGGACCCGAGCGCCACGGCGACCGTCATCTGCGCCATCACGGTAGCGCCGCCACGGCCGATGAGGCTGCGGTCGGCGAGCAGCACGCGCGATCCGTGCCGCGCCGCTTCGATCGCCGCGTACATGCCGGCGGCGCCGGAACCGATCACCAGAACGTCAGTTTCGATGCGCATTGCCTCTGGCGGCATGAAGGGCTCCGTTTGGATGCACTCTAACCAGATAGGCAGCGCGCGCGGAAGCCGACAGAGGGCGAGCGGGAGGCGGTACTGCCGTGTGCGCAGCGGATGGCGACGGGCCTAGCGTGGCTCCGCCAGGGTGCGGCAGGCGGTGGCGGTGTCGACCACAGGCGTGGTCCAGCCGCGCAGGAAGGCCAGGCTGCGCTCGTGGGCGGCGTCAGAATAGGCGCCGCTCGCGTCCTCGACCACGACGGTGAAGTAGCCGAGCGCGGCGGCGTGGCGGCAGGTGAACTCAATGCCGATGTCGGTCGCCACGCCGCCGATGACGAGGGTGTCGACGCCGAGCGTCTTCAGTCGCAGATCGAGCGGCGTGTCGACGAACAGAGATGGCTGGCTCTTCTCCAGCACGATGTGATGCGGCAGCGGCTTGAGCCCGTCGATGAAGTTGGTGTCCTCCATGCCGGCCTGCATGGTCGGCACGAGCTTGTCGGGGGAATCGACCTTCTGCTTCTTCATCAAGAACAGCAGGAACGGCCCGGTGGTCAGGTGCAGCGGCGGCAGGATATGACGGCTCCAGATCACCGGCATCTTCTGCCGCTCGGCGGCGTCGAGCAGCTTCAGCGCATTGTCGCGAATGCTCGCGACGCGTGGCGCGCGGCCGGCCAGCCCGTTCTGCATGTCCCACATCACCAGCGCAGCCCGGCGCGGATCGAGGAAGTCCTTCGTCTGCAGCGGCAGCGGCAGGCGTTCGCGGCTCATGGTGTTGGTCCTCGCTGATCCGGCGTTTTCATCCGAGCATGGCCAAGGCGGCCCGGTAGTAGCTTTCATCGAGATATTTATCGGGCGCGGGGATGCTGTCCAAGGGCGCGCCAGTATAGCCGGCGCGCAGTTTCAGCACGGTCACCATGCCCGGATGCGAAAGGCGCGCATCCTTCGTGAAGCCGCGCTGCGGGTCAGCGATTTGGTTGAAGCTCTCCTCGGCGACGTCACGCGCCAGTTCCATGCGCGTCTGCAACAGCGCGATGGCCGCCTCGCGGTTCTCGGACCGTAGCGACCAGCGCAGGCCTTCGATATAGGCCGCCAGATAGCGCACCAGCGTGTCGCGGTTCTCCTCGCCCCAGGCGCGCCGCACGAAGCCGCCGGCGGACTGGTACTCGTCGATCACGTCAGTCGGATTGTCGAGCACCTTCAGGCCGGCCTGCTGCGCAAAGAGATTGAACGGCAGATTGATCATCGAGACGTCGATGCTGCGCTCCTTCAACGCCTGCAGGCGGAAGCGCGTGGCGCCAATCGGCTTCACGTTGTAGTCGCCGGGCTTCAGTCCCTTCCGGCGCAGCATGTCATAGGCGATCAGCGCGAAGGCGGTATCGGGCGCATCGACGCCGAGCGTCTTGCCGCGCAGGTCGTCGTAGGAGGCGATCTCCGGCTGCACGACGAGCTTGTTGAAGCCGCGGTCGAGCCCGATGACGATCACCATGTCCTGTCCGGCGGTATCGACCATCGACACGGCGTTGTCGATGGCCGAATGGGCGATGTCGTAGATGCCTCTGGCGAGCCCCTCGCGCTGCTGCTCCGAGCTTTGCGTGAAGACGGTTTGGACGGCGAGGCCACGGTGCTCGTAGAAGCCGTTGGCCTCGGCGGCGAAGCTGGGCAGATTCTGGACGCCGGGGAAGGTGATGACGCGGAGAGGGTTGTGCACGGGAATAATGATGGTGATCGAGGGTTGAATGCGGGGCGACAGCTTGATCGTGTCGAACCTCGATAAACGATTTCATCAGCGTTTTCGAGAGACCCGCCTTGCGCTGGCGTTGTTTCGCATGTTCGATCGCGCCGGCAGTGGAGCAAAGCACAATGGCGTCCGACCCGCAGGTCGATCTGATCTTCTCGCATTTCATCCCGCGCTACGAGGCGACCGGAGTCGATCCCAACGACCTGCGCAAGCTGATGACGGAAATCGACCGCTGGGACGGCTGGTGCAAAGGCTGGTCGGCCTTCGGCGAACGGCACGAGCAACTGGCGCACGAAGCGAAACGGCAAGGCCGGCATCTCACCGCGGCGGAAGCCTATGTGCGGGCCGCCATCTACTATCACTACGGCAAGCACCTGTTTGCCGACCATGCGGACGAATTCGCGCAGGCGCACAAGGCGATGCTGCGCTGCTACACGGCCGGCGTGACGGCGTTGCCGCTGCCGGCCGAACGCGTGCTCTTTCCCTATCGCGGCGTCGCCATGGCCGGGTGGCTGCGCAAGCCGGCCGGCGGCGGACGCGCGCCGGTCGCGGTCATCCTTCCCGGCCTGGATGCATGCAAGGAAGAACTCCATCATTGGGCGAGCGCCTTCGTCGAGCGCGGGGTCGCCGCGCTGACACTCGACGGTCCCGGCCAGGGCGAGACCTCGTTCTATCTGCCGACGACGCACGAATGGGGCGGCGTGCTCGGCGCAGTGATCGATGAGCTGGCCAAGCGCGACGATGTCGACGGCGCGCGCGTCGGTGTTGTCGGCCAGAGCCTGGGCGCGATCTATGCGCCGCTCGCCGCCGCGGGCGAGCCGCGGCTGAAGGCCTGCATCGCCAATTGCGGGCCGTACGACTGGGGCGCCGTGCTGCCGAAGATGCCAGCCGTGTCGCAGGAGACCTTCCGCGTCCGCAGCCATTCCTCCTCGATCGCGGAGGCGCATGAACGCGCGCGCGCGATCACACTGGAGGGCAGGGCGCAGCAGATCAAATGTCCGACACTCGTCATCTTCGGCGCCGGCGACCGGCTGATTTCGCCGGCAGAAGGACGGCGGCTCGCGGACACCGTTTCCGGGCCCTGCGATTATGTGGTCTACGAAGAAGGCAATCACGTCTGCTTCAACATCAGCTACAAATTCCGGCCGCTCACCGCCGACTGGATGAAGGAAAAGCTGGGCGCCGCCTGAGCGGCGGTGCAGCGAACGAAAAACACAGGGAGGAATCGAATGCACATGCCAATGAAGGCCGGCACCCGGCAACTGTTCGCGGCGGCCGTGATCGCGATCGTGGGACTAGGCGCGCCGGCCAGTGCGCAGGACGCCAAGGACTATCCGAACCGTCCGGTGCAACTCGTGATCGGCTACGGCGCCGGCACCATCGGTGACGTCAGCATGCGCATCGTGGCGCAGAAGCTGACCGACCAGCTCGGCAAACCCTTCGTGGTCGAGAACCGCCCCGGCGCGGCCGGCGTCATCGCCGCCAAGGCCGCGACCATGGCGGCGCCGGATGGCTACACGCTGCTGCTGACCGGCAACAGCTATGCGATCAACACCACCTGGTTCAAATCGGTGCCGTACAATGTGCTCAAGGATTTCGCGCCGATCTCCACGGTCGCCAGCTTCGACTTCCTGGTCGTGACGAGGAAAGGATCGCCGTTCAAGTCCATGAAGGACGTCATCGCGTATGCCAAGGCCAATCCAGGCAAGTTGAACATCGCGACCTTGAGCCCGGGCACGACGCAGAACCTCGCGGTCGAGCTGTTGAAGGTCGTTTCCGGCGTGAAAGTCACAGCCGTGCCCTTCCGCAGTTCGCCGGAGGCGGCCAATGCGCTGCTGCGCGGTGACGTCGATATCGACATGGATTCCTACGCGCCGCTGCGCGGGCTGCTCGACGGAGGCAAGATCGACGTGATTGCCACCACCGGGCGCCAGCGTGTGCCGTTCCTTAAGGACGTGCCCACGGTCGCCGAAAGCGGCGTGCCGAACTTCGACGTATCAAGCTGGAACGGCATCGCTGCGCCGGCCGGCGTGCCGAAGCCGATCATCGACAAGCTCAGCGCGGCGATCAGCAAGGCGCTGGAGGCGCCGGACGTGCAGGCCACCGGTGCCCGGCTCGGCATGCAGATGCACGGCAGTACGCCGGATCAACTGCAGGCGCGCATGAAGGGCGACATCGCGAAGTGGTCGAACCTGATCGAAACGGCCCACATCCCGAAGCATGACTAACGACCGGCAGGGCGGTCGGCGTCTTCGTCGATCGCCCGCGCGCGCCGGCATGATCTGCGTCAAGGCGGTTTGCAGGATCCGGGCTACGAACGGAGTTGTGCCATTGGGTCCGGTGCAATGCCCGTCCAGAATGCTGAAATCGCGGCGATGTTCGACCAGGCCGCCGATCTCCTCGAGATCCAGGGCGAGAACCAGTTCCGCGTGCGCGCCTATCGCCGCGCCGCGCGCACAATCGAAGGCCTGCCGGAGAGCGCGCGCGCTATGCTGGCGCGTGATGAGGATCTTTCGGAGCTGCCCGGCATCGGCAAGGACCTTGCCGGCAAGATCGCCGACATCGTTGAGAGCGGCCGTTTTGATCTGCTCGAGCAACTGAAGAAGAAGCTACCCGGCCAACTCGGCGACATGGCGGCGCTGCCCGGCCTCGGGCCGAAACGCATCAAGCTGCTCTATGACAAGGCGAAGGTGCGCACGCTCGACGATCTGCGCAAGGCGATCCAGGGCGGCAGGTTGCACGGCCTGCACGGCTTCGGCCCGGTGATCGAGAAGAAGCTCCTGGCCGCGCTGGAAAAGCCGAAGGCGGAAAAGCGCTTCCGCCTGTCGGTGGCGGAGGCCGAAGCCGAGGCGCTGGTTGCCTTCCTGCGCGACAAGGGCCGCGTCGTCGTGGCCGGCAGTTACCGGCGCCGGCGTGATACGGTCGGCGACCTCGATCTCCTCGTCGCGTCGGACGATGCGCGGGCAGTCGGCGACAAGCTCGTCACCTACGACAATGTCGCAGAGGTGCTGGCGCACGGCGCGACACGCACAGCCGTGGTGCTGCGTTCGGGCATCCAGGTCGACATCCGCGCCGTGCCGGAGAAGAGCTATGGCGCGGCTCTGCTCTATTTCACCGGCTCCAAGGCACACAACATCGCGCTGCGCGGCCTCGCCAATGCGCGCAATTGGAAGCTCAACGAATACGGCCTGTTCTCCGGCCGCCGCCGCATCGCCGGCGCGACCGAGGAAGAGATCTACGACAAGCTCGGCCTCGCTTATATCCCGGCCGAGATGCGCGAGGATCGCGGCGAGGTGGCGTTGGCGAAATCCGGTGCGCTGCCGAAGCTCGTGACCGTCGACGACATCCGCGGCGACCTGCATGTCCATTCCGACTGGACCGATGGAACCGCATCCATCGCCGAAATGGCGGCGGGCGCGCAGGCGCGCGGCTACGCCTACATGGCGCTCACCGATCACTCGCAGCGTCAGGCGATGTCGCACGGACTCGATCCGGGCAAGGTGGCGAAGCAAGCCCGCGAGATCGACAAGCTCGACGCCAAATTCAAGAGCTTCACCATCCTCAAGGGCATCGAGGTCGACATCCTCAAGGACGGCCGGCTCGACCTGCCGGATACGACCTTGGCGGAGCTCGACGTCGTCATCGCCTCGGTGCATTCGTTCTTCGACCTGCCGCGCGAGGCGCAGACCGAGCGCATCGTGCGCGCGATGCGCAATCCCTACGTCTCGATCATCGGCCATCCGACCGGGCGGCTGATCGGGACGCGCGAGCCCTACGACGTCGACATGGACCGCATCACCTCGGCCGCGCGCGAATACGACTGCTCGCTCGAGATCAACGCCGAGCCGGACCGGCTCGACCTCAACGATCTCCACGCGCATATGGCGCGCGCCAAGGGCGTGAAGATCGCGATCTCGACCGACGCGCACTCGGTCAATGCGTTCCAGTACATCCGCTATGGCGTCGATCAGGCGCGACGCGGCTGGCTGACGGCGGCGGACGTAATCAACACGCGGCCGCTGGCCGAGCTGCGCAAGCTTTTGAAGCATAGCCGTAGCGCGGCCGCGGCTTGAGCCCGCACACTATTCGGCTTCCAGCGCTCGCCGCAGCCTGCGGATGACGACGCCGCGCGCGCGGTCGTCGGCTGCCGCCTCCATGGCGTCGTTGATATCGAGGATGAGCCGCGACATATCATTGTGCCAGTCGAGGTTGACCACCGCTTCCGGCGCAAGGCGCCGCCGGTGCGTGACGTCGAGCGGTGTCGGCGCGCGCGTGGCGAGCTCGTAGACGTCGTCGAGTAGCGGTGTGAACACGGCGGCGGCGGGCACCGTGCGCTCGGCGATGCGTTCCTCCATCGCGCGCAGCGCCGGCTCTTCGCCATGCACCAGGAAAACGCCGCGGCGGATCGGACGGCGGGCGGCGACCCAGCGCGCCAGCTCAGGGCCGTCGGCATGGCCGGAATAGTCGTCGATGCGACGGATGCGGGCGCGCACCTTGATTTCCTCGCCCTGAATGCGGACCGACTGTGCGCCCTCCTCGATGAAACGTCCGAGCGTCCCGCGCGCCTGAAAGCCGGTGAGCAGGACCGTCGCATTCGGCCGCCACAGCCATTGCTTGAGATGGTGGCGGATGCGCCCAGCGTCACACATGCCGCTGGCGGCGATGATGACATGGAAGCCCTCGAACCTGGCAATGCTCTTGCTGTCCTCGACGCTTTCGGTCGCGTGCAGCAGCGACGAGGAGAGCAGATTGCCCACATGGGGACCGAGCTCCGACGCGTAGCGGCGGAACACCTCCGTCGCCCGGATTGCCAAGGGGGAATCAAGAAAGAGCGGCGCGGCGGCGACATCGCCGTTGGTCATGAGCCTGACGAGGTCGACGATCAGTTCCTGCGTCCGCTCGACCGCGAAGGCCGGGATGAGCAGCGCGCCGCCCGCGGCCTGCGCTGCTTTTATCTCGGCGGCAAGGTGGCTGCGCCGGCTCTCGGCGGTGACCGGCGCACGGTCTGTGCCGCCATAGGTCGCCTCGCACAGGATGTAATCAAGTCCGGTCGGCCCCTCAGGATCACTTTGCAACAATTTGGCGTCCGGACCGATGTCGCCGGAGGCGAGAATGCGCAGCGGACCGTTCCCGGCCTGTGCGTCGGCAAATTCCATTTCGATCGACGCCGAGCCGAGCAAATGCCCGGCGTTCCAGTAACGCACGCGCAGGCCTGGCAGCACCTCGACCCAGGTCTCGTAGACGACGGGCCGGAAGAACTCCTGCGTCGCGATGGCATCGCGCTGCGTGTAGATCGGCGTCACTTCCGCGCGGCCGCGGTGGACGTTGCGCCGGTTGAGCGCCGCCACTTCCGATTCCTGGATGCTGCCGCTGTCGGGCAGCATGAATGAACACAGGTCGATGGTGCCCTGCGTGGCGTAAATGCGGCCGCGGAAGCCATCACGCACCAGCTTGGGCAACAGGCCGCTGTGGTCGATGTGAGCGTGGGTCAGCAGGACCGCGTCGATATCGGCGGGGCGGAACGGAAACGCGCCGTAGTTGAGTTCCTTGAGCGTCTTTGGTCCCTGGAAGAGGCCACAGTCAACGAGGACGCGCGCGCCAGGCATCTCGAAGAGATGACACGAACCGGTGACAGTTCGCGCGGCGCCGCAAAAGCGCAGTGTCAGGCTCATTGCCTGATCTCCCAAGGCATCGATTGTGCGGGCACGCCGTCGAGCCGGACTGCATCGGTCGAATGCGGCACGGCGCTCGTCGACTTGACGAAGCGGATTTTCAGTCCGGGTCGTGTGCTATCCACCGGCATTCCTGTTCGCGCCCGGGTTTTACAGGCGAAGCGCCAGGCGGAATTTCCGCGAAAGCGAGCGCGAAGGTCTTGATGAAGGTCAATTGGTCGGTGGCAGGATTTCGGGCTTGCCCAGCCGCGGCAGGGTGCCGCGGTCGGCGATCAACACCGTCATCCATCCGGCCGAGGCGCCGAGGAAGCCGCCGGCGACGATGTCGCTGACGAAATGGTAGTCGGCGCCGATCAGGCCGACCACGACGGCAAGCACCGCCAGCCCCCAGAGCGGCCGCAGTCTCGGATAGGCGAACCACAGCACCGCCGTGACCGCGCAGACCGCTGTGGTGTGGCCGGACGGGAACGAGGCGTAGCCGGCACCGCCGTGGAAGAAATTGAAGCCGAACGTGCCGTTGCCGATCAGCGACGGATTGTTGTTGACCCAGGTCTCCGGCCAGGTGCGGCCGAAGAAGAACTTCAGTTCGTCCTTCACGCTTTCCGCGGCGGTCAGGCTGATGGCGCACAAAAGCAGCGTGGCTTGCCATCTTGCCCATTGCGCGATGACGAGGCTGCGCAGCCCGGCAACGACGAAGACGATGACCGCGGCGATGGCCAGATATTCGGAGATGCGGGTCAGCAGGTCGAAGACACCGTATTGCGTCAGGTGCGCGTGCGCATAGAACGCGACCGGGCGGTCGACGAACGCGTAGCTCGCGGCGACGACGATCACCATGCAGATGAACGCGATCAGCCAGCCCTGCAGCCGTCCCATCGTCCGCGCCTCACCAGAACTGTTTGCTGGCGATGGCCGCGCCTTCCGCCATCGCCTTGAGCTTGGCGAAGACGACGTCCGGATCGACCGCCGCCTGGCCGACCCAGGTGCCGTAGCCGCAGTCGGAGCCGGCGATGACGTTCTCGCGTCCGACCAGCTTTGCGTAGCGCGAGATGCGCTGCGCGATCACCTCGGGATGCTCGATGAAATTCGATTTCGATTCGATCACCCCGGGGATCAGCACCTTGCCGTCCGGCAGCTTCACCTTTTCGAACACGGTGAACTCGTGCGCGTGCCGCGGATTGGCCGCTTCCAGCGAGATGGCGCAGGGTTTGGCCTTGAACACGATGTCGATGATGTCGGCCAGCGGCACGTCGTAATGGTGCGGGCCTTCGTAATTGCCCCAGCACAGGTGCATGCGCAGTTGCTCCACGGGGATGCCCTTAACCGCGTGATTGAGCGCCTCGACATGCAATTGCGCGCGCTTGCGGAAGCCGGCGAGGTCGAGGTCGGCATATTGGATGTGGCGGCCCATCGCGAGGTCGGGGCAGTCGATCTGCACCACGAAGCCGGCCTTGGCGATGGTCTCGTATTCGTCGCGCATCGCGTCGGCGATGGCGTAGATGTAGCTCTCGAAGTCCTTGTAGTAGTCGTTGCGGAAGAACAGCGACACGACGCCAGGCGACGCAGCGCTCATGAAGCCTCCGACGGCTTTCACGCCCGACAGCGCAGCCTTGAGGTTGTCGGCGTCGACCTGCGCCGAGACGCGGTCGCGGACGCTGATCGGGCCGTTGCAGGCCGGGGTCTTGCGGCGCGAGCGGCCGGGATCGCCGAACACCTTCTGCTCCAGCCGCGGGAACTCGTGCACATCCTGATAGACGAAGGTGTTGCCGGTGCCGCCGAAGCCGTCGAGCCTGTCCTTTATATACGTGGCATAGGAGGGCTTCGACATCTCGCCGTCGTTGATGAGGTCGACGCCGGCGGCGGCCTGCTTGCGCACCACCTCGGCGACGGCGGCGGCGATCCGGGCGGCCAGGGCGGCCGGCTCGACGGGAACCCCTTCCTCCTTGGCATACATGACCCGGATCAGATCGTCCGGGCGCGGCAGGCTGCCGGTATGGGTGGTCAGAAAGCGGTCGGTACTGCGTTGCATTGCTTGTTTCTCCCCGCCGCAGACCATAAATCAGTCCGGTCACGGTAACCACGGCCTGTCCGCGCGTTGACAGGGGAGGGTGGCGCCTCTAGAACCGCCCGCGAACACGCATTCAGAGCGCATCATGAAAGTCCGTAACTCATTGAAATCCCTGCGCGGGCGCCACCGCAACAACCGCCTGGTGCGGCGCAAGGGCCGGGTCTATGTGATCAACAAGACCAATCGCCGCTTCAAGGCGAGGCAGGGCTGACCGTTCGGCCCGTCTCCGCCGCCGCGGCGGACGTTCCAACGCCACAGTTTGGCCTTTTCGGGCGGGGAGCTTAGCCTCCGTCCATGCGCGCACGATTCCACCTCGGCCTGCTCGCGGCTGCCCTGTTGCTGGCGGCGGCGCCTGCGGTTGCGCAGGAGTCTGCGCCGCAGCCCGGTCCGGCGAAGCCGGAATGGGTGAAGCCGCCGGCCAAGCTGCCGCATGTCGGCGGCGATCCGTCCAAGAACCTCGACTTCCTGTTCGGCGCGCTGAAGGCGGCGCCTGATGCCAGCATCGCCAAGGCCATCGAGGAGCGGATCTGGGCGGTGTGGGCGGTCTCGCGCAGCGACACCGCCAATCTCCTGATGCTGCGCGCGCGCACCGCCCTCACCGGCAAGGACAGCGACCTCGCGATCAAGCTTCTGACCGCGATCATCAAGATCAAGCCCGACTACGTCGAGGCCTGGAACGAGCGCGCCACGCTTTATTATACGCGCAAGGACTACGGCCGCGCGCTCGCCGATATTCGTGAGGTGTTGAAGCGCGAGCCGCGCCATTTCGGCGCGCTCGCCGGGCTCGGCCTGATCCTGCAGGACATCGGCGACGACCGGCAGGCGCTCGACGTCTACCGCCGCGTGCTCGCGATCTATCCGCGCATGGAACACATCCCCGACGCGGTGAAACGTCTGCAGGAAAAGGTCGAAGGCCGCGACATCTGACGCTTGCTCAGCGCCCGGCCATCGCCTTCCGCACCACCTCGACGAGCGACTGCGTCTTCGCATCGAACTTGATACCGCGGACCCCGAACGCCGCGGCCGCTGCGACGTCGTCGTCCTTGTCGCCGATGAGGAAGCTACGCCGGCGGTCGACCGCAAAGTCGCGCGCCGCCCGCTCCAGCATGCCGGGCTTCGGCTTGCGGCAGTCGCAGGCGATTGCGAATTCCGCCACCGTGCCCTGCGGATGATGCGGGCAATAATAGAAAGCGTCCACGTGCGCGCCGCGCGCGCGCAACTGCTCCTGCACGTGCGCATGGAACTGCTGCACGTCCGTCTCGCCGAAATAGCCGCGCGCGACGCCCGACTGGTTGGTGATGACGATGACGGGGATGCCGGCCTCGTTGAGCAGGCGCACGGCCTCGGGCGCGCCCGCGACCCATTCGAGCCGCTCCGGCCGATGCACGTAGCCGTGGTCGACGTTGAGCACCCCGTCGCGGTCGAGAAAGGCGACGGGCTTTGCGGCCTCGGGCATTTGTCTCGCAGGTCCGTTCGTTCGGGGCGCCGATGCCATGGCACGGTGCGCCGGCGCATGCAAGTTGCGGGCACGCTTTTGCCGCCGCTGCGCGCATGGTACCTAGCAGGACCACGCAATATCCGCGAGGCGAACCGTTCGACCGCCCATGAGCGATCTCGATCAACCCGCGCGCATCTACGCGATCGGCGACATCCACGGGCGGCTGGATCTGCTCGAGCGGGCGATCGAGGCGATCCGGCGCGACGCCGCGGCGCGGGAAGGCGCGGCCATCACGGTCACCGTCGGCGATTATATCGATCGAGGTCTGCAATCGCGTCAGGTCATCGAGCGGCTGCAGGCCAATCCGTTCGGCATGCCTTACATCGCGCTCAAAGGTAATCACGAAAGCCTCTTCGAGTCGTTCCTCACCGATCCGGCGGTCGGTGAACATTGGCGCCGACTCGGCGGACTGGAAACGCTTGCGTCGTTCGGCGTGCCGCTCCGCGAGATGATGGTCGGCCGTGGTTATGAGCAGACGGCGAAGCAACTTGAAGCCGCGATGACGCCGGCGCATCGCGATTTCCTCGCGTCGTTGCGCACGTCGTTCGTTTCTGGCCGCTATTTCTTCTGTCATGCCGGCGTGCGGCCGGGCATTCCGCTCGACCGGCAGAGCGAGAGCGACCTGCTCTGGATCCGCGATGAGTTTCTCAATTCGGCCATGGATTACGGCAAAGTCGTCATTCACGGGCACACGCCGGTGGCCGAACCGGACGTCCGTCGCAATCGCATCAACATCGATACCGGCGCCTTCGCGACCGGGCGGCTGACGTGTGTCGTGCTGGAGGGAGAAAGCCACCGGTTTCTCACGCCCTGACCGGCCCCGCTTTGGTCGGCGCGCCTCGCAGGTCATGACCGTGAAGCGGCGTCTTCCGGTGCGAGCGTTTTCAGCAGCGCCTCCCATGCGGCGATCGCATGCTGCCGGGAGAACTGCTGCTCAAGCATTGCGCGCGCCCGCGCGCCCATCGTCGTGCAAAGGGCCGGATCGTCGGCGAGTTTGGTGAGCGTGCGGGCAAAGCCGTCCGCATCGCCGGGTTCCACCACGACACCACAGTCATGCCGGCGAACGAGTTCCGCTATCTCACCGCGACCGCCGGTCAGCGCAATCAGTGGCCGGCCGGCGGCGGCGATGCCGTAGAACTTGCTCGGGAAGATCAGACCTTCGAGCGGCGGGTGCATCGAGATCCAGTGCACGTCCGGGACGCCGAGCGAAAGCCGCAATTGCTGCCGGTCCTGATACGGCAGCAACCGAAACGAATCCGTAAGCTTGCGCCGGTCGACCGCGCCGGCGAGGCGGTCGAATTGTCGGCCGCCGCCGATCACCACGAAGGCAAAGCGGGGATCGGATCGCAGCCGGTCTGCGGCGGCGAGCAGCGTTTCGAATTCGTGCGCGCGGCCAAGATTGCCCGAATAGCCGACGACGAACTTGTCCTGCAGCTTCCATTCCCTTCGAAGAGCGTTGTCCTTGCGCGGCACAGGCATGATCGCGCGATCGTCGATCCAGTTAGGGATGATTCTGATGCGGTCTGCAGCTACGCCGATTGCAGCCAATCGCGCCGCCATGGACGTGCCGAGGACGACATTGACCTTCGCCGTCCGCAGCGACCAGTTTCGCGGCGGAATGAGCGCGCGGGCCGCCGGACGGGTCAGCGGCACTTTCAGCTCCATGGCGACTTCGGGGTAGATGTCCTGCAGCCAATTCACGAGATGCGCCGAACGATGCCTTGCGACGCCCGCTGCGACGACCGAGATCAGCGGCGGATCGGTTTTGGCGATGACGATGTCGTCGCGTCCGGCCGCCTCGCGCAAGCGCGGCACGACTGAGGCATAGAAGGACAGATAATCGACGGCGCGGCCCGAAAGGCCGGCCCGCCCATAGCGTGTCGTCAGCACGCGGTGGACCCGCACGCCATTGACGGTTTCTTCGGCTGGAAGCGAGGCGGCGGGTTGGTCGTAGATCTGCTGGCTGGTGACGACGTGCACGTCGTGGCCATTGCCTGACAGGGCGAAGGCGAGGTCGCTCAGGATCTGGCTGGTGGCAGAATGGTCCGGGTAGAAGAAGCGGTTGACGAAGATGAGACGAGCCATCGTTCGAAAGGGGTCACGTCTCGCCGAGGGGATCGCGATGGCCTGCGAGATCGAGCTGGCCACGGCCTGAAGGCGCGGCCTTGCTGCGCGTGTGATGGTCGCCGCCGAGCACGATGCCGATCGTCTTGCCGAGGATCTTAAGATCGATCCACGGCGAAGCGTATTGCACGTACCATTCGTCGAGCACGTTCTTTTCTTCGGGTGTGAGCGACGTCCCGCCATGCACCTGCGCCCAGCCGGTCATGCCGGGCCGCACCGACAGCCGTACCGCCGGGTGGAGCGGCTGGTCGCGCGGCAAAAGCGGACGCGGACCGATCAGCGACATGTCGCCGACCAGGACGTTGAGGAGTTGCGGCAACTCGTCCAGCCGCACCATCCGCAGCATGCGTCCGATGGCGCTCAGCCGCGCCTCTTCTGGCAGCGGCCGGCCCTTCCAGTCGAAGGACGGCTGCAGCGTGCGGAACTTGTGCAGTTGGAAGCTCTGGCCGTTGCGGCCGATGCGCTCCTGCCAGAATAGCACCGGCAGGCCGACGTCGAAGAGCACGACGGCGGCTACCAGAAGCATGACCGGCAGCAGCGCAATCGTCAGCACCAGCGCAAAAACGAGGTCGAGCGCACGCTTGATCCGGTGATAGCGCGGCGCCGAGTACGTCGCCGACGCGCCCAAAGGAAGCGTAGCCGGCAGGGTGGCGCTGGGCGTATCCGCCGCTGCCTGGGCATCGAGGCCGAGCAGATGCGGGATGTAGTCGAGTCGCATCTCCAGCGCATTGCAGACGGCGGTGATTTGTCCGATCGATTCGGCGGCAAGGACGTCCGGATCGCCGCCGACGAGGACACGATCCGTCGAGACGCCGTGCTCTTTGAACTCCTCGACGATCGGCGACAGGTGGTTGATCGGCCCCAGAACGCGGATGCCCGCCAGAGAGCGACCGATCATGTCCGGCCGGTCGTCGAGCAGGCCGATGACCCGGTATTGGCTCGGTGCGTACGCGCGCAGGAAGCCGATGTAGAGCGACGACAGTTTGTTCGCGCCGATGACGATGACGTGTTGCGGCTGGGCCGGCGCGCTGTCGGCGGCGCCTGTCTCGGCGCCGGAGCGCAGCATGCGGACGAATGATCGACCGACCACGAGGGCGGCGGCGAGCAGAAGCGCATGGATGACCGGGGTCGTGCGCGGGATGTTCTCGAGGCGCGTGGCCGAGAACAGGATGAGACAAGTCGCCAATTCGGCCATGGCGACGGCCTTGGCGAGTTCGATCGCATCGCCGACCGAAAACAGATGCGCCACGCTGTCGCGAACCCGAAAGGCGACAAGGGCGAGCAAGGTGAGGCCGGTTGTCAGCCCGCAATAGATGGCGGCCGTCGGCCAGTCGGCGGTCGAAAGCGAGGGGGCCCCGCGAACGGCCAGGGCCAGCAGGGGCGTGACGGTCGCGCAGACCGAATCGTAGACCGAAATGCGAAGTGCAAATGAGCTGCGCGATACGGGGGATCGAGTGGCCATTCGGGTCCGTCCTCGTCTTTACGCCTTGCCGCCGCTGTGATCCCTTCCGACAGAAGAAGCACTAATATTACAAAATTGGCGAGCGCTCCATTTTCCGTAGAAAAAAACTGCAAGTCGTGTATCAATTTTTTCGTCAGTATGCTTGGCGGAAATATCAATTGATAAACGGCCGTTATGGGGGCGGAACTAAACGCGCCGTGGCTGGCAGCAAAACGGTGTAAAAGCATGACGTTCAGCAAGAGTATGCTACTGATCGGGTTGATTTCTGCCGTCGTCGGCCTCGGTGCCTGCAGTACGCAGGGCGATCTGGGGCAGGCGTCGCAGGCTGATATCCAGGCGACGGCTTCCGCAGCGACAGCTATGCCGCGCTTCGCCGGTGGCGAAAAGATACATATAACAGTTTTTAATGAGCCGACCCTTAGCGGCGATTATGATGTCGATCCAAACGGTGTGGTTTCGTTGCCGTTGGCTGGCACTGTGAGGGCCGTAGGGCTGACGCAGTCGCAATTCGAGCAGGAATTGGCAAAAAAATTCCGCAGTGAGTACCTGCGCGATCCAAAAGTGACGGTCACGATTTTACAATATCGGCCGGTCTATCTCGTCGGCGAAGTCGAAAAGCAGGGCGAATATCCCTATAAGCCGGGCCTCAATGTGCTGACGGCGCTGGCCATGGCCGGCGGTGGAACGTACCGCGCGAACCGAAATTACGTGTTGATTCAGCACATTGGGGACAAGGGCATGAAGGAATATCCGCAGACGTCTGCCACCCTTATTCTGCCGGGAGATTTGATAAGAGTGCCGGAGAGATATTTCTGATCGTTATGAGTCTTGATAAACACTGATAATGACCTGTCTGATTATTACGTTGTAAAATTGCAACTGGAATTAAAAATGATGACGCAGATCTAAAAGAGATGCGGAATCCGCACGCTGATATCGATGAAATATAAAATATGCGGTTGAAAATGATTCCGGAATCAACCAAGCTCGAGACTGGGAATTTTGCTGGTTCACTGTCGTCTGGGCCTCCGATTGCCGGCAACTGGGGCATGTGTGATGAATTATTGCAAGACGCGCATTCTCTACGCGTCACTCGCAGCGCTTTTAATTGGCGTCGTGACAGTTCCAGTCAGGGCGGCCGATATGCCGGTCAAGACCGCTGGCGAAAGTGCGCCGCAAGGGCCGCAGCCAATGGCGATCGGCGGTTGGCTTTTCTCGCCGACGTTGTTCGCGGGCGCCGTTTACAACAGCAACGTCAACCAAACCGAGGCCGGAAAAATCTCGAGTTGGGGCGAGCGTGTCGTGCCGGGCTTTACGGCTAACGTGGATAACGGGATTTATCAGACCAACATCTACGGCATCGCCGATCTTCAGAATTACAGCGCATCCGGCGTGAACCATCAGACGACGGTCGACGCCAAAGCCGGTATCACGCAGCTCTACATGCCGCTCCCCGACCTGACGGTGCGCGGCAATTTCGATTTCACCCGCCAGGCAGACGTCTTCGGTAGTTCTGCCTTCACGAACGCAAACACGACCTTGTCGCCGACCTCAGCTGCGCCGGTCGCGCCCGTAACGGTTTCGCCGCAGGTCAATCCTGACCGGTACAACCAGTATTCGGGCGCCGTCGGCGTCGACAAGCGCTTCGGCCGGGCCTTTGCTGGCCTGTCCGGAAGCGTCATCGCAACGAAATTCGACAGCGATCCTGGGTTCGCGACCAGCCGGGACGGCACGGTTTACACCGTGGCCTCGCGCTTCGGGTTTGACCTCACCCCCCAGATCTACGCCTATGTCGATCCGCAGGTGGACTGGCAACGATACACCGATTCAGCGCGCAATTCGAACGGCTACCGCGTCACCGGCGGCATCGGCACCAGCGCGCCCGGCCTCTGGCAGGGTGAGGTTTACGGCGGCTACCAGGCCGAAAAGAACGACATTGTAGGCACCTACGACAGCGGCGTCTTCGGCATCCGTGTCGGCTATTCGCCGACGCGGATGTGGGACCTGAAAGCGTCTCTCGACGAAACTCTGGGGGCCTCGAGCATTGCAACCGGCGGTGCCACCGGCCTCGCTACCCGGGTGACGACGGCGCTCCTGACCGTCGGCTACAACGGCTTGCCTCGCGGCTGGGGCGCCAACGGACGCTTCGGCTATGTCAGGACCAGTTTCGTCAACGTTAGCCGCACCGATAACGGTTGGCTTGCCGGCGCCAACGTCACCTACGAGGTGTGGCGCAATCTCGGCCTGACGCTCGATTACCAATACAAGTCGGTGGACTCCGACGTCGTTGGTCAGAGCTTCGACCAGCACCTGGTCAGCCTTGGTGCCTCTTACAAGTATTGAGGATCATGTCCGACCGCGGCGCCGGGAGCCTAGGAGAAGACGATGCGTAAGATGATCTTTGGATTCATCGCGATCCTGTGTGTCGCCATTGTCTCCCCGAGGGCTGACGCCGGGCAATATGCAGGCACAGGCAATTACGTGGGCTCGCCGTCGCCGCAGGTCACAGCAGCGTTCGCCGCATTTCCCAACGGCGGACAGGGCCTGACCGACGCTGTGCGCGAGCTGCTATTGGCGAATCCGGACCTCGCCGACGATGTGGCCTTTGTCGCGAGCCGTGGCAATCCTGCGCAGCAGTTGGCTGCCGCCAGCGGCATGGCGGAGGCGGTCACAACGTTCATGGCGCGCGGCAATTCGTCGGCAGGCGGGGAGATCGTGCGCGCGGCGACCCTCAGCGGAAATGCCACGCTTGCGCTCGTCGTTTCGAATGCTCTTGCATCTAACAATGGCGGATCCAATCTCTATTCGGGTCAGACCAACAGTAATCCGGTGACGACTTCATGCACGACGGTAAGCCCCACCACGCCCGGTGGGCCTTGCTGACGGCTATTTTCTGAATCGGCGCTGGCGCAGGACGACCGGCAGCCGACGCGAATGCATGCGGCTGAGCATGAGGTGCGGCGCACGTGCGGCGCGCGACAGGACTTATGCATTCGTTAAAAATCGAAAATTGATAATCCATTGATAGACGAGTGCAGCATTTTGCAGTCAATGACAATAAAAACGAGAATGCGGTCACGAAGAGCGCAAGTTTATGCTTGCGTCCATGACGTCGACGAAAAATAATTGAAAAAAAGCGAGTGCGCGAGTTGGCAGTGTGCGTCGGCGTGATTTGAGTCACCCGTCGTGCGGTAGCCGTTGAGACATGCACGGAAGCAGCGCCGAATCCACGACTGCCGATCGATTTGGCGAGACGCGTGACTTTATGCGTGCCGAAAATTGAAATTGACGTTGTGACCTCCAGTCATCTCGCGAGAAACGGTAGCTCAACCGTGCGGGGCTCTGTCGCCTCGCATCACATATGGGAGACCGCTCTCTTTTGGGGCCTTTGTGTTGGGCTGTCGTGGGCGCCGTTCTGGCTGGGCGGCACCGGTCTCCTGCCGTGGGGGATCAACGCGATCCTTTTTCCGGGATTGCTGCTTGTCTATGAGATGTCGCTGGTTTGGCGGGGCCAGACCGAGCCGGTCGCCGTCAAGTGGCTCGCCGTTCCTGTCACCGCGATGGTCGCGGTTCTTTTCTGGATTTGGCTGCAGACAGCGACGTGGGTGCCTGGCTCGCTGCAAAACCCCATTTGGGAAATGGCTGCGGAAGTCATCCACGTTCCCGTCCATGGTCGCATCTCAGTGAACCCCGATGCGACGATGCTGGCACTGTTGCGTCTGCTGACGGCAGGCTCTGTCTTCTGGCTGTCCCTGCAACTGTGCCGAGATGCGCGGCGCGCGATTCAGCTCTTGAAGGTCATCGCGTTTGTGGTCGTCGGCTACACGGTTTGGGCGTTTCTGTCTGCCATGGTCCTTCCAGATCGGACGCTTTGGTTCCCAAATCCGGGCGCGAACGCCGCCCTCTCTTCTACGTTCTATAACCGCAATTCGTACGCGACCTATAGCGGCATCGGCCTCATTTTAATGATCGCAGTGTGTCTCCAGCACTATCGCGAGGAAGCCGCGAGAGCCGGCGTACCATTCCGTCACCGCCTCGCGTCGATCCTGGAAACGACCGGGCGCTCAGGTGCCGTTATGATCGGTTCGATCGTCATCCTGGCCGTGGGCCTGCTCGGAACGGGCTCACGCGGCGGCTTCATCTCAACTGCGTTTGGTCTTTTCGTGTTTGCCGCTCTCTCCGCGCGCTCCAAGCAGCAGCGCAGGGAACAACGCCTGACTATCGCAGCGGTGGCTCTGTTGCTTGTTGCTCTCTTTACCGCATTCGGTAACGAAGTGCTCGGCAACCTCGAAATCAATGGTGTTCAAGACCAGTCGAGGCTCGACGTGTGGAAGGCCGCGATCAACTCGATTGTTACCGCGCCGTCGCTCGGCTTCGGGTACGGAACGTTCGAAGACATTTTTCCGATGTTCCGCACGCACCTGGTTGCGCCGCTGACGAACCATTGGGCAATGGCGCACGATACGTATCTCGAGGTTCTCCAGGGGTTGGGGGTCTTGTTCGGCGCGCTGCTGATCGGAGCGGTGGCATGGGTAAGCTGGCTTTGCCTCAAAGGTGCCACCACGCGCGAGACGAATTTGACCGTTCCGCGTGCCGCCTTCAGCGTCTCGATGCTGGTGGGGCTGCACTCACTGGTCGATTTCAGCATGCAGATCCAGGGGATCACCATCACGGTCATGGCCATTCTCGGGGCCGGTACGGCACAGGCGTTTAGCTCTCGTGTGCGCACAAGCGAGTGATCGAATAACCGCTGCATTTTAAACGATAGGGCGTCGAGACATGCTGAACCGGCTTTCGCCGAACACCCGGGTGGACATCGAGCCGCCAGAGCGCGGCTTTGACCTCGCCTCTGTCATCGGGTTTTTCTGGAGGCAGTGGAAGTTTATCGCTGCGATCATGGCCGTCGCGACAATCGCCGGAACATTGCAGTTGATTCGATCGACGCCGATTTATGTCGCCAGCGCGCAGGTCCTGCTGGATCCGCTCAGGGCGAAGGGAATCGGTGACGACACGTTGTTTACGCAACCGATCATGAACCCCATCATTTCCTCGGAAAGCGAAGCCGCCGTCATCCGCTCGACGGCGCTGCTCCATCGCGTCGTCGAGCGCGAAAATCTCGTGCGGCCTGGCGACCTGGAGGCCGGAGCGAATGAGACCACCACGTCCAAGCCAGCCCCCGTAGCGCCGGGGAAGCAGGAGAACTCCTTCATCGGTAAGCTCCGATCAATGTTTCCGGGCCGGCCGCGCGACGGCGAGCCGTACGCGTCGGTATATCCGGCGAGTGTGATCGCCGCGATTGCCAAACTGCGCGGCGCCACCGAAGTGACCCGCGTCCCGCAGACCTTCGTCGTGAACATTTCATTCAGTTCGCCAGATCCTGTGCGGGCGGCACGGATGGCCAACGCAATTGCCGACGCTTACATTCTCGACAAGCTTGACACTCGGTTCGAGGCCGCGCAGCGCGCTACGGCGTGGCTGAACGATCGACTTGAGCAGCTGCGCAAGCAGGTCCGCGACTCCGAAGCGGCGGTAACCAAATTTCGAGCGGACCACAGCCTACTGGCCGGAAATGCCTCTGCCACTCTAAACCAGCAGCAACTGGCTGACTTGAACGGCAAGCTCGTGGCTGCCAGGACAGAACTCGCGGAAAAAAAGGCCAGGCTCGACTTGCTTGAGCAGGTGCAAGGTAAAGGCGGAAACCTGCAAAGCCTTCTGCCCGATTTGGTGAAAGACAATCAGACCATCGGAATCCTACGCGCCCAACTGGCTGCCAACGCGCAGAAAGAGGCCGATCTATTGGCTCGCTACGGCGATCGGCACCCGCTCGTTATTAACGCCCGCGCGGAACGGCGCGACCTCGAGCGGCGCATTGCCGCAGAGATCCAGAAGCTGTCCGGCAATGTCAAGAATGAGTATGAAATCGCGAAGGCGCGCGTGGCCTCGCTCGAAGAGTCGCTGCGCGAGGTGACGGGTCAGGGTAACCTCGATAGCGGCACAGTAGTGACGTTACGAGATCTCGAGCGCACTGCGGCCGTAAACAAGGCGTTGTTTGACGAGTTCCTGAAGAAATCGAAATCGACGCAAGAACAGTCGACCTTTGAGCCGCGCGATGCTCGTGTGATCACGCCGGCGCTACCCCCCAGCGCTCCGACCTACCCGAGTAAACCCAAAACGATGTTGCTGTTCATGACGATTGGCCTTTTCCTGGGCACCGCCGGCGCCTTGGCGAAGGAATCATTGAATTCCGGTTTCACGACGCCCCAGCAGATCGAGGATGCTGTTGGGCTGCCGCTGCTGAGTTCGGTGAGCCGGACCGATCCGGCCGAAGTGAATGTTCAGGGCAAATCTATCTCGTTGCCGGAGTATATCGCCGTCAAACCCCTGTCTCGCTACAGCGAGGCCATACGCACGCTGCGTAGCGGAATACAGATGACGGACGTCGACAATCCGCCCAAGGTGGTGCAGGTGACATCGACGGTGCCGAATGAAGGCAAGACGACGATTGCGATGGCGCTCGCGGCGTCGGCGGCCGGATCTGGCCTCCGGGTCCTCGTCATTGACGGAGACTTGCGACGTCCTTCAGCCAGTAAAATCCTCGGCGACGGCGACGGGGAGCATTCACCCGGACTCGTCGATCTTCTGGTTGGAAGCGCGTCCCTTGAGCAAGTCGTACGCTACAACGAAACCGTGAAGCTGTGGTTCATCAAGGCGGGCAGCAAGACCCAAAATCCACCAGACCTTCTGAATTCCGATCGCATGAAGGCCGTGGTCGGTCACTTCAAGAATTCATTCGACTTCGTCGTAATCGATACACCTCCCGTAGGGCCTGTCATTGACCCGGTCATCGTATCGCAGCTCGTCGACAAGGTGGTATTCGTCGTCAGGTGGGCGGCGACGGGCCGTGAGTTGGTCGAGCGGGTTTTGGATAACCCGTCATTCCGCAAAAACATCGCGGGCATTGTCTTCAATCACGTGATCGATCACGAAGCGAGGAAGTACGGCAAATATGCCTACTCCTATTACTATGGGGCGCGGCAATACAAGAGCTACTACACGAGCTGACGTCGGTGCCCGGATCACTGCGCCATATGACGGCCTACGCGACTGCGGCTATAGCGCTGTTCGCCGTGGTCGAAGGCTTCAGGATCGCATCGTTCGCGATTGCGGCGGGGACCGTCGGTCCCGCGAATGCGGTCACGCGCCTCGCTGCATGGGACGAAACAATGGGGGTGATGGCTGCGGCGCGTCGTCCCGGTCCGCTGCGTCTCGATGCCAAGGATCCGGGTCAGCTCGAGCGCCGCGAGAGGCGTCTGGAAGACTATCTCGCGGTCAGACCAATGGCGTCTTCGGTCTGGCTGGAATTGGCAGAATTGCGCTACACCATGGCACAGCCGAAGAAAAAAGTAATAGACGCGTTGTCGCTGTCGCAATTGACCGGGCCGCTCGAGGGCGTGCTGATGTTTCGGCGCGCCACGCTCGCTCTGCTGATTTGGGGCGATCTGCCAAGCGATATGCGGGATCGCAGTGCTCGCGACGTGGCTTTAGCGGAGAATACTCCAAGCGAAGCCATTTATCTCAGGACCCTGATCGCGGGCCGGCCGGCGGCAGACCAGAATGATCTCCGCTGGCGGCTGCTCCAAATCGAGGGACTTCCTGAGCACCGGCTTGAATCGCTGGGCATGCATTAGCGACGTCCCGGTGCCAAGAATCATTTCACTGCGCCTTCCGCTAAATCAGGCATTTCTCGCCGTAGCTCCACCTTGTGATCCCTGCACAGACGTGCGGACCAGCGTGGCTGGCTTCGGCGCGCATTAACGCGTTCGGGCGACGATCTGCATTCCTGTGCGTAAGAAGCGAAATGCTTGACGGCTCCAGCATTCTGATCACGGGCGGCACCGGTTCATTCGGCCGCGAGTTCGTCGCCAGGACGCTGACCCAGTTCAATCCCCGTCGCCTCGTCGTTTATTCGCGGGACGAGATCAAGCAGTGGGATATGGCGGCCGGATACCGGAACGACAGCCGCATTCGGTTCTTCATCGGCGACGTAAGAGACCGCGCCCGGCTCGCACGCGCGCTCGACGGCATCGACTACGTTGTGCACGCCGCCGCTCTCAAAATCGTTCCAAGCGCCGAGTACAATCCGTTCGAGCACATTAAGACGAACATTGATGGCGCAATGAACGTCATCGACGCGGCGATTGACAAGAGAGTCAAGCGGGTCGTCGCTCTATCGACGGACAAAGCCTGCAGCCCGATCAACCTCTACGGCGCCACCAAGCTCGTTTCCGACAAGCTTTTCGTCGCCGGAAACGCCTATTCCGGCGGCCACGAAACGCGCTTTTCGGTCGTGCGCTATGGCAATGTCATGGGGTCGCGGGGCTCCGTCATCCCGTATTTTCTGTCGTTGCCGCCGCGCGAGTTCGTTGCGCTATATGTGCCCACGCGGACTGGCGGGGCGCCTTCGCGCACGACGGTGCCACGTGGTGCGAGCGGGCGTTTGGTGCGGGTGTGAGGCCCAAACGCGTCCTCTTTCCGCGCGCGGTGGATGCGGCGAATATCAATGCGCAAGCCCAGAACGTCCAGGCTATCCTGCGTGGCTGGAACTCACCTGAGGTGCGGCCGACGGCGATTTCGTTTTTGGAGCCGGCCGCTCAAGTGGCGGCCAATCCGAATGTGGATATCGTTCGCATCGCTCCAAATCGGCTTTGGCTCCACAGGCTCGTTTCGACCTACCTGCGCGGATTCGATGCCGTCTTCTGTCCTGGTATTCATCACTTTGCAGATTGGTTCGCGCTCAAGACGCTCGATTGTATTCATGCGCGCCCCATGATGATCAATACGTTTGAAGGGCCGGCGTGCAGTCGCGATAACGCGGCTGCCGAGAAGCTCTACAGTGAAGTGGCCGGCCATAGAGTCTACTGCACGCGAGTGCATGCCGAACAAATGCATCGACTCGACGCGCTAGATGAGATGTCCGATCATATCATCGCGATAACGCCCTTTATGGGACGTTTGGCGCGCTCTAGATTTGGTGAGAAGGTGAGCGTACTTCCGCTCGGGGTTGACACGGCGCTGTTTGCGCCTCGCGCCAAGCCATCGGCTAGTTCTTCTCGCACCCGCGTTGTGGCGGTCGGAGGTGTCTCCGAACATAAGCGCCCGGAAGCATTTATCGGCCTTGCACGCCGGTTCCCGGCGGCCGACTTCGTTTGGGTGGGCGACGGCGAATTGCGAAGTCTGATGCTGAAAGAAGTTCAGCGTTTCAACCTTTCGAACATAGGGTTTCCCGGCGCCAAACAGCCAGCCGAGGTGGCCGAGGAACTCATGAACGCCGACATATTCGTACACACGGCGAGGAGCGAAGGTTTCGGTAAAGTCAGCTTGGAAGCTGCCGCTGCAGGTTTGCCCGCGGTAGTGTTCGGATTCTACGAGACGCCAATCGTAGAGGATGGAAAGAACGGCTTCGTCGTTTGGACGGACGAGGAGATGGCGGTACGGCTTGGACAATTGCTGCGAGATCCGTCTCTCGCCATGCGGATGGGAGCCGCCGGCCGCGCGATGGCGGAGAAATGGGATTGGCTTGATCTTGCTCCGCGGTGGGAGCGCAAGATTGTCGATCTCGTCTGCAACGGGGAGCGCCGCAGATAAAAATGCTGCAGATCTTGCGCCAATCAAATCCGGACGTGCCCCGCCGTGTCGGCGAGCAGCCGAAGGGCGCGATAGAGACGGCGCGGATGAGAATAGCGGACTTGCGAGGGAGGGGGGTTTACAGCGGTTACCCGAACGCAAGCCGAAGTATATTTATTCATATTCCGAAGACTGCTGGCACGAGTGTCGCTCGAGCGCTCAATGTCGAGCCTGACAGCCCCACGCCGTACTACCAGTATCTTCGCGCGAGTCCGTCGAAATTCAGAAAGTTCTTCAAGTTCGCGTTCGTTCGTAATCCGTGGGACAGACTGGGTTCTGCGTTTTTTTATTTGAAGCGTGAAGGCGCCAATCTGGCCGCAGAGTCTGATAATTTCCGAATTTGGTGGGAAGCGAATTTCGTTCCGTATAAGGACCTCGAGGATCTTGTCTGCAATTGGCTGACCCCGGGAAATGCGAGGACCGACGTGCACTTTGCACCGCAGTCGTGCTTTATTTGCGATCCGTCTGGCCGTGTAATGGTGGATTTTGTCGGCCGTTTTGAGACCATCGATCGCGATTTCGAATTCATTGCCCGGCGTTTGGGAACGGATGTTCGCTTGCCGGTCACCAACCAAAGCGGCCACCAATCCTATCAGCAATATTTTACGCCTCGTATGAACGTTTTGATTCAGGAGGTGTAGGCGGGCGATTGCAGGATTTTCGGTTACGCAAATCCCTTTGTTGGTTCGTGATGGTGCCGCGATGATCCGCTCTATCGCCCGCAGGCTGATCCGTGGGCTTAGGGGTTTCGTCAGCGAACCCATAGAGCAGGCGTCGATCCCAGGTTATGTCAACCTGAATGCCTGCGCTGCCGTGATCGTCCGCTATAGAAGGCTCGGTGCACGGATAGGCGAAGGTGTTCGTCTCTTCGGTGAAATCGACAGTGTAAACCCGCATCTTATCTCGATCGGGGATCATTCGGTCATCGGGCGAAACTCGATCCTTCTTGCGCATTGCCCGATCAAGGGGCCGCGCGGCGTCACAGTTGGTCGCTTTGTCTATATGGGCTTTGGTGCGATCATACTTCCAGGGGTCACGCTCGGTGATCATTGCGTTGTTGGAGCGGGCGCGGTGGTGACTAAGTCGGCGCCTTCCGAGAGCATCCTTGTCGGAAATCCGGCGCGCATCCTTCGTTCGCTGACCGTTGCTGAAAAGAAAGGCCTTGTTGACGCGCTGACCGAAGGCCGAGCTGTCGGGTGGGATCCGGTCAGACCCGGCGTGGTCAAAAATTGAAGGCCTTGGTCAGGCCATTGGCCTCCACACGCAAGCTCTGATGCTGCACTGATGGACCAATCCGCCCCCAGTGATGTGTCCGACGTCGGACCGGCTGCCGCGGGCACCGAAGCCTGCCGCGACATGGCGCCGGTATCGCGCCGTCTGGGCGTTGCAACGCTCTACGTGCTGCTAGGCAACGTGTTCACATTGCTGGTGGGCTTTCCGCTCCAGATTTACGTGACGCGTGTGCTCGGAGCGGAAGGTGTCGGTACCTTCGGCCTGCTCGAGGCGGCCGCCGCCAGCGCGGCGGGCTTCCTTGGCTTTGGCATCGCGCCGACCGCCATGCGTTTTTTGCCCGCACATCTGGAGCGTGCCGAATATGGCGAGGCGCGCGGCCTGGTGCGCATCGGCGGGCCGCTGCTCGCCGCAATCGGCTTCGCGGCCTATGTCGTATTGCTGTTGCTGCTGCCGGTGAGCGATAGCGTCTGGCCGGCATTTACGCCTTATCGAATGGAAGCCGCGATCATGGGGCTATTCGTCCCGCTCGGTCTCTGCATCCATTTCCTTCAGCAAAGCCTGCGCGGTCTGCAGGAAGTCAGGCAGGTCATCCTCGGTTCGTCCGTTCTGCAACTGACGCTCAAGGCGCTGCTCGTCCTGGCCGCGTTCGCGCTCGGCTTGCGACTCACCGGCTACATCTTGGCCGCGGTGTGTTCGATATTTATTGCAACGCTATGGCTGCTCTTCGTGCTCTGGGCACGGCTGCGCGCGCTGCCCAAGGCGGCGCCGACGAGCACGAGCTATCCGCAATGGTCTCACTATGCGCTCATCAGCTATTTTGGGGCGCTGCTCGGGGCGGCGACTTCGGGACTCGACCGCTTCCTGGTCGGTAGCATGTTCGGGACAGGTGCGGTTGGCGTGCTGATGGTTGCCCGCACGCTGCAGGGCTTGCCAGAGCAATTCAACCGGATGCTGTTGATGGTCGGCGCACCGCTCTTGTCGGCGGCGCATGCGCGCGGCGCTCACGCCGAGCGCGCCCATATTTTTCATCTCATGACCGACTGGTCGGTGCGACTGTCGATGCCGCTCGTGCTGTTTCTCCTGATCTTCGCGCACCCCGTGCTGTCGCTTTACGGCCAGACCTTTGCTGACCGCGGCGGCCCGGCGCTGCAGATCGTCGTCGGTGCGCAGTTCTTCAGCCTGTTGTGCGGGCCGGTCGGCAGCGCCGCGCTCATGAGCGGCCTGGAGCGGGCATCTTTCTACGTCTTG
The DNA here is from genome assembly GCF_035943735.1 of Pseudolabrys sp. Lineage (GTDB taxonomy): Bacteria > Pseudomonadota > Alphaproteobacteria > Rhizobiales > Xanthobacteraceae > Pseudolabrys. Next base: position 116,212 of record NZ_DASZBV010000021.1, read on the forward strand.
GCCGTGGGTTCTGCTCTGGTCGTGGTCTTGTATTGCGTATTGATCCCGCAGTTAGCGGTGGTCGGCGCGGCAATCACGATAGCGGCGGGGGTCGTGTTTGCAAACGTCACGACCGTCTGGTTGGTAAAACGACGGATCGGCTTGCACTGGTGGGACAAGCGCTATATCGCCTGGCTTCCACAGGCCGCCGGAAGTCTGTTGCTCGCGTACGCCGGGCTGCATCTTCCGGTCAGCTTCGGGGCGGTCGGGCTGATCGTGATGCTCACGGCGATGTATGCGATCTCGGCGGCCATCAATCTATTGACAGGGCTGCACCAGGATGACCGAGATTTCTTGCGTATTTTCGTAGCGCGGTTTTTTCGGTGACGATGACCAACGATCTCTCGCTCCTGCAAATCGGCCGCCGCACCACGGATTGTCGCTGTCGCGTCGGTGCATGGGGAGGCGAGGGAGCGCCCTCTATGTCCTCCGATCTGACGGTGGCGCCGATCCGCGACGAAGATCTCGATGCTGTCTGCGCCTTCCTGCGCGAGAAATTCAGGTCCCGCTGCGACCTAGCGACGTGGCGCTTCGCCTTTACGCGGCATTGGTCGAAGGAGAAGCCGAACAACGGCTTCATGTTGCGTGCGGGCGGCGAGATCGTCGGCGTGCTGGGCGCGATCTATTCCGACCAGAGGATCGGCGGGCGGGTCGAGAAATTCTGCAACATGACGAGTTGGTATGTTGTCGATGAGCACCGCAGCCGCGGGCTGCTGCTGATGGTCGCGCTCATCCGCCAGGAGGGGCTTACCTTCACCAATCTGTCGGCGAGCCCGGCGGTCGAGGAGATTCTCACCCGCATGGGCTTCACGCCGCTAGCGCGCGACATTGTTTCGGTGGCCAACGTCGCGTTGCCGTTCCGGCTGCCGTCGCGAGTGCGGCTGCTGGACGATGCCGACGCCGTCGCGCGTGTCCTGCCGCCGGAGCGGGCGCAAATCTGCCGCGACCACAAGGATTGCCGCATCAGCCAGGTCGCCATCGGCTCCGACGAGGATGGCTATTGCCACGTTATGTTCAGCCGCTGCGGATGCCGGCGTACTCCGTGCGTCATTGTGCACGATCTGGCTTCGCCGCAATTGCTGGCGAGGTTCTGGACGCATTTCGCCGCCTATGCTCTCTACCGCACCGGCGCGCTGGTCACGCGTATCGAGACGAGGCTGCTCGAGGGCGCAAGGTGGCCGCTGGCGATTGCGATGAAGAGCCGCTCCGGCGCGTTGTTTCTCAGCCGGACGGTCGGCGCCGATGCGATATCGCGCCGCTACACCGAAGCGATGAATCTTACCGGTTGCTGAGACGATTTTTCGATTGGGGATGCAAGTGGCGCCCGAAGCGATTTACGCGAAGCTGACGCCTGTGTTCTGCGAAGTGTTCGATAATGACGGGATCGTGCTCAGACCGGAGACGACTGCCAGCGACATCGCAGGTTGGGACAGTGTCAACCACATCCGCCTGATCGTCTCGATCGAAGCAGAGTTCGACGTTCGCTTCACGATAGACGAGATGGTAACCGTCAGCAATGTCGGGGATTTCGTGGGCTTGATCGAGAAGAAGCTGTCATGAGCCCGGCCGCGGTATTGGCTCTCGCGGATCTGCGTGAGGGCATGACGGCCGGCTTCGATTTCACTATCGATGATGCGGACATGGAAGCATTCGCGGTGCTGTCGGGCGATCGCAATCCGCTTCATGGCGATCAGGATTTCGCCAAAAGCCGCGGCTTCTCCGGTTGCGTCGTCTATGGCGCATTGCTCGTTGCCAAAGTGTCGCGCTTGGTCGGAATGGATCTACCCGGACGCGACGCATTGTGGAACTCGCTGCAGATTCAATTCGTCGCGCCGCTGATCGTCGGCGAGCGGGCGCGGCTGGAAGCGTCCGTCACACAAGTGTCCGAGTCGACACGCAGTGCGGCTCTACAATTGACGGTTATGTCCGGGTCGAAGACCGTCGCGCGCGGCAAGGCGCTGGTCAGCGTGCTCTAAATGCAGTCGGTTCTCGTATCGGGCGGCAGCGGCGGCATTGGAGCGGCGGCATGCCGTCGGCTACGCGCGGCGGGTTATCGGCCGATTGTCGGCTATTCCCGCAACATGGACGCGGCGGAGACCGTTGCCAGTCCCGGTTTCACCGAGACCGCCATGCTCAATGCCTCCGATCCGCACTTCCTCGATATCGCGCGCGGCCGCGCGCCTTTCGAGCGGCCGGAGCACGCGGCAGTAGAATTCGTTTCGGCGTCCGCAGAGGCGCGGACCGGCGCCGAACGGCGGTCATGACCGGCCAACTGCTCCGCGACCTTGCATGGCTGCCGGCTCCACCGGCCAATTTTCGCGGCCGGGTGAAAGCTTTAGACGGTGCGCCCGCGGGCGGCATCGGGCGCGAGATACGGTATCTCGCGTGTCACGCCTTGAGCGGCAATCAGCTTACTGACCTTGCGCGCGCGATCGGCAAACTGCGCAAGGCGAGCGCGGATTTCATGCCACTCGCACCGCTCCGGCTCGGCATCGTCTCGAACGCCACGACCAGCCTGCTCGCGCCGGCTCTCGTCGGTACCGCGGCCCGTCACGGCTTCGCGCTCGAATGCGTGGAGACCGAATTCAATCAGGGGCTGCAGGCGGCGCTCGACCCGCAGTCCGATCTGAACCGCTCGAAGCCCGACGTCGTCCTCCTCGCCGTGAATTGGCGCGGTCTGCCACTGCATAGCGCGATCGGCGACGCTGCAGGGGCCGAGCAGGCGATCGAAAAATCGATTCGCTATCTCACGTTGATTGCCGATGCGATCGGCACCCACAGCGGGGCGACAGTCATCTTCGAAACGATCGCGCGACCGCCCGATCAGCTTTTCGGGAGCTACGACCTCCGCGTCCCCGGCACCGTGCGGCATTTGACCGACGGGTTCAACCGCGCGCTCGCCGATCGTTTGCGCGGCACGCCGCATCTGCTGCTCGACGTCGCGGCGCTCGCCGAGAATGTGGGGTTGGCCGATTGGCACGACAACACGGTGTGGTATGCCGCGAAGCTCGCTTTCTGTCAGCGCTTGCTGCCTCTTTATGCAGATCACGTCGCGCGTGTGCTGGCCAGCCTGCGGGGAATGAGCCGGCGCTGCCTGGTGCTCGATCTCGACAACACGTTGTGGCGCGGAGTGATCGGCGATGATGGCCTCGAGGGTATTGTCCTCGGCGCGGGTTCGGGGATCGGCGAGGCGCACCTCGAGACGCAACGGCTCGCGCTGAAGCTGCGCGAGCGCGGCATCGTGCTGGCGGTGTCGTCAAAGAACGAGGACGGCATCGCCCGACGTGCGTTCCGCGAGCATCCGGAGATGCTGCTGAAAGAGGTGCATGTCGCCGTTTTTCAGATCAACTGGCAGGACAAGGCTTCGAACATCAAGGCGATCGCGGACAGTCTTTCGCTCGGCCTCGAATCGATGGTCTTGCTCGACGATAATCCGGCCGAACGCGAGCAGGTCCGTCAGGCTCTGCCGGAGGTCGCGGTACCGGAACTGCCGGCCGACGCCGCGCTCCACGCCCGATACCTGCTGGCCTCCGGCTGTTTCGAGGCGCTGTCATTCTCGGAGGAGGATCGTGTCCGGGCGGACTATTACCAGGCCGACGCCGCGCGCGCGGCGATGATCGAGACGTCCGGCAACCTCGACGCTTTTCATCGTTCACTCGAAATGACGGTCACGTTCGCGCCCTTTGACGCGGTTGGCCGCGACCGCATCGCGCAACTGATCGCCAAGTCGAACCAGTTCAACCTGACCACCCGCCGCTACACGGCAGCTGAAGTCGGTGCCATGCAGGGCGCCGACGACGTCTTCACCTTGCAGGTACGGCTCAGCGACAAATTCGGCGACAACGGCATGATCTCCGCCGTGATCTGCCGGCAGGTGGCCGACACGTGGGAGATCGACACCTGGCTGATGAGCTGCCGCGTTCTCGGCCGCCGCGTCGAAGAGGCCGTCCTGCGCGAGATCGCCGATCAGGCGAGACGGAGTGGTGCGAGACATCTGCTCGGCCGCTATATCCCGACGGCGCGCAACGCGCTGGTGCAAGGCCATTACGAGAAGCTGGGCTTCACGCGCGTCCAGGAAGAGCTGGACGGTAGCACCGTTTGGCTGCTGGACTTGGACGCCCTCGAGCCGGTCGATCTGCCCATGCACGTCGTCCGTCCCGTCGCGAGCGGGGCCGGCCAGCCGCTGGAGAAGGTCTGAGCCGTGAATTTGCGGCTGAATGGCGAGGCCGCACAGACGGATGCGTCTCTCGCTTCCGGCGCCCCCGAGGCGGCCGGCGTGCTGATGATTTTTCTTGAGCCGGCTCCGTATATTCGTGCCTTCGTCGAGGCCGCACGCCGGATATGGCCGGGCCGGATCGATGTGCTCTACGCCGCTGCGCAGATGACGCAGAACTGGGATTTCGGCGGGGGCGGCCCAAACGACACCGTGCTGTCTGCATCGCGGCCGCTGGCGATGGCCGAGATCAAGTCCCGGATCGCGTCGGGGCGGTACGCTCTGCTGCACCTAGCCGGCTGGGGGCACCCGCTGCTGTGGCGTGCCATGCTGTTCGCGCGTGGGCGAATTCCGGTGACGGTGCAGTCCGACACACCGGCGCCGCGGGGCGAACCGGTGTGGCGGCGGCTGGCGAAACGTCTGCTGTACGGCGTCTTGTTCCGGATGCCTGCCATGTTCACGCCGGCCGGCACGCCGCAGGCCGAGTACATCCGCTCGTTCGGGGTTCCCGCCTCGCGGATCCGCATCGCCCAGCTCGCGGTCGACGTCCAGGACATTCAAAAGGTCTTACGTATGCCCGGCCGCCTCGCCGCGGTGAGAGCCCGCCTCGGGCTGTCGCCCGATTGCGTGGCTATCCTCTATGTCGGCCGTCTTGAGCCCCACAAGGGGATTGACGACATGATGGAGGCCTTTACCGAGCTCGTCCGCGCCGTCCCGCAGGTCAGGCTTTTGATCGCCGGTGAAGGAACGCTTCGCGACCGGATTATTCACGCTGCGGTGGCGACGCCGTCCGTCCGATATCTCGGCCGGTTGATGGGCGATGATCTCTGGGAGGCCTATGCCGCCGCGGACATCTGTATCGTTCCGTCCCGCTTCGAGCCGTGGGGGCTGGTCGTCAACGAGGCCATGGCGGCGGGTCTTCCGGTTATCGTGACCGATTGCGTCGGCAGCGCTCCGGACCTCGTCCGGGACGGCTCGACCGGCATCGTCGTTCCTACCGCCTCTCCCGTCGATTTCACTCGCGCCATGGCCAAGCTGAGCATGCAGCCGGAGCTGCGGCAAAGTATGGGACGCCTCGCGAGCGAGGCGATCGCCGCTTGGACCCCGGCTAACCAGGCCAAGAACACCTTGGCGGCCTGGCGGGAAGTGCTGTCGGCCTGACCGATTTGGAAAAGAGCAACAAAGTCCGCGTCGTCCTGCAGTTTGCGTCGGGGTCGGCCGGTCGACGTCGGACGAGAGCCTCATGCGCGCCTTTCTGAACGCGGCTTCGATCCGGGAGGGCGGCTCGCTCGTTGTGTTGGTCAAGCTCGTGCGTCATCTGATCGAGCAGCAGCCGCAATTGAAAATCTTCCTCGCTGCCTCTGAAGAGATTTCCGACGCCATTCAGCTGACTCGCGTCGTGCCTTATCCTGTCGCGGTCGCGCAGTCGCCGCGATCGATTATGCAGTGGTACACGATCAATCTGCCGAGGGCCGCGAAGAAGGCATCCGCGGATCTCGTCTTCTCCGTCACCAATTACCTGCCATTTCGCAAGCTGGCGATGCCGAGTCTTCTGCTCGAGCAGCACGCGGGCCATTTTTCCAAAATATTTGACGAACTAATGCGGGACCCGGACATGCCGCTGCGCGAGCGAGTCGCCTGGGGACCCCGCCGGCGCTGGGTGCATCACTCGGTCGAGACGGCCTCGGCTCTTACCGTGCAGACTGCAGCGCTCGCCGATGCGATAGCCATGCAGACGCGTGTGTCGCGGGCCGGTATCCGGGTCATTCCGCACGGGCCCGGCTGGGTCGAACACCGTGCCGCGAGCGAACTTCGGACCCTGCGCAGTGCCGGGCCGTTCCGGATCGGCTACATCACCAAGGCAGGCATCCAAAAGGATTTCGCGACACTGTTTCGGGCTGTCCGGTCGTTGTCGGAGCAGGGGCGCGACCTCCGCCTGGTTCTGACGCTCGGTGAGGCCGATCCGGTGGCCGCCGCGAGTCTTGCCCACGCGAAGGCGCTCGGGATTACACATCTGATTGAAAACCACGGAGAAGTGTTGGCCGGGCAGATAACGGCGATCTACGACAGTGTGGATCTCTTCGTGTTTCCATCGCTCTGCGAGTCGTTCGGCATGCCGATGGTGGAAGCCATGGCGCGGGGCCTATGCATTGTTGTGGCCGATACTCCCGAAAACCGCGAGATCGTCGGCGGAGCCGGTATCATTTTCCCGCAGCGCGATGCCGAGACATTGGCGGCGACGGTCGCGCGCCTGCAGGACGACGATGCCGAACGTCAATCGCGCGCGCGGCTGTCCCTGGCGCGCGGCCGGGATTTTTCGTGGCGGACTGCGGCCGAACATACTTACGCTGCGATGCAGGCGGCGGTGAATGCCTCCTGATACGGGTGAACTTGCGTTACAGCGGCGGACGCGCGCGCATTACGAAGCGTATCCATTCGAATTTCTTACCCCGGGCGACGAGGCGAGCATCGAGCGTATGCAGCCGCCGCCGTTCATCCGATTCATCAGTCGGTATGCGGCCCCGGGCATGTCGGTTGCCGAACTCGGCTGCGGCCCGGGCCGCGGGACGATGTATCTTGGCCAGAATTGCCTCGACGTGACCGCACTCGACCTCAGTCGCTCGAGCCTTGAACTTGCTCGCAGCAGGGCTCCGCAAGCCCGGTACGTTGAGGCAAGCAATCTCGCACTTCCTTTTCCGGACGCCTCATTCGATCTCGTCATTTCTGACGGGGTCATTCATCACACGCCGGATGCCTACCGCTCATTTTGCGAGAACGTGCGCGTGCTGAAGCCCGGCGGCTACTACTACCTCGGAGTCTATAATCGCAACCGATACTATTATTATCTGTATACGTTTCTTGGCGCTCCGCTGCGGCAGGTCGAGCAGTTCCGGCTCGGACAAGCCGCGATCTATATGACCGTCTTTCCGGTGTATTATGCGGCGCATTTGTTAAAATCGCGCGGCAAGCGGACGCTTCGAGGAGCGCGAAATTTCTTCTACGACTACATCATGACGCCGCGGGCGAGCTTCCACGGCCGGGACGAAATCGAGGGTTGGGCGAGCAGAAACCGGCTGGACCTGGTGGATTACGACCCGAGCCTCGGCAACGTGCACGTATTCACGTTGCGCAAGCGGCTCGGCAATCCGGGGCCGCTATAATGACCGCGGTCCGGAAACCAGGACTCGCTGGACACGCCGCAGGGTCGTCGGGGTGGGCTCGGTCGTCGGCTGCGCCCGGTCGCGCGGTGGCCAAGCAGAGGATCAATCCGATCGCTTATTGGCGGCTCCTCACAGGCGGCTCGCCCGGCGACAAGACGCATTTCGTCTCAGCGATGGCGGACCGCTTCGGCCCGTCTTGCTCCGTGTTTCCGCTCGGGCGCGCGCGTGCTGGAATTTATTTGTTGGTCAAATTCGCCGTGCGTGAAGGCCGGCGCAAAGTTCTCTTGTCGCCGTACACGATTCCCGATGTGGTCAACATGGTTCTGCTTGCGGGCGGAGAGCCGGTTTTTTTCGACTACGAGCCCGGGAGCACGATTTGCGACATCAACCGGTTCGAATCGTTGATCGACGATGCGACCGCGTGTGCGATGATCACCCATTATCACGTCAACGAGCCCCGCCTTGCCGAACTGCGGGCGTTGTGCCGTGCGCGCGGGATATATTTGTTTGATGATTGCGCAATCGCGTTCGGTGGCAGTGTGGCCGGACGGCCGCTCGGGGTTCTGACCGATGCGAGCATTTTCAGCTTCTCGTCGTTCAAGCTGCTCAATTTCTTTTGGGGTGGCCTGGTCACGACTTGTGACGACCGGATCGCGCGGTTCGTGCGGGAGACGGTCGAGTCGTGGCCGCGTATGACGCGTGCGGATTACCGCGTTCCGGCCCAACGCTGCCTCCAGTACGATCTGGCGAGTCGGCCGCCGCTGTTCGACAAGATCGTTTTTCCACGGTTGCGGCGCCGTTCCCGTCGGTCGGGCGGCCCGGCAAGTATCGAATTCGCCAGGATCGAGACGGAAATGCTCGATCGAACGATCACTTCACGCCCGAGCTATGCCGCCTTTGCCGAATGGAATCGCAAATTGCCGAAGGTCGATGCCTGGCTGTCGCACCGCCGGACGATCGCGTGGGTCTATTCGCGGACCTTGGGCGACCGGATGGTCTCGGCGAATGCTCCCCGGGGGGGCGTGCAAGGCTCGTGTTTCGTAAATTTTCCGGTGCTGGTCTCGGAAGAGCGCCGCGACGCTATATGCCACGCGATGATGCTGGCGGGCTACGATGTTGGACGCAGCCTGTATCCAAATGTGCATCGACACTCAAGGTTCCGCGCATTTGCCGGCTGCTCAGACAACGTCGATCGGCTCGCTAACACGTCGGTCTACCTACCGACGCACTTCGGCGTCTCGGAAACTTATGCGCAGGACTTGGCCGGCACACTCTTGGCTCTGCTAGTCGACGCATGAGACACCGAGCGGAGCGGCGGTCCTGGTGCGCGCGACGATACGAGCTCAGCCGTGACCGCCCGGGACCGGTACCGGAAATTCATAAGAAAAATACTGGCCGCCCGGAATGAATATCGGACAGTGTCGCGTTCAGTCGGGACGACCGGACTCGAGCTGACTGATTATGCTTCTTGATTTGAATATAACCGAAGCGGGCAAGCAGACCGTCTCAGCCGACGTTGCAGTCATCGGCGCGGGGCTTGCCGGCCTTCTGCTTGCCACCCAACTTGCGCAGACCGGTCTCAGGGTCGTCGTTCTCGAGAGTGGCGCGCGCACACAGGAAGAAGACCGGCACGCGCTGAATGAGGTCGTTCAAGCCGCCCAGATTTACGGCGGCGCCGAGGATGGCCGCTTCCGTTGCCTGGGAGGAACCTCGACCCGCTGGGGCGGCGCAATGCTCCCGTTCGAATCCGCCGACCTAACAGCCCATCCTCCGGGGTGGGACGTAGACTGGCCACTGCAGCTTCAAGAACTCTCGGCTTATTTCGATCGAGTCGAGCGCCTGTTTGCCTTGCCCGAGGGATCATACAGATCCGAATGCAACCCGGACCTGGCAGAGGCTCGTCCGGGTTTCCAAATCCGGAGCGCAAAGTGGCCGGCGTTCCGAATGCGCAACGTCACTCACGTTCTCCGCGATCTCTTGGCTGGGGACGCGGGGCCAGAAATTTGGCTTAATGCGACCGCAACTGAGTTCGAACTTGATGGAGCAGGGACGGTCCAGTCTGTGAGCGCCGTCTCGCCTGGGGGGCGGAAACTGACGGTCTCGACACGTTGCGTTGCAATCACGGCCGGTGCCATCGAGAGCACAAGGCTTCTGCTTTTGCTCGACCGCCGGCAGGCGGGACGGGTCTTCGGGGAGAGCGGCCCGCTCGGTCGCTATTTCAACGATCACCTGTCGGCCGAGTGTTGCAGGCTTCAGCCTCACGATCGGAACGCCTTTATCGCCATGTTCGGCTTGCGTTTCGTATCAGGCGGGATGCGGGATTCCCGGATCGAGCCGACCGAGGCGTTGCGCCGGCGCCTTGGAATCCCGGGCGGCTTTGCCCACGTAACGGTCGAATCGATCGGCGCCGATGGATTCACCGCGCTCCGAGAAATCTACCGGGCAGCGCAGCGGAAATCCATGCCACGCTTGTCGAGTTTGGGGTCGCTGATCGCAAATGGCGATTGGCTTGCGCAAGCCGCGTACTGGCGGTTCGCCAAAGGCCGGCTGTTGCCGCCTCGCGATGCGGTGCCGCGCTTGATGCTGGTGATCGAGCAGATGCCGCACGCCGACAATCGAATCACTCTGTCGCCCGAGCGGCGCGATCTTTTGGGGCTGCCGATGGCGACGATTGACTGGCGCATCAGGCCGTCAGATGTCGAAGGGTTCCGCACCCTGCAGGATGCCCTGGTGGAGTTCTGGAGCAGCGCCGGTTTCGACTCGCTCGCATCGGCCAGCCCCTCCCCCTTCGAGGTTTGGCGCGCTCAGATGGAGGAAGGTGGGGTCGTCTATCACCCTGCTGGCTCGACCCGGATGGGACGATCGCCGGCGAACGCCGTGCTCGACAAGGATCTCCGGACCTTCGCCATCTCCAACCTTTATGTCGTGAGCACATCCGCTTTTCCGTCGGGTGGAAGCGCCAATCCTTCTTTCATGCTGCTTGCCTTCGCGTTGCGGGCCGCCGACAGGATCGCGCAGCAACTGAGGAAATGATGGTGAGCGTCGGCGAGCGCGGACAGGTTTACGACTGGAGTAGCACCCAGCCGTCGCAGTCGCACGCCTATGTAAGGCCGGCGCTCGACGCCTTACTTTCGTCGCGCACCTGGCCGGCGAGGTCACGCGTGCTGGATTTCGGCTGTGGGAATGGAGCGACTGCGCACTGGCTGACGGACAGGGGCTTCGACGTGGTCGGGCTCGATGTTTCGGAAACCGGGATAGCGGTCGCGATGAAGGCGTTTCCAGGATCGAAATTCTCGACCGATCTATCCGCGGAAAATGTGAAACGGCTCGGTCCCTTCGATCTGGCGCTGTGCATCGAGGTGATCGCGCACTGCCACGAACCTGCGCGCGAACTGGCCAAGATATTCGATGCTCTCAAGCCCGGTGGCACATTGATCCTTGCGACCCCGTATTACGGATATCTGAAGATACTCCTGCTCGCGCTCGCCGACCGATTGAAAGAACGCCAATCCGTGTCCGCGTACGCGACCTATGTGAGTCTGTTTACGCCGGACACGATCGGACGGCTCCTGCGCGAGGTCGGATTCGAGGACGTGCAGATCGCACACATCGGCCGCATCCCGACGCTGGCGAAAGATATGATCGTGAACGCCCGCAAGCCGTGACCGTTCGCGCCGCGGATCGACGCTGAGCTTACGATCGCTGCCTGGAGAATGATATGCGGATAACCGGTCGAACATTGCAGTTGGCGGCGTTCCCTCTCGCCCTGCTTGCCTTTGTCGGCATCGGCACGCCATACCTCGACGTCATCTTTACGCCAACCACTCGCTGGTTCTATCTACCGATCCTCGGACTGATGTTCGTCAAGTCCCGCCAGGCCTGGGGGGTGCTCGGTCGCACGTCCGGTCTGGCGGTGCTGGCCTATATGGCCTGGTGTTTGCTCACCACGGCCTGGTCGATTGTCCCCTCGCTTTCTTTGCTCAAATCTGCGGCGCAGGTGCCGGCGGTTCTGATCTTCCTCATGGGTGGGTATCTTTGGTCGACGCGGACGAAGAGGGTGCCGACCTTGTTCTACCTGGCGCCCGTGGCGGCGATCAGCCTGGCCTCCGTGGTGACAGGTCGTGGCGCGGACACCGACAACATTGAACTCTATTATGGCCTTACCGGGAATCCCAACTTCCTCGGGATAATTACGGCTTCCAGTGCGCCGCTTATTCTGTTTCTGCTCCACCGTTCATTTTACAAATCATCGTCCTTGGCATGGCGAGGTTTGACCTTGGGCGCTACGGTTCTCATCGGCGTCCTCCTTTGGTGGGCAGGATCGCGGGGTGGAGTACTTTGTGCCGTGGTCGTCGTGGTGTTGGGCCTCATGGGTCTGCAGGCATCGAAGCTCGTCACTCTGGCAGTGTTGGCGATCGGCGTGGCGGCCTCAGTCGGTGCGGCCGCACCGGAGGTCCAGGGGATGGTCTACGAGCGTCTGATCCTCAAATACAGTCCGGACGGAGACGTGTTCTACACGCGGCGCGACGCTTGGCAGGACTCGGAAGAGGGCGCGCGCCAAGGCGGCGTGATCGGTCTGGGTTACGGCGCCTCCTATGGGGACACGACTTTCGACGCCGATTTCTCGTCGGTCGGCTATGGGCGTGAAAAGGGAAACTCCCAACTGGCCATCGTGGAGGAGACCGGATTGGTGGGGCTCGCACTCTATGCGGTCGTCCTGTTCGCGATGTTCGGCGAGCTTTTCAGTTGCTTGTGGCGCCTTCCGCCAGGCGAGACGAAACTGGAACTGGCATTGACCACCGGGCTTCTTGCGGGGCTGCTGGCTCAGTCATGTTTCGAAGCTTGGTGGACCTCGCCAGGATCGGCCGGATCGGCGATATTCTGGACGACCGCCGGTGTGGGGCTTGGCTTGGTCCGGCAAGCCGAACTGGTCAGGCGACCGGCTGGCAGTCGATATTTCGCCCGGAACGCCTTGCGGTCTTCAGTTCGGTACGAGAGCTGACGGGCTGGAATGCCGGACGCAAAGATCGCGGCGAAAAGATCTCTCGCGCTGCTGTTTTCGCTGGTGACGGCTCCGCACGCGCGCGATGTCGTGCTGCTCTACCATTCCATTGGCGATGGCCCGCTGGCGCTTCCACAGCGAGCATTCGCCGATCAGATGGATTGGCTCCATGCCACCGGAACCGTCGTGCCGCTGATGGACTTGCTCGCGACGGATGCGCGACAGCGGTCGCGGGTCGCAATTACGTTCGACGATGGTTATCGCAGCCTGCACCGCTTCGCCATGCCGGTCCTTGCCGGCTCTCCGGCAATGCCTGCGGCATTCCTGACGACCGGGTGGATCGGCGTGGCTGACCGGCGCGCGTCGGCGCGCGAGCACGGTCATTATCCGGGCGAGCAGTTCCTGCTTTGGCGCGAGGTCGAGGAATTGGCCGCCGCCGGATGGGCAATTGGTCCGCACGGGGTCGAGCATCTTGACCTCATTGTCCAGCCGGACGATTGCATCGACGTCGAATTGAAAAGGTCGCGGTCAGCGATCGAAACGACGCTCGGCGTATGCTTGCCCGTCTTTGCGTACCCGTGGGGGCACCACTCCGCCCGGTTGCGCCGGCGCGTCGCCGAGGCTGGCTATTCGCATGCGCTTGCGGGAGCGCATGGCCCGGTGACTGCACGCAGTGATCGGTTCGCAATTCCGCGAATAGATGTCGCCCGGAAATACAGCCTCGACGATTTCAAGGCCATCGTCCGCGGCGACTGGGATTATCTCGGTTGGTATCAGCGGGCGCGGCTGGCGTGGCGAGCGGGACGGTAGCTGCTGCCTCGTCGGCGTTGCGGTCCGGCGAAGCGCAGAAGACTGGCCCCGCGTCCATCAGGTGCATGCGAGTTCTGGTCGTCACCGACGGGGAGCCTTGGTCCAAAGCGCACATCGTCCGAAGTCTCATTGAGCAAGGGCATCGGGTCGAGATATTCGTCACCGGCCCGGCAGTGGGCGGTTTCTACGGCCGCTCTCGGCAACTCGAGCGCATCGCGAAAAACCAGGACTTGCTGGACCACGCGCGGCGCCTGATCGAGGGCGAGGGCCTGGATCTGATATTTTGCTATGTATACGACGATTTCCTCACGATCGAGTATGCGCGTCGGCTGGAAGCGCTTGGCCTTCCGCTCGTCAATTATAACGTAGATATGATCAATCAATGGTACCGGCAAACGCGAACCGCTCCGTACTTCAGCCTGATGCTGTGCGCCCAGCGCGCAAATATGGATGGCTTGGTCCGGTACGGTGCGCGCGTTCTGTATTTTCCGATGGCGGCGCGAGAACCGCTCGCATCGGGAGAAACCGAGTTTGTTCCGGCCGCTCCGGTGACGTTCGTCGGTACGCCGATGGATTATCGCATCCGGGTTCTGTCCGAAGTCGAGCGCGCCGGCATTCCGTTGGCCGTCTATGGTCGCCTCTGGGCGGAGCAGCGGGTATCGCGGCCGGCGCGTAGCCTCGAAAAGACTTTTTCCGACATCTATCACTATGGTTGGGCGCGGTTGCGCACCGAGGGCGCCGCCGGGCTCTTTCGATCCTTGGCGGAACGAGTCGTGTTGGCGCCAGCGTCCGAGCGTTCGACCTTGAGCCGATCGGCTCAACACGGTTCGGTGCCTGAAGCGGCTCTGGCGGACCTAATTCGGCGCTCCAAAGTGAACATAGGCATCACGCGGATGATCGGAGAGGATCCGAACCGGCCCGGTATAAATCAAGTGAAGCTGCGGGACTTCGAGGTCCCCGCCGCTGGGGGCTTCCACCTCGTGGAGGAATCGGAGGATCACGCCGGGCTTTTCGAGATCGGCCTAGAGATTGAAACCTGGCGAACGCCCGCGGAGCTGATCGACAAGATCAAATACTACTTGGCGAACGAGAGTGCGCGTAGCGCCATTGCCGAGGCGGGCCGCAGACGTGTTCTGACCGAGCATACTTGGGCGCATCGCTTCGACTTTCTCTTTCGGCAGTTGGGCCTCGCGTGACCATGACCGAGGCGCGAGCGCCCGAGTCAGATCGGGCCGGCAGCGCGACTGCCGTGCTTGTCGTCACGCCATGGTTTCCGAACCGCCCGGCGGATTCCAACGCGGCTTACGTCTACAAATCGGCTGCCGCGATGGCACGACGCGGGCTCCAGGTTCACGTGGTCGTTTGCCGGCCATGGCTGCCGAGAGGCCTGCGTCATCTTCCTCCAGAGTGGATGCGCGGCGACGTCGAGCTCGGCGCATTTCAAGAATTCGGGTCGATTACATGCCTGCGTTACGCAGTCGTTCCCGGCGCGCATTTTCGAAACTTGAGCAACCGCTCGATCGATTTCACGCTCTCCCGTGCACTTGCGATGGCGCTTCGGCGAACAGGGGCTCGGCTTCTACATATTCACACGGAGGGCTTGTCGCCACCCGCCGTGCAGACGGCGCATGCGTTGGGGTTACGGAGCATTGTAACGCTGCATGGCATCAACACGGATCCCCATTTCTTGCATGCGGGAAAGCAGCGAAAACGAATCAGTCTGGCATTGAACCGCGCCGATCGAATCGCGCTGGTTGGTGAACCGTTGCGGGCGTTCTTCAAAGAATTGGTCGGATGGGACGACCACTTTCGTATAGTGCCTAACGGATTTGACGTCTCCGAACTTCCTGCACGGGTTCGGCCTCTGCTCCGATCGGATGCGCCAATTCGGTTCATCAGCGTCTCGAACCTGCATGAGGGCAAAGGGATCGATATCACGCTTCGAGCCCTCGCCTGCATTCGCGGACGGGGATTGCAAGATTGGGACTATACGATCGTGGGGGCCGGTTCCCAGCGGAGCGATTTGACGGCGCTGAGCGAGAATCTCGGGTTGACCGAAAAAGTTCGCTTCATTGGGGCGCAGCCCCCGCGCCGCGTGTTCGAACTGCTCGCTGATTCAGACGTGTTCGTCTTGCCGTCTTATCGAGAGGCATTCGGTATCGCTTACCTCGAGGCCATGGCCGCGGGGCTAGTTGCGATCGGCGTGAAAGGGCAGGGCCCATCGACGTTCATCGAATCCGGTCGCAACGGCTTCCTCGTCGAGCCGTGCGGCGTGGACGATTTGGTCCGCACCATCTGCGACATCGCGGGACGTCGCACGGACATGCAGGCCGTCGGTTATGCGGCGGCGGAGACCGTCCGCGAGCGATTCAGCTGGGATGCGCATGCTTCGTCCCTGCTCACCGTATACCGAGAGGTCTTGAGCGACCATGACCGACAGGGAAGGAGCGGGTCACGTCGTTAAGTCTGAGCTGTCTCATCCTGACCAGGGACGAAGAGCAGAACCTGCCGGTCGCCTTGCGGAGCCTGTCTGGCCTCGGCGCCGAGGTGTTTATTATCGATTCGGGCAGTACCGATCGGACCGCCGAGATCGCCAGGGCCGCCGGCTGCCATCTCGTCGAGCACGCGTTCACGACGCATGCGCGCCAACTCAACTGGGCGCTGGAGAACCTGCCGATCCGGACGGAATGGGTCATGCGGCTCGATGCCGACGAACGTCTTACGCCCGAGTTGCTCGACGAGTTGCGCGCCGCGCTACCGCGGCTTCCGAGCGATGTCACCGGCCTGATGCTGAAGCGGCGGGTGTATTTCTGGGGTCGCTGGATTAGGCACGGCGGCTATTACCCGATCTGGCTGTTGCGGGTCTGGCGGCGTGGCGCGGCGGTCTGCGAAGACCGCGACATGGACGAGCACATGCTCGTCTCGCGCGGGCGTATCGAGCGGCTGACGTACGATTTCATCGATGAAAACCATAAGGGTCTCGATTTCTGGATCGACAAGCATAACCGGTACGCCAGCAAGGAAGTTGCCGCGCTTCGCGCGGGCGTGCCCACGCGCGATGCCGAGCGGGCGGGCAAGGCGATCGCGCGCAAGCGTTTCCTCAAGGACCGTGTCTATGGCCGCAGTCCGCGCTTCCTGCGCGCCTTTCTCTACTGGTTCTACCGCTATTTCCTGCAACTGGGCTTTCTCGACGGCCGCGCCGGCTTCGTCTTTCATTTCCTGCAGGCCTTTTGGTACAGGACGCTCGTCGACGCCAAATTGACCGAGGCCGAGGAACGTACGACCGGATTTCCCCCGGCATGAACAAGCTGGTTCGCAACGCATTGCAGCGGGCGCGATTTTTTGCCCAGCGTTCGGGCTTTGCTATAAACCGGGCCGAAGCATTTGCGTTTCCCGATCAAGCGGAACTGATGAGTGATCGAGACGTTCGCATCATTTTCGATATCGGCGCTAACAACGGATCAACGGTTGCTGAATATCGCAAGCTGTTTCCGGAATCGACGGTCCATTGTTTCGAGGCGATCCCCGACTTAGTGGTGAAAATAAAAGACAGGTTCTCCGCGGATAACAACGTCAAAGTCCATCCAGTTGCGGTCGACGAGTCGCCGGGGAATCGTCATTTTCACGTGAATAGGAACATCGATACCTCGTCTTTGCTGCGTTCGAGCGTCGAATCCATACCCTCTTCCTATCGGTCTATTCAGAGCCCGACGAAGATCATAGAGGTCGGTTGTCAAACGATCGATTCGGTGTGCAGCGAAGAGTCGGTGTCGAGAATCGACATACTCAAAATGGATATTCAAGGCGGCGAGCTTGGAGCGCTCCGCGGCGCGGCGAAGATGCTCGCCAATGCGGCGGTGGATTTAATATATAGCGAAGTCTGGTTCTTGCCATTTTATGACGATCAGCCGTTGTTTGGCGATATTTGCAGCTTCTTGGCGCAATTCGGATATTCGATCCACGGTATGTATAATGTCGGATTCAGTGGGGGTACCGGAAGGATGACCTGGGCCGATTCGATTTTTGTCTCGCCCGAACTCAGAGGGCGTTCGCGGGAGATCTTGAGAACGAAGCACGGTGCTTAGATCGATTCAGAGTGAAGCGGATATTCCGATTCCGTAGATGATCGTCCTCGGGCTGAACGCGTTTCACGGCGATGCTTCCGCCGCCCTGGTGAAGGACGGCCGGCTAATCGCCGCCGCCGAGGAGGAGCGCTTCCGCCGGCAGAAGCACTGGGCCGGCTTTCCGTCGCAGGCGATCGCCTATTGCCTCAGCGAGGCGCGTGTGGATCTCTCGGCCGTCGACGCCATTGCGGTCAATCAGGACAGCAATGCGCACGTCGCGCGCAAGCTCGCCTATCTCCTGCTGCATCGGCCCGATCCGGGGCTGATCGTCTCGCGTTGGAAGAACCGCAAGGCGCGGACAGGCATGGCGGAGACGCTGGATCGGGAATTTCCCGCACAGCGCTTCAACGGCGCGATCCACCGCGTCGAGCATCATCTCGCACATCTGTCGTCGGCGTTCCACGTGTCGCCCTTTTCCGACGCGGTGGCGGTCTCGGTCGATGGCTTCGGCGATTTCGCCTCGGGTGCGTGGGGCGCCGGGCATGGCGCCGGCATTTCGGTCGACGGCCGTGTGTTTTTTCCGCACTCGCTCGGCATTTTCTATCAGGCGATCACGCAATATCTCGGCTTTCCGCACTACGGCGACGAGTACAAGGTGATGGGCCTCGCGCCCTATGGCGCGCCGAAATGGCTCCGGCAGATGCGCCAGATCGTGCGACTCGAGAATGACGGCTCCTATCGCCTCGATCTCTTCTATTTTCGGCATCACCGTGAGTCGATTTCGTTTCAGTGGGAAGGTGGGGCGCCGGCATTCAAGGACCTGTTTACGCCTGCATTGGAGGATCTACTGGGGCCGCGCCGCGATCCCGCCGCCCCCCTGGACGACCGGCACCGCGACATCGCGCGGTCGGCTCAGGCGATGTACGAGGAAGCGTTCTTCCACCTGATCGGTACGCTGCAAAAGCGTTACGGCATGGCCGACATTGCGCTCGCCGGCGGCTGCGCGATGAATTCGGTGGCGAACGGCAAGGTGCGGCGAATGACCCCGTTCCGGCGGGTGTACGTGCAATCAGCGGCCGGCGATGCGGGCGGCGCAATCGGCGCGGCCTTTGCCGTCTGGCATCGGCAGGGCGGGCGGCGGGCCTTCGTGATGGACCATGCCTATTGGGGCCCGTCGGCGACCCCGGCCGAGATCGACCAATTGCTGGCCATGCATCGAGAGAATATCGCCGATGCCGGATGCAGTATCGAGCAGATCACCGATGAGGGCGAACTGTGCCGCCGCACGGCGCAGGCAATTGCCGATGGCAAGGTGATCGGCTGGTTTCAGGGTCGAATGGAGTGGGGCCCTCGAGCGCTCGGCAACCGATCCATCCTCGGTGACCCGCGCCGCGCCGACATGAAGGCGATCCTGAATTCCAAAATCAAGCGTCGGGAGTCGTTCCGCCCGTTTGCGCCATCGGTGCTTGCCGAGCATGTCGCCGACTGGTTCGAGGAGGACGATGCGGTTCCATTCATGATGCAGGTGTTTCAGATCCGCGACGACAGGCGCGCGCAGATCCCGGCGGTGACGCATGTCGACGGCTCGGGGCGGCTACAGACGGTCACCCGTGAGACAAACTCCCGCTATTACCGGCTGATTGAAGCATTCCGGGCAATGACTGGTGTGCCGATAGTGCTAAACACGTCCTTCAACGAGAACGAGCCGGTGGTCTGCCGCCCTCAAGAAGCCCTCGACTGCTTTCTGCGCACCAAAATGGATATGCTGGTGCTCGGGGACGTGGTGGTTCAGCGGCGGGACGTCTCAGCCAGCACGGAGTGATCGTTCGACGGGCCGAATCCTTTCGGCTCCGAACATGGGTTCGCCCGCGCCGTTGCCTTCGCACCATGCCCAGACAGAGGCGTCGCGGTCCATGTTTTATTTGATGTCGAAGTTCTTCGGGTTTTTTCTTATTCCGCTGCACTTTCTTGTAGCGCTGGGTGTTGTGGGCGTCGCCATGCTCGCGTCGCGCCAAGATCGTGCCGCCAAAGTGTTAATGGCGAGCAGCATTCTGCTGCTTGCGGCGATCGGTTTTCTTCCGGTGGGGGTGGCGCTCACATTGCCATTGGAGCAGCGCTTTCCGCCGTGGACGGAGGGCCCATCCGCGCCGAACGGGATTATTGTGCTCGGCGGCGCGCTCGATCCCGACATCTCGAAGGCGCGCCACAGCTTTGCGCTGTCCGGAGGTGCCGAACGCGTGACGGCTGGAATCCTGCTCGCGCATCGATTCCCGAATGCGCTCCTTGTTTTCTCCGGCGGCGATGTCGATCCGCGCAAACCGCGCGAGGCCGACATTTCCGCGCGGTTCGCCGAACAGATGGGCGTGCCGCGCGCGCGGCTGATTATCGAAGACCGTTCGCGCAGCACGGCTGAAAACGCCGCGTTTACCAAGGACCGGCTCGAGCCCAAGGCGGGACAGCGTTGGGTCCTGGTCACCTCTGCCATGCACATGCCGCGCGCCGTCGGCGCGTTTCGGCATGTCGGGTTTCCGGTCGAAGCCTATCCGGTCGACTACACCACCACGGGCCCGGCCGATGCCGGGCACCTGTCCAACTCCATCGAAGGCGGCGTGATACGGACAGATGCCGCTGTCCACGAATGGATCGGCTTGATCGCGTACCGGCTTCTCGGTCGGACGAACGCCCTGTTTCCCGGTCCGTGAGGCTGGCCGAACGTGTAAAAGAGAGGCGGTGCGCGGCCGAAGGCGGAAGTATCGGCCGTTGAAAGATCGATGACTTTGATGACAATGGGACAGGAGATCGGGCGGTGGACAAGCCTGATGCAGTAGGAGGCGAGGGCCCGCCGATGTTCGATCTTTCCGGCAAGCGCATCTATGTCGCGGGTCACCGCGGCATGGTCGGCGCCGCGCTGTGCCGGCGCCTCGGCAGCGAGCCTTGCGAGGTCCTCACGGCCGACCGTGCCGCGCTCGATCTTGAGGACCGTGCGACGACCGAGGCATGGGTCCGCCGTGCGCGGCCGGACGCCGTCGTCGTGGCCGCCGCCATGGTCGGGGGCATTGCGGCCAATTCCGCGCACCCGGTCGAGTTTCTGGTCAGCAATCTCCGCATCGAGCTCAACCTGATCGGCGCCGCCCACGCGGCCGGGGTGCGCAAGTTGCTCTTCCTCGGCTCGTCGTGCATCTACCCGAAGGCGGCGGCGCAGCCGATCACCGAGGACATGCTGCTGACCGGCCCGCTCGAGCCGACCAACGAAGGCTATGCGCTGGCCAAGATCGTCGGCATGAAGCTGGCGCAGTTCTACCGGCGGCAGTACGGCGCCGATTTCATCTCCCTCATGCCGACCAACCTGTACGGTCCGGGCGACAACTACGACCTGGAGTCGAGCCACGTGCCGGCGGCGCTCATCCGCCGCTTCCACGAGGCCAAGCTCTCGGACGCAGCCTCGGTCGCGGTCTGGGGCAGCGGCCGCCCGCGGCGCGAGTTCCTGCACGTCGACGACCTGGCCGACGCCTGCGTGTTCGTGCTCCGGCATTACAGTGACGAGCAGTTTCTCAATGTCGGATCGGGCGAGGAAGTCTCCATCGCCGAATTCGCGCGGCTCGTTGCCGACGTGGTCGGCTATCGCGGCCGCATCGACTTCGACACCAGCCGGCCCGACGGCATGGAGCGAAAGCTTCTCGACTCGCGCAGGCTGGCGAAGCTCGGCTGGCGCGCACACACGCTGTTGCGCGACGGCCTGAGGTCGACCTATGCGGCCTATCTGCATGCCGACAACACGTCTTTGACGTCGGGCGGCGATCCGGCCACGCCGCGCTCGCCGGTGCCGGCCACGCGATAAAGCGGGGCATGCTGCCCGCCGGCCATATTCATACGAGGGAATGAATGAGAGATCGTGTCGCACTGATCACCGGCATCACCGGACAGGATGGCAGCCATCTGGCCGAGCTGCTGCTGTCCAAGGGCTATGTGGTGCACGGCATCAAGCGCCGCTCGTCCTCGCTGAACACCGAGCGAGTCGATCATCTCTATGTCGATCCGCACGATCCCGGCGTGCGCTTCTTCATGCACTACGGCGATCTCACCGACGCCACCAATTTGATCCGCGTCCTGCAGGAGACACGGCCGTCGGAGATCTACAATCTCGCGGCGCAGAGCCACGTCCAGGTCAGCTTCGAAACGCCGGAATACACGGCGAACGCCGACGCGCTCGGCACCCTGCGCCTGCTCGAAGGCATCCGCATTCTCCGGATGGAGAAGACGGTGCGCTTCTATCAGGCGTCCACCTCGGAGCTGTACGGCAAGGCCCAGGAAACGCCGCAGACCGAGCGGACGCCGTTCTATCCGCGCAGCCCGTACGCGGCCGCCAAGCTCTATGCGTACTGGATCACGGTGAACTACCGCGAAGCCTACGGCATCCATGCGTCGAACGGCATTCTGTTCAACCACGAAGGTCCGCGCCGCGGCGAGACCTTCGTCACGCGCAAGATCACGCGCGCGGTCGCCGCGATCAATGCCGGACGCGACGAGTGCCTGTACATCGGCAACTTGAATGCGCGGCGCGACTGGGGCCACGCCCGGGATTTCGTCGAGGGCATGTGGCTGATGCTGCAGCAGGACGAGCCGGACGATTACGTTCTGGCGACCGGCGAAGCGCATTCGGTGCGCGAGTTCGTCGAGCTTGCTTTCGCCGAGGTCGGCATTTCCCTGCGCTGGACCGGCTCCGGCGTCGACGAGTGCGGCGTCTGCACCAAAAGCGGCCGCGTTCTGGTGCGCGTGGATCCGCGCTATTTTCGGCCGACCGAGGTCGACGAGCTTTTGGGCAACCCGGAGAAGGCGCGGCGGAAGCTCGGCTGGTCGCACACGGTCAGCTTTCGCGAACTCGTCACGGAGATGGTGCGCGAGGACGTCCGGTCGTCTGGAAGTCGGGGCAGTGGACGGGGGACGGTCGAATAAACGTCTTTTTGCAAGGCCGACCTTGAATCAGCTGCGGCTGCAATGATCATCATCGCATGAGTGTTCTATCAGCACCAGGCAAGGCTTCGACGGCGTCCAGTCTGCGTCAGTTTGTCTCCGACTTTGCTGCGTTTGCGGGAAAGAAGGCTGCGAATGCCGCCGTCGCAATGACGCTTGCCGCGTTATTTGAGGGAATTGGTCTTGCCTTGATTGTTCCGCTGATTTCGGTGGTGATGGGCACGCCATCGGGCAGACTCAGCGAAACGGCAAACGCCGTATTTCATTTTTTTGGCCTTCGTCAGCCTTTCGGTCAGCTTGCTCTGTTGCTCGGGCTATTCGGCGCACTGATGATTGTGCGCGCCGTCGTTGTTTCATTTCGGGACCGGATCGTCGCCGACCTGCGGATTGGATTTTCCGAAGCCCAGCGACTGCGCCTTGCCGAGCGTCTGGCCGGCGCACAATGGAGTCAAATCGCAAGGTTGCAGCACGCGCGTGTCGTCCAGGCGATCGCCGGGGATGTTCAGCGGATTGCCGCGATTGCCACGCTGTTACTGCAAGGCGTCGTCGCCGCGGTCATGCTGGTCAGTCAATGCGTGCTGGTCTTTCTTCTGGCCCCGCTTCTGGCCGTCCTCATGGTGGGGCTGTTGGCCGTCGGCAGCATCGCCCTGGTGTCGTTTGTGCGGCGGGCACGCACCTTCGGACAGAGGTCCGGTCGGGCAAATCTGGCGCTCATGGAATCCGCCACGCAATTCCTCGGCGGCCTGAAGCTGGCGATGAGCCAAAATTTGCAGGCAGGTTTCATCGCAGAGTTCCGGGCGACGCTGCAGGACCTTGCGCGGCGGCAAATCGATTTCACGCGCGACCAGTCGCGCCATCGTATTGTGCTGTCGACGGCGACGGGACTGATCGGCGTGGCGGTCGTGCTCGTCGGCTACGGCGCCTTTGCGATCGATGCGCCGACACTGATCACGCTGGTCGTTGTGATGACTCGGATGAGTGGTCCTGTCGGTCAGGTGCAACAATCCGTTCAACAGCTCGCCAACGTCCTGCCGGCGTATGAGATGGTGAGAGAACTCGAGGCAGAATTAACGGCGATGGCAGGGGAGCCGCCAGGTGGGGCGCAAGCGGCGCCACTCGCCAACGGGCCGATCGTTTTCAAGCACGTTTCCTTCCACCACGCCGAGGCGGACGATCGGTCGGATTTGCCGCGCGGCGTCGACGACGTCGATCTCGTCATCGCACCGGGCGAATGTGTCGGCATCGGCGGTCCGTCCGGCGCCGGCAAGACTACGTTGGCGGATCTGCTGGTTGGCCTGTATTCGCCCCAGCGCGGACGGATCACCGTCGGCGGCGTAGTATTGAACGGCTCCGTGCTGAACGGCTGGCGCGAACGGGTCGGCTATGTCTCGCAGGATCCGTTCCTGTTCCACGACACGGTGCGTCGCAATCTCGCCTGGGCGAACCCGCAGGCGAGCGAAGCGGATGTGTGGGATGCCCTGCGCTTCGCGGGCGCTGATGGCGTGGTGCGGCGGATGGCGCAGGGCCTGGACACCATGCTGGGCGAGCGCGGCATCCTGGTGTCGGGCGGCGAGCGCCAGCGCATCGCGCTGGCGCGGGCAATCCTGCGCAAGCCGCACGTTCTCGTCCTCGATGAAGCCACCAGCGCCGTGGACGTCGCCGGCGAACGCGAGATTTTCACACGTCTGCGCGCGCTCGCTCCGCGTTTGACCACCGTCATCATCGCCCATCGCGCCGAAAGCCTCATGCTGTGCGATCGGATACTGCATATGGAAGCGGGTCGTTGCGTCGAGGTCGGGAGACAGCCGGTTGCGTCGGGCAGGGCGGCCCGGTAGGTTGCCGCGCCGCAGCAGCGCTGCCGGACCGCAGGAGCTCAGCGCTTGGATCTCGCCGCCTTCTTCACCGCCGAATTCGCCGAACATCACGACGTCGCGCGCCGCACCGAGGCCGCGCTCGGCGACGCCTTCGCCGCGCTGGTGAAGGCCTGCGTCGCCTCGCTGCGCGGCGGCGGCAAGCTGATGTTCTTCGGCAATGGCGGCAGCGCCGCCGACGCGCAGCACCTCGCGACCGAATTGACGATCCGCTACAAGGCGAACCGCGCCGCGCTCGCCGCCATCGCGCTCACCACCGACACCTCCGCGCTCACCGCCGCCGGCAACGATCTCGGCTTCGAGCGCATCTTCGCGCGGCAGATCGAGGCGCTGGGCAAACCGGGCGACGTCGCCATCGCCATCTCGACTTCGGGGAAGAGCCCGAACGTCACCGCCGCGCTGCAGCAGGCGAAGACGATGCGTATCGTCACGGCCGCGCTCACCGGCAAGGGTGGCGGCGATCTCCCGGGCCTCGCCGAGCACGTGCTGCTGGTGCCGTCCAGCACCACGGCGCGCATCCAGGAGATGCACATCATGCTGGGGCAGATGCTGTGCGGGGCCATCGAGATCGAGCTCGGACTGGCCGCCGGCTGAGGTTTCCGGTGTCCGGAACTGCCTGTCCCGCGGCCGCATCTCATATTATGAAATTCGGCGTTCCCCTGCTGAAAAAAGAGTGTTGACTCTCCCTCCGTCTGCTCGTTCCCTAACGGTCAGGGAGAAAACAAACATGGAAGCAAAAATACTGCCCGGGCCCGGGTCCAAGGCTCGCGCACCGCGTGCGCGTGTCGAAGGCGAACGTCACAACATCCAGTCGGTCGATCGCGCGCTCTACCTGCTGGAAACGATCGCCGAGGCCGGCGGTGAGGCGACCCTCACCGATCTGTCGAACCGCACCGGCCTCAATATCTCCACCTGCCATCATCTGCTGGCGACTTTGATCCAGCGCGGCTTCGCCGCCAAGGTACCGGGCCGGCGGCTCTATGCGCTCGGCGGCCGCATCATCGATCTCGGCCACGCCTGCCTGCAGGTCGACCTGCCGCGCCGCGCGCAGCCCTACATGGAGCAGATCAACGCCGCGAGCGGCGAGACCGTGCATCTGGCCGCGCTGCAGGGCGACTCCATCGTCATTCTCGCGGTGCGCGAGTCGCGTCACGCCGTGCGCGTCGATACCGGCCGCACCGGCAGGATCGCCTTCCCGCACGCGACTTCGGTCGGCAAGGCGGTCTTCGCCTGGCTGCCTGACAGCGAGATCGACCGCGTGTTCGCCGGCGAGCTCAAGCGCTGCACCGAGCGCACCATCACCGATCTCGGTGCGCTGCGCGAGGCGCTGCACGCGGTGCGTCGCGACGGTTATGCCGTGGACCGCGAAGAGCACATCCCCGGCGTGGTCTGTATCAGCGCCGCCGTCCGCGATCAGGCCGGCGCCGTGATCGGCGGCATCGGCGCCTCGATGCCGGCGATGCGGGCCACCGAGGAGCACATCGCGCGCACGCGCGACGAGATCGTCGCCGCCGCCACCGCTTTGTCGGCGGAATTCGGCGCACCCGCGACCTACGCCGAGCGCAAGGCACTGGCCAATTAGACGGCGGCCTTCGCCGCGGCGCGTGGAACGGCGAAAGCCGCGACCCCGTTGCCGCGGCAGGAGGCACGCGTGGCCGAACGGACCATCGCCATCCGCTCCTTGAAGGCGCTGCGCGCCGCGGAAGCCGCGTGCACGCGCTGTCCGCTCTATCGCAACGCGACGCAGGTCGTCCCTGGCGAGGGGCCGGCGCGAGCGCGGCTGATGATGGTCGGCGAACAACCCGGTGACCAGGAAGACCGCCAGGGCCATCCCTTCGTCGGGCCGGCCGGCGTCATGCTGGCCAAGGCGCTCGACGAGGCCGGCATCGACCGTGACGCGGTCTTCGTCACCAACGCGGTCAAGCATTTCAAATTCGAGCCGCGCGGCAAGCGCCGCCTGCACAAGCGGCCGAACGCCCACGAGATCGACCGGTGCCACTGGTGGCTCGATATCGAGCGCAAGCTGGTAAAGCCTGAGATCATCGTCGCCCTCGGCGCCACCGCGGTGCGCAGCGTCTCCGGCAGGCCGCTCGCCATCGGCAAGATCCGCTGCCGCGTGACGCCGCTCGAGGACGGCGGCCGCATGCTGGCGACGATCCATCCCTCCGCCATCCTGCGCGCGCCGGAGGAGGCGGATCGCCACGCGCTGTTCAAGCAGTTCGTCGCCGACCTGAAGGTGGGGGCGCGCGCTTTGGCGAAGGCGGCCTGAAAAGTTCCAATGCGGCGGAACGTCCGCCGCGACGGGGCGTTTCCTTCATCCGGGAGCAGTGGCGCTCGCAATCAGCGAGCGACGGACAGGAGGCGGCCATGAGCGATCAGCGCGGGCATTCGGCGGTCAAGGACAAGCCGGTCGAGAAAGAGGCGGAACAGCACCGCGAAGACATGAAGGAGGGCGAGGACACGGTCGTCGTATCGTCGGACGACAGCTTCCCCGCCAGCGATCCGCCGTCGTTCAATCCCGGCATCACCGGCACCGCGGATATCAAAAAGAAAAATAGCGCCGGCGCCTAAAAATTCATCTTCAGCAGTTTCCCGGCATTGCCGGAAAAGAGCTTGCGTTGGTCCTCCGGCGCGAGCTCTAGCTTTTTGATGGTCTCGACGGTGACGCCGATCGGTCCGAGCGGCGCGTCGGTCGCGAACACAACCTTGTCCGCGCCGAAGAACTCCAGGCCGCAGCGGATCGCATGCGCGCCGCCGCCGAACATGGCGGTGTCGGCGAAGAAGTCGTGCAGGTAATCCATGTGCGGGCGCTTCAGCGACGGCAGGATTTTCGAATAGTCCTCGTCGGTGGTGCGCGCGCCGAGCACCTTCAGTCCGTTGCCGACGCGCCCGTCGTAATAGGGGATCATGCCGCCGAGATGGTGGGTGATGATGCGCAGGTTGGGATGGCGGTCGAAAAGGCCGTCAAACACCATGCGCAGCATCGCCACCGATGTCTCGTAGGGCCAGTGGAAGCACCACCACATCTCGAAACGCGACTTCTTCTCCGCCGGATAATCAGGCAGCGACGCGGTGCCGACCGGATGCAGCCAGATCGGTGCGTCGAACTCGGCCATGCAGGCGAAGATTGGTTCGAACTGCGGCTCGTCGAGCGGCCGCCCGGCAATGTTAGTGTAGATCAGCACGCCCTTGGCGCCGAGGTCCTTCACCGCACGCCGCGCTTCCTTCACCGAGCCTTCGACGTCGGTCAGGCAGAGCGCGGCTGCAAAGGCGGGGAAACGGTCCGGATATTTACGGCACAGCTCGGCCATGTCGTCATTGGCGATGCGCGCGAGCCTTAAGCCCGCGTCGGGCGGGGCGATGTCCTCGATCGCCGGGTTCGGCAGCGAGATCACCTGCCGGTAGTCGCCGATCGCGTCCATGTCGCGGAAGCGCGCGTCGAGGTCGAACAGCTTGGTGATGCTGCGCAGCCGGGCGCCGATGTTGCCGGTCATCGGCGTAACCTTCAGCATCTCGTCGAAGAAATGCTGCGGAAAGATATGCGTGTAGATGTCGATGATCGGGCTCATCGCTTCCCCCCGGCTTCGGTCGGCAGAACAAGTCTACGTTGCAGCGGCAGCGCCTGCCAGCCGAAGCGCTCGGCGACGAGGCCCCACAATCCTTTCGGCGCCGCCAGCATCACGACGATGGCGACGAAGCCCATGATCAACAGGTAGACGCTGCCGAGGTCGGACAAGGTCTGCCGCATGACGAAAAAGATGATGGCGCCGATGATCGGGCCCTCGATGCGGCCGATGCCGCCGATCACGACGATGAAGATGACGAAGGCGGTCCAGTCGTTGACACTGAAGGCGGTGTCCGGCGAGATACGCAGCTTCATCAGGAAAATCAGCGCCCCGGCCATGCCCGTGCCGAAGGCGGTGAGTAGGTAGACGGCGAGCTTGAGCCGCCGCACGTCGACGCCGTTGCTCTGCGCCGCCAGCTCGTTGTCGCGGATCGCGGTCAGCGCCAGGCCGTGGCGCGAGCGCAGCAGCAGGACGATTGTCCCGAGCACGACCGCCATCAGTGCCAGCGCGAGCCAGTAGATCTCGTACTCACGCGCGGTGCGGGTCTTCGCCATGGCAAGGATGATCGAGGCGGGCAGGCTGATGCCGGAGCCGCCGCCGAGCGGCGCGACCTGCGAGGCGACGAGGCGGAAGACCTCCGCCATCACCCAGGTGCCGATGGCGAAGTAGGCGCCGCGCAGGCGGAACATCAGCGCCGCCACGGGAATGGCGATGATCGCCGAGACCGGTCCGGCGATGAGGATCGCCAGCACCGGCGGCACGCCGCCGAACATCGCCAGTCCGAACAACAGGTAGCCGCCGAGGCCGACATAGGCCTGCTGGCCGACCGAGACGAGGCCGGCATAGCCGGCGAGCAGGTTCCACAGGCTCGCCAGCACGATGAAGGTGAACATCTCCGCCAGCAGCCGCAGCGTCAGTTGGCTCGCCCACAGCGGCGCCGCCGCCAGCGCGACGGCCGTCAGTGCGATCAGCGTCACGCCGATGCGGCTCGATGTCGTGGCATGCGCGACGATGCTCATCCCGACACCTTGGGGAACAGGCCTTGCGGGCAGAAGGCGAGGATGGCGAGGAAGGCGACGTGCCCGGCGAGCAGCTGCCAGCCGGGATCGAGCTGCGCGCCGATCGCCTGCGCGACGCCGAGGATGACGCCGCCGGCGAGCGTGCCCCACATGCTGCCGAGGCCGCCGATGATCACCGCCTCGAAGCCGAAGATCAGTCGCGCCGGGCCGATGGCCGGATCGAAATTGGCGCGTACGGCGAGGAACACGCCGGCGATGGCGACGACCGCGAGCGATATCGCCATGGCCAGCGCGAAGACATGGCGGGTGTCGAGGCCCATGAGCTGCGCCACCGCCTGGTCGTCGGAGGTGGCGCGGAAGGCGCGGCCGAGCGCGGTGCGATAGAACAGAAGCTGCAGGCCGGCAATCACCGCCACGGCGATGACGAACTGCAGGAGCGGCAGCAGCCCGATCCACAATCCGTTCGTCACCTGTAGCGTCGCCACCTCGATGGCGCCGGCCTGCAGCTTGCGGCTGTCGGCGGTGAAGAATTCCAGGAGCCCGTTCTGGATGATGATCGACAGGCCGAAGGTGACGAGCAGCGGCGGCAGCAGGTCGTCGCCGAGCGTGCGGTTGAGCAATCCGCGTTGCAATGCGTAACCGATCAGCGCCATCACCGGCACGACGACGAGGAGCGAGACGAGCGGGGTGATGCCGAGCGCGCTGGTCGCCATCAGCGCCACATAGGCCGCGAGCACGATCAGGTCGCCGTGCGCGATGTTCACGAGCCGCATGACGCCGAAGATCAGCGATAGCCCGGCGGCGAACATAGCGTAGAGGCCGCCGATGAGCACGCCCTGCAGGATGACGTTGAGCCAGAGCATCCCGTCACACCCCGAAATACGCCGCCGCGATGGTCTCGCGCGTCAGTCCGGCCGCGGCGCTGTCGAGCGCGACGCGACCTTCCTGCAGACAATACACGTGGTCGGCGGCGCGTAGCGCCTGCACGATGTCCTGCTCGACGATGATCACCGAGAGGCCCTCGCCCACGATCTCGGGCAGGCGCGCATAGATGTCGCGCACGACGATCGGCGCGAGCCCGAGGCTAATCTCGTCGCAGAGCAAGAGCTTCGGATTGGCCATCAGCGCGCGGCCGATCGCCGCCATCTGCTGCTGCCCGCCAGAGAGCGCCGTCGCGGCCACGTGCCGCCGCTCCGCCAGTGCCGGAAACAGCGCGTAGACGCGCGCGAGTGTCCACGGCCCCAACCGCCGTGACTCGCCGCCGATCAGCAAATTCTCCTCGACGGTGAGCGAAGGAAACAGCCGGCGGCCTTCCGGCACCAGCGCGATGCCGCGCTTGACGACGTTGAAGGCGGGAGTCGTCGTGATGTCGCCGCCGTCGAAGGCGATGGCGCCTGCGCGCGGATGCATCAATCCGGCGATGCATTTCAGCAGCGTCGATTTGCCGGCGCCGTTGGCGCCGATCACCGCCACCACCTGGCCGGCGCCGACGGCGAGCGAGACGCCGAACAGCGCCTGGAAGTCGCCATAGAAGGCATCGACGCGCTCGACGCGGAGCAGGGGATCAGGCATGGCGGCCTGCTCCCCATGCGCGCGGCGTTTCGCGCCCCTCCCTCCACGAGCGATAGCGAGTGGTGGGGAGGGGTCGGGGGCGGGGGGCATGGCTTCGCGGCATGGCACTGTCGGCGCGTTTTGGAAGACCCCCCACCCCGATCCACCGCTTTGCGGGGGGAGGGAGGGAGTTTGCGGCCCGGCTCGACACGATGTCACGCATCGGCGGCGATCCCCATGTAGATCTCCGCCACCTGCGGGCTCTTGATAACCGTGTGCGGCTCGCCTTCGGCGATGAAGCGGCCGCCGTGCAGCACCACCAGCCGGTCGACGACGGCGAGAAGCGCATGCACCACGTGCTCGATCCAGACGATCGATACGCCGGAGGCGCGCACGTCCTTGATCAGCGCGACCAGCGCCGTGCATTCGTGCTCGGTCAGGCCGCCGGCGACCTCGTCGAGCAGCAGCACGCGCGGCTTGGTGGCGAGCGCGCGCGCGAGCTCCAGCCGCTTGCGGTCGAGCAAAGTCAGCCCGCCGGCGCGCAGGTTGGCCTTGGCGGCGAGCCCGCAGCGCGCCAAGAGATCGGCGCAGCGATCGTAGACCGCCGCCTCGCGCTCGCCGGCGCCAAAGGCGGCAGCGACCACGACGTTCTCGAACACGGTCATGCCGGCGAAGGGCTGCGGAATCTGGAACGAGCGCGCCAGCCCCTTGCGGCAGCGCCGCTCCGGCGGCAGCGCGGTGATGTCCTCGCCGTCGAACAGCACGCGGCCGCCGTCCGGCCGCACCGTGCCGGTGGCGATGCCGAACAGCGTGGTCTTGCCGGCGCCGTTCGGGCCGATGATGCCGAGCGCCTCGCCTTCGCCGAGCGCGAGATTGACGCCGTCGGCGACGACGACGGCGCCGAAGCGTTTGGAGATTTTCTCGAGCGCGAGGAGGGGCATGGGATTTCCACGGGCGCGGCGCACTCCCTCTCCTCGCGTGCGGGGAGAGGGTTGGGGTGAGGGGGCGTGTCCGCTCGCCTGAGCCTGACCGAGAGAGCCCCTCACCCGACCCGCCTGCGCGAACGCTCCGGCGGGTCGACCTCTCCCCGCAAGCGGGGAGAGGTGAAGACTACGACAGCGGCTTCAGCTTGCCGCCGACCGGGATGTCCGGCGCGGTCTTGTTCTCGGCGATCACCAGGTCGAACTTGCCGTTCTTCCGCTGCCACTGGCCGGCGACGAGCGGCGTCTTGCTGACGTTCTTCACCGGCTGACCGCTCCAGTGCACCGGGCCGACCATGGACTTGTAATTGGTCGCCACGATCGCCTCGAGCACCGCCTTCGGGTCGCTCGGGTTCTTGGCGCGCTTCATGACGTCGATCGCCACCTCGAACAAAGCATGCTGATAGCCGATCGGCTGCGTCCATGGCCGGTTGGTCGCCTTGGTGTAAGCGTCGGTCAATTCCTTGGCGCTCTGGCCGGTGAGGCCGGACTTGTACGGGAAGGTCGGGGTCCACCAGACCTCGCTGGAGAGACCGTCGCCGCGGGCGCCGAGCGACTCCACGACCGACGGGAACAGCAGCGCCTTGCCGATGCTGACGATCTTCGGCTTGAAGCCCTGCTGCGCCGCCTGCGACCAGAAGGTGGCGAAGTCGGGCGGGATCATGTTGCCTACGACCATCTCGCAGCCGGCCGCCTTGAAGGCCGAAATTTGCGAGGTGAAGTCGTTGTTCATCACCTGGTATCGGCCTGGATCGTGCAATTTGTAGCCGGCCTTGGCGAGCGCCGGCGGCAAGCCATGCTGCGGATCGCCCCAGGCGTTGCCGTCGGCATCGTTCGGGAACAGGCCGCCGACCACCTTGTTGGTCGGCACCTCGTCCCACATCGCCAGGTAAGAGCCGATGACGTCCTCGAGGCCCCAGAAGAAATGGTAGGTCCAGGTGAAGCCCTTCTTCGGGTCGCCCTTGCGGCCGAAGAAGTAAGGCTGCCACGGGCAGTTGGTGGTGATGCAAGGGACTTCGTTGACTTCGGCCTGGTCGGCGACCGGGTTGGTCGTGTCCGGCGCGGCGGAGGCGACGATGAGGTTGACCTTGTCGCCGAGGATCAGGTCGGCGGCGACGTCGGAGGCGCGGCTGGCGCTCGATTGGCTGTCCTTGCTGATAATGTCGACCTTGTAGGTCTTGCCGTTATTAACGAGCCCCTTCCCCAGGATTTTGCGCACCTGGTCGAGGATAAAGGCGTCGGCCTCGCCGAAGCCGGCGAGCGGTCCTGTCTTCGGGCTGACGTGGCCGATCTTGATGACCGCCGATTGCGCTTCCGCCGGCAACACCCGCAGTACCGCTGGCGCCGCCACGGCGCCGAGGCCGGCCTTGACCAAAGTGCGACGCGAAATGCGTTTCGAGTCCATTTGCAACCTCCCTTGCGTCTGTTGTCGTGACCGGCGTGCTCCGGCCTGTTTTCATTGATCTGCGTTGGCGGTCGGGCCGCGCGTCAGTCTTTCCTGCCGGCCTCTTTCAAGTGTGCCACAACTTTCGCCCGCAACGCCTGCTGCTGCTCCGGCGTCCATGTGCGGAAGCCTTCGCCGGACTTGAAGCCGAGCTTGCCGTCGGCGACCAGCTTTTCCAGATAGGGCGAGGGCCCGGGCCTCGAGTCGATCGCCGGCAGTACGGTCTTGTGGATCGCCAAAGTGAGATCGGTGCCGACCATGTCGGCATTCTCCAGCGGCCCGAGCACGGCGAGCCGGCGGCCGAACGCCGCCTTGATCACCGTGTCGACGGTTTCCGCATCGCAGATGCCGTTCTCGACCAGCGACACCGCCTCGCGCCACAGGGCATGTTGCAGACGATTGCCGATGAAGCCGGGCACGTCCTTCTTCACGTGTGCCGGCTTCTTGCCGGCGTCGGCGTGCAGCTTCATGGTGAAGGCGACCGCCTCGGGCTTGGTCCACCGCGTCTCGATCACCTCGACCAGCGGCACCAGGAACGGCGGATTCCACCAGTGTGTGCCGAGTGCGCGCTCGCGCCGCTGCAAGCCCTGCATGATGTCGGTGATCGGAATGACGGAGGTGTTGCTGGCGAGGATCGCGTCCGGGCGCACGTGCCGCTCGATCTCGGCGAACAGCTTTTGCTTCAGGGCTAAGTCTTCGAGCACGGCCTCGACAACGTAATCGGCATCGCGCACGGCCGCGCCGAGATCGGCAACCGGCGTCACGCGCTCGACCGCGCGCAGGTCGTCGCCAAGGTCCTTGAGGCTGGCGGTAATGCGGGCCTTGACGGTGTCGAGACTGGCCTGCGCGGCGTCGTAGATTGTGACGTCGTGCCCGGCGAGCGCGAACACCTGTGCGATGCCGTGGCCCATCAGCCCGGCGCCGATGACGGCGATGCGTGCCTTCGCCATGGTTTACCCTGCGGTGTAGCCGCCGTCGGCGTAGAGGATGTGGCCGGTGTAGAAATCCGACGCCTTCGAGGCGAGGAAGAGGAGGGGGCCGGCGAGATCTTCCGGCTCGCCAAGGCGACCCTTCGGTACGCGCGCGAGGAAGCCCTTGCGCACCGTCTGCGCGCGCTCTGAGTCCTCGTACATCCACGCCGTGAGCGGCGAACGGAAGACGGTCGGGCCGAGCGCGTTGACGGTGATGCCGGTCTCGCCCCATTCGCAGCCGAGCGCCTTGGTGATGCCGTCGACCGCGGACTTCGAGGCGCAATAGGCGGTGTAGCCGGCCGGATGGCCGAGCAGGCCGCGCGCCGAGGAGGTGAGGATCACCTTGCCGCCGCGGCCTTGGCTGAGCATCTGCTTGCCGGCGGCACGCGCCATTAGCCAAGACTGGTTGACGTTGGCATCCATGACCTCAAGGAAGTCCTCGACCTTCTGGTCGACGATCTTGGCCACCTTGTTGAGGCCGCCGGCGACCACAAGAATATCCACGCCGCCGAAGGCGTCGACCGCGGCCTGCACAATCTTGTCGCAGTTTGCTTCCGAGGACGGCCGCATCGCGACCGTCGCGATCTTGGCGCCAAGCGCCTTGCAGTCGCCGCCGACCTTGTCGAGATCGGCCTGCTTGCTCGCTGCCAGCACGACGTTGGCGCCGGCGCCGGCGAGCGTCTTCGCCGCCAGCGCGCCGAAGGCGCCGGACGCGCCGGTCACGATCGCGGTCTTGCCGCGGATATCGAAGAGCGACAGCGGATTTTTGAGAAAGGCGTCGGACATGAATGCTTCTCCCTTTGCTTTCTTCACCTCTCCCCGCGCGCGGGGAGAGGTCGGCCGTCATCGCGGCAGCGATGGCGGCCGGGTGAGGGGGCCTTGCCGTTTGGCTCAGGCGTTTTGAAACGCCCCCTCACCCCGACCCTCTCCCCGCAGGCGGGGAGAGGGAGCACCCGTCACTTCGGCGCCGCCACCGCGACGAGCAGCGTGCAAACGCCCGAGCCTCGGTTGACGATCTCGCGGTTCTCGTTCGGCGCGATGAAGACGGTGTCGCCCTTGCGCGCGACTTCTTCCTTGCCGCCGACGATCACGGTGAGCTCGCCGTCGAGGATGTGATAGATTTTCTCCGGAGGCGAGGCGTCCGGCCCGGCGCCGCCGCCAGGCTGGAAATGCGAGATGCCAAACACGAGCGTCTGTGAGCCGCCCATTTCGGCGCCGAAGATGCGCAGCGACTCGTACTTGCGGTGGTTGGGCGCCTCGTATGCCTTCGCTTCGTTGAGCTTGCGGACGATCATCAGAATTTCTCCCCGCGCTCGATGCGATACTTGCCGTCAGGATCGATCATCGCCACGAGGCGAATGATGCAGCCGTCGCCGCGGTCCCAGTTCCACGGGAAGAAGGCGAAGGTGCAGCGCTTACCGGTCACCTTGTCGATGTCGCCGCCGACGTTCTCGATGCCGAGGATGCCGTTGGTGAACAGGATGCGGTGCACCGGCTCCCATTCCGGGAAATCGTCCTTCCAGTCACGGCCGCCCGACCACTCGAAGTATTCCTTCTGCAGGTGAGGGTGCAGCGGGCCGTTGCGCTGCGGGCCGATGGCGGTGGCGAGGGGATGGTCGTTGGCCTGGGTGTCGTGGCCGACCACCTTCACCTTCTTCTCGACGAACCACTCGCCCGCGGACTTCACGAAGCCCGGCGAGCGGCAGAAATAGTCTTCCGAATCCTCGTAGAGCTTGTGCCAGCCGGTGTTGACGATGACGACGTCGCGCGGGCGCACGATCTTGCCGGCCGCCTTCTCCAGGTCGTCATAGGTGATCGGCTCCCACTTCTTCTTCGGAATCGAGATGACGATGCCGGAGCCGAAGAAATGCGGCAGCGGCACCTCGTCGATGAACGGCGTGCCCTGCACGACGTGCGCCGGCGCGTCGATATGCGTCGTATTGTGCATCGACGTGGTGATGCGCTGCGACAGCACGCCCGACTTCGCCATGTAGTGGATGCGCTCGATCTTCACGTCTTCGAAATAGGGCCAGTTCGGCGACTGGTAACCGAAGCGATGGGACAGATTGTAAAACTGCAGCCCCATGCTGTTGTCGAGGTTTTCTTCGAACGTCACACCGCGAATTTTCTTGGCCACGGCGTCCCTCCTTTGCTGGTGTGTCAGAGCGTCAAATGAACCGCACGGCGTCAGCCGGCGGCGGCAGTCATGTCGGCTTCCAGCGCTCGCTTGGTGACGAGCAGCTTCTCGGCGATTTCCTTCTCACGGCCGACGAAACGCTGCGTCGGCACCGGCACCGAGATCGCGACGGCGTTGCCGAGTGGATCGTGCAGCGCGACGCCCGCGGCGCAGACGCCGGCCGAATGCTCCTCGCGATCGAAGGCGACGCCGGTCGCGCGCACCGCCTTGAGCTGCGCGATCAGCGCGTCGAGACGCGTGATGGTGTTGGCCGTGCGCGCCGGATAAGCCTTGCCGATCAACGCCTCGACGGCGGCGTCGGTCAGTTGCGCGAGATAGGCTTTGCCGTTGGCGGTGCAGTAGAGCGGGAAGGTCTCGCCGACCGCCGACACCGTGCGCAGGCGATGCGAGCCGATCACCTGGTCGATGAAGACGAGATGGTCCTTCTTCACCGTCGACAGATCGACGGTCTCCTGCAAATCGCCCGACAGCTTTTCAAGATGCGGCCGCGCCAGGGCGATGAAGTCGCTGCGTACGGAGGCGGCGAGCCGCAGGATGGTGGGGCCGAGGCGGACGCGTCCGTTCGGCGTTGCGGCGATGACCAGCTTCTCGCTCTCCAGCGCGGCGACGATGCGCTGCACGGTCGAGCGCGCGAGGTTCACGCGCTGGGCGATCTGGCCGAGGCTGAGCCCCGTGTTCTCTTCTTCGAGGGCGCGCAGGATCGTCGCGGCGCGCGCGATGACCTGCACCTGACTCTTGTCGTTGATGGCGACACGATTCATCCGACGCTTCCTGCCCGGTTGTGGTACCCGGCGGTCTAGCGCCGCCTTGCATCGTGGGACACGTTAGCCCAAAATACGATACAAGTGGAAGCCCAAAAAATGGCGCCCGCGCGGGCGCCGAAGAAACCGCGAGGAAACGCATGGTTCAGAAGATCGCGCTCGAAGAGCATGTGCTCACCCCCGGCCTCGTCGATTACTGGCGGCCGACGATGACCGAGGTCCCCCCGGCTTTCGTCGAGCAGCTATACAAGCAGTTGACCGATTTCGACGCGCTGCGGCTCGACAGCATGGACAAAGCCGGTATCGCCAAAGCCGTGCTGTCGGTTTCAGGCCCGGGCGTGCAGGCCGAGCGCGACGCGGGCGTAGCCACGCGCAAGGCGCGCGAGGCGAACGACTTCCTGGCGGAGCATATCGCCCGCCATCCTGACCGGTATGCCGGCTTCGCCCACGTCGCGGTGCAGGACGCGCGCGCCGCCGCGCGGGAGCTCGAGCGCTGCGTGCGCGAACTCGGCTTCAAGGGCGCGATGATCAACGGCCACACCAACGGCCTCTACCTCGATCACACCTCGCTGGCGCCGTTCTGGGAGGCAGCCGAGGCGCTCGGCGCGCTGGTCTACATCCACCCGACCGACCCGCTGGTGCCGGCGCCGGTGCTCGACGGCGTGCCGGCGCTGCGCCGCGCGACGTGGGAATGGGGATTCGAGACCGGCTCGCATGCGCTGCGGCTCGTCTTCGCCGGTCTGTTCGACCGTTACCCCAAGGCGAAGGTGGCGCTGGGCCACATGGGCGAGACGCTGCCTTACCTGCTCTGGCGCTTCGACAGCCGCGCCAAGCTCTATAACGTCAAGCTCGCCAAGGCGCCGTCGCAGTACATCAAGGACAACATCGTGGTGACGGTGTCCGGCGTCTACGCGCGCGAGCCGTTGATGTGCGCCGTCGACGCGCTCGGCCGCGACAGAGTGATGTTCGCCGCCGACTATCCGTTTGAGAACGCCGAGGAAGCCGGCCATTTCCTCGATGACGTGGCGGTCCCCGAGGACCTGCGCGCCGACATCGCCTTCAACAACGCAGCGAAGCTGCTGGGCATGTGACTTCCTTCACCTCTCCCCGCATTGCGGGGAGAGGGAAGGAGCTACTCCGGCAGGGTCACCGGCTTGCCGAGCACGCGCCGCGCGAATTTGTGTGGCTCCATCGGCTTGGCGAAGAAGAAGCCCTGGATGATGTCGAACTCGAGCTCGCGCGCCATGACGAAATCGGCGCGCGTCTCGACGCCCTCGGCGACCGTGCGTGCGCCGAAGCGGTCGGCGAGCTCGACGATACTACGGCAGGTGGCCTGCTTCAGCCGGTCGTCGGCGCAGCCGTTGATGTAGGTGCGGTCCACCTTCAATTCGGCGAAGGGGAGGTCGTCGAACTCCATGAGCAGCGGCCATTCCTCGCCGAGGTCGTCGATCGCGACCGCGACGTTGTGCAATTGCAGCTGCCGAGCGACGCGGGTGGCGAGCGCCGGGTTGCGCACCAGATCGGCGGCGTCGAATTCAACGATCAGCCCCTCGAACGCCGGATGCCGCGGCAGCTGATGCGCCAGCGTGTCGATGGCGTCGCCGCGCTCGAAGAAGGTCAGCGGCAGATTGATGGCGAGTTCGACATTGCCGTGCTCGGTGACGAAGGCGCGCCAGTCGCGCGCCACGCGCTCCAGCACGAAATCCGACAGCGCGCCGAAATGCGGATCGCCCTCATCGGGAAGGAAGCGCTCGGGTAGGAACACGCCCCAGGTTGGATGCCGCATGCGGATGAGCGCTTCGGCGCCGACGACGCTGAGCGAGCGCGTGTCGACCTTCGACTGGTACCAGAGTTCGAGCCAGCCGCCGTGCAGCGCCTGCCCGACGTCGACCGTGGGGCTGGCGATGGTGTCCTTCGGCAGCAGCCCGGCGACGCGCTCGTAGAGATCGCGGTCACTGAACGGTGTCGGTAACAGCGGCAGCATGGCGAGGCCGAGCTCGCGGCCGATGCCGTGGATGGCCGTGACCATCGGCGAAGCCGGCGGGCCGAACACCAGCACCTGGCCCTGGAAGCCCATCTCGTGCAGCAAATCGAGCTGCGCATTGGCGGCGATGCCGCCGCCGGACAGGCCGAGCACGACCAGATCGGATTGCTGTTCGACCACCGTCTGCGACAGGCCACGCTCATCCTCGCAGGCATGGGCGATGAAGCCGATCTCTTCCAGCGCTTCGCGCAGGAAGTCGCGAATATGCAGCTTGCCGTCGACGACGCAGGCGCGCGGCACCACTTTGCGGCGACCGAAGCTCGCAGCCAGTATGGCGTCTTCGCTCATCGGATTGTGCATCGATCGGCTCCTTTCCGTCACGCGTTACCAAGGCGCCATCTCTAGAGCCCTTTGTGGCGGGCGAGCGGTACGGACTGCACCACCCACAGCGATATGGCTCTTTAAGCCTAATTGCGCCAATTGCGCTTAACTTGCGCGCTGCGGCATGCGCGACACTGCGTGCTTTACGACATGCGTCTGCGCGCCCACGCCGGCGGGAATAAAGCGCGCGTTGTGGGGTTTGTTCGCTTGTCGGAAATCAAGACGTACGCGTGCGCGCCGTCAATGACGGCGTGCGACGACAGCGGAAGTAGGGCGGTCGTACCGAACGCGTGCGCTCAGCTGATCACACGCACCGGCTTGCCGTCCAGCCAGCCGCGGATGTCCGCCACGATGTCTGGAAAATAGCGGGCATAATTCTGTGTGCTCACATAGCCGAGATGCGGCGTGATCACGACATTGTCCATTTTCCGATACGGATGATCGAGCGGCAGCGGCTCGACGTCGAACACGTCGAGGCCGGCGCCGGCGATCTGCTTGCCCTGTAGCGCGGCGACGAGCGCCTTTTCGTCGACGATCGGTCCGCGCGCCGTGTTGATCAGATACGCCGTTTTTTTCATGTGATTTAGGTCTTTGGCGCCAACAAGGCCGCGCGAGCGGTCGCTGAGCACGAGATGGATGGTGATGATGTCGGCGGTGGAGAACAACTCCTCCTTGCTGACGTATGTCGCGCCGCCGGCTTGCGCCTTCTCCGGTGTCAGGTTCTGGCTCCAGGCGATCGTCTTCATGCCGAAGGCCTTGCCGACGGCGGCAACGCGTTGGCCGAGTTTGCCGAGGCCGAGGACACCGAGGGTGAGACCTTCGAGGTCCTGACCGATGGTGACCTGCCAAGGCGCGCCGGCCTTCAGCCGCGCATTCTCGAAGCCGATGCGGCGGGTGAGCTCGAGCATCAGGCCGAAAGCAATGCCGGTGGTCGGCGAGCCGAAGCCGCCGGTGCCACAGACGGTCACATCGCGCTCGGTGGCGGCCTTCAGGTCAAAAGAGTTGTTTTTTGCGCCCGTGGTGATGAGCAGCTTGAGGTCGGGCAGCGCCTCGATCACCGCCCGCGGGAAGGGCGTGCGCTCGCGCATGCCGACGATCACGGCGAAGCCCTGCAGGGCCTTGATCGCCTCGTCGCGGCTCTTGAAGGGCTCGGTGAAGACCTTGATCTCGACATCCTTGGCGATCGGCGACCAGTCGGCAAAGGTCATCGCCACATTCTGGTAGTCGTCGAGGATCGCAGCCCGGATCATGGCTCTGCCCTTTCCTTGGAAGCCGGCCTTAGGGAGGTGCCCGGAGAGGTCCGGGCGGCGTCACATTAGGGCCGCGGGTCGGAAAGGAAAGGGGGGCGTCTCAGTGCGGCAGCGTGTCGCCGTGCTTGGCGCGCCAGGCCGGCCCCGGCCCGCGCATGTAGTGCAGTTCCGGCCGGTAGGGACGGACCGCGTCGCGGGTGATCTCACGCCAGAGCGAGACGAACATGTGGCCGAAGCTGGCGAACGGACGGTACGCCGCCGAACCGGAAAGGACCGAGAGGGCCCGAGTCATGACACCAATTCCCACCTGAATTTGCGGGCGTTCATTCGCCCGCACCCCTTGTGTCGCTTGAGGCGACGGAGGGGTTCATGACCGGCAATAATGGCGCGTCAACGGTTAAAGTCAGGTGGCAAAAGCCTTTTCCTTCGAAAATTTCGTTACAAGCTTTCCGAAAAGTTGATGCGCGGGAGGCCGCAGGGTTCCTTCGGCTTGCTCTTTGCGGGGGCGCTCGCTACATCAGCCGCACTCTTCCCGACAAGGTATCCAACGGACGGCGCGAGCCTCGCGTAGCCGCGGATTCAGGGCAAAAAACCGGGGTTCCAGCACCGCCATGAACGGCCGCCAATTCATTTATCACATGGAGGGTCTGACCAAGACCTACCCGCCGTCCAAGAAGGTGCTGGATAACATCCACCTGTCCTTCTACCCGGACGCCAAGATCGGCGTGCTCGGCGTGAACGGCTCCGGCAAGTCGACCCTGCTCAAGATCATGGCCGGGATCGACACCGACTATACCGGCGAGGGCTGGGTCGCCGAGGGCGCCCGCGTCGGCTACCTCGAGCAGGAGCCGCAGCTCGATCCGACCAAGTCTGTGCGCGGCAATGTCGAGGTCGGCGTCGCGGCCAAGCGCGCGCTGCTCGACCGCTACAACGAAATCGCCATGAACTATTCCGACGAGACCGCCGACGAAATGGCGAGGCTCCAGGACATCATCGACAGCCAGAACCTGTGGGACCTCGATTCCAAGGTCACCCAGGCGATGGACGCGCTTATCTGCCCGGCCGACGACGCCGAGGTCGCCAAGCTCTCCGGTGGCGAGAAGCGCCGCGTGGCGCTTTGCCGCCTGCTGCTGGAGGAGCCGGAGCTCCTGCTGCTCGACGAGCCGACCAACCATCTCGACGCCGAGAGCGTGAACTGGCTCGAAGGCCATTTGCGCAACTATCCGGGCGCTATCCTGATCGTCACCCACGACCGCTACTTCCTCGACAACGTCACCAGTTGGATCCTCGAGCTCGACCACGGCCGCGGCATTCCCTACCAGGGCAACTATTCGTCCTGGCTGGTGCAGAAGCAGAAGCGCATGGAGCAGGAGGGTCGCGAGGACGAGGCGCGCCGCCGCACGCTCGAGCGCGAGCAGGAATGGGTGCAGTCATCGCCCAAGGCGCGGCAAGCCAAGTCGAAGGCGCGTTACGAGCGCTACGAGGAACTGCTCAAGGTCGCCAACGCCAAAGTCAACAATGTCGCGCAAATCACCATTCCCGTGGTCGAGCGCCTCGGCAACAACGTCGTCGATTTCGATCATCTCACCAAAGGATTCGGCGACAAGCTCCTGATCGACGATCTGTCCTTCCGCCTGCCGCCGGGTGGCATCGTCGGAATCATCGGTCCGAACGGCGCCGGCAAGACCACCTTGTTTCGCATGATCACCGGCCAGGAAAAGCCCGACAGCGGGACCATCAAGGTTGGCGAGTCCGTGCATCTTGGCTATGTCGACCAGTCGCGCGACACGCTCGACGGCAAGAAGACCATCTGGGAAGAGATTTCCGGTGGCAATGACATCATGTTGGTCGGCAAAAGGGAAGTGAACTCGCGCGCTTACGTGTCGCTGTTCAACTTCAAAGGCGCCGATCAGCAGAAGAAGGTCGGCACTCTGTCGGGCGGCGAGCGCAACCGCGTGCATCTCGCCAAGATGCTGAAATCCGGCGCCAACCTCCTGCTGCTCGACGAGCCGACCAACGACCTCGACGTCGACACGTTGCGCGCGTTGGAAGAGGCGCTTGAGGACTTCGCCGGCTGCGCCGTGATCATCAGCCATGACCGCTGGTTCCTCGACCGCATCGCCACCCACATCCTCGCCTTCGAGGGCGATAGCCATGTCGAGTGGTTCGAGGGCAACTTCCAGGACTACGAGGCCGACAAGATGCGGCGGCTGGGCACCGACTCGGTCATCCCGCACCGGCTGAAGTACAAGAAGTTCACGCGCTGACAGCCGATCGCAATTGACCAAATACAGAAACGGCCCGCCGATGGCGGGCCGTTTCCGTTGGAGCCTGTCCCCTGCCTACTGGACCTGCGGGATCTTCGCGTTCTTGATCAGGTCCTTGTAGAAGGCGACGTCCTTGGCGATGCGCGCCTTCGCCTCGGCGGGACCCGAGATGACGTGCAGATAGCCGAGCTCGACGAGGCGCTTCTTGACGTCCTCGCGCGCCAGCACCGCCGCCAGCGCCTTCGCCATCTTGTC
The DNA here is from genome assembly GCF_035943735.1 of Pseudolabrys sp. GTDB lineage: Bacteria > Pseudomonadota > Alphaproteobacteria > Rhizobiales > Xanthobacteraceae > Pseudolabrys. The sequence goes on from NZ_DASZBV010000021.1 coordinate 158,969, forward strand.
GATGACCGCCTGCGACGTGCCGTGCGGTGCCAGCATGAAGTGCTCGGTGTTGAGGCTCATCTCCGGATAGCCGAGTTCCTTGAAGGTTGGCACGTTCGGCAGGGTCGGCCAGCGCTGCTCCGTCGTCAGAGCGATGCCCTGCATCGTGCCGCCCTTGATGTGCGACTGCGCGCCCGGCAAAGCGGTCGAGAGCACGTCCACATTGCCGCCAATCAGTGCCTGCGTCGCCGGTCCGCCGCCATTGTAGGGGATGTTCGTGAGGTTGATGCCGAGCTTGAGCTTGAACAACTCCATGGTCAGCTGCGGCGTCGTGCCGTTGCCGGGGCTCGAATAGTTCAGCTTCTGAGGATTGGCCTTGGCGGTCTTGATCACGTCGGCGAGCGACTTGATGCCGCTCTTGGCGGAGTTGACGGCGAAGACGTTCGGCGCGACCGGCAGCAGCGCGATCGGCTCGAAGTCGGTGTCGTACTTGTAGGGCACGTTCTTGTAGAGCCCCGGATTGACGACGAAGGCGCTGCTGCTGATCAGGAAGGTCGATCCGTCCGGCTTGGCGCGGGCGGCGTCGACGGTGCCGATGTTGCTGCCGGCGCCGGCGTGGTTCTCGATGATGACGGTCTGCTTCAGCTCCTGCTGCAGCGGTCCTTGCAGCAGGCGCGCGAGCACGTCGGACGAGCCCGCCGGCGCGAACGGAACGATGATGCGAACGTTGTTGCCTTGCGCCGAGGCGGCCGTCGCCCCGAGCGTCAGGCAGGCTACCGCCGTTGCGGCCACGGCCGCATTAAGCCAACGTTTCATGCTGATCCTCCCATTGGCCGGCGGTTTGCGCGCCGCCGTGCCGTCCAGAAAACGCGTGTTTTCGCCCCTGATCGGGACGTGACATTTACCCTGCGGGCACGGCTGCGACAATGGGCCGGGCGGGGCGGGGCCCGCTGTTGCGCCGCCCGTTTGACTCTTTAGGCTGGTCGCGATTCGACCACAGAGCCACGGCACAAGGCGCGGCATGACCAAGAGAAGATTTTTCTTCGCGCTTGTCCCGCTTCTGCTGCTGGCGACGTGCGTCGCGGCGCGCGCCGATGCCGCTTTCGACCGCTGGCTGACCGAACAATGGCCGGCGGCTGAGAAGCTCGGCGTCTCGCGCGCGACCTTCGACAAAGCGATCGTCGGCTTGCATCCCGATCTGTCGCTGCCCGATCTCGCCATTCCGGGCCGGCCGGAGAAGGCGCCGCAGCAGCCGGAATTCGTACAGACGCCGGCGCAATACCTGCGCGAGGCGACCTTCCAGCGTCTCGCCGCGCGCGGCAAGCAACTCGCCGCGCAGTACCACGACACACTGGCGCGCATCAGCCGCGAATTCGGCGTGCCCGGCAACGTCGTGCTGGCGATCTGGGCGCGTGAGACCGACTACGGCAGTTACAAATTGCCGCACGACGCGTTGCAGGTGCTGGCGACGCAGGCCTATACCGGCAAGCGCAAGGACTTCTTCCGCAACGAGTTCCTGCATGCCTTGAAGATGCTGCAGGACGGCGTGCCGCGGGCCGACTTGCGCTCGTCCTGGGGCGGGGCGATGGGGCTGACGCAGTTCCTGCCGTCTGAATTTTACAAATATGCCGTCGACTTCGATCGCGACGGCCGCGCCGACATCTGGCATTCGGTGCCGGACGCGCTCGCCTCCGCGGCCAAACAGCTCGCGTCGAAGGGCTGGGTCACCGGCGTGCACTGGGCTTACGAGGTGAAAGCGCCGGCCAGCGCCGACTGCAGCATCGGCGTGCCCGAAGTCACCACGACCGTCGGCGAATGGGAGAAGCGCGGCTTTGCGCCCATCGGTGCGCGGCGTCCCGGCGCGAAAGATCTCGCCACCCGCGCATCGCTGCTGCAGCCGGAGGGCGCCTACGGCCCGGCCTTCCTGGCGACGAAGAACTACTTCGTGCTCAAGGACTACAATTACTCGGATCTCTACGTGCTGTTCGTCGGCCATCTGAGCGACGCCATCGGCGGCGCCGGGCCGTTCGCCACGTCATGGAGCAAGAACGCGCAGTTGAAGACGCGGCAGGTCGAGAGCATGCAGCAGCGCCTCACCGCGCTCGGCCTCTACCACGACAAGATCGACGGCAAGGCCGGCATGCTTACCCGCGCCGCGCTCGGCGCCTACCAGAAGAAGAACGGGCTGAAGGTGGATTGCTGGCCGACCGGCGCCGTGCTTGAGCATATGCAGAAGTGAACCGTCGTTCTAAGAGGCAAAAACAAAAGCGCCCGGCTCATCGCCGGGCGTTTTGCAATTCAGTGCTGCGTCCGCTTACTCGCAGACTTCCTCGCGGCTCCACCGATAGCCGACGCCCTCGACGAAGATGCGGCGGCGCACCGTGTGGCAGACCGGGCCGACGTCGGCCGGTTCGACCGCGTAATAGCCCGGTCCCGGCGGCGGCGCTTCGTAGACCGGTGCCGGCTCGTAGTAGCGCGGCTGACTGTTGGCGATGGCGCCGCCGATGATGGCGCCGGCGGCGAGACCGCCGACCACGCCGGCAGCGACGCCGCAGCCGTGGCAATCGGCCTGCGCAGTGTTGGGAGCGGCCGCGGCCAGCAGTGCGGCCGCGGCGAGTGCGATCATGGTGTGCTTCATAAGATGTCCCTCACGGCCCGTGTTGAGCCGCGATGATGCGGTCAAGCCCTTACGAGATGCTTAAGGGCAGATGAATCGCGGACGGCTCCAACCGACGAAATTGCCCCAACGGTCGTGCAGCGGACGCCGCGCCCAGTAGCCGCCCGGGCAACCGGCCGGGTAGGGCGCACCGTAGCCCTCGTAGACGACGTAGCCGGGCGACGGCCCGTAGTAGCGCGGCTGGCTGTTGGCAATGGCGCCGCCGATGATGGCGCCGGCGGCTAGACCGCCGATGACGCCGGCGGCAACGCCGCAGCCATGGCAGCGCGCTTCGGCCGGGGCCGGTGCGGTCAAGGTTCCCGCCGCGATCGTCGCGGCGGCAGCAATCGCAAGGATGGTCTTCTGCATGATGATCCTTCCAAGGCTACCGGCCGGCGAGTCGCCGGTCGCGGACGCGGAACCATAGGTCCGGTTCCGACGGACGGGAAGGTGGCCCGCCCACTTTGGCGGAAATTTGGTGCCGGTTCCGCAATCGACATGAAAGAAGCATCAAAGGAAAGGCCCGATCCGTCGCCGGACCGGGCCCCTGTCTCAAACCAAGACGGGTATTATGTTAGGTATCAGTTACAGACGCGCACGCGGCGGATACGCCAGCCCCAGCCGTCCCAGAAACGTTCGCGGTGCCACCAGCAGTGGGGCCCGTAATAGACCGGGCCCGGGCCATAGTAATAACCGGGGCCGTAACCGGAGTTCGCCGCCGCGCCGCCGATGATGGCGCCGGCCGCGAGGCCGCCAATGATGCCGGCGGCGACGGCGCCGCCGCGCGCCTGCGCCGGCTCCGTCGGGGTCACCAGAACGGCCGCGCTCAGCGCGCCGGCCGCAGCAATCGCGGTCAAGGTCTTGATCAACTTCGTCATGCGCACCTCCTTAAGGTCGCTCCAGGAGCCGTATGCAATCAACGGCTCGCCTCGATATTCCCTGCGCTACACGTCGCAGCGACAACTCTGTGGTGGAGGCAAGGTTCCGATTTTCGCGCTGAACGGCGCGTGAACGAGGCGTTTCGGAAGGGTTTCCGCGCTCGCAGCGAGATTAAACTTTTGTGAGACTTGCGGCGTAAATGCGGCACCGGTTGCGCCGTGTGCACTGTGCACGCGCCGAATTTGCAGTCGCAAATTGATAGAGTCAGCGTGGCGCCTTGCGCCGTCCGGATCTGGACTTTCCGCCCGCGCGCGGCTTGGCCGCCTTGCGCCGCGCGTCATGCCGGCGCTTGAGCGCGCGGCCGACGCTCTCGAGGAACAGCTTCTCCAGAGGATAGCTCAGCCGCTTCACCGCCTGGCCGAGCGGCAGCCAGGCCACCGCGCTGATGTCGCGCATGAGGTCGCGGCTCGGATTGGCGGCGGCGTGCATGTGCCAGAACTGCACCAGCTTCGGCCGGCCCTGCGCGCGATAAGTGATGGCGCCGAGGAACTGGCCGACCTGCACGCGATGGCCGGTCTCCTCGAACACTTCGCGACGCGCCGCCACCATCGGGCGTTCGGTCACCTTGAGCTTGCCGCGCGGCAGCACCCAGCGATCATCCTTCGACCGCTGCACGACGGCGAACAGCGCACGTGCGCCCCCGCGCACCACGATTCCGCCGGCTGCCTGGATGGGCTTGCGCGCCATGCTCCTCGTCCACGTTGCTCCCGATTCCCCGTGTAGCAAAATTGCGACGGCGCGGTGAGGTTCTACCGGGACTTATCCGCACATGCCGCGAGGGCCGGTGGACAGTCCGACGACCGTCACAAATCCGTCGCCGGCTGTTCCGGCGCATGCATTGACAGGGGCGGATGGCGGCCTAGATTACGGAACGTTCCGAGGGGTGCCCCGCAGGGGCTGAGAAACACCCTTTGAACCTGATCCGGGTCATGCCGGCGAAGGGACGGAAGATGCAGCAAAATCACGCCCGTACGGCGATTCCCGAGACCGTCAATGTCGTCGGCGCCGGCATTGCCGGCACATGGCAGGCCTTGATGTTCACCAAGGCCGGCTGCCGCGTCACGCTGCATGAGCGCGATAGCGCCGCCATGACGCAGGCGACCAGCCACTGGGCCGGCGGCATGCTCGCGCCGCACTGCGAAAGCGAAGCGGGCGAGCCGGTCATTACGCGTCTCGGCCTGCGCTCCCTCGATCTCTGGCGCGCGGCGCTGCCCGACACGCCGTTCAATGGCTCGCTTGTCGTGGCGCATGCGCGGGACCGGGCCGATTTCGAGCGGTTCGGAAACATGACCCTCGGTCATGAACGCGTCGGCGGTGCGGAGATCGCCCGGCTCGAGCCGCATCTCGCCGGTCGTTTCTCCGATGCCCTGTTCTTTCCCGACGAAGGCCACGTCGAGCCGCGGCGCGTGCTCCCTGCACTGCATGCGTGCTTGTGCGACGCCGGCGTCGCCATTGTGTTCGGCAGCGAACCGAACGCCCGCGACCTCGACGGCCTCACCATCGACTGCCGCGGTATCGCCGCGCGCGACACCGCTCCCGACCTGCGGGGCGTCAAGGGCGAGACCGTGCTCATCGAAACCACCGAGATCGCGCTCGCGCGCCCGGTCCGCCTCGTGCACCCGCGCTGGTCGCTCTACATCATCCCGCGCGCCGACAACCGCTTCCTCATCGGCGCCACCTCCATCGAAAGCGACGACACCGGCGTCAGCGTGCGCTCGGCGCTGGAACTCTTAAGCGCCGCCTACGCCGTGCACCCGGCCTTCGGCGAGGCGCGCATTATCGAATTCGGCGCGGGCTTACGCCCCGCCTTTCCCGACAACTTGCCGCGCGTCACCGTCACCGACAATGCGCGCATCGCCGTCAACGGCCTCTACCGCCACGGTTTCCTGGTGGCGCCGGCGCTCGCCGAGGCGACCGTCGCGCACGTGGTCGGGGGCCGCACCGACGCGGAGGTCGTGCGATGCGCGTGATCGTCAACGGCGAGGGCGCCGAGGTGGCCGCCACCGATCTTAAGGCGCTGCTGTCGGAAATGGACTTTCCATTCACGCAGGTGGCGATCGCGGTCAACCGGCGCGTCGTGCCGCGCGGCCGCTGGGCCGACACGACGCTCGCCGCCGGCGACCGCATCGAGATCATCACCCCGCGGCAGGGAGGCTAGCAAAGCGTGGTCGACTTCTACGGCAAGCAATTCTCCTCCCGCCTGATGGTCGGCACGGCGCTCTATCCGTCGCCGGCGATCATGCAGCAGGCGATCCGCGCCTCGGGCGCCGGAATCGTCACCGTGGCGCTGCGCCGCGAGACGGCGGGCGGCCGCACCGGCACCCAGTTCTGGGAGCTGATCCGCGCGCTCGACGTCACCGTGCTGCCGAACACCGCCGGCTGCCGCTCGGTGCAGGAAGCGGTCACCACCGCCGAACTGGCGCGCGAACTGTTCGGCACGCCGTGGATCAAACTGGAAGTCATCGGCGACGACGAGACCTTGCAGCCGGACCCCATCGGCCTCGTCGAAGCCGCCGCCATCCTGATGAAGGACGGCTTCGAGGTGTTTCCCTATTGCACCGAGGACCTGACGGTGGCGCAGCGCCTGCGCGATCTCGGCTGTCAGGTGATCATGCCGTGGGCGGCGCCGATCGGCTCGGCGCGCGGCATCGTCAACCGCGACGCGCTGGCGCTGATGCGCGCGCGGCTCCCCGACGTCACGCTCGTCGTCGACGCCGGCCTCGGCGCCCCCTCGCACGCGGCCGAAGCGCTGGAGCTCGGCTACGACGCGGTGCTGCTCAACACCGCCATCGCCAAGGCCGCCGATCCGGTGCAGATGGCAACGGCCTTCCGTCTCGCGGTCGAGGCCGGCCGCGCCGGTCACGACGCCGGCCTGATGGGCCCGCGCGATTTCGCTTCTCCCTCAACCCCCGTCGTCGGGACCCCGTTCTGGCATGCCGTATCCTGATCGCTTCTATCCGGTGGTCGACAGCGTCGCCTGGGTCGCGCGCCTGGCGCGGCTCGGCGTCGGCACCATCCAGTTGCGCGCCAAGGACCTGACGCACGCACAGGCGGTGGCGCTGGTGCGCGAGGCGCTCGCCGCCGCGGGCAATGCGAAGCTCGTCGTCAACGACTATTGGCAGGCGGCGATCGATGCCGGCGCGAGCCACGTGCATCTCGGCCAGGAGGACCTGGTCGATGCCGACATCGACGCCGTGCGCCGCGCCGGGCTCACGCTCGGCCTGTCGACGCACGACGAAGACGAGCTTGGCATCGCCATGAGCCACGATCCCGACTACATCGCGCTCGGGCCGATCTATCCGACCACGTTGAAAGCCATGCGCTTCGGCCCGCAGGGGCTCGACCGCATCACCGAGTGGAAGAAGGCGATCGGCGTCGTGCCGCTGGTCGCCATCGGCGGCATCACTTTGGAACGCGCTGCCGGCGTCTACGCCGCCGGCGCCGACTCGATCGCCGTCGTCTCCGACGTCACCCAGAACGCCGATCCCGACGCGCGCGTGCGCGCCTGGCTCGCCCTCGATTCCGCCACCCGCGCGGCCTAAATAGAAATCCGAAGGAGAACACCATGAACAAGCCCGTCACGTCCGCCGATCTGGTCACGCCGAAGGTCACGACCGGGCCGCTGCCTGCCTCGCGCAAGGTTCACTCCTCGCCCGCGGCCGCGCCCGACCTGAAGGTGCCGCATCGCGAGATCAAGATCTCGGACGGCGCGGGCGAGCCGCCGCTGCCGGTCTACGACACCACCGGCCCCTACACCGACGACAATGTCGCGATCGACGTCGAGCGCGGCCTCAAGCGCGCCCGCATCGCATGGGTCAAGGAGCGCGGCGGCGTCGAGGAATATGACGGCCGCCCGATCAAGCCGGTCGACAACGGCAACGTCTCGGGCAAGCACCTGGCGCGCAACTTCCCGAACACGCCGAAGCCGTTCCGCGGCGTTGGCGACGCGCCCATCACGCAATACGAGTTCGCCAAACGCGGCATCGTCACCAAGGAGATGATCTACGTCGCCGAGCGCGAGAACCTCGGCCGCGCGAAGATGCTCGACCGCGCCCCGGCCGCGCTGGCCGACGGTGAAAGCTTCGGCGCGTCGGTGCCGGCGTTCATCACGCCGGAATTCGTGCGCGACGAGATCGCGCGGGGCAGGGCGATCATCCCCTGCAACATCAACCACGCGGAGCTCGAGCCGATGATCATCGGCCGCAACTTCCTGGTGAAGATCAACGCCAATATCGGCAACTCGGCGGTCACCTCCTCCGTGGAAGAGGAAGTCGAGAAGATGGTGTGGGCGATCCGCTGGGGCGCCGACACGGTGATGGACCTGTCCACCGGCCGCAACATCCACAACACGCGCGAATGGATCCTGCGCAACTCGCCGGTGCCGATCGGCACCGTGCCGATCTACCAGGCGCTGGAGAAGGTCGACGGCGATCCGGTCAAGCTCGACTGGGAGGTCTACAAGGACACGCTGATCGAGCAGTGCGAGCAGGGCGTCGACTACTTCACCATCCACGCCGGCGTGCGGCTCGCTTACGTGCCGCTGACCGCCAACCGCGTCACCGGCATCGTCTCGCGCGGCGGCTCGATCATGGCCAAGTGGTGCCTGTCGCGGCACAAGGAGAGCTTCCTCTACGAGCGCTTCGACGAGATCTGCGACCTCATGCGCAAATACGACGTGTCGTTCTCGCTCGGCGACGGCCTGCGCCCCGGCTCGATCGCCGACGCCAACGACCGCGCGCAGTTCGCCGAGCTCGAGACGCTCGGCGAGCTGACGCAGATCGCCTGGAAGAAGGGCTGCCAGGTCATGATCGAGGGCCCCGGCCACGTGCCGATGCACAAGATCAAGATCAACATGGACAAGCAGCTCAAGGAGTGCGGCGAGGCGCCGTTCTACACGCTCGGGCCGCTGACCACCGACATCGCGCCGGGCTACGACCACATCACCTCCGGCATCGGCGCCGCCATGATCGGCTGGTTCGGCTGCGCCATGCTCTGCTACGTGACGCCGAAGGAGCATCTCGGCCTGCCCGACCGCGACGACGTCAAGGAAGGCGTCATCACCTACAAGATCGCCGCGCACGCGGCCGACCTCGCCAAGGGTCATCCGGCGGCGCAGCTCCGCGACGACGCGCTCAGCCGCGCGCGCTTCGACTTCCGCTGGGAGGACCAGTTCAACCTCGGTCTCGATCCCGACACCGCGCGCGCCTATCACGACGAGACGCTGCCCAAGGACGCGCACAAGGTGGCGCACTTCTGCTCGATGTGCGGCCCGAAGTTCTGCTCGATGAAGATCACGCAGGACGTGCGCGATTACGCGGCGAGCCTCGGCGACAACGAGAAGGCGGCGCTGGGGCTGGACGCCAAGGTGGCGGAGGCCGGCATGAAGGAGATGTCGGACAAGTTCAACGCCATGGGCCAGCAGGTCTATGTCGATGCGGAGAAGATCAAGGCGCCGAAGACCACGGCGCTGGAGTCCGAGGCCGAGCACCACGCGAAGAATGCGGGGCTGGTGAAGGAGAGTAATAGGGCGTTGTAAAGACGCTTCCCTAGGTTGTATTATAAAGAATCGGTCAAGCGGTACCGCTTGACCGCGGCGGAACCCACCATGGACGCTTACTTAAAAATCGCGATCGAAGTTCTGGAGGGAGAACGTCGGCCGTTGAGCCCGAAGGCGATTCTGGAAACCGCTTACCGACGATCTCTCGTCCCAACTCACTTGCATGGAAAGACGCAACATAAGACTCTGCAAGCGAGAATCTCCGAAGACATCGTAGAGCGGCGCGAGCATAGCCTATTCTTTCGAACCGAGCCGGGCCGCTTCTTTCTTCGTAAGTTCCTTACGGATAGAAGCGTCCCTACCGAGTTCCGATCCGAGTTTCCAGCGCGGCGCAGGGTTCGGGAGCTTGTTCGTGGACCGGCCCTCGCTTTGGAGTACGACCTCCTGAAGGAAATTGCGGAGCAAGACACTCCCATTGATCCGCAAACAATTTTTGCCGCTCTTGCTTCGGATAAATATCAATACGACGACCCGCGCAATAAAAGTGAAAAGCTAGTGTTTGTGCGTTCGTTCGTTTGCGTTTACCGAGGCTGCGACCTTCTCTCTTATCGTTTAGGCCGATATAGAGACGATCGAGATACATTTATGTCACACCGCTCAATTGGCTTCTCGACGTTTGTTAACATAGACGATCAGACTCTTTTCAATCTCGGCACGCTTGGAATTGTTGAAGCGGGCGTCAGCGCGACAAAGATTGATTTAGACATTCCTGAAAGCCCCGTCGACGAACAGTTGAACGCCCGCCTCAGCTATTTCATTTGGGCGGCAAAAGGGAGCAGTTCAAGCGACCTGTTGGCCGTCATAGATTTCGAGTGCCCCGGCTGGTTCGAACCTTTGAGGCGTCGCTTGGCACTCAACGATCTCGGTTGGCTCGATGCGTCCAAACCTGTTAATGACGTAAGCGATTTCGACCCATGGTCGAGACTGGTGCTATTAGCACACTATAGGTCGCATATGGCCGGGGGGCCAGATTTTGAAACCGATAGTGCGAGTACTGAAAGGCGCGGTCGTAGAGTATCTCAAGTCTCAAATTGAGACCGGGGACCCTGCGCGCACTAAGAAAGCACTGCAGGAAATCTGCAAGCACTACAGAGATGGCTATCGAGTTCACCCAAGCCAATTGCCGGGTGTCGAACAATCGGTCGTCGGCTTGCTGTATACGCAGGGCGGCGATGAAAAAGCTCGCCGCTGGGCGCTTAATACCCTTGCAAGGCTAGGACGTGAGCCTCAGTGCATGGAGGCAATCATGCACACTTTGCAGCAGTATCAGCAAGAACCTCAGACCAGCGCCGCAGCGATTGCAGCAATCTTTCGAATGAGTCCGAAGGCTTCCCGCATTCTAAAAAAGCTGAGCTTCGACGAGCAAATGACAACGCTCGCAGCTCTTCAGCATGTCGACGCAAACAAGCTTGACCTCTCAGCCTTACCAATCAACGTTGAAACAGCTTCACCTGACCTGTTAAAACTCGCACTTGTCGTGGTTGGGCTCGACAGAGCTCCGCAAAACATGATGCATCCGCGTTTTGAAAACACTGAACTCGTCAAAGCGCTTGGGAGCCATCACGACAATATCGTAGTTCAATACACTATATGGGCTGTTACGGAAAATCCTTCTTTGAGCCTCTCCGATTTAGGCATTGATATAAGGCTTGTAGAAGACCAGCCCGCAAACGTTCGAAGCTGGGTTTTCCGTTTGATCGCGATGAGTCCAGAGGACGCGGAGCGAAATTTTGAATACGTTGAACTTGGCACCCGAGATCCAAGCGTCGAAGCCAGAGCGGGGCTGGCGCGCGGCCTCAAAGAAACTTATTTCGATGGCCTAGAAGCTTTGGTCCTCAACTGGTTTGTCGCCGAGCCAGACACGGAGACTAGGCAACTACTTATGGACCACATGATCCGCCAAGCCGATAACTGCCCAAGCTATGAGGCAATGGCTTTAGAAATCTACGAAAAAGAGCCCGCCGATTCGGCATTCCGCACACGAATGGAGGCGGCGGCGGCTGGTGGGAAACTCTACGGTCAATTGAAAAGAGCCGACCTTACAGGTGACTTATTTGGAGGAGTAACCAACGTGACGAATAATACCTTTAACGTTTCAGGTACGATCCAAGGTGGCGCGGTCTCTTTTGGAGGAGATGCGGTGAATACGGGGACGACCAACAACCACTACAGTGCCCAGACGACAGAGGCCATCCAATCCGAACTTTCGAAACTCGAAAGAGAACTCCATTCAGCGAAATTGGATGATCCCCTGACTGCGGAAGTTCTAAAGTATGTTCAAGAGGCTAAAGCGGATCCGACTCCGGATAAGCTGCATAAAGTAACCTCGCGAATTCGCGAAGCTGGTGAGGTCATACTTGCAGGTAGTGCCATCTGGGAGATTTCGCACTTGATCGTAAAATTGGCTGGTCTCGCTTAGCGCGGTTGTGGCCAGAGTGTATAGCTCTGCTCTTGCCCACTACTTCCCACCCACCTTCCTGAGCGCCGCATTGATCCGCTCCTGCCAGCCCGGGCCGTCGGCCTGGAAAAAACCCAGCACGTCGCGGTCGATGCGCAACGTCACCTGCTCTTTCGCGCCGGCAATGGACGGCGGAGCGGGCGGCAAGTGGCCGCCTTGAAAGCCTTCTCAGCTTCGCTGCGGGAATCGCGGAAGGGTGTTCGTGCCATGCGGGATTTACAGCAAGCGGCGCCCGGATGAGCGAAGCAGGCAGCCCTCGATCGCTTCCTGAATATTGCTCAGGAGCTCGTCCATGGTCTCGCCCTGGCTGGCGCATCCGGGAATGGCCGGGACTTCCGCCCAGAACCCGCCTTCCTCGGCCTCGTGCACGACAACCTTGATCTTCATCGGACGTCCCTTTTGCCCAGCCTCGCCAATTTAGGCGCGAACAGGCCGCAAGGCAAAGCAGGGCGCGCCCGCTTTACTTCCCCGCGACCTTCCTGAGCGCCGCGTTGATGCGGTCCTGCCAGCCGGGGCCGTCGGCCTGGAAAAAATCCAGCACCTCGCGGTCGATGCGCAACGTCACCTGTTCTTTCGCGCCGGGAATGGACGGCGCCGGCGGCGGCAGGTCGGCGGGCTTGGTGGTCGCCGCCTTGAAAGCCTTCTCGGCTTCGCTGCGGCTGTCGCGGAAGGGTGTTCGTGCCATGCGGGATCGATAGCACGGCAGCGCGTCAATTTGTAGGCCGCCCTCATGACACCCCCCGGCTCCGCGGATTAGCATCCGCCGGGCCAACGCACGTCAAAAGCCAGATCATTCGGGGGACCGCATGGAGCACATCAGCGGCAACGTCGCGCACACCGTCGATTTCATGCAGGGCGCGATCACCATCATCTTCGCGCTGGCGCTCGGCGAGGCGCTCAAGCTGTTCGTCTCCGGCCACGAGGACTCGCCGATTCTGTGGGACCGGCTGCCGGCGCTGCTCGCCTTCCTGTTCGTGTTCTTTCCGTTCTTCCAGAGCATGAGCCAGTATCTCTATCTCACCTACCTCAACGCGCCGACGGCGCCGGCCTTCCGCCCGCGCTATCTCATCTTCGACGGCACCATGTACATCCTCGAGGCCGCCTGCTTCTACGTGATGTCGCGGGCGCTGGCGCCGAAGCACTGGCGGCACTTCTACGGCGCGGTGCTGGTGCTGATGGCGATCGACATCGTCTGGACCGGCATCACCTGGCATCGCGGCATGCCGGTCGGCGCCTGGCTGTGGATCGACATCGCCATCGTCGCCGTGCTCGGCGGTACGATGCTCACCGCGCGCGGCAAACACTGGCACGAGCTCGGCCGCTATATGCTGCCGTCGTGGATCCTGGTGGTCACGCTCGGCATCACCACCGCGCTCAGCTACTGGCTGGAGGCGGACATCTATTTCCCGTGAGCGGCCGCGGTCGGTGCATCCAAAACGCCGCGTGTGGCGTATCATAGGCATGACCGCCGCACGCATCGCGAGCCTCCGCACCGTTCTCCGCCTCGTCATAGTCGCTTTCTTCGCCGGCGGCTTCGTGCTGCACATGACGGCGGTCGACGCGCTGGTGTCGATCACCCCCGATTGGGTGCCGGTCCCGCGCGCCGTCGTGCTGACCACCGGCTGGCTCGAGCTCGCCGGCGCCATCGGCCTGATGCTGCCGCAGACGCGCCGCGTGGCCGGCGTGGCGCTGGCGCTCTATATCCTCGCGGTCTGGCCGGCGAACATCCATCAGGCCATCGCGCACATCGTCGTGCCGCCAATCCCGGATTCGTGGTGGTACCACGGGCCGCGGCTGGCGCTGCAGCCGGTGCTCGCCTGGTGGGCGTTGTTCTGTGTCGGCGTCATCGACTGGCCGATGCGCCGCACGTGAAAACCTACGCCGTCCACGGTCCCGGCGGCCGCGCCGGCGGGCCGAAGAAGCCGGCGAGCAGCACGGCGGCGATGCCGGTCAGGAAGATACCGTCGAAGGTGCCGGCACCGCCGATCGAGGCGATCGGCGCGCCGAGCGCGCCGATATTCGACAGGTTCAGCAGATCGGCGCCGATCAAAGTGCCGAGCGAGCCGGCGACGTAAGCGAGCGGCGCGGCGCGGTCGCGCGCCAGCACGACGGCGACAATCGTGGTGACGATCACCGGCCAGATCACCGGCACTGCGACGCCGAGGCCCGGCACCGGCGTCGCCAGCCAGTGCATGATGGTGGCGACGATCGCCACGCCGACAAGGCCCTTCGCCCACAATTCGTAACGCACCAGCAGATACAGCGACATCGCGATCGGGATCGCCGCGCCGCCGATATTGACCGCGATCATCGTGCCCGGCCGCTGCATCAGCACCGGCACCTGGTATTGCATGCCGAAGAACTCGATCACCTCCGGCGTCACCACACGATGGCCGGGAATCTGCGCCACCGGCACGTTGAAATAGCTGCCGATGAGCGAGGCGGCGAGCAGCACCAACGCCATGCCGGGGCTGATGCCGAGCCGTATGTAGGCGAGGCGCAACAGGTCGAGTTGCACCAGCACCAGCATGATGAGGAAGATGACGACCAGGATCGAGAAGAAGCCGGGCGTCAGCGGCAGATACTGGTAGTTGGAGGAATCCATTGCAGTCTCGGGCGAGGGCAGGCGCGGCAGGCTAACACGCGCGCGGCGTTTTTTGTTGCCGCCGGCGAGATTGCATTTGCGTCATGCGGCGTCCGGTCAAATCTCCGCTCACCCCCGCGAAAGCGGCGGTCCGGCTGGGCGATTCAACCTCGTTCCTCTGGACGATGGCGACGTTAAAAACAAAACGGCCGGGCGCGAGGCCCGGCCGTCCGTCGTGAAGCGTGCGCGGCCTATTTCAGCGACAGCGCCAGCCCGCTCAGGTCGAGGCTGACGATGACGCCCGTCTGCTCGCCGGTCAGCGTCAGCACGGCGCCGCGCTGGTTGGTCAGCACCACCGCCTGCGCGCCGCGTCCAACCGCCGCGCCGGCGCCGCCCTGCGCATAGACACCGGCGACGTCGGACGGGCGATGGATGTTGGTGACGCGCCCGTGAAAGCGCGTCTCCGACGCGCCGAAGGTGAAGCCGTAGCTCAGGCCGCCGATGGACAGCGGATAGTTATGGCCGTGGAAGTGCAGCACGCCGCTGCCGGCCGAGCCGCCGATCACGAAGCCGGCCTTGACGATGCGGATGCTGATGGTGCCGCTGTCGGCATGGGCGGCACTTGCGAAGCCGACGCCGAACAGGGCGGCGAGCGCGATCATGGCAGCACGGCAAAACGATTTCATAGTCTTCTCCTTGGGTTGCCTCAGAAAGAATCCGCGGCGTCACGCAACTGCTGCGCCCGCGCGCGCATTTCGTCCTCCTGCCGCTCGAGATCCTCTGCGATCTCGGACGACAGGCTGAACAGGCCGGCGAGCTTGGTATCGAGGAAGGCGCGTTCGCGCTCGACGACGTCGGTGGCGATGACGTCGCCGCGCGCCTGCGCCTGGATCTCGGAGGCGACCTGCTGCGCGATGCTTAGCACGAAACTCATCGAATGGATCTTCATTTGGTCGTCGGTGGTGATCGTCGGCCGATCGCCCAAGGCACGCAGGTCGCGCGGCGAGATCGTCAGGAATTCGGTGATGGCATCCTTGAGCTCCTGCGTCGCGGTACCCTGGCTCACCGCATGGCCGTTGACCGCGGCGGCGAGGTTGACCGCCGCGCGGCGCACATGGAAGAGCCGCTTGCGGGCGTCGATGCAGGCCTCGGTGTCGGCCTCGATGCGGTGCAGGAGGTCGAGCGCCGCCTGCACCGACTGTGCGCGCACCTGCAGATAAACCGGACGGGCGGCGTGCAGCGCCGCCAGCAGGGCGAGCGCCGCGGCGGCGAAGGTCTCGTTCTCCTGCCAGACCTGATAGGCGCCGCGCAGTTCCGCCTCGTGCACCATCGTCGCCCCCAGCGCCAGCAGCGCCGCGATGCCGATCGCGACGAAGGGCAGCAGGACCAGCGGCAGGCGGGCGATTCTCATGGCCGGGGACAGTAGCGTATCGTCGGCGGAACCGTCGATAGTGGGGTCGGAGTTGTCGACCCGGCGCCAGCAGACGGCAAACGGATCGGGCATGGGCATTCTATTGATCGTGGTTTTCCTTGTTGTGACAGTGGGCGGCGGCCTCGCCATCGGCTACCTCGCGCGGCCGGACGCTTGGTACGCGGGCCTGCGCAAGCCGGCGTTCAATCCGCCGGACTGGGTCTTCGCCCCGGTGTGGACGATCCTCTACGTGTTGATCGCCATCGCCGGCGCCCGCGTCTTCGGCACTCCGGGGGGCGAGGCGGCGATGGCGGTCTGGATCGCGGCGCTGGCGCTCAACTTCCTCTGGTCGCCGGTCTTCTTCGGCCTACGCCGCCCGGCCGTTGCACTCGCGATCGTCGCCGGGCTCCTGGCGGCGATCATCGCCTTCATTGCCCTGAGCTGGCCGATCGACCTTACGGCCGCGCTCCTCTTCCTCCCGTACGCGGTCTGGGTCGGCTTCGCGACAACGCTCAATGCCGCAGTGGTCCGGCTCAATTGAACGGCGTCGGAACCGCATGCCTCCGTGGCCTGTTGTGTCCGGAGAGCCGGAGGAACCTGATCATGGCGGGCGTGACGGACAGCGAGCGCGAAACGCATCTGCGCGATCTCGCGGAGCGCATGCAGTTCCGCATGGAGAAATCCGGCGAGCGCTTCACGCTGACGCGCACGGCCGATCTGTCGCGGCCCGAACGCGAAACGGACCTGACGCTCGACGAGGTGCAGGAGATGCTGGACACCTGGAAGCTGCGCGGGCTGAGCGGCGGCTGAGGCTTCTCGCCGTGCGTCAAACCTCCTAGCATCTGCGCAGCACAACCGACGCACGGATGCACACCATGCCGCACCATATCGCCGTCATCGGGGCTGGGACGATCGGCGCGAGCTGGGCCGCCCTGTTCCTGGCCCGCGGTCATGACGTCGCGGCGAGCGATCCGTCGCCGCAAGGCGAGGCCTTCGCCCGCCGGTTCATCGACAATGCCTGGCCGACGCTGGAGACGCTCGGCTGGGTGGCGCCGGGCGCGAGCCCGTCACGCTTCCGCTTCCACAAGGATCCAACCGCCGCCGCCGACGGCGCCGCCTTCGTGCAGGAGAGCGGGCCGGAGCGCGAGGAGGCAAAGGTCGATCTCTTTGCGACGATCGATGCCGCCGCGCCGCCCGACACCGTGATTGCGTCGAGCTCGTCCGGGCTCCTCATCAGCCGGATCACCGCCAAATGCCGCCGTCCCGAGCGCTGCGTTATCGGCCATCCGTTCAATCCGCCGCATCTCATTCCGCTGGTCGAGGTGGTCGGCGGCGACCGGACCTCGCCGCAGGCGATCGATGCGGCCATGGCATTCTACCGCAGCGTCGGCAAGCATCCGATCCACATCAAAAAGGAAGTGCGCGGCCACGTCGCCAACCGCCTGCAGGCGGCGCTGTGGCGCGAGGCGATCCATCTGGTCGCCGAGGGTGTCGTCTCGGTGGCCGATGCCGACGCCGCGGTCGCCTACGGCCCCGGCCTGCGCTGGGCGCTGATGGGGCCGCATCTGACCTTCCATCTCGCCGGCGGCGAGGGCGGCATGGCGCATTTCATGTCGCACATTGGCCCGGCGGTGCAGAGCTGGATGGACGATCTCGGCGCGCCCCGGCTGACTCCCGAGGTGCAGCAGACGATCGTCGCCGGCGTCGCCGAGGAGGCGGGTACGCGCAGCATCGCCGACTTGCAGAAATGGCGCGACCGGAAGCTGATCGACATCCTGCGCGCGGCTAGCCCCTGAGCGCCAAGCTCCAGAGCGCCATGTGCGCCATTTGACCTGGCGCAACGGCAGCGACGCGCAAGGGCGCAGCCAAGACCGCGCCTTTTCGCATGCGGGGTGCGCACCGCGAAACTCTCCGGCGGGCTCTCGAAACCCGAAGCAGGCGTGCTACGTTGTGATTGACGTCCCGCAACGTACTTACCGCAGGTCATCCATGGTCCACCTCACTTACCAGATCGTCGAGCACGATGGCGGCTGGGCGTACCGGGTCAACGGCGTCTATTCGGAAGCCTTCCCCACGCACGCGCAGGCGCGCAATGCCGCCAAGGTGGCGGCGGCCGAGCAGATGCAGCCGGGCCATACCGAAGTCATCGAATACGAGGACGAGAACGGCCACTGGCATGTCGAGACCGCGCCCGGCGGCGACCGGCCGGAGACCGACATCAAGGACCAGCCTTAAGCCGCGGGGCATGCGCGCCGCGCGCCTGCCGATCTTCTCGGCCCTGCTGTCGTTCAACGGCGGGTTCGTCGACGTCGCCTGCTTCTTCGGCCTGAAGGGCCTGCTCGCCGCGCATATCACCGGCAATCTGGCGACGCTCTGCGCCAGCATCGTGCTCGGCACGCGCGGCCTGCTCAGCAAGATGCTCGCGGTGCCGGAATTCATCGTCATCGTGGCGCTGACGCATTTGGTGGGTCACGCGCTGAAGGCCCGCGGCCGGCCGGCGGCGCGCATCCTGCTCGGTGTCGAAGTATTGCTGCTCGCAGCCTTCCTCGCGCTGGTCGCGCGCAACGCGCCCTTCGCCGATCCGGACAGTCTTGTCGCGCTGGCGACCGCTTTGGCCGCGATCGCCGCCATGGCGGTGCAGAACGGCGTGCAGCGCGCGCACCTGCCGCAAGTACCGCCGACCACCTTCATGACCGGCAACGCCACGCAGTTCGCCATCGATATAGTCGACGTCATGCAGCGCCGCGCCACGCCGCAGGTCGCCGCACGCGTCCGGCACGTGCTGCTCAATCTCTGCGGCTTTGCCGTCGGCTGCGCCGTCGCGGCGGCGGCGTTCTGGATGTTCGGCTTCAACTGCGTCGCGCTGACGATCCCGGTGGCGATCGCCGCGGCGGCGCTGACGCCGTGAGCGGCGCTACTGCCAGAGTCCCAGCTTCGCCCATTCCCCTTCGGGAATCTCGTTGCCGATCCTGAGGCGGAACGTCGTGACCTGCATGTGGTCCGGCGTTGCCACGCAACTGTAGGACATCGCGTACCAGTGTCCGCGGCTGCGGAAAGCGCCGCCCGTGGCGTCGATCGAGTTGGGGCCGATCTTCGGCTTCTTCATCGCGCTGGCGACGGCGCGGTCAGGATGGAAATGCCGCGAGTCCTTCCGAACGTGGACCATCGCGGTGTAGTCGCAGATCTGTTCGAGGCGATCGACAGGTTCCAGCAATTTGAGAACACGCTGAAGGTCGGCGCTCAGTCCCGCTGCCTGCGCTGTCGTGAGGGTCGCGGCCGCAATGGCGAGGGTCGTTCCGATCGCCAAAGCGAGCGTGCGCATGCCACAATCTCCTGGAGACCCCGGTGCATTCATGCGGGCGGCGCGCATCGATGGCAAGCCCGCGGCGCCGCTTTGTCCAATGCAAAAGTGGCGAGATCGCGGACAAATCGCCGCGATCTCGCTTGCAGCAGAGTACCGCGCTCAGACGAATTTCGGATCGCGTTCGAGCAACTCGATCGAGATGCCCTGCGGCCCGCGCAGGAAGCACACCTTGATGCCGGGCCGCTGTACGTGCGGTGCCTTGGTGAACTCGACGCCCTTCGCCTTCAGCCCGGCGGCGAGGCTGTCGATATCCTTCACCGACAGGCCGAAATGATCGAGGCCCTGATAGGGCGTCACCGGCGGCGCATTCACGCCGTCACCCGGCGCGACCTCGGCGATGAAGATCTTGGCGCCGCCGAGCTTGAGGTCGATGCGCGGCTTGCCCTGCTGCATCGAGCGGATCACCTCGGCGCCGAGCATGGTCTCGAACCAGCGCGCCGTCGCTTCCGGATCGGGCGAGCGCAGATGGACGTGGTCGAACGTGATGTCGGGCATGGGGCATTCCTTCCGTTGCAGGCCGTTTGATACACCATCGCCGTTGCCGCCGTAAGCCGTGCGCGCGCACCGCGCCGGCGCGGAATTTTGGGGGCATCGAAGCCCTGTCAAATCCGAGATAGGCCTCTTTCCCCGGCGGAATTGCGTGTCATGATGGCGCGCCAAAACGCCGCCGCGGTCAACGCGGCGCGCATAAGCCTTGGGGAGAAACGATGACCTTCAGCCGCCGCCGCTTCCTGTCGTTGACGTCCGCCGCGCTCGCCACGCCGGCGCTGTCGCGCACCGCCTTCGCCGCCGACTGGCCGACGGAGCGCGCCATCCATGCCATCGTGCCGTTCAGCGCCGGCTCGACGATCGATATCGTCGGCCGCATCGTCGCCGATCCGGTGGGGCATCAGATCGGCCAGACCATCGTCATCGACAATCGCGGCGGCGCCGGCGGCACCATCGGTGCGGCGCTCGCGGCCAAGGCGGACCCGGACGGCTACACGCTGCTCGTCAACGCAGCGGCGCATACCGGCGCGCCCGCGGTCTATCCGCATCTCTCCTACGACCCGGCCGGCGATTTCTCAGGCATCGCCTGCTTCGGCACCGTGCCGAACGTCCTCTGCGTGTCGCCGTCGAAGGGCATCAAGACCATCCAGGATTTCGTCGCCAAGGCGAAGGCGAGCGGGCAGATGACCTACGCTTCGGCGGGCGTCGGCAGCGCGACGCACTGGGCGGCCGAACGCTTCCGCGTCAGCGCCGGCTTCAAGGGCGTGCACGTGCCGTTCCGGGGCGGTCCGGAGGCGCTGACCGAAGTGATGGCCGGCCGCGTCGACTGGTGCTGCATCGGCACCGCCTCGACGCTGCCCTTCATCAAGGACGGCAAGCTGCTGCCGCTCGTGATCACCTCGCCGAAGCGCTCGCCGTCGCTGCCGAATATCCCGACCTCGCTGGAGGAGGGCTACAAGGACTCCGACTACAATTTCTGGAACGGCATGCTCGCGCCGGCGAAGACGCCGCGCCCGATCATCGACCGTCTTTATGCCGAGGTGACCAAGGCGCTGGCGCTGCCGGACGTGCAGAAGAAGCTGGCGGTGCAGGGCGTCGAGCCGGCGCCGCTGACGCCGACCGAGATGGACGCGATGATCCGCCGCGAGATCGCGCTCAACATCAAGATCGCCAAGGCGGCGGGGCTGAAATTTAACTGAGGGCTTTCGAGACAGCTTGTTCTGTACACCGCGGAGGGGGCTTTCGTCCCCGTCCGTCAAACCTTTGGGGGAAGCCATGAAGACCACGCTCTTGCTGCTGGCTGCATTTTTCATCACGGCGAACGCCGCCGGCGCGGCGACGACCGACGACGTCAAATGGATCAATCAGTGCGTGCGGGACAACAAGGGCGATGCGGCCGCCAATGTCGTCCTCAAGTACTGCACCTGCATGAACAACAAGATGAGCGACAGCGAGACCCAGTCGATCACGCAGTGGGAGAAGACCCACGTCGCCGAGCGCAAGGCCTGCGACAGGGAAGCCGGCTGGAAGTAAGAGACCAACCGGCCGGGCTTGTCTCGGCCGGTTCATTTACTGCGGCAGGCGCGTCACCGAAACGCGGGCGCTACCGTCGGCCTCGGCGATGACGCGCAAGGTCGTCTGGTCGTAGCTGATGCCGGTGAGACGCACATCGTCGATCGCCGCATCGACGCGCACGCCGTTGTCGTTCTTCTGGAAGTCGGCGAGCGAGGCGGCGATCTTCGTTTTCGCATCGGCGGCGAACGGCTTGAGGTCGATCACCGCATTGTCGGCGAGCGCCTGCTCGAGATAGGGCGTGGCGGCGCGCGCCGCCGCGCTCAGCAACATCGCCTGCGAGTCGACCGCGAGCGAGATGTCGGTCAGCCGCATCGTCTGGTTCTTCGGGTCGAGCACCGGTCTGCCCCAGATCAACACGTCGGCAGCGCCGCCGAAATGGAACCAGCTCTTGCGTTCGTGCGCGTTGACGTGCAGCGCGATCAGCAGGCGATCGCCGGCGGCGGCGAGGCTCGCGCGCTCGATCTTGACCTCGACCGCGGAATTCTTGTCCTCGGGATACGTGCGGCCCTTGAGCTGCGCCTCGAGGATCTTGTTGATCGCAGTAAACGGCACGTCGATCGGCAGGCCGACGGAGAGCTTGCCGTTCTGCATCGGCGGCACAAGTTCGAGCTGCGCCGGGAACGGGCAGGTGGGCTTGGTCGCGGTCGCGACGATGCGCGTCTCCGTCTGCACGCCGATGGTCAGCGTGACCTCGCGCGCGTCGATCTGCGGCTGCGCCGCCGCCGCGCGCACGGGACGCATTTCGAGATAGAGCTGCGGCAGACCGGTCGTGCCGCCGCCGAGCGGGATCGAGCGGCACATCTTCGCCCACTGCTCGCGCGCGGCCCGCTCGATGGTCGGATCGTTGCGCAGGCGCGTTTCCAGATTGGCGACCTGCTCGTTGACCGCCTTGTCGATCAGCGGCCGCGCCTCGCTCGCCATGTTCACCTTGATGCCGGCGAGCGACAGCGCGCTGTCGCCGAGCGCGACCTGGGCCGAGAGGTTGGGCTCCAACCGCCACTTGGCGGTGATCGCCGGCTTCGACTTCACGACGACCTGGCCGCGCAGGTCGGCATGCTGGTCGAGCACCTGGCCGGTGAGATTGCCGATCTGCTTGCCGAGCGAGGAGTCGAGGATGCCGGCGATCGAATTGGTGAGGTTGCCGGCCTGCGTCGCCAGTTGGCCGGTGATCTGCAGCGAGCCGGTGAGCGGCGTGTTGATGTCCAGTTCGCCCGGCCGGCCGGTGACGCTCATCGTGCCGCGCGAAATGGTGATGCCGACATTGGCCTTCGACAGCATTTTGCTCACCGGGTTGTCGTTCTTGCCGGCGAGCTCGCGTGGCGCGGCGTTGTCGAGCGACTGGCGGATCGCCGTCAGTGACACCGCGACCGGGGCGATGACGTAGGAGGTACGCGTGATCGGCGGCAGCGGCGGTAGTTTGGGCAGCTTGGCGACCGCCCGCTGCGCCGCGGTATCGACAGGGAAAAAGTGGTCGAGCGCCCACAGGGTTGCCGCGAAGCCACCGCCTGCAACGAGGAGGACCAGGACGGCGATGCGGAACAGACGCGAGCGGCCGAACAGCCGGATCGGCGCCGTCGCGTAGTAGATCGTGTCCTCGAGTATTCGGCTCATTCCGCGAACCCCGCTGCCGCCGAATCGTTGGAACCAATGCTAATGCCGCCGGGCCGGTGAGGCCAGCATTGGAGTTCCAATGTCACGATAGCGAGAGTGCTGCGCGCGCAAATATACGGAACGCGGAACGCAAGATCGGGTTGTCTTCCCGCGTAACAGGAGAGAGGCAATCCCATGAAATTTACCAGTATCGTTCTTGCGGCCGGGCTCCTGGCCGCTCCCGCTATCGCGCTTGCGCAGAGCTCGCCGTCGCCGAACAACACGTCGGGCCCCGGCGTGAACGCGTCGACCCCGGCGCCGACCGAGCAGGGCGCGGCGGCGACCAGCGGCAATACGAAGGCCATCCCGGCCCGTCCGACCATGTCGAAGTCGAAGATGAAGAAGTCGCGGCACATGGCGACGCGCAAGTCGAACCGCATGACCACCGGTGCGGCGATGCGCGACACGAAGAAGAAAAACGCCAGCCCGGCGAGCGCCGCCGAAGGTGTCGAGAAGGAAAAGTAAGGCGCGTCTGAACTGAGTCAGAGACGTCGACTCCCGCCGGCCTGGCCGGCGGGAGTTTTCGTCGTCGTCATTTCACCGAGAGACCGAGTACCTTGACCATGTGGCCCCACTTGTCGACCTCGGACTTGAACATGGCCTGCGCCTCGGGCTGCTTGAGCGACAGCGGATCGAAGCCGATGTCGGTGAGGCGCTTCTGCACCGTCGGGCTCTTGATGGTGTCGAGGATCGCTTCGTTGAGTGTGGCGACGATCTTCGGATCGGTCTTGGCCGGCGCGAACACGCCGACCCAGGAGGCGGCCGAGAAGTCGCCGAAGCCCTGCTCGGCGTAGGTCGGCACGTCCGGCACGACCGCCGCGCGCTTGGCCGCGGCGATGCCGAGCCCTTTCAGCTTGCCGGCCTTGATCTGCGCCGCGGCGCCGCCGCCGAGCGTGGTGGCGAGCAGGTCGATCTGGTTGCCGAGCGTGGCGTTGATCGCCGGCGCGCCGCCCTGGAACGGGATGTGCGTCGCCGGCACCTTGGCCAGCTCCTTGAAGAAGAATTCCGCCTCGACATGCGAGCCGCTGCCGACGCCGGCCGAGCCGAAGGTGATCGGCTTGCCTTTCATGCTCTTCACGAACTCGGCGAGGTCCTTCGCCGGGTTCTTCGGATTGGTCACCAGCGCCTCCGGGCTCGAGGCGGCGATGGCGACGGTGGTGAAGTCGTCGATCTTGAACGGATTGTTCTGGTGCAGCGTCGCGTTGATGGCGAGCGCCGTCGTCGTCACCAGCACGGTGTAGCCGTCCGGGTTGGCGCGGGCGACGAGGCCGGCGGCGATGTTGCCGCCCGCGCCGCCGCGGTTCTCGACCACGACGCTCTGGTGCAGCCGCTCGGACACGCCCTGCGCCATCATGCGCGCGAGCGTGTCGGCGACGCCGCCCGGCGCGAAGGCGACGATCATGGTGATCTTGTTCGACGGATAGGTCTGGGCCCGGGCACCGCCGGCGGCGACGCTCAGCAGCGCGGCGGCGACCAGGAGCCGCAGGATGCGGTGATGGCGCATGATTGTCCTCCCCGCTCGCGTGTTATTGTTCAGGGGGCGCGAGCGGCGCGGAGTATTCCAGCAGGGCAATGGGCTGACAAGGCCTCGGACGGGCTCAGCTTTTGCCCATCCGGTGCAACTTCAGCGCGGCATAGATGGTGTCGTTCACCGGCGTCGGCACGCCGAGTTCGCGGCCCAGACGCGACACGGTGCCGGCGAGCCAGTCGAGCTCCAGCCGGTTGCCGCGGTCGAGATCGTTGGCCATCGACGCCTTCATGTTCGCCGGCACGCTCTTGTCGGCGAAGGCCATCCGTTGCTCGAGATAGCTGTCCTCGATCGCGACGCCCTTCGCCTGGCCGACCTTCAATGTCTCGCGCATGATGTTGTGGAACATGCGTCGCGTATCGGGGTCGGCGAGGATCGGACCCATCGTCTTGCGCGTGACGGCGGTCGCGCCCGATGTCGCGGTGAGAAATATATATTTGTGCCAGCGGTCGCGCTGGATGTTATCGGACAGGCTGATCTCGATGCCGGCGGCCTTGCCGGCGTCGACGAAAGCTTGCAATTGCGGGTCTGGACGCCCGTCGACCCTGCCGCAAATGATCGACTGGAAGGTGCCGTCCTGGCGGATGACGCCGGGACGATCGATCACCGTCGCGACGTAGGTCACGCCGGCGGCCGTGTTCTCCACGCCGAGGATCGGCGCGATCGTTTCGTAGCTGTTGATGCCGTTCTGGAGCGGAATGACGCGCGTGTGCGGCCCGACCATAGGCCGCGTGGCCTGCGCGGCCGCTTCGGTATCCCATAGCTTCACCGCGAACAGCACGATGTCGACCGGACCGACCTTGGTGGGATCGTCGGTGACGTTCGCCTTCGGGATATGGACATTGCCCTCGGGCCGCTCGAGCGTGAGGCCGTTCTTCTCGATCGCCGCCTTGTGGGCGCCGCGCGCGATGAAGAACACGTCGTGGCCTGCGGCGGCCAACCGCGCGCCGTAATAGCCGCCGACTCCGCCCGCCGCCATCGCTGCAATACGCATCGCACACCTCCAAATCAGCGGGCCGGACCTTAACGGGTTTGCCGACGCCCCCAAACCACTTCTCCGTCATATCGCTGCATGGTAGGGTTGCGGCGCCGGCACAACCGCAACAAGTCGGGTCCGGCTTCAGACACGGGGGGACATCCATGCTGGGCATCATTCGGCTCGCGGCATTCGCCGCGGCGATGTCGATTGCGGCGAGCGCCTACGGGGCGGGCGCCATCGCGATCGACGATGAGGAAGGGCAGCACCACGAGGACGTCGGTTACGGCGTTGCCGTCGGCGAGCACAATCGCGACGAGGCCGCCGGCGCCGCCATGCGCCGCTGCCGGCAGGAAGGCAACAAGAACTGCCGCGTCGTGGTGCGCTTCGACAAATGCGGCGCCTACGCCGTGTCGCACGGCCACTTCGGCGTCGGCTGGGGCACGTCCCTGGGCACGGCGCAGGCGATGTCGCTCAAGGAATGCGGCAGCAACTGCCGCGTCGTCGTCGCCGAGTGTGAGTGACGACGACTTTTGCTCGCTGCGTCGCTCCAAAAAAATTGCCCGGCGCGAGGCCGGGCAAGTTGTCGGAGGATCAAGTCAGTAGTCGATCAGTAAAGTCCGGAGGGCCGGGTGCCGTTCCACGCGCGAGCCGCACGGCTCTGCGGCGCAGGCGCATAGGATGCGACCTGCGTGGTGTCGGGCTTTGCCGCTTCGCGGGTCGGATTGGCGGCCATCGGCAGCACGATCACCTTGGCGCCGACCTGCACGCGGCTGTAGAGGTCCTCGACGTCGGCATTGAGCAGGCGGATGCAGCCGCTCGACATGAACTTGCCGATGGACGAGGGATCGTTGGTGCCGTGGATGCGGTACTCGGTGCCGCCGATATACATGGCGCGCGCCCCGAGCGGATTGCCGGGTCCGCCGGCAACCATGCGCGGCAGATAAGGCTGGCGCCTGATCATCTCCGACGGCGGATACCAGTCGGGCCACTCGGCCTTGCGCGCGACATTCTTCACGCCGGCCCAAGTGTAACCTTCACGGCCGACGCCGATGCCGTAGCGCATGGCCTTGCCGCCGCCGAGCACGAGATAGAGGAAGGTGTGCGGCGTATCGACGATGATGGTGCCGGGCGCTTCGCGCGTCGGGTAATTGACGACCTGCCGCTGCAGACGGCCGGCCAGCGACGCGTCGGTATCCGTGGCGTCGTCCTGTCCCGGCGCGGGATCGACGGCCTGCGGCTGCGGCGCGGCCTGGGTCTGGGCCGGCGGCGCCATGAAGGCGAACAGCGATTGCGCGGAAGCGGGCGTGGCGAAAGCGGCAGCCGCGATCAGCGCCGCGAGCGAAGCGGTGGTGAAGAGCTTGTTGGACATGGCACCCCTCGACGAACCGTGACAATTGTTCGTCGAGGCAATGGCCAAAACGGTTCAATGTTCCGGATCACAAGTCCTCAAATGCGTGAAACTGCCTGGAACCGGCGGAGTTTTGGCGCGTTTGGCGGGACTTTGCGGATTGAAAAATGCGGCCCTACGCTCGGTTCGTTCCTGGGGACGAACGGAGTGAAAGCGAAGCCCTCCACTACGGCGCTCGTTCATCCTTCCTTTTGTGCCAGCCGACCACCGCGTCGGGCACGCTGTCGGTCGAGGCAAAATACGGCTTGATGTCCAGAAGCGGCGTGCCATCGAGGCAATCGAGGCCGACGACGGACAATTTGTTGCCGTCGACGCTGAGCAATTTGACGACGCTCAGTGCGATCGGATTGGGCCGGGCCGGCGAGCGCAGCGAGAACGTGCCGCGCTCAATGCCGTAATGGCTCGGAGTCTGCAGCACCAGGTTTCGCGGCGCCTTGTCCATCCAGTAGAGCAGCACCAGGTGCGAGCAGGTCTCGACCTCCTTCAAGGCCGGGGCATAGCGCGCCTCGACTTCGACCGTGCAGACCGCATCGCTCGCGCGCGCGTTCTTCGGGCAGTCCTTGCGCTCGGTCCACGGCGTGCGGATGCGGCCGATGAAATAGACGCCGGCGTCGGGAGAGGCGGGCAGGTCGACCGCCTGCTCGCCGGGGCGGATGCCGAAGTCGGGCGTGGGGCCGTTGGCCGGGTTCATGCGGGGTTCCTTATCGCTTCTCGTTAGCGCTGTCGGGTGAGAACACTAGCAATACGGGCCGCGAACCGCCGCCCTGACGAGGATCAAGGGGCCGGGCGGGACGACGCCCTTGCGCCGGTCTATTTCAACGTATAAAGATATCCTTATATAGTGGGAACAGGCCCAAGCGGCGGCGTTCAGGTCAACATGGTGCTCGGCGACAGCGGCAGGCTCGGTTTCGAGGCTCTCAACGTGGCGCTCAAGGCTGCGGGCGAGGAGACGCGCCTGCGCGTGCTCGCGCTGCTGGCCGAGGCCGAACTGACCGTTTCCGACCTCACCGACATCCTGCGGCAGTCGCAGCCGCGCATCTCGCGCCACCTCAAGCTGCTGGTCGAGGCGGGACTGATCGAGCGCTTCCGCGAGGG
This sequence comes from Pseudolabrys sp., assembly GCF_035943735.1. GTDB lineage: Bacteria > Pseudomonadota > Alphaproteobacteria > Rhizobiales > Xanthobacteraceae > Pseudolabrys. The sequence goes on from NZ_DASZBV010000021.1 coordinate 186,641, forward strand.
CACCTGGGCCTTCTTCCGCCTGGCCGAGCATGGCGGCGGCGCCGACGTCGCCCATGCGCTGCTCGACCGGCTCAATCCGGCCGACCCGGTGATCGCGCGCGACCGCGACCGCCTCGCCGATGTCCGCGCTGCCCGCGCCGCCGCGGCGCAGGCCTATTTCCGCGAGCACGCCGTCGAGTGGGACCGCATCCGCAACCTGCACGTCGCCGACGAGGCGGTGGAGGAGGCGATCCGCGCCGCGCTCGCCGACAAGCCGTTCCGTTCGCTGCTCGATCTCGGCACCGGCACCGGCCGCATGCTCGAATTGTTCGGGCCGCACCTCGAGCGCGGCCTCGGCCTCGATCTGTCGCTCGACATGCTGCTGCTGGCGCGCGACCGGCTGGAGCGCGCCGGCCTCAAGCACTGCAGCGTGCGCCAGGGCGACCTCTACGACCTGCCGATTGCCGCCGACTCCTTCGACGTCGTCATCCTGCATCAGGTGCTGCACTTCCTCGACGACGGCGCCCGGGCCATCAAGGAAGCGGCGCGCGTGCTGCGGCCGGGCGGACGCCTGTTGGTCGTCGACTTCGCGCCGCATGAACAGGAATTCCTGCGCGAGCAGTTCGCGCATCGCCGTCTCGGCTTCGCGCCGGAGACGGTGACGCAGTGGATGACGGCGTCCGGGCTCGAGCCGGTGCTGCATCGCTCGCTTTCGCCGGAGCCGGGCAGCGACGGCAAGATCGCCGTGTCGCTATGGCTGGCGCGCGACGTGCGCGCGCTGATGGCGACGCCAAAACGCCGCGAGGTTGCGTGATGAACATATCTCCGCGTTTGAGCCGGTTCATGCCGGCGGGCCATAACCGCATTGCGACGTCGTTCGAGTTCTTCCCGCCGAAGGACGAGGCGATGGAGAAGACGCTGTGGGAATCGGTCGAACGGCTGGCGCCTTTGTCGCCGTCGTTCGTGTCGGTCACCTACGGCGCCGGCGGCTCGACGCGTGAGCGCACGCACGCCACCGTCCGTCGCATCCTCAACGAGACGACGCTGACGCCGGCCGCGCATCTGACCTGCGTCGCCGCCACGCGCGCGGAGATCGACGGCATCGTGCGCGACTATCACGACGCCGGCGTACGCCACATCGTGGCATTGCGCGGCGACGCGCTGGAAGGCGCTGGCGCGAAATACGCGCCGCATCCGGGCGGCTATGCCAATGCTGCCGATCTCGTCGCCGGAATCAAGAAGGCTGCGCCCGATTTCGAGATCTCCGTCTCTGCTTATCCGGAGAAACATCCGGATTCGCCGACGGTCGAAGCCGACATCGACATGCTCAAGGCCAAGGTCGATGCCGGCGCGTCCCGCGCGATCACGCAGTTCTTCTTCGAGAACGACGTCTATTTCCGCTATCTCGAGCGCGTGCGCGCGCGCGGCATCGATATCCCGATCGTGCCGGGCATCCTGCCGGTGCAGAACTTCAAGGCGGCGAAGAACTTCGCCACCCGCGCCGGCGCTTCGGTGCCGGCCTGGATCGCCGAGCGCTTCGCCGGCCTCGACCACGATCCGGCGACGCGCAAGCTGATCGCCGCCGCCGTCGCCGCCGAGCAGGTTATCGATCTGCTGGATCGCGGCGTCACGTCCTTCCATTTCTACACAATGAATCGCGCCGACCTTGTCTACGCGATCTGTCATCTGCTCGGCCTGCGTCCGGCCGTGCAGGAGGTGAAGTCATGAGTCCTGTGTCCGTACGCACTACCTTTGTCGAGGCCATGAAGCAGCGCATCCTGGTGCTTGACGGCGCCATGGGCACGATGATCCAGGCGCTCAAGCTCGACGAAGAAGGCTATCGCGGCGCGCGCTTCGACGCGTGGAACCGCGAGGTGCGCGGCAACAACGACCTCTTGAATCTCAGCCGGCCGCACGCCATCCGCGACATCCATCTGAAGTATTTTCAAGCCGGCGCCGACATCGTCTCGACCAACACGTTCTCGTCGACGGCCATTGCGCAGGCCGACTACGGCATGGAGGAGATCGCCTACGAGCTCAACCATGCCGGCGCACTGCTCGCGCGGGAGGCGGCCGTGCTTGCGGAGAAGGACGACGGCAAGCGCCGGTTCGTCGCCGGCGCGCTCGGCCCGACCAACCGCACCGCCTCGATCTCGCCGGACGTGTCCAATCCGGGTTTCCGCGCCGTCACCTTCGACCAGTTGCGCGCGGCCTACGGCGAGCAGGCGCGCGGTCTGCTCGACGGCGGCGCCGACCTGTTCCTGATTGAGACTGTGTTCGATACGCTGAATGCCAAGGCGGCGATCTACGCGATCGCCGAATTGTGCGAGGAGCGCGGCGTCGACGTGCCGGTGATGATCTCCGGCACCATCACCGACATGTCCGGCCGCCTGCTCTCCGGTCAGACGCCGGCCGCGTTCTGGAATTCGGTGCGGCACGCCAATCCGGTCACCATCGGCCTGAACTGCGCGCTCGGCGCCAAGGAGATGCGCGCGCACGTCGCCGAGATCGGCCGCGTCGCCGACACCTTCGTCTGCGCCTATCCGAACGCCGGCCTGCCGAACGAATTCGGCTATTACGACGAGAGCCCGGAATTCATGGCCGAACTGCTCGGCGAGTTCGCCGATGCCGGCCTCGTCAACGTCGTCGGCGGCTGCTGCGGCACGACGCCGGAGCATATCGCCGCCATCGCCAACGCCGTCGCGGGCAAGACCCCGCGCGGCATTCCCGAGGTGCCGCAGCAGCTGCGCCTCTCCGGGCTCGAGAGCTTCGCGCTGACGCCGGAAATCCCCTTCGTCAATGTCGGCGAGCGCACCAACGTCACCGGCTCGGCCAAGTTCCGCAAGCTCGTCACCGCCGGCGATTATCCGGCGGCGCTGTCGATCGCGCGCGAGCAGGTCGAGAACGGCGCGCAGGTCATCGACGTCAACATGGACGAGGGCCTGCTCGATTCGGAAGCGGCGATGGTCACCTTCCTCAACCTTATCGCCGCCGAGCCGGACATCGCGCGCGTGCCGGTCATGGTCGATTCCTCGAAGTTTTCCGTCATCGAAGCCGGCCTCAAGTGCATCCAGGGCAAGCCGGTGGTGAATTCCATCTCGATGAAGGAAGGCGAGGCGGCCTTCATCGAGCACGCCAGGATCGTGCGCCGGCACGGCGCCGCGGTGGTGGTGATGGCCTTCGACGAGAAGGGTCAGGCCGACACGTTCGAGCGCAAGTGTACGATCTGCAAGCGCGCCTACGACATCCTCACGCAGCAGGTCGGCTTTCCGCCCGAGGACATCATCTTCGACCCGAACATCTTCGCCATCGCCACCGGCATGGACGAGCACAACAATTACGGCGTCGACTTCATCGAGGCCACGCGGTGGATTCGCGCAAACCTATCGTACGCGCACGTGTCGGGTGGCGTGTCGAACCTGTCGTTCTCGTTCCGCGGCAACGAGCCGGTGCGGCAGGCGATGCACTCCGTGTTCCTCTATCACGCCATCAAGGCCGGCATGGATATGGGCATCGTTAATGCCGGGCAGATGGCGGTCTACGACGATCTCGATCCGGAGTTGCGCGAAGCCTGCGAGGACGTCGTGCTCAACCGCCGTCCGGACGCGGCCGAACGCCTGCTCGATCTCGCCAAGAGATTCCACGGCAAGGGTACGGAAGAGAAGCACGCCGACCTCGCCTGGCGCGAGAAGCCGGTTGGCGAGCGGCTGACGCATGCTTTGGTGCACGGCATCACCGACTTCATCGAGACCGATACCGAGGAGGCGCGCAAGGCGGCCAAGCGTCCGCTCGACGTTATCGAAGGCCCGTTGATGGACGGCATGAACGTCGTCGGCGACCTGTTCGGCGCCGGCAAGATGTTCCTGCCGCAGGTGGTGAAGTCGGCGCGCGTGATGAAGCAGGCGGTCGCCTATCTCATGCCCTACATGGAGCAGGACAAGGACAACCGCGGCCACTCCTCGTCGAACGGCAAGATCGTCATGGCGACGGTCAAAGGCGATGTGCACGACATCGGCAAGAACATCGTCGGCGTCGTGCTCCAGTGCAACAATTACGAGGTCATCGATCTCGGCGTCATGGTGCCGGCGGCGAAGATCCTCGAGACGGCGAAGGCCGAGAAGGCCGACATCATCGGCCTGTCCGGCCTGATCACGCCGTCATTGGACGAAATGTGCCACGTCGCCTCCGAGATGGAGCGGCAGGGTTTCGAGGTGCCGCTGATGATCGGCGGCGCCACGACCAGCCGCGTGCACACGGCGGTCAAGATCCATCCGAACTACCACCGCGGACAGACGATCCACGTCAACGACGCGAGCCGTGCGGTGGGCGTGGCGCAGTCGCTGCTGTCGCAGGGCAAGGGCACCTACGTCTCCGAGCTGCGCAACGAATATGCGCGCATCGCCGCCGCGCATGCACGGGCGCAGGAGGACAAGGCGCGGCTGTCGCTTGCCGCCGCGCGCGCCAATGCGGTGAAGCTCGACTGGTCGGGCGCCTACGTGCCGCCGAAGCCGTCCTTCCTCGGCACGCGCATGCTCGAGAACTACCCGATCGCCGAGTTGGTCGACGCTATCGACTGGACGCCGTTCTTCTCGACCTGGGAGCTCGGCGGCCGCTACCCGGCGATCCTCAACGACGCCAAGGTGGGCGAGGCGGCGCGCTCGCTCTACGAAGACGCGCGCGCGATGCTCGATAAGATTGTCGCCGAAAACTGGTTCAAGGCGAGTGCAGTGGTCGGGTTCTTCCCCGCTAACGCGCAGGGCGACGATATCCTCGTCTATGCCGACGAGGCGCGCGGGCAGCCGGTCGCTACGCTGCACACCTTGCGCCAGCAGTTGTCCAAGCGCGAGGGCCGCTTCAATTCGGCGCTGTCCGATTTCGTCGCGCCCCGCGAGTCGGGTCTTGCCGATTACGTCGGCGGCTTCACCGTCACCGCCGGCATCGGCGAGGACGAGGTCGCCGACCGCTTCAAGCGCGCCAATGACGACTATTCGGCGATCATGGTGAAGGCGCTGGCCGATCGTCTCGCCGAAGCCTTCGCCGAGAGGCTGCATCAGCGCGTGCGCAAGGAGTTCTGGGGCTACGCCGCCGACGAGACGCTCGGCAACGACGAACTGATCCTGGAGAAGTATCGCGGCATCCGTCCGGCACCCGGCTATCCGGCGCAGCCGGACCACACCGAGAAGGGCACGTTGTTCAATTTGCTGCAGGCGGAGCGCATCGGCGTACAACTCACCGAGAGCTTCGCGATGTGGCCGGGCGCCGCCGTGTCCGGCCTCTACTTCAGCCATCCGCAGGCGGCCTATTTCGGCGTCGGCAAGATCGAGCGTGACCAGATCGAGGACTACGCGCGGCGCAAGGGCTGGAGCGTGGCCGAGGCCGAGCGCTGGCTGGCGCCGATCCTCAATTACGATCCGCGCCAGGCGCCGAGCATCGCGGCGGCGTAACACGCAGAATCAAAGCGCCGGAGAACCATTGGCTCTCCGGTGTCGCATCGCGCGAATTGAAAAGCTTTAGAAAGCGCCGAGCAGCACTGCGCCGACGAACACGAACACGGCGCAAACGGCGATGACGTCCCACTTCAAGGCAAGGTTCACGGCAAGCCTCCCTTGGTCGGTGTAGGCGAAGGTTAGCACGAAACACCGCGGTACCGATATTGCGGCCGAAAATTGCGCGATATTCTTTTACCGCCATGCGTGCGCTGCATGCTTCCGGTAACCGCCTGATCGTTCGTGCGGAATGCTCCGGCAGGCGGGGATGCTGCAATGCAGCGCAGCAAGAGCCTGTATAAAACACGGTTCCAGTGACGTGCGCATGACGCTGGCCCACCGCCGTGGGACGACGCCTCGTCCTTGCGTCCGACGGCCGCGCATCGCCGGAGAGATACAATTTGCCCGATCGCGAACGGCCGGCTATCTGTGCTTGCTTGTAAATTCAGCCGGGGACAACGAAAAAATGCGCACCTTGTGTCGTTCACTGATGACCCTTGCCGTGGCGGCGTTCGCCGCCTTCGCAACGCTGCCCGCGCAGGCGCAGCAGCCCGCCTGGCCGTCGCGCCCGGTGCACTTCATCGTGCCGCTGGGCGCAGGCTCCGGCGTCGACATCACCGCGCGGCTGCTCGCCGACAAGCTGTCGCAGAAATGGGGTCAGCCCGTCATCGTCGAGAACAAGCCAGGCGGCGACGCGATCCTGGCGATCATGGCGGTGGTGAATGCGCACGACGACCACGTGCTGCTGTTCGCGCCCGCCTCCACCTTCACCGCACACCCGCTGCTGCACGACAAACTGCCGTACAAAGCGGACGATCTCGTGCCGATCGCGCGCGTGACCAACACGCTGATCGCCTTCGGCGTGCCGACCGGTCTCGGCGTCTCCTCGATCAAGGAGTTCGCCGCCAAGGCGAAGGCGGAGCCGGGCAAATTGAACTACGCCTCGGTCACCGGCGCCAACGACCTGTTGTTCGCGGCCTTCCTGAAGACGCAAAAGCTCGACGTCGCCAAGGTGCCCTATCGCAACACCGTGGACGCGATCAACGATCTCGCCGACGGCCGCATCCAGGCCTATGTCGGCGCCTACGCCATCATGCGGCCGCGCGTGCAGGCCGGGAAGGTCAAGGTCATCGCGCTGACCAATCGTCAGCACGCGAAGTCGCTCGATGCCATCCCGACCGCGCGCGAGGCCGGCTACCCCTCGCTCGAATTCGACGGGCTGGTCGGCGTGCTCGGGCCCAAGGGCATGCCGAAGGCGGCGATCGAACGCATCGCCGGCGACATCAAGGAATACGTCGCTGATCCGGGGATCAATGCGAAGCTGGTCGCCACCGGGCAGATCGTCAATCCGGGCTCGGCCGATGACTTCGCCAAGGATCTCAAAGACCAGCGCGACACCGTCGCCGAGATCGGCAAGACGCTCGGCATCAAGCCGGCGCAGTAGAAGCGCGCTCGACAGGCATCGCCTCCGGCGGTCGCGCCGGAGGCGGCAACGGTTCCTTAACCTAACCGAAGTCCTGATTGGCGTCGTTGATATCTCGTTAAAGCACCCGCTCGCATTTTATGCGGATGAAGCGTGGTGTGCGGTTTTCGCTGGCCGGCCTGACCTTGCTGCTCGCGCTCGCCGGTTGCGGCCGCGGCCTGTGGCAAGTCGGCGAGCGCGCGCCGTGGCGGCACGAAGCCGAGGTCTCCTGTCTCAAATCCGGCGCGGTGAAGCTCGGCGGCGGCGTCGTGCAGATCCAGCCGATCGAAGGCCCCGGCGTCTGCGGCGCCGATTTCCCCCTGAAGGTGTCGGCGCTCGGTGAGGCCAATCCGCCGATGGCCTATGGCGACGACCTGCGCCCGCCGGCGGGCATCCCCAACAGCTCGGCCATGCCGCGCTGGCCGGTGAACGAGCCGCCGCGCTATCTGCCGCCGCCGCAACCTGCCGCCGCGCCGGCAGCGGGCGAGCGCATGCAATGGCAGGTCGGGCCGCAGGGCGTCGAGCAGGGCGGCAATGCCGCGCCGGCGCCGAGCCAGCCGCAGTATCAACAGCAGCCCACCTATCAACAGCAGCCCACCTATCAAGCGCAGCCGGCCTATCAGCCGCCGCCGCGCTATGAGCAATCATCGGCGCCCGCCGGCGCACCGATGTCGATCCGTCCGCCCGGTGAGGCGGAGCCGGAAGCCGACGACATTCCGGACGACGCCATCCAGCCGCCGCAGACCGCGCCGGCCACGACGATGCGCGCGCCTTACGGTCAGCGTCCGCCGTATGGACAGCAAACGCCGCAGAGCGTGCCGCCGCTTGGCCCGCCGCGCGCTCCGGCCGCTGCCCCGACCGAGGCGGCGCTGACGCCGCCGGCGACGCTCGCCTGTCCGCTCGTCTCGGCGCTCGACCGCTGGGTCAGCGAGGGCGTGCAGCCCGCGGCGCTGCACTGGTTCCATCAGCCGGTCGTGTCGATGAAGCAGATCTCGGCCTATTCCTGCCGCGACATGGTGGGCAACAGCACGCAGCACATTTCCGAGCACGCCTTCGGCAACGCCATCGACATCGCCGCCTTCACGTTCGCCGACGGCCGCACCATCACCGTGCAGCGCGGCTGGCACGGCTCGCCGGAAGAGCAGGGCTTCCTGCACGACGTGCAGCTCTATGCCTGCGAGACCTTCACCACGGTGCTGGCGCCCGGCTACAACGCCGCGCACTACAATCACATTCACGTCGACCTGATGCGTCGCGCCAGCGGCCGGCGGCCCTGCCGGCCGAACGCGGTGCCGGGCGAAGTGGTCGCGGCGCGCGCACGCGCGCACTACGCCAACCGGGCGCCGTCCTATACCGGTTCGATTCCGCAGAAGACGCCGACCATCGGCGACCTGATCGCCGGCCAGGATGGCGAGTTTGACGACGATGCCGCCGATGCGCCGGCGGAGCCCGCGCCGGTCAAAGAGTCAAAAAAGAAGAGCGGCGGTCTGCTCGACTTCGGTCACTGGAGCCTGTTCGGCAAGTCGAGCATGAGCGGCAGCGCGCGCACGCCGGCGACGCCGGCCTATTAGAACGCCGCGTCGAGCAGCATCGCGGCGAACAGGATCAAACCAGCGTCGCGGTTCGATCGGAACAGCGTCAGGCATTGCGCCGGATCGTCGATGTCGATCCGCGCCACCTGCCAGCCGAGATGCACGGCGAAGGCGAGCATGCCGACGATGAAGATCGCGCCGCCGCCGGCCATGATGCCGGCCGCACCGATCAGCAGCACCGCGCCCGCATAGAACACGGCGAGCATCGGCCGCGTGCGTTCCTGGAAGAGCAGGGCGGTCGATTTGATGCCGATGAGCAGATCGTCCTCGCGGTCCTGATGCGCGTAGATCGTGTCGTAGGCGATCACCCAGCAGATCGAACCGGCATAGAGCACGAGCGCCGGCGCATCGAGGCGCGCGAACGTCGCCGGCCAACCCATCAGCGCGCCCCAGGAGAAGGCGAGGCCCAGCACGATCTGCGGCCAGTAGGTGATGCGCTTCATGAACGGATAGATCGCGACCACGGCGAGCGAGGCGAAGCCGCAGAGGATGGTCGCGCGATTGAACTGCAGCAGCACGGCAAGCCCGAGCAGCGCCTGCACGACCATGAAGATCGCCGCCTGCCGGGCGGTGACTTGCCCCGACGGTATCGGCCGCGAGCGCGTGCGCTCGACTTTGCCGTCGAGGTCGCGATCGACGAGATCGTTCCAGGTGCAACCGGCGCCGCGCATGGCGAAGGCGCCGACGAAGAACAGGACGATATGCCACAGGCTCGGCAGCGCCCGCGCGTGCATGCCGGCGATGCCGAGCGACCACCAGCAGGGGATCAGCAGCAGCCAGGAGCCGATCGGTCGGTCGAAGCGGGCGAGCCGCAGATACGGGCGCGTGACGGCGGGCGCGAGGCCGTCGACCCAGTTTCCGCGCGCCGCGTCGGCAACACGTCCGGCGCCGCCGCTCATTTTCCGCCGACGGGCGAGCCGGTGAGGGTGTCGAAGGTGCCGCCGCGGCCGGGCTTGATGGTGCTCGAGTCGGGCACCGGGCCGGTCAGCGCGTCGCTCAGCGACGGACCCGCCGGCCGCTGCGGCGCTTCCGCGATCTTGCAGATCTTGGTGCGGATCTCGACCGTATGGTCGTGGCTGGTCTTGATCTGCTGGATGATCTGCGGCGGGATTCCGCACCACGCCTGATTGTCCTGCGCGTATTTGAGCATCTTTGCCTCGGCGGTCTGGAACGCGCTGAACAGCCGGCATGCCTCCTTCGGAGCCGCATGCCGCTGGCTCGCAGCCTGGATGGCGCGGCCTTTGGTCTCGGTGTCGTTACGCAATTTGGTGAAGTCCGCCATGCAGGGCGGCTGTTGTTGCGGCTGCCCCGGCACGGGCGGGAATTGGGCGAAGGCGGTTCCGCCCGCAAGCGGCAATACGCATGCGGCTGCCAGAAGGGCCCGGCGCAGAATCATGGTTCGTCCTCTCGATCGGTCGGCCGGCATTATACAGCCGATACCGCTGCGGTATAACAACTCGTCGAATGCGTCGGGAAGGCGGCAGATGCCGGCTTGCGGCCTCTCGCGCCGGTGGCGGAGACCGGCTAAACCGGGCCTTCGCGCAGTCTCGACAGGCCCAACCCCGCGCCCATGCCGCGCTACGATTTCCGCACACCCCGCCTCTACGTCGATGCCCCGCTCGCCGCCGGCGCCGAGGTGCCGCTCGATCGCGACCGGGCGAACTATCTCGTCAACGTCCTGCGGCTGAGGCCGGGAGACGCCGTCCTCCTGTTCAACGGCCGCGACGGCGAATGGGGCGCGACGCTGACCGGTACAGCCAGGCGCGGCGGCGCACTCTCGGTCGCGGAGCGTACGCGCGAACAGCCGCAGGCCGGCGACCTGCATGTTCTGTTCGCGCCGCTCAAGCATGCGCGGCTCGACTATGTCGTGCAGAAAGCCGTCGAGATGGGCGCGACACGGCTCGTGCCGGTCATCACCCGCCACACCCAGGTCGCGCGCGTCAATGTCGAGCGCATGCGCGCCAACGTCGTCGAAGCCGCACAGCAGTGCGGCATCCTGATGCTCGCCGAGGTCGCCGAACCGCTGCCCTTTGCCGCCGCGCTCGACGCGCTCGCGCCGGAGCGGCTCCTCGTGTTCTGCGACGAGAATGCCGAGGTCAAGGATCCGCTCGCGGCGCTCGGCGCTTTACGCGCCGATGCCGGCATCGCGGTGATCATCGGACCGGAAGGCGGCTTCTCGGACGAGGAGCGCGCCGCCTTGCTGCGCCGTCCGCACGTCGCCCGTATCTCGCTCGGGCCGCGCATCCTGCGCGCCGATACCGCAGCCGTCGCGGCGATGGCGGTGGTGCAGGCGGTGCTCGGCGATTGGCGCGGCTAAAAAGATTCGGGGGCTGCCGGTCGCGAGGACCGGCAGCCCGTTGCCAAACGCGCAATCACGTTGCGATCACGCGAACGCTGGAAAGCCACAGAACCGGCGACTGGAGACGGCCGCTACGGATACCGCGCGCGACGGCCGCTCAACTCCTCCTGCTTCGGGCTTTATGTTCGCCCGCACGCATACGGCATGCAGACCGGCCCGATTCGCGGGCGGGAGCATGCCGAGGCGCGCGCCGAGTCGCGAGTCCCGGCGGCTGCGAATCTGTGAATCGAATCGCTCGCCCGCCCGCAAAGCTGTGATAAAGTCGGCGCGTTTCTGGAGGAGTTTCGGCATGTCGTGCGCGTCGTGTGGTCTGAAGGGCTTAGCCGCCGCCGTGGTGTTGTCGTTCGCTGCGCTCGCGCCTGCCCAGGCGGCGAGCCTGCTGGAAAAGAATTTCTGGCTCGAGGGCCCGCAATATGACGGCGCGCTGCCGGCCTGCGAGGCCGCCCTCAGCCGCATCTCCGACCAGTTCGCCGACACGCAGCATCACTTCTGGGCGAACAACGTCGCCATCGTCGGCTACGAGCACGTGCGCGAGGTCGCCTACAGCCCGTGGGCGCTCGGCGCCATTCCGCGCCGCTTCTGCCGCGCCGTGGCGCTGGTCAACGACGCACGCTGGCCGCAGGTGCCCTATCGCAAGCATGCGGTTGTGTATTCGATCGCTGAGGACGCGGGATTTGCCGGCGCCGATTGGGGCGTCGAATGGTGCGTGACCGGCTACGACTTCAACTGGGCGTACAATCCGCGCTGCAAGATGGCCGGGCCCTGACCGGCGCGGCAGATCATCGCAATCGTCCCGACTTACGCCGCCAGCGGTAAGATGCGGCCGGCCAGCCAGTCGGCGTTGACGGCGAGGGCGAGAAGGCTCTCGCGCATGCGCAACATGCGCTCGCGTTCCTCGGGTTTACAGCGAGAATCTGAGGCTCGGGCCGCACATTCCATTGCCAGTCGGCGCATTTCGGCAGCATTCAGGGTGTCGGGCATGCCATGCTCCATCACTTAGCCCACCGAAAATGTCGTCGCGCGCAGCGAGAAATTCCAGTCCTTCGTAGTCTAAGAGCAGATCACTCATTTTGCTGTGAAGCGTGAGAATCCGCTCCTGCCTCGCCGCCGCCGAGGACACCGAAGTCGGAAGACTTCTTGCCGTCGACGAGCTGCGTAAGCCCGGCGCTACCCAGACCCAGCCGGAACAACTCGCGCACGGCGGCGGCCCGGCTCGGCATCCGCTGGCGAAAGCGATAATCGTCCACGGCGCGCAGCTCTTCGGGTGACAGCATGATCTGCAGGCGCTCGCCGCGCATCAGTTGGCTCTTGGTTCGGCCCAGGATTGCCATTTGCCTCGCTCCTCCTGTGAGCATTTTACATAAAATGCATCGCTTACTCATTTTGTTCAATATTGCAATTCAAAAAGTTGTATTCCTCCTTCGTTTCCATTTGTTCTTGTATCGTTCCTATTTCGCCGCTAGGTTTCCCCAGGAACTTTTGATTCCAGTCAATTCGCTGTTTGTTCTGGCTTGTCGGGAGGATGACATGCGGGCGGATCGTGTTTCACGGCGTTTGCGGGTAGCGGCGGTCGCTATCGGCTTCGTGCTGGCGAGTTGGACGGCGGCCGGAGCCCAGGCCATCCGCCAGAACGAGCCCGGCAAGTTCGACTATTACGTCCTCGCCCTGTCCTGGTCGCCGTCCTGGTGCGCGGTGTCGCAGGAGCGGAATCCGGAGCGCGCCCCCGACCAGCAGTGCAGCGGCCGGCCCTTCGCCTTCGTGGTGCACGGGCTGTGGCCGCAATACGAGCACGGCTTCCCTTCGTATTGCCAGGTGCCCGCGCCGCGGCTCGATCGTGCCATCGTCGGCGCCGCGCTCGACCTGATGCCGAGCCCGCGGCTCGTCTTCCATGAATGGGATCGTCACGGCACCTGCTCCGGCCTGTCGCCGCACGCCTTCTTCGAGACCGTGCGCAAGGCGCGCGCGGTGGTGAAGATCCCCGAGCCTTATGTCTCGCTCGACAAGCCGATCACGGTGACCCCGGCCGAGGTGGCGGATGCCTTCCTCAAGGCGAACCCCTCGCTCAAGGCCGACGACATCGCGGTGACGTGCGACCGCAAGCGGCTGACCGAGATCCGTGTGTGCATGAGCAAGGAGTTCGGCTTCCGCGCCTGTCCGGAAGTCACGCAGCGTGCCTGCCGCCTCGACAAGGTCGTGATGCCAGCGTTACGCGGAAGCTAACGCGACCGATATTTTTAGGGCCGCCGCGGGCCTGCTTTCGCCGTTCCATTTAGCGGCGCGATAGCATTACCGACGCGTGCCGCCGGAAAGGCCGGCTTGTCGACAATTCATGTAAGATTTTCGAAAGCCCGGAAAGCCATCTTGGCCGCGCGACCGGACGCGTGGGAGCGCGGCCAATGAACAGAGCCAGGGATTATATCAATTTCGCCGTCAAGTTCGTCGGCTTCGGCTACATCGTATTGTGGCCGCTGAGCGTGGCGAATACGAGCGGCGACGTCTTCGGCGCGGCCTTCGTCTGCGGCGGCCGCCTCGGCGCGGCCGTGAGCCATCTGTGCGGCCTGCCGCATCCGTTCCGCCTGAGCCTCGGCCTGCACGTCGTGGGCGCGCTGTTTGCCGCGCTGGCGCTGCTGCATCTCGCCGCGCTGGCGCTGCGCGCGCGCCGCAAGCCGCGCGAGGACGCCGCTCCATCCGCCGCTGTGCCTGTCGCCGTCGTCAAGCCGAGGAAAGCTCGTTTCCACCTGAGGCCGCCGCCCACGCCGCGCAAGCTCGGCCGTCCGCGCCAGGAATTCGGCCTGCGCGGCGTGCCGCGCTGAGCCCGCCTGTGGCATAAGCGGCGCCGGACGGCGTCTCCGCGCCGTGGCCTTGCAGCGAACCGACTGACGTGAACTATCGCCACGCCTTCCATGCCGGCAGCTTCGCCGACGTCTTCAAGCACGCGGTGCTCTGCCGCGTGCTGACTTATCTGTGCGAAAAGCCGGCCGCCTTCCGCGTCATCGACACCCATGCCGGCGCCGGCCTCTACGATCTCACCTCCAGCGAGGCGAGCCGCGGCGGCGAATGGCACGACGGGATCGAGCGCCTTCTGCAGGCGTCTCTGCCGCAAGCCGCCGCTGCCCTGCTCAAGCCGTACGTCGATGTGGTCGCTGCGCTGAACGAGCCTGGCAAGCTCGCGGTCTATCCCGGCTCGCCGGCGCTGGTGCGGGCGTGGCTGCGGCCGCAGGACCGGCTTATCGCCTGCGAACTCGAGCCGCAGGCGCAGGCCGCGCTCGCCCGCCATCTGCGGCGCGACGCGCGCATCAACACCCTGGCCGTCGACGGCTGGACGGCGTTATCGGCCCACGTGCCCCCGCCGGAACGGCGCGGCCTGGTACTGGTCGATCCGCCCTTCGAGCGGGACGACGACTTTCCGCGGCTCGCCCGGAGCCTGGCCGTGGCGCACCGCAAATGGGCCACCGGCATGTACATGCTGTGGTATCCGATCAAGGGCCGGACCGAGCCGGACGCGCTGGCTAAGCGCTTGGGCCGTCTTGGCATTCCGAAGATCTTGCGGGCCGAGCTGATGGTCTCGGCGCTGTCCGATCCAAGCCGGCTCAACGGCTCGGGCCTGATCTTGGTCAACCCGCCATGGACGCTCGAAGCCGATCTGAAGCTGCTTCTCCCCGCGCTGCTCGGCGTCCTTCGCCGCGATGCCAAGGCCCGCTTCACCCTCGACTGGATCAGCGGCGAAGCCCCGCCCACACGCTGACACCGCTTTTTTCTTCCAAGCCGCCCTTACTTGGTGTGTAGTTCCCGGGCGGTAGTGACTTCCGCCTCCTGCGGGGGGCAAAGGCGGAGCGACGGAGGCCTGCAAGGGCCGATGCCTTCCCTGAACGTCCAGGCCGCGCCGCCGAGCGTGGGGCCGGCGGCAAGTTGCGGGGTTGGAGTTTCCAGATGGCGCAGCAAGGTGTGGTGAAGTTCTTCAATGGCGAGCGCGGCTACGGTTTCATCAAGCCGGACGACGGCGGCCGCGACGTGTTCGTGCATATCACGGCGGTGGAGCAAGCCGGCCTGAAAAACCTCAATGAGGGTCAGCGCATCACTTTCGATGTCGAGCCCGACAAGAAGGGCAAAGGCCCGAAGGCGGTCAATCTCGTCATAACCGGCTGACGCGACCTCAAGCGTCGCGTGCGGCCTGGAACGTCCGGCGGGCGCCGGGGGTGCGGCTATTGCCATGATGATCCTGCGCTCGTCGCCGTCCTCGCCTTTCGTGCGCAAGGTGCGCATCGCGGTTCGCATGCTCGGCTGCGACGATCGCGTCGAACTGCGCGATGCCGATCTCAACGCGACGGCCGAGCCGCTGCGTGCACAGAATCCGCTCGGCAAAATTCCGGCATTGGTGCTCGAGGACGGCCGCACGCTCTACGATTCGCGCGTCATCCTCGACTATCTCGATCACATCGCCGGCGGCGGGCGCATCATCCCGCGTGACACGCAGGCGCGGTTCGAGGCGCTGACCTTGCAGGCTCTGTGCGACGGCGCGATGGATGCGTGCGTGCTGATCGTCTACGAAAGCCGCTACCGTCCGGCCGAGATGCACGTGCAGAGCTGGCTCGACCGCCAGGCCGGCAAGGTCGCGCGCGCACTTGACGCGCTCGAAGCCTCGCCGCCGCCGCTCACCGCCACCCCGCATGTGGGAGACATCGCGCTCGCCTGCCTGCTCGGCTATCGCGACCTGCGTTTCGATCGCACATGGCGCAACGGCCATCCGCGGCTGCACGCCTGGCACGACGCCTTCGCCGCCGCCGTGCCGGCCTTCGCCGCGACCGCGCCCTGAGCCAGATGCAGGAAAGGCCCCGGACCGGGGTCCGGGGCCTTTCTGCCGACGCGATACGCTACGGCGTCAGAATTTGTAATTGATACCGCCGCGAATAATGTCGCTGGTGAACTTCGCGCTGGTACCGGCAACGGCCGTATCGGCGCTGCCGAGGTCGACGTGGAGATATTCGACCTTCGCCGTCCACGGACCGGCGATCGACGCTTCGATGCCGCCGCCGACGGTCCAGCCCGCCTTGGTGTTGTTGGTGTCGCCGAGGCCGGCGATGCTGGTCTTCACGTTGCCGATGGCGGCACCGCCGGTGATGTACGGCATCCAGCGATCCATCGCGTAGCCGACACGGCCGCGGATCGTCGACAGGTAATCGTTGTGCGTGCTGCAGCTGAAGGCGCCGCCGCAGACGCTGCTACCCTTCATGCCGCTCCAGTCGATGTCGCCTTCGAGGCCGAACACCAGCGGACCGGTCTGCCAGTTGTAGCCAACCGTGGCGCCGAACAGGCCGCCGCCGGCGTCGAAGCCGCCGCTCGGCAGCGTGCCGTTGAACTCGGAGCGGCCGAAGCCGTAGCCGCCGTTGAGACCGAGATAGAAACCGGTCCAGCTGTAGGCCATTGGCTGCACATACACCGGTGCTTTCGCCGGCATGCGTGCGGGCAGGTCGGCGGCCGAAGCCGAGACGACGCCCATGGCGAGCAGACTCGCGCCTGCGAGCAGAAGCTTTTTCATGACGCACCTCACTTCCAGTAAAACCGGACGGACGCGGAGTGCGCCGTCCCCCGATGGAAAATGAACTCCGTTCCGGTTCACGCGTTCCGCGACGCGTCACGAAGTAATCATGATGTTGCCGCGGTGCCACAGTTTTGGTCCCGTTTACGACCTTCGAACTCTCGTTTCGCGCAAACAAAAAGCCCCGGAACAAAGTTCCGGGGCTTGATGCTGACGGTGATGCGCGAACTAGAAGTGGTAGTTGACGCCCGCGCGCACGATGCTGGTGTGGAAGTTGACGTCGGTCGCCGTGGCGGCGACGCCGCAGGTCGAGCAGTTCGTCTTGCCGAGATCGGCGTAGAGGTACTCGATCTTGGCGCTCCACGGGCCAACGATGTTGGCTTCGATACCGCCGCCGAGCGTCCAGCCCGCACGCGTCTCGTCGTTGCTGCCGAACGGCGACGTGGCCTTGATGTTGCCGACGGCGAGACCGCCGGTGACATACGGCATCACGCGGTTGAACGCGTAGCCGACGCGGCCGCGGAAGGTGCCGAGCCAGTCGTTCTTGGTCTCGCAGGAGAAGCCGCCGCAGGTGCTGCTGCCCTTGATCCCGCTCCAGTCGATGTCACCCTCGACGCCGAACACGGTCGGGCCGGCCTGCCAGTTGTAGCCGACGGTGCCGCCGACCACGCCGCCCGACGTATCGAAGCTGTTGCCCGAGGCCGACCAGTTCGAACGGCCCCAAGCGCCGCCGCCGTTGATACCGGCGTAGAAACCGGTCCAGTTGAACGCGGGCATATAAGCCGGCGCCTTCACCGGCATCTCGGCGCGACGCCGCGGAAGATCCGCCGCATTCGCCGCCCCCATCATGGTCACCACGGCGAGTGCACTCACGCCGGCCAAAATAACGCGCTTCATTCCAACTTCCTCCTGAACAGGGGCCCCCGACCCCCGATGTCGATGCGCGCAAGTTATTCGAATTCAAATTCTGGTCTAGTGCTGGAAAGACACAGGCATCAACAAGTTGTCGCAGGTGCAGACATGAATAAGACGAGAGTTTGCCGCGGTATCGCCGCAATCTATTCTGTCGCCATGGTAAGCGATACTTTAATTTGTTCCAAATTCCATTCGGGTAATTGAAAAAGCAAAACCCCGGGCCGTAAAGCCCGGGGTCTATACTGTGGTACCGCGTCGGCGATCAGAAGTGATAGTTCACGCCAAAGCGGAGCATGCTGGCGCGCAGGGCGTCGTCGGTGCCGGTGATTGAGAAGGTGCGGCTGCCGAGATCCATGTAGAGGTACTCGACCTTGGCCGACCAGTTCGGCGCCAGGCCGACTTCCATGCCGAGACCGCCGGTCCAGCCGAATTCGGTCTTCGTTTCGTCGACGCCGTTCAACTGGCCCTTGAGGTCGCCATAGGCGAGACCGAGGGTGCCGTAGAACAGGATGTTGTTGATGGCATAGCCGGCGCGGGCACGCAGCGTGCCGAACCACGGGTTCGAGAACTTGTAGGGGGCGAAGGTGTCGTCGGCACCGCTCAGCTGGATGTCGGTTTCGCCGCCGAACACGAACTGGCCGCTCTGCCAATTGTAGCCGGCCTGGACGCCGCCCGCGAGACCGCTGGGGTTGCCGGCGGTGTTGGTGACCTTGCCCCATTCATAGCCGGCATTCAGACCGGCGTAGAAACCGGCCCAGTTATAGCCGGTGGCCGGAGCGCCATAGTAAGGCGCCGGGCCGGGCGGCAGGTCGGCGGCGATTGCCGCGCTGGCCGTCAAGGCGGTCGCGGCCGCGAGCGCGAGAACGATACGTTTCATGACACCCTCCACTTTCCTGGGTCCTGCCGCGGCTCATGCGCGGCGGGAGCGGAATTCCCCCTCATGTCAGGCCTGTCCTTACGGGACCGATGCGGCACCGCGAGGCTCGAAAACGACCGGACTGCCGGCGAAACTTCGACTTTTCGTGGAAGATTTATCGAATAATTTAAGTTAAGCGGTCCTGAATCCCGAAGTAGAGAGCAGTTGTTATTGTTAAAGCTTCGTTATTGCACAAGCTTTGTTAGGGGCTGCTTTACCACGTCTGCTCATGCTCCATTCACCCTGTGCGGTGGCCGTGGCGCCGCCTCCGGCGTATGAACGATGCGCCGAATGTCCAAACCCGTCATGCCGCAACCGAACACCGACACGCCCAGGGCCGCGCTGATCACCGGCGGCGGCCGCCGCATTGGCCGCGCCATTGCGCTGGCGCTGGCCGGCGCCGGCTACGCTGTGGCGCTGCACGCCAACCGCTCGCGGAATGAGGCCGAGGCGCTGGCAGCCGAGATCGTGGGGCAGGGCGGCCGCGCCGTCGTCGTGCTCGCCGACCTAACCGACGCCAGGGCGGTGCGCGGCCTGGTGCCGGCGGCGGCGGCCTTCGCGCCGCTCACTTTGCTGGTCAACAGCGCGGCCGAGTTCGAGCCCGACGACATCGCGACACTGGAGGCGGCCCGCTTCGAGCGGACCCTGGCCGTCAATCTCGCCGCGCCTTTGTTCCTGGCGCAGGCCTTCGCCGCGCAGGCGCCGGCGGGCGCGTCGATCGTCAACGTACTCGACCAGCGCGTGCTCAAGCCGACGCCGCGCTTCCTCTCCTACACGTTGAGCAAGAGCGCGCTCCACACCGCCACCACGACCCTGGCGCAGGCGCTGGCGCCGCGCATCCGCGTCAACGCCGTGGCCCCGGGGCCGACCTTGCCGAGCCCGCGTCAGTCCGACGCCGAATTCGCCGCGCAGGCCGCAACCCTGCCGCTCGCGCGCGGGCCGCGGCCCGAGGATATTGCCGCGGCGGTGCTCTATCTGGCAGGTGCGGACAGCGTCACCGGCGTCACCATTCCGGTCGACGGCGGCCAGCATCTCGCCTGGCGCACGCCCGACAGCGACGTCGCCGAGTAGCGGGCCTGTTTGCGGCCATTATCTGTGCACCGATGAACGGCAAGAAAGACATCGATCCGGCCAGCGAGGATTTGCGCGAAGACGATGAGGACGTCTCGCTGCCCGAGCTCGACCTCACGACCGACCAGCCGGAGGGCACGCTCGCCGCCGGTCGCGCCGCCATCGCCCGCGCCGTCAAACACGCGCCGTCGGCGCCGGGCGTCTACCGCATGTTCGACGGCAAGGGCGATGTGCTCTATGTCGGCAAGGCCAAGAACATCAAAAAGCGCGTGATGAATTACGCGCGGCCGACCGCTTATGACGCGCGCATCGCGCGTATGATCGCGGCGACGGTGACGATGGAGTTCGTCACCACCAAGACCGAGACCGAGGCGCTGCTCCTCGAAGCCAACCTGATCAAGCGCCTGCGCCCGCGCTTCAACGTGCTCTTACGCGACGACAAGTCGTTCCCCTACATCCTCATCACGTCGGATCATTGGGCGCCGCAGATCCTCAAGCATCGCGGCGCGCGCACGCGGCCCGGTCATTACTACGGTCCGTTCGCCAATGCCGGCGCGGTCAACCGCACCATCAACGCGCTGCAGCGCGCGTTCCTGCTGCGCTCGTGCTCGGATTCGTTTTTCGAGAGCCGCACGCGGCCGTGCCTGCTCTACCAGATCAAGCGCTGCTCGGCGCCGTGCACGCGCGAGATCGATTTTTCCGGCTACACCGAGCTGGTGCGCGAGGCCAACGAATTCCTCTCCGGCCACAGCCAGTCGGTGCAGAAGGAACTGGCGCAGGCGATGGATCAGTCTTCCGACGCGCTCGACTTCGAGCACGCGGCGATCTTCCGCGACCGCCTCGCCGCGCTGTCCGCCATTCAGTCGCACCAGGGCATCAACCCGCGCTCGCTCGAGGAGGCGGATGTCTTCGCCGTGCACCAGGACGGCGGCTACACCTGCATCCAGGTGTTCTTCTTCCGCACCGGCCAGAACTGGGGCAACCGCGCCTATTTCCCGAAGGCCGATCGCGCGTTCGAGCCGGGCGAAGTGCTGAGCGCCTTCATCGCGCAGTTCTACGACGACAAGCCGCCGCCGCGGCTGGTTCTGGTGTCGCACGAATTCGAGGAACGCGAGCTGCTCGCCGACGCGCTGACGACGAAAGCCGGGCGCAAGGTCGAGGTCTCGGTGCCGCAGCGCGGCGAGCGCAAGGAACTGGTGGCGCATGCGCTCGCCAATGCGCGCGAGGCGCTGGCGCGCAAGCTCGCCGACGCCTCCTCGCAGCAGCGGCTGTTGAACGCGATGACCGAGACCTTCGGGCTTTCGCGTGCGCCGCGCCGCATCGAGGTCTACGACAACAGCCACATCGCCGGCACCAACGCCGTCGGCGCCATGGTGGTCGCTGGGCCGGAGGGCTTCCGCAAGAACCAGTACCGCAAGTTCAATATCCGCTCGGCTGATCTCACGCCCGGCGACGACTATGCGATGATGCGCGAGGTGCTGCAGCGCCGGTTCAAGCGGCTGCTGACGGAGAATCCACGTCCGTTGCTTGACGATGCCGCCGCGGCGGTCCTGACGGGGGAGATGCCGGAGGCCGACGAGCAACCCTGGCCGGATCTCGTCCTCATCGACGGCGGGCAGGGGCAGTTGAAGGCCGCGACCGACACGTTGACGGAAATGGGCGTCACCGACGTGCCGCTGGTGTCGATCGCCAAGGGCATGGACCGCGAGGCCGGGCGAGAGACCTTCTTCATGGCGGGCAAGAGCCCATTCAAGCTGCCGCCGCGCGATCCCTTGCTCTATTTCGTCGAGCGGTTGCGCGACGAGGCGCACCGCTTCGCCATCGGCTCGCATCGCGCCCGCCGCAAAAAAGACATCCGCGAAGCGGGATTGCAGGAAATCCCGGGGATCGGGCCTACGCGCAAGCGCGCGCTGCTGCGCCATTTCGGCACTGTGAAAGCCATCGAACGCGCATCCCTGCCAGACCTCGCCAACGTGCCGGGAATTAATGCGGAGACCGCGCGAAAGATATATGAGTTCTTCCATGAAGGCGGAGCGCGCTAGCCGCTTGCTCCGTGGGGGAGAGGAAACACCGGAATGATCATCGCCAAGCAGGAAGACGTCACGCCGAAGGTGCTCGACTCCTACAGCACGATCGAGGATGCACGTGTGCGCGAGATCGTCGCGGCGCTGGTCAAGCATCTGCATGCCTTCGCGCGCGAGGTGCACCTGACCGAGGACGAATTCCGCAAGGGCACCGAGCTTGTCGCGAAGATGGGCCAGATGACCAACGACACGCACAACGAAGTCGTGCTGATGGCCGGCTCGCTCGGCTTCTCGGCACTGGTGTGCCTCTTGAACAACGGCAATAACGGCCAGACCGAGACCACCGCCAACCTGCTGGGGCCGTTCTGGCGCATGAACTCGCCGAAGACGGCGAACGGCGACACCATCATCCGCTCGCCGACGCCGGGCCCGGCGATCTTCGTCAACTGCGTCGTCAAGGACACGAAGGGCAATCCGATCGCCGGCGCCGTCTGCGACGTGTGGCATTCCTCGCCGGAAGGCTTCTACGAGCAGCAGGACCCCAACCAGGCTGAGATGAACCTGCGCGGCCAGTTCACCACCGACAAGGACGGCCGCTTCTGGTTCCGCAGCGTCAAGCCGGCCGGCTATCCGATCCCGATCGATGGACCGACCGGCGATCTGCTGCGCGCCGGCAAGCGCCACAATTTCCGCCCGGCGCACCTGCACTTCCTCATCTTCAAGCCCGGGTTCAAGACGCTGATCTCGCAGATCTACTCTCCGGACGACGACAGGCTGGAGACCGACTGCCAGTTCGGCGTCACCCGCGCGCTGATCGGCGACTACATCCGCCATACCGACAAGGCGCCGGCGGCGGACGTGAAAGGCGATTGGTATTCGCTGGATCAGACCTTCGTCATGGAGGCGGGCGAGGCGAAGCTGCCGCGGCCGCCGATCAAGTGATGGCGGCCGGCCGCTGCGGCGCGGCCGGTCACTGAAGCTTGTTTTGACCGCGGGCGTTGCCGAGCGCGATACGAGACGGCGGGGGCGGCGATAGTATGAAGCGAGGCGGTTGACCTGTCCGCCCCCGGAGTGTTCCTTGGCGTCGATGAATACCCTCAATTCCAGACGCTTGCCGGCCCGCCCGCTCGCCCTGCCGAACATCCTCACCTATGCCCGGATCGCCGCCGTTCCGGTCGTGGTTGGGCTGCTGGTCTGGCAGAGCATCTTCAGCGGCGGCCTGTGGCTGCGCTGGGTGGCGCTCGCCGTGTTCATCGGCGCCGGCGTGACCGATTTCTTCGACGGCTATTTCGCCCGCATCTGGGGCCAGCAGTCCTCGCTCGGGCGCATGCTCGACCCGATCGCCGACAAGCTCCTGGTCGCCGCCAGCCTGTTGATCCTCGCCGCCGGCAGCACCATCCGCGGCTGGACGCTGCTCGCCGCGGTCATCATCCTCTGCCGCGAGATCCTGGTCTCCGGCCTGCGCGAATACCTCGCGGAGTTGCAGGTGAGCGTGCCGGTGACGCGGCTTGCGAAGTGGAAGACCGGCGCCCAGATGGTGGCCATCGGTTTCCTCATCGCCGGCGAGGCGGGCGACCGCATCCTGCCGGGCGTCAGCCAGGCCGGCATTTTGCTGTTGTGGCTGTCCGCCGTGCTGACCTTGTATACCGGTTACGACTACATGCGCGCCGGCCTGCGCTACGTCATAGAAGAATGACATGAAGCTTCGCTATTTCGCCTGGGTGCGCGAGCGCATCGGCAAGCCGGAGGAGGACATCGACGTTCCGTCGAGCGTCACCACCGTCGGCGAGCTCGCCGCATGGCTCGCCACGCGCGGCGAGGAATACGCCTATGCCTTCGAGAACCCGAAAGTGGTGCGCGCCGCCATCGACCGCGTGCACGTGAAGCCGGACGCCAAGCTCGCCGGCGCCGGCGAGATCGCCTTCTTCCCGCCGATGACCGGAGGATGAGCGCTGTCATTCCGGGACGCGCCGAGGGCGCGGGTCCGGAATCCAGTGTTCTTGGCTTGGATTCCGGGTTCGCGTGCTGCGGACGCGCCCCGGAATGACGACGAGCGTGAACTGCACTACATTACCCCCATGACCGACACCGTCCGCATCCAGCGCGAACCGTTCGACCTCGCCGCCGAGACGGCGAAGCTGACGCACGGGCGTACCGACGTCGGCGCCGTCGTCACCTTCACCGGCATCTGCCGCGGCGACGAGCACGGCGAGCCGATCGCCGCGCTGACGCTCGAGCATTATCCCGGCATGGCCGAGGCGGAGATCGAGCGGCACGTCGCCGAGGCGCGCGAACGCTGGCCGCTCGCAGGCGTGACGGTGATCCACCGCCACGGCCGCATCGTGCCCGGCGAGGACATCATGATGGTGGCGACGACATCGTCGCATCGTCAGGCCGCCTTCGCCGCCGCCGAATTCCTGATGGACTACCTGAAGACGCGCGCGCCGTTCTGGAAGCAGGTCGAGAAGGCGGGCGGCGCCACCTGGGTTGACGCGAAGGCGACCGACGATGCCGCCGCCGAGCGCTGGAGCGCGCGCGGGCGGCACGCCGCGGAGTAACGATGCGCGCGCCGCATCCGACACGCCGTCACATGCTGCAACTCGCGGCCGGCAGCGGATTGTTCGCGCTCGGGCTGGCACCCGCCCACACCCGCGAGACGCGCATCGCCGCGCTGATTGCCGCGGGGCAGGCGCGCACCTTCATCGGCGCGCGCATCGACGTCATCTCGCACGCCCTCGTCGGCTCGCCTTACGTGTCCTATCCGCTGATCGGCGGGCCGAAGAAGCCGGAAGAATTCGTTCTGCGCGACGACGCCTTCGATTGCGTCACCTTTTGCGAGACGGTGGTGGCGGCGGCGCGCTCGTCCACGCTGGCCGACTTCGCGCCGCAACTGCGCCGGATCCGTTACCGCGAAGGCGTCGTCGACTGGCGCGAGCGCAATCACTATTTCGCCGACTGGAGCCTGCAGAATATCGCCAACGGCGTCTGCCGCGCGCTGGTGCTGCCGGAGGCGACGATCGTGGACAAGACCGTCTCCTACATGCGGGGCCTGCCGGTCGAGCGCGTTGCGCTGACCTCGATCCCGGCGGCGAGCGTGCTGGCGAACGCCGATCGTCTCGCCACCGGCGACGTCGTCGGCTTCCTGTCGCGGCGCCCGGGCATCGACTATTTCCACACCGGCTTCATCGTGATCGAGAAGAACGGGGCGTTGCTGCTGCGCCATGCCGCCAGGAGCAAAGGCCGCGTGCTCGATCAGCCGTTCGCGCAGTTCGTCGCCGAGAATGGCGCGCGCGCCGTGTCTCTGCTGCGGCCGCAGGAGGTGTGGTCGGGCGACGCGATCGTGTGAGGACCATCCCTCCCCTGAAAGGGGAGGGATGGAACGCGGCGCAGCATAGATTCTTTTAATTAGGACTATTGACCAGTCCTAGCTCGTGTGCCTATTATTCCTATGTCCGTTCCGGCCGGGGGCGTCGTCGCGAGGCGTCTCGATTGACGGGAGCGGATGCGGTGCCCGCAGGTTCGGCAAAACGCATGTCGGACTTCCGGGCGGCGACGGGGCTCCACTCGCAGGCACTAGGACCTGCCGCCAGGAGCTGGCTGACAGGCGTGGCTGGTCCACGTTCTCGAAAGCGTGGCCCGTGCGCCGTGACACGACACCGCTGTGGCGCGCCGAGAGGCGCCCGCATGTTTCGAGAGAGACATGCGGTACTAGGCTGGAAGTGTCGCGCCTGATCGGCGCGCCACACCCTCGGCATTCTTGCCGGGGAAGGACTCCCCGAGCCCCTGTTGGCCGGGGAAGGACGCCCCGAGCCCCTGTTGGCCGGGGGCCGAAGGGGAAGGCCGGCTCACCCGGGGCCGTTCAAACAATACGGGCGATCACCCATGGCTGTTTGAAAATTGAATATGTGAGGGGACGTCACCGAGGCTTGGCGCATTCGCGCCGCGCTGCTCAGGGTGACGGGGAAACAAAATGGCCGGGCTTTCGCCCGGCCATCGTATTCGCAAATCTACGGATGGTCTTACGCCGCCGCGGCCTTCGGCTGCACTTCGGCGGTGTAGTCGTCCATCAGTTGCTTGGTGATGGCGGCCGGCGTGAAACGCCAGTCGGCGATCTCCGCCACCGCGGTGACCTCGGCCGCCGAGCCGGTGATGAAGCACTCGGCAAAGCCGGTGAGCTCGTCCGGCATGATGCGCCGTTCGATCACTTCGATGCCGCGCTTCTTTGCCAGCGCGATCACCGTCTGCCGCGTGATGCCGTCGAGGAAGCAGTCCGCGGTCGGCGTATGGATCTTGCCGTCCTTGGTGAAGAAGATGTTGGCGCCGGTGCATTCGGCGACGCGGCCCTGCCAGTCGAGCATCATCGCGTCGGCGTAGCCGCGGCGCTCGGCGCGGTGCTTGGAGATGGTGCAGATCATGTACAGGCCGGCGGCCTTCGCGGTCGACGGCGCCGTCTTCGGATCGGGCCGGCGGTACTCGGCGAGATCGAGGCGGATGCCCTTGAGCCGCTGCTCGGGATCGAAGTAGCTCGGCCATTCCCACGACGCGATCGCCAGGTGGATGGTGTTCGACTGCGCCGAGACGCCCATCATCTCCGAGCCGCGCCAGGCGACCGGGCGGACATAGGCTTCCTTCCGGCCGTTCTTCTCGACCACCGTCTGCTTGGCGGCCATGATCTCGGCGACGGAATAGGGGATGTCGAAGTCGAGGAGGTTGGCGGAGCGCTTCAGACGCTCGGCGTGCTCCTTGTTCTTGAAGATCTGGCCGCCATAGGCGCGCTCGCCCTCGAACACGCAGCTGCCGTAGTGCAGGCCGTGGCTCAGCACATGCAGGTTGGCGTCGTTCCACGGCAGCACCTTGCCGTCGTACCAGATGACCCCTTCAAGACGGTCGTAGGACTGCGCAGCCATAGGACTTCTCCTTCACTCGTACTTTTTGCGTCCGAGCCTGTCCGGAGGCCCGGCCGGAGCGCGCTTCCGCCGCTGTGATGGCGCATTTTCCGCGCCAACTGCAACACTTTGCGTCGTCCGGCAACTCCCGGTATGACAACCCGGAGGGCGGGAGCACCTCTGTTAAACCCGTTCGCACCCGGCAGCAGGAGCGTGGCGTACGATCCTTTCGTCGGTGGCGGTGTTTTTGTAACATAAAACCAAAATATGTCAACATGACTGACATAAATTGGCGGCCCAAGCTGGTGGACGCAGCCGGCGACGCCCCCGACCGCTCAGGGGCGTCGGCTGATCCCATCTGGGACATCATCGAGCTCCTGTTCTTCGCCTACCGTGACTTCGTCGGCGATCCCGACGAGGTGCTGTCCAAGCTCGGCTTCGGCCGGGCGCATCATCGCGTCGTGCACTTCGTCAACCGCAATCCCGGTGTGAAGGTCGCCGACCTCCTGGACATCCTGAACATCACCAAGCAATCGCTCGGCCGCGTGCTCAAGCAGCTCGTCGATGAAGGCTACGTGCTGCAGAAGGAGGGCGCGCAGGACCGCCGCCAGCGTTTGCTCTACGCGACGCCGAAGGGTGAGGCGCTGTCGCTGAAGCTGGCGCAGCTGCAGACCGAGCGCATCACCCGCGCCTTCTCGGAGCTCGGGCCCGGCGCGCACGATGCCGCGCGGCGCTTCCTCACTGCCATGATCGACGCCGACAACCGCGAGGGCGTGCTGCGCCTCATCGCCCGCGCCGACCGCGCCAAGGCGCGAGAGTGACGATGATTGCCGTCGCACCAATGGCCGACAACGCGCCGCATCTGCTGGTGGTCGACGACGACCGCCGCATTCGCGATCTGTTGTCGCGCTTCCTCGCCAGCGAGGGCTACCGCGTCTCGACCGCGGAGACCGCCGCCGATGCGCGCGCCAAGCTCAAGAGCCTCAGCTTCGATCTGCTCGTGCTCGACGTCATGATGCCCGGCGAGACCGGATTCGACTTCGCGCAGTCGCTGCGCACGGAATCGACGGTGCCGATCCTGATGCTGACCGCGCGCGACGCCGCCGAGAGCCGCATCAAGGGCCTCGAAATGGGCGCCGACGATTACCTGTCGAAGCCGTTCGAGCCGCGCGAACTGTCCTTGCGCATCGCCAACATCCTCAAGCGCGCGCAGCCGCCGGCGCCGCAGCCGCTCGAGTCGGTGCGCTTCGGCCCCTTCGTCTTCCACATCGCGCGCGGCGAATTGCGCAAGGGCGAGGACAGCGTGCGCCTCACCGACCGCGAGCGCGATATGCTGCGCGTGCTCGCCGCCACGGCCGGCGAGACCGTGCCGCGCGGGGCGCTCGCCGGTAACGGCGGCTCGGTCAGCGAGCGCGCCGTCGACGTGCAGGTCAATCGCCTGCGCCGCAAGATCGAGCGCAACCCGGCCGATCCCTTGTTCGTGCAGACCGTGCGCGGCATCGGCTACCGGCTGGTGATCGCTACATGACCAGCCTCGACATCGGCCAAGGCGTGCGCACGGCGCTGACGCGCATGCGCGAAGCGTGGGAATGGTACGATTCCATCCCGCCGATCCGGCGTATCCACGCCGGCCTCGGGCAGGTCGGCGACGGCTGGCGCCGCGCGAGCCGCTGGCTGAACGGCTTCATGCCGAAAGGGCTCTATGCCCGCGCGCTGCTCATCATCATCGCGCCGATGGTGATCCTGCAGTCGGTGATCGCCTTCGTCTTCATGGAGCGGCACTGGAACCTGGTGACGCAGCGCCTGTCGGCCGACGTCGTGCACGATATCGGCGCGCTGATCGACGTCTACAAAGCCTATCCGCAGGACGCCGACCGCTCCAAGATCCGCAAGGTTGCGCAGGACCGCCTCGGCCTCGTCGTCGACTTCCTGCCGATGGGCGAATTGCCGCCGCCGGGACCGAAGCCGTTCTTCTCGCTGCTCGACCAGACTTTGTCCGAGGAACTGCGCAAGCAGATCGCGCGCCCGTTCTGGATCGACACTGTTGGCAAGTCGTCGCTGGTCGAGATCCGCATCCAGCTCGACAACACGGTGATGCGCATCTTCGCGCGCCGCAGCGCCGCCTATGCGTCCAACTCCGAGATCTTCCTGTTGTGGATGGTCGGCACCTCGACGGTCCTGTTGATCGTCGCCATCGCCTTCCTGCGCAACCAGATCAAGCCGATCGTGCGGCTCGCCGACGCCGCGGAAAGCTTCGGCAAGGGCCGTGAAGTGCCGAACTTCCGGCCGCGCGGCGCGCGCGAGGTGCGGCGGGCGGCGGCAGCCTTCATCGAGATGAAGACGCGCATCGAGCGCGCCATCGAGCAGCGCACGGCCATGCTCGCCGGCGTTTCTCACGACCTGCGCACGGTGCTGACGCGCTTCAAGCTCGAACTGGCGCTGATCGATACCAATCCCGAAGTCGAGGCGATGAAGAAGGATGTCGACGAGATGGCCCGCATGCTCGAGGCCTATCTCGCCTTCGCGCGCGGCGACCTCGGCGAGAGCTCGGCGCCGACCGACATGGCCGATTTCCTCGAGGAACTGCGGCTCGACGCCGAGCGGCACGGCCATCGCGCCACGGTCGTCTTTCATGGGCCGCCGATCGTCACCGTTCGGCCGGCCGCCTTCAAACGCTGCCTCGCCAATCTGGTGTCGAACGCCGCGCGCTATGCGCCGTCGATCGCCATTACCGGCCATCGCGATCATCGCTATCTGACGGTGACGGTGGACGACGACGGCCCGGGCATCCCGGCCGATATGCGCGAGGACGTGTTCAAGCCGTTCCTGCGCCTCGACGACGCGCGCAATCAGGACGAAGGCGGCACGGGACTCGGGCTCGCCATTGCGCGCGACATCGCGCGCTCGCACGGCGGCGACATCACGCTCGGCGATTCACCGCTCGGTGGCCTGCGCGCGACGGTGCGGGTGCCGGTTTAGGCGACGTCGGCCTCTGCCAGCCCCTCGTCGAGCGGCCGGCGGCGGTGACGCCGGCGCACGCCGCGCAAGGCGCAGGGCAGGGCGCAGAGATCGCCGAGGAAGCCGTCCCAACGTTCGGCACTGGCGAGGCCGCGGTCGAGCGCCGCCATGGTGCGGTTAAGGCCTTCTTCCTCGTCATCGAGCCAGACGCCGACGACGCGCGCGAACAACAGCGCCGCGCCCTGCGCACGCAATGCGCCGCGGGGACCGCTGGTGCTGATGCCGGCGGCTTCCAGCATCCATTTCTGCGACCGCACGGCGACGCCGTTCATCGCGAGCGCTAGTCCGGGATTGCGCCGTGCCGACATGAGCATCGAACGCACTGCTTCCTTGTGCGGCGTGAGTTCTTCCAGCCGCCGCATCATGACGTCGAACAGGCGGTCGCGATGCGGCTCTTCGCCCATGTCGCCGCTCACTTCGCCGCCGCTCTCGTCGAGCACGGCCTCGTCGACCGCTTTCACGAACGCGGCGTAGATGAACAAGGTCGAGCCGAACTCGGCGCGCAGCTGCGAGAGCTTGAGGCCGGCCCGGCCGGCGACTTCGGCGAGGCCGACGTCCTCGAAGCGGCGTTCGGACAGAAGCTCGAGAAAAGCCTGTATCGCCTTGTCGCGGTTCGACGGGGCGGCTTCCGGCATATCCATGGCCATGGCGGTGTCTCCTTCCAGCTGTCCCTCGAATCTAGGTGCGCCGGAGGAGCCGTTCCAGAGGCCGGTCTAGCCGGCGAGCTCGCGGGAACGCCGGGTCGCCGCCGCGATAGCCTCGGTCAGCAGCGCGTCGAAACCGCCCGGCGCCATCAGCACCGACAGCGCCGCGGCGGTGGTACCGCCTGGCGAAGTGACGTTCTGCCGCAGCGTCGCGGCATCGAGGTGGGAACGATGCAGCAGCTCGCCGGAACCGGTCACCGTCTCGCGCGCCAGCCGCAGCGCCAGTTGTTCCGGCAGCCCGGCGGCGATGCCGGCTTTCGCCATCGCCTCGGCCAGCAGGAACACATAGGCCGGACCGGAGCCGGACAGCGCCGTCACCGCGTCGAGCAGGGCCTCGTCTTCGACCCATTCCACCTTGCCGATGGCGGCGAGCAGGTTGGTCGCCAGCTTCCGCTGCCGCGCGTTCACGTGCGCGTTGGCGCAGGCGACCGTGATGCCGCGCCCGACGGCGGCCGGCGTGTTCGGCATGGCGCGCACGATCGCGGTGCCAGTCGGCAAGCGCTCCTCGAGGAAGCGCAATGTGCGTCCGGCCATGATCGAGACGACCAGAGTGCCCTTGCCGACGTTTACGGCGAGCGGCGGCACCGCGTCCGGCGCGGTCTGCGGCTTGACGGCAACGACGATGGCGGCGGCTTCCGCCGCGCTCTTCGGATTGAGCCTTGTGCCGCGCTTCACCAGCGCCTTCACCGGACGAGCCGGCTGCGGCTCGACGATGACAAGCTTGCGCGCGTTGAGCCCGCGTGTCAGCCAGCCGTCGACCATGGCCTGGCCCATCTTGCCGGCGCCGACGAGCAGCAGCGGGCCGGCGAAGGCAGCGAGCGTCTTTTGCGAGGCAGGTTTCTTCATGACGCGGCGACAATACGGAAAGGCGCGCGTCGCGTCACGCCTCGCCCGAGGTCTCGAACATCGCCGCTTCCAGCGCTTCCTTCGCGGTCTTGCCTGCCCAGACGACGAACTGGAAGGCGCTGAAGTAGCGCTCGCAAGTGTCGAGCGCCGTGCCGAGCAGCGACTGGCATTGCTGGCCGGAGGCTTCGCTGCCGCCGGCGAGGATCAACGCATGGCGGAACATGACGATGCCTTCGTTGACCCACATGTCGAAGTGGCCGACCCAGAGCCGCTCGTTGATCATCGAGATCAGGGCCTGGACGTCGCCGCGCCGCCGCTCCGGCACCTTCAGGTCGAAGGCGCAGGCGAGATGCAGCGCCTCGATGTCATCCATCCAGGTGTAGGAGAGCTGGTAGTCGGTCCAGCGGCCGGTCACCAGGATGGTGATCTCGTCGTCGCTCGCGCGCTCGAACGACCAGTCGTTGCCCGAGGCGAGGCGCTCAACCACGTCCAGCGGGTTGAGTCGGGAATCGTCAGTGTAGCTCGAGAGGGACATGACGTCTCCACTTTGCCGGATTGGAGCCAGGGAAACGCACGCCACCGAACGCGCACGGCTTCCTTACCCCGGAGGCCGGGGCGCGGTCCGCTTTTGACGCAGGGATTACGGATACCTTGACGCTAGGAGCGAATCAGGGAGCCGACTCGACTATAACCCGCTCGATTCCGACCGCCAGAGGCATCTTGTAGGCGTTATGAGCCGTGATTTGCGGACTCGTGGCAACCGGCCGGTCCGGAATCTCCACAGCCAATCCGGGCCCCTGTGGAATCGGCGGTGGATAACTTTTGCCGCTCCGCCGCGGCGACGGGCGCCGCGTCCGCGTTGTTTCTCAATTCTTCAGTCGAACAGGCTCGATACCGACTCTTCGGAAGCCGTGCGCTCGATCGCCTCGCCGATCAGGTTGCCGATCTGGAGAATGCGGATGTTGGCGGTGGCCTGCACATCCTTCGTCGGCTGAATCGAATCGGTGATCACCAGTTCCTTTAGCCGCGAGCCGCCGATGCGGCCGACCGCGCCGCCCGAGAGCACGCCGTGGCTGATATAGGCGTAGACGTCCTTGGCGCCCTGCTTGAGCAGCGCGTCGGCGGCGTTCACCAGCGTGCCGCCCGAGTCGACGATATCGTCGATGAGGATGCAGGTGTGCCCGGCCACCTCGCCGATGACGTTCATCACTTCCGATTCGCCCGCCCGCTCGCGGCGCTTGTCGACGATGGCGAGCGGCGCGTTGATGCGCTTCGCCAGTCCGCGCGCGCGGGCGACGCCGCCGACGTCGGGCGACACCACCATCACGTTTTCGAACGAACGCTCCTTGATGTCGCGCACCATCAGCGGCGACGCATAGAGGTTGTCGGTCGGGATATCGAAGAAGCCCTGGATCTGCCCGGCGTGCAGGTCGAGCGTCATCACGCGATCCGCTCCGGCGCGAGTAATCAGGTTGGCGACGAGTTTGGCCGAGATCGGCGCGCGCGGGCCCGGCTTGCGGTCCTGGCGGGCGTAGCCGAAGTAGGGGATCACCGCCGTGATGCGGCGCGCCGAGGCGCGGCGCAGCGCGTCGATGATGATCAGCAATTCCATCAGGTGGTCGTTGGCAGGGAACGAGGTCGACTGCACGACGAAGACGTCGGCGCCGCGCACGTTCTCCTGAATCTCGACGAACACTTCCATGTCGGCGAAGCGCCGCACCACCGCCTTGGTCAGCGGGGTTTTCAGGTACGCGCTGATCGCCTGCGCCAAGACGGGATTTGAGTTGCCGGCGACGAGCTTGATCGCCCCGTTCTTGCCCGACATCCAAAAACCTCGCCGTTTACGTGCGGAAATTGTGGCGTGGTCATAACAAGGCGTGATCCGTGCGGCAATATGTGCAGCACGCGCTGTCCGCCGCTTTCGGCAGGCAAAATGAACGGAAAATGATCGTTTTTCAGTGAGCGTGGGCCGACAGGGTCACGGTCTGGCGGAGCGAGGCCGTACGGTCGTCGGGCCGTTTCGGCGGCAGCGGCACGGCGTTCGCGGCGGCCGAGCTTTCCGCCGGATCGACGTTCGGCTGCGACACCCGGAATATGCCGGCGGCTTCCGGGGTCGAATCGTCGTGATCGCCGATCAGCGCCAGCCGCGGCTCGTTCGCCGGCGTCGGCGTGCCGGGGTCAACGTCGGGCGAGGTGAGGAAGGCGGCGAGCTGCTCGACGCTGGAGCGGGCGATCCGCCGCATCATGGCGTCGTCGGCGGCGGCCCATGCCTTGCCGCTCTTGGCGTCCTCGCTGCCGCTGATGCGGTAGGCGCGCCGT
This sequence comes from Pseudolabrys sp., assembly GCF_035943735.1. Taxonomy (GTDB): domain Bacteria; phylum Pseudomonadota; class Alphaproteobacteria; order Rhizobiales; family Xanthobacteraceae; genus Pseudolabrys. The sequence continues at coordinate 219,754 of NZ_DASZBV010000021.1, forward strand.
TGCTGATCGTCGAACACGTCCCAGACCCAGGAAATGGTGGTCTTGCCGCGTTCGACGCTGGCGGCGAAATAGCCGCGCACGCGATAGGCGGAGGATTGCTCGCGTGGCAGTACCGCGAGCCGGCGCTGTTGCGCCTCGCCGTTGAGGTCCTGCACCAGCGTCTGGAAATGATCCTGCGGCAGACCGTCGATGGACTCGAAGGCGACGGTGGCGCCGCGCGGCGCGGCCGCGGCGACGCCGCCCTGGTTCGCAGTCTGACAACCGGCCAGCGCCAGCGCGCCGGCGATTGCGAGCCCGAGCGGCGCACGCAATGTCCATGACTCCGCGGCGCGCAGCGCGCGGCGGATACAGTTCAGCATCGTCGACGTCCCTGTGGCCGCTTGTTTTTTGTGATCCCCTGCGGCCGAGAGGAAGCGTAATGGCTGGCGTCAGGCTGAGTCCAGCACGGCATGGTGTCGGCCCTGCCGCTGAGGACAACTCTCAGTCGCCGAGGGCGATGGCGTTGATATGCCGGCCATAATCCGGCTCGCCGCGCTGGCTCATGCGGCGGTAACTGAAGAAGCGCTCGGGATCGGCATAGGTGCAGAGGCCGAGATCCTCGAAGCTTCCCACTCCGGCGCGGCGGGCGCGCTCGCCGATATAACCGGTGAGGTCGAACATCGCGTGGCCTGCGCGCGCCGCCGGCACGAAGAAGCGGGCATTGTCCGCATCGGCGGCGAGGAAGCGCTCGACGAACTCCGGCCCGACCTCGTAATTCGGCTGTCGGATGGTCGGCCCGAGCGCGACGGCGATGCGTCCGCGTGCGGCGCCGAGTTTCTCCATGGCGGCGAGCGTCGCTTCGATGACGCCGGTGAAGGCGCCGCGCCAGCCGGCATGCGCGGCGCCGATCACGCCGGCCTCGGCATCGGCGAACAACAGCGGGCCGCAGTCGGCGGTCGACACGCCGATGGCGAGCTTCGGCTCGCGCGTGACCAGCGCGTCGGCGCGCGGCCGCGTCTCCTGCGTCCACGAACCGTCGGCCACCACCACGTCGGGCGAGTGGATTTGATATGGCGTGAGGAAGCGCTCCGGCGTCACGCCCAAAGTCGCGGCCATGCGCGCGCGATTTTCCGTCACCTTCTCCGGAGCGTCGTTAGAGCCGATGCCGCCGTTGAGGCTGGCATAGACGCCATCCGAGACGCCGCCGCTGCGGGTGAAGAAAGTGTGGCGGATGCGCGCCAGCTTCGAGAGCGAGGGAGCCTGCAGCATTTTGAACCGTCGTCTACCGGGTGATTCAGATCAATGAAGCCGATTTGCCCCCGGGGCAACAAGGATCGTCCGAGTCCACTGCGGAGGTTTTCATGAAGGGTTTGTTTCTGGGCGGTGTGGCCGTATTGGGGCTCGCGCTGCTGCCGGCGTATGCGTCCGCAGCCGCGATCGGTGCGGGCGCGCGCAATCTGCTGGACCAGCCATCCGCACCCTTGCTGCTCCAGGTGCAGGATCGTCACCACGGCGGCGGCGGAGGCCATCGCGGCGGCGGTGGCGGGCATCATCGTGGCGGCGGTGGCGGTGGCGGTGGTGATGGCGCCGGCGCGGCAGCCGCGGGCGCGGCGATCGGGCTGTTCCTCGGCGCGGTCATCGCCACGGAAGCGCAGCGCCAGCAGGCGATCAGCTACTGCGCCCATCGCTTTCGCAGCTACGACCCCAACAGCATGACCTATGTCGGCCGCGACGGCCGCCGGCACCGCTGCCCGTAAATTTCAGGGTTCGAATGCCGGCGGCGCGCCGAGTTTCGGATGCGCGAAGGCCGCCGCCTTGAACAGCGCGCCCATCTGGGTCGCGCCCGCGCCAGTGAGCCGCGCCAGCGCCGCGTCGATTTGTGTTGCGACGTCGGGCGCGGCGTTCTCTTTCAGTTTCGCCGCGCGCGCCGCGATGCCGAGCCGCTGCAGCAATTCGCTTTGGCTGATCGGCCCGAAAGTGGCGGCGCCGACCGACACGACGGCGCGCATCAACGCCGCGAAATCGACATGTGCGGTGAGATCGAGCTCACCCGGCGTGGCGAGCGGATCGGCGAAGGCGTGACCGCCGAGCGCCTGCAGCGTGTCGCCAATCGCGGTCGCGACGTGACCGTAGTCGATCACCAAAGCGGCGCCACCCTGCTGCGCCAGCCGCGCCCCGAGGGCCCGCGCCGCGCCATCGTCGCGCCATTCGAAGATCGCGCCGTCCGCGGCTTCGCGCGCCGATGCGGGAAGCCGCGCGTCGAGGCCGGCGAGCGGCTCCGCGGCGGGCATGAACACCAGCTTGTCGCCGTCGATGCCGACGCGGCGCTCGCACCAGCCGCCCGGCGTCTTCACCGCCTGATGCACCGGCAGCGCATCGAAGAACTCGTTGGCGATGACGATCGCCGGACCCTCCGGCACCGCGTCGAGCGAGGCGTGCCACGACAGCGGCGGCGCGACGCCGTGCAAGGTCTGCTGCTGCTTCGCCTTCAAGGCCGGGCTGATCTCGACGAGATGCACGCTCGCAGCATCGAGCAAGCCCGGCATCACCTTTGCTGCGCGCAGCGCATCGCTCATCAGCGTGCCGCGGCCGGGGCCGAGCTCGACGATGCGAACGCGCGCCGGTGCACCCATCCGCTGCCAGACCGCCGCCATCCACACGCCGATGAGCTCGCCGAACGTCTGGCTCACTTCCGGCGCGGTGATGAAATCGCCGCGCGCGCCGAAGGGGTCGCGCGTCACGTAATAGCCGTAGCGCGGATGTCCGAGGCAGAGCGCCATGTATTCGGCCACCGGGATCGGTCCGTGCGCGGCGATGCGCGCGCGGATCTCGGTCTCGAGCGGCGAGGGCGCCATCAGCGCGGCTGCTTGGCAGGCTGCTTCAGCGCGTAGACGACGAAGCAGACGCCAGCGATGAACAGCGGGATCGACAGCAACTGGCCCATGGTCGCGCCGCCCCACAGGAAGCCGAGCTGCACGTCCGGTTCGCGGAAGAATTCGCAGAACGACCGCGCGCAGGCATAGAACATCGCGAACGAGCCGATGATCAGGCCCGGCCGCTTCAAGGCGCCGAGGCGGATCATCACGTAGAGGAAGGCGAGCAGCGCCAGCCCTTCGAGGCTCGCTTCATAGAGCTGGCTCGGATGGCGCGGGATCGGGCCGCCGGTGGGGAAGATCATCGCCCACGGCACGTCGGTCGGCCGGCCCCACAATTCGCCGTTCACGAAGTTGGCGAGGCGGCCGAGGAAGAGTCCGATCGGTCCGACCGCGCAGGTGACGTCGCCGAGCGACAGGATCGAGAGGCCTCGGCTGCGCGCGAACAGCACCACAGCCACGACGCAGCCGGTGAAGCCGCCGTGGAACGACATGCCGCCGGTCCACAGTTCGAAGATCTGCAGCGGATGCGCGGCGAAGAACGGCAGGTTGTAGAACAGCACGTAGCCGATGCGGCCGCCGAGGATGATGCCGAGCGTCACCCACAGCACGAAGTCGTCGAAGTCGGTGACGGACAGTGGCGGCTTGCCGCCCCACCATTTCTCGGAGCGGACGATGGCGCGGGCATAGGCCCAGCCGATCAGGATGCCGAAGATGTAGGCGAGCGCGTACCATCGGATCGCCAGCGGGCCGATATGGACGAGAATCGGATCGATACGCGGGTAGGGGATCAGCAGAAAGGGCATAGTGCTCTCAAATCGGCGGGTGCGCCCCCGCGCCACGGCATCCCTAGCACGCCGGGCCTTGCGGCGGGATGACCGGGACGCCATTGTCTCGGCGAAGTCCCGGAGGCCGTAATCATGACCCAGACCAGCAACCGCATCTTCGACGAGATGGCCCGCCTCATGAACGACGCGGCCGGAGTCGCGCAAGGGGTGCGGCGGGAGTTCGACAGCCTGTTCCGCAGCCAGGCCGAGCGGATCCTGCGCGAGCTCGACGTGGTGCCGCGCGAGGAGTTCGAGGCGGTCAAGGACATGGCGCGGCTGGCGCGCGAGGAGAACGAGGCGCTGAAGGCGCGCATCGAGGCGCTGGAAGCGAAAGCCGCGTCGAAAAAGGCCAAGCCGGCCGCCGAGGCGCCGGCGGAGCCGCCGAGCACCCCGCCGCTCGGCAAATGACGCGCATTTCGCGCGTTCCTTGCACTTTCAGCCCCCCGTCGCTATAAGCCAGCGCGAAACGCGGCCCCCGGCACCCCTGGAGGCTTGCCGCGTTCGCGGGCGGCCGAAAAAGCCGCCTTTTTCCATTGGCTTATACGAGGTTTTGCTATGGCAACCGTCCAGACGATGAAGGCGACGGTGCGCCCGAAAGGCGGCAAGGGGGCCGCGCGGGCTGCACGATATTCCGGCCAGGTGCCGGGAGTGGTTTACGGCGACAACAAGCCCCCGATGATGGTGCTGCTCGACCATGACGAGCTGCGCAAGCGCATCTACGCCGGGCGCTTCCTAACGACCCTCTACGAACTCGAGGTGGACGGCGCCAAGCACCGCGTCATCCCGCGCGACTTCCAGCTCGACGCGATCAAGGACCTGCCGATGCACGTGGACTTCCTCCGCGTGGCGGAAGGCGCCTCGATCCGCGTCAACATCCCCGTGCACGTGCTCAATGCCGAGCAGTCGCCGGGTGTGAAGCGCGGCGGCGCGGTCAACATCGTCACGCACACCGTGCTGGTGTCGTGCCCGGCCGACGCGATCCCGAACTCGATCGACGTCGATATCGCCGGCGTCGACATCAATCACTCCAAGCACCTGTCCGACGTGCAGCTGCCGCCGAACGTGAAGGTGATTGCGCACGGCGACATCACGCTGGTCACCGTCGTGCCGCCGTCCGGTTACGCCGAAGAGCAGCGTCAGGCTGCCGAAGCCGCTGCCGCCGCTGCTGCTGCCGCCGCCGCTCCGGCTGCTGCTGCTCCGGCTGCGGGCGCTGCCGCTCCGGCCGCCGGTGCCGCCGCTCCGGCCGCTGGCGCTGCCGCGCCGGCCGCCGGTGGTGCCGCGCCGGCCAAGAAGTGAGGGGGCGCGCACTCCGCGCCTCTTTTCCTCTCCGGGAGACCGACGTAGGGCGGCGGAAACGCCGTTGACGCCATGCTGCTCTTCGTCGGCCTCGGCAATCCCGGCGCGCGTTACGCCGGCAATCGCCACAACATCGGTTTCATGGCGGTCGACGCGATCGCCAAGCGCCATGACTTCGGGCCGTTTCGCCGCAAGTTTGAGGGCGTCGCCGCGGAAGGCAGCATCGCCGACACGCGTGTGACGCTGCTGATGCCGGGCACGTTCATGAACGAGTCGGGACGCGCGGTGGCCGAAGCCGCGCGCCTTTACAAGATCGCGCCGGCCGACGTGGTCGTGTTCCATGACGAACTCGAACTGCCGCCCGGCAAGCTGCGGGTGAAGACCGGCGGCGGCAATGCCGGCCATAACGGGCTGCGCTCGATCAGCGGTCTGATCAGCAACGACTACAAACGCGTGCGGCTCGGCATCGGTCATCCGGGCCAGAAGCACCTGGTGGAATCCTACGTGCTGCAGGACTTCCACAAGTCGGAGTGGCCGTGGGTGAAGACGCTATGCGAGGCCGTCGCCGACAACGTGGCGCTTTTGGCCGAAGGCAAGGATTCGACCTTCCAGAACAAAGTTCATCTCGCCATGACCGCGAAAGGCTTTGGCGACGCGGAGCCGTCCGGCTCCAAATGACATCTTGAAGCAAAGAGACGCGGGACCATGGGTTTCAAATGCGGCATCGTCGGCCTGCCGAACGTCGGCAAGTCGACGCTCTTCAACGCGCTGACGCAGACGGCGGCGGCGCAGGCGGCGAACTATCCGTTCTGCACCATCGAGCCGAACGTCGGTGAGATCGCGGTGCCGGATCCACGGCTGGACAAGCTCTCCACGCTGGCCAAGTCCGAGCAAATCATCCCGACGCGCATCACCTTTGTCGACATCGCCGGCCTGGTGAAGGGCGCGTCGAAGGGCGAAGGCCTCGGCAACAAGTTCCTCGCCACCATCCGCGAGGTCGACGCTATCGTGCACGTCGTGCGCTGCTTCGAGGACTCCGACGTTACCCATGTCGAAGGCAAGATCGATCCGATCGCCGACATCGAGACGATCGAGACCGAATTGATGCTCGCCGATCTCGAGAGTCTGGAGAAGCGCGTCGACGCGCTCGAGAAGAAGGCGAAGGGCAACGACAAGGAAGCCAAGGAGACGCTCGACCTGGTCAAGCGCGCGCTCAAGCTCTTGCAGGATGGCAAGCCGGCGCGCTTCGTCGAGCGCAAGCCGGAAGAAGAGAAGCTGTTTCATTCACTCGGCCTGCTGACCTCCGCCCCGGTGCTCTACGCCTGCAATGTCGAGGAAGGCTCGGCCGCGAGCGGCAACGAATTCTCCCGCCGCGTGGAAGGGCGCGCGAAGGAGGAGGGCGCCGTCGCCGTCGTCATCTCCGCCAAGATCGAATCCGAGATCGCGACGCTGCCGCCGGAGGAGCGCGCGGACTATCTCGAGGCCGTCGGTCTCAAGGAAACCGGACTCGATCGGCTGGTGCGAGCCGGTTACGCGCTGTTGCATCTCGTCACCTACTTCACGGTCGGTCCGAAGGAGACGCGCGCCTGGACCATCACCGTCGGCACCAAGGCGCCGCAGGCGGCGGGCGTCATCCACACCGATTTCGAGAAGGGTTTCATCCGCGCCGAGACCATCGGCTACGACGACTACATCGCCACCGGCGGCGAGGCTGGTGCGCGCGACGCCGGCAAGATGCGGCTCGAAGGCAAGGACTACGTCGTCCAGGACGGCGACGTGATGCATTTCCGCTTTGCCAACTGACGCCCGGTTCATGCGCCCCGCGCATGCCCCGGCCTGGGTTGTGACAGAGGCAAGTCCCGGCGCGGCAGGCTAAAAGCAGGCATGCCGAAGCGCACCTGGGAAGATTTCAAGACCGGCGACGTGGCCGTTTACGGCCCGCGCGTCATCACGCGCGAGGAGATCGTTGCCTTCTCCGCGGAGTTCGATCTGCAGCCGATGCACATGGATGAGGCTGCCGCGAGCGCCACGCTGCTCGGCGGGCTCGCGGCGTCCGGCTGGCACGGCTGTGCGCTGATGATGCGCATGATCGCCGACGGGTTCCTGCTCGACTCGACGTCGATGGGCTCGCCCGGCATCGAGGAGGTGCGCTGGCTCAGGCCGCTGCGGCCCGGCACGCAACTGCGCCTGCGCGTCACCGTGCTCGACAGTCGTGCCTCCAAAAGCCGGCCGGACATGGGCCTGACGCGCATGCACTACGAGCTCATCGACGCCGCGGACACCGTCATCACCAGCATGACGTCGACTATGATGTTCGGCCGTCGGCAGCCCGGGGCCGCCGCATGAGCTTCTTCGAGGACATCGTCGTCGGCGAGAGCGTGCTGGTCGGCCGCCACACCTTTAACGCCGAGGACATCAAGGCCTTCGCCCGCCGTTTCGATCCGCAGCTTTTTCATCTCGATGAATCGGCGGCGGCCGCCTCGCATTTCGGTGCGCTGTGCGCCTCCGGTTGGCACACCGCGGTCACGTGGATGCGGCTGATGGTCGATTATCAGCGGCGCAGCAACGAGGCCGCGCTGGCGCGCGGGGAGCGCGTGGGGCACGTCGGCCCGTCGACCGGGTTCCGCGATCTCAAATGGTTGAAACCTGTCTATGTCGGTGACACCATCGACTATCGCACCGAGGTGACGGAAACGCGCGCCTCGAACAGCAGGCCGGGCTACGGACTGATGACGTTGCTGGCGACCGGCACGAATCAGAAGGGCGAACTGGTGATCTCGTTCGTCAGCACGAGCTTCGTCGAGCGCCGCGGCAAGGCTTCATGAGCAGCGCGGGCCAATCCGCCGACGGCAGCGCGACGGCGCCCGGCGAAGAGCGCCGCGCCATGATCGTCGCCTGCGGCGCGCACGCGCTGCACGACGGCTTCACCGATCTCATCTACGTGATGCTACCGGTCTGGCAGAGCGAGTTCGGCCTGAGCTTTGCCGCGCTCGGGCTGATGAAGACGGTGTTCTCCGGCACGCTGGCCGGCTTTCAGGTGCCGTCGGGCTTTCTCGCCGAGCGTTTCGGCGCGCGCACGGTGCTGGCGCTCGGCACCGCGCTCGCCGGGCTCGGCTATGTGTTCGGCGGTCTGAGCGTCGGCGTCGTCACTTTGGTGGCGGCGCTGTTCGTCGGCGGACTGGGCGCCTCGACGCAGCATCCGCTCGGCTCGGCGCTGGTCGCGCAGGCCTTCGCCGGCGCGCGCTCGCGCACGGCGCTCGGCACCTACAATTTCGCCGGCGATCTCGGCAAGATGAGCGTGCCGGCGCTCGCCTCGCTGTTGCTGCTGGTGCTGCCGTGGCGGCAGGCGCTGATGCTGATCGGGGCGCTTGGCGTGCTCGGCGCCGTCCTTGTTTTCACGTTGATGCCGCGCTTGCGCGAGGCCGCGCCGGCCGCCGCGAAGAAAGAGAGCGCGGCGCGTCCCATTGGACGGCTGCATGCGCTCGGCTTTCCGCTGCTGCTGTCGGTCGGCATCATCGACAGCGCGACGCGCATGGCCTTCCTCACCTTCCTGCCGTTCGTGCTCACCGCGAAGGGCGCCAGCGTTCAGACGGTCGGGCTGTCGCTGACGCTGGTGTTCGCCGGCGGCGCCGCCGGCAAGCTCGTGTGCACCTACATCGGTGCGCGACTGGGCACCATCGCCACGGTGTGGCTGACCGAAGGCATAACGGCGGTGACTATCGTCGCCCTGCTGCCGCTGTCGCTCGACGCGGCGATGCTTCTGCTGCCGGTGGTCGGCGTCGCACTCAACGGCACCTCGTCGGTGCTGTACGGCTCGGTGCCCGATCTGGTGACGCCGGACAAGCGCACGCGCGCCTTTGGTATTTTTTACACCGGCACGATCGGCGCCGGCGCGGTATCGCCCGCGCTCTACGGTCTCATCGGCGACGCCTTCGGCGTGTCGACGGCGCTGGTCTTGGTCGCCGCGATTGTGCTGGTGACGCTGCCGCTGACATTGATGCTGCGGCCGGCGCTCGCCGCGCAGCCGACTTGAGGTCAGCGGGTCGATTTCATCCGCACCTGCCGCACCACCGCCGACGGCAGCACGTCGAGATAGGGGCCGAGAAGGAAGGTTTCACCCGAGCCGGCGCCGTAGAGTCGATCGTGCATGGCGATCATCGCGCGCAATGGCGGCGCGCAGCCGCGCAGCGATTCGGAAATCAGGTCGTTGATCTCGTCCGGCCGCAGGTCCGGCCGATAACGCGGATCGTCGGCGATGCGGCGGAGGATGCAATCGGTGGCGCGGGCGACCAGAGGCAGAAGCTTCGCCTGCCGCTCGGCGACCGAGAGCTGGCTCCAGCCGGGCGTCGGCGGGTGCGGGATTTGGGTATCGAGGGAGACGTTCAACACAAGCGACAACCCGAACACGGATTCGAGAATCATCGCGTGGCCTTCTCGCGAATCAGTCCGTCTTCGTGGGTATCAGGATGCGACTCGCGCCGCACGCGAAAAGCGCGACCGGAACCCGCGGCCGGTTTCGGCGGTTAGATGCCGCATGAGCTCACCCGAGAGCGAGCCCACTTTGACCACCGGCGCCGACGGGCCGATGACCGCCGAGCAGGCGGCGCTGCTGCGCCGGCTGGCGCACGACGCTTATGACTTCGAGGCGTTTGGCGAGCACCTGACCCGGAGCGAAGCGGCGCGTCGCATCGCCACTTTGCAGGCCAAGCTCAAACTGCAGGGCGAGCCGCCGCACACGCAGTAAGCGGCCCCATCCGCCTGGGCTCCAGGGCCGTTGCCGCCGGCCGGCGACGGCGTGAACCTTTTCGTCTTCAGCCACGACTAAGGAACAAGGGCTGCCGCAACGGCCCTCGGGAACGCGCCGGCCCCCATCGCGTTAGTGGGGGGCTGAACGAACATTCAGGAATGGCTGGAGCGGGCGATGGCCGACAAAATGGGACTGGGCATGATCGGAATGCTGCTGTGCGCAGCAACCCTCTTCGTCATCGCCGTCGGCGGCTTCGTCGTGCGCGGCACGTTGACGTCCGGCACCGAAATCGGCGGCAATGTCTACGGCCTGCAGTCGATCCGGCTGAGCGACACGCCGCGCCTGCGCGTCGTGGCCGACGATCGCTCCTGAGGGAGAACCGCCACCGCCGCGAACGGCGATGGCGCTTCGTTCATTCCAATCGAAATCAGCCCGCCGGGCGTCGATCGTCGCGCGGCGCGCTCTTCCATTGCGTGACGCTCTCGCCGATCACCTTCATCGCCGTCATCGCCGCGTGGCTGAGGCTGGCATAGCCGGCGATCTCGCGGCTGACGCGCTCGCCTTCATGCCGCAGCATGTCGCGCACCGTCTGCAGCTCGGCGATGACGCGGTCGATCTCCTCCATCGAGGCGCCGGAGACGCGGCGGATCAGCGCATTGAGATTGTCGGCGACCGGGTCGAGCGTCGCATCGCCACCGGCGGCCGGACGCCGCGGCGCCACGTCGCGGCGGACGAATTCGCGGATCTCGCCTTCGAAAGCGCTGGCGGCGGCTTCGCTGATAGCGCCGAGTTTCTCGGGCGCGCGCCGTTCCGACGCCGGCTTGTCGGGACCGTGCGTCTCGGCGGCGGTATCCAGGGTGCGCTCGGGTCTGATCGCCGTCATGCTGGTGCTCCTCACTAACGCGACTCAATCGCGTGCCGATTCTAGGTGGGAGCGATTGCCGCATGCGACTGCGGCGCCGGTGCGGCATGCCGGCGGCTGCAAAGAGGCGAGAAAGCGGAACTCACCAGTTCAATTTAAAACTGGCGGTAACGCTCTTGTTCTCCGTCGTCTCGCCGACATCGTTGAGCGCGGTGCCGACGTGCAGCGGCCCGTACAATTTCTGATCGGCGCGGAGGCTGTTGTGCAGCACCGGGTCGGTGCTCGTGCGCGCGAGCCCGGCGGAGAGGGTGGTGCCGGTCGGCAGGATGTCAAATTTTACCGACGGCTGATCGTCCCAGGCGCGGGTGGCGCCGGTAGCCGTTGGCTGCGCCAATGCCATCACCGGCAGGCCGGCGGGGGCAGTCGCCTGCGTCCCGAGCGCCTGGGTAATGCCGGTGCTGTTTTGCAATGTCACCGACAGATGGCGCCCGACCGGCAGCGAATGATGCAGCGTGGTGGCGAAGCGGCCCTGGTCGGCGGTGGGGTCGACGCGCGCGTCGAGGCTGGCGACGCTGGACACGCCGAGCGAAGCCCAGGCGGCGCCGGTGTTATTGCGCGCGGGTGCGATCGGCCGGTCCGGCTGATAATAGGGCTCGGACGGGGCACCGGTGCCGAGGTCGGCGCCGATGCTGGTGCTCCAGTCGGTCGGCAGCGACTTCTTGACCGAGTAGGTGGTCGAGCCGTCGGCCGCCGTCTTCTCGCTGAGATCGTACGATTTCGCCGCGGACAGCGAGGGGTACTTCAGCGCCTTCGGCGGCGCGTCGGGGGAGGGGGTGGGGTCGTACTGCAGGGCGGCGCCGAGTTGGGCGTCATCCGAGCCCGCGGCGGTATCTGCTGCGGCCGGGGCCATCTGCTGCTGCGCCATCGCCGGCGCGACCGCCGACATCAACAGCGCGGCGGTGACTGACAACGTTGCCAGCCGCATCGGACGGCTCCCTCCTGACCCAGGACGAAGGATGTCTGAGGAAAAGGGCGAAGGTGTGAAAGCGATGTGGCGGCCGTCGGACCGGAACTGTGTTACCCTGCGGCAACCCGACGTGCGTGCCGGCGTTGTTCCGGCGCGGGGTTGCGACCAACGGAGGCGCTCCGATGCCTGCACTGCTGCCGATGCTCGTGACCGGCGCGCATCTCGTGCTGGTCGCCGACAAGGTCCCGGTGCTGAATTACGAGCCGAGCTGTCGCGCCGCGGTCGCGGCCGCGGTGACCCCGGACCGCAACGTCAGCGCCTGCGAGAACGACGAGAAGCAGGCGAAAACGAAGCTCGAGCATGAGTGGAGCAACTTCACGCCGGCACAGCGGCAGCATTGCACGGTGCTGTCGACCGTCGGCGGACCGCCAAGCTACGTCGAGCTCCTGACCTGCGCCGAGATGAGCCAGGCCGCCGCCGCGCTGCCGGACCACGGCAAGACGACGAACGGCCGGATCGAGCGCTGAAGCGTCAGTTCTTCTTGCCGATCGGGGCGCCGGCGCTGGTGCCGCTCATCTGCGCCTGTTTGTAGGCGGACAGCTGCTTCGGCTTGTCCTTGTCGGCCTTGGGCTTCTTCTTTTCCTTCGGAACACGCATCTGACCTTTTGCCATGACGGCCTCCCAAGTCGCGGATGAACGATGACGCAGTACGTATGGTGATACGGCCACGGCGGGCCGGCAAGCGGGCGATGTGCAAAATCCGTTGAGGACGCGCGCTCAACTGCGCGGCGGTGCGTCGGCGCCCTTCATCTTCTCCTTGATGCAGCGGTCGACGACGTCGGCGCGCTGGTCGAGGTTCATGCGGGCGTCGGACTTCTCCGTGCCCATCCAGCATTCCTCGGCGGCGCGTGAATGCGTCATCGGTGGCTTCGGCGCGGCGGCGACCGGGCCCGGACCGCTGCCGGTGGTCTCGCAGCCGGCCAGCGCCAGCGCGCAGAGGCCGAGGGCGGCGAGCGGCAGAAAGGCGGGCAGGCGGACGGCGGTCATGGCGGATATTCCGGACTGAAGCCGGCACCCTGCGCCGGCGGCGAGCCCCCGCCGCCTTGAAGCAGATTCGAGCCCTTCTTGGCAATTTCCGGGCGGCGCCCCGCGGCAGTGCGCAGGGGCGCGTTGCGGGGATTTCATGCAACAGCCGGCCGGCTGAGCCGTTGTCGCGGCAGAGGCGGCGGCACGGCCTGGACTTCGGGGACGCCCATCCGCCTCGACCTTGAGCGATCGACTGCCGATGTGACCATCGACGGCTTGGCCGGCGCGTGATGCCTCCTGAGAGCGCGCCGGCACGGAAGGCGGCCTGGCGCCGGGCACGACCGGCGCCGGCCGCTTTTCTGTCCGGGCCGACGCCGCTCGAGGCCCGCACTTTCACCGCGCCATCACGTTTGCGTGCGGGACCGACCGCCGTCGCCGCGCGCGCGTTGACCGGGAAAGAACCACGCGGATCCGACGCGGATCCCAGGCTTTCAGGAGTTTCCCGGCCATGCGCCTTTATCAATTCGCCGCCGCGGCGGCGATCGTCACCCTGACCTGCGGTGCGGCGCAGGCGTCCGACTTCAGCCTCACCGACACCGATTCGACCGCGATGGGCATCGGCATGATCTGCAACACGCCCGACCAGGCCGAGCAGTTCGTGGCGCTGCGCGCGCGAGGCGCCGCGCCGAAGGACGCGATGCAGAAGGTCAATCTGCTGGCGCACGATCCGCACGCCTGCGGCGTCGCCGCGATCGCCTTCACCCGCGACAAGACCGTCGACGCCAAAGCGGTGGCCAACAAGCTGTTGCAGATCGTGCGCATCAACGTGCTCGCCGGCTTCAACGGCAATGGCTGGCAGCGCGTGCCGGGCATGACGCAATACGCGGTGATGGAAGGCGAGGGCGAGTCGATTTGAGCCCTGCGGCCGGATTTGCCAATTGAGACAATGGCCGGGCCGCTGCCCGGCCATTTTTGTGTGCTGCCGTTCCACCCATACGCATGACTCATCGCCCGTGCTCTTTGGTCGGCCCCGGGGAGGCCCTCTTGCGAATTGCAAACCTCCGCTCCCCAAGGGGAGCGGAGCGCCGGGAAACGCGGGAGCTTGCGAGGCTCCCTGAGCGGCCGGCGAGGCCGCCCGAGACGCTGTGAGGCGTCTCCTCATCCCTTGCGATCGGGACGAGGCGCCTCCCGGCGCTCCACACCCGGACAAGCTTGCGCAGTCCGGGCTATTTATGCGGCGTTCTTGAAGACCCTTTGGGCCGTACTTCCGGGCAGCGACGGGGCCCGTGTTCAAGCCCCCGATCCGGAGCGGTGGCCACCGCTCCTTCGTCGCCGCCGCGTGCAGCCCATCGTTCCGTAGAACTGCGGGCAGCCGGTCGTAATGCCGGCGGACGGCTGGCCAAGGCCTCCCGGGG